>JAXLYL010000001.1:0-327500 GCA_046351475.1 Polyangiaceae bacterium
GTCATCGGCGTTCCCGACGACCTCCTCGGCCAGGCCGTCAAGGCCTTCTGCGTCCTCGAAGCCGGAGTGACCATGACGGAGAAGGACGTCGTGAAGGCATGCCAGAGGAAGCTCGAGAACTTCATGGTGCCGAAGTACGTCGTGTTCGTGCCCGAACTCCCGAAGACCACCACCGGCAAGATCAAGAAGACGGGGCTCACGTGACCGAAGCGAACGATTCTCTCGTCGGCTTCGTGGCCGATCTCCTCCGTGGCGCCCACCTCGATGACGACGGCACCGAAGCACGTCGCATCGCCGGCGTCGTCGCTCGCGAAGCCGACCCGCGTGCCGCCGCCGCCCGTGTCGTCGACCGGCGCAAGGAAGGCATGCCCCTGGGCTACGCCCTCGGACGCCAGACGTTCCTGGGCATCGAGCTCCTCTCCGAACCCGGCGCGCTCGTCCCCCGCGAGGAGACCGAACTCCTCGGTCGTACCGCGGTCGCGCGCATCACGACCGACGTCCCCGAAGGCGAGGCCCTCGTCGTCGACATGTGCACGGGCTCGGGCAATCTCGCGTCGGCCATCGCGTCGCTCGTGCCGCGCGCGCGTGTGTGGGCGAGCGATCTCACCGATGGCTGCGTCAACCTCGCGCGGAAGAACGTCGCCCACCTCGGCCTCGCCGATCGCATGACGGTGGTCCAGGGCGATCTCTTCGCGCCGCTCGCGGGAACCGCGGGCCTCGAAGGGAGGGTCGACGTCGTCGTGTGCAATCCTCCGTACATCTCGACCGGGAAACTCGGGGGTGACCGGAAGGTCCTCCTCGATCACGAACCACGCGAGGCGTTCGACGGAGGCCCTTACGGTCTATCCATCCACCAACGCGTGATCAAGGACGCCCTCGCGTTCCTGAAGCCACGCGGAACCTTGCTCTTCGAGATCGGCGCGGGGCAGGCGAAACAGGTCACGATCTTGTTCGAACGCGCGCGGGCGTACGATGCGCCCGAGGCGTTCAAGGACGAACGCGGCGAAGTGCGTGTCATCGCCGCTCGAAAGAAGGCGGACTGAGTCCATGGACATCCGAACGACGATCCGGAACTTCATCACCACCAACTTCTACGTTCCCGACCCGGCGTCCCTCGCGGACGACGCGTCCCTCCTCGACAAAGGCATCGTCGACTCGACGGGCGTCCTCGAGGTGATCTCCTTCCTCGAGAAGGAGTTCTCCATCCAGATCGAGGAGACCGAAATCCTCCCGGAGAACCTCGACTCGATCGCGCAGCTCACGGCGTTCGTGACGAAGAAAAAGGGCTGACGCCCGCTCCGACGCCGCGACCCGCTCCCGTCCTCGCGCGTCCTCGTCCGTCGAGGACGCCCGGTTCATCGCCCCATGAACATGGGAGGTGCCCCGAGGCGCGCGCCCAGAATTTGTCCCTTTGGCGCCGACCCCGATACATCAGGGCCTCGGCGCGTGCGTGTGCGAAGGGCAGACGGGGCGCGGCCGACAAGGAGACGGGAATGTCCAAGACGATCGCGACCATCGCCGCAGTGCTCACCACCCTCGTTCCGGCTTCGGCCTTCGCGCAGGACCAGGCGACCACGACGCCGGCCGCCGCCGCGGGCGGAGCGACGGTCAACGCGTCCGCGACCACCCACGTGGCGCCGCAGGTGACGGCCGCGGCATCCACGCCGGGAAGCTATGGCCCGGAAGCGGGCCGCAAAGGCATCTCCTTCGGAGTTCCCTCCGGCGGAGGCCCGACCATCGGCGCGTCCTACAACCTCTCGGACACCGCCTCCATCCGCCTCGACTTCGGTCTCGACGTCCAGTTCGCTCCGGCAGCGCGCTTCGGAATGTCCGTGGAGGCCGGGTACCGCATGTACATCGCCAAGCTCGGCAACCTCTCGCCGTTCATCCAGCCGGGCGTCTTCCTCGCGAAGCCCGCGGCCGACACGAACTTCAAGAACGTGAGCTTCGCTCTCTCGGGCGGCGTGGGCGCGGAATACTACTTCGCGCAGCAGTTCTCGATCTCGGGCATCACGGGCCTCTCGCTCCTCACGACGGCGTCGTTCAACTCCGTGCGCATCGCGACCGGTACGACGGCCGTCTTCGCGAACTTCTACTTCTGATCGACGTTCGATTCCCTAGCAAAATCCATGGTTTGGGCGTGAGGTTCCCCGCGCCCAACCCCATGCTAGGCTCGAGATCGTCCCTTCTTCTGCCTTCCGGAGTGAGCTCCCATGCGTGAGAAAGCGTCCGTTTTCGCCCTTCTCTCCGTCTCGTCCCTCGTCACCGTGTTCGGCTGTTCGAGCGGCGCGGACCAGACGGCGTTCCAGAAGACCGTCCACGACATCGCCGCGATGCCGGTGAAGGTCGCGACCGTCCACATCCAGGCGGACGGCGGCCTCGGGTTCCCCACGGGAACGTCGGGCACGGCGGGTTCGGGCACCACCGGGACCGGTCTCGCGGGAACCGCGGGTTCGGGCTCGTCGAGCTCGTCGTCGAGCCCCTTCGGATCGTTCGGCCTCGGCGCCGACACGCTCCCCGGTCTCACGAAGGGTGCGGACGCGAACGCGGCCGGCGGCGCCAACGCCGGGCCCAATCCTTCCATCGCGGGCGGCACGCAGAACAGCGCCGGCATCAGTGGCGGCACGCAGAACTCCGCGGCCGTCGGTGGCGGCGCCGCGAATCCGCGCGCGTCCATCTCGGGTGGCACCGCGAACTCTCCCGGCGGGGGTGGCGCCGGCGGTTCCGTGGGCAGCTACATCACCGCGGTGTGCCGCATGATGACGGCCTATTGCCGCAACATCACCTCCTGCATCTCCTCGATCACCGACAAGGCGGGCGTCGGCATCGGCGGCAGCATCTCCGAGCAGGCGTCCTCCCAGGTCGCGGCGAGCTGCGACACCCTCGCCGACACCTGCCAGACGTCCATCTCCACGAGCCTGCAGGAAGCGTCGTACGTCGCCATCCCCGCGAGCGTCGTCGACGCCGTCAACTGCATCGCCGACAAGGTCGAGGCCATCTCCTGCGACAACTACACGTCGTTCGGACAGGACGCCTTCACCGACTGCAACTTCACCGTTCCCTCGGATTCGAGCAGCATGACGAGCGACAGTTCGTCGTCCTCGTCGACGGGCAACTGATCCTCTTCCCCGCCCGGTCGGGAACCTCGTTCCCGGGACCGCGCGGCGGGGAACCTACCTGTCGCCCCGACCCTTCCGCGTGATGCGCGGAAGGACGGTGGCGCTCGTCGCCGTCATGGCGAGATCGTCCCGTTCGCCGGCGTCGAAACGCATGGCGCCGGCGTAGGCGATCATCGCGGCGTTGTCGGTGCAGCTCGCGAGGGAGGGGACGTGTGCATCGAGGCCGCGGGAGGTCGCGAGTTCCGCGACACGCCTCCGGAGTTCCGAGTTCGCCGCGACGCCGCCACCGATCACGACCGAGGCGACGCCTTGATCGACGGCCGCCGCGACGAGCTTCCGAGCGAGCACGTCCGTCACCGCCGCCTGGAACGACGCCGCGAGATCCGCGAGCTCCTTCGCGTCCTTCGGAACACCGTGGGCCTCCACGTGCATCGCGATGCGCGTCTTCAGACCGGAGAAGCTGAACTCGAGCGAACGCGTCGAGGCCATCGGGGCCGTGAATCCGAAACGCTTCGGATCGCCGCCCCTCGCGAGCTTGTCGAGCACGGGGCCGCCCGGATACCCGAGACCGAGCAGCTTCGCGACCTTGTCGTAGGCTTCGCCGGCGGCGTCGTCACGGGTGGCGCCGAGCTCCGCGATCGCGGACGGCGACGGTCCGTCGACCCGGTACAGCGCCGTGTGGCCGCCCGAGGCGAGGAGACACACGAACGGAAAGGCCGGCACCTGCGCTCGTTCGTCGCCACGCTTCAGGAACACCGCGAGGAGGTGACCCATCAGGTGATCCACTCCGACGATGGGCTTGTCCGCCGCCCACGCGATGCCCTTCGCCACCTGCACACCCACGAGGAGCGCGCCGACGAGACCTGGTCGGTGGGTCACCGCGACGGCGTCGAGTTCGTCGAACGACCTCCCCGCCTTCGAGAGCGCCTCGCGGACCACGTGACTCACGTTGCGGACGTGATCGCGCGACGCGAGTTCGGGCACGACACCGCCGTGGACCGCGTGCAACGCGACCTGACTGTGCACCACGTCGGACAGGACGGTCCCGTCGCTCGCGACGATCGCCGCGCCCGTTTCGTCGCAGGACGACTCGATTCCGAGGACGAGACTCACGCGGCGTACCGTTAGCGCCGTCCCGGGGCCCTGGGAAGCCTCACGGCCTGGCGCGGAGGATCGCCAGCGCCGCGTCACGGACCCGCGGCTCGGGATCCTTCTGCCGCATCGTCTCGGCGAGCACCGCGGCGGCCTTCGGATCGTAGCTCGCGAGGGCCCGGAGGGAGGCTTCCCGCACGAGCGCGAATCCGTCGCCCGTGGCGGCGTCGCGGAGGGCAGGGGTGCTCACGTCACCTCGACCTCCCTTGCCGAGGCCACCGAGCGCATCCGCGGCCATCACCCGGAGGGACCAGTTCTCCCGGTGCGCGAGCACGTCACGGAGGACGACGCCCGCGCGCGCTCCCGAGTGGGGACCGATGCTCCGGATCGCCATGCGGACGACGGCTTCGTTCCCGTCGTCCAGGGCCCCGAGGATCGCGGACGACGCCAGATCGGACGTGCTCGACGCCAACGACGTGATCGCCCGGATCCGCAATTGGGGATCGGGATGCCGCGCGAGCGGGACGACGAACGGCCGAGCGCGGACACCACCTCCCGTGCCTTCGTCCGCGCGGGCGAATCCTGGTGTCGTCGCGTCGACGAACGGCGCGAACGTGCCCTTCGGACCTCCGATGGCGTCGAGCACCGAGCGCGCGCGTTCGCCGGACGTCTGCAACGCGGCGACGGCGGCACGTTGGATCGCGTCCCCGTGCCGCACGAACGCCTCGGTGCGGGCGGACGGTTCGAGGTCCTCGGGTAGGAACCCGGACAGCAGGGACTCCACGTCGAGGGTCGTTCCTTCGAGGGCCAACGGATCGTCGAAACGACGGAGCGCGCGCACGCGCGCCGGATCGGCACCGAGGAGCGTGAGCGCGATCATGCCCGCGCGTTCCGTGGACGTCGCTCCCTGACGCGACCGCACCGAATCCGAACCGACGCCGGTGAAGAGCGCGTCGGCCATGGCCTGCACGGCCGCGCGTCCGCCTGGCGGTTCCTTCTTCCCGACGCCCATGCGTGCGAGGGAGAGCAGCGCCATCTGTCGTGGCAGCACCTCACCTGACTGTGCGACGGAGACGAGCGTCCCGGCTTCCTTGACCTCGCCGAGCTCACCGAGCGCGAACGCCGCTCCGCTCCGTGCGAGCGCACCGCCGTCCATGGCCTTCACCATTCCGACGAGTTCGGGAGTCACGGAGCGATCGTGGGACGCGCCGAGGCCCACCGCCGCGATCGCGCGCATCTCCGGGCTACCTTCCCGCGCGAGGGAGCGGAGGAGCGGAAGCGTGCGCCGGTCGCCCATGCGCGCGACGCCCCACGTCGCCGCCACGGCGATCGCATCCGTCGGGAGCAGGCCGTCGCCGCCTTTGCGGCCGGGGGAGAGATAGGCCTCGTAGCGCGCGATCAGCGCAGGGTCTTTCAAGTTGCCGCACGCCACCATCGCGCGGGTGCGGAGGTCGGAGCCCGCCGTGCCGGTCGCGTAGGCGAAGAGGGGAGCTCCGGCGTTCCTGTTGGCAACGTACCCGAGGACGTCGATCGCGACCCGCTGCTGACCTGCATCTCCATCCGCCAACGCGTCGAGCAGCGGCTTCACGGCGCGCGCTCCGATGCGGGCGAGCGACGCACGCGCGAGCTCGGCATCCGTGCCGGATCCATGACGGACCTTCTGGACGAGATCGAAGGTGAGCCCCTCGTACACCTCGATGAGGAGACGACGGTAGACGCCCTTCTGGGGATTGCCGATCGCGAGGGGCAAGAGATCCTGCTCGAGGGCCTCCACCGAACCGCGGCTCATGTTGATCTGAAGCGAGAGCCTCCCGGCTTGGGCCACGAGGTCCTCGTCCGGCGCGCCACGCAGGACGCGTCGGAAGAGCCTGTCCGCCTCGTCGCTCTCGCCGCGGGAGAGGTGGAGGTCGGCGAGCTGGAAGTACACCGGGAACAGGCGATCGTTCTTCGCGATCGCCTGGCGGAACTCGGAGATCGCCCGATCGATTTCCTGACGTTCCCGGTAGAGCACACCGAGGCGCCGGTGACCTTCGGCGTCGTCGGGATTGAGCTCCACGGCCCGTGCGGCGTATTTGATGGCGTCGTCGTTCCGCGCGTACTGCGCCATGCGTTGGTAGAGTTCGCGCGCCCGCTTCGGATCGACTTCCACGAGTCGCTCGAGGACGGCGATCGCCTCGTCCGTCTTGTTCTGCTGCACGAGGACGCGCTCGAGCGCGAGGTAGCTGTCGGCATCGCCTTTCGCGGCCGCGAGGATCTTGCGGAGCGTGGCCTCGGCGTCGGCGCTCCGCCGCATGTGGATCTGCACTTCGGCCAACGTGCGCCCGGCCTCGAGGTCCGGAGGCGGGCCGGCGAACTTCGCGGCGAGCGGCGCGATCTGCGCCTCGAGCACCCGCTCGAGACTCCAGAGCGTGACGACGTGGGAACGTGCCTCGCGCGCGAGGAGCTTGTCGGACTTCTCCTTCGCTTTCTCGGCGAGTTCCTGCCAGAGCGCGCGAGCGTCCCGGTACGACTTCGTCCGCTCGAGGACGGAAGCGAGCTGCTTCTTCACGGTCAGGTTCTGGGGCTCGAGGACGGAAGCTTCGCGGAGCACCGCGAGCGCTTCGGCGGGCATGTCGTGTTCGAGGTACACGTCGCCGAGGGCGGAAAGAGCGCGCGCGCGCGGCGAGACCGCGACGAGGATCCGCTTCCACGTCTGGACGGCGAGGGTGGTGTTGCCGTCCTGGTAGTACCGGTCACCGAGATCCGCGAAGTGGGCCGGATCGTTGGCGGCGACCTGCGTGAGGCGCTCGAGGACCCGTACGGATCGTTCGTTCTCGCCGATACGACCGTAGAAGTCGGCCACGCGCGCGAGGAGATCCTCGTCGCCCCTGGAACGGGCCTCAAGCTGGGCGAGCAACGTCAACGCGCGCGCGCGTTCACCTCTCTGCATCAGTGCGTCGCACTGCTCGAAGACGAACTGGGGATTGTTCGGTGCGGCCCGGATGAGGCCGTCGTACTCGGCGATGGCCTTGTCGAGTTCGCCCTGGGACTGCAGGAGGCGGATCAACTTGATGCGGAGATCGATGTGCCTCGGGTTGACGGCGGCGGCGCGACGGTAGGTGGCGAGCGCGTTGGTCGCGTCGCCCGTTTCCTCGTAGAGACCCCCGAGGAGCAGCAAGCGCGGAAAATCCGTGGGACGCTCCGCCTCCAGCTGCTTCACGAGGATCGGAAGCTGCTGATCGGCGCGGTAGAGTTCGGTGATCGTCTCGTAGATCTCGGCCCGGACCGCGGCTTCCGATCCCGCCACCGCGAGCGCGCGCTTCAACGTCGCGAGCGCCTCCTGGTTCTCGTGCGCCTTGGCCTGGGCGCGACCGAGTTCCTTCAATGCCGGTGCGAGTGCGCGGTTGTCGCCCGCGGCCGCGGTCACGAGATCCTTGAACTCCGCCTCGGCGCGCTTGAACTCGCCCCGGGCGAAGAGCTCCCGACCGAGCTCTCCCCGGAGGAACAGGCTCGTCGGTTGGAGCTTCACGAGATCCCCGAAGTACTTCTTCGCCCCGTCCCAATCCTTCGCGTCGAGCGCGACGGAGAGGAGCGTCCGCAGTGTCTGCTCCTTGTCGGCTGCGAGGGTCTGCGACGCGAGGGCCTTTTCGTAGTGCGTCCTGGCTCCGGCGAAGTCCGCGCGATCCGCGAGGAGGCGCGCGAGAGCCACCCGCGCCGCAGGGTCGTCCGCCTTCTCCGCGATCGCCTTTTCGTAGGTCGCGACGGATTGATCGCCCCGGCCGTCGAGCTTGTAGATCCCGGCGAGGCTCACGAGGACGGGATAGTGATCCGCACCACCGGCGCCCGCCCGCTTCTCGAAGTCGGCGACGAGTGCCGCGATGTTTCCGTCGCGGTCGCGGTACAGCTGGGCGAGGCGCTGCAAGGGAAACGGGGATCCGGGTTGCTCGATCACGATGCGGGTGTACCGCTCGAGGAGCGTCGCGGCCTTGTCCCCCGACGCGGGTACCTTCGGCGCCTTCGGATCGACCGCGGGCCCGGGCGTCGGTTTCGCCGTCGGCTTTCCGACGGGCTTCGGAGCCGAGGGCTTCGGTTTCCTGCGGCCGCGCGGATCGAAGTCCTGCGCCCGCGCTTCGCGCACGGGAGGGATCGTCAGGATGGCCTGCGCACACCCCAACACCACGACCAGGGACGCGATCCGACTCCGAAGACGCACCACATGGAGTGTACGCCAGGTTCGGGGCGTGTGCCCGGGAGGAGGATCAGGGGCGAAGGACGAGCGCGCGCGTGGCACCGACCGACGTCCGGAGCTCTGCCGGGTAGGCCGCGTCCCGCTTCACGGCGTCTTCGTATGCCACGCTCGAACGGCCGGCCACGAAGTCGTACGCCGCGCCTTCCGGCACGCCCACGAGATCGGACGCGAGCGGAGAGAAGTCCGCGCGGCAGTTCTTCGCGACGACCCGGAACGTGGGAAGGACGTTCCGGAACTCCTCCGCGTTCGGTCGGAGCGTCACGACGAAGTGCCCGCTGCCGGCATCGATGCACTCGAAGCGTGTGTCCTGGACGGATGCCCGTCCGCCTTCGTTCGGCGAGGTGGGGGAGGGGCCACCGAAGAGGTCGAGCTTCACCGTCGTCCCCGCGTCCACGAAACGTTTCGAGGCGATGCTGGTGCTGCCGTTGGGTCCGCTGGCGAGGACCTCCACGTCGAAGCGAAGTCCTTCGAACGAGGGCACGGGGAACGTGGCGCTCGATCGCGCGCCCTTCTCGACGAGGAACACGGGCACGTCCTGGATGGGAGCGGCGGGCCGGTACCGGAGCCGCGTTTCCTGGACGGCGAAACCTTCGGGAAGCGACGCTTCCACGGTCACGGTGGAGGTCCCGGGAGCGACGTATCCGAGGCCCGTCCATTCCGTGGTCCCGCCTTCGACGACGTCGACGGGGCGCCATTGGTGCGCGACGTAGCGGGCGACCTTCCGTGTCGTCGGATCCACCTCGTACCGGAGCGCGAAGGCCCACAAGCGGAGGCGCTCACCGCCGGCGTAGCGGACGTCCACGTCGTACGCGCCGCCGTCCCGCGTCGCGACCTGCCCGAGCAGCGTGCTCTCGGTGTCGGCGAGGAGCACGAGCGGATGGGCGTCCTCGTCGGGACCGAGCGGCGGGTCCCACCGGAAGTGCACGCGTGCCCGACGCGGCGTCGGCGCCACGTGTTCGAAGGCCCGGAGTCGTGGCTCCTTCGAGTCGATACCCGCGAAGCGCGTCCCTTTCGTCCTGTCGGCCGTGACCACGGCGACGTCGTAGGGGAGATCGACACCGCGGATGCCGAAGCGCCCGTCCACGGACGTCACGTCCGTCTTGTCGCCCACGCGCACGGTGGCGCCGACGACGGGCATCTCCGCATCGTCGACGATGGTCCCGGAGATCGTGACGGACGATTCCCCGCAGCTCGCGACGAAGGAACCCGAGAGGAGGATCGGGACGATTCGCATGGCGTCGAGCCGCGATATCCGGGGGCGTACGGTGCGGGAGAACATGACCCGCGGAACGTTAGAGCAACCCTCCGCCGTTGCCCACCCGTCGCGGACGTCGGCGGTGCGACGTCAACGCGGCTCGAGAACCGCCGCCGAGAGAAGCGCGAAGCCGAGCACGACGATTCCCACGGTCACCACGAACGTCCACGCCCGGGCACCATCGGCCTCGGGAGGCAACCCCGCGAGGGCCCGCTTCGACCGACGGGAGGCCCGGAGGAGGAGCGCGAGTTCCACGAACGCGCCGAGTGCCGTCGCCCCGACCGCCAGGGTCACTCCGCGCCGGCGAGCGAGTTCGTTCCGACGACGTTTCGCGGGAAATCCGTCGATCGCGGCGAAGCGTCCGACGGGCCGGCTCGCGGCGCCCGCCAGGTTCGCCAGCTTCTCGCATGCGCGCTCGCGATCGAACGCTCCGGAGCGCGACGTCGTCACGACCTGGAACGGGATCATGCGCACGCTCGGTTCGAAGGCCTGGATGCTCCGCGTGTCGTAGCCCGTGACCAACCAATGACCGCCGGCATGGAGCGGCGGCAGATCGACGACGGCCTCGGAGTATCCCGAGGGGCCGAGGACGAGCGGCGTGGACGCCGCGAATTCTCGCCCGTCGCCGTCCACGATTTCCACGAGCACCTTCTTCTTCGCGGGCGGCGCCATCACGCGGGCGATGGCGTGGCTCTCCGCGCGGATTTCCGCCGGCAAGCGCACGTCCGCGCTCGCGGGTGCCGTCGGGAGCGGTCCGAACCAGGATCCTTCGGCGTCACCGAGCTTGGCCCGGAAGGTCGCCCCGGCGACGTGGGTCATCACGAGCACGTCGACTTCGGCCCAACCCGACGCGCACGTCGTGTCGTGGGGGACGGGAAACGAGACACCGCCTTCGCCCACGGCTTCGACGTGGACGTTCGCGAGGGGCTCGCCGTCACTCTCCCGCGCGGCGTGCACGAACACGGGCGTCGAAAATCCGGGCGGAACACGCTCTCCGTAGGGCGCCACCTCGAGTCGAATCGCGCCCGAACGGGTCGTCGGAGGCGTGATGCTCGGGCGGTTTTCGGCGCCCTTCGCGATCTCCCGGTTCCACACGACGGGGCCCTTCGTCAGGGACTCGCCCGTCCTGCGATCGCGGACCTCGAGGTCGACGGCGTCGCCCACCTTCACGCCCTCGAACGGCAGCGAAAACTCCGCGACGCCGTCGTCGTCCGTCGTCGCGTTCGTGGAGAGGGTCTTTCCCCGTGCGGTTCCGACGATCTCGACGTCGACGTGCGCCAAGGGTTCGCGCACGCCCCGATCGTCCATCGACGCGGTCACCGACCATGCGAGCCCGCGGGCGGATGGTGCGGCACCGTCCACCACGGCTCCCCGTACGGTCGAGCGACCTCCGATGCGGAGCCCGAGCGCCAACGTGGCCACGGCGAGCAGCGGCACGACGGCCATGGCGACACGTTCGAATGCCGGCTTCATCGTGGAGTGCGCTCCACGCGGATCGTCGTCTTCGAGCCCTCGACGTCCACGTCTCCCGGGGAAGCGTACGCGCCGTCCGGCAGTCCGAGCGCCCCGGGACCGAGCAGGATACGTGCGACGTTCGACGCGCCGTGGACGCGCACCGAACCTCCGATCGCCTCGACGTCGACGAACGCGTCTCCGGGGCCTCTCCGCACGAAGGTGACACCGTAGACGGACGTGTCGGAGAGTCGCACGCTCCGGTAGGTCACGCGGGTCGGGAACTTCGGGGCGCGAGCACGCGCCGCTTCGTCCACGATTCCTCGGACGGTACGCGCGACGAGGGCTCCGTCGTGACCGGCGTCGGCGACGCGGTCGAAGGTCACCGCGTAGCCGCGCGAACGGAGCGCGTCCGCGAGCATGGAACTTTGGACGATGGGCGAGACCCGGTCGTCCTCGCCGTGCACGAGGTGAACCGGAACGTGTCGGACGTTGTCGGCGACGTCCAGCGCGTTCACCCGTCTCGCGCCCGCGTCGTCGCCGAGGATCCCCTTCACGTAGGTCGTCATGTCGTACTTCGAATCGCCGAAGAGACTCGTGATCCGTGCGAACCGGTCGGGATGGTGGAAGCCGATCGTGGTCGCTCCCGCACCGCCCATCGACGCTCCCCAGATCGACACGCGTGACGAATCGACGGCCACCGACCGGCCGAACGCGTCGAGCGCCGCCAAGACCGCATCCTCCGCGGCGGCCGTGTAGAGGGAGTTGCCGAGTCCGTCCGGGAAGAGCAGGCACACGTCCCGCGCGTCCGCGGCCACGAGAAGCTCCTCGTACGCGGCATACGTCCACGGCGAACCGTTCCAGGGATGCAGTCCCACGAGGACCGCACACGCTGCGCGAACGTCGTGGGACGCGGGAACGTACGCCACCGCGCGGGCGCCGCCCTTGGCGCTCGATGCCGTCGGCACCGCGAGCGACATCCACCTACCTCGTCCCGCGCCGTTCGCGACCGTGCCGCCCACGGCCCCGTCCTTCGCGTCGTCCGGCGTGGGTGTCCCTTCCGCGACACCCGTCGAACTTCTTGCCGACGCGACGGTCCGTCCGAACGTCGGCGGCGCACTGCACGCGATCCGCTTCTCGTACGCCGAAACCTTCACCGTCATGCGGAGCGTGTGGCGTCCGGGGCCGAGGGGGACGACGAACGGTCCCGCGTTCGGTGCGGGGCGGAGCACGTCGTCGACGACCACGGTACCCCGGCCCGCACAGGTCGGAACGAGCAACGATTCCCCGGCCTCCGACGACCACGTTCCTGTCACACGCCAGGAGCCCGGGGTGCGCGTGGTCCGCGCGAGGCTCGACCAAGGGATGCCCGCGGTGTCGCGCGGCGACGGGCCCGACACCTCCACCCGTTCGAGGGAAGCGGCGACGCGGGAGGGGGCGATCGCGACGATCGTCGGCGGTTCGGGAGGCGGCGGATCCACGGGCGTGCCCGGAGTCGTAGCGCGAAGCACCGGAGGACGTCCGCAATCCGACGCATCGAGCCGCGATCTCGCCCGGAACCGGCACACGTGCCTCCGATCCGTGCCGATCCATGACAGGGTTGTCGCGCGAGCAGCAACCCGAAGCGCACGAATCTCGCGAACCCGGGAATCCTTTTCGCCGCTCGGCCGTCCAATCGTGCGCCGAACGCGGGTTCGCCCTCGAATCCCGTCTTGGCGTGCAACGTGCAAACTCTCCTCCCGCGTGCCCGCGACGGCTCCCCGTCGTCGCCGAGCGCCCGAGGCTCCCGTGCTCGACCCCAAGCTCCTCACCCTGTTCGCCTTCGGAACTCTCCTCGTCCTGAATGGCCTCTTCGCCGGAAGCGGGATCTTCCGGAGCGAACGTTCGTCGGCCCTGCCCGACGAGCCCGCACCGCCCGTCGACCGCGAAGCGACCGGCACCCATCGCGTCGACGTCTGATCGTCGCGCGCCCGATTTCGCGCGCCGAATTCCGCCGAGCCGGACTTGGCGATACCCCGTGCGTTCGGCAAGATGTGCCGTCCCCATGGCTTTCCCGTCGTCGTCCGTCCTCGCCTGCGCCACGGCGCTCGTCGTCCTCGTCTCCGCGTCCGGTTGCGATCCCGACCTCTCGGTCGCCCGGCATGACGCGGGCACGGCGACGGATTCCGGTTCGACGCCACCCGTCGACTCCGGCGTCGTGACGACGGACGCCGCGACGAGCGTCGACGCCGAATCCCCCACGGACGCGTCCGGCGCGGACGGGGCCACCGACTCCGGTTCCGGAGCGTCGCCCTCCGACGCCGGCACGCGCGCGATCACCTCCGCCGCCGATTTCACGTCGGGCGAGCGATTCGCGACCACGTCGACGGGGACCAACGTCTACACCGCGTTCGTCACGTGGGACCGTTCGCGCGTGTACTTCGGCATGCAGGGGCCGGACGTGGCCTCGGGTGCGTCGCGCAACTGGGTCGTCGTGTACTTCGCCGTCGCGGGCGACGGGGGAACCGGAACGACCACGGGCATCGCCTACGGCTCCCAGCAGCCCACGCTCCCCTTCGCCGCGACCCATCACGTCCGGTGGAAGGCCGACAAGAGCTACACGAACGTGCAGAGGTGGAACGGCACGGCCTGGGTCGACGGCACGGCGTTCGTGCCGCTCTCCAGCGGCGGCAGCGGGGATTTCCTCGTGCTGTCGGTACCCCGCGCGGCACTCGGTTCACCCGATTCGATCAAGGTCCACGTGAACATGCTGATCGAAGATCCGGGCAACGACTGGACGTACGCCGGGGCGCCCTCTACCTCCTTCACGGACGGCGCCGACCGCGACTACGGAAAGTTCTTCGAGTTCGACCTGACGTCGAGCCAAGCGCCGAACACGTTCCTTCCGAAGCCGTGATCGGCCCCGAAACGGCCGGAAACAGCCAGGAACGTTCCGTTCGAGGGGGACTTGTTCTAAGGAAAGGACCATGACGACTGCCGCCGCGACGGCTTCGGCCGAATCCCACGGAACGTTCCTCCGCACCCGGCTCGGGAGCTTCCTCGCGTTCGCCCCGCTCGGGGTCTGGACGCTCGTGCACCTTTGGAACAACCTCGCCGCGTTCCAGGGCGCCGACGCGTGGCAGCGTTCGGTCACGGAATACCCGCACCCCATCGCCCAGTTGCTCACGTCGGCGATCGTGCTCGTGCCACTGCTCCTGCACACGATCTGGGGCATCGGTCGCCTCACGAGCGCGCGCCCGAACAACGTGCGCTACGGCTTCTACGCCAACTTCAAGTACGCGCTCCAGCGCCTGTCGGCCGTCGGCATCCTCCTCTTCCTCGGCGCCCACATCTGGCTCGCGTTCCTGCACCCGCGCCTCGTCGAGGGACACCCGGAACCGTTCGCCGACATCGCCCACGAGATGCACCACCACGGACCCACGCTCATGGTCTACGTGCTGGGAACCTTGGGTGTCGCCTACCACCTCGCGAACGGGTTGCAGACCTTCGCCATGGGCTGGGGCCTCGTGTCCTCCCGCCGCGCCCTGAAAAAGCTCGATGCCGTGTCGATCGGCTTCTTTTTCCTCATGCTCGGCATGGCGTGGACCACGATCTACGCGCTCTATTTGGCCGGCGCCTGAAGGCTCCGCGGATCGCCGACGCGTGACGTCGCCCGGACGGGCCGGCGCCCGAGCGCTCCGGCGCGTTTGCGCCCCTCGGGACCCGACGCTACAGAATCGCCGTGGTTTCCGGTCGGTCGCTCCGTTTCCTCGCTCCGTGGTGGCTGGCCGCGGCGGGGATCGGGTGGGTCGCCGCCTGTTCCCGGCAAGCCGCCGCGCCTCCCGTTCCGACCACGCCCTGCGGGTTCGACGTCTGGTACAAACCCGCTTCGCCCCGCGCTCGGGTGGAGATCGTCGGTAGCTGGGCAGGGTTTCGCCGACCGGGAGTGACGCTCCCCGCGGAACGTCCGGACGGATGGCGCTTCCTCCACGTCGACGTCGGTCCCGGCGAATACCGCTACGTCGTGGTCGACGACGGCACCGAGCTCGCCAACCCGAACGTCGGCACGACCGTGGAAGCGGACGGTCGCGAGATGACGTGGGTGGACGTCACGTCCTGTTCGGCCCCGTCGCTCGTCGTGGATTCCGCGATCGGCGCGGCCGACGGATCCGTGACGGTGCGCGCGCGCTTCCGCGCGGCGAACGGCGGTACGGCGGTGGACCCTCGATCCGTCGCGCTCGTGTCGAAGGACGGGAACACGCGCATCGGCCCCGTCGAGACGCGGGACGCCGATGGCACCCTCACGTTCCGAGTCGACGGTCTACCGAAAGGCAAACACGTCTTCGACCTCCACGCGGCCGACACGCACGGACTCGCCGCCACGCCCGTGCGCGTCTCGGCATGGATCTCGTCCGAGACCTTCGCGCTCGACGACGCGATCCTCTACCAGGTCATCGTCGATCGCTTCGCCACCGAAGGCGGTGCACCGAAGCCCCCCCTACTCGCGAGCGGACGCGCAGGTGGCACGCTCCGCGGCGTCACGCGCGCCATCGAACGGGGCCAGTTCGCTTCGCTCGGCGTCAACACGTTGTGGCTCTCACCGCTCTACAAGAACCCCACGGGCCTCTTCCCCGACGGGGACGGCAACGTCTACTCGAGCTATCACGGCTACTGGCCGATCGCGTCCCGCGAGCTCGAGTCCTCCCTCGGCACCGAAGCCGACTTCCACGCGCTCGTGCGGACCGCCCACGCGGACGGCCTCCGCGTGATCGTCGACGTCGTGCCGAACCACGTGCACGCCGGACACCCGCGATGGAAGGATCGAACGAGTGATCGTGGATTCAACCGTCCCGACGGTTCCTGCATCTGCGGTACGCCCTCGTGCCCCTGGGCCGGGCACATCCGCGAGTGTTGGTTCGCGCCTTACATGCCCGATCTCGACTGGAACGACGCGGAGGTCGCCCGGACGGGGGTCGACGACGTCGCGTGGTGGATCGATCGCTTCGACACCGACGGCGTGCGCATCGACGCCGTTCCCATGATGCCGCGCTCGGCGACACGCCGTATCGCCACGGCCCTCCGCACGCGATTCGAACTCGACGGCAATCCACTGCTCCTCCTCGGCGAGAACTTCACCGGACCGGGCGGCTTCGATCTGCTCCGCTACCAACTCGGCCCGTTCGGTCTCGACAGCCAGTTCGACTTTCCGCTCATGTGGGCACTCCGCGGCGCCGTCGCCGAAGGAACCCTGCCCATGAGCGCGATCGCGGACGCTGTCCTCGAAGGCGAACGCGCCTGGGCGGGTTCCGGCGCCGTGATGGCCACGATGATCGGCAACCACGACGTCACACGGTTCCTCTCCGTCGCCGACGGCACGGCCGACGGCGACGGCTTCGCCCCCGCCCCCTCTCCCACGTCGCGCCGACCGTTCGACAGGCAGCGACTCGCCCTCGCCGCCGTCCTCACGTTGCCCGGCGCCCCGGTCCTCTACTACGGCGACGAGTTCGGCATGCCGGGACGACGCGATCCGGATTCTCGCCGCGTGATGAAGGACGAATCCGATCTCGACGACCTCCAAGCGGAGACGCTCGCCTTCACCCGTCGGCTAGGCACGCTCCGAGCGAGTTGTCCCGTCCTCCGACGTGGACGCTACCGGCTGCTCCACGCCGACCGCGAGGCGTGGGTGTTCGTGCGCGAGTCCGAAGGGAAGGACAGGGCGCTCGTCCTCCTCGGACGCACTCCCCAGGACCGGGTCGCGGTGCCCGCGGACGCCATGGCCTCCCTGTTCCACGCGAACGGTACGTCGGAAAAATCGGACACGCCCGTCGACGAAACGTGGACGGAAGCTCTTTCCGGGCGCACGTCGACACTCCGTCCTGAGTTGACAAAATTCGACGTCGGGCCATTCTCCGCCCAGATTTGGCTCCCCTCTCACGCGGCGTGTCTCCGCGCACCGTGAGCCGAACCCCCGGAATGTCCGCGCCCGCATGAACGTCACGATCCCGAAGTTCGTCTTCCCCTTCGTCCTCACGTTCACGCTCGTCGGTTGCAGCGAAGACGCCCTCTTCTCCCACGACAACGGCACCCCGCCCGACGCATCGATGTTCAACCCGGGAACGGGTCAGGGCGGCGACGGCTACGGCAGCGGAGGACAGACGCCGGGCCGACCGGGCTCCACGTTCGACGCCGGCGCTCCGCCGACGTGCTCGGACGATCTCAAACGCTGCGCGTCCGAGTTCACGTTCCCCGTCGGCACCGAGACCTCCGTCGAACTCCGCGGCGACTACCGCGGCGCCGATTCGTGGATCAAGGGCGACACGATGACCAAGAGCGGCGACCTCTGGAAGGTCACCGTGCCCGTGCCGTACGGCAAGGCGGTGCAGTACAAGTTCTGCACGAACGGCTGTCCGCAGGGAACGCCGTGGGTGCTCGATCCGACCCCCGGCGCGAAGACGATCTCGGACGGCAACGGCAACACGAACAGCCTCCGTGATCCTCTGACCTGCGAGAAATTCACGTGCGACGAGCCTCCGGTCCCGCCGCAGGGCGTGTTCGATTGGCGCGATTCGGTCATGTACTTCGTCTTCGTCGATCGGTTCCTCGACGGCGACCCCACGAACAACTGCACCGTCGCCAACGTCAGCGGCGCCCCCGGACAGTACCAGGGCGGTGACTGGAAGGGCGTGAAACGCAAGATCGACGACGGCTACTTCACGGACCTCGGCGTGAACACGCTCTGGCTCACCGTTCCCATCGACAACACGAACGAGCGCGGCCAGGGCGTCGGAGGCGACTCGCACTACTACTCCGCGTACCACGGCTACTGGCCGAAGGAGCTCGACCCTGCCCACCCCGAGGAGTGCTTCGGTACCGCGCAGGATCTCAAGGACATGATCTCCGCCGCCCACGCGAAGGACATCAAGATCCTCTTCGACTACGCCATGGTCCACGTCCACGCGACGAGCACGATCTTCCGCGACCACAAGGACTGGTTCTGGACGCGAAACGGCGGCGACCCGTGGTGCATCTGCGGCGACAACAACTGCTCGTGGGACACCCTGAACGGCGAAGGCAAGAAGTGCTGGTTCACGCCGTATCTCCCGCACTGGAACTACACGTCCAGCGCCGCGCGGGATTACTCGGTCCAGAACGCCATCGACTGGGCACGCGAGTACAAGATCGACGGCTTCCGACTCGATGCCATCAAGCACGTCGACGACTCGTGGCTCGCCCAACTGCGGACCAAGCTCGGTACCGACATCGTCGCCAACCAGACGCCGCCGCAGCGCTTCTACCTCGTGGGCGAGACCTTCTCGTACGACAGGAACGAGCTCCGGTACTACGTCGACCCCAACTCGAAGCTCGACGGTCAGTTCGACTTCCCCGAGCGCATGGAGATCACGAAGGCCGTCCTCGCGCGCTTCAGCGGCATGGATGGACTCGCGGCCTTCATGGATTCGAACGACTCGGCATACGGTAGTTCGGCGGTCATGAGCCCCTTCGTGGGCAACCACGACATCGGTCGCGTCATCCACATGGCCGAAGACACGCCGCTCTGGAACGAATACTCGAGCGGCGACAAGGACCGCGCGTGGAGCAACACGCCCGGGCAGCCCTCCTCCCGTTCCGCCTACGAGCGTCTCGCCAACGGATTCGCGGTCATCTTCACGAACAAGGGTGCACCCCTCGTCTACTACGGCGACGAGATCGGACTGGCAGGAGCCGGCGACCCCGACAACCGTCGCTTCATGCCGTGGTCCGGCCTCGACGCGAACCAGACCTTCCTCCGCGACCGCGTGAAGAAGCTCACGAAGATCCGTGCGGATCATCCCGCCCTCCGCCGCGGTCGCCGCACGACGCTCGAAGCGAACGCGAACCTCTGGGTCTTCTCGCAGACCGTCGAGAGCGACACCGTGTACGTCGCCATCAACCGCGGCGACTCCGACGTGTCGACGAACAAGCTGCCCTCGGGGGCCCTGGACGAGCTCGTCACCACGACGACGGCGACGGGTCCTTCCGCCTCCATCCCGGCCCGTCAGACGCGGATCTGGGTCGCGAAGTAGCCCGTCGTCGGCGTCGGTTCGGGGGTCTCCATTTCGGGTTCGCGGGATCTTTCGGACCCCGCGATTCCGGGGCCGGAACGAGACGCGATCGAGCGGATTTCGTGGCCCCTTTTTCCGTGGCTCGCTCGGGCAACCATGCTACGCACGCCGACACTCATGGGTGAGTGACTCCCCGGTTTTGGCCGCATTTTCGGCTCTTCGGGGCCCGCATCGCACCCAGATTCCCGTTCCGGAATTCGCGTTTGGAGAGAGGTCATGACCGGGCTCGTTCGCATTTCCCTGCTCGCCGCCACGTTCGCCCTCCTCTCGTCGGTCGCGTCCTCCGTCGCGTCGCCCCGTGAAGCTTCGGCGGCCGAACCCCGCACGTGGAACTACCTGACGACCGGCAACGGCCACGGCTTCCAGGTCTACGACGCGCAGAAGCACAAGATCACGGACTTCCTCGAGCACCCGTACCGGTACCTGGCTCCGCGTCCCGACCCGAAGTCGGACGGTTTCGGTCGTCGCAATCTCGCGTTCGACTTCTTCTTCGGCGTCGGCGGGACCGCTTCGGGATGGCTCGTCGGTACGGGCACCGACGTCGCGTACCTCGACGAGTCGAACATCATCCGCGCCACCTACGCGCTCTCGAAGGGCGGCGCGACGCAAGGGGCCGAGGCGTACTACTTCGCGCCCTACGGCTATTCCGGCAACGCGATGGTCGCCATCCTGAAGGCGCCCGGTGCGACGAATGGCTTCGCGCTCATGAACTTCCACATGGGCAACGGCTCGCCCGAACCGGACGCGAACGGCGAATCGCTCCGGCAACACGGCGCGACGAAGGCCGTCATCGAGACCGGGCCCGGCGGAGGCGCCATGATCTACGTGCCCTTCACGGGCCTCGATCACACGGACTGTACCGGGGCGTTCGACGCCGTGCAGGCGGGTCGCAATCTCGGCGACGACGCGGCATGCAGCGGCAACGACGTCGTTCCTGCATTCCAGGCGAAGCTCGTCGACGGCTGGATGGCCATGGGCGTCCAGTTCGTGGCGAACGCCGCGGACGCCGACGCCGCGGCCACCGCGCTCGCCGCATGGGGTGGCGGACGCACGGCCGACAAGATCCTCGGCGACGCGCGCGCCGAATGGGACGCGTGGCGGAAGCCGCCGCCCGCGGAAGTGATCTGCAACGACGACGAGCGGAAAGTTTGGCGTCAGGGCGAAGCCACGCTCCGCATGGGGCAAGTCCTCGAGCCCAACACGCCCACCCGCAAGAACCACGGCATGGTGCTCGCGAGCCTCCCGCGCGGCGAGTGGCACTCGTCTTGGGTGCGCGACGGCGTCTACGGCATCGTGGCGTTCGCGCGCATGGGCCACCTGGAAGAGGCCCGTCTCGGTCTCGAGTTCTTCTTCAACGCGGAACCCGTCGGCAAGTACAAGCAGTTCGTCTCGAACTCGAACTACCGCGTCTCCGTGGTCCGCTACTTCGGCAATGGAGAGGAGGAGGCGGACTATTCGGGCCAGCCCACGCCCAACATCGAGACCGATGGTTGGGGACTCGTCCTCTGGGGAGCGCGTCAGTACCTCGAGGCGTCCGGCGATCTCGCTTGGCTCGACAAGCCCACGCGGGACGGAACCATCTACGAAGTCCTCACCAAGGGCATCGGCAAACCGATCGCGGAGAACCTCGAACCGAACGGCGTCATGAAGGCGGACTCCTCCATCTGGGAGGTCCACGACGCCAACAAGCGTCACTTTGCGTACACGACCATGACGGCCGCGCGTGGACTCTGCGATCTCGCCGCCATGGCCGAGAAGGGCGGGCACGGCGCCGACGCCGAGACCTGGCGGGGGCTGGCCAAGAAGGTCCGCGGCGCGTTCCTCCAGACGTTCGTCGACCCACAGGGAGCCCTCGGTGGTTCGCTCGAAGGGCTCTCCACCAACAAGTACTACGACGGCGCCGTCGCCGAAGCGTTCACCTGGAACCTCCTCCAGAGCTTCTCGGACGACACGGCCAAGGCGACGCTCGACGTCCTGGAGAAGCTCCGCGTCAGCAGCGGTGGCTACAAGCGAAACAACGACGGCCTCTCCACCTACGACGACAACGAGTGGATTCTCGTCGACCTCCGCATCGCGGACTCGCTCCGTCGGGCGGGCAAGACGGCGGAAGCCGCGGGCGTCGTCAAGCTCGTCACCGACAAGGCGGTCGCCAACTTCGATCTCCTCCCCGAACTGTTCAACGCCGTCGCGGCGGACGGTCAGATCGGCAAGTACACCGGCTCCATCCCCATGGTCGGCTACGGCGGTGGCGCCTACGCGATGACGCTCCTGGACCGCGCCGGCTTCGTCGAGAAGAACGACTGCGGCGACGGTCGCGGTGCCGTCCTCCCCAAGATCACGTGCACGGGCGAGGTCATCACCGAAGGCAACGAGGGAGCAGGCAAGGTCGAGGACATCGGCGCCCCCGGGAGCACGCCCGGAAGTGGATCGAGCGGTGGAGCCGCTTCGGCGGACGACGTGCCGTACGTCGGCGCGTGCCTCTGTCGGCTCGGCGCGCCTTCCCACGCCTCCGGCGGTCTCGTCCTCGCCGTCCTCGTGCCCCTCGCGCTGTTCGTCTTCCGGGTGGAAATGCCGCGCCGTCGTCGCCGCCTCGTGCGACGGGACCGTTCGTCCGAGTTCCTGGGATGACGTCCTCGGAAGCCACCGACGTGCCCCGCGTCCCGACGTCGGAACGCGACATCGCCCTCACGATGCGTGGCATCGAGAAGGCGTTCGGTGGCGTCCGTGCGCTACGTGGTGCCGACCTCGAAGTTCGCAGCGGCGAGATCATGGGTCTCCTCGGAGAGAACGGCGCCGGCAAGTCGACGCTCCTCAAGATCCTCTCCGGGGTGCACGCGCACGGATCCTATTCCGGCGAAGTCCGCGTCTTCGGCAAGGACGTCGCCCTCCGCCATACGCGCGACGCCGCCCACGAAGGCATCGCCATCGTGCACCAGGAACTGATGCTGGTGCCGGAGCTCTCCGTCGCCGCGAACCTCGCACTGGGTCGCGAGGCGACGGTGCGAGGAGTCCTGGACGAAGATGCCGAAGAAGCGCGGGGGCGCGAACTTCTCGAACGCTTCGGCATGTCCCGCGACATCGACGCGGCCTCCGCGGTCGGAGAGCTCGGCATCGGCCTCCAACAGGTCGTCGAGATCGTCCGTGCGCTCTCCCAGGACGCCCGCATCCTCGTCCTCGACGAGCCCACGGCGGCCCTCACGTCGGAAGAGGCGGCTCGTCTCCTCCAGTGGCTCGAGAAGCTCCGCGAGCGCGGCACGACGTGCATCTACGTGTCCCACCGTCTCGACGAGGTATTCGCCCTATGCGACCGCATCACGGTCCTCCGCGACGGGAAGACCGAAGCGACGTTCGTCACGAAGGACGTGACCCCCGCGCGGGTCGTCGCGAGCATGGTGGGGCGCGAGGTCGCGACCGACATCGCGCCCGAGGGCGTCGAACGCTCCAAGAACGCTCCCGTCGTCCTCGACGTCCAGGACCTCACCGTCTTCGCGGCGGATGGCGCCGGGGCGCCCGATGGTCGAAGGGCCGTCGACCGGGTCTCGTTCGCCCTGCGGAAGGGCGAAGTCCTCGGCATCGCCGGTGCGATGGGGTCCGGCAGGACGGCCCTCTTGTCGACGCTGTTCGGTTCCGCGCGAGGGGACGTCGAGGGCACCCTCCGCCTCCGGGGCGAAGCCGTTGCCCTCGGCACGCCCCGCGACGCCATCGCCCACGGATTCGCGCTCCTTCCGGAGGACCGCAAAGGTCGTGGGCTCGTCCTCGAGATGAGCGTCGCCCACAACCTGACGCTCCCCGAACGCAAGCCCCGGGGCACGGGCTTCGCCGCGTTCCTCGCGCGACTCGGCTTCGTCGACGACGAAGCGGAGGAACTCACGGCCCTGGCCCGCATCCGCGAACTGTCCATCCGCGGCACGGCGGACGCCGTGGTCGGGACGCTCTCCGGGGGAAATCAACAGAAGGTCGTCCTCGGCAAGTGGCTCGAGACGCCTCCGGAGGTCCTCCTCCTCGACGAACCCACCCGAGGCGTCGACGTCGGCGCACGCGAGGAGATCTACGGTCTCCTCGAATCCTTGGCGAGGAGCGGAGTGTCCATCGTCGTGGCGTCCTCGGATCTGGCCGAGATCCGGCGCCTCGCGCACCGCGTCCTCGTGCTTCGCCACGGTCGGATCGCCGGTGAACTCGATTCCGCGTCCGTGACGGACGAGGCCATCGTCGCCCTCTCGACCGGTGCCACCGGAGTGCCGGGAGCCGGGACGTCGGGCCGATCGTCCGGACCCGGCGAGGCTCGCGTCGGCGCCACCACATCGCCGTCCCGACCGGAAACCCTCTCGCCGGAGTTCGATCCATGCACGCCGTGAGCGCCACCGAATCCTCGTCCGCGGGCGACGTCTTCCGCACGCTCGTCCGTGCGCGGGCCCTCCGCATGGTGATCGTCCTCCTGGCGATGTGGTTCGTGCTCGGTGCCCACCCCGACACGCGCGAGGCCTTCCTCACGGCCGGAAACTTCTCGAACCTCACGACCCAAGTCGCCGAGATCGTGGTGATCGGGGTCGGCATGACCCTCGTCATCCTCGTGGGGGGCATCGATCTCTCCGTCGGAGCCGGCATGGCGCTGACGGGGGTCGTCGCCGCGAAACTCCAGATCGACCACCACCAACCCGCGTGGGTCGCCGTGCTCGCCGCGGTCGGCGTCGCGACCGTCGTGGGCGCCTGGCACGGATGGCTCGTCACGCGCCTCGCGATTCCTCCCTTCGTCGCCACCCTGAGCGGATTCCTCGCCTACCGTGGCCTCGGCATCGTGCTCGCGGACGCCCGCGGTCTCGCCCCGATGGGGGACGACTTCGCCGTCCTCGCGTCGAACCTTCCCGTCGGCTTCACGCGCGCCCTCGTCGCTGTCGCCGCGCTCGTCGGCGTGGCACTCGTCGTGCGGCGTCGCCAGCGACGCGCCGCACTGTCGCTCCACGTCGAGAGCCTCGCGCTCGTCGCTCTCCGCGTCGCGACGATCCTCGCCGCGGCGACGTTCGCGATCGTCGTGTACGCCGAAGGTATGCCCGTCCCCGTTTTCGTCGCGGCCATCGCGGCCACCTTCGGCGCGATCCTGCTCCGCAAGACGCGCTTCGGCCGTCACGCCATCGCCATCGGCGGCAACGCCGAAGCCGCGCGACTCTCCGGAGTGCCGGTCGAACGCGTGAAGATGGGCGTTTACGTCCTCACCGGCATTCTCACCGCGCTGGCCGGCATGATCGCCGCCGCGCGCACCAACGGCGTCACGCCGGGCAACGCCGGACTCACCCGCGAACTGCACGTGATCACGGCCGTCGTCATCGGCGGAACGAGCCTCACCGGAGGCGGTCGCGCCACGATGTTGGGAACGGTCGTCGGGGCCCTCGTGTTCGGCACGCTCTCGAACGGCATGAACCTCAAGAACGTCGACTCCAACTGGCAGCAGGTCCTCACGGGCGCGATCTTGCTCGCGGCCGCCCTGCTCGATTCGCTCTCGTCGCAGAAGAAAAGGTGAAGGACCCCGTGTCGATCCGTTCCAAGTCCGTCCTCGTGTCGTCCACCGCCATCCTCCTCGCGACGTCCCTCTTCGCCTGCGGCAAGGATCGCGGCTCCTCCGGGTCGTCCGCGTCGACGTCCGCCAGCGCTCAGGTCGATCCCGGAAAGCCGAAGGTCGCGTTCCTCCTCTCCACGCTCCAGGAAGAGCGCTACCAGAAGGACAAGAAGTACTTCGAAGAGAAGGCGGCGACCCTGGGCGTGACGGCGTTCACGCTCTCCGCCGACAACGACAACGCGCGCCAGCTTTCCCAAGTGGAAGACGCCCTCTCGCGCGGCGCGAAGGTCCTCGTCATCCAACCGACCGACAGCGCGGCGGCGTCCGCCTACGTCGGCAAGGCGCACGCGAAGGGTGCGAAGGTCGTCGCCTACGACCGCTCCATCCGTGGCGACGCGCTCGATTACTACGTCGCTCACGACAGCTACGCGGTCGGCAAGATGGAGGCCGAGGCGGCGGTCGCGGCGACGGGCGGCAAAGGCAACTACGTCCTCCTCCAGGGGCAATCCGGTCACTCGGTGGCCGTCGAGATCGCCCGCGGGTACACGGACGTCCTCCGGCCCTACGTCGACAAGGGCGACATCAAGATCGTCGTCGAGAAGAACCACGACGCGTGGGCTCCTGAGCAGGCCCTCAAGACGGTCGAGGACGCTCTCTCGAAGTCGAAGGGCGACATCCAGGCCATCCTCGCCAACAACAGCGGAATGGCGCGCGGCGCCGTCCAAGCCGTGCAGGCTTCGGCCACCGCCAAGAAGGACGTGTTCATCGCGGGCGCCGATGCCGATGCCGCCAACGCGAACTTCGTGTGCGAGGGCAAGCAGTCGGTCGAGATCCTGAAGGACATCAAGCCGCTCGCCGAGAAGGCCGCGGAAATCGCCTCCGACCTCGCGCTCGGAAAGGCTGCTCCGCCTTCGGCCGTCCCGTCGAGCAAGGTGCCGACCGCCGCAGTCCCCGTGGTGCTCGTCACGAAGGCGAACGCGAAGTCGGTCCTCGTCGACGGCGGATTCCACGACGCGAAGCAGCTCCCGCCTGCGTGAAGTGAGACCGACCGAATGAGCCGCACGAATTTCCCGCTTCCGGGGGCGACCCTCCCTCTCCTCGCCTTCGTCGCGTTCTCGAAGGTCGCCTCCGCGCAGACGCCACCCGTCCCGAATCCGGAGACGAAGGTCGAGAGCGCCCCCGCGGTCCCCGCCGGGACCACGAAGGAGTCCACGGACACGCAGGCGCCCGCGGCGCCGAGCGTACCGACCGCCGTGACACCCGCATCCGCACCGGCCGCGCCGATCGCCGCCTCCGCGACGACGAGCGCGGCCGCGACGGTGTCGGTGCCTCCCGATCCGAAGGTGGAACTCGCTCGCGGCGGACTCGCCGTCGACCTCCCGCCGGGTCCTTCCCACGACGCCGCGAACGCCACGGACGAGAACGTCCCCGCCCCGCACAGACTCCTGCAGCCGATCTTCCCCGAAGAACGGTACCCCGGTGACCCCGGGGACGCGGACAAGCCGAAAGGCGACCCGATCCGCTTCCAACTCCACGCATACTTCCGCGCGCCGCTACGAATGTCGTGGGTCAAGCGCCCGGACGGGAGCACGAAGCCGAACGAGGGAAACTACAACTATCGGACGCCCTTCCTCGTCGACGACGACTACTACCGCTCCGGATTCGCCTACACGCGCGTGAGCGAAGGCGACTTCACGGAGATGTACTTCAACGTCGGGAACTCGAAGTTCACGGCGACCGTCTCGCTCCAAGGTTCGCTCTACTCCGACGCCGCGCGCCCCCTCATCGATCGCCAACTCGGCATCGCACAAGGGTGGCTCACGTACCGCTTCCAACCGGTCGTGAAGCCGTTCCAGCTCCGCGTGCGTCTCAAGGCCGGCGCGTTCTGGGAGCGATTCGGTTGGTTGCCCATGTACGACACGTACGTGATGGGCCGCGTCCACCAGATGGGCGGTCAAGCGCGCGTCGAGTTCCAGTACAAGGACGTGCTCGCGTGGCTCACCTACGGCGTGGGTACGCACCTCGAAGCGCTCGAGTCGAACCAGGGCCTCACGCTCGTGAACTACGCGCACCTCGGCGCGAGCTGGAAGGAGACGATCGAAGGCGGTCTCTTCTACCTCGACTCCACGGCGCGGGAGAAACGGCAACTCAAGGAGCTCACCGACGCGAGCCTCAACGTCGTGGGCATCGACGGACGCCTCAACATGGCGCTTCTCGGATCGCTCTACGCGGCCACGTCCTTCGTGAAGGCGGATCAGGCGACCTACCTCTCGCCCGCGCTCGAAGTCATGCACTCCTACGGCGGCCGCGGCATCACCGAGAACTACCTCGGCACGCAACGGAGCGAGAACGGTACGGGCTCCCTCTGGAACGTCGCGTTCCACTACGACTTCGCCGTCGCACGGTTCCTGAAGAAGGTGGCGCACGCTTCCCCGATTCCCTGGGGAGGCGACGTGACGGCGAGCCTCTTCGGCGTCTACTCGTTCGTGCAGAGCAAGCAGGCCGACGTGGACCCCTCCATCAACCGCGACGATCGCAAGATGTGGAAGTACGGCGCAAACCTCGATTACCGCGTGAACCAGTGGGTCGGTCTGTCGTTCCGGTACGACCGCGTCGTCCTCAACGTGGACGACAGCGCGAACACGTTCCGCATCTTCTCGCCGCGCGTGAACGTCTTCACGCACTTCATGCCTCCGGGAAGCGTCTTCGGCGGCGAGCAGATCTTCCTGCAGTACAGCCGGTACGTCTACAACGAGCGCGTGAGGCTCCGTCCGGGACAGGTCCAGCTCGAGACGCTCCCCGACGACAACGTCGTCAAACTCCAAGCGCAGATGAGCTTCTGATCCGAAGGGCTCCCGACGACGTCGCGAGCGAGGCCGCCATGAACCCGACTTTCCGAAGCACGCTTTCCGAGCTCCTCCGACCATTCGCTGCCGCGCTACTCGTCCCGCTCGTCTCCGCGTCGATCGCGTGCGATCCTGCCCTCGCGGAAGACGCCGACGGTGGCCCCTCGAAGTCCGACGTCGCAATCGGTCCCGTCGTGAACGGCTCGTCCGATGCGGGGACCGACGCGACGACGTCGCCCGACGGCGAAGCGGGGCGTCCCGATTCGGGGACCGTGGATGGCGCGGCCGTCGTCGGCGATTGCCCGACGACCTTCCGCTACGTGCCGCCCTCCGGGAAGAAGCCGAACACGGTCACCGTCGCGGGCGAGTGGAACGGCTTCAAGACGCCCGGTCTCGCGCTCACGGGTCCGGACGGCGAAGGAGCCTTCGTCGGTCGCGTGAGTCTCGCGCCGGGCCTTTTGGGCTACAAGGTCATCGTCGACGGGAACTGGGAACTCGATCCCGGCGCGCACCTCCGCAAGTACGTCGGCGGTGTCGAGAACTCCGCCGTGCGCGTCGCCGACTGCCACGTCCCGACGCTCGCGCTCGCGAAGAAGACGCTGACCCGCGCTTCCGCCGGCGCCGGAGCATTCTCCGCCGAAATCACGTTCGCAGGATCCGTCGACGGCGCGGCGGTCGACGCGTCGTCCGTCGTCGCGACCTTGAAGCGCGACGGCGTCGCCGTCACGTCTCCCGCGCCGACGGTCGACGCCTCGACGGCGCCGATCAAGGTGTCCGTCGCGGGCCTTCCCGACGGCAAGTACTCGCTCTTCGTCACGGCGAAAGACGCCGCCGGGAAGACCAGCCCGCCGCTTCGCCTCGTCTTCTGGGTGGAGAAGGACGCGTTCGAATGGCGCGACGCGACCATCTACATGGCCATGATCGACCGCTTCCGGAACGGCGAACCGTCGAACGATCCGGCCCGCGTCGCGAACGTCGAGGCCCGCGCGGACTTCCAAGGTGGGGATCTCCAGGGACTCCGCGCCGCCGTCGCCGACGGGACCTTCGATCGCATGGGGATCCGCGCGATCTGGCTCTCGCCCTTCAACACGAATCCGGCCGGTTCCTACGTAGCGGCCGACGGGGTCCACCAAGTGACCGGGTACCACGGCTACTGGCCGACGAAGGCGCGCGAGGTCGATCCGCGCATCGGCGGTGCGGCCGCGCTCAAGGCCTTCGTCGCCGAGGCCCACGCCCACGGCATCCGCGTGCTGCAAGATTTCGTGGTGAACCACGTGCACTCCGAGCACGAGTACTTCAAGGCGCACCCCGAATGGTTCCGCACGGGATGCGTGTGCGGCACGAACGGCTGCGACTGGACCGAGAAGCGTCTCGAGTGCCTGTTCGCCAACTACCTGCCCGACGTGAACTGGAGCGTCACCGACGTGAGCGAGAAGTTCTCGGACGACGCCGTCTGGTGGCTCGACGCCTTCGACATCGACGGGCTCCGTGTCGACGCCGTGAAACACGTCGAGGATTCGGCCGTCATGAATCTCTCCACGCGCGTGCGCGAAGAGTTCGAGGCCACGGGATACCGCGTGTTCCTCACCGGCGAGACCGCCATGGGTTGGAGCGACTGCGGCCTGGCCTGCAACGCCGACCAATACGGCACCATCAGCCGCTACATCGGTCCCTGGGCGCTCGATGGCCAGTTCGACTTCGTCCTGTACCACGCGGTTCCCGTCCGCGTTTTCGCGAAGGACCTGAATGGATTCCTCCACGTGGACTACTGGACGCAACAGAGTCAGCTCCAGTACCCGGCCGGTGCGATCATGACGGCGTACATCGGCAGTCACGACACCGCGCGCTTCACCACGTTCGCGACGTACCGGAACCAGAGCGGCTTCCCCGACGACGTCCCCGGTCGGCAGTGGGACAATGTCGCCGCGGCCCCGGTCTCCGGAGACACGGAGCCCTACGCCCGACATGCGCTCGCCATGACGTGGCTCATGACGATTCCCGGAGCACCGCTCGTCTACTACGGCGACGAATACGGCGATTGGGGCGGGGCGGATCCGAACAACCGACGCATGTGGCGCCCGGAAAGCGGGCTCTCGACGCAGGAAGCCACGGTCCTCGGTCACGTTCGGGCACTCGGCTCCGCTCGGAAGGAACTACCGTCGCTCCGCCGCGGCACGTACACCTCCCTCGGTGCCACCGAGGACACGCTCGCCTTCGCGCGGAAAGCCCCGGACTCCGAAGCGGTGATCGTGGCCCTGTCGCGGAACGGTGACGACGTGGACGTGGCCGTGCCTTCCTCGCTCTCCTTGCCGGACGGGACCGTCCTCACCGATCGCATCGGTGGCGGCAACGTCACGGTGACCTCCGGTCGGGTTCGCATTCCCCTTGGCGCGCGTGCTTCGGCGGTTTACGCGCGATGACCACGATGCTCCGTTCTTCCGGACTCCTCCCGCGCACCCTCGCTCCCGCGTTCGCGCTCGCGTTCTTCTTCGGCGTTTCCCCGGACGCGTTCGCGCAGGCAGAGGCGCCGAACGGCGAAACCACGAAGCCCGACGCAGCACCCGCCACGCTTCCCACGTCGCCGGACGCGGGCGCCCTCGCTCCCGAGGTGAAACCCGAAGCGAAGACGCTCCCGGCGCCGAAGCTCGTCGAACCGGCCACCGCGCCCGTCACCGCGCCCGTCGCCGCTCCGGCGACTTCCGAAGCCGTGCCCGCCGTCAGGACGCCCGCCGCCGACACGGCGGCAGCCAAGACCGCGTCGGACACGACCTCCCCCATCGTCGCCTCGAAGTCCTTCGGCGACCTGGGTTCGTTCCAGTTCGGGTCCTACGGTCGCGTGAACATCGCGAGCGACCTCCGGGGCCGCACGGGCAAGCCGACCGACATCGTCGCGCACGGCTCGCGTGTCGACGAGGAGAGCTACGCCGAGCTCGAGCTCCGTCGTGAAGACAAGTTCGGCGACGACATCAAGACGCGCATCGTGACGACCCTCGCGTTGCTCCCGCCGTTCTTCCACTTCTCCGGCAAGCCGCAGGACTCGATCGCCGTCCGCCAGCTGTACGCCCAGGGTACGTACAAGGACTGGACGATCTGGGGCGGCGCGCGCATGTACCGCGGCGACGACATCTATCTGCTCAACTGGTGGCCGCTCGACAACCAGAACACGGTGGGCGGGGGTGTCGGCAAGAAGTTCGAATCGGACACTCTCGTGTCGGTGCACGCCGGCATGCAGCGGCTCGACAACCCGTTCCAGTACCAACAAATTCCGAACGTCGCTCCCTACGGCTTCGGATCGGTGCCGGTGACCTACCTCGATCGTCCGCGCACGATCGAGACGATCAAGGTCACGCAGTTCTACCGGAACGGCGATCGACGCCACCCCTTCGGCTCCGACAAGGCGGGCATGAAGGCCATCGTGTACGGCGAGCTCCACCAGCTCCCGTCCGGCGTCACCCGCGACACGACCCTCAACACCGACAAGCAGCTCCAGAGCGAGGCGGGCTTCCTGCTCGGTGCGCAGTTCACGTACTGGACGGGCAATCGCGACGGCTACGTTTCCGTCTGGGCCCGACACGCTCGCGGACTCGCGGCTTACGATCCCCTCGCGACGCCCATCACGTTCGGCCAGGACAAGAACACGAGCAACGCGACCGAGACGCAGTTCGCCGTCGCCGGAAATTACGAGACGGGTCCCTTCGGTCTCCTCTTCGCGAGCTACCTCCGCTTCTTCCGCGACGGCAGCGTGTCCTCGACGTCCCACGAGAAATACGACGAGGGCATCCTCATCGCGCGTCCGCAGGCGTACTTCGGCGAACATTTCGGTCTCGGTGTCGAAGGAAGCTACCAGGTGCGCCGCTACCAGGCCCTCGAGCGCGACACGAACAAGCAGCTCACGGCCTCGCTCCTCCGCGGCGCGATCATGCCGTACTTCTCGCCTTCCGGCCGCGGCGCCTTCAAGCGCCCGCAGATCGGTCTCATCTACGCGTTCACGTCGCGCGACGCGGGCGCCCGCTCGCTCTACGCGTCGGAAGACGTCTTCTCGCAGCGTGGCCTCGAGCACTACGCGGGCATCTTCACCGAGTGGTGGTTCAACTCGTCGTCGTATCCGTGATGGGTGCGCGCCGAACGTCCCCGAGACTCGAACCGAGAATTCCCATGAAACGCAAGATCACCCTCACCTCGGCACTCCTCTTCACCCTCGCGGCATCGGTCCCGCTCGTTCCCGGAACGGGCTGCGTGTCCGTCGCGGAGGAAGGAAAGCGTCCCGCCATCGCCAATCACGTGGCCGATTGGCGCGACGAGGTCATCTACCAGGTCCTCGTCGACCGTTTCGCCAACGGGGACGTGAACAACGACTTCCTCGTCCAGCCCGGAGCGCTCGCGCGCTACCAGGGTGGCGATTGGCGCGGCCTCATCGACCACCTCGACTATTTCGAGTCGTTGGGTGTGACGACCCTCTGGATTTCGCCCATCGTGAGGAACGTCGAGACCGACGCCGACGTCGACGCGTACCACGGCTACTGGCAGCAGGACCTCTACGACGTGAACCCGCACTTCGGGGACATCGCGACCCTGCGTGAGCTCACGGCCGCCCTGCACAAGCGCGGCATGAAAGTGGTGCTCGACATCGTCACCAACCACATGGGCCAGGTGTTCTTCTACGACATGAACATGAACGGCAAACCCGACATCTACGTCGGGGGAACCGGAACCAAGTCGCCCGTCACGCGCGTCACCGAATACGACCCCGACTACGATCCGCGTGGCATCCAGGCGGAGACGTCCCTGGGTATCGCGGGCCGTGCGCCCGTCATCTTCATCAACGACGCGACGATCAACCGCGTCCCGCCCGCAGGGATCCTCGGCAAGGCCGACGGGTACCACGGGCTCGGCCGGATCATCAGTTACGACGATCCGCGCCAGGTCGAGCTCGGGGACTTCCCCGGCGGTCTCAAGGACGTCGCCACCGAGCTGCCGGAGGTACGCGCCGTGATGATCGACGCGTTCTCCCGTTGGATCGAGGAAGTCGATCTCGACGGCTTCCGCATCGACACGGTCAAGCACGTCGAACACGACTTCTGGAAGGTGTTCACCAAGGGGGTGCGCGACCGCGTCGTGCCCCAGGGCAAGTCGAACTTCTTCATGTTCGGCGAGGCGTTCGACGGCAACGACGCGCTCCTCGGCAGCTACACGCAGAAGGGCGAGCTCGACTCCGTCTTCTACTTCTCGCAACACTTCCAGGTCTTCCATGACGTGTTCCAGATGGCACACGACGCGAAGTCGCAGAGCGGAACGAAGAAGATCGAGACGCTGTGGGCCGACAAGAAGAAGAACTACGGGAACGAACCGCAGGAGAACGCGATCGGCATCGCGCCCTACAGGGCGCTCGTGAACTTCATGGACAACCACGACCGTCCGCGCTTCCTCTTCGACGCGAAGGGTGACGTCCCCGCGCTCCGGAACGCGCTCACCTTCCTCATGATGGAGGAAGGCATCCCGTGCCTCTACTACGGTACCGAGCAGGACTTCGCCGGAGGCAACGATCCCGCGAACCGTGAGAACATCGCACCCACCGGCTACGCGACCACGGGCGACACGTTCGTGCATTTCTCGAAGCTCGCGCGCATCCGCAAGGCTTACCCGGCCATCCGTCGGGGTGACACCACGGTGCGCTACTCCTCGACCCACGTGGGCGACGAGGGCGACGCCGGCATCTTCGCCTTCGAACGCTCCGGCGGGGACGCGGGCGACGCGTACGCGCTCGTCGTCGTGAACTCGAACGCGCGTCATCCCAGCTCCACGGTCGGTTCGGACGGGAAGGCCATGGCCACGGGAGCGACTCCCGGCAGCACCCTCGTGGACGTCCTCGATCCGAAACGCTCGAGCTACGTCGTCGCGGCGGACGGTTCGCTCGACGTGAGCGTGCCAGCCCAGAAGACCCTCGTTCTCGTCCCGTCGACCCAGATCGTCGCGGAGTGACCCGGGGCACGCGTACGATGCGGTCGTGATCCTCGTCCGCATCCTCGCGAGCTTCTTCCGCGTCCTCTTCCTGCCGTTCGCGGCGCTTCGTCGCCGCAATGCGGCGGGAACTTCAGGCTGGCTCGCCCTCGAACTCCGCGGCTCCGTCACGGAATTGCCCGCACCGCGAAGGTACCGATGGTTCCGCCGGCGGGAGGGAGTCGCCCTTCCGGCGGTGGTCCGCGCGCTGGCGGAAGCCGCGAAGGACCCGCGGGTCCGTGGACTCCTGCTCACCGTGAAGAATCCGAGCCTCGGTATGGCGACGGCGACGTCCCTCCGTCGTGCGCTCTCCTCGTTCCGCGCATCGGGCAAGAAGGTGACGGTCCACCTGCCCCTCGGCGGCGGATCGAAGGAGACCTACCTCGCGTCCGTCGGGGACCTCGTGGTGACCGGCCCGAGGACGTCCATCGCTCCCGTCGGCTTCGCGTCCCACGTGCGGTACGTCCGCGGCGCACTCGATCGCGTCCACGTCACACCCGAAATCTACGCACGCGGCCGGTACAAGAGCGCCGGCGAGCAGCTCGCCCGCGAAGGGATGAGCGAGGCCCAACGGGAACAGCTCGAGGCGCTCCACGACACGAACTTCGAGGTCTTCGTCGACGCCATCGCCAGCGGTCGGTCGGTCACGCCCGAACGGGCCCGCGAATGGATCGACAGTGCGCCGCACGACGCCGAATCCGCGAAGACGAAGGGCCTCGTCGATGCCGTCGCCTACGAGGACGAACTCGACGTCGTCGTCGGTGCCGACGTGGTGAAGCAGGTCCCGCGCGCACTCGCGGCCTACCTGGGGAGGCGCGCGCCACGGAGGCTCTCGCCGCTCCGTCCCAGGGCCACCATCGGCGTCGTCGCCGTCCACGGTGCCATCGTCCATGCGCGCGAAACGGGTTTCGGCCGTGGCGCCGAGGACGATGCCGTCGTCGGCGCCCTCCGTCTCGCGCGCAAGAACCCGCGCATCCATGGCGTCGTCCTCTCGGTGGATTCTCCAGGGGGAGGGGCGCTCGCTTCCGACCGGATCCATCACGAGGTCGTCCGCCTGGCCCGCGAGAAGCCGGTCGTCTGCGCCATGGCGAACGTCGCCGCGAGTGGCGGCTACTACGTGGCAGCTCCGTGCCACGTGATCGTCGCGGAGCCGACGACCATCACGGGTTCCATCGGCGTCGTCTCCGCGCGATTCGCCCTGGACGCCCTCCTCGAGTCGATCGGAATCCGCACGGAGGTGGTCCACCGCGGAGCGCGATCCGAGATGTTCAGTACGACACGCGCGTTCCGCGACGAGGAACGGGCCGTCGTCGAACGGGATCTCGACGTCTTCTACCGCGGCTTCGTGCGCATCGTCGCCGAAGGAAGGTCGATGACGGAGGACGCCGTGCACCAGGTGGCCCAGGGTCGCGTGTGGAGCGGACGCGACGCGAAGCGCGTCGGCCTCGTGGACGAACTCGGTGGCATGGACACGGCGATCGGTATCGTGTGCGCGAAGATCGGCGTTCGCCCCGAAGACGTCCCCGTCGAGGTGCTCCGAGGCGACAAGCGATCGACGCCGCTCCCCGTGCCCGACCCCCCGAAGGGCGCCGCCTGGGTCTCCGCGCTCGCGACGCTCCGCCCCGAAATCGGCACCGACGTCGCCGCTCTCGCCGGCGTTGCGGAGTTCCTCCGCGCGTGGGCGGAACGGTCGCCGCTCGTCGAGGGGCTCCCGTTGCTCCTCGGAGGTCCGTCGATCCTCGCGCTCGACCTCGATTCCGCGGGTTTCTGACCCGACCGTTCCACGCGGGGTCCACCTCCGGTGGCACGACTCGTGGAATTCGTGCTACCCAAGGGGCCTGTCATGCCGTTCCCCCTTTCCGCCTGCCTCCTGGGTCTCGTCTACGGCATGGGCCACGCGCTCGAGCCGGACCACCTGGCCGCGGTCACGACGCTCGCGACGGAACGCAAGTCGCCCCGGTCGGCGATGATGTTGGGTGCGGCGTGGGGTGTGGGTCACACGGCGTCGCTCGCGGTCTTCGGCGGCGTGCTCGTGCTCCTGCAGAAGACCCTTCCGGGAACGTTCGAGACCTTCGCGGAGCTCGTCGTCGCCGGGATGCTCCTCTTTCTCGGCGTCCGGGCGACGCGCCGCGCCCTCTCCCTCGCACGCGGTGGGCGTACGCATTCCCACGCGCACACGTTCTCGTCGGAACACGATCACTCGGGTCCGATTCCTCACGTCCACTTCCTGGGCGCGCGGCTCGCCCTCCGTCCCTTGGCTGTCGGCCTCGTGCACGGCCTCGCGGGCACCGGTGCGCTCACGGCGCTCGTGCTCTCCCGATTCCCGTCGCCGATGTCGGCGCTCGTCTACATCGTGCTGTTCGGAGCCGGTTCCACGCTCGGCATGGCGCTCCTCACCGGAGCCCTCGGGCTCCCGTTGTCCCGTGTCGCCCGGCACCCGAAGCTGCACGACGGCCTCACGCTCGTGACCGGTGTGCTCACCATCGCGTTCGCGGTCGGGTACGGCATCACGAACGTGAGCTCGCTCCTTCCTTGAACGCCTCACCTTCGGCGCGCGACCCCGTGCCGATCGCCACGTCGTCCGTCAGGTGACGCCGAGGAGCTTGTTCATGGACGCTTCGTCGGCGGGCGTGAACGGGTACTGATCGAAGTCCGCGCTCGCCACCCACTTGAAGGCGCTGACGTTCCGCGCTTCGAGGGTGTCGCTGACGAGTCGGCATTCGTAGAGGAACAGGTCCACGACGTAGCTGCCGTACGGGTGGCTCACGAAGGAGATCAGCTTCCCGCACTCGATGTCGGCCCCGAGGCGATGCATCACTTCGCGTTTCAGCGCGTCGACGTCGGTCTCGTGAGGTTCGACGCGACCACCCGGGAACTCCCAGAGCAGGGGCAGCACGGCGCTCGCCCGACGCTGGGTGATCAGGTACCGCCCATGGCGTTCGACCACTGCGGCGACGACACGGATGGTGCGGCGAGGAGTGGTCATGGTTGCGCGCGGGAGGTTCGCGTCACATCGAGATGCGGAACAACTGCTGCCCCATCAGGAGCACGTCGCCCGCGCGGAGATCCGTCTCCGCCTTGAGACGGACGAACGTGCCGTTGGAGCTACCGAGATCCGTGAGGAGCACCTTCCCGCCTTCGACAGAAAGGCGGCAGTGCAGACCGGAAACGTAGCCGTCTTCGGGGAAGAGGATGTCCCCGCGCTCGCGCCCGAGATGGACGCCGCCTTCGGGGATCGGGAACGCGTTGCCGGTGTCGTCGCGGCCGATGATGAGCGCGATGCGACCGACGTAGCCCTTGGACGGAGCGCCGAGCCGTTCGACACCGTCCGCCGCGGGCGGTTGGGGCGCGAACGGTTCGAACCGGATGATTTCCTGACCGATGCGGAACACGTCCGTCGGCTTGAGCTCCACGGGAACGTCGCGCGTGAGCTTCTTGTAGACGCCGTTCAGGGACGCTTCGTCCTTCACGGAGAGCTTGCCCGCGCCCGGTTGCTTGAAGGTCGCGTGGCGCGGCGAGAGGTAGCTGTCACCGGCGAAGATGGCGCCGGTCTCGCGACCGACCGTCACCGTTCCGCCGGGAAGGTTGTAGGTGCCGGCTTCGCTGCCGTCCGCACGGAGAGCGGTGAGCACGACGTTGCCGGAGGCGGCGGCGACAGGAGCAGGCGCTGCGGGCGGGCCCGACCGCCGGGGCGCACCGCCGAGGCGGTAGCCGCACGCCCCGCAGAAGAGGTTGGTTCCGCCGTTCATGTGGCCGCATTGAGGGCACGGTCCGGCTCCAGCCGCCGCGGCAGCAGGGGCGGCCGGTGCGACGCCCGAAGGGGCGTGGGCCATGGGAGCAGGTGCGGCGGGCGGCGGTGCCATGCCGGCAGGCGCGGCGGCAGGAGGCATGGGAGCGGGCGCCGCGGCAGCAGGAGGCGGCGGTGCCGCGAACGGATCCACGCCCTGGGCCGGACGCGCCGCCGCAGGCGCGCCCTTGGCGGCCGGAGGCGTCTCGGGGACCGCCGCTTTCGCACCGCCGTCACGCGGCAGTTCGGCACCGCAGCCAAGGCAAAACTTGTAGTGGTCCTGGTTGTCCTTGGCACACTTCGAACAAGTGATCACTCGGGGCCTCCGCGCGTTCTGACGCGACTCGGAGCCAAGTATCTCAGGACGGTGAAATCGCGGTCAAGCGTGGCCCGAGGGCGGGCCCCACGGCGTCCGGACCGGGACGCGCCGGTATGGAACCGACCCGGAGGTTCGCACGGACTCCCCGGGGCGAACGATTCTCATTCCCCGGGAAAAGCGAGGCTCCCCGGGACTTTCGGAGGCTCTTCCGTAAGGCGGTTTTCCCCACGGGCCTTGGCACCCGACCGCGAATGTTCAGTCTGGTTCGAAGCGGGCGACGCGGGCTACGACCGAAGACCCCATGGCGCTCGCTTCGTTCCCCGACATCCAAGTTCCCGGTTCCGGTCAGCTCTACGCCCGCTTCGTCACGTCCATGGGCGTGATGGTGATCCGACTCGAAGAGAGCCGCGCTCCGAAGACGGTGAAGAACTTCGTCGGCCTCGCGACCGGCACCCAGGAGTGGGTCCACCCGCGCACGGGCGAAGCGAAGAAGGGCGTGCCCTACTACGACGGCACCATCTTCCACCGCGTCATTCCCGACTTCATGATCCAAGGCGGCGACCCCCTCGGCGTCGGTCGCGGCGGTCCCGGCTACAAGTTCGAGGACGAGTTCCACCCCGAGTTGAAGCACACGGGTGCGGGCGTCCTCTCCATGGCGAACTCGGGACCGGGATCGAACGGTTCGCAGTTCTTCATCACCGAAAAAGCGACGCCGTGGCTCGACAACAAGCACACGGTCTTCGGTGCGACCGTCGTCGGCACGGATCTCGTCAAGAAGATCACCAGCGTCGAGCGCGGGCCTTCCGACAAGCCGGCGAAGGACATCGTCCTCCAGAAGGTCGAGATTTTCCGTAGCGCGACCGTCCCCACGGCCTGACGCACCTCACGAAGTTCGGCGCGAGCGGCCACCGCCTTTCCCGGCTGCCGCGCCCCGGAGCCCCGGCGTTCTTCGCGACGCCGGGGCTCTTTTTTTCCCGATCGCGGAGGTGTCGCCCGAATCGGCGCGGGCGCGGAGATACTTGAGGATCGCCGCGCGACGCAGCGCCGCGAGCCCGCGAAGGAGGAGCGTGCGCCCGTCGGGATGCAACGCCCGCGATCGTTCGAGCGTGTCCACGGCGACGTCGATGTCGTGGATTTCGCCGAGTCGCTTCTGGAAGACGGCGGCCGACTTCGCGAGCTCCGCCAGATCGGGGGGAAGCGCGTCCCCGAAGATCTCCGCGACGTAGCGCAGGTGCTTGAAGCGGATGCGAAGGTCGTGGAGCGCTTCCGCGTCGTCGGGCGACGCGACGAGACCCTCCTCGACGTGGAGTCGCGCGGCGTCGACGGTCGTGCGCGCGAACTTGAGGAGTTCCTTGTCGCGCGTGGGCTTCACCGGCAAGGCGAGCAGGGCTTCGAGGAGCTTCCGTGCGCCGTCGACGTCGCCCGAACGGAGCGCGCGGATCACGACGCGTCGGAGACGACGTTCGCGGATCGATCGTCCACGCTTCCACGTCTCGAATTCGGGCGACTTCACGGAAAGGGACGCGAGGGTCTCGTCGAGTACCTCCTCGTCCCGCAACGTCCCGGTCGCACGATGCACCTCGGTGAACGCCCCGCGGACGGCGTCGGCCAAGAACCGCCCGTACACGGGCCGCGCGATCTTGAGGATCGTGCGGAGGCGCCGGATGGCGACGCGCATGTCGTGGATGGCCTCCGGATCGGTGCCGCCGACGACGCGCGGAACGGTCTCGGCCAGTTCGCGATCGAGCTCCTCGAGCTTGCCCTTCAGGAAAGGACCGACGCGGCGCACGGGAAAAAGGGCGCTCCGCGGGCTCCGACGTGTCGTCGTGCGTTCGCGACGTTCGAGACGCTCGCGCTCGGTGGACCCCTTCTTCGTGCGCGCGCTTCCCACGGTCACGGGACTACCAGCCCCCCCAGGGCGACGCAATTCGCCACGGAATCGTCATCAAGAGTTCACACGCGCCACCGCGACCGCCGTCTCGGGTTTGGTCCCGGTGATGCGGACGACGGCGCGTCGGATCGCCCGACGGCTCGCCTCCATCAGCGCGTCGTCGTCCTTGCCGGACCACGTCGTACTCCCCACGGCGTCGAGCACGGTGCGTCGCACGTCCGCGGCGTGCGCGTCGTGCATCCCGACGTCGAAGATGCCGACTCCCTTCACGATCGCGTCGAGCACGTAGCCGCGTCCGTCGAGCACGACGGTCGCGGCCACCACGCCTTCGCGCGCGAGGGCCAACCGCGCGCGGAGCACCTCGGGCGAGAGCACGCGACCGACGTTCACGTGCACGCGTCCCGAGGGAACGGTGCCGACTTTCGCGATTCGTCCGCCCTCGAGCTCCGCCACGTCGCCGTTCTCGAGGACGAGACGCGTCGCCACGCCCGCTTCCGCCGCGAGCTCCGCGTGCCGAGTCAGGTGGTGGAGCGTGCCGTGCACCGGCACGAAATTCGTGGGGCGCACGAGATCGAGCATGCGCCGTTGCTCGCTCCGGTACGCGTGACCGCTCACGTGGACGTCCTTGTCGGTGATCCAGGAGCGGAGCTCCACGCCACGCCGGAGCAGGTTTCCCATCATCGCGTAGACCTCCGGATCGCGACCCGGGATCACGCGGGACGAGAGCACCACCGTGTCGCCTTCGACGAGCGTGAACTTGGGATGGTCTCCGCGCGCGAGGCGGGCGAGGGCCGCGTTCGCTTCGGCCTGCGTTCCCGTGGCGAGCGCCAGGATGGTGCTCCGGGGCACTTCGTCGAGCCGCGTCGTCGGAAGGACGAGATCCGCCGGCCAATCGAGGTAGCCGGTGCGATGACCGACCCGGAAATGGGTCTCGATGCCGCGACCGAGGAGAGCGATGCGCCGTCCCGTGCGGCGTGCGGTCTCCGCCACGAGCCGCAGGCGGTGGACGTTCGACCCGAACAGCGCGCACACCACCGCGCCCCGCGCGTTTCCGACGACCCGATCGAGGGCCTCGCCGACGGTGGACTCGCTCGCGTTCTCTCCCCGCGCGTCGACGTTCGTGGAGTCCGACAAGAGGAGAGCGACACCTTCGTCCCCGAGCTCCGTGAACCGGGCGACGTCGAACTCCTCCCCGTCCGGAGGCGAGTCGTCGAACTTGAAGTCGCCCGTGTGGATCACCGTGCCCGCATCGGTGCGGATCGCGAGCGCGGTGGCGTCGGCGATGGAATGGGTCACACGGATCGGCTCGACGACGAACGACCCGACTTCGAAGGGTTCACGGGGCCGAACTTCGACGAAGGTGGCGTGTTCCAGGATCTCGAACTCCGCGGCCTTCTCCTCGAGGAGGGCGAGCGCGTACTTCGGGCCGTAGACCGGGACGTCGAAGCGTCGGAGGAAATACGCGACCGCACCGATGTGGTCCTCGTGCCCGTGGGTGAGCACGAGTCCACGGATGCGATCGGCGAGCGGCTCGAGGCTCTCGAAGCTCGGGTGGATCACGTCCACGCCGAGGCCCCGATCGTCGAAGGTGACGCCGCAATCGACGACGACGACGTCGCCGCGTTGCTCGAAGGCCATGCAGTTCATGCCGACTTCGCCAAGACCGCCCAGGGGCCAGAGCCGGACCCGCGCCGCCGCGCCGCGTTCGTCCTTCGGGATCGGTGCACTCACGCGCCGAACTCTACCCCTCCTTCCCGAAGAGCGGCAGACGGCAGGCCACGGTGCTAGCGTACCGGCTCGGAATGACGGCGTTCGCGGACAAGCGGTTCCTGATCGTCACGGGCAAGGGCGGCGTCGGCAAGACGACGGTCGCGGCCGCCAAGGCGTTGTCCCTCGCGAACCACGGCAAGCGTGTGCTCGTCGCGATGTGCAACGCGAAGGAACGCCTTTCCGTCATGTTCGGATCGGACCTCGTCGGGTCCGAAGTGTCCCAGGTCGCGCCGAACGTCTGGGCCGTGAACATGGACCCGGAGGCCGCGCTCGAGGAGTACGGCATCCTCACCCTGAAATCGCGTGCACTCTACAAAGTGCTCTTCGACAACCGGTACGTCCGCACGTTCTTCCGCGCGGTGCCGGGTCTCCAGGATTGGGCGCTGCTCGGCAAAGCCTGGTGGCACACCACCGAGACCCTGGCCGACGGCCGACCGAAGTACGACGTCGTCATCCTCGACGCCCCCGCGACCGGTCACGGGCTCGACATGCTCCGCGTTCCGAAGATCATCCTGGAGCTCGCGCCCGCGGGCCTCCTCCGCCGGGACGCGGAGCGGGCGTTCGATCTCTTCCGCGATCCGGCACGTTCGAGCGTCGTTCTCGTCACGCTCCCGGAGGAGATGCCCACGACGGAGACCCTCGAGCTCGCGCGCGCTCTCTCGGGCGAACTGCAGATCCCGATCGGCAACCTCGTCGTCAACGGCATGTTGCCTCCGCTCTTCTCCAAGGACGAGCGTGAGACGCTCCTCGCGGCGTCCGTCACCCGCGCCGAGGCCGAGGCCGATGCCGGTGCCGCGGCGATCCTCGCCGGCCGGAATCGCGCCGTCCGCGAACGTGTCCAAGCCGAGAGCCTCGCGCGCCTCGCCGACGCGCTCCCCGTTCCCACCATCTTCCTCCCGCTCCTCTTCGAGGACGCGGCGACTCCGTCCGCGATCCGCGAGCTCGCGAAACGCGTCTGGACCTGACCGCCGATCCGGGCACACGGAACCGAAATCCCGTTCGGACCGAAGGGTAGGGATCCTCCGCGACGTGGTGTCGCGGCGCGTCATCGCGCTCCCGCGCGGGGCACCGGTCCCCCTCGATTTGCACGGGAGAACCGGGCGTGACGCGCTCTTCTTCGACGTTTTCCAGAGAGTGTCCAAACCATGGAAAATACGACTCTTTGTGCCTGCCGTACGTTCGTCACTCGGGCCCCGTTGACTTCGTCTTCGGACTCCACGAGCGTGGCGGCGTGAACTCACTCCTCGAGTCTCCGCGTCCCAGCCTCGGTGCCAACGTCGCGCTCTTCTCCCTCGGCAAGGAGGACCTCGAAGTCCTCCTCGTCCGTCCGAAGGGGCGGCCGTGGAAGAACACGTGGGTTCTCCCCGGCGGGGACGTGCGACGGGACGAGCCCTTGGACCGGGCCGCCCTCCGCGGGCTCGAGCAAGCCACGGGTCTCGACGGCGTGTCCCTCGAGCAGCTCGGTGCCTACGGTGAACCGGGTCGCGATCCCCGCGGCCACGCCGTGACCGTCGCGTACTTTTCCTTCACCGTCGCCGAGACGCGTCCCTTCGTCCCCGCGGACGACGTCGCCGAAATCCGGTGGCACGCCCTGCGGTCCCTCGACCTGGACTACGAACCTCACCGCGCGCGCCGCGTCGTCTCCTCCGGAGCGCGGACGCGGCTCGGTCTCGATCACGCGCTCATCATCGAACACGCGCGCATGCGTCTCCAGGAGCGCCTGCTCCGTCCGACCCGCTGGTCGTCCTTCGAACTCGTTCCTTCGCGCTTCACGCTGACCGAACTCCAGCGTGTGCACGAGGCCGTCTTCGGCCGCAGCCTCGACAAGCGGAACTTCCGTTCGAGCCTCCTCGCTCGCGGCATCGTGGAGCCGGTGGGAGCCTCACGCCGTCTGGGCCCGCGTCGGCCCACGCAGCTCTACACCTGGGCCCAAGCCTCGGGACAATGACGGTCAGGCGGTATTCCGCCGGGGAATGCCGTCGAACCGACGACGGGATCGAGGATGAAAAAGAGAGGAGCCGGCGTTCTCGCCGACTCCTCCGTCGATCTCGGGCGTTTTCGGGCGCCTTCGGAACGTCCCTTCCGGGTTCGAGGGCGCCCGACGTTTCCGGGATCAGCCCTTCTTGAGATTCTCGGTCGCGAAGTCCCAGTTGGCGAGCTTCGTGAGGAACGTCTCGATGTACTTGGGACGGAGGTTCCGAAAATCAATGTAGTATGCATGCTCCCACACGTCGATCGTGAGGAGGGCCTTCTGGCCGTGTTTCATGGGGAGGTCGGCGTTGCCCGTCTTCGTGACGGCGAGCTTGCCGCCCTTGTCCTGCACGAGCCACGCCCAGCCGGAGCCGAACTGCGTGGTCGCCGCGGCGGTGAACTCTTCGCAGAACTTCTCGAACGAACCGAAGTCGCGCTCGATGGCCTGGAGAAGCTCGCCGGTGGGCTTGCCGCCGCCGTTCGGCTTCATGGAGTTCCAGTAGAACGTGTGGTTCCAGATCTGCGCGGCGTTGTTGAAGACGCCGCCCTCGGAGGAGAGGATCACCTCTTCGAGGCTCTTCGAGGCCTCCGGCTTGCCTTCGACGAGCTTGTTCAAGTTCGTCACGTACGCGTTGTGGTGCTTGCCGTGATGGAACTCGAGGGTCTCGGCGCTGATGTGCGGCGCGAGGGCGTCCTTGTTGTAGGGGAGGGGCGGGAGCGTGAACGCCATGGGGTGGTCTCCTGGGATCGGCACGGCCCCGGTTCGCGCGGGGCGGGCTTGGGCGCTTGGGGATGCCCCGGGCGGACGCAGGTTCGCGTGGACGCGCGGGACGACGGAACGGAGGGAATACCAGACTTCGGGGCCTGCGATCCGTCAACCCTGGAACGTCTCCGAACCGACCCAATCGGGAACCGCCCCTGGACCGGCAGGGCTCGACCTTCATGCTGGAGAGATGGCGGATCGTGGCCGATTCCGAGTTCCAGGATCGATGACCGCATCGGGCTGGACGCGACCCACGGCGCTCTTCGCCCCGGTCGTGGCGGTCGTCGCCGTGGCATGTGGCGGTTCGTCCGTTCGGGAGCGCGCTCCCCTGAGCGTCGCCGCCTCCGTCGTCGCTCAGGACCCCGCCGCGGAAGAGGCGGCGAGCTCGGCCGAACGGGAGCGGCTCCGGCTCGCGGACGAGGCGGTGCGGAAGGTGGCGGCGTATCTCGGTGAGGTCGAGGTCCGATGCGACGCCACGTGGCACGCTCCGGCGTCCGAATGCGCCGCCGACCGCTTCGCCCCGTTCGCGAAGGTCTACCAGGACTACTACACCGTCCACGAGGACCCACGACGAGGTCAGGGACGCGTCGACGCGTTGCCGCGTCTCGGGGGACGTGGCGTCACCGTCGATGCCGTCACCGGTCATCTCGTCACGCAGTGCATCGATCGATGCGACGTCGCGCGACGTCGATCCGAAGAGGCGGCCATCGGCGACGCCGCCATGGCCTGTTCGACCGCGATACCCCTCGACCGATCGGGATGCGACGCCCTCGCATCCCGCGCGGAAGCACCCTTCGCCCGGGACCCGAACGAGGTGGTCGCCGCGTGCGTCACGATGTGCGGCGACATCGATCGCTCCCGTCGTTCCGCGGCGAACCGCGATGCGAAGCGCCCGAAGACGCAGACGCAGGCGAACGCCTGCATCCGGGAATGCATGAAGCACTGTCCGGAGGGTAAGATCGAGGTCGACGGTCACGGGCGCTTCCGTCCCGTACCGGACGACTTCTGCGGGACGTGCGCCGCGGGCTGCGACTCCGAATGCTCCATCGCTCCACCTCGCGCCGCGCCCTCGTCCGGCCCGCCTCACCCGAAGAACTGAAACCCACCGCGCGATGACGACGCTCCCTCCGTCCAAAGATCGAATCCCCGCCACTTCCGTCATCGAGCCTCCCCCGTCGGGAACCCACCATGCCGGGGGAGCGGAGGAACTCGTCGAACTCTCCGCGGACCATCCGGGCTTCGCCGACGCGGACTACCGCGGTCGCCGCAACGAGATCGCGCGACTCGCCCTCGACTACGTCGAAGGGGACCCCGTGCCCGAGGTTCCCTATTCGGACGAGGAACACGACGTCTGGCGCACGGTGTGGACGAGCCTCGCGCCCCTCCACGAACGCTACGCTTGCCGCGCGTACGTGGAAGCGAGCTCGCGACTCTCCCTTCCGCGCCATCGCATTCCCCAACTCGCGGAAGTGAACCAGGGCCTCGCCGCTCACGGCGCGTTCCGCATGTTGCCGGTGGCGGGGCTCGTGTCGGCGCGCATGTTCCTCTCCTACCTCGCGCGGGGGATCTTCCTCTCGACGCAGTACATCCGTCACTTCTCGGTGCCGCTCTACACGCCCGAACCCGACGTGGTGCACGAGCTCGTCGGTCACGCCGCGACCTTCGCCCATCCCGACTTCGTCGCCATGAGCCGTACGTTCGGCGAGGCGGCGCTCCGGAGTCAGGACGAAGAGACCCTCTCGCACATCGCGCGTCTCTATTGGTTCACGCTCGAATTCGGCGTCGTCGAGGAGGGCGGCCGACTCGCGGCGGTGGGCGCTGGGCTCCTGTCCTCCTTCGGCGAACTCGGTCGCTTCGAGACGGAGGCGCGGCTCGTACCGTTCGACGTCGCGACCATCGCCGAGAATCCCTACGACCCCACGACCTACCAAGCGACGCTCTACGTCGCGAAGAGCCTGCCCTCCATGTTCGACGCGACGTCCCGGTACCTCGAACGCCTCCGCTGAGCGCGTTCGCGGTGCGCCGGCATCGCCGATCCTCCCCGAGAATCAGGGCTTCGACGAGGTCGTCGGAAGGGAAGGTGCTCGGGACGTGGACCTCGCGTCCGCTCCCGTCACGAGGGCGCGGACGGCGTCGAGCTTCTCGTTCGGGATCACGAGCGTGAGGTTGTATTGCTCGAGGCGCCAGCGATTGTCCTTCGCGTCGAACACCGCGACGCCGGAACCACGGCAGGGGCCGAGCTTGGCGGTCTCCAGATCCTCGTCGAACCACGCGAAGCTCCCGCCCGGGTGCACGGTCACGTGCCGCACCTTGGCGTGCATCGTCCACGCCTTGCCCTTGGCGAAGTGCGGGTGCGCGTAGGCACGGAACTCCGCTTTGCTCCAACGCTCGGTGCCGTCGGTGCCGAGGAAGACCGAAGCCTCGGAGAGGTGGTCGAAGTAGCGCCGTTCATCGGCTTCCGCCGCGGCGGCGTGGAAGTCGTCGAGCATGTCCCGGATCGTCCGTTCGTGATCGGGAACCGGGCGCGCGGGAACGGGCGTGACGAGCCGGGGCGCACAACCCGAGGTCGCTCCCGCCGCCGTCGCGATGGCGAGGACCGCGAACACCCGCCACGTCGTCGGGTTCATTTCGGGAGCGCGCGCGCCGTGAGGAGCTTGTCGATGAGGTTCTTCGAGTACGTGGAGAGTTCGCGGAAGACGACGCCCATGCCGGACGGGTCCTTCTCTACGCGCACGACTTCTCCGATGCCTTCGATGGTCTCGATGTCGTCCATGATCACGGTGAACCGGAGGTTCACGGACGTCCCGATGGCGAGCGGCGTCTGGGACCGGATGAACACGCCGGTCCGCGAGATGTTGGTCACGTATTCCTGGATGAACGCGTCGAACGACTCGAACTCCTTGTTGATCGTGACGCGCTCTTCGCCCCGCTTGTCATCGTTCATCGGGACGCGACCTCACTTGCCCTGAAGGTCGAACTGCTCGAGGTGGTACTCCTTGCGCGGAGTCACCGAGATTTTGCGCATGTACTTGTTCTCGGCGTCGACCAGCGCTTCTTTCTCGCTGCCCGAGAGGACGTCGGCGACGGCCGGGTGGCAGTTGGCGACGATGGTGTAGCCGGGAAGGTCCCCACGACGGCGACGGATCTCGCGCAGGATCTCGAACGCGATCGTCTCCTTCGACTGGAGCTGACCGGTTCCGTCGCAATAGAAGCACGGCTCGTGGAGCAGGCGTCCGAGGCTCTCCCGGGTCCGCTTGCGCGTCATCTCGATGAGGCCGAGATCGGAGATGCGGTTCAGCGTCGTCTTCGCCTTGTCCTTCTGGAGGAGCTCCTCGAGGACGCGTCGGACCTTCTCGCGGTTCGACGACTTCTCCATGTCGATGAGGTCGAGGATGATGAGACCGCCGATGTTCCGGAAACGGAGCTGGTAGGCGATCTCGTGGACGGCCTCCAGGTTCGTCTTGAGGATGGTCTCCTCCATGTCCTTCGAACCCTTGCCCACGAACCGACCGGTGTTGACGTCGATGGCGGTGAGCGCTTCGGCCTGATCGATGATCAGGTGACCGCCGCTCGGCAGGGGGACCTTCCGGGAGAGCGCGCGCGCGATCTCGTCCTCGATGCCGTACTCGTCGAAGATCGGTTCGTCGCCCGTGTAGTAGTGGATGTCCTTCTTGCGCTCGGGCATGAACATCTCGACGAAGTTCACGAGACGCTCGTACTGGTTCCGGTCGTCGATGACGACCTCGTCGACTTCGTCGGTGAAGAGATCGCGGGCGGTCTTGAGCACGAGATCGAGCTCGCTGGAGAGCGAGGCGGGGGCCTTCACGTTCTCCTGCTTCTTCGCGATCTCGCCCCAGAGGCGCACGAGGTAGCCGACGTCCGTCTTCAGCTGCTTCTTCGTCAGACCCTCGGCCACGGTGCGGACGATGAGTCCACCCGTGGGCGGCTTCACGGTCTCGATGGCTTCGCGAAGCCGCGCGCGTTCGCGCTCGGAGCCGATGCGCTTCGACACGCCGATGTGATCGACCGTCGGGAGGTACACGACGTAGCGGCCCGGGAGGGAGATGTGGCTCGAGCAACGCGCGCCCTTCGTCCCGATCGGTTCCTTCGTGATCTGGACGATGATCTCCTGACCTTCTTTGACGACCTCGCGGATGGGCGTGGACTTGGAGATGCGGCCCGGAAGGCCCTTGCCGTCCTTGCCGCGGGAGCCTCGGCCTTCACGTCCTCCGTCGCGTCCTCCGTCCCGGCCACGGCTGCGTCCGCCTTCGCGTCCGCCCTTCTCGTCTCCACCACGGCCGCGACCACGGCCTCGGCCGCGTCGGCCACGGGTTCCGCCGCCGCGACGATCGCCACCGCCGTCGCGCTTCGCGACGGCCTTCGGCATGGGATCGTTGGGGTCGGTCACCGTGAAGCCCGGCATGTCGGGCATGTCGAAGTCGTCGCCGGAACCTTCGGCATCGTCGCCGTCGCCTTCCGCATCCTCTTCGTCGTCCGCGTCGCGACCGTCCGCGTCCGCCGCGCGCGCGACGTCCACCTCGCTCGCGGCCTCCGGAAGATCGGGCAGGGTCGTGGCGGACGGAGCCTTCGGAGCCCGCACCACGGTGAGTCCTTCGTCGTCGTCTCCGTCGGTGGCGAGCTCCGCAAGCGCGACGGCGGAAGGGGCCGGTGCTTCGGCCTCGGCGGCCTCGGCGGCCTCGGCGACGGGCGCCTTGGCGATGCGCCGCGCGGGAGGGCGCGACGGCGGAGCGAGGGAATCGACACTCCCCCGGAACACCTGCGTGGGCGCGTCGTCCATCTCGGGCGCGTCGTCGTCGTCGTCGTCGTCGCCGTCCGCCTCCGGACCGGACACGGGCAGTGCGGTGCTCTCGAGGGGAGCCGCCACGGACGGTGCCGCGGCGGGGACGTCACCTTCCGCATCCGGCGTCTCGTCGACATCGGCCTCGCTGACGCCTTCGTCGTTGCTGACGCCACCTTCGCCGCGGGCGTGTTTGCGTCCGCCGGCGAGGTACGAATCGAAGTCGTCCGGACGGATCAAGTCCTCCACGTGGAGGAAGGCGGCGCGTTCGAGGCCGATGTCGATGAACGCGGCCTGGAGGCCGGGAAGGACGCGGGTGACCTTGCCGAGATAGACGTCGCCGGTGCTTCCGCCCGTTCGGGCGTGGCCGCGGCGCTCGATGTGGAGCTCCGCGATGATTCCGTCTTCGATGAGGGCTACGCGGGTTTCCCGAATGTCACAGGAAATGACCAGAGTGTTCTTGGACATACCGAGCAGAGCTTTCCCGCCCGGGCTCGCCGCCGTTCTCGTTGCTGTCGATATCGCTGTCGCCGCGAAGGCTCGTGGTGGCGTTCATATCGAAGTGCGAAAAATGCTGGTGGAGCCGAGCGAAGCCGCGACGGCCGAAAGAGCGCTGGGTTGCCGGGCCGTCCGTTCCGGGCGGTAGGTCCGGAATCGGAGGGCAGGGCGGCGCAGGCGCGACGCGGGCTGAGAATTCGTCTTCGGGGAGGCGAGGAAAGACCTGCCATGAATCCCCTGCCTTCCGAACTAGCGGAACTCCGCGCCGGAGGCCAGTGCCGCGGTGAACCGCGGCGCCTTAAATAGGAAAAGGCCCTGCCACACTCTTCCACGTTACCGTTGCTCCCTTCCGGGCCTGGCGGGGTTCGCGTTTCCGAGTCGGCAGAGCCATGCGCCTTCCGCGCGAACGCGGGAGGACCTGCTCCGAGCGTCTTAGCTCCGGTCCGCCGAAAGTACAAGGTGCGTCTCCGAGGCGGAAACGGTCGTGATCGAGGTTGTCCCGGAGGGGGGCCTTTGCCAGAGTGCCCGCCGTTTCGGAGGCCTCCATGCGATTCCATGCCGTGACTGCCCTGGCGTTGTCCTCGTTCTGCGCGATCAGCGCGTTCGCCGTGTCCCCCGCCGTCGCGGCGCCCCAGGGCACCGCGCCCGCCGCCCGCACCCGAGTCGTCCGCGACGCCCGCCAGACTCCTTGGCTGTACGTCGCTCCGAAGGTGGACGTCTCCCGTTTCGCGAACGACGCGAAGGCACGCGCGACGTCGGTTCTCCGCGCCGTCGACGCGCGCGCCGCCTCCGCCGAGCTCCGCATGGTGGAAGACCTCCGCTTCGACGACGGCGACCGCATCGTCCGGTTCGAACAAACCCACCAGGGCCTCCCGGTGGTCGGAGCGGGCGCCGCCGTCCGTTTCGATCGCGGCCAGGTTCCGACGCTCGTGCGTGTCGGTCTCGCGTCGTCGCTCCCCACGTCCGTCGTCCCGACGATCGCGTCGGGCGCGGCCGCCGCCATCGCTTCCACGCGTTCGCCCCTCGCCGTCACCTCGGACGACGCCCACCTCGTGGTCCTCCGCAAGGGCGACACGAGCCAGCTCGCCTGGGCCTTCGTGCCGACCGCTCCTGCGGGCATCCCCTTCGCGCCGCGCGTCCTCGTCGACGCGCACACGGGAGATGTCCTCCAGGCCACCGACGCGATCCGCTACGGCTCCGCGCAGGTCTACACCTCCAACCCGACGACGACGCCGAACCGCACGATGAACGTGCTGCCGATCCTCCCCTCGGGCACCACGCTCGAGAACCCGTTCATCAAGTCCCAGAACTGCGTCGATCGGAAGCGCGTCGCCGACGTCGACTTCAGCGGGTTCAAGCTCAAGGTCCACGTCTGCGATCTCGAGCAGAAGGCCGTCGCGAACGCGGGCGGCGACTACGAGTACACGCCGAACGACGATCCGTCGGACGTCGCCAGCCGCTCCGACGAGTACTCGGAAGTGTCGATGTATTTCCACACGACGCGCGCCTACAAATACTTCCGGGACCTCGTCGAGCCGGGCAACACCACCCTCCACGTCACGGCCGACTTCCCGCTTCGCACCATCTCGAACCTGCAGATGCCCAAGGGGCTGATGCAAGGCAACATCCAGACGGCAGGCGACCCGAACACGCCCCTCGATCCGTTCCAGAACGCCTTCTTCTCGCCCGCGGCAGGTGGTCTCGGAGCGGTGTTCTCGCAGCTCTACGGCTTCGACGCCGGCGCGATGTGGTTCGGTCAGGGTCCCAAGCGCGACTACTCGTACGACGGCGACGTCATCGCCCACGAGTTCACGCACGCCGTCGTCGACGATTCCCTGAAGCTCGGCTTCTGGCACCTCGACAAGTACGGCGCCATCGACGCACCGGGCGCCATGAACGAAGGTCTCGCGGACTTCTTCGCGGCCGCCATCACGGGCGACCCGAACGTCGGCGAGTACGCCGTGAAGGACATCGACGCGAGCTGGCCTTACATCCGGACGCTCGCCAACGAGGACGCGATCCCCGGCTCGCTCATCGGTGAAGTCCACTACGACTCGACGCTCTTTTCGGGAGGCCTGTGGGACGCGCGTTCGGCCCTGCCGAACGACGAACAGAAGCACCTCTTCGACCGCGGCATCTACAAGGCCATGCGCGCGAACGCGGGCGACGGCGATCTCGGTTACGAGGACGCGGTCGAACTCTTCCTCGCGAGCCTCGAGACCGAACTCCCCGAAGGAGCGGCCCTCCTCCGGGACGCGATGACCAAGCGCCACGTGCTCCCCGGCGGAGCGCGCACGTTCACGTGGAACGGCAAGCCGATCCTCGCCGCCCGCGGACTCGCGTCGACCGGCTCGTTCGCGGCGCCTGGCACCGATACCCTCGGCGTGAAGAACCTCGCGCCCGGCATGATCCAGGTGAAGGTCGACCTTCCGAAGGGCACGACCGCCTTCACCGTCTCGTTCGACGAAGGCCGGTCCGCCGCCCAACAGAACCCCTTCGGTGGAGGCGCGGCGTTCACGCCGGTCGTGATCGCGAAGCTCGACTCCGAAGTGACGTGGAACACCAGCAAGTGGACGCCGGTGATCGACGTGCAGGCCGACGCGAAGAAGACGGGCAAGACCTACCAGGCGGAGCTGACGCTCCCCGAGGGGTCGACGGCGACGGTCGCCTACGTCCAGATCGCGAACAAGGGAGCGGACGGCGCGTACGACAACCTCGTCGTCACGACGAACGCGGTCGCGCCCTCCAACCCCGCGACGGTCGACATTCCGTCGACTCCGTCCGGCACCGCGACGCCCGGCAACGGCGTCGCCGCCGACCCCGGCGAGTCTCTGTCGACGCTTCCGAAGAACGACTCCGGATGCGGCTGCTCCGTTCCGCAGCGCACGACATCCCCCGCGGCGTTCGTGCTCGCGCTCGGTGGCCTCGCCGTCCTCGTCCGTCGCCGGCGTCGATGAATCCTGCCCGCGAGGTCGCGCTCGTCGCCGGTCGCGAAGTCCGTCGCAACGTGAGGAGCGCGAAGGGAATCGCGCTCCTCGCGCTCTGCGTGATGATGAGTGGTGCGGCGACCCTCGTGAACTCGGCGGTCGACAAGTTCGCCCGTTCCCAACCGAACGCGCCTTCGCCCCAGGAGATCCGCGCGCTGACCGAGATCGCCATCGGTCGCGCCTACGGGGATGAGGATCTCGGCAAGTACCTCGCGGGCGCACCGCCCATCCTGCTCGCGACGTTCTTCTTCACCATCTGGACCGGTCCGCTCCTCATCGCGTTGATGGGCTTCGATTCCGTGTCCGGTGAGCTGCAGCATCGCGCCGTGCGGTTTCTGACCGTGCGACTCCGCCGGGAGTCGATCTACGTCGGCAAGGTCGCCGGTCTCTTCACGACCATGGTCGGCGTCGGGCTCCTGATGAACGTCGTCATCTGGTGCGTCTCCGCCGCCCGGGGAGACGCCTCGTTCGGCGACTCTCTCTCGTGGGGGGTCCGGTTTTGGGTCCTGTCCTTGCCGATCACCCTGGCGTGGAGCTCGGTCGCGGCGTTCGCGGGTTCGCTCCTCCGCACGCCGGTGCTCTCCCTCATGGTCATCTTCGCGGCCTTCTTCGGCCTCTGGATGCTGAACCTCGTGGGCCACGTCGGCGCCGAGGGAGTCCACACGTATCTCCGCTACCTGTACCCGAACACCTTCGACGGATTCCTCCTCTCCCCGCGGCCGGCCCGTGCGATCGAGGGACTCGCGGCGTGCCTCGGTTTCGTCGTCGTCTCGTCCGTCGCGGGTGCGTGGACGTTCGCCAAGCGGGACGTGTGATGGCGAAGGACGTCGACATCCGCATTTCCAAGTTGAAGAAGTCCTTCGGCCCGAAGGTCGCGGTCGACGGCATCACGTTCTCCGTGCCGCGCGGAAGCGTCTACGGCCTCATCGGTCCGAACGGCGCCGGCAAGACCACGACCTTCTCGATGCTCGCCGGGTACCTCGAGCCGACGAGCGGCACGGTCGAAATCCTCGGCCACGCACCCAGGAAGGTCGCCGAGCTGCGATCCCGCGTCGGCGTCCTCCCGCAGGACGCGCTCCTGCCCGCGTCCGAGAAGGTCGGCGAGTTCCTGGTCGCCATGGCGAAGTTCCAGGACCTTCCGCTCGACAAGGTCGAAGGCTCGGTGCGCGACGTGCTCGCCGAAGTGGACGGCAAGGACTGGTGGGACCTCCGGTGCGGCCGCCTGTCCCACGGCATGGCCAAGCGGGTCGCCCTCGCGCAGGCCCTGCTGGGCGCTCCCGAGGTGCTCTTCTTGGACGAGCCCACGGCGGGCCTCGATCCGAAGGTCGCCTACGAAGTGCGCCAACTGATCCTGCGCCGCAAGGGGTCGTGCACGATCGTCATCTCGAGCCACAACCTCCACGAACTCGAGGAAGTGTGCGACGGCGTGGCCATCCTCGATCAGGGACGCGTCGTCGCCGAGGGCACCATGAACGAGCTCACGGCGTCCTCCGAAGAGGTCCGCATCAAGCTCGCTCCCGGACCGACGATGCTCGGCGCCGTCCGCGAACTCCCCCTCGTGAAACACCTCGAGTTCGACGAGGAAAAGCGAGAGCTGCTCGTCTTCTTCGATCGCACCCAGGCCGACGCGGAGACCGTCATCGGCGAGGTGCTCCGCGTTCTCCTCTCGAACGGCGCCCGCATCAGCGGCGTGTCGAAGGGCCGTGGACTCGAGCAGCGCGTGATGGACCTCGCCTGACCTCTCAGTACCCGCGTCCGGCGAGATCCGTCACGACGTCCCTGTAGAACGCGACGTAGTCGACGCCGGTGGCGGACACGCCCGTCGACGAGCCGACCTCGTCGAGGTGGTCGGCTGGGATGCATCCCCGGAAGTTCCCCCACTTCGCGCTCGTGACCGTGGCCATGCCGTCGTTCGGGTCCATGCCAGGATGACCGGCGACGAACAACGCGTTGGGCAGGAGCGACGTGGCCATCGCGTCGTGCTTCGTGATGCCCCGCCAGAACCTGTCTTCGCAGACCTCCCGTTCGCGACGCGCGTTCAACGACGATCCGAAGGCCGCGCTCACGCCGGCCCACGATTGCGCGTAGACACCTTCCGGGATCGGGTGCTCGGCCTCGAAGGTCGCCGCGTTCGCTTCGGCGAGATCCGCGAGGGCGGCCCGCACGTCGGACCCTTCGGCCAGGGACTCGCGCGTGAACGTCCCCGCCCAGCAGGTCGCGAGTGCGTCGACGGCCGCCGACGAGGGCACGACCGAGAGCGCGGCGTCCGCGACGGCGGAACCGCGGTGTGGGGTGGAGATCGTCGTGATCGACGCGACGCGATCCGCGTAGCCGAGATCCCCGACGAGCACGCGGGCATCGAGGCCGCCCATGGAGTGGGCGAGGATGTTCACCTTCGCCGCGCCGGAGGCTGCGAGAACCCGATCGACTTCGGCCGCCAACGACTTCGCGCGGACCCTGACCGACGCGAACGGTTCGACGCTCGCTTCGACGACGGTGTTTCCGTCGCTTCGGAGAGCCGCGGCCGTCCGGTGGAATCCCCACTCGTTCGAGGGAGACGCGTTGAAGCCGTGGGCCAGCACGATCGGGTGCTTCGCGGGCTTCGTCTTCGTCGTCGCTCCCTCGGAGGTCGCGACCGTGGGGTCCGAGTCTCCCTCGCTCCCGCGTTCGGGCGAAGCGCCACACGCCACCGCGGACAGGGCGCCCACGAGCGCCGCGAGCGTTCCGAACCTCTCCGCGAACCCCTTCCGTCGTCCCATGACCGAACCTCCCGATGGATCCTCTCGCAAGGACCACACCATGCCGAAAGGTGGGTGCGGACGGTCCAAGTGCCTGGAATCACTTGAAACACGATCGGCGGGTGGGCCGTCTCCACTGGATCGTGTCGACCTTGGGTGGGTCGGACGGAGCCCGCGACGGCGTCCGGCGGAGGGCCGCCTGAGGGCCGGGGGAGCGGGGACGCGGCCGAACTTCGGCGGAGAGGGCGGGATTCGAACCCGCGGACGGGTTGCCCCGTCGCGTGCTTAGCAAGCACGTGCCTTCGGCCACTCGGCCACCTCTCCGAACGCATCTATTCGACGCGTCGAGGCCATGCCTAGTCGGGTTTCGTGGATTGCGCAACGGGGAGCGCCCGGTCGCCCACGCGCGCGCGACCTTCCCGCGGACCTCCGGAGCGCGGGAGTTCCGGACGGGCCGCGGCCGCGCTCGCCCAGTGTGTTCCGGTCGGAGCGGGGTGCGCGTCGTCTCCGCGGAACGCGATCGCGATCGCTTCGGCATCGTCGTCCGCGTTCGGGTTCGCGTCGGCGACGTGGACGTGATCTCCGTCGTCACGCGCGCATCCGTAACCACATCGTCACCTCGCGTGTGCCGCGGACGCTCGTGCGCGGAGGACGTGGTGTGCACGCGTGGGAACGTCGGTCTCTACACCCGACGAACGCGCTCGTGTACGCTCGTGGATTCGGTGCTCCGCATCGACCTTCGAAGCGTCTCATCGTCCTTCGTTCCCGCGTCTTCGCGTCGTTTCGCGCGGGCCAAACCACGAACCGAACGTAAAGTTACAGCAGCGAGCTGCACCCGAGTCGCCGTCGTGCGTGAGCCGACGGGGACGCCGCGCAGCGAGGCAAAGGAGCCTGAATCATGGGCGCGAGCGAGTCGCCGAAACGAGTGCCGGACTTCCGACGTCACGTCTTCGTGAAGTTCGCGGCCACCCTCTTCGCGAGCCTCGCCGTGCTCTCGACCGCCGCATGCGGCGACTCCGCAGGCACCGGTCGCGACACGACCGATACGGGTTCCACGACGAAAGACTCGGGCGCCGACGCGACGGCCGACGCGACCGCGCGCGTGGACGCAGGACGCAAAGACGCGTCGATCGACGCGACCACGGACGCGACCACGGATGGCGCGCTCCCCGACGGCAACGCGACGGGCGACGACGACGCGACGACGGGCGACGCGATGCTCGACGGTGACGCCGATGGCGGCGATGGATCCACCGACGCGGCAGCGGACGTCCTCAATTGCACGCCGACCATCACGAGCTGCGACGGACTGTGCGGTCCGGTCACCGATCCCTGCACGGGACAACGGTTCAACTGCGGCGGCTGTAGCGGAGGGACGGTTTGCGACGTCGCGCGCTCGCACCAGTGCATCGCTCCCGTGATCGACTGTTCCGCCGCTCGCACGTCGCTCGGCATCACGTGCGGTCGTTGGAAGAACACGTGCGGTGCGTACCAGGACTGCGGCGACTGCGGTCCGGGCCTCGAGTGCAATCCGGACACGAACACGTGCGAAACCTGCCAGGCAGTGACGTGCACGGATCTCGGTTTCGAGTGCGGTGAAGCGTGGCTCGGTTGCGGAGCGCGGACCGACAAGACGAATTGCGGAAGCTGCGGAACCGGAAAGGTCTGCAACACGAACTACAACCGGTGCGAAGACGCGTGCGTCCCGGGCCGACCGGAAGACATCTGCGCGAATGCCCGCGCGAATCGCGGCGTCGAGTGCGGCATCATCTCCGACGGATGCGGCGGCACCGTGAATTGCGGAGGTTGCCCCGCCGGTCTCGGATGCGGCGTTCGAGGCGTCGCGAACCGGTGCGAGCCGGCACCGACTCCGATCGAATGCGTCGCCGCCGGTCGGAACTGCGGCGACGTCGACAGTGCATGCGGCGGCAAAGTGAACTGCGGTGCCTGCCCGCTCGACAAGGTCTGCAACACGAACGGTGTCTGCGGCAATCCGTGCACGCCGAAGACGTGCGCCGATTACGGCAATCCATTCTGCGGGACCTTCGACGACACGTGCGGCGGCACGTTGCAGTGCGGCATCGTGTGTCCGCAGGGCCAGACCTGTGACTCGAATCAGGGCGCGTGTCTCCGAAAGAAGACCTGTGCCGACGACTATCCGAACCAGTGCGGCAATTCGTTGCCGGACGGCGTCGGTGGCACCCTCGACTGCAGCTGCCAGAACGGACGCGTCTGTCCGAATCCGCCACCCGCGACGGGCAATTCCGCATCGTGCTGCACGCCGAAGACGTGCAACTCGGTCGAGTACTACGACCGTTGCGGCACGGACCTTCCCGACGGATGCGGTGGTAAACTCAACTGCGGCTGCCAGGGCGCGCTCACGTGCCCCCTTCCCGCACCGGCCTCCGGAACGACGAATGCGTGCTGCCAGCCGCTGACGTGCACCTCTCCGGAGTACGCGGGCAAGTGCGGTAGCAACCTCCCCGACAACTGCGGTGGCACGATCAATTGCCTCTCCTGTTCCGGAACGGACGCTTGCCCGGTGCCGTCTCCGACGAACGGCACGACGGTCGCCTGCTGCGCGGCGAAATCCTGCGCCTCTCCGGAGTATGCGGGCCAGTGCGGAACCGGCCTTCCGAACGGTTGCGGCGGGACGCTCGACTGCACGACGTGTGCCGGTGGACTGACGTGCGCGCTGCCGATCCCGTCGGGATCCACTGCCGCGTGCTGCACGCCGAAGACGTGTTCTTCTCCCGAGTACGCCGGAAGGTGTGGTCGCAACCTTCCGAACGGTTGCGGCGGGACGCTCGACTGCACGACGTGTGCAGGCGGCGTTTGCCCAGGTACGACGCCGACCAACGGCACCACCGTGAGCTGCTGCTCGCCCAAGACGTGCGCGGCGGACTACCCCGGCGTCTGCGGTCGCAACCTGTCCAACGGATGCGGCGGTCTCATCGATTGCACGTCGTGCTCGGGCGGACAGGTGTGCACGGCTCCCGTCCCCAACAACGGGACAACTTCCTCCTGCTGCACCCCCAAGACCTGCAGTGCCGACTACCCGGGCCAATGCGGCGTCAACCTGCCGGACGGTTGCGGCGGAACGATCGACTGCCTCGGGTGTCCGGGGTCGCAGACGTGTCCCACGCCGATCCCCAACGTGACCCCCGGCACGTGCTGCTCCCCGCTCACGTGCAGTTCCCCCGTGTACGCCGGCAAGTGCGGCGTCAACCTTCCCAACGGATGCGGCGGCACGATCACGTGCAACACGTGCACGTCGGGACAAACGTGTTCGGCGGCGACGGGATCCGCGGGAACGTGCTGCGCGGCGGCGACGTGCGCCGCGAACTCGTGCAACACCTCCGTGACCGACTGCTCGGGCACGCGACAGTGCACGTGCGCCACCGGACAGGCGTGCGTCGGCAACACGTGCTTCGCACGGAAGACCTGCAACTCGCCCGAGTACGCGGGCAAGTGCGGAACGGGCCTCGCGGACGGTTACGGCGGAACGATCAACTGCCCGTGTGGCAACGGTGGCGTCTGCGGACCTCCGACGCCCGCGAGCGGCACGACGTCGACGTGCTGCCAACCAAAGACCTGCAGTTCCCCCGAATACGCCGGCAAGTGCGGTACGGGACTCTCGGACGGATGCGGCGGAACGATCAACTGCAACATCTGCAACACGACGACGCAGACTTGCGGCACGACTCCGCCAGCGAGTGGCACGACGTCGACGTGCTGCACCAAGTTGACGTGCAACTCGCCCGCGTACGCGGGGAAGTGTGGCACGGGACTCTCGGACGGGTGTGGTGGCACCATCGACTGCAACACGTGCAACGCGACGACGCAGGTTTGCGGTCCTCCGCCGCCCGCGAGCGGCACGACGGCGACGTGTTGCACCAAGTTGACGTGCAACTCACCCGTGTACGCCGGCAAGTGCGGAAACAATCTTTCGGACGGCTGCGGCGGCACGATAAATTGCGGCTGCTCGGGAGGTTCGGGCGTCGTGTGTGGTCCGCCGACGCCGACCAACGGCACGACGGCGACGTGCTGCACGAAACTCACGTGCTCGTCGCCTTCCCTCTCGGGCAAGTGCGGCACCTTCAGCGACGGCTGCGGCGGCAACGTGACCTGCACCTGCTCGAATCCCCAGACGTGCGGTGGGAGCGGAACGCCGGGAGTTTGCGGCTGCACCGCGCTCACCTGCAGCTCTCCGTCCCTCGTCGGCAAGTGCGGCACCTACGACAACGGGTGCGGCGGACAAGTGACCTGCAACCCGTGCGGTAGCGGTCAGACGTGCAACAACGGAACGTGCTGCACGCCCGAGACCTGCGCGGGGAACCACGCCGGTCAGTGCGGCACGTACTCCAACATGTGCGGCGGCACCCTCAACTGCTCCTCGAACTGCGGTAGCGGTCAGACGTGCAACAGCGGCACGTGCTGCTCGCCGCTCTCGTGTTCGGTGAACTATGCCGGCCTTTGCGGTACGCGGTCCAACGGCTGCGGGGGCAACCTGGACTGCGGCTCGAATTGCACCGGCGGCCAGGTTTGCAGCACGGCACCGGGCAATGCGAACCAATGCTGCACCAAGCGGACCTGCGAATATTACAAGGCGCAGTCGCTGACGTGCGGCATCGGTCTCGCCGACGGTTGTGGCGGCACGCTCAACTGCGACTGCAACCAATACGGCCTCCCCACGACCAAGTGGTCGTGCGGTGGCGGAACTCCGAGCGTGGCGGGACAATGTGGCTGCACCAACGATGCGTGCGGCGGACGGACCGGCATCCAGCCGAACGGCTGCGGCGGCACCATGGACTGCGGCAACGGGTGAGGAGACACGACATGCAATCCCGACTCGGTAGGACCAGTGTCGCGGCCGTGATCGCCGTCGCCGGAGTCGTCGCCTCCGCGTGCGGCGACGACCCCGCCGATCCCACGTCGATGTTCGATGCCGGAACCGGCGGCTCAGGGAACGGTGCCGACGGATCCGTCGAATCGAGCGTCTTGGGGGGAGGCGAAGACGACGCGTCGTTCGGCAACCTCGACGACGCGCGTCCGGACCCGACCGATCTCCAGGACGGAGCCGCCTGCGCGAGCCAGTCCCAGGAAGTGGAGCTCGCGCCCCTCGACATGCTCATCGCGCTCGACACGTCGTTCTCCATGGACTTCGACGAGAAGTGGCCGAACGTCTCGAACGCGATCACGTCGTTCACGAAGAACGCGACGTTCGACGGACTCGGCGTCGCGCTCCAGTACTTCCCGATCCGGGCGCAATGCAGCGTGAGCGGGTACCAGACTCCCGCCGTCCCGTTCGACACGTTGCCGAACGTCGGCATCCCGATCCGCACGTCCCTCTCGAAGCAGCAGATGTCGGGCGGAACGCCCATGGTGCCGGTGCTCCAGGGCACGCTCACGTACGCGGCGTCGTACCAGCAGGCCCACCCCGATCACCGCGTCGTCGTGGTCCTCGCCACCGACGGCATTCCGGACGACTCGTGCCAGGTGCCGCCTCCCGGTGGTCTCGCGAACACGATCTCGAACGCCGTGTCCGTGGTCGGTCAGGCGCAGAGTGGCACCGGAATGAAGACGTTCGTCATCGGCGTCGGCGACGAACTCACGGCCCTGAACGCCATCGCGCAGGCCGGCGGCACGGGCACCGCCGTCCTCGTGTCGACGTCGAGCAACGTCGAGAAGCAGTTCTCGGACGCGCTCAACTCCATCCGCAAGACGTCCCTCGCCTGCGATTACGCGATCCCGCCGCCCTCCGACGGCAAGCCCCTCGACCTCGAGCGCGTCAACGTGCGCTTCACCGTCGGCGCGACGTCCACGACGTTCCTCTACGTCGCCAACCAGGGCCAGTGCGGTCGCGAACCGGGGAAGGGTTGGTACTACGACGACCCCGCCAACCCGAAGCGCGTCGTCCTCTGCCCGGACGTCTGCGACGCCGTCCGCGCCCAACCGAACGCGAAGGTCGACGTCCTCTTCGGGTGCAAGCGTCTCGCGGCTCGCTGACGACGACGCGGCACCGTCCTCCGGGATGATCCGATGAACCACGACGTCACGGCGGAAGAAGAGGCCGACCACCTCCTCGCGCTCTACGACGGCGACGCCCCGAAGATCCTCGCCGTCGTCCAGGAGCAGTTCGTGATGCTGGCATCCCGCGCCCAGACGTTGCTCTCGCTCGCCGGAATCACCATCACGGTCACCGGCTTCAGCGGCGCCACCATCGCGCGGAGCGGTCGCGCCGCCGCGAGCCTCCTCGTTTCCGGTCTCGTCGTCGTCCTCGTCGCCGCGACGTTCGCCATGAGTGGCATTCTCCGGGTCGAATGGGCGTCGCGGATGAAGCGTGCGTCCGCGCGGGACGCGGTCGTCCGGGCGCTCGCCCTCCGCGACGCGAAGACCCGCGCCTACGGTCGCGCGCTCCAGCTCCTCCTCGTGGGACTCGCGCTCTACGTTTCGTCGATCGCGTTGCTCCTCCTCGGGAACCTGCCGACGTAGTTCGGGGCACGGAGGTCCGCGGGCGGGGGCCCGCATCCTTGAGCCGTCCCGGACCATGATCCTTGGGGTGACCAGGGGTCATCCCGCGTCGGATGTGTAGGGTGAGGTAGCACGAGGGGATGGCACCCGGTTTAACCCCTTGATGCCTGCAGGCATCGACTGAGATGTTCACTACGCAGCATTCGATTCTATAAATTCATGAAATCATTCGTGTAGATCTTGGTATCGCGGGTGCTCTAGCGCCCCTCGCCATGACGTCCCTCACCACGAAGTCCGCGCCCTCGAGTCGGCTCCCCCGAGCCTCGAAGCCCCTTCTCGTTGCGGGTGCGTTTGCCGTCGTTTCCATGGTGACGGCGTTCGCCTCGAAGACCGCTTCGGCGGCCTCGGCGTGCCCCTCGGACATGGCCCATGTGGGCACGTCGTGCGTCGACAAGTACGAAGGCTCCCTCGTGGAGGTCCTCGCGAACGGCCAGGAAGTCGATTGGAGCCCGTACCAGAACCCGAACGGACACAACGTCCGCGCCGTGTCCCGTGAAGGTGTGGTTCCCCAGGCGCACATCTCGATGTTCGAAGCGAAGGCGGCCTGCAAGGCCTCCGGCAAGCGCCTCTGCCACGCCGGTGAGTGGAAGGCCGCGTGCCGTGGTCCCGAGAAGACCCGCTATCCGTACGGCGACGTTCGCCAGGCCAACGTGTGCACGGACACCTCGCGCACGTCTCCCCTCGTCACGTTGCACGGCGGCGCACACACGCCGGAGACCATGAACGACGCCGCGCTCAACCAGGAACCCAACACCCTCGCGCGTTCGGGCGAAGCCGCGGAATGCACGAACGGCTACGGCGTCCACGACATGGTCGGCAACATCCACGAGTGGACCGACGACGCGGGTTTCCGCGGCGGTTACTACCTCGACACCAAACTCAACGGCGAAGGCTGCGACTACGTCACGACCGCCCACGCTCCCAACTACTTCGACTACTCGACGGGCTTCCGCTGCTGCGCGGACGAAGGCGCCCTCGAGGACGCGGAAGTCGCTCCGGTGCCCACGGCCTCCTCGGATTCCGCCGCCGCGCCGGTGGAAGCTCCGGCCAAGGTCGCGTCTTCCACGTTCGTCCCGACGCACACCGTCGTGAGCGCCACGTTCGTGTTCGTCCCGGGGCTTCCGTTCATGCTCGGCGCCGCGAACCGTCGCCGCGTGGACGTCGTCCGCGGAACCTCCGCCTGACGGGATCCCCCCAGCTCCCGGGACGGGACGTCGGCACGGCGCGCCGCCCTCCTGGAGCGCCGGGAGCGGCCTGAACGTCGGTGCCGTTGACTTCGGCGAGCGACCGCGGTTCAACCTCGGCCATGCTTTTCCCGCGCACCCGAGCCTCCTTCCTCCTCTGGGCGGTCCCCGTGGTCCTCGCCGGCTGCGCCATCCGGTCCACCGGCAATCCGCCCCTGGCCGCCGTCACGCCCTCGCCCGTGGCCGACGTGCGCGACACCCATGTGCCGCACGTGACGGGCACGCCGGAAGAAGCGCCGCCCAAGCTCGTGATGGGAACGGATGGCACGCCCAACGCGCGTCCTGCCGGCTTCACGAAGCTGTCGACCCAAAGCGCTCCCTCCGCGTCGAAGGGTGCCAAAGAATCGCCCTTGAAGCGGGGACTTACGCCGCTTCCTTGATCCACGCCGATGGACTTGCCCGAGGTGCCTCGGGCGACTAGTGTCCGCCCCCCTCACCTCGCCCATTCCGGTGAGGCCCGAAGAAGAAGGTTCAGCATGGCCCGCGTCACCGTCGAAGATTGTCTCGAGCGAGAAGAGAACCGATTCGCCCTCGTGGTGCTCGCGGCGAGCCGCGCCCGCCAACTGATGAAGGGCGCGACCTCGCTCGTGCAGTCCAAGAACAAGGCGGCCGTCACGGCGCTCCGTGAGATCGCGGCGAGCAAGGTCCACTACGACCGCAACAGCCACGACGCCGTCGAAGAGTGGATCGTCGACACGCAGAAGCGCGAATTCGGCGAGTGAACCGCCGCACCGTTCCGACGCCCCGCAAACTCCGCCACGCGGGAGGTCGGGGCGCGGGCGGTCCCAGTCCGAAAGGTCCGCGCGCCGGGGGGCGAGGCGCGGATCGTGAGCTCGAAGCGGGCGCCACGGCGCACTACGACGACGCCACCTATTACACGTCGAACTACCGGGGCCGCCTCGACGACGTGCAGTTCTACGTGGACCTCGCCGTCGCGAACGGAGGTCCCGTCCTCGAGTACGCGTGCGGCAACGGACGCATCCTCCTTCCCGTGGCCCGTCACGGCGTGGACGTCACCGGCATCGATCGCTCCGAGCCCATGCTCGCGTCGTTCCGCGAACGCCTCGCCGACGAACCGAGGGACGTCCGCCGGCGGGTCACGCTCCGCAAGGGGGACATGCGCACGGCGAAGGTGGGGAAGCGGTTTCCCCTCGTCACCTGCCCCTTCAACGCCCTCCTGCACATGTACCAGCGGGAGGACGTCGAAGAATTCCTCGCGAGGGTCCGCGACCACCTCACTCCGGATGGGCGATTCGTCGTCGACATCTCCGTTCCGAGCCTCGAGAACTTGATGCGGGAGCCGACACGCGCGTTCCACGCACCGCGCTTCCGCCATCCGACGACCGGTGAACTCGTCCGGTACTGGGAGCACTACGACTACGATCCCGTGCGGCAGGTCCTCTTCGTTTCCATGAACTTCGAACCGAAGGACAGGCCGGAAGGCGGCTGGATGACGCCCCTCGCCCATCGGCAATTCTTCCCCGCCGAATGGGAGATGCTCCTGCACTACAACGGCTTCGCCATCGAGTCCGTCTGGGGCGACTTCCAACGTGGACCGTTCGACAGGACGAGCGACACGATGATCGTCTCCGCGAAGGTCCGTCGCACCCGGAAGCGATCGTGAGCGCCATCGCGCGCGCACTCGGCGACGTGCGCGCCCGCATCGAGGTCGCGGCGCGCGCCGCCGGACGGGACCCGGAGTCGGTGACGCTCGTGGCCGTCTCGAAGTTCCACGACGCCGCCGCGATCCGCGAAGCCCATGCCGCCGGGCAACGGGACTTCGGCGAGAGTTATGCGCAGGAGCTCGTCGCGAAAGCCGAGGCGCTCCGCGATCTCCCCGATTTGCGCTGGCACTTCGTGGGCGGTCTCCAGTCGAACAAGGCGAAGTACGTCGCGCGCATCGCGACCCTCGTCCACAGCGTCGGCAGCGAACACGTGGCTCGTGAACTCGCGAAACGAGCGGCGCTCGCAGGTCGCGCGCCGCTCGACGTGCTCGTCGAAGTGAACGTCGGCGGCGAACTCCAGAAGCACGGCGTGGCTCCTGCCGACCTCGCCGACGTCCTCCGGGCGATCCGTACGTTGTCCGAACTCCGCGTCGTCGGCCTCATGACGATCCCACCCGACGGCACGCGGGAGGAGGCGGCCGCCGTCTTCGCCACCCTCGCTTCCCTACGGGCGCTCCACGGAGGCGCATCCGGACTTCCCGGACTATCCATGGGAATGTCCGGCGACCTCGAGGAGGCGATCCGCGCGGGAGCGACCTACGTACGGATCGGCACCGCCATCTTCGGAGAGCGTCGCGCCGGGACCCTCACGGACCCGACTGGATGACCACGATCGGGACCGGGACCGTGCTCACGGTATCGCCCCGCTTCACCTTCACGTTCACGGTCTCGCCCGGCTTGTGGGCGTCGAGCGCGTTGTAGAGATCGTCGTAGTCGTCCACCTTGTCCGACTCGACGGCGACGATCACGTCTCCCAACGTGATGCCGCGACGCGTGCGACCGAGTCCGTGGAGACCCGCCTTCTCGGCCGTGCCGCCCGGAGGAACCGAGAGGACGACGACCCCACGCAGGCCGAGGCGACGCTCGAGGCGCTGTTGCGGATCGATGTTGATGCCGAGACCGACCTGCTCGACCCGGCCGTTCTTCACGAGCTGGGGCACCACGCGCGAGATGGTGCTGACCGGCACCGCGAACCCGATGCCCGCCGAGCTGCCGGTGCGGCTGTAGATCATCGTGTTCATGCCGATGAGTTGACCGTTGGAGTCGAGGAGAGGACCGCCGGAATTGCCCGGGTTGATGGCGGCGTCCGTCTGGATCATGTCGCGGATGGTGACCTGACCGACGCCCACCATCTGGCGTCCGAGGGCGCTCACGACGCCCGTGGTCAGCGTGTGGTCGAGACCGAACGGGTTGCCGATGGCGATCGTCTTCTGACCGACTTCGAGATCCGCGCGCTTGGCCACGTGGATGGGCACGAGGGGCTTCGAGGTCCCGGTGATCTTGAGGACGGCGATGTCCTTACGCGGTTCGGTGCCGACGACGGTGGCTTCCACCGTCTCGTTGTCGTGGAGGGTGACCGTGAGCGCCCGGGCGTTCTCGACGACGTGGTAGTTCGTGACGATGTGGCCGTCGGTGTCCCATACGAAGCCCGAACCCGACCCGGCCGGCACCTCCTGCGCGGTGCCTTCCAGGTAGTCGTAGACGACACGGGTCTGCGTGACGAACACGGTGGACGCGGCGGCGAGGCGGAAGACCGAGATCGTGTTCCGTTCGTCCTCCGTGCGTGCCGCGCTCGACAGGGGGGCGACCGGGGGAGGGGAGACGACGGTCGCCGCCACGGCGGGGGAACGGGGGGACGCGTCGGGAGCCGGGCTCACGCGAGGGCGGCACGCGGCGATGGACGCGAGGGCCGAGAGCGCGAGGAAGCCGTGGACGAGTGACGGGGAGGAGCTGCGAGCGGACGTCATCGGACCCGGAGTTCTAGGAGAACCGCCGCCGTCCCGTCACGCGAAACGGCACGGTCCGCCCATGCCGTCTTCAGCCGCGACCGGGCACGATGCGCCGGAGCCAACGGAGGACCGACGGGCGCCCGGGCCGCACCACGGGTCCTGGTGGCGCGTCGAGCACGCGGAGGACGCGGGCGACGTCCTCCGCGTTCGCTCCCCGCTCCTTCGCGCGTTCGAGGACGGAGCGCGCTTCGTCGGTACGACCCGCGCTCGCCAGCGCGAACGAATACAGCCCCAGCTCGTGCCCACGTTCGCCCTCGAGGGTCGCGAGTTCCCTGGCGTGGCGGACGGCGTCGTCGAACTCGGCGAGCTCCACCGACACCGTGACGTGCTCGGCGAGCACGGGACTCGCCCCGGGAGCGATGACGAGCGCCGCTCCGAGGGCGGCCTTCGCGGCGGCGAACTGCCCGCGGCGACGCTCGGCGACTCCGAGGACGAAATAGGCGAACCAGACGTCGTGCGCGAGGGCGATCCGTCGCGCGCGCGCGACGAGGGACACGAGGTCGTCCTTCGGGACGGATTCGGTCGCCTTCAGCGTGGTCTCCAGTTCGTAGGCGGCCTCGGGCTCCTCGAGGGAGAAGCGACCGCGCATGGCCTCGGCGCCGAGCGGGGTCCTGGGGATGATGCGCTCGACCGCGAGCAGGTGCTCCTTCGCTTCGGCGCGTTCTCCCATCTCGGAAAGGGCACGCGCGAGGAAGAAGTGTCCCCAAGGATCGTCCTCCGCGACGGCGAGGATCTTCCGCGCGATCGCGGCCACGCGCGACGATCGAGGCAAGCCCTCGGGTTCGAGGGCCATCGCGAGATGGATCGCCCGGTGCAGCACCGCGGGATGCACTCCCCGTCCGTCCGGCGAACCGAGCACGTCGTCGACGAGTTTCGCGGCGGTGTCGACGTCGACCGACGCCGTCGCGCACCGCGCGAGTTCGAGGAACGCGGGAGGGAACGTGGGATGGGCGGCGAGCGCGCGGCGGAAATACGCCTTCGCCGCGGAAGGATCGCCGAGCTCCTCCGCGAGGACTCCGCGCTCCGTGAGGAGCGTGGGTTCGTCCGGCAACCGCGCGAGTCCGGCGTCGAGCACGTGCAGGGCGTCGGCCCGTTCGCCCCGCGCGCGGCACGCTCCCGCGACGAGAGCGTACCCTCTCACCCGATCGGGCGACCGCCGGATCAATTCCCTCGCACGGGACTCCGATTCGTCGAGACGACCTTGCCGTGCCAGCACCGTCGCCAACGCTTCCACGAGATCGATTTGAGCGGGCGCATCGGCGAGCGCGCGCTCCAGCGTCCGCGTCGTCGCGTCGACCGCGCGGGCGTCGGGTGCCGTCGCCAGCACCGTTTCCACGGCGAGGTTCGCCAGACGTCCCGCCGGGAACGGGCACGTCGGCGCGTCGCCGACGGCGCGACCGAGGAACATGAGCGCCGCCATCCGGTCGTGGGAGACGCCGCGTGCGGGATCGACGAGGGCGTTCCGTTCGGCGCGGAGCACGCTCTCGAGGGCGTCCCAATCGAGATCGCGGATGGCTTCGATGGGCCCGAGGGAGACTCCCAATTTCGAGAACAGTCCTTCGAGGACCGCGGTCAGCGTGGCGCCCGCGGTGGGACCATCGAGCGTCCCGTCGAAGCGCGCGCGCGTGTGTCCACTCCCCGCTTCGAACGCGACGAGCTCGATGTGCCCCTTTCCGAACTCCGGCGGTTCGAACGCACCGGTGAGGACGAAAGCGAGATCCGTCGGAGCGTTCCCGTGGCCGGCCAACTCGCGCCAGGATTCGGGCGTGAAGTAGGCCTCGACGGGCGTCGGGTCCACGGGACCGTCGCCTTCCTTCGGGCGCGCGTGGAGCTGCGCGAGTGCCAGCGCCTGACCCTCCACCTGCACCGACCCGTGCAGGAGAGCGGCGAGACCCACGCCCAACCCGCGACCCTCCTCGGGCACTCCGAACGGGATGACGACGGCGCGGGGGGAACCCATGGCGCGCACCGTAGGCGAGGACGGGCGTCGTCGACAGCGGGTCCGTGGGTCACATCTCCTCCCCGGACGCCTGGAGCATCGCCGAACCAGGACCGGTCGTCGGAGATCCCGATCGCGGATGAAAAAATCCTTCGTGGACGGAGCGCGCGCCCACCGCTCGTCGATCCCGACGACGGCAGCGTTTCGCTTCCATTCACGATTTCCGAGGGTTGTGAGGTGCTGGCGGGAAAGGTGGGCACGCCATCGGCGGAGCCCCGGAGTTGGTCACGATTCCTGCAAGGTCCGTGGGGAGAGGTCCCCCGTGATCATCGCCTGCACACGCTGCCACTCCGAGTACACGTACGAGCCGGATCCGGCCCGTCCGGAATCTCAGGTTCCCTGCCCGGCCTGCAACGCTGCCATCGCGATTCCGCGCGCGAAGGGCACGGCCGCCCGCGCTGCCGTCGTCCGAAAAGGCGCTGCCCGCGAACGTCGGGACATCGTGGCCGAAGCCGCCGCGAAGGTCCGCGCCGAAGAGGCCGCCGAGCGGGCGTCCATGGCGCCGAACTCCCAACGCCACGGTCAGCGCAACGAAACGTCCGTGCTCTTCACGCTCGACGCGCTCCGGGCGAGTTCCCGTCCGCCGCCCCCGTCCGAACCCGTGGAGACCCTGGTCCCTCGCGACGGCGAGTCGGGCATCGTCGACATCGGCGCGATGATGGCCATGGGTCAGGAACCCGTCACCGCGCGCGGTGCCGTGGAGCCCCTCTTCTTCTCGGCGCCCCCCGTCGTGAAGGACACGCAGATTTCCATCCCGGACGCGCTCCTCCCCGCCCCGAACCGCGGTCGCATGTTCGGCATGATCGCCGCCACCGTCGTCGTGCTCGGCATCGGAAGCGCAGCCCTCCTCACGCGGGGCAACAGCGAAGATGCCGCCAAGGCCGCTGCGGCCGCCGCTCCCCTCGCTCCGCCTCCTCCGCCCGCGGCGCCTCCGCCTCCGGTCGTGGAGACGGCTCCCGCACCCGTCGCCGAAGCGAAGCCCGAGACGAAGTCCGAAGCGAGCTCGAAGAAAGGCCGGGCCACGGGCAAGACCAAGGGTCATGCGAGTCGCTCCGCGGGTGCGACGAAGGTGGCCGCCTCGGCACCGGCGAAGCGTGGGGGTGGCGACAAGTGCGGCTGCGGCGGCGACCTCATGTGCGCCATCCAGTGCTCGGCGAAATAGTCGGAGACATCGTCACGAACCCGCGGCCGTGGGGACCGCGTTCCCTCGTTCCCTTGCAGCGGCGGGTGCTCTACCGTCCCGCCGCGTGAAGTCGCGTTCGCCACGTCAGGATTCGAACGACACGCTCTTCGGGGCGGCGTCCCGTCGTGCGGCGACGACCACGGGCGAGATCCCGCTCGCGGAGCGCATGCGACCGCGATCCCTCGAGGAGTACGTCGGTCAGGCCCACATCGTCGGCGACGGAAAGCTGCTCGCGCGCGCCATCGGCGGTGACCGCGTGCCGTCCATGATCCTCTGGGGACCGCCCGGCGTCGGGAAGACGACGTTGGGCAGCGTGATCGCCGCCCAGACCCAATCGCGCTTCGTGCCGTTCTCGGCCGTTCTCGGCGGTCTTCCCGAGCTCCGGGCCATCGTCGCCGAGGCGAAGGAGCGCCGAGCGTTCCGCGGCGAACGCACGATCGTGTTCGTCGACGAGATCCACCGCTTCAACAAAGCCCAGCAGGACGCGTTCCTCCCCCACGTCGAGGACGGCACCATCATCCTCATCGGCGCGACGACGGAGAACCCGTCCTTCGCGGTGAACGCCGCGCTCCTTTCGCGTTGCCGCACCTTCCGTCTCGAGGCCCTCCCCCAGACCGACGTGGAACGTCTTCTCGTGCGAGCGCTCCAGGACCCGGAGCGTGGCCTCGCGAAGCGCTCGGTCACCTGGGACGACGACGCGCTCTCCGCCATCGCGGAACTCTCCCGCGGAGACGCCCGTCGTGCGCTCTCCATGCTCGAGACCCTCGTGGACGATCTGGGTCTCCGCGGGGAGTCGCGGCTCACCCGGGAGAGCGTCGTCCGTGCGCAGGAGCACGCACCGCTCCTCTACGACAAGGCGGGCGAAGAGCACTACAACGTGGTCAGTGCATTCATCAAGTCGATGCGCGGCTCCGATCCCGACGCCGCCGTCTACTGGATGATGCGCATGATCGAGGCGGGCGACGACCCCCTGTTCGTGCTCCGCCGTATGCTTATCTTCGCGAGCGAGGACGTGGGCAACGCCGATGCCCGCGCGCTGCTCGTGGTCCAGGCGGCGGACCAGGCGTTCCGGCGCATGGGGCTTCCCGAAGGGCTCTATCCGCTCACGCACGCGGCGCTCTACCTGGCGTGCGCACCGAAATCGAACGCGGTAGGCAAGGCCTGGCAACGGGCCAAGGCGCTCGTCGAGGCCCACGGCGCGCTTCCCGTGCCCATGAAGTTACGGAACGCGCCCACCCGTCTCATGAAGGACGAAGGTTACGGTGCCGGTTACAAGTACGCCCACGACTTCGACGACGGTGTGGTCCCCGGGGAGACTTACCTACCGGACGCGTTGCTCGGCGAGGTTTTGTACGAGCCCACGGATCGGGGCGAGGAACAGCGGATGAAGGCCCGTGTCGCCATGCTCCGGGAGTCCGGCCGGAACGACTGACGCGTTCTGGGGTGAGGTCCTTCGCACCGCTCGACCGCGACGTCCTCAGCCTTCGAGGGTCCGGAGTGCCCCTTCGAGTTCCGAGAGCGCGTGTGTGTCGCCCTTCTTCTTCGCCTGCGCGATGCCGGCGTCGTACCAGGACTTCGCGTCGTCCTTCTTCCCGCGGCCCTCCAGCATCTGGCCGCACATGAGGTACATGGCGACGTAGTCGGCGGCGAATGCCCTGAGCTTCTCGAAGGTGGCGAGCGCGTCGTCCCACCGTTCGAGCTTCCGGTACTCCATGGCAAGGCCGTACCACGCGAAGGGATCCTGGGATCCCTTGGCCACGGAGTCTTCGAGGAACGCGAGACGCTTGTTCACGGTGCTCATCGGTTCGTCCTAGCAGGGTGAATCGAACGATTCACCCTGCGTTGAAACAGCTCGTTCATGGGTGGACTTCGGGGTACGTCGCACTCGTTCGAGGTGCTCCCCGTGCGATGGCACTTCGAACGAGTGCGACGCACGTCCCACTCGGGACACTAATCCCGTTCCACGACGCCGATGAACGGGAGGTTCCGGTAGCGTTCGGCGAAGTCGAGGCCGTAGCCGATGACGAACTTGTCCTCGATGGTGAAGCCCAGGTAGTCGACCTTCACTTCCACCTTCGCCCTCGCCGGCTTGTGGAGGAGCGAACACACCTTCACGCTCCGCGGCTGGCGCGTGCGGAAGAGATCCATGAGGTGCGCGATGGTGAGGCCGGTGTCGACGATGTCCTCGACGAGGAGAACGTCCTCGTCGGCGATGGGACGCGAGAGGTCTTGCGTGATCTGGACCACGCCGCTCGACTCCGTGCCTTCGCCGTAAGACCGCACACCGAGGAAGTCGACACGAAGCGGGAGATCGATGGCACGCGCGAGATCCGCGGCGAACACGAAGCTTCCCTTGAGGACGCACACGAGGACGAGGGGACGACCCTGGTAGTCCTTCGTGATCTGCGCGCCGAGTTCCTTCACCCTCTGGGCGATGGTCTCGGTGGAGAGCATGGTCGAGATGCGTTCGGTCATGGTCGCTCGGATACGTGTCCACGGGCCGTCCGTCAATACATCCCGAGCGCCGCACGGCTCCGGCGCACGTGGAGCGCCGTGCCGTCCGTGGAAACGACGACGTTGCCGTCCCGATCCGTGCGGAGGAGGTCGACGCCGGCGGCGGCGAAGGTCGCGAGCGTCGACGGATGGGGATGCCCGAACCGATTCCGGACGCCGGTGGACGCGAGGGCGACCGACGGACCGACGGCGTCCACGAACGGGGCCGTCGACGACGATCGTGACCCGTGGTGCCCGACCTTGAGCACGTCGCTCCGGAGCCGGGTCGTGACGGCGGGGTCCGCGAGCATGGAAGCTTCCGCGATCCCTTCGGCGTCCCCCGTGAAGAGGACGGAGCGCGAGCCGAACGTCCAACGGAAGACGAAGGAGTTGTCGTTGGCGCCGCGGCCCTCCACCGGCCCCGGACATGGCGCGACCACGTCGAGCGTCGCGCGTCCGAGTTCGCGCGTGCCGCACAGGTCCGACGGCCCGAGCACCGGAATGCCTCGGGACGCGGCGCCTTCCCGCCATGCCCGATAGACGCCTCCCACCCCGTCCCGGACGCCTTGTCCCGTGTCCCAGATCGCGTCGACGTCGATCGCGTCGAGGAGTCGGGCGAATCCGGAGAAGTGATCGGGGTGAGGATGGCTCAAGATCACGGCGCGAAGTCTCGAACGTCGTCGTGCACGGAGGACGGGAATCACGACACGAACGCCCGTGTCGACCGGACTCCCCACGAGGCCGCCGGCGTCGACGAGCACGGCCGTCCCGTCGGGCAAGTCGACGATGGCCGCATCGCCCTGGCCCACGTCGAGGAAGGTGACACGCAATTCGCCCCGGGGAGAGCCTTCGTGGCGGGCCCAACCCTCGGCGATCGCGAAGGCTCCCGCGACACCCGCACCGCGGAAGACCCTTCCCGCGAAAGACGAAGCGAAGGGAGTGACGGGAGAGACGGGAGAGGCGGGAACGAGGAGCGCCCACGCCGACGCCGCGACGACCATCACGGTCCATTCCCAGGGCGTCGGCGGTGGGAGCGAGCCCGTGGCCCACGGAAGCGACGCGAAGGCCCGCGCGACGGCGCGGAGCACGAGGAGACTCCCGGAGGCCGTGCGTGCCGCCACGTTCTCGACGACGGGAATCGGGCTCGCGACGGAGTGGACGAGGCAGAGGGGAAGGGACGCGAGCTCGCCGACGGGGATGGCGAACACGTTCGCGACGAGACCGGCGACGGGGACTCCTCCACCGAGTGTGGCGATGACGGGCGCCGAAGGTGCGCTCGCCGCGGCGGTGGTCGCCAGGAGCCGGAGGGGCGCGCGGAGAACGACCGGAGTCGCGTCCGGAATCCAGGCGGTGAATCGGGACCCGAACGCGAGGAGTCCACCCGTGGCGGAGACCGAGAGCAGGAGCGACACGTCCGCGACGGCCCACGGGTCGACGAGGGTGGCCGCCGCGACGGAAAGGGCGAACGCCCGGACCGGGGAAGTCCGACGGCCCAGGACCACGGCCACGTACGACGCCGAGAGCATCCACGCGGCCCGCGTCGCCGAACCGCTCGCGCCGGCGAAGTTGGCGTAGATCCACGCGAGCACCACACCCGCCGCCGCCGCCGCGCGACCGACGTCGAACCGCTCGCCGAGACGTGAGGCGCGGATCAGGAGCGCCCGCGTGGCACGTACCACCGTCCCCACCGCGAGGACGAGATGCATGCCGGACACGGCCAGCAGATGGGAGAGGCCACTGGACCGGAACGCATCCTGGTCCTGGGCATCCAACGTGACTTCGCCGAGCACCAGCGCACGGGCCATGGGCGCCGTTTCGGACGGGAACGTCGCGCGGATTCGGCGGCGCACGTGGGCGCGCATCCGATCCACGAGCGCGCGCGGGCCGGAGGATCGTTCCGTGACGACGACGAAGCCTGCGCGGCCCGACGCCACGACGGTCGATCGTGCGTCCCGCACGCGCGCGTCCCCGGCGTCGTCGTTGGCGAATCGGTGTGGAGCGGCGAGGTCGGCCACGAACTCCACGGCGTCTCCCCGGAAGATGTCGGCGTCGTCGGCCACGAGCAGGAGGCTTCCCTCCTCCTCTCCGGCGACGTCGCCCACCACGTGGACGGGGCGGTCGTCGCACGCGAGCGATCGAGGCGCCACTTCGAATCGCAGCGTGGGGTCGCTCGATGCCGCGAGGGCGACGGGCGAGGTCCGCACGACGCCGGTTCCGACGCAACGGGCGAGTCCGTGGAAACGGGCGAGGGCGGACTCCGCGCGTGTGCGACCCAGGGAGACTTCGCGACTCGCGCGCGCGAAGGAAAGCGAGGCCACGATCGCGATCGCGAACCACGTTCCCATGCGCACGCGCGACGAGAGCATCGCGAGGATGGCGGTGCCCGCGACGAACGCCTTCGCACCGTGCACGACGGCGAGAGGCGCGGCGAACGCGGCCAAGGCTGCGAGGAGGAGGACATCCATGGATCCTGGCGCGCGACCTCGCGGGTCACGAACACACGCAGGCCCTCGCACAACGTGGGCCATTCACGGTTCGGTCGCGGGCGCGCACGTTCCCTCGAAATCGAGGACGATCCGAGGTTCTCGCGACGAGGCCGTACCGTCCCGGACGGAATCGGGGCCGTCCCGGACGGCGGAGCCGACCTCTTCCGAGATTCCGTCTGGAGGACGCCACGTGTGCGCGAACGCCCTCGTTGCGACCGCCGAGTGAGGCCCGTACTCTCCATGGAAGCGTGGGATTTTTCCTTCTCCGTAGAGTCGGTCCATGAGCCAGCGCTTCGTGCGATGCCCGTACTGCGGCATTCCCCACGACGAACGCGCGTCCGTGTGCCCTGCCACCGGACGAAGCCTCGATCGACGTCGAAGTCCCGGCGCGATGCCGGCGGTGCCCCAAGCGCCGAGCTCCCAGAAGCACGTGCCCTCGCCGCGGAGCTCCGCTCCGGCGTCCGTTCCCCAACTTCCGCCGCCCACGCGGGCACCTTCTCCTGCGCTCGCCCAGAAAGCGGCGAAGCGGGACCTCCAGGGCAAGACCATCGGCGGCAAGTACCTGGTGAAGTCGGTGCTCGGCGAAGGCGGCATGGGTTCCGTCTACGAAGCGGAACACCTCACCCTCGGCCGCGCCGTGGCCGTCAAGGTCCTGAGCCCGCAGCAGGCCCGGAAGAAGGACGCGGTGAAACGCTTCCACCACGAAGCGCGCGCGGCCGGTGCCATCGGCCATCCGAACATCTGCGAGGTCTACGACTTCGGCACCCTCGACGACGGAAGTCCCTACCTCGTCATGGAGCGGCTCACGGGCGAGACGCTCGCGGAGCGGATCGCACGCGAAGGCGGCCTTCCCCCGGACGACGTCATCGACATCCTCGTCCAGATGCTGTCGGGCCTGGTGGCGGCGCACGAGAAGGGCGTGGTCCATCGGGACATCAAGCCGGAGAACATCTTTCTCTCGCGTCGCGTCGGATGTCCGCCGGTCGTCAAACTGCTCGATTTCGGCGTCTCGAAGATGCTCTCGCCCGTGCTTTCGGGAGGGCGCGACGAGGACATGGACCTCACGCGGACCGGCATGGTCATGGGCACGCCCTATTACATGGCGCCCGAGCAAGCACGCGGGGACCGCAACCTCGACGTGCGCGTCGATCTCTGGGCGGCGGGTGTGATCCTCTACGAGACGCTCACGGGTCGCCGACCGTTCCAGGCCGCCAACTACAACGCGCTCCTCCTCCTCATCCTGTCGACGGCGCCGCGACCCGCGACGGAAGTGCGACCTTCGTTGCCCATCGCGTTCGACGCCGTCATCGGCAAGGCGATGTCGCGCACGCGCGAGCATCGCTACCAGTCGGCCGACGAGTTCCAGACCGACCTCCAGGCCCTCCGAGCGACGCTCACCAAGCGCTCGAACGCCGCCACGCAGACCTCCGAATCCATGCGTGCCCGTCCGCCGGCCCGTCCCGGGTCGCGGCCGACGACGTCGAGCTCCGCGGACATCCCGATCACGTTCGCACCCGCGACGCCGGATCGTGGGGAGCGCGCCGTCACGCCGCCGCCGCGATCCGCCCGGACACCGACGCCGGAGCCCCGGGGAGCCACACCGCCGTCGTTGCCCCGCGCGCAAGCCAGCCCCGTGCGCACGCCACCGCCTTCGAGTCGCAAGCTGCCGCCGCCCGTACCCGCGAAGAAAGGCAGCACGGAGTCGTCACGTGCCCGTCGTGCGCCACCCGTCCCTTCGATGGACGACTACCGCGACGAGGACGTGACCGATCTCCAGGGCGAGACCTACAAGCCCTACGTGTCCCCGGGTGAGATCGACGCGACCACGGAAAAGCGAGGCCCGGAGCTCGAGCTCATGCTGGCGAGCGCGCAGAAGGAACTGCGTGCGAGCCAGGAGGCCGAAGCCGCGAAGAAGCCACGCGCCCGTCAGCCGAGCCTCTCCGACGACACGGTGAAGATGGGGAGCGAACTCGAGGAACGTCTCGCGGAGGCGCGACGCCTCCTCCAAGCCCAGCGACGTTCCGGCGGATCGCGCGGCGGATCGAAGCGCTGAGCGCTGCGGCTTCGTCGATCCGGGGACGGACCCGGCCGGTCAGCGCCCGAACTGGAGACCGAGCACGGGGCCCACGAAGACCTGCGCGCCGCTCGCGATCGGGTATTGCGGTTGGAGCAACGTCTTCGTCACCGGAGGATTCGAATTGAGGACGGTGACGTCCTTGCCGACGCCCGGAGGCGTCGCCACGGAGACCGACGGGAAGTCCATCCACACGACGGCGCCCAAGAAGAGCTTCGTCCCCGGTGTCCCGCCGAAGAGGATTCCCACGTCACCCATCATGGCGAACGCGGTGTAGTTCGTCTTCATCGAGATCTCGTCGGCGACGTTGCCGGACGTGGATCGCGTGACCATGTGGTTTCGGAACGCGACGCCCGGCGAGAGGCCGGCGGTGAGACGGAGCGTGCGGTCCTTGGTCATCGCACGTGCTCCGAGACCGACGAATCCGTTCAACGAGAGGAACGTGAAGTCCTGCTTGTGCTGGACGTTCGCGTTCACTTCCTTCTCCGGCGTGACGATGAACGTCTTTCCGGTGGGATCGGTCTTGTCCTTGGCGCCCGTCGAGAGGAGAGATTCGTTCCGGTAGTCGGTCATGAACGCACCGACGGCCTCGACGCCGATGAAGTCCCAGACGTAGCCCACGCGTAAGAGGGCTCCGCCGCCGAGCGCGTCACCGCGGTTCGCCGTGCACGTGCCCTGGAGACCGGCCGTGGACCCGCACGCGACGTGTTCGGTGGTGCCGAGATTGAAGGCGCCGTTCAAGCCGAACTGTCCGTAGAGTCCCTTGTACGTGTTCGGTCCCTCGGGCGCGCCGTCGTCGTCGCCGCGCAGAGGTACGTTCCTCGTGAGCGCCACGTCCTGCGAGACGACTTTGCCCGGTCCGACGTCGACCTCGCGGGTGTAGGTCTGGAAACCTTCGGCGCGGACCTCGACCAGGTGCTTGCCGAGGGCGACCTCGGATTGCCATCGACCGTCGCCGACGCGTTTGCCGTCGACGGTGATCGACGAACCGGGGGGATTCACGTGGATCTGGAGCGTTCCCACCGTGGGCACGCCGTCCGCGACCACTTCGAGGCGTCCCCGCTTGGTGATGTCGACGTTCTGCTTCGGGGCCTCGATCTTCGGGCCTTTCACTTCGACCGTGTGCGGACCGGGGGCGAGATCGCCCTCCCACGGCGTCGCGCCGACGTCCTTGTCGTCGACGAACACCCGGGCTTCGGCGTTGCTCCGTTCGCGCACCAGGATGTGCCCGGTCTGGACGTCGGTGAGGAGCGGGACGTCCACGGGAAGTTCCTGCTTGGAGACGACCTGTACGACCTTCTCGAACGGCTCGAAGCCGGCCTTGGTCACGCGCACGCGGTGGGTCGAGATGTTCACGCGTACGGGCTTGGCGAGGGGCGACTGACCGACGGCCCGTCCGTCGACGCTGACGTCCGCGCCGGCTTCGCTCACTTTGAGCGTGAGCGCACCCGTGAGGTTCGCCAGCTCCTCGAGCGCGCGCCTCACGTCCTTCTTGTCCTTGTCCTTCAGCTCCTTGTCGTGATCCTCGAGGAGCTTCTCGAACGCCTCGTAGGCTTCACCGTCCCGGCCGGCTTCGCGGTGGACCTGGGCGAGGTTCCTGAGCGCGCTCGGCTTCTTGCCGATCCGGTAAGACTGCTGGAACTCCAGCGCCGCACCCTCGAGGTTCTTGTCCCGGAAAAGATGCATTCCGGTCTCGAAGTGCCGCTTGCCCTCGGTCGCGTCCGCGGCGCTGACCTGGGAGGACGGCGTCGCCTTCGTGTCGTTCGCGACGGCCTCGGCGGCCGGCTTCGGGGGCGTGGGCTTGGCGGGGCCGGGCTTGGCCGGTTTCGCGCCCTGGGCGAACGCCACGGAAGGACCTGCCGTGGACGCGGCGAGGACCAGGAGGAGCGTCGTGACGGACGAAGATCGTTTCGCGACCCACCGGCCGCGCGGAGTCGGGCGCATTTTCACACCCCGAGTGTAGAGCAACCGTCCGACGGTCGAAACCGGTCATCCGCGCAAAGTTCCGGGTCGTTCCCGGGCCGCGAGACGGGACGTCTTCTCAGTCGTAGCTGTCGGAGAGGTCCACGCCTCCGAACCGCTTCGTGGACCCGGGCTTCGCGTCCTTCGTGGCGTCGTCCGGCTTTCCGTCCTTCGTCGGCGCCGCGGCTTTGCCCGAGGCGGGAGCGGCGACCGCACGCGTCGGGGCCTTCGGGTCCGTGCGCGCCGAGGACTTCCCCGCGGCGAGCGCGGTGGGTTGGGCGGGGATCGTCGTCGCCGTCGGCACCACCTGCGGTGTCTCCACCGCGGCCTTCGGCGTCGCGGGGAGCGACTCCGCGAACGGCGTCGGCGGGGCGGGAAGGGACGATTCGGCCGTCATGGTGTTCGCCGAGGCGTTCGCCACGACGGAGCGATGGCGCAACGTCATGGCGCCGGCGGCCACGACGAACAATCCGACGAGACCGATGGCGATGGGCATCGTCGCGCGCCGACGTCCGATACCGGGGATCGGGGGAAGTTCGGACAAGACCGGCATGTTCGACACGAGTCCGGTCGTGGTCCCGCTCTTTCCGTCGTGCCGCACGGGTTCGGCGGCGACGGGTGCGGCGGGACCTTCGGCGGTCACCGCCACGGCCGAGCGGAGCCGAGCTTCGGCAGCGGCGAGGATTTTCCCTTCGGACATCCCCACGAGACGCACGCTGGCGTCGGGTCCGAGGTGAGGCACCACCTCGTTCAACGCGCGGACGAAGGCGATGCAGTCCGGGATCCGCGTGGCGACGTCGTGGACCAGTGCCGCGTGCACGACGTCCGCGAGTTCGACGGGAACCCACGGGGCGACCTCGGTGATGCGCGTCGCCCGTGCCGTGACGATCTGGATGATCGTCTGTTCGTAGGTCGGATGATCTTCGTACGCCGGACGTCCGGCGAGCGCCTCGTAGAGCACGGCGCCCATCGACCAGATGTCCGAACGGTGATCGACGATCGGAAGACCCTGGGCTTGTTCCGGCGACATGTATTGGGGGGTTCCGAGCACCGAACCGACGCGCGTGAGTTTCTGATTCTGTTTCTCGCTCGCGGGTTCGTTCTCCTCGCGGAGGAACTTGGAGATGCCGAAGTCCAGGATCTTCACGAGCATCGAGCCGTCCTCGCGGCTCATGAGGTAGATGTTCGCGGGCTTCAGATCGCGGTGGATGACTCCGACGGCGTGCGCCTTGGCGAGTCCCCGGAGCGCTTGGCTCGCGAGCATCACGGCGCTCGTCGTGTCGAGGCGTCCTTCGCGCGCGAGCCGCGTCGAGAGATCCTCCCCTTCGAGGTACTCCATCACCATGTACAGACCGAGCTCGGGGTCCTGACCGACGTCGAACACCTGCACGATGTGCTCGCTCTCGACGGCGCTGGCGGCGCGAGCCTCGCGGCGGAAGCGTTGCGCGATCTCGGACTCGGCGAGACCCGTCTGCGCGGTGATCACCTTCACGGCGACGCGCTTGCCGAGCTCCGTATGGAGACCTTCGTAGACCGCGCCCATCCCTCCCACGCCGAGCAGTCGGCGCAGTTGGTACTTTCCCGCGATCGTGCGACCGATCAGTTCTTCGGGTTCGGACATCGTTGCACGGGGCTCCAACGAATGTTCGGCCGGGCGCTCCCTCGACGAAGTCATTTCGAGGAAGGTGGGCGCGGGACCGTCAGCATTCACGGTACGGGGCCAGGGAATGTCCCGCAACGCGGACGACCCACGGAACACCGAGATTTCAAGGGTATTTCCTCACACACGCGACGGCTTCGCACACCCGCGCGAACTCGTCGCCGGCCGCGTGCGTCAGCGCACGTCCAGCACGCGAGCGCCGCGTCCCACGCGCGCGGGCCGCGACAACGATGCGTGATGCACGCGCTTCGCCCACCGGATCGCGGAAATCAGCGCGGCGTCGGGGACGACGTCGCCCGTCGTCGTCGCCGGGCGCGTCGCCAGACGTCCGGCGATGAGCGATGCGAGCACACATCCGGTACCGTGCACGTCGCCCACGTCGAGCCGTGCCGCCCCGAACCGGAAGACCGCTCCCGAACGCAAGAGGAGGACGTCGACGGCCTCCGGCCCGCCCAGGTGGCCCCCTTTGACGAGGATGCTCCGTGCACCCCTCGCGAGGAGTGCGGCGCCGGCACGGACGGCGTCCTCCACGCTCCGTACGCGCGTCCCGGTGAGAGCCACCAACTCCGGCACGTTCGCGGTCACGAGCGTCGCACGCGGGACGAGCCGCCGGAGGACGACGTCCGTCGCGTTCGCGGCGAGGAGCCGGGTCTGCCCGCGCGTGGGAACCATCACGGTGTCGAGGACGGAGGGCACCTCGGGATGCGCGTCGAGCAGGGTCGCCAGGGCACGCACGTTCCCGACGCTGCCGAGGGCACCGATCTTGATCGCTCGCACGTCTTGGTTCGCGATCACCTCACGGGCCTGCGCGAGGACGAACGCCGGCGGCACCACGCGAACCGCCCGGAGGCCCTTCGTCGACTGCACGGTGAGGAGAGCGGCCACGAGCGTGGGGAATGCCCCGGCCCTCGCGAAGGCGCGTGCGTCCGCTCCGAGGCCTGCGCCACCGCCGGGATCGAGGCCTCCGACGGCGAGCGCGCAATTCGTTGACACACCCACGACGGACACCGATCGTGGAGAGTATGGCATCGGGGCGGACCGCACAAACGGGCAGGACGGTGGTCTTGCGTGTGGGCGCCGTCTGGGGAACCACCATCGTCGGCATGACGGAGATCGATCGCGGGACGTCGTTCGATTTGCGGCCGCCGTCGGCGTTCCCCGTCCCCGAGAGCTCCTCGATTCCGGACGTTCCGCTCCGGGCGACGGCGACGGGCTGGGAAATCGATCCGAAGGGCATCCTCGGAGGCGCGGTCCGACTCCGGGGTCGGGACGAGGATCTCATCGCGTTGCTCCGGGCGGGTGGTCCGATCCCGGTCGTGGCGGGCGACCACGGGCTCCTCCAATACGGCACCTATTCGCTCTACTTCCAATCGGCCCAGACGGACGAACGACCGGTCCGCACCTGGGGCTTCGATCGCGTGCTCGCCTTCGCCCTCGGTATCAGCGTGTTCTTCCACGGCGTCGTGGTCGCCATCGCCAGTTCGCCGACCGCCGCCGCCAACCGGGACGTCGGAAAACCGTTCGCCCTCGCCAACGCCGAGGAACGGGCCGAACGTTACGGAGTGAGCACGTTGCCGACGGCGCCGGACACGGAGGGTGCGCCGCTCCGTCCCGCCAGCACCGTCGGTCCGTTCGTGGTGCGGAAGCCGGGCCTCTTCGACTGGTTTCCAGAAGTCGTTCCGGTTCCCGCCGCCGCGAACTCGTCGAAGCCATCCGCACCGGCGTCGTCCGCCGTTCCGGGAGCACCCGGCGGACTCGCGGGGTGGGCGTACGCGCTCGGCGGGATCGAACCGAAGACGCCCGTCGTTCCCGGCACCATCGAGACCCGAGGTCCGCTGAAGCCCGAACAGGTCCGCACCGTCGTGTTTGCGGACTTGCCCGCGCTCCGGAGGTGCTACGAAACCGTCCTTCAACGCGATTCCGCGTACAAGGGGACGGCGACCTTCGCATGGCAAATCGAGACGAACGGGGCCGTGGTGGCGCAGGCGGTGGCGGTGGCCGCGTCGATCACGAACGACAAGTCGTCGAACAACGACAAGTTCGAAGCGTGCGTGACGAAGGAGATCGCGCGGCTCAAGTTCCCCGCGGCGAAGGCTCCGACGGTGGTCGAGCGGATGGCCATCCGGTTCGGCGGCGAGGCACCTCGCTGAGCGCACGCGCGTCCCTTCTCGCGCTCGCGGTGTCCGCCGTCGGGTGCGGTCCCGCCGCGGCCCCCGCGACGTCGACTCCCGGATCCTCCATTCGCACGGGTGCGGTCGCCGTGCATCCGGCCGTCGTCGACGCCACGACCGTCGCATCGAAGCCATCTGCACCGCCGCCCGTCGACACCACCTTCCTCGAGACGTTCGCGAAGACCCGGGGATTCCGTCTCGGGACGCCCGTGTCTCCCACGCCGACGCCCGACGGCAAGAGCGTCCTCTTCCTCCGATCCGGACCGAGGGATCCGAAGCAATCCCTGTTCGAGATGGACGTCGCTTCGGGCGCGGTGCGCGAGATCGTGTCACCCGACGCGCTCCTCGCTTCGCCCGAGACCCTTTCGCCCGCCGAGCGGGCCCGGCGGGAACGGATGCGCATCAGCGCGGGCGGCATCGCGACGTTCGAACTCTCGAAGGACGGGGCGACGATCCTCTTCGCCCTCTCGGGACGACTCTTCGTCCACGAGCGCGCGACCTCGAAGACGCGCGAGCTCCCCCTCGGCAAGGGGTCGATCTTCGACCCCCACTTTTCCCCCGACGGCACCAAGGTCGCGTTCGTCCGGGAAAACGATCTCTTCGTGAGTTCCGTCCGCAAGCCGTCCGCGTCCCGCGTGACACGCGGAGGTTCGGAGACGCTCACCCACGGCATGGCGGAGTTCATCGCCCAGGAGGAACTCGACCGGTTCCGGGGCTACACGTTCTCGCCCGACGGTACGGAGCTCCTCTACGAGGAGGCGGACACGAGCAAGGTCGAGAAGCTCACCATCGCCGACCCGTCCCGCCCCGAACGCGAACCGGATCGTCCGGCGTATCCGCGGCCCGGCAAAGCCAACGCGGACGTCCGGTTCGGCATCGTGAAGACGTCGGGCGGTGCGACGCGGTGGATCACGTGGGACCGTGAGCGGTACCCGTACGTCGCTTCGTTCGCTTGGCACGAGGGAGCGCCGCCGACGCTGTTCGTCCTCGACCGCCTCCAGCGCGTGGGAGAACTGCTCGCGGTGGATCCGAAATCGGGGGCGACGAAGGTCCTCGCGCACGAAGAAGATCCTTCGTGGATCAACGTCGACCCGTCGATGCCGAAGTGGGTGGGTACGTCGGGCGAGTTCCTCTGGACGTCCGAGCGTTCCGGCCGACTCGCCCTCGAGTTGCGGAACACGAAGGGCGACGTCGTGCGCACGCTCGTGTCCGGTGACGAAGGATATCAAGGCATCGCCCACGTCGACGCCTCGTCCCGATCCGCGTGGGTCCACGCGTCCAAGGAGCCGACCGAGACGCACCTGACGAAGGTGTCCCTCGACGACGCCTCGAAGTCGCCCGTGTTCCCCGAAACGTCGGGCACCAGCGTCCGCGCGACGTTCCGCGAGGGTGCGAGGACCTTCGTCACGTACGACTCGTCCGCGAAGGCGTGGCCGAAGCGTCACGTGCGGAGCCTCGACACGAAGGACGTGCGCGAGCTGCCGAGCGTCGCCGAGGTGCCGCCCCGCCTCGCGGACGTGCGCTTCGAATCGATGGGCAAGGATGCCGTCCGCGTGGCGATCGTCTCCCCCTCGACGGCGTCGGGCGATCGACCGGGCACGAAGCGACCCATCCTCGACGCGGCCTACGCGGGCCCCCATCACCAGCAGGTCGTGACGGACGTCGCGCGGTACGCCCAGATGCAGTGGATGGCGGACGCGACGGGGGCCCACGTCGTCGCCATCGACGCGAAGGGAACGCCGAACCGAGGACGGGACTGGGAACGGTCCCTCGCGGGCAAGCTCGGTGAGGTCCCGCTCGACGGACACGTCGAGACGATCCGCGCCCTCGTCGCCGCGCATCCGGAGATGGACGGACAGCGGGTCGGTGTCTACGGATGGTCGTTCGGGGGGTATTTCTCCGCGCTCGCCGTCCTCGCGCGGCCCGACGTGTTCAAGGTCGCCATGGCCGGAGCGCCGCCCGCCGACTGGCGCGACTACGACACGGCGTACACCGAGAGGTACCTGGGACTGCCGAAGGACAAGGCCGCGGACTACGACCGTGCGTCGCTGCTGACCCACGCCGCGAAGGCGACCGGAGAGAAACGTCCGCTACTCGTCGTCCACGGGACGGCGGACGACAACGTGTACTTCTTCAACTCCCTGAAGCTCGTCGACGCCCTCGATCGATCGGGGAGGCCCTACGAGTTCTTGCCGCTCTCCGGCGTGACCCACCAACTCGCGGAGCCCACGCTGGCGGCACGCGTGTGGGGACGGGTGGCGACGTTCTTCCGCGACAACCTCTGAGACGGGAGGGGCCCTCGCGGTGGGCCGGGAGGGCCGAACGCCGTCAGAGGCACTTGCCGTTGGACGGGCGCGGATTCACGTCGCTCGCGCACATCTTGGCGCACTTGCCGGTGCCGGCGTCGACGACCTCGTCGCCGGGGCAGTCTTCGTCCGTGAGCGTCGGGACCTGCTCCACGCCGTTCAACTTGACCTTGTATGCATGATACATCCACTTCTTGACCATGGCCTCGCTGACCCACGCGTAGCCGCCGTCGCCCCATCGTGAGCTCCAGCTGTTGTGGATCAGGAACTGTTTGCCCGAGGGTTTGGTCCGGTAGCCGGCGAGCGTCACCGCGTGACCTCCGCCCCAGTCGTTCCAGTCCGGAATCTCACCGTTCTTCACGTCCCAGTCGTTGATCTTGAAGGCGACCCAGAGATCCATACCGCTCGCCAGGACGGCCACGACCTCGTCGACGTTCACGGGGGTCGTGAGGCGCTCGACGGAGGCGAGTTGGAACGTGCCCTGGGTCTCGCCTTTCTTGAGCGCAGCCTGGAGGGTGGCGTCCTTGTCGGCGGTATTCGGCGTGACACCGTAGGCGCCGCCGCAGTCGTCCTCGGAATCGCTCGAGAGTGCGCAGGCGCTCTTCGCGCTGTAGGGCAGGGCGGCTTCGGTCGTGACGTTCCGGAGCATGTTCGCGTCGCCGGCGATCGCGATGCTCGGGAAGCCGTAGTGCGACCAGATGTGGAGCGAGGACACCGCGTCCGTCTTCCCCGAACGCCGGATGGCGTTGTCGAACGTGGCCGCGAGCGAGAAGGCCGTGCAGGAGCCGACCGCCGCCTGGTTGCGTACGGGACCTTCGAGTCCCATCGCCCGGTGATCGACCGTGTCCGGGAACACTTCGCCGTCACCCTCGAGGGCCCCACCGGCACCTTGACCTTGCGTGCTCTCGTTCGGCGCTTTCGGAGCCTTCGGCGCCTGCGGTGTCGGCGCCTGTTGGCCGGCGAAGAGCCCCGCCTTCGACACCGACTTGGCCCGGGCCGAACCGAGGCGGGAGTAGAGCTTCAACTTCTTCTCGGACGCGTGGTTGATCGCCTTCGCGAGACCTTTCGTGTCGGCCTGGCAATCGACGCGTACCCACACGTCCGGCGCCACCTGCCGTGCGCCGCAGTTCTTGCGGACGCGACCGACCCGTCCCTTCAGGAACGCGGCGTTCGGCGTGTCCTTCGGGTCGGGCAGGGGCGCGGCATGGAGGAGGACCTTGCCCGGCTGGAACACGGTCACGCCCTTCCGACCTCGCGCCGCGGGAGCCGCGGAATCCGAGCGGCCACCGCCACGCGACTGGGCGTCCGCCTCGGACTCGAAGGACGCCAGGGTGACGAAGGCGACCGCGGCGCAGGCGAGCGCGGAGGGAACGAGCAGGAAGGCGGATCGGAAAGCGCGGCGGTTCATCGAGCTCCTCGTGTGTCGGACGCGAAGGCGTGGGGAATCCCAGCGTACGGGACGGCCCGTCTCCTTTCGACGGAAGATCGGAGCCCCGATTCACCGACCGTCCGAAACGTGTGGGAGGAGCACGCACGCGGGGCGCCCGCCGAAAAGTTGCCGGGCTTCGGACCCTCCTGATAGCGACTTCGATATGGCATTCCGGTCCGACGAAGATCGGTCGAACAATCCCGGCAACGACCGCGCCTTCCGCCCCATGCTCCGGGCCGGCGCGCGCTTCGCGAGGGACGCGGCCCAGCGCCCGATCCTCATGTTCGAGGACGTCTACAAGTCCTACCGACCGGGGAGCCCCGTCCTCCGCGGCGCCAACCTCGTGATCGAACGCGGCGAGTTCGTGTTCATCACCGGACCGAGCGGCGCCGGCAAGTCGACCATGCTCCGCCTCCTCTACCGTGCCGAGACGGTCGACGACGGACGCATCCTCTTCATGGGACGCGACGTCGCGCGGTTGACCTCCGACTCGGTGCCGTTCCTCCGCCGCAACATCGGCGTGGTCTTCCAGGACTTCAAGCTCGTGAAGACGTGGAGCATCTTCGAGAACGTGGCGGTGGCACTCGAGGTCCTCGGTCTGCCGCCCCGCCTGATCCGCACGCGCGTGGGCGAAGCCCTCGAACGCGTGGGACTCGCGGGTCGCGGTCAGGATCCTGCGGGCGTCCTCTCCGGTGGCGAGCAGCAGCGCGTCGCCGTGGCGCGCGCGATCGTCGGCGAACCCGCGCTCATCCTCGCGGACGAACCGACGGGCAACCTCGATCCCCAGCTCGCCGTCGACATCCTCGGTCTGTTCGAGGAAATCCACGACGCGGGAACCACGGTGCTCTTCGCCACGCACGATCGTTCCCTCCTCGAGATCCGTCCGCGCCGCCTCATCGTCCTCGACGACGGCAAAGCCATGGACGTGCCGACGGGCGTCGCGACGCCCGAAGGCGAGCACTACGACAACGAACTTCCCCTCTGATTCGACCCGCCGGCGATCGCCGGCATGCACGACACCCAACTCGCCCACCGAGAACGCGAGGGAGAACCGTCCATGTTCCAATTCGGCACCACCCGACGCGCACGCCGCGGAATGATGCGCGAGTGGCGACTCCACGCGCTCTCGGTGTTCTCGCTCGCGGTGGCGTTCGTGTGTCTCGGTGCGGCGCTCATGGTCGTCACGAACCTCGCCTCCGTCGAGGACCGCTGGGCGCACGCGGGTCGCGCGTCCGTGTACCTCAAGGAGAACACCACCGAGGAGGACGTCGAGACCCTCAAGGGCGCGCTCGGCAAGGTGCCCGGCATCACCGGGGTCCACTACGTCTCGAGCGGCCAAGCGCGCTCGGACTTCGGTGCGAAGGAACTCGGCAAGGGCGCGGCGCTCGCGGGGCTCCCCGTGGAAGCGTTCCCGGCGTCGATCGAGATCGACGTCCGCCACGACATCACGGACGCCGAACTTTCGGACATCGTCGGCAAGCTCAAGTTGCTCCCGAGCGTGGACGACGTCGAGACCTACCAGGCGTGGACCGAGCGCCTCGCCCGTCTCGTGAAGGGCGGCGTCGCCGCTTCCGCACTCCTCGCGATCGTGGTGCTCGCGGCGGTGCTCGCCGTCGTCGGTTCGACGATCCGCCTCGCGCTCCAGCGTCGGAGCACGGAGGTCGAGGTGATGAAGCTCGTCGGAGCGACGGACCGCTTCGTGAAGGGGCCGTACGTGCTCGAAGGCAGCCTCCAGGGCGCTCTCGGTGCATCGGGGGCACTGGGATTGCTCGCGGTCCTGTTCCTCGTGGTCCGCTCGCGCCTCGACGCGGAGTTCGTGTCGCTCATCGGCGTCGAACCGTCGTTCCTCCCGTGGCACGTCGCGGCCGGCATGGTGACCCTCGGAGCCGTTCTCGGTGCGACGGCGGCGCTCGCGAGCCTCCGCAAGTTGGTGGCCGTATGAAGGACGTGGCGCGCCGCGCCTCGTTGACGCTGACGCTCCTCGCGGCGTCGGCGGTGTTCGGGCCCCCGAGCGTCCCGGCGGAAGCCCGGGGTGCCACGGCGATCGCGGCGACCTCCCCGATGCTCGCCCTCGCCCAGCTCGATCGCAAACTCGCCGACCTCGACGCCGAAGAGGCGTCCGCGAAGACCGAGATCTCCACCCTCGGGACGCGCATCGCGGCGGCCCACGGTCGCGTCGTGAACCAGGGGAAGGCGTTCTACCGACTCACGCGCGCCGGCCTGCTCCCGGTGGGCGGCGGCTTCGAACAACTCGTCCGCCACGCCATGCGCGTGGAGCGTGCCCGTCGGATCCTGGCGAACGAGGTCGCCTCCGAGAAGCAGACCCGCGAACACGGTGCCGACCTCGCCCGGAAGCTCGAAGCGCTCGGCAAGGAGCGCGCTTCTCTCGCGACGGAGCGCGCCCAGCTCGAGGCCGCCCGTGTCGCGGCGGAGGACGAACTCCGGAGGCAGTCGGCGTTCGACCGCGCCTTCGAGACCTCCGCCCGTCCCTCCGGCGGAGCGAACGACTTCGTGGCCGTCTACGGCGGAGCCGGCGGCATCACCGAGCTCGGCGGGTCCCCCGCGACGACGTCCACGTTCTCGTCCCAGAAGGGGCGACTGATGTTCCCCCTCGCCGGACGGGCCGAGATCAAGAGCGCGCGACGCGAGGGAGCGAGCGGACCGGGCCTCGAGTTGAAGGCACCCCTCGGTTCGGCGGTCCGCGCCGTGGCGGCGGGTCGTGTGGCGTTCGCCGACAGGTTCGGACCCTACGGACGCATCGTGATCGTCGATCACGGCGAGCACTACTACACGGTGAGCGGCAACCTCGCGTCGATCGACGTGAAGGTCGGCGACGAGATCTCCGGCGGCCAGCGCCTCGGCGCCATCGGCGACGAGGGTCAGGGTCCGATGCTCTACTTCGAGGTGCGTCGCGGTTCCGAGACCATTCGACCGGAGCCTTGGCTGGGTCTGTGAGTCGGGGCCCGAATGCGTGCAAAGTGCACGCGTTTGATCAGGCGCGCGCTTCGTGCACGCGTCGGACGACGGCCATGACTTCGTCGTCGGTCATGATCGTGGCCTGACCTTTCGCGCCCTTCAGGATCTCGCCGACGAGTTCGTCGTCCGAGGGGATGCCGCGTTCCTTGAGCCAGAAGTTCACGTTGGACGCGCCGCTCATGAACCCGATGCAGATCTCCTGCCGGCGTCCGAACATGCCGGCAGGGACGCCGCTGTAGATGCGATCGGCGAGCCACGAGTCCGCCTTCGCCATCGCCTTGATGATGGCCGACGCGTGTACGCCCGTCGCCGTACGGAAGGCGTCGCGGCCGACGAGCGGGTAGTTGATGGGGACGGTCCACTCCACGGCCTCGGCGATCGCCTGGCAGTACGCGAGCAGCTTCGAGAGATCCTGCCCCTCGAGCTGCCCGAGCAGTTTGAGGTTGAGGAGGATGAGCTCCATCTGCGCGTTCCCGACGCGCTCGCCGATGCCGAGTCCCGTGGCGTGCACGCGATCGGCGCCGTACTCGAGGGCCCAGAGTGCGTTCTCCAGGGCGAGTCCCCGATCGTTGTGACCGTGCCAGTCGATACCGACCGTCGCGCCCGTTCCGGCGACGACGCTCTTCGTGAATTGGATCAAGTTCCGAACGCCATCCGGCGTCGCGTGACCCACGGTGTCCGAGAGACACAGACGGGTGGCGCCGTGATCGATGGCGGCGCGGAACAGCGTGGTGAGGACGTCGGGCTTCGATCGGGTCGTGTCTTCCGTGACGTACGCGACGGGCAGACCCGCCTTCACGGCGACGTCGATCGCGTCGGTGCTTCGCTTGGCGATGAGCGCCACGTCCCACTCTTCGGCGTACTGACGGATCGGACTCGAACCGATGAACGCGTAGACCTCGACCGGGATGCCCGCGCGCTGCGAGACCTCGATCATGGGCGTGATGTCGGAGACCACGGTGCGACCCGCACACGCGATCTTGATCTTCATCTTGCAGTCGACCACCTCCTTGCAGAGGCGGAGCACGTCGTCGAAGGCGCGTTTGGAGCTTCCGGGCAGACCGATGTCGGCGTGGTGGATGCCGAGGTCCTCCATCAGGTGGAGAATCTTCAGCTTCTGCTCGATGGGCGGATCCACGACCGAAGGGTTCTGCAGTCCGTCCCGGAGGGTCTCGTCGAAGAGCGAGAACCCCTTGGGCACGATGCGGCCCTTCCGGTTCACTTCGTTCCAGTCGAAGATCAAATCCGCTGCCCGATCGGCCTCGGTTGCCAGGGTCGCCATGGGGCGGGAGTATAGTCAGCTTTTTCCGGGTTGGTCGTCGGCGGTCGGACGTCCACCGGGCTTTTCGGGGAGGACGGCACGTGATCGAGTCTCAGCTTCCGTTGGCGTCGTTGGCCCTGCAGGTCGTCCAGCCTGGTTCCCGCCAGAGCTTCCGGCGGCGGGTTCTCGACGCACTGCGCAGTGCCGTTCCCGCGAGCGCCGCGTTCTTCTGCATCGGTACGGACGACTCCCGGGCCTACGGGGATTCCTCCCGTGTGGTCGACGGCTCGTTCGGCGCCCTCGACGGGACGGAGGGAGTCCGGCTCACGTCCGCGTTCGGGTTCGACGTGAAGAGCGTGGCCGCGACCGCGCGCCGCGTCTACCGGGCGGACGAGCTCTACCCCGCCTCCGAGCGTGTCACCCTCCCGTACTTCGCGACCCACCCTGGATCGCCTCCGTTCACCGAGACCGTCCTCGTCTTCCTCCACGAGGGAGGACTCCTGTTCGGGGTCGCCGGTCTCGAGCGGCGGGACGACGAAGGACCGTTCTCGGACGACGATCTCCGCAGGCTCGAGGAGCTCGCACCGTTCGTCATCGCCGGCACACGTGCCCACCATGCCCACAACGAACTCGCCCGCGAGGCCGCGGCACTCCGGGCGCTCGGGAACGTCGGGGGCGCGTTGGTCGTCATCGACCGCGATCGTCGCCTCCCGATCTGGGCGGTCGATCGTCAGCGTGGCATCGACTGGGCGCAGGACATCGAGCCCAACGCGGACGCCATCGTCTCGGGCGCCGAGAAGCTCCTCGGCGCGAAGTCCCGCGGTGAGGCCCTCCCGACTCCCCCCGCGTTGTCCACAGGGACACTCACGGCCGTGGCGAAGGTGGAGGAGGAGCCCGTGTTCGGAGGAGCGCGATGCGCCGTCGTCCGCTTCGAACCCATGAAGGAAGCCGCACCGCAGAAGCTCGACGGTCTCTCGAAACGGGAGCGCGAAGTCGCACGACTGCTGGTCGCCGGCTACAGCGGCGTCAACGTCGCGGCCATTGCCGGGCTCAGCGAGAACACGGTGCGTACCTACGTGCGACGGCTCTACGCGAAGCTGGGCGTGGCCAACCGGGCCGACCTCGTGAGGAAGCTCGTCACGCCCGACGTGTCTCCCGTCTCGTCCCACGTCAGGCCGCCGGATTCGTCCTTGGTCCACGGCGACGATACCTTGGATGCGGGATGCTGACCGCGGCGCACGGGCCCACCGGACCGTGCGCCGGGCGAGCCTCCATCACTCCGCGGTGCTGGTGACGTCCGTCGTCTTCAGTTCCGGGTCCTTGGCGATGTCTTCTTCCTTGAAGGCGATCGGGCGGAACTTCTTCTCCGAGAAGAGACGGGTCTGGTCGGCGAAGTGCTTCGAGCGGGGATCGCCCGACTCGCTGTAGGTGAGGACGGCTTCGCCTTCGGGGCCGGCTTCCGTGAACTGCACGGTCATGATGAAGCTCGAGCCGTAGTTGATCGGGTAACCCTCCTTCGTCAGACGGGAATTCTCCGCCACCGGAGTGGTCCGCGTGAGCTTGGGAAGGATGGTGGAGTTGAGGTTGCTCCAGGTCGTGACGTTCGCGATTCCCTCGGGGCCGTCGCCGCCGTGCATCGGGATGCGCTCGTCGCCCTTCATGGTGTACTGGACGCTGCCCAGCGTCGCGTCGAGGGCGAATCCCGCGTCGCGGATGCGCTTCACGGCCGCACCGAGGCCGAGGAGGACCGGGTCGTCACCGGTGGCGGGTGCCGCCACGAGGCCGTTGGGCGTCGTGATGGGCTGCGTCGCGTCGAACGGGTTCGCGAAGTAGGCCGCCAAGGGGCGGCTCGCCAAGAACTCGCGCCACACGAACGCGCCCTTCGCCGCGATGTCGAGCTTGCCGTTCCACCCCGCGAGGAGATCGCACGCGGGTCCGAGAGCGATGGTTTCTCCGTCCACCATGACGCTCGTCGTCGCGCGGCAGCGATCGACCACCGCCGACTTGAGGAGCGCCGCCGTGAGGCTCTGGTTGCCGAGCAACGTGTCCTGGAGTTCCTTGAGCGTGAACTTCTTGTCGTCACCGGAACCCGAGAATTCGCCGGTCTCCGCGAGGAGGAGCGCGTTCATGCGGGTACGCACGGTGCGCTCGGTGTTCGCGAGACCGTAGAGGGGCGACACGGGAGCGATGGGCGCGGCGGGGTTCGCGAGCCAGTAGCTGTCGTTCGCGTTGAACACGAAGTCCGTGCGTTCGATCTGCGGCGCCTTCGCGAAGGGTGTGATGGCGTACTTGGAGACGGGATCGAGCTCCCATTCGTTCGTCGACTTGCTGCCGTCGAGGAACACGGCCCCGCTGCGGAACGCCGTGGCCGTGAGGAAGTCGTTGGTACGCGCGGCGTTGAAGTCCGCGATGGCCTTGTCCGACAGGTTCGGGACGCGGGCCGTGTCGACGTAGAAGGCCTTGCCTTCCTTGTCCGCGTACATCGAGTTCGCCCACGGATTGCCGCGCTCCTCCGCGTTCGCCTGCTTCCACTCGTCGAGGTTCTTCGCCTTGAGCATCCGCATGTACGCGGAGACCATGGTCGTGTCGTCGAGGTTCGCGTCACGGACGGCGGCGGCCTGTGTGTCGGTCCACTCGAAACTCGAGAGGGAAATCACGGGGCCGTACTGCGTCGAATAGAACGTCCGCGGAGACGACTTCACCGAGCCGTCGGCCTGCTTCACGTCGATGGCGACGGTCTTCTGTTCCATCTTCTTGGTCTGACCGTCGACCACGTAGCTCGTGGCGTCGCCCGCGGGGAGCGTCAAGCGGTAGACCGTGAAGAGGTTCGAAGCGGTGAACGTGTGCGTCCAACCGAGGTTCTCGTTGAAACCGATGAGCACCCCGAGGACGCCCAGGAGCGAGACGCCGTAGGCGTTCACCACGCCGGGAACGGTGATCTGGCTCTCGTAGAGCTGGAGCTCGCCGTCCCACGGGAAGTGGGGATCGGACACGATCATGCCGCGACCGGTCGTGGAGCGATCCTTGCCGAAGGCCCATCCGTTGCTCGCGAGCGAGCTCTTGGACTTCATGTCGATGGTGCGTGCCGCCGCGTCGGTGCCCTTGAAGCCGGGAGCCGGCGTTCCCGGCGGGTGCGCTCCCACGATCGCTCCGAAGAGCTGGCGGCTGCCGGCGATGATGCCGACATCCATGTACGTCGCGAGGAGATCCACCGACGAAATCGGCCGCACCCACGCGGCGTTCGCGCACGCGGGCGGTAGGCCGTCCGGTCCGGGCTCGCGGATGCGACGGTTGTAACCCGCGGCGAACCCGTCGAGGAGATCCTTCGCGTCCGTCGACTGCGTGGCGAGCGCCGACTTCGCGCGGTCGTAGAGACCGATGGCGAGGTAGGCGTAGTCCGACACGACGTTGGCGTCCCCGGGACCCGCGCCGAAGAACTTCGAGCGTTCGCTCCGGACCTTGAGCACCTGATCGGCGAGTTCGCACGGGTGATCTTCGGCGAGCGCGTAGCCCTGACCGAACGCCACGTCGCCGAGCGAGTTGGCGAGGATGTGGGGGATGCCGTAGGACGTGCGGCGGATCTTGGCGGAGTACGTCTTCTTTCCCGCGCCGCCGTCGACCACGGGCGGGTTCGTCGCGTTCACGGCGGGTTGCGTGTCCGAACACGCGACGCCCGCACCTCCGACGGCGAGGATGCCTGCCGAAACGACGACGACGGATACTCCGAGATTCCGAATGCGGCCGACCATGGGTGCTCCTCCCGTCCGGACGGTGCAGGTTGCACGCACCGATCTCCGAACCGTCCCGCTCTAATCGACGGGAGGAGGGGCCACAAGCCGGCGGGAAGGCCGCTTCCGGAATCCGAAGCGCAGCCACGGACGCCGCGGATGCACGCCGTCCCCGTACGAGAGGGACCTTCGGAGCGGGCGCCTCAGCGCTTGGTGTAGCCGTTCGGCGCGAGGGCTCGGAGGTAGGTCACGAGCCCGTCGGCCTCGGAATCGGAGACGGCCCACCTGTGGTCGACCTGCGTGATCGGATTGCCGCTCACGAGGATGCCCGCCGTGATCACGGTCACCACCTGGTCGTCCGCCACCGGCGCGATCCGTGCGGGCGAGTGGTCGACCTTCCCCGGGGCGTGGCACGAGAGGCAGGCGGCACCGGACGACGCGTCGTTCTTGTACCGTTGTTCCCCCGTCGCCCACCGGCCGGCGGCGTAGGGCGTGATCACGAGTTGGGACGACGCCGTGTTCGTGCCGCCCGAGGGCTCGTACGCCGTGAGTCGGAACTCACCGGCCTTCTTCGCCGTCACGAGGAAGTAGGAACCCGTGCCGGGATTCGCCGACGTGCGCGTGGCCGGGACGACGTCGACCGCGGAGGGATCGGACGCGCGGACGAGGGCGGTCGCGCTTCCGTAGACGACCACCGGAACCTGGAACGCGTGCGTGCCGTCGAAGCCCGTGTAGGCGACGGGAGGGTAGAGCTGAAGCGGTACGTCGGTGCCGACCGGGGCGTCGCTGGCGACCGCACCTCCGTCGTTCACGCGCGCGCCGGCATCTTCCTCGTCGAGAGGTTCGTCGTCGCCGCCGTCCGTCGTGGTCCCGGAGGCCTTCGTGCACCCCGTGGCCGACAGCGCGAGGCCGGTCGCGAAGACCGCCGTTCCGAGGAGAACTGCGTGAAGTTTCGTCGAAAGCCGAAGCGAACGGAGCTCCATGCGGGACAGCGTAGCGCGACCTCCGTCTCCGAGCCGCACGCGCGCGGAATCGGGGGAGACGGGTCAGGATCGGACCTGCACCATGCAGGGATCGTCATGGATCGGGGTCTGTCCTACGACGGGGAGTGACGCGAGGTCCCGGTCCTGTTCACACTGCGTCAATCCGATGGCAACCGAACGGGTCGTCCGTCGCGATTGGGAATTTTCGTCCGAAGTATCCCACCTTCCGTTTCTTTCGCGTCGCACGACGAACCGGGAGGGAGGTACGCGCGTTGCACAACCAGACCCCATGCTGGCCGTTCATCCCGTTCCCGCCCCCGGAGTCGCCCGATGAAAACGCGAACGTTCGGATTGGCCATGCTCACCTTGGTGGGATTCGGTGGAGGATCGGCCCTCGGCGGCTGCAGCTCCCAGGGCACGAGCCCGGACACGGCGACGAGCGCGAAGCCTTCGCCCGCGCAGGTGGCCGTCCTCGAAGCGCTCTCCCACGAGTCCGGCGTCGTGTGGAACGCGGAGATCGACGCGAAGTCGGGCGACGTCACGCACGTCGCGCCCTCGAACCGCGTGAACCGTTCGAAGGTGGTCCTCGCAGGTGCGGAATCGGCGTTCGACGCGACGCTCGCCTGGGTCGACGCGAACAAGGATCTCTTCCGCGTCCGTGACGCGAAGGCCGCGTTCCGTCTGCATCACGTCGCGAAGGACGAACTCGGCATGACCCACGTGCGCCTCACGCAGGCCGTACGAGGCGTGCCCGTCGTCCTCGGCGAACTCTTCGTCCACTACGATTCCGCCGGTCGGGTCACGTCCTCCGACTCCACCTTCGACCCCGCCGCCGCCGACGTCGACACGACTCCGACCATCGACGTCGCCCGCGCCGAAGCCGCGGCCCTCGCACACGCCCGTGCCCACAACGCCGGTCTTCCCGCGGACGAGTTCAGCGCGGCGGAGACTTCCCTCGCCATCGATCGCGTCGCCGGGGTGCCGACCCTGATCTTCCGCACCGAAGTCCGCGGCGCGAGCGAACCGTTCTTCACGGTCTACGGTGTCGACGCGAAGACGGGCGAAGTCGTCCAGACCCTCTCGAACATCCAGACGGCGGCCATGAGTTCGCGCGGCGTCCTCGGGGACACGAAGAGCGTCGAGGTCGAGCAGGTCAACGGCGGCTACCGCATGGTGGACCGCACCCGTTCGGCGAACGGCATCGGCACCTACGACGTCGCCGGCGCGATGGACCAACAGAACCGGAGCGTCCGCCCCGGCGACATCATGACGTCCACCGACGGCACCAACTGGGACACGAACGGCGCCGCCGTCGACGCCCACTTCTACACCGGCGTCGTCTACGACTACTACAAGAAGAACCACCAACGCCTGGGCGTCGACGGACGCGACGGCGCCCTGATCTCCACCGTCCACTACGGCCGCAATTACAACAACGCCTTCTGGGACGGTCGTCAGATGACCTACGGTGACGGCGACGGCCGTCAGTTCCGCGCGTTCTCGTCGGCGCTCGACGTCGTCGGGCACGAGCTCACGCACGGTGTGATCACGAACACGTCGGCCCTCGTCTACAAGAACCAGTCGGGCGCGCTCAACGAGTCCATCGCCGACATCTTCGGTGCGCTGATCGAGAACTTCTACAAGGACGACGCCGCGACGAACTGGATCATGGGCGACAAGATCGCCCTCGGGAACCTCGGCCGCCGGGACTACATCCACCCGCGCACGGGCAACCAACCCGCCCACATGCGCGAGTACGTGCAGATGGCCGAGGACGAGGACAACGGCGGCGTCCACATGAACTCCGGCGTGACCAACAACGCCTTCTACCTGATGACCATGGGCGGCACGAACGACGTGTCCCAGCAGAAGGTGGAGCGCGGCATCGGTTGGGCGAAGGCGGGGCAGGTCTGGTACCGCGCGAACGCCCAGTACCTCGGCACGGGCTCGAACTTCGCCGCTGCGGCACAGGGCACCATGTCGGCGGCGCGCGACCTGAATCTCTCCGCCAACGAACAAGCCATCGTCGAGTGCGCCTGGATCGCGACCGGCGTCATCACCGGCACGTGCAAGACGCTGTCGGCCGAGACGCCCTCGCGTTCGGCGGACGCCGGTGCCGGTGGGACGACCACTCCGGACACCTCCGGCGGCGGCACGACCGCGGACGACGGCACGACGGCCGACGACGACACCACCGACGACACGACGGACGACGAGGGCACCACGTCTTCTTCTTCGAAGAAGAAGAAGAAGAAGACCACGTCCCTCGCCGCCCAGCCGGCGGGTGCGGCGTGCGAGTTCGCGGTGCCCGGAGCCACGAGTGGCAACCTCGCGCCGCTCGCGGGACTCGGCATCGCCCTCATCCTCGCCGGCCGTTCGCGCCGTTCGAAGAAGTCGGGTCGCTGATCACTCCGCCGGGGGCGGCGGTTCTTCGCCTCCGCCGCCGTACATCCTCTCGGCGATGGAGAACGTGAGGCCTTCGAGCTTCTGGTAGGCGTCGCGAACCGCGTCGAGATCCGTGCTCGTGTCGAGGAGCACGCGGAGTTCCGCGGCCTGGCCCCGGGTCGCTTCCAGGATCTCGGCGTCGACCAGGTTCGCGTACCCCTCGAGCGCCTGTTCGGTCGTGTAGAGGAGCGTCTCGGCCTGGTTCTTCAGCTCGGCGAGTTCCTTCCTGGACTCGTCCGCGCCGCGGAACGTGTCGGCCTCCACGACGAGTCGGTCGACCTCGTCCTGGGAGAGACCACTCGTCGGTTGGACGAGGACGCTCTGCGCGCGACCCGTCCCGAGATCCTTTGCCTCGATGCTCACGACGCCGTTCGCGTCGATCTTGAAGGTCACCTGGATTTTCGGGACGCCGCGCGGTGCCGGCGGGATGCCCGTGAGCTCCGTGCGCGCGAGGCTGCGGTTGTCCGCGGCCATCGGACGTTCGCCCTGGAGGATGTGGATCGGGACGAAATTCTGGTTGTCGACGCTGGTCGTGAAGACCTCGCTCCGCTCCGTCGGGATGGTGGTGTTGCGCGGGATGAGGGGCGTGAAGACGCCGCCCCCGGTCTCGACTCCCAGCGAAAGGGGCGTGACGTCGAGGAGGAGGACTTCCACGGCGTCGCCCGTCAGGGCCGCACCCTGGAGCGCGGCACCCGCGGCGACGACCTCGTCCGGATTCACGCCCTTGTGGGGCTCGCGACCGAAGAACTCCTTCACGGCCTTCTGCACGGCGGGCATGCGCGTCATGCCGCCGACGAGGATGACGTTGTCGATGTCCGCGATGGTCATCTTCGCGTCCTCGAGCGCGCGCTTGCACGGCTCGAGGGAGGCCTCGACGAGGTCGGACGTGAGGAGTTCGAGATCCGCGCGCGTCATCGTTCGGACGATGTGGAGCGGTTCGCCGGACTCGCTCGTGGCGACGAAGGGAAGGTTCACCTCCGTCTCGAGGGACGACGAGAGTTCGTGCTTCGCCTTCTCCGCGGCCTCCTTGAGGCGCTGGAGGGCCACGCGATCCGTCGTGAGATCGACGTTGTGCTCGTCGAAGAAGGCGGTCGCGATCTGGTCGATGATCTTGAGGTCGAAGTCCTCGCCGCCGAGGTGCGTGTCGCCGTTGGTCGACTTCACGCTGAAGACGCCCGCGTTGATCTCGAGGATCGAGATATCGAACGTGCCTCCGCCGAGGTCGTAGACGGCCACGCGTTCGGAGGTCTTCTTGTCGAGGCCGTAGGCGAGGGCGGCGGCCGTCGGCTCGTTGATGATGCGCTTCACGTCGAGACCGGCGATGCGACCCGCGTTTTTCGTCGCCTGACGCTGGCTGTCGTCGAAGTAGGCAGGAACGGTGACCACGGCTTCGGTGACGGTCTCGCCCAAGAACGCTTCGGCGACCTCACGCATGCGCGTGAGGATCATGGCGCTCACTTCGGGGGGAGACATGTCGCGACCGCCGACGTTGACCCACGCGTCGCCGTTGGGCGACTCGAAGATCTTGTACGGCGCGAGATCGAGTTGGCGCTGGACCTCGTCCTCGCCGAACTTGCGGCCCATGAGACGCTTCACGGCGTAGACCGTGTTCGTGGGATTCGTGACGGCCTGGCGTTTCGCGGCCTGACCGACGAGACGCTCTCCGCTGGCGGGGAAGCCGACGATGGAGGGCGTCGTGCGGGCACCCTCGGAGTTCGGGATGATGCGGACTTCGATCTTGCTGGTGGCGCCCGCTTCCACGAAGGCGACGCAGGAGTTCGTCGTTCCGAGGTCGATGCCGATGACTTTGCTCATGGGCGATGGATTCCTTCGACGTCAGACGGCGTCGGGCGCGGGCGCGGCCTTCGCCTTCGCGACGACGACCATCGCGGCGCGGATCAGGCGATCCCCTTGGACGTAGCCCGGCTGGATTTCGGCGATGACCGTGCCGGGGGCGTGTTCGTCGGTCTCGAGCTGCTGGATGGCTTCGTGCACCGAAGGATCGAACGCGCTCCCGATCGTCGCGACCTTGGCGATCCCGACCTTCACGAGCGTTCCTTCGAGCTGCTTCAAGACCATGGAGAGGCCCTGGGACACGGCGGACACGTCCGTCGCCCGTTGGGCGCTCTGCACCGCACGCTCCAGGTTGTCGAACACGGGGAGCACCTCGCGGAGGAAGTCCTCCTTGCCGCTCTTCTTCGCGTCCTCGACCTCGCGACGCGCGCGCTTCCTGAAATTGTCGAAGTCGGCGGCGGTGCGCATCCACATGTCCTTGAGACGCGCGGCCTCGGCCGTCGCGGCGGCGAGGGGATCGACGTCGGCGGCGGGCGCCTCCGTTCCGTCGGCCTTCGCTTCCGCGGGGGCGTCCATCCCGTCCCCTCGGGACGGCGGTACCACGCTCCGCTTGGACGCCGGAGGCGCGGCGGGATCGTTGACGTCGGACGTACCGCTCGGGGGCGGCGCGGCGGAGGGGTTCTTCTGGCCGATCGGATCGCTCACGGTACCCGAATGTATCGTATAGAACCGGGCATGTCTCCGGGCTTCACGGGTGCGCAAAACGCTCGCCTCAACGCGTTCCAGGCCGAGGCGGCGAGCCACGTCCGTGGCCCCCTCCTCGTCTTCGCCGGTGCCGGCAGCGGCAAGACCCGGGTCATCACCTACCGCATCGCGAACATGGTCGCGTGCGAGCGGGTCCCACCCTACCGCATCCTCGCGGTGACCTTCACGAACAAGGCCGCGGCCGAGATGCGCTCGCGCCTCGAGCAGCTCCTCTCCCCATCCATCGCCCGGGATCTCTGGGTCGGGACCTTCCACGCGACCTGCGCCAAGCTCCTCCGTGCCCACGGCCACGCGGTCGGCGTCCCGAAGAATTTCGTCATCTACGACTCGTCCGATCAGAAGGCGGTCGTGACCCGCGCCCTGCGTGAGCTCGACCTCGACGAGAAGCGGTACGCGCCCCGGGCCGTGCTCTCCCGCATCCACAAGGAGAAGCAGGAGGGGCGAGGACCCGAGGAGATGAGTCTCGACTCCTACATGGACGACGCGATTCGTCGCGTCTACGCGCGGTACGAGGAGCAGCTGCGCGCCGCGGGCGCGGTCGATTTCGAGGACCTCATCGTCCTCACGCTCCGGCTCCTGCGCGACACGCCGGAGGGCGTCGCGGTGCGTCGACGGTTCGAATACGTCCTCGTCGACGAGTTCCAGGACACGAACCACACCCAGTACGCGCTGCTGCGTGCGCTCGTGACCGATCACCGGAACCTCGCCGTCGTCGGCGACGACGATCAGTCCATCTACCGGTGGCGCGGTGCGGACGTGCGGAACATCCGAGGGTTCAAGAAGGACTTCCCGGAAGCGCTCGTGGTGAAGCTCGAACAGAACTACCGATCGAGCGGCCGCATCGTCGATTCCGCGCTGGGCGTCATCGCGCCGTCGCGGGAGCGCGAACCGAAGGAACTCTGGACCGAGAACGAACCCGGCGAGATGGTCGACGTCGTCGCGGTGCGCGACGAGCGGGACGAGGCTGCCCACGTCCTCCGCGTCGTCGAGGAGGCACGGAAAGCCGGCGTCCCGCTCTCGGAGATGGCCGTGTTCTACCGGATCCACGCCCAGTCCCGCGTCCTCGAAGAGGCGCTCCGAGGTGCGAACCTCCCCTACCAGATCGTCGGCGGCACGAAGTTCTACGAGCGCGCCGAGGTGAAGGACGCCATCGCCTACTTGCGCGTCCTCGTGAACCCGAAGAGCGACGTCGATTTCCTCCGGATCATCAACACGCCGGCCCGCGGAATCGGATCCACGACGCTCGAGCGGCTCTCGTCGTGGGCGAGCGCGAACAGGAAGAGCGTCGCCGAAGCGCTCGCGGCCGCGGAAACGATCCCCGAACTCGGGCCCGCACCGAAGAAGAAACTGGTCGCGTTCCGGACGCTCCTCGCCGAACTCACGAAGGCTTCCGTCGATCCCGAGATGCGTCCCGCGGCCATGCTCCGCAAGATCCTGGACGACACGGGATACCTCACCACACTCCGGCAGGAGAACACCGCCGAGTCCGACGCGCGCATCGAGAACCTCGAGGAACTCGTCAGCTCCCTCGTCGACTTCGAGGTCGAGGCGGAGGCGGAAGGCGTCGCCGCGACGCTCGAGGGCTACCTCGAACGGGTCTCGCTGCAGGCCGACGTCGATTCCCTCGAGACCACGCAGAAGATCGTCCTCATGACCGTGCACGGGGCGAAGGGGCTCGAGTTCGAGGTCGTGGTGTTGACCGGAATGGAGGAGGAGCTCTTCCCCTACCGGAGCCCCGACCCGTCGCGGAACGAGGACGACGAGGAGGAACGTCGCCTCGCCTACGTCGCGATCACCCGGGCGAAGAAGAAGCTCGTCATGACCCACGCGTCGATGCGTCAGCTGTTCGGCATGACGCGGTGGGGACGACCCAGTCGATTCATCTCCGATCTTCCCCAGGACCACGTCCAGAACCTCGGGACGCGGGCCATGCTCGCGGGGCGGGAGAGCTTCGTCGACCGACCCTCGCGGTATTCCTCGGCGCCGCCCGTCCCCTCGGGGGGGGCGTGGAGCCATCCGCAACGGCCCGCGTCGCGACCCGAGCCCGCCCGGGATCCGGGCGAGCGCTACGTCGACACGGAGTTCTTCGACGACGCCTCTTCCCACGACGACGGCGGCGAGGCGCAGCTCCGACGGGGCTCCCGTGTCGTCCACGCGCGATTCGGCGAAGGCGAAGTCCGGAAGGTCGAGAGTTCCGCCGAACCCACGGTGGTCGCGTTCTTCCCGGGGTGGGGCGAGAAGAAGATCCTCGCGCGCTTCCTCCGTCTCGCCTGAGACGACGTCGACGGCGAACGTGCGGGGCGATCCCGGACGGCGACGTCGTCAGAACGTGCCGCGGAAACCCAGGGACACGCCGGCGGAATCGGCGCCGATCCGGATGCGTTCGAGTTCGCGCGCGGCGCGCCACGTCTTCGGAGGGAGGACGTAGGGCAGGAGCGATCCCGCGAATCCGGCGATGCCCGACACGATCATGCGTGATTGGCGCTCGCTCACTTCCCACGTCACGGGGGTCGGACCCGTCTCGATGCCGACGACGATCGGTGCGGTCGCCGCGGAGGCGAGGGCGATGCCCAGGGCGAGGGGCCAGTGGAGACGGACGTCACCTTCGGCCGGCTCGGACGGCAACCACGTGGGCGAGCACTTCGGGGTCGCCACGTAGATCGAGCTCAGGAAGAAGCCCCACGAAAGACCGATGAATCCCGGGCCCATCGTGCGCACGAAGGGCTTCTCTTCGTTCTGCAGGACCTGATCGTCGAGGGCGATGGACCCGGCGAACGCGAGGGCGCCCACGCCGAGGTAGGCCCAATCGGGGGTGCTCGCCTTGGCGCACAGCTTCCGTTCTTCGTCCGAACGCGCGTAGAAGTCCGTCGCGGCCAGGCGGCGAGGGCCCGGCGCCGGTGACGTGATCGCGGGCGGTGTCGTGGCGGAATCCACGGCGCGACGATACCCGAAAACCGCGCTATAGCTGCGAGGAGTTGCACCGGCCCCGCGATTCGCGACTCTCCCCGGTGACAGGTGTCGTCCCGTCATGAACGTCCCGGCGAACATCTTCCGCGAATACGACATCCGAGGGCTCGCCGATCGGGATCTCACCGACGAGCTGGCGACCGCCGTGGGCCGCGGCCTGGGTACGATGCTCCGCCGTGAAGGCGATGAACCGACGCGCATCGCCGTCGCCCGCGATTGCCGGATCTCGAGCGATCGCCTCCACGCCGCCCTCGTGAAGGGACTCATGGCCGCGGGCGTCCACGTGTGGGACGTCGGCGTGGGGCCGACGCCGTTCCTCTATTGCGCCGTCCATCGCCTCGAGACCGACGGCGGGATCATGATCACCGGGAGTCACAACCCGGGCGACGAGAACGGCTTCAAGATGATGCGGGGGAAGGCGAGCTTCTTCGGCAAGGACATCCAGGATCTCCGCGCGCTCGTCGAAGCGGAGGCGTACGCCCCTCTGGCGGAGGGGAAGTTCACCCGCGTCGACGCGCGGGGCCTCTACCTCGACGGTGTGACGAGCCGCATCGAGCTCGCTTCCAAGGACATCAAGTTCGTGCTCGACGCCGGCAACGGCGCGGGAGGACCACTCGGTCTCGAGTGCTTCCGCATGCTCGGTCTCTCGCCCGATCCGCTCTTCTGCGACATGGATGGTCGGTTCCCGAACCACCATCCCGACCCGACCGTGCCGAAGAACCTCGAAGCGCTCGTCGCGCGCGTGCGCGAGACGGGGGCCCGGGTGGGTCTCGCGTTCGACGGCGACGCCGATCGTCTCGGAGCGGTCGACGCGAACGGCGAGATCATCTGGGGCGACAAGCTCATGATCCTTTTCTCGCGCGCCATCCTGGAATCGAATCCGGGCGCCGCGATCATCGGCGAAGTGAAGTGCTCGCAGACGATGTACGACGACATCGCGAAGCACGGAGGACGTCCCGTCCTCTGGAAGACCGGCCACTCGCTCATCAAGACCAAGATGAAGGAGGAGCACGCGCTCCTCGCCGGCGAGATGAGCGGGCACCTCTTCTTCGCCGACCGCTACTTCGGGTTCGACGACGCCATCTACGCGGGTCTGCGGCTCCTCGAGATCCTGGCGCGCGATCCGCGATCGATCACCGAGATGCTCGCCGACGTCCCCAAGACCTTCGCGACGCCGGAGATCCGTGTCGACTGTCCCGACGCGATCAAGTTCGACGTCGTGAAGGCGGTCACGGCCCACTACAAGCAGGCCGGGGCCGACGTCGTCGACATCGACGGCGCGCGCATCCAATTCGGCAAGCCCGGCGCTCCCGTGTGGGGTCTCGTACGCGCGTCCAACACGGGCCCGATCCTCGTGCTCCGCTTCGAGGCCGGTTCTCCGGAGGAGCGCGATCGGCTCCGTGCCGAAGTCGAAGGCGTCGTGGCGACGACGCGGGCGAAGCTCGAGAAGGCGCGCGCGTCGTGAACGACGGGAGCGCCACGGCCGCGAAGACACCCTCCGCGCGTCCGGAAACGTGGACCATCGCGTCCGTGCTCAAGTGGGCGACGGACGACTTCAAGGCGAAGGGCATCGAAAGGCCGCGCCTCGACGCCGAAGTGCTCCTCGCGCACGCGCTCCGTTCCACCCGCGTCCAGCTCGTCGTCGACGCGATGCGTCCGCTCGTGCCCGACGAGCTCGCCCGCTTCAAGGCGTTGGTGCTCCGGCGTCGCACGCGCGAGCCCGTGGCGTATCTCCTCGGCGAGAGGGAGTTCTACGGGCGCACGTTCAAGGTCGACAAGCGCGTGCTCGGTCCCCGGCCGGACACGGAGACCCTCGTCGACGTGGCGCTCCGACGCACGGAGTCGCGATCCATGTCGATGCGCGCGCTGGACCTGTGCACGGGCAGTGGCTGCGTCGCGATCACGCTCGCCAAGGAGCGACCCACGTCCTCCTTCGTGGCGACCGACGCGTCGAAGGACGCCCTCGTCGTCGCACGCGAGAACGCGCTCCGCCTCGGCGCCTACAACGTCGCGTTCGCCGAAGGAGACCTCTTCGCGGCCGTCGCCGGCGAAGGCCCGTTCGAACTCGTGACGGCGAACCCCCCTTACGTATCCACCGAGGCCGTGCTCGGACTCATGCCGGACGTCCGCGACTTCGAACCCCGTATGGCGCTCGACGGCGGACCGGACGGACTCGGATTCGTCCGGCGCATCCTCGAGGACGCGAAGGCCTTCCTCGCTCCCGGAGGCGTGCTCGCCCTCGAGATCGGTTGGGATCAGGCGGAAGCCACGACGGGTCTCTTCCAGGCCTCGGGCTACCACGACGTGGAATCGACGCGGGACCATGCGCGTATCCATCGTGTGGTGTCCGGCGCATGCGGCTGACGTTCCTCACGGTCTTCGTGGTTCTCGTGGGCCTCGCTTCCCACGCCGCGCTGGCCCGTTGGTCGATCCGGATGTTTCCGGCGTTCGCCCGGCACACGAGGCGAACCTTTCTCGTCGCGCTCGTGCCGCCCCTCGCCATGCCGGTCCTCCGCGTGTTCGTGCGGCACTGGGGACGTCCGGGAGCGGTCCTGCTCAAGCTCGTCCAGTTCGAGGGTGTCCTCGTCTTGTTCGTCGTCCTGCTCCTCTTGCTCGTGGAGGGCACCTTCCTGCTCTTCCGGAGTTCCGGGGACACGGACGCCGAACCGGCGGACCCTCCCCGAGCCGACGAGTCCCCGAGGTCCCCGACCTCTCCGGAATCCGTGTCGCGTCGTGTCGTCCTCGAACGGGGCGTCGGCCTCGCCAGCGCCGGAGCGGTCGGAGGGCTGCTCGGTTGGGGATATGCGCGCGGCCGTCTCGCGTTCCAGGTCGACGAAGTCGTCGTGCGCATCCCCGGACTTTCGAAGGGTCTCGACGGCTACGTGATCGCGCAAGTGTCGGACGTCCACGTCGGCGCGTTCGTGCGCGAACACGAGCTCGACCGCGGACTCGATCTCGTACGCCGCATGAAGCCCGACGCCGTCGTCGCCACGGGCGACCTCGTCGATTCCGATCCGCGGGACGCCTCCCTCGTCGCCCGTGCCCTCGCGGATCTCCCCTCGCGGGACGGCGTGTTCGCGATCCCCGGAAACCACGACCACTACGCGGGTGCGGGCGACGTCGAAGCGGCGCTCCGGGCGGCGGGGGTCACCGTGCTCACGAACGTGCACCGCGTCCTCCGCGCCGGCGACGGCGGATTCGTTCTCGCCGGAGTCGACGATCCCGTCGGAACGCGCATCGGCCGCGGTCCCGATCTCGGAGCCGCGTTGCGGGGGGCACCCCGTGACCTTCCCACCATCCTCCTCGCCCACAGACCGGACGCGTTCGCCGAGATGGCCGGCAAGGTGGCGCTCCAACTGAGCGGCCACACGCATGGTGGTCAGATCTATCCGGGATGGTCTCCGCTCGAACTCGCCTCTCCGTGGGTGCGCGGCCGCTACACGTCGCGCGGTTCGACCCTCTACGTGAACCGCGGATTCGGCACGACGGGCCCGCCGAGTCGCCTGGGATCGCCGCCCGAGATCACGAAGATCGTGCTCGTCGCGGCATGACTCTCTACACTGGCGACGTGCCGTCGCGTCCTTCGTCCGTCCCGCTCGTCCGCGCGTTCGCCCTCGCGTCCGCCCTCGCGACGGCCGCCTGCGGACCCTCGACGCCGGGGCCCGCGAAGAAGCCCTCGGCCTCCCGCACGTCGCCCGACCTCGCCGCCGCCCGCGAGCTCGATCAGGAAGGTGTCCGCGCCTTCACCGACGGTCGCTTCCGCACGGCCATGGACTACTTCGACGCGGCGGCCCGACTCGGCGGGCCCGCGAGCGAGCTCTGGAACATGGCCAAGTGCCAGCAGAAGCTCGAGGACATGGAGGGTGCGGCCTCCACCATCGAGAAATACCTCTCGCGCAAGGACCTCACCGCGGAGGATCGCGCCGAGGCCAACCGCGAGCTCGCCGAGATCCGTCGGAGGCCGTCCCGCGTCACCGTGCTCACGACGCCCGCCGGCGCGACGGTCGTCGTCGACGACAAGCGGCAGACCGTGATGGGAAAGTCGCCCACGACCTTCGACCTCCCACCGGGCGATCACGTCCTCCGTGTCGAGATGCCGGGACACGCGCCATCCTCGAAGTCGGTGACGACGGGCCTCGGGCGGCCCGTGATCGTCGAACTTTCGCTGTCGAAGTCGTGATCGCGTCGTGAGCGAGAGTCGCGGGAAGGGGGCCCTCGCGTCCGCCATGGTCGTCGCGACCCTTTTCGTCGCGGACGTCCGCGCCGCGAACGCCCCGGGCCCACCGCAGAACGTGGTCCGGACTCCGCCGCGTACGGACCGATCCTTCGGGGGCGTCCGGGGAATCACCGTCGGACCGATCGAAAACGCCTACCACCCGGGCCTCGGCTACGGCTCGAAGGTCTTCGACCGCACCCTCGACGAGACCCGCGCCATGGGTGGGACGTGGATCGCGATCACGCCGTTCGGTCGGGTCGCCGACGCGACCGGTCGCGGCATCGATCCGACCTTCGAGAAGCCGTTCGCGGAGAACGTCGAGGACGTGAAACGCGCCGTCGAGGCCGCCCACGCGCGTGGCCTCTCGGTCATGATCGTGCCGCACCTCTGGGTGGAGTCGGGCGAATGGCGTGCGACCATCGACCCCAAGTCCGATGCCGGCTGGGCCGCGTGGACCGAGAGCTACCGAGCCTTCGTCCTCGCGTGGGCGAAGGTCGCCGAGGCGACGCACGTGGAGCTCCTCTCCGCCGGCGTGGAGCTCCGTTCGTGGGTCACGACACCGCGTGCGCCGAGCTTCGTCGACGTGATCCGGTCGATCCGCCGCGTCTACTCCGGTCGCCTCACGTACTCGGCGAACTGGGACGACGTCGAGGACACCGTGATCCTCGGCGACGTGGACGTCGTGGGCATCAACGCCTTCTATCCGCTCGCGGACAAGGACGGCGCGTCGGAGGAGGAACTCCGCCGCGGCGGCGAACGGGTGCGCGACCGCGTCCGAGCCCTCGCGGACGCTTGGCACAAGCCGGTCCTCTTCACGGAGATCGGCTACACGACCCGGCCGGACCCCGCCATCAAACCCTGGGAGTGGCCCGACGGCATGAAACAGGTGCGGGTCGACGAGGACGCCCAGGCGCTCGCCTACCACGCCCTCGTCTCGCCGCTCCTCGACGAGCCGGCCTTCGCGGGGTTCTTCGTGTGGCGCGTGTATTCCGATCCGGACGACGTCTCCCAGGAGGCGGAATGGGGGTTCTCGCCGCGCGGCAAAGTGGCGGAGCTCGTCGTCCGGGACGCGTTCGCCGCACCTTGGGCCTCGGACGCTCCCCGCCGTCTCGGATGGGGTCGTCGCGCCCGTCAGCCGGGCGTGTTTCCGTAAGAAGCGAAGTTGTCCGCCGCGGAGTCGCCTTCCTACGATCCGGCGTCCCGCATGATCCGATTCGTCGCGTCCGTCGTCGTGGTGTCGGCTTCCCTTGCCGCCGGCAGTTGGGTCGGCCTCGGCATGCCCGACGGTGCGCAGACGCGGGCCGTCGCCCGGAACTTCGAGGCCACCCTCACGCCTCACGTCCGATCGTCGCGGGTCGCGATGGTGGCGAAAGGCGAGGATCGTCCGGCGCCGCCGCCCGGGGACGTCGCGCAATCGCCCACCGTCGACACGACGGCGCTCACCGCACTCGCGCCGTATCCGCAACTGAATCCCGACGCGAGCGTCACGCGTGCGTGGCTTCTCGCGGAGGGACCGTCCCGGGATCTCCATCCGCGGAAGAAATACGTGACGCTCACGTTCGACGACGGTCCGAACCCGACGACGACGCCTTCGATCCTGGATCTCCTCGATCGCCATCACGTCCCCGCGACGTTCTTCTTCGTCGGCCGCTATCTCGGTGGGGACGATCGGCGCGCGCGACGTTCCCGCGACATCGCCCACGACGTCGTGGCCCGGGGACACGCCATCGGCAACCACACGCGCGACCACGCCATTCTCGGTCGTCTCGACGCGAAGGACGTCGTCCGCGAGATCGAGGACGGTGCGTTCGCCATCGAATCCGCGACGGGCAGGGGGACCTCGTTCTTCCGGCCTCCCTACGGATCCCTCGACGCATCCGGCGAACGGGAAGCGAAGCGCCGAGGTCTGGAGCTCGTCCTCTGGAGCATCGAGGTTGACGACATGCGCCGCTCCGACGTCGAGACCATGGTGGACGAGCTCGAGACCCAACTCGAGTACGCGGGGGGCGGGACGGTCCTCCTCCACGACTTCAAACCGACTTCGGTCCGTGTCCTGGACAAGCTCCTCGTCTGGCTCGACGCCCACGCGTACCGCGAATCGAACCCCGAAACGCCGGGCTATGTCGTCGTGGATTTGCCGACGTACCTGCGGGAAACGGCGCAGAATCCGCAGCCGTACGCGAACCGACGGGAGCTCGAGAAGGCCCGGGGTCTCGCCTGGAAACATGAGAAGCAGTCGGGACGGACCACGTCGCCCGATCGTGACCCGGCCTCCTCACGAATGTGACGCTGCCGTGAGACGCGCTTCGTACTAGCCTCCCCTTTCGCTCCACGTCAGGGTGCGCGACGTCGTGTCCCGGCCGCGAGCATGTTCGCGCCGTGCCCACGAAAGGATCCCCGATGCTCGTCCGGAATTCCAAGGTGCTCCCCAGGAGCTTCGCGCTCGCGCTCGTCCTCGGCGCTTTCGCCGCCACGGGCGGTGTCGCGTGTTCCGCCTCCGACGCCACCGAGCCCGATCCGGGCACGTCGTCGTTCGCGCTCAGCACGGGTCTCGTGATCAGCCAGGTGTACGCGGGAAGTGCCACCTCGGGCTCCGTATATACGTCCGACTTCATCGAGCTGTTCAATCGAGGGACGACCGAAGTCAACCTGAACGGACTCAGCGTTCAATATGGTTCGGCCGCAAATAACTTTGGGTCGAGCGCGCAGAACATCGTCGCCCTTCCGGACGTCATGCTTCCAGCCGGCAAGTACTTCTTGATCGGTCGCGCGAACGGAACGGGCTCCGGTTCGACACTGCCCACGTTGGACGCGACCACCACGATGGACCTCGCGATTTCGAACGGAAAGGTCGCGATCGCCTCGCAAACCATGTCGCTCGCATGCGGCGCTACGGCGACGCCGTGCACGACCGGCTCGAACATCATCGATATGTTCGGGTACGGCACCTCCACCTCGTTCGAGACCGCGGCCGCACCCACCGGCAACGCCACGACGTCGTTCCAGCGCGCCAACGGCGGCTGCACCGAAACGGACGACAACGCTTCCGACTTCGTGGCGCTGGCACCGGTACCCCGGAATGGCGCGACGGCCGCCCGCGACTGTTCCGCTTCGCCGGCTGACGGTGGCACGAGCGACAGCGGTGGAACCACGGAAGACGGCGCTTCGACCTCCGACGGTTCTTCCGGGGACGACGGGGCCGCACCCTCGGACGGCGGCGGCGACGCCATCCTTCCCTCCGACGGTTCCTCCGGCGACGACGCGTCGGAGGGCGACGCGAGCGGCAGCACCGATTCGGGTGGCGGCACCGACGCGGGATCGGGCGGTCTCGGGACCGGAATCGTGATCAGCCAGGTCTATGCGGGTGGCGGCAACATGGGCGCTCCCCTGAACGCCGACTTCGTGGAGCTCTTCAACCGGAGCTCGCAGCCCGTCTCACTCGCGGGTCTTTCCCTCCAGTACGGCGGCGGGTCCCGCGATTTCGGTCAGCCGACCGACGCCGGCAACAACGATCTCGTCGCGCTTCCGAACGTCACGCTCGCGCCCGGACGATACTTCCTCGTCGGGATGACCGCGGGATCGGTCGGCACCGCGCTTCCGACGCCGGATCTCACCGGCGCCATCGCCATGGGCGCATCGAACGGGAAGATCGCCCTGGCCCGCGTGACGACGCCCCTCGGTTGCGGCGGTTCGAGCGGACGGTGCCCGCCTACCAACGTCGTCGACATCGTCGGCTACGGCACGGGAACCGATTTCGAGACGGCGACCGCGCCGACCCTCTCGAATGCGGACGCGGCACTCCGGAAGGGTGCAGGATGCATCGATACGGACGACAACTCCGTCGACTTCGTGAAGGGCGCACCGAACCCGCGGAACGGCGCGACGGCGGCGGTCGATTGTTCGATGGTCGCGACCGACGCCGGGGTCCCTCCGCGCGACGGCGGTACCTCGGCCGACAGCGGAGTTCGTCCGGACTCCGGCACCACGAACGACGCCGGCGTTCGCGACGCCGCGGCCGATGCCGCACGTCCCGCGGATGCCTCGACCACGTCCGACGCTGCCGCGCGCGATTCGGGAAGCTCGGCCGCCGACGCGGCATCGGACGCCGCCTCCGACATCGGCAGCGACGTGAAGGGAGGCGGGTGCTCCTGCCGCACCGAAGGGTCCTCGACCTCCGAAAACGCGGGTTCCGCGGCGCTCACCCTCGTGGCCGCGGCCCTGGTGTTCACGCGGCTCCGTCGCCGCCGCACCGCCTGATTCGCGCTACGGCCTGATCAGTTCACGTTGCCCGTCCCGCAGAGGCGTTGTGCCTCGCGGGACGGCCGACCGTCGGTGAACTCGGCGGGGCAATAACCGTCGTTCGCGATCTGCTCCACGAGCTCGACCACCACGGGGTTCGTCCAACTCCGTGCGCCGTCGAAGCGCGCGCGGACCACGCCGCGCTTGTCGAGGATCCACGTCTCCGGAAACAGGTGCGTGCCGAACTTGTCCCCGACCACGGTCATGTCGGGATCGAAGAGCACCGGGAACGGCAGCTCCTTGTTCGGGCCGAAGCGGAGCACGGCGCCGAGGACGTCCCGCACGGCTTCGGGCCCTTCGTCGGTGGAGACGGTGAGGAACGCGACGTCGTCGTGGGTCGAGAGGACGCGTGCGAGTTCGGCGACCTCGGGCATCTCCTCCATGCAGGGGCCGCAGGTCTTCGTCCAGAAGTTCATGACGACGACCTTGCCCGCCAGCGAGGCCAGGGTGACGTCCTTGCCCTTCATGTCCTTGAGGGTGAAGTTCGGTGCCTTGCGGTTGGCCGCGGCATAGTTCGGACGGAGCATGCAGAGCGGCGTGCAACGACGCCGCATCTCGCTGTCGCGGCTCACGCTCACGAAGCTGAAGACGGCGACGGCCGCGGCTCCGATGAAACCGAGCTGCAACACCGTCTGGAGGGACGCGAACACGCCGTCCTTCTTCGACTCACGGGCCATGCCCTCTTCTAACGCCGATCAGACCGCGGTCGCCATCGTCAAGTGACGGCGCTTGCCACGACCCTTCGAATCCGGCCCGCCGTCGGTGCGACCCACCGCGTCGAAGGCCTTCTTGTACGCGGCGAAGGTGCTCCCGCCGTGGACGGCGTCGATGACCGCGAGTCCTTCGGCTTGGCCGCCCTGGGCGAGCACGTATTCGACCCACGCCCACTTCGCGCTGGTGGATCGGACGTCGGCTCGGCCCTTGAGTCCCCGACGGAGGCGATCGAGTCGATCGTTGACCACGTCGATGCCCGCGTATTCGGCGCCGTCGAGCGGCGTGTTCCGTTTCGCACAGAAGGGCGCGATGCCGAGGGCGACCGGCACGATGCGCGAGAGCTCGGAGGTGAAGGCCGCGCATTCGTCGATGTCCGCGTCGGTCTCTCCCGGCACGCCGACCATCAAGTAGAGCTTGAGGCGGTCCATGCCGTGCTTCTTCGCCATCTCGGCGCACTTGAGCAGATGCTTCGGGCGCGCGCGGCGTTCGAGGGTCTCGCGCACGCGCTCGCTCGTCCCGTCCATGGCCGTCGTGAGGGTGCGGTACCCGCCGCGCTTGAGGGCACCGACGAACTCGTCGCTCAACCGATCCGGACGGAGCGACGAGAGACCGACCTCGCGCCCCTGATCGGCGAGGGTGTTCACGATGTCCACGATCTTCGGGTGATCGCTCACGGCCGCGCCCACGAGACCGACGCGCTTCGCGTCCTCGGGAATCAATTCGAGGATGCGCTGCATCGGCGCGAGGCGCATGCCGCCGTTGGTGCTCCGCCGCATCACGCAGTAGCGGCATCCGCGCGAACAGCCCCGTTCGGACTCGACGAGGAACATGTCCGCGAACTCGGCGTGCGGGCTGCGGATGGGAGCCCACGCCGGGAGCGCCGCGTCGTCGGCGGCGGCGATGGGGGCGAGCACGTCGCCGTGCACGTCGGGCAACCAGACGCTCGGCACACGGGAGAGCGCGTCGATCTTGCCTTGCCGCGTGTCGTTCGCCCGGAGCGCCTCGAGGACGAGGGGCATCACGTCCTCCGACTCGCCCATGACGACGGCGTCCACGAGGCCACCGAGGGGGGTCGGGTTCGAGAAGGTGAGCGGGCCGCCGGCGAGGACGAACGGATGACGATCGTCGCGCTCGGTCCGGCGCACGGGGATCGAGGCCGCTTCGAGCATCCGGATCAGGCCCGCGATCTCGAGTTCGTAGGCGACGCTGAACGCGACGACCGGGAAGGACTCGAGGGGGGAGAGGGACTCGTAGGTGACCGGCCGCTCGATCGGAGCTCCGGAGCTTCCGCCTTCGTCGTCGAGGAACGCGCGTTCGCAGGCGAACCCCGGTGTCTCCTGGACCAGACGGTAGATGCGCTGGTAGCCGAGGGACGACATCCCGGCCGCGTAGGGGGACGGGTAACAGAGCGCCAACACGTACGGCGCCGACTTCCCCAACCGACCGACCTCGTCCGCGAGACGGGTGCGAATGCGTTCGCGGAGTTTGGAGGAGACGGCCATTCAGGTCGGGGGCGAGTTGGGGGGCGAATTCCTGGAGGAGTGGGGCACGTGGAATTCGCACGTGGAGATGACGGCAAAACGCCTCCGGCGCAAGGACGATGCGTGCGGCGCGCGGCCGGAGGGCTATAGTCCGCGGCCTTCGGGAACCGAAGGCATCGTTCCCCGGCTCGGTGGGGAGTCGACGTCCGTCAAAACCCAACATTTGCAGAGCTTTGGAAGGTGACCCATGGTCCGTCGTCAGCGAAGGATTCCCCGGTCTTGGAGTGCACTCTTCGCCTTGGGCACCGTCGCCGTGTTCGCGGCTCCCGGTCTCGTGGCCGGGTGTTCGAGCGGCGGCGGAGGCAACGGCACCGACACCCCGGACGGGAGTCTCCTCCCCGGTGTCGACGCGGGCACCGACGCTCCGGTGATCGGACCCGACGGCGAAGTGATCCCGGTGGGACGCGGCGCGTGCAAGGTCGAGAAGACCGGCACCGCGGGCAAGGTGTTCCGCTCCACGCTCCTCGCCCCGAACTCGGTGATCCGCGACGGTGAAGTCTTCCTCGACGCGAAGGGTGTCATCGCCTGCGTCGGCCAATCGTGCGCGACCTCGCCGGGCTACGCGGACGCTTCCCTCGTCGTCTGCACGAACACGGTGATCTCTCCTGGCCTCATCAACCCGCACGATCACATCACCTTCGCCAACAACCGACCGAAGGGCCACGGCACGGAACGCTACGAGCACCGCCACGACTGGCGGAAGGGCATCCGCGGCCACACGAAAATCAGCGCGCCGGGTGGCGCCACGCCGGATCAAGTGCGTGCCGCCGAGCTCCGCTTCGTCATGAGCGGCGTCACCGCCATCGCGGGCGCCGGTGGAGAGAAAGGCCTCGCACGAAACGTCGATGCCAGCCCGACGCTCCTCGAAGGCCTCTCGATCAAGCCGGCCGATTCCGACACGTTCCCGCTCAAGGACTCGTCGGGCACGCTCATCAAGAGTGGCTGCGCCTATCCCGGCAGCCCGCGCACCACGGCGAGCATCGCGAACCTCGACGGCTACCTCCCGCACATCTCGGAAGGCATCGACGAGGAAACGCGGAACGAGTTCGTGTGCCTCTCCCAGGGCGCGAACGACCTGATCCAGAAGCAGACGGCGGTCGTCCACGGCATCGCGATGAAGCCCGTCGACATCGCGAAGTACCGCGGCGCACAGACGGCCCTCGTGTGGTCGCCCCGTTCGAACGTCGACCTCTACGGCAACACCGCGGAGGTCACGGTGTTCGACAACCTCGGCGTCCAGATCGCCCTCGGCACCGACTGGCTCCCTTCGGGATCCATGAACATGCAGCGCGAGCTCGCGTGCGCCGCGTCGCTCAACGAGAAACATTTCGGAAAGCACTTCAGCGACGAACAGCTCTGGCGCATGGTCACGACCAACGCCGCGTTCGCGGTCGGTGCCTTCGACTCCATCGGCATGCTGAAGCGCGGCTACGCCGGCGACCTCGTCGTCTTCGATTCGGACGGCAAGCTCCCGTACCAGGCCGCGATCCAAGCCGTTCCTTCGGACGTGCTCCTCGTCCTTCGCGGCGGCGCGCCGCTCTACGGCGACGCGGAGCTCGTGGCGGACCCCGCGATCGGTGGTGCCGACTGCGAGGAGATGGACGTCTGCACGTCCAAGAAGCGCGCGTGTGTCGCGAAGGACATCGGCGGCTCGGCCACCCTCGCGGGCGTGAAGGCCGCCGGCGAAGCGGTGTACCCGCTCTTCACGTGCAAGGGCGAAGTCCCGCCGGACGAACCGAGCTGCGTCCCCTTCCGCTCGACCTACAGCGCGGGCATCACGTCCGCCGACAAGGACGGCGACGGCGTCGAAGACTCCGTCGACAACTGCCCGGGTGTCTTCAACCCGATCCGTCCGGTCGACGGGGACGCGCAAGCCGACGCCGACGGCGACGGGCAGGGTGACGTCTGCGATCGTTGCCCCACCGAAGGGGGCGACGCCTGCGCGACCCTGTCCGCCGACGACATCGACGGCGACGGCATCCCGAACGGAACCGACAATTGCCCCGAGATCGCGAACGCGGCCCAGGAAGACGCCGACGGCGACGAGAAGGGAGACGCCTGCGACGCCTGCCCGACGCCGAACTTCGGCGCGGAACGGTGCCTCGCGACGTTGCCCATCGAGGTCGTGCGCGATCCGTCCGCCCCCGGCCACCCCACGCCGGGCAAGGCGCGTGTCCGCGTGACGGACGTGTACGTCACGGGCATTTCGTCGGTCGGCACGGGTCGCGGGTTCACCATCCAGGCGAACTCCACCGAACCCTTCCACGCTCTTTGGGTCGCCACCGGGAGCACCACGCCTTCGGTCACCATCGGCAACAAGGTCACCGTCACCGGCGACTACGACGAGATCTTCGGCATGAGCACGCTGAGCGCGGCCGACGTCACGGTCGACGACCCGTCCACGACCTTGCCCTTCGGACCCGTCGTCATCACGGACCCCGCGACCGTCGCGACCCGCGGAGCCAACGCCGAGAAGTACGAAGGCATGCTCTGCGAGGTGAACAACGTCACGGTCACGAACGCGAACGCCGATGCTCCGAAGGACTTCGACGAGTTCGCGGTCACGGGCAATCTGCGCGTCGACGACACGATGTACGCACCGCTCGACAACACCTACGCCGTCGGGACCACGTTCTCGAAGATCGTGGGTGTCTGCGCGTACTCCTTCGACAACGCGAAGATCTGGCCCCGGAGTGCGGCCGACCTCACGACGCCCTGACGCTCCGCCGTCACGCCTCCGAAAAAGGAGAAGGCCATCGCGGGGAGTTCCCACGATGGCCTTCGTGTTTCCGGGGCACCATGCACCCCGCCCTGGAAGCTGTCAGGGAGCGACGCAACCGAGGTTCAGGGACGCAGCGCTCCAACCCGGTTGCACGGCCGCGAGGGTGACCACACATTCCGCCGAGACGCCGGAGCATGCGGTCGCGAGGGACGTGGACGACCATCCGAGACGGAGATGCGAGAGCCGACCCGCACAGTTGTCGGGGTTCGACGCGCACGCCGTCTGGAGGCTCGCGCTCGACCACCCCTGCTGGACGGAGGCCAGGTCCGCGACGCAGTTCGCGTCGACGTTGGAGCAGGCGGCGGCGAGGGAGGTCGACGACCAACCCGGGCGGACCGTGGTGAGGAGGCCCGCGCAGTTCCCAGGGTTGGTGTTGCACGCCGTCTGCAGGCTCGAGGCCGACCATCCGGTCTGCACGGAGGCGACGCCCACGACGCAGTCGGCGTTCGCGTTGCCACACGCGGCCGTGAGGGACGCGAGCGACCAACCGGGACGGATCATCGCGAGGCGCGCGAGACAGTTCGGGGTACCCGACTGCCGGCAGACGGTGTTCGCGAGGATCTGGGCTTCGGTGACGGTCTCGACGTAGGTCGTGCCGTCGGCCTTCGCGCACGTCGCTTGGTAGGTCCCGGGCGCGAGGCGCACCAGGCTCACGAGATCGCGGATGGCTTTCGTGTCGAGTTCGGTCGCTTCCACGGAGGGTGCGACGCCGGTGGACGCACCGACCTCGCTGCTGCAGCCGGTGGCGAACGCGAGGGTGCCGAAGAGAGAGACGAACGGGACGACGGTGAGTGCGCGCGACGCGGGACGGAGGTTCATGGGGTGGTCCTTCCAGGAATGGAAAACGCCGGAGGAATGGAGGTTCCGGAGGAGCCGAGGCGTGCCCCATTTCCTCGAACGCCGCAAAATCCATCGGCGAACCTGAAAACTCACGAAGTCACACGTGAAAGCCGGGACGGGATCGTCGCCGACTCGTCGGATCCGAACGACACGATCGGCGGTATCCTGGTCCCGTGGCGGCGAAGAAGAAGGCACTCACCCGCAAACCGAAACAGACGCGAAGCCGGGAGACGGTCCGCGCCATCGTCGAGGCGACGGAGAAGATCATCGTGGCTGACGGCATCGCCGGACTCTCCACGACGAAGGTCGCCGAGGTGGCGGGCGTGAGCGTCGGCACGCTCTACGAGTACTTCCAGTCCAAGGAAGAGCTCGTCCGCGCGGTCGAGGAACGCTCGTGGTCCAGCCAACTCCAGGTGCTCGCGTCCAAGCTCCCGGAGCTCGATCTCCTGCCCGTGGGAGAAGGCATCTACCAACTCACCGTCCTCGCCATGAACATGATCGGCGACCGTGCGGACCTCCACGGCATCACGGCCGACGACCCGGCGACCCTCGATCAGCGACGGGAAGTCATCGGTCAGATCGCGGCGTTCTTCGAGACGCGACTCGGCCACGCGAAGTACGAGCTCCGTCCTTCACCCGAGCACCTCCGTCTCGCGCTCACCATCATGGTCAAGGCCGTCGGTGCCATGACGTGGCTCGGTGTGCGCGACCACGAAGACGAGTTCGACGCGGGCGTCTACCAACACGAGATCGCGACCATGGTCGTGAATTACCTGCTCGTGCGCGGACGGAACGCGTCGGCGAAACCGGGCGACGAGCCGGTTCCGTTGCCGACGACGTGACCCGTTCGGCGGGTCAGAAGCTGTAGCGCGTGCGCGAGATGCCGACGGGGCTCGACTCTTCCACGACGAAGAGGGCGGGGACGATGTCTTCGCAGTAGCGGTCGCGGTGGTCCGTGATGCGGAGGGTGTAGGGGTTCCCCGCGTCGTCCTTGCCCGAACCGACCCACACCTTCGAACCGCACGTGCGGCTCTCGAGGGAGAGATCGTAGCGGCGCGGATTCGACGTGACGTACAGGCCGCACGTGCCGCCCACGAACTCGTCGAGGGTCGCGCGCGGCATGGCGAAGCCGTTCTCGAGATCGAAGCGCGTGGCGACGAAGCAGTTCGGGTTCGGGTGCGCGTTCGGGATCATGAAGAGTGGCGTGGAGAACGGTTCGAGGACGACCTCGGCCGGCGCCATTCCGCGGACGACGGGGACGGAGCAGAGTCGGCTGCAGCCGCTCGCGAGCGTCGTCGTGCCACCGGCGGCATCGCACGCGGCAGCGACCGCGTCGGTGGCCCCGCAGAGGAGGTGCGGACTCGGGCCGTTCATCACCCGCAATCCCGAGAAATCGAAGCCGGAAACCTTCGGCGCGACCGCGATGGGACGCGAACACAGGGTGCCGCATCCTGCCGTCACGGTGACGCGACCGCCCGTGCGCGTGCACGCCTCCGCCTCCGGCCGGAGGATGGCCGTGCACATCTGTCCCGCGGGAGCCGGGCGCGCGGTGCGTGCGCCGGCGAAGTCGAATCCGGCGACGGCGCCACCGGAGGCGATCGGAACGGAACAGATGACGTCGCACCCTTCGGCGCGACGGAACTGTCCGCCGGCGGCGATGCACGCGTCCGCCGTCGCGTTCGTGGCGGCGGTGCAGGCTTCGCGCGGGCCGGGTGCCAGGACGACGTCGGGACCGCCGAAATCGTAACCCGCGATCTTCTGGAGGGGTCGTCTGTTGAGCGACTGCGTGCGCGTGCCGCGGACGAAGCGGACCGGGGCCGCTTCGGTCGCGCCGACGATGATCGTGTGCACCTCGGTCGCTCCCTGGCGAGGCGAGAGGCGGAGCGTGTACCCCGCGCCGGAGCGGCGGAGGGTCCACGTCCCTTCGCGGGTCTCCGTGCACGACTGCGTCGGCAAGCAGAGGGCGACGTGGCGGATGTCGACGGAGGCGGTGAACCGGTTGTCGTCGTCGAGCGTGAGGCGCACGAAGTCCCCGCCGTTCGCGGCCCCGTTCTCGTAGATGCCGACGAACGAGGCTTCCGTACGCGTGAGGGCTTCGTCGGACGTCGCGACGCCGTCGTCGTCCGCCTCCGCGGACGCCGAACAGCCCGATGCGGCCAGGGAGAGGCAAGCGACGGCGACGAGCCAAGCGACGCGCGACCCGGAAAGGGAAACGGGAACGCGCACAGGTGAGGACGTCGACACGTGGGCCATGGTGAATCTCCCCGAAACTCGAAAAAGGGGCCGCGGGATATCCTTGCGCCGTATGTGAGTCAAGGTGCGCACGACCCCATACGCGTGCCCGTGAACGTGAACGTGCACGTAGACGTGTCCGTTTCCCGATTCACCCACGCCTCGGTGTGGCCTTTCCCTCCGAAATCCCCGGGAACCGAGCTATCCCCAAACCCCCATGCCGCGGCGCCCCCTGCTGACCCTGCTCGTCCTCGCGCTGCTGCTCGCGTGCACCGCCTGCCGCCGCCGGAACCCGAACGAGATCCGCGTGGGCGCCTACCTTTCCCTGTCCGGCGTCGACTCGACCTTCGGCACCGACACCCGCGAAGGCATCGCCCTCGCCGTGGACGAGCTCAACGGAGCCGGAGGCATCCGCGGGAAGACCGTCCGGATGATCTACGAGGACGACAAGTCCACGCCCCAGGAAGCCTCCAACAAGGTCCGCCAGCTCATCGATCGGGACGGCGTGGTCGCCGTCCTGGGTGAGGTCGCTTCGAGCCGCTCGCTGGTGGGAGGCCTCATCGCGAACACGAAGAAAGTCCCGATGATCACGCCGTCGTCGACGGCCGTGGAGGTCACCAAGCGACGGAACTGGGTGTTCCGCAGTTGCTTCACCGACGCGCAGCAGGGCGAGGTCGCCGCGCGCTTCGTGCGCGAGTCCCTGAAGAAGACGAAGGCGGGGCTCTTCTACGCCGCGCAAGACACCTACTCGTCCGGCCTCGCGGGCATGTTCAAGGACGCGTTCGTGAAGCTCGGCGGCGAAGTCGTCGTCGAGAAGGGTTTCCAGAAGGGCGAGACGAACTATACGACGTACCTCCAGGCGCTGAAGGCTTCGTCCGCGGAAATCTACTTCGTGCCGGTCTACTACAACGAGATCGCCCAAATCGCGCGCCAGGCGGAGCCGCTCGGCATTCCCGGCAGCATGTTCGTGGGCGGGGACGGTTGGGACTCCACGAACCTCGTCGAGGTCGCGGGCGCCACCATCGATGGCGCCTACTTCACCAACCACTACGCACCCGACGTTCCTTGGGAGAACTCGCGTGCGTTCATCCACGCGTTCACGACCCGCTACGGAAAGCCTCCCAACAGCCTGAGTGCGCAGGGCTACGACGCGGCCATGTTGCTCTTCGACGCCATGAAGCGCTCGGAGGTGATCACCCCCGACGCCATCCAGAAGGCGCTCGCTTCGACGAAGGATTTCGCGGGGGCCACCGGCACGATCACGATCGACGCGAACCACAACGCGAACAAGCCCATCGTCGTCGTCGCGATCCGGGACCAGCAGTTCCACTACTTCTCGCAGCTCACCGCCCACTGACCTCCCCCCCGCAGGACCGCGGATGGGATAGAACGACGACGTGATCTCGCGCATCCTCGACGCACTCGTCACCGGACTCGCCCAAGGGGCGATGATCGCGCTCGTGTCCCTCGGGTACACGATGGTGTTCGGCGTCCTCAAGATGATCAACTTCGCCCACAGCGAAGTGTTCATGATCGGCGCCTACGTCGGCCTCTTCCTCGTGGTCCTCCTGGGTGGGAGCAGCTCACCGTGGGTCGCCGGGATCGGAGGTACGGTCCTCGCCATGCTCGCGGCCGCCGCACTCGGCGCGACCATCGAACGGCTCGCGTACCGGCCGCTCCGCATGCGCGGAAAGAAGAGTTCACTCACCCGCCTCACGCCGCTCGTGACGGCGCTCGGGGTGTCGGTGCTCCTGCAGAACCTGGCGCAGCTCGCCTTCACGGCGAGGTACCGCCCCTATCCGCAGCTCTTCTCGCAGACGCGCCCGGTCATCTTCGTGGTCGCGGTGGTGATGATGGTGGGTCTCGAACTCGTCGTGAAGCGGACGTGGTTCGGGAAGGCCATGCGCGCCCTCTCGACGAACGAGGAGGCGGCGCGGTTGATGGGCATCCGCACGTCGCGCGTCATCGGCATGACGTTCGCCCTCGGCTCGGCCCTCGCCGCCGTCGGCGCCGTGTTGTACTGCCTCGATCAGTCCGAAGTGTACCCGACCATGGGTGTGACCATCGGCACGCGAGCGTTCGTCGCGGCCGTCCTCGGTGGCATCGGCAGCATCCCCGGGGCCATGCTCGGTGGCCTGCTCCTCGGTCTCCTCGGGGAGCTCGTCAAACTCACGGACTACTCCGGTGGCGTCGACGTCCTCGTGTTCCTGGTGCTCATCGTCGTCCTCCTCGTCCGTCCGGCGGGGCTCCTCGGATCCTCGCGCATCGAGAAGGTCTGATGGCCGGTGGGTCCGCCGACGGATCCGAGGGAAGGTCGGATCAGTCGAACGGCACGCGCATCACCGAGCCCGCGTTCGGTGACGTGCCCGCGTTCGCGACGTAGAGGCCGTCCTCCGATCGTACGAGCCAACGGGGCGACGCGAGACCGGACGCGACCGTGACGATCGTCCGCGAACTGCCACATTCGGGAAGCCTGCACGTGCGGAGAGTCCCGTCGGCCGCGGTCGCCGACCCCGACTCGATCCAGTACACGCGATCGCCACGCAGGGCGACGCCCGACGCTCCTGCGCGCGCCGCGGCGGCGGGATAGGTGCCTCCTCCGACCTGGGAGGCGTGCACGTCCGCGTCCCCGTTGTCGGTCCGGATCCACGCGTAGTTCGGGAGCACGGCGTCGAACACGGTCGCGCCCGTCGCGGAACCGACGACACCGATGGTCGCCGAACAGTCGGACGTGACGCATCGGAAGAGTCCGAGACGTTCGTCGGCGAACCAGAGTTCGGTGCCGACCATGCGCACTTCCCGGATGCCTCCGCCGCTCGTCTGCATCGGGGCCGCTGCGAAGGACCCGGAGCCGCCGGACTTCGGGACGCCACGCACGTAGTTGTCGGTTCCGCTCGACGACCAGAAGAGGAGGGAGCCGTCCGACGCGATCCATGCGAGTCGAGGGTCGCCGCGTTCGCTCGCGAGGACGCGGACGACGTGCGGGGCCGTGCGCGACACGCAGGCCACGCGTGCGACCTGCAACGCTCCCGTGGCCGCGGTGGTGAAACACACGTCGGCAGCGTCCACCGTGATGCCGGTGACGAGCGACGGAATCTCGACGAGCGGTACCGGGGATCCACCCGTCTTCGGCACGGCGAAGAGGAAAGGGGTCGCGCCTCCCGGCACCACGCGGTTCGCACCGAAATAGACCGTGCCGTCCGCGATCGCGATGGGTCCCGGCGTCAGACCCTCCGTCGCGGCGAAGACCGGGGTGACCGGTCCGACGCCCGCGTCCGTGGTGCCCGCGCTCCCGCCTTCCGACGATGCGCCCGAATCCGTCGAGGAGCCCCCGTCCGACGCGACGCTCCCGTCAGCCAGGGTTCCGCCGTCGGAGGTGCTTCCCGAATCCTCGAGGCCCCCGTCGTGCGCCGTCGCGTCCGTGCGAGCGTCGTTCCCCGCGTCCCCGACCGGACCGTCGACTTCGCCGTCGGAGCTCCCGTCCTTCGCCATGTCCGCGTCGCGGGCCGATCCGTCCCCGGGGGAGGTGGAAACGTCGGCGGTCGAGGCGCCGTCCTGTGGCGCGACGGCATCCTTCGAGCCGTCGTCCGCCGCGTCCGTCCCGTCGCCGGCATCGACTCCCGCGCTCCCGGACGAGCAGGCCATGGCCGTCGACAGGAGAACGATTCCCGCGACGCGGAACGTCGTCCGTGAGTACGGCCTTCCCATGGTCAGAACGACGCGCCGTAGGTCAGACCGAACGAGCCCGGTCCACCCGCCACCGTGCCGACCCGGAGGATCCGCGAGCCCGTGGTGGACTCGTGACCCGCCTTCGGCGCGAGGAAGTAGAGCGCCACACCCGAGGCCGTGAGCACGCCACCGGCGACGAAGGCGATCGTCGAGACCGTCGCTTTGCCCTTCGCGCGGTCGTATCCGTCGATGCCGTCCTGCGTGCATCGGCTCTGGTCCGCGTTGCAGAAGGCTTTCGCGTCTCCCGCGTCGCCCATGGCGAGCAATCCCACGACCGCGCCGACGCCCACTCCCACGAGGCCGGCTCCTCCCACGACGAGTCCCGCGGTGCGTAGGCCCGACGATCCCGACGTGGCGGGTGTCTCCGGCGGTTTCGTCGCCGGATCGACCACGGGATTCGTCGTCGTCGCGACGGCTTCGGACTCCAGCGCGTTCACCATGACCGTGACCTTGTCGCCGCCGGACTTCACGGTGACCGTCGACGTCCACGTCTTCCTTCCCGGCGCCGAGGCTTCGAAGGTGTGGCTCCCGGGATCGATGGGGATCGCGACGCTCCATTCACCGCGCACCATCGCGGCGCCGTCCCGCTTCACGACGAGACCGGCGATCGCCTGAGCCTCGGGCGCGACGACGACCGACACGCGCGACAGGGACGGGCCGAGCGCCTGGATGCGCTCGGTGGCTTTCTGTGCCCATTCCTTGCGTCCGCTCCGCTCCGCCGACGCGACCGCTTCCTTGTAGGTCACCCACGCGCTCGCGGTCTGGCCGTTCTTCTCGTAACACGCGCCGAGGTTGAGGAGCGTGCCCGCCCCCGGGTCGAGGCGCTGGCTCTCCGCGAACTTCGAACACGCTTCCTTCAGGGAACCGGCGGCGAGCAGTCGCCGACCTTCCTCGAACAGGGCCTCGGCCGCCGCTTGGTCCGCCGCGGATTGCGCGAGAGCAGGACGCGGGTGCGCCGCCACCGTCGCGACGACGAGCAGCGAGGCCAGGGTGCGGACGAGCGACGCGGAACGGCGAACCATCGATCCAGTCTCCTTCGTGCGGACGTACGGACGAACGGTCGTGCGGGGGCGGGGAAGCGGTCAGTGACGCGAGGACGGCAGGTCGTCGACACCGAGGGGAGTCGGCGACGTCGGAGCCGTGCGGACGGCGGGCGGTTTGGTGCCCGCGTCGACCACGGGCGCACGCACGACGGGGACCGGTTGGGCGACGGGTTCCGCCGTCACGGCGGGCACCACGGACGTCGCGGCCACCGGCGGTGCGACGGGCGTGGACGTCACCTGCGGAGGTGCGGGCACGCTCGTCGGGAGCGGTTCCGGCCCCGGATTCCGCACCACGGTCGGACCCACCGGCTCGGACACGGCGTGGGCGCTCGCCGCCGTCGTGACGCTCGTCTTCTGGTTCATCACGACGAAGAGACCCGCGGCGCCACCGGCGATGATGATACCGAGGAGGAACGGGACGAGCGCCACGCCCGACTTCTTCATCGGCAAGCCGGAATGGGCTTTCGAACCGTTCGTGGACAACGCGAGCTCGGTGCGCGCCCAATCCGATCCGGAATCGGCGGACCCGGTGAAGTTGCTCGGACGGACGACGACGCGTCCCGAGCTGTCGTCCGGCGGGGGCACCGAGGGTCCCGAACCGCGTCCCGACCCGTAGGACGCGCGATCGCGGGGAATGCGCGGGTAGGTCGAATAGGGCTCCAACGCGAGGATCATCTCGTTCACGCTGGTGAACCGCTTCGCCGGATCCTTCTCGAGACACTTGAGGATGACGGCCTCGACTGCGGAGGGCACGCCGACCACGAACTGCGCGAGCGGCCGCGGCGGATCCTGGATGACGCGGGAGACCAGCTCCGTGACGCTCTCCGCGGGAAACGGCAAGGCGCCCGTCACGAGCTCGTACAGGATCGCACCGAGGGACCAGAGGTCGCTGCGTTCGTCCGCCGACTTCGACGTCCGGAGCTGCTCGGGCGACATGTAGAGCGGTGAACCGATGACGTCCGTGGTGGACGTGAGGTCGAGCATCGTCGGATCTTCCGCCATCTTCGAGATGCCGAAGTCGAGGACCTTCACGAGCGGCAGACCGTTCGAGCGTTCGACGAGGTACAGGTTCTTCGGCTTGAGGTCGCGGTGGATGATTCCCATGGCGTGCGCTTCGGCCACGCCTTCGCAGACCTGGAGCATGTACTCCACGGCTTCGCCGACGGGCAGCGGTCCCCGTTCGTGCACCACCTCGTCGAGATCGCGGCCCTCGAGGTACTCCATCACGATGAACGGGATCGCCGTTCCGTCGAGGCGCCCCACGTCGTAGACGCGCGTCACGTGGTCGCTGCGCAACTTCACCGTCGCGCGCGCCTCGCGTTGGAAGCGCGCGATGGCGCCGGTGTCCTTCAGCGCCGTCGGGAGCATGAACTTCACCGCGAACCGTTGGCCGAGCTCGACGTGCGTCACCGCCACGACGGCGCCCATGCCGCCGTGACCGAGGACGCGGTCGACCCGGTACTTTCCTGCGAACACCTGCCCCACCTCGACCGGAAGGGGCACACGGCGACTCGGAGGCGCGCTCGAAGGGGGCTTCGAATCCGGCATGCCCTCCGAAGATACCATCGTTGTCCGGCGCCCGGCGACGTCGCGACACGCGCGTATCCGACGCGGACGACGCCATGCACACACCTCGTGGGCGAGGTCGTCACACCCGCGGAGAACCGCACACGCGATCGCGTCCGAGGGATTCGACCATCGGGGGGAATGGAGACACGGTTTGGGATGTCACCCTGGGGAACCCAGGCACCGGAAATCACTCCGGGATTGGAGGTCCGATGAACGTCGAGATTCGCGGTCGACACCTCAAGCTCACCCGTTCCTTCCGAGAGTACGTGGAACATCGCATCGGTTTCGCGCTCGATCGGTTCGTGGATCGGATCCGCGGGGTGACCGTCCAGGTGACGGACGTGAACGGTCCGAAGGGTGGCGTCGACAAGGAGTGCCGCGTGCTCGTCACGTTGCGTGACAGTGGGACCCTGGTGGTCTCCGACGTCGGTCCCGACTTCGGCGTCGCCCTCGATCGCGCTGCCGGACGCGCGAAGCGCAAGATGAGCAGGCACGTCGACTCCCACGCACGACCTCCCCACGGCGCCGAACACGGACACACGTTCGCCTTCGGCTGACGTGGGTGGAACCTCCGGGTCCGCGTCCACGAAGGGACGTGGACCCTCAACGCGCGAAGACGCGCGTGAACGAACGCGGTGCCTTCTTCTTCCGTTGGCACCGCGTTTTCGCGTCCATGTAGCAGACCGTGAACGCGCGCCGCGGGTGGCCGGTGACGTTGACGCCCGATCGATGCCAGAGATGGTTGTGAAGGAGGAGGACTTCTCCGGCGCGCACGGGAAGCGCGACGATGCGATGGTCGACGTCCGCCTCTTCCACGCGATCCTTCGGGACGACGCCCCCGAGCGGCGTCGCGAGGCCGCGCGTGTGGGAACCAGGGACGACCTCGATGCACCCGGCCTCCACCGGCGCGTCGTCGAGGGCGGTCCAGACCTGGAGCGTCGGGTCCTTGTCGAGGCCCCAGAACAGTCCGCCGTCCTGGTGCCACGGCAGGTGCGTGCCGCCACGTTCGGCCTTGTTCATGATGAGGGCGCGGTAGATCGTCACGTCCCCGTCGATGCGGGCGCGCGCGATGCGCTCGAAGATCGGGTTCTCGAGCCACGCGCGGAAGAGCGGGTCCTTCTCGAGCTTCTCGATCTTCCTGTAGTTGAGGCTGGGCCCTTCCCAACCACGCCCGAAGACCAGTTCCTCGTAGTTGCCGGTCTGGTTGTCGAGTTGGAAGAAGAGTCCCTCGTACGTGACCTCCCCCATCATGATCGCGTTCGTACGGTCGCGGAGGAGCGTGAGCGTCTCGTCCGACGCGATCTTCCCGACGCGTGCGTAGCCGTGCTCCTCGAAGTGCCGGAGCACCCCGTCGAGATCGATGGACGATGCCGACGCGTCGAGCACGATCACCTCACGTAGTGCGTGTTGGTGCCGACGTGTTCGACGTAGGCCGCGTCCACGCGGGCACGCAGCGTCGCGTCGAGGGGCTTGTCGAGCGCGTCGAGCGCGTCGTCGAGGTGGGCCACGGTGCCGGGTCCGACGAGGATGCTGTCGACACCCTTCGTCGACGCGACGAACCCGTACGAAAGCGCGACGAGCGACGTCGACGCTTCCCTCGCGATCGCCTGGAGGCGACCGGCCAACCGCATCATGGGTTCGGACCAGTAGCGCTTCTGGTACATCACGTTGCCGTCGAAGCGGGAGCCCTTGGGAACGTCGACGTGGAGATCGTCCACGGGACCGCGCGCGAGGAGTCCGCCGGCGAGGGGGTTGTAGACGCTCGTGTGTACGTCGTACTTCCGTGCGAACGAGAACCACTCCACGTCGAGCTCGCGGAGGATGGGGTTGTAGAGCTGTTGGGCGATGACGGGTCGTGGTGTACCGACGGTGGCCGACCGGCCGATCATCTCGAGCGTCTCCCACGTCGCGTAATTGGAGATCCCGACGCGCTTCACCTTGCCCGATTCGACGAGGCGACCCATCGCGTCGAGGGATTCCTCGACGGGGGTGCCGTGATCCGGGACGTGGAGGTAGTAGACGTCGAGCCAGTCGGTGCCGAGCCGTGCTAGCGAGGAGTCGATGGCGGACTCGATCGCACGCCGGGACAACCCCTCTGGGCGGCCGGACACACGGGCCATTCCCACCTTCGACGAGACGATGGCCCGATCGCGGCGCCCCTTGAGGGCCTTGCCGAGGATCGTCTCCGACTGGCCGTCCACGTACGCGTTCGCGGTGTCGAAGAAGGTGACGCCGCGTTCGAACGCACGATCGACGATGCGGAGCGCGTCCTTCTCGGGCGTCCGCTTGCCGAAATTCATGCACCCGAGCGCCACGAGCGGCCGCGGAGCGATCACGTCCCGCCACCGGGAACGGAACCACTCGGCTTCGGCGCCCTCGGGGCGATCGTGATGCGTCGTCATCGGACCCCTCTCTACCACCTCGGGCGGACCGCGGCCCTCGCGATGTGGGCTCTCGGGCTCCTCACGGGCGTCGGACGCGTGGCGGCTGCCCACGAAGCCGGCCTGTCCCGGAGCGAATTCACCGTCGAGAACGCCGGGCTGGTTCGTGCGCGCTTCGTGGGCTTTTCCGGGGATCGGGTCTTCGGCGTCGTGGTCGACAAGAACCACGATCGTGTCCTCTCACCGGACGAGCTCCGCGCCGCGGAAGCCGAGTTCCGACCGCTGTTCGAGCGCGAGATCGAGGTCACCGGCGACGGGAAACCGTGCGAGGCGCGATTCTTGGGCGCGAAGCTCGAGGAAGGCGACGGCCTCTCCCTCGACGGATTTTTCACCTGCCCCACGGCCCCCGCGGAGGTGGCCGTCACGCTCTTCGTGCTCGCGAAGAACGAGGCGCCCCACCGCCACATGACCACCCTCGTGGCCGGCGACAGGACGGCGAGTCGGATGCTCAGTGCGACGGTCCGTCACGCGAGCATCGAGGTGCCTCCCTCGCTCCGCGTGGACCCACGGACGAATCCCTCGCGCTCGACGCTCCTCGTCGCTTCCGCGGCTTCGGTCGCGGTGCTCGGGATCGTGTTCGTCGTCGGGCGGCGACGGTCGCGTCGGAACCCGGAAGTTCACGTCCCGCCGACGGGCGATCCGCGATAAGGTTCCCGGCCGAAGCACCGACCCATGTCCATTCCGAGCGCCCGAAACAAGTTGGCCATCGTCGCAGCGGGCGGACCCGCGCCGGGCATCAACAGCGTCATCGGCGCGGCGACCATCCGGGCCTGCCTGGCCAACGTGGAGGTCCTCGGGATCCAGGACGGCTTCCGCTGGCTCATGGAGGGCGACACGAGCCACGTCGCGCCCCTCAGCATCGCGGACACGAGCCGCATCCACTTCCGCGGCGGATCGCACATCGGCATCTCGCGCGCGAACCCCACCCGCGATCCCGAGGCGATGAAGAACACGCTCCGCGCCCTCGACCAGTTGGGCGTCGGCAGTCTCATCACCATCGGCGGCGACGGCACGGCGTACTCGGCCTACCGCCTCGCCCAGGCGGCCGGCGGCGCGCTCCGCATCGCCCACGTCCCGAAGACCATCGACAACGACATCGATCTCCCGAACGACATCAGCACCTTCGGGTTCCAGACGGCGCGCCACATCGGCGTCGAGCTCGTGAAGAACCTGATGGTCGACGCGAAGACGACGTCGCGCTGGTACTTCGTGGTGGCCCAAGGTCGGAAGGCCGGGCACCTCGCGCTCTCCATCGGCAAGGCCGCCGGCGCGACGATCTCGCTCATCCCCGAGGAGTTCCCGAAGGGCAGCCACTTCGCCGACATCGTCGACACGCTGGTCGGTTCGATCATCAAACGCCTGTCCCACGGACGCACGGACGGCGTGGCGATGCTCGCCGAAGGGCTCGTCGAGTGTTTCCCGGTCGAGGAGCTCGCCGCGCTCACGCAGGTGCCGCGCGATCCGTTCGGGAACATCCACGCCGCGAAGATCAAGCTCGGCGACATCCTGCGCGACGCCGTCGAGACGCGCCTGCTCGACTTCAAGTTGAAAGGCACCATCGTCGGCAAGTCGATCGGCTACGAGGTGCGCTGTGCCGATCCCATCCCCTTCGACATGGAGTACACGCGCGACCTCGGGTACTGCGCCGCACGGTTCATCATCGAAGGCGGCTCGAACGCCATGATCTCGATCCAGAACGGCGACTTCACGCCGATTCCCATGGAGAAGATGATCGACCTCGAGAACGGCCGCACGCGCATCCGCATGGTCGACATCGATTCGGACCGCTACAAGATCGCGCGATCGTACATGCTCCGTCTGAAGCGCGAGGACATCGCGGACGTCCACGAACTCCGTCGCCTCGCGCAGGTCGCGAACGTGAACGCGGAGGAGTTCCGGGCCACGTTCGGCCGCCTGGTCGCGAACGAACCGATGCCCATGAGGCTTTCGAGTTCGCCGGACGCGCGTCTCGACCCCAGCGCGTGACGTCTACTTCTTGAAGAACTTGCCAAATATCCCGCCGGATTTTTCGGCGGCGGGAGCTTGGGACGTGCGGCCGTTCGGGTTCCGACTCGCGGGCGTGCTCGCGGGCGGCGGGGCGCTCGTGCGGCCGCGGCGCATTTCGAAGAGACGCACTTCGCGGGCGGCGTCGATGTTGCGCGGGTTCAGGTCGACGACCTTGCGGAAGTCCTTGGAAGCCGCGTTCACGTTCTGCATGCGCTTGTGGAGTTGTCCGCGCCACCAGTACGAGCGCTCGCTCCGCGGGTTCATGTCGATGGCGCGATCGAGGTCGGCGATGCAGCGCATCGTCGCGTTCGGGGACTGGTTGTCCGGCTTGAGCGACTCCAGCCACGCCACCATGGCGATGTAGTCGCCCTGTTTCGGATCGGCCTCGAGGGCGCGCTTGCAGAAGGTCTCGGCCTGCGCGTAATCGCCCCGTTTGAGGTAGACCTCCGCCTTCTGGAAGTTCGTCGCGGCCTCGACGACGTTGAGGATCGTCGCTTGGGCCTCGGGCGTCGCCCCACCGTCCGAGAGGAGCGGCATGTACCGGTTCCGCTTCTCGGTGTCCGAGAGGGTCGCCTGGGCTTCGCTGATGCGCGCGAAGACGCGGGCACATTCGTCCTTCACGTCCGCGAGAGCGGGGGACAGGCGATCGGGATGCCACACCTTCGCCAGTTTGAAGTACGCCGCCTGCACGTCCGACGGACCCGCGGAGCGCACGAGGCCCAACATCTGGAAGTAGTCTTCCTTGTCGATGCCGGCCGCGCGGTCGACGATCTCCTGACGACGCGCTTTCAGTTCCGGCGTGAGTTCCCCCGCGCCGGGAGCCGAGCCGCGTGCTTCGGGAACGACGGGAGGCGCCGCGTCTTGCGACGACGCCGCCACCGCCGACTGCGACGCGGGCTGCGACGACGCTCCGAAATCGGGACGGGACGCCGACATCGGGCGGATGCGGACCGAACCGGGAGGGCGGGACGCGGGCGTCGCTCCGGACGCGGGAGCGGGTCTCGAGATGGGCGCCGGACGCGAGGCCGGAGGCGCCGGAACGAACCCCGCGCGCGCCGGGGCAGGCGCCGATTCGATGCGCGGGCGGCTCTCGGGCGGCGGCGGGATGATGGACCCCGCGCGCGTGCGCGTCTCGCTCTTCGCCATGGCGAAGGTCGGAGGTGCGGGCGTGCCGTAGGGCAGCTCGAAATCGAGGGGAGGTGCGGGTTTCTCCGGAGGCCCGGCGAGGAGACTCGGCGTCGTCGTCGGAGGCGGGGGCATCCGCGAACTCCGGGGGCTCGACGACTCCACCATCTCGAGCTGCTTCGTGATCGCGAGCGTGTAGAGGAGGAGTTGGGTCGTCCGAGCGCCGAGGCGTTCGGCGGCGACCAGTTCGAGCACGCTCATGGGCCGCGAACCGAGCAGTTCGGCGAGGGCGTGTTCGTCCTCCCGGAACTGGAAGCGCTCGAGGGTGGACCGCGGATTGAGGCGGAACTTCCGATCGCCGAAACGAGCCAGTGCAGACTGCACGTGATCCCAGGGCGGCGCTTGGCAGATCGCGCGCCAGATGACGGGTAGGGGATCGGCCTGGAACTCGTCGTCGCCGCCGTAGTCGTGGAGGAGATCGAACGCGTCGTAGAACGCGAAGCCCGTGTCCGGCACGAGCGTGAACATGTGGCTCAACTTGCGGAGGAGCTGCACGCGCAGCCCCTCCCGGAGCATCGTGTCGTCGATGGATCCCCGACGGAGGAGGAGCTGCCCGTGGAGCCGTCGCTCCTTCGCGACCTCCACGAGGCTCGTGTTCAAGGTCGTGTCGTCGATGAACCCGAGCTCGAGGAGCACCCGTCCGAGGTACGCGACGGGTTCGCGGGTCCGCACCTTCGAGAGCATGCCCTCGATGACCACGAGCGTGGCCGTCGCGATCCCCTCGTGGACGAGCTCGAGGCTCCCCGTCAGCCGGTGCTCCCACGCGTAGATGAGCAAGTGCGCGAGGGGCGTCTTCGCCAGGGTGCCCTGGGCGAGGGGGGCCGGTCGGGATTTGGTGACGGCTTCGGGCATCGTGCGGGGTTCGGGGAGCGACAGAGCAGTTGATGATAACCTTGCCATGGGGGGCTCCGGGAAGACATCCCGGGACCTAGCGAAGCGAATGCCAGCGACGCGACACCTACACGCGCACCTCCCACGAACATGAACGTCCGAACCTCCCACGTGCCCTGCATCCTCGACTTCCGCCTCGTCGCGCCCCCGGCGGACGTGCGTCGTGGGTAGGACAAGGTAGCGATGGAAGGATCCTCGAACGCTCCCGGATCGGACCGCCTCCCCGCGACACTCGCGGAGTTCGAGATCGTGCGTCGGCTCGGTGCCGGCGGCATGGCGGAAGTGTTCCTCGCGAAGAAGCCGGGCGCCGAAGGCACGTACAAGCTCCTCGTCGTCAAACGCATCCTGCCGTCGTTCGGAGCGTCCCGACGCTTCCGGACCATGTTCGTGGAGGAAGCGCAGGTCGCCACGCGCCTCAATCATCCGAACGTCGTCCAGGTCTACGAGTTCTACGACGAAGGTGACGAAATCGGCCATCTGTTGGCCATGGAGTGGGTGGAGGGTCCGGATCTCGGGCGCCTCATGTCCGCTACGAAGACGACGGGATCCCGCATCCCGATGGGTGTCGCCGCGTGGATCACGTCGGAGGTCGCGAAGGGACTCCACTACGCCCACGAGAAGAAGGACGAAGGTGGAGTGCCGCTCCACATCGTCCACCGCGACGTGTCGCCGCAGAACATCCTCCTGTCGTTCGAGGGCGCGGTGAAGATCGCGGACTTCGGTATCGCGAGCGCGCGGATCGCGGAAGACGACGAAGGGATGTTGAAGGGCAAGTTCGGTTACATGGCGCCCGAACAAGCGCGCGTCGAACGTGTCGACCGCCGGAGCGACGTCTATTCGCTCGGCGTGATCCTCTGGGAGATGCTGACCGGACGTCCGCTCCACGGCGGTCTCGGCGGCGAAGCGCTCCTCGACATCGTGCGATCCGGCACCGTCGAGCCGCCCAGCACGTACGTCACGGATCTCCCCCGTGAGCTCGAGGACATCGTGCTCCGCGCGCTCGCGCCGAACCGGGACGATCGCTTCCCGACCTGCAAGGATCTCTCGAGCGCCCTCCTTCGCTTCCTGATGGCGCGGCAGGAACTCGTCGACGCCGGCAGTCTGGAGACGACCATCGCGATGTTCGTGCCCCGCGAACACTTCGCCGTCGTCGCGCCGTCGACGCCCCCGCCCGACGCTCCCTTGCGTGGAGGAACCGCCGCGACCTACGCCGCCGCGCCCCAGGCGCGCAGCGAAGCGGAAGGGCCCGACGCGCGTCGCGGTTCGGAACCGCCGTCGAGCTACGTCCCTCCTTCCGTCCAGTCGGATGCCCAAGCGCCGACGCCGGTTCCCCGGCGACTCGCCATCCCCGAAGGAGGTCCGCGCGAAGTTCGCCACGTGGCCGTCCTCACGTTGAAGCTCCACGGTCTCGAGAACCGCGAGCACCACGGGGAGGCCGTGCTCGCACGCGCCCTCGAACGTCTCCGCGCCATGCTCGGCGAAATCGCCTACAAGCGCGGCATGACGTGGATGTGGCACTCGGATTCCGAGGCCCGTGCCGTCGCCGGTCTCGCGACCAACCCGACCCGCGCCGCCTCCGATGCCGCGTGGGTCGCCCTCGACACGCACGAAGCCATCGCCGGCATCCTCGAGGACCTGCCGTTCGACGTGGGAGCCGCCATCGGCATCGTGCGCGGCATCGCCTCCGGCAACCGTGACGCCCACGGTCACCTCGTGCGCTACCAGCTCCAGCATCCCGCGACGTTGCTCGCGGACGTGCTCGGTCGCGAGACGCCCGTCCACCTCACGTGGGTCGCCGGAGGCGTCTACCGGCTCATTCGTCGCGAATTCCGCTGGGGCGACGCGCCGACGCTCCGCATCGACGGCGGCACCGAGAATCACGAGGGATTCGCCGACAGCGTCCCGCCGACGATGCGCATCTACGCGCTCGAACGCTCCCTGTCGCGGGACGAACGTCTTGCCGAGACGGCCAATGCGCCGAACGATCTCGTCGGACGCGACGCGGAGAAGGCGGATCTCCTCTCCGCCTTCCACGAGGCCGTCAGCGGGAACAACGGCGGGGGCACGCTCACGTGCCGCGCCGTCATCGGAGAGATGGGCATCGGCAAGAGCGCACTGGTGAGCGCGCTCGTCTCCGAACTGCCCCCGAACGCGCGCCTCTTCAAGGTCGAGACGTCCCCCGTGCGCGCGGAAGTCCCGTACAGCGTGATCGCGGAACTCGTGAGGGACGCCATCGGCACCACCGGCGACGAACCCTTCGAAGCCGTGTGCGACTTGATCGCGAAGGCGGGCGGTGGCGCCGCCCAGGGCGACGCGTCGAATCCCATGGTCGCGCGCCTCGCGGAGCTCGCGACGAACCGTCTCGTCGTTCCCGCCGAAGAGGAGGACGTCCACTACCGGAAGAAGCTCATCGCGACCGGGGTACGGAACATCCTCGCCGCCATCGCCATCCAGCAACCGGTCGTGCTCGTGTTCGAAGGCCTCCAGTGGGCCGACCGTCCGAGCCTCGATCTCGTGGCGGACGTCCTGAAGTCCGGCTTGCCACTCCCGATCCTCGTGCTCCTCGTGACGCGTCCCGAAGAGCGCGTCCTTCCCGTGCTCGAGGGCGTCGTACGCGTGGAGCTCCGTGGTCTCTCGGCGGACGAGCAGGTGCGCCTCGTCGAGGCCCGGCTCGACGTACGCGAGGGCATCCGCCGCGTCGTCGCCGAGCTGATGCCGAAGGTCGGAGGCAATCCCTTCTTCCTGCTGGAGATGGTGGACGCGCTCCTCGAGCGGGGCGCCCTCGAGATCCGGGAAGTGGAATCCCCTTCGGGCGAGACGGAACACGTGGTGGTCCGATCGGACCGCGCGGAGACCGGGTTCCAGGCCCTCCCGCAGACCCTCGAACAGCTCCTCGGCGACCGCATCCGCGAGCTCCCCCTGGAGGAGCACGCCGTCGTCGACTGGCTCGCGATCGCGGGCGGTCCCCTCGCCCTCTCGGATCTCCTCCGCCTCATGAAGACCGAGGACGACGAAGCCGTCGTGCGTCTTTGCGCTCGCGGCTTCTGCGACCGTCGCGGCGAACTCATCGACTTCCGTTCGCCGCTCATGCGCGACGTCGCGTACCTCGCCCTGGATCCGATCCACCGCATCGACATGCACCGGGATCTGGGGGAGCACCTCGCGAAGACGTCCCTCGGACGCGGGCTCTCGGCCGCGATCGTCGCGCGCCACTTCGCGCGCGGAGAAGTGATCGAGAGGGCCGCCGAATTCTACTACGAGGCCGCGACGGCGGCGCGGGCCGGGCACCAGACCCAGCTGGCGCTCCGCTACTTCCACCGCGCGCTCTCCATGTTCGAAGCGAAGGACCCACGGCGCTTCGAGGCCCACGAGGCCCTCGAGGGCATCTACCGCATGTCGGGTCGTCGCCGCGATCGCATGCGCCACCTCGACGCGCTCCGGGCGAGCGCGAAACACGTCGCGACGCCCAGGAGCGTGTGCGTCGCTCTTCTCCGCACCGCACGCTTCCACGAGGACGAAGGCCACCTCACACGTGGCCTCTCCATCGCACGTCGCGCCGCCGAAACGGCCCACAAGGCCGGCATGCCGCTCCTCGAGATCGAGGGAGAGGCGCTCGTGAGCGACTTCCTCCGCGAGCTGGGCGACGTGCAGGGCGCGCTGGCCGCGTGCGATCGTGCGCTCACGGCGAGCGACGCGAAGGTGAATCCCGGGATTCCCCCGCGTGCGCGGGCGGACGTCCTCCGGTCGCGCGGCATCCTCCTCCGGCGCGTCGGTCGCGTGCGCGAATCGGTGGACGCGTACGTGGACGCCATCGCCATGTTCAAGAAGGTGGGCGCCGTGCGGCAGGAGGCGCGGTGCAAGGACGTGCTCGCGTACGCCCTCTTCGTGGAGGGGCGCTACGAGGACGCCATCTCCCTCGCCCTCGAGGCCATCCGTTTGACCCTCTCCATCGGCGGGCGCACGCAGCTCGCCAACACCATCAGCAACATCGGACACTCCTACGCGCGGCTCGGGGACATGCCGCGCGCCGTCGCCTATTTCCAGCGCGCGCGGGACGCCCACGAACGCTACGGCGATCAGGACAAGTACGCCGACACGCTCATCGTCAGTGCCGAAGTTCTCCTGGAAGTTGGCGAACTTGCCCGAGCCGAGTCATTTTTGGGGGACGCCGCGGCGCTGAACGCCGTCACCAACAATGCGTACGACTTCACCCACCTCGCCATCGTCCGGGCGGCCCTCGCCCGTATCCGCGGAGATTCCCACGCCGCGATCGTCCACGCCGTCGAGGCACGTCGGGCCGCGGAGAACCACGCGCTCGTGAGCTTCCACTTCTACGGCCTGGCCCTCGAGGCCATTTCGCGAGCGGAGCTCGGAGAGACCCACACCGCGTCCGTCCTCGCGACGACGGCCCTCGGATCGGTCGCGACCTTGCAGGGGTGCGAGTACGGTCTGGAGATCCGGACCCTGGCGGCCAAGGCGCTCGAGATCGCGGAATCGCCCCGCGCCGCCGAAGCGAAGAAGCAGGCCACCGATCATGCCGTCGCCCTGCTCGCCGCCATCCACGAGCCGCGGCACAGGGCCCTCTTCGTGAAGCGGCCGCTCGTGAAGCCGCTGTTCACGTCCCTCGTCGCGGAATCGAAGCGTGCGTCCGGGGACGTGGGGGCGGAAGAGGGGAGCGCACCCTCGTGAGTTCGCCGTCGACGCGACCCGACAAGGACAAGGCCCGGAAGCTCGCCATGGTCCTCTCCGGAGGCGGCGCGCGCGGGGCCTACGAGGTCGGCGTGCTCTGGTACGTGTTCGACGAGCTCTCGCGCCTCCGCGGTGCACCGCCTCGGGTCGAGATCCTCTCGGGCACGAGCGTCGGCGCCATCAACGCGTGTTACCTCGCGGCGCACCTCGCCGACCCGGCTCTCGGCCTCCGACGCCTCGTCGAACTGTGGTCGGAGCTCGAAGTCACGAAAGTGCTCGGCTTCGGAGCGCGCCAGGTCTTCAAGATCCCGAAGTTGATCACGGGCGGCGGCGCCGACGGCACCGGCCTCTTCGACGTGCGGCCCATGGCGGATCTCGTGCAACGGGAGATCTCGTGGCGCGCGGTGTCGCGGTGCCTCCGCCGGAACCAATTGCGCGCGCTGTCGATCTCGACCACCGAGGTGTCGACCGGCCGGACCGTCGTCTTCATGCAGACGTCGCCCGACGCCACCGTGCCCGCGACGGCGCCCCCTCGCACCCTCTTCCGCGCCGATCGCATCGGTCCGCACCACGCGCTCGCGAGCGCGTCGATCCCGATGTTGTTCCCGCCGGTGCGCATCGACAACGAGCTCTACCTCGACGGCGGCCTCCGCCAGAACACGCCCATCGCCCCGGCCCTGAGGCTCGGAGCGACCCACGTCTTCGCCGTCGGTAGCTCGCGGGAGGTGCGTGGCTACACCGTGAACGAGACGCCCCACCACGACGCGAAAGCGCCCGGTGCCGCGTTCCTCATGGGCAAGGTGCTGAACGCCTTCCTCCTCGACCACTTCGACACCGACATCGAGCTCCTCACGCGCCTGAACAACGTCATCGAGGACGGCAAGCGCGCGTTCGGGGACGGGTTCGTGGAGGCCCTGAGTCGCGAGGCGCAGAAGCGCGAAGCGCCGCCCTACCGGCACGTGAACTGTTTCACCGTACGCCCCAGCGAGGACATCGGGCGGCTCGCCAGCGATCACGTGCGGAAGGGACGCTTGAAGGGCGACCCGTTCGTGGCCAAGAAGCTCTTCACGCTCCTCGACATCGGCGTCTCCACGGAGGCCGACTTGGCGAGCTACCTGCTTTTCGACGGTGCATTCTGCCGCCATCTCATCGAGATGGGGCGGGCCGACGCCCAGGCCAAGCGGGAGTCGCTCCTCGCCTTTTTCGGCGAGAAGGAAGAAGATGCCGCGCTCGACGGTTCGTTCGAGGAGACCGGTGCGTGGAGCGCGAACTCGATTCCCATCCCGAAAAATCCGTACGACGGGAGCTGACGTGAGGGCGGGTCTCCTCGCGTGTGCGGCGATCGCGTTCGGCGTCGTCGCGTGCTCCAAGACCACCGCTCCCCGAGGTTCGGCGGACACCGGGCTCGCGAAGCCCACGGCCCAATCCGTGGATCTTGCATCCTTTCCGGGGGTGTCGCCGAGAGCACTGCCGCCTCCGTCCGAGCGTCCGAAGGTGCCCGGGTTCGACGGGGCCACGGCGTGGCTCAACGTCGAGCGGCCCCTCACGGGCGCGGACCTCGCGGGCAAGGTCGTCGTCGTCGACTTCTGGACGAGCTGCTGCATCAACTGCCTCCACACCTTGCCCACGCTCGCGCGCCTCGAGGCGAAGTTCGCGAAGGAAGCGGTCGTCGTCGTCGGCGTGCACACGCCCAAGTTCGAGGCCGAGGCCGAACGCGAGCGCCTCCGTTCGAACGTCGCGGAGTTCGGCATCGCGCACCCCGTGGCCGTCGACGGCTCCCAAGCCATCTGGAACCGATGGAAGGTGCAAAGCTGGCCCACGCTCTTCGTGCTCGACACGGAAGGGCGTGTCGTGTGGACCGACGGCGGCGAACCGAATCCCGAGGAGCTCGAAGGCGTCGTGCTCGGTGCCCTCGTCGACGGCGCGAAGACCGGATCCCTGGTGCGCGATCCGGTGCGTGCCATGAAGCCCGAAAAACGTGCGGACACGCCGCTCGCCTTCCCCACCAAGATCGTCCCCCGTGAGGGCGGCTTCGTCGTCGCCGACTCGGGGCATCACCGCATCGTGTTCGTGGACGCGAAAGGGGAGGTCTCGGCGGTCGCCGGTTCCGGGTTGCGAGGTCGCATCGACGGCGCCTTCGCCGACGCGAGCTTCGCGAGCCCGAACGGTCTCGCCGTGGCCGGGGACGTCGTCTACGTGGCCGACACCGAGAACCACACGATCCGCGTCCTCGATCCGAAGGCGAAGTCGGTCGCGACGGTCGCGGGAACGGGTGCCCTCGGTTCGGGTCGACTCGGTCCCGGCACGACGCCCGCACTCGAGACGGGACTGCGTTCGCCCTGGGATCTCGCGTGGGTGCCGGGCAAGGTGGGTGGGAAGGATTCGTCGAAGGACGGCACGCTCTACGTCGCCCTCGCGGGCTCGCACCAGATCGGCGCCTTCGACCCGATGACGCGGACGATGCGGCTCTTCGCGGGCGACGGACGCGAGAAGCGGGTCGACGGACCTGCGGACCGCGCGAGCTTCGCCCAACCGAGCGGCCTCGCTCGGGACGGGTCCACGCTCTACGTGGCCGACTCCGAGACGTCGAGCGTGCGCGCGATCACGTTGCCGTCCACGGCGAACGGCGTAGGCGACGTGAAGACCGTCGTCGGTCTCGATCTCTTCGTCTTCGGCGACAAGGACGGCGAGGGAGACGCCGTGCGCCTCCAGCATCCCCTCGGTGTCGCGACGGGCGAAGGCGGACTCTTCGTCGCGGACACGTACAATTCCAAGATCAAGCGCCTCGATCCGAAGACGCGTCGGGCGACGACGATCGCCGGCGACGCCGATCGCAAGACCTTGTTCGAACCCCAGGGCTTCTTCGTGGACGGCACCGGCGACAAGGCGACCTTCGTCGTCGCCGACACGCACCACCACCGGATCGTTCGCATGCCCGTGAAGGGGGGAGCGCCGGCGGTCGTGGAGGTGCGTGGACTCACGCCGCCGGTCGGAGGCGTGGCCGTCGCAGCGCCCAAGGAAGACACGTCGAACGCCGAGGTCGTCCACATCGAAGAGGTCCCGATCCGCAAGGACGCGCCCTCGAAGGTGCACGTCGTGTGGAAGGTCCCCGCCGGCACGAGCGTCAACGACGACGCGCCGTTCAAGGTCCGCTGGACCACGAGCGAGGGCCTCGAACGTGCGCCCGACGACATGAAGGACAAGGGCGCGACCGTGCAAACCGGCTTCGACGTCGCCGTGTCCCCTCTCAAGGGCGTGCACGAAGCGACACTGGCAGGCGTGGTCGACCTCGTCGTGTGCGATTCGAAGAACCACAGCGTGTGCGTGCCGGTGAAGCGCAGGGTCGAAATGACGCTCGTGGGCATGCCGAACGGAGGCGATCCGAAGGTGACGGTCCCGCTGCCAGAAGCCAAACCGCCGAAGTAATCCAAGCGTCCCGAGTCGCCAGGATGCCCCAAGCCCCCCCGGACGCGCCAAGCCACCGGAGCGCTCCAGAAACCCGAACCACTCGTGCCCGGCTTCGAGCCGCCTACGCGACAAACTCCTCGATCGACCCCGCCCCCTCACGCACCACTTCGGGCGGCATCTTGGTCAAATCGATGACCGTGCTCGGCAGCAACCCTCCGACCCCACCGTCGAGCACGAGCCCGAGCCCCTTGAACGCATCGTCGATCTCGTCCGGATCGATGAGCGGATCCCCATGGTCGAGGGACGCTGTGGTCGAGACGAGCGGCCGCCCGAGCTCCCGCACGAGCGCCTGCGTGATCTCGTGCTTGGGCACCCGGATGCCGATGGTCTTCTGCTTGGACTGCAGCATCTTCGGCACGTCCTTCGACGCGGGAAGGATGAAGCAGTAAGGACCCGGCAAGAACCGCCGCAGCACGCGGTACACCTGGTTTTCGACCATGGCGTACTTCGCGATGTCGGCGAGGTCCGGGCAGAGGAACGCCACGGGCCGCGTCTTCTCGAGCTTCTTGATGGCGTAGAGGCGCTCGATGGCCTTCTTGTTCGTGACGTCGCAGCCAAGACCGTAGCCGCTGTCCGTCGGGTACGCGATCACCTCGCCCCGCTCGAGCGCGTCGACGGCGCGGCGGATTTTCCGGGGTTCGGGGTGATGTTCGTGGACTTCGAGGAGCATGGGATTCGCGGGGAGGCGGTCCTTTTCTTCCGTGCGAGTTGGCAACGGTACCGCGCGCCACGTTAACCTACATCGCCCATGGCGTTGTCGGACCTCCCCCTTTGGTTCATTCGCACGTTCGGCGTGCTCTTCGGGCTCTTGTGGGGGAGTTTCCTGAACGTCGTCATCTACCGGCTCCCCCGGGGGATGAACGTCGCGTTCCCGCCATCCCATTGCCCCGGTTGCGGCAAACCCATCGCGCCCTACGACAACATCCCGGTGTTTTCGTACGTGATCCTGGGCGGCCGGGCCCGGTGCTGCAAGACGAAGATGAGCCCGCGGTATCCGCTGGTGGAGCTCATCGGAGGTGCGCTCGCGTTCGCGATCCTGGAGCGGATGTTGATTCCGCACGCGAACGACCTCGGCATGGGCCGAGCGGGCGCCATCTTCCTCGCGGATCTGATGCTGTGTCTGGGCCTCGTGGCCGCGGCATTCATCGACGCCGAACACATGTTCTTGCCCGACAGCATCACCCTCGGTGGCGCGGTGCTCGGCCTCGGAACGGCGAGCCTCCGGAACATGACGTACCTCGAGTCGGCGAAGGGCGCCGTGATCGGGTTCCTCGTCGTGTGGTTCCCGCTGGTGTTCCTCTATTCGAAGCTCCGCGGCCGCGCGGGCATGGGCATGGGCGACGCGAAGCTCACGCTCTTGGCCGGCGCGTGGTTCGGGTGGCCGGGCGCGCTCTTCGTGCTCTTCGCGGGCGCGTTCCAGGGAACGATCGGCGCGGTGCTCATCTACCTCGTGAAGGGCCGCATCGAGGAACCGGAAGCGGTGAAGAAGGACCGCGAGGAACTCCAGAAGGCGGCGAGCGAAGGCGACGAGGAAGCGAAGGCGATCCTCGCGGAAGACCCGCTCGCCGACGCACCGGGCGAGGGCCTCGCGGCAGCGCGCATGCCGTTCGGCCCGTTCCTGATCCTCGCGTGCCTGGAGTTCCTCTTCTACGGCCCGGAGATCGCGGCGCGGTACCAGGCGTTCGTGAATCCGTGAGGGGACGCGGATCGAGGACGGTCCGTCGCGTCGCGCCGCCGCGCATCCCCGCCCCAGTCAAGGACAGTAGAAATAGTACGGACCGGAATTTTCGGTCGCGCGTTCCTCGTCCTGGGTGCATCGCCGGAACCGTTCGAGGGGCATGGTCGCGGTGCGCGTCGGCGTGCGGAGGATGAGCCCGTCCGTGAGGCGGACCCAACATTGGACTTCGAAGGTGACCGCCTCCACGGGGCCTCCGCAATGCATCCACACCGGGACGTAACATGCGCCTCCGTCCGCGAGGACGTAGCCGTTCTGGGTCATGCAGCCTTCCGGACAAGGCTCCGCAATCACGGCCTCGCAAACGCGGTTGCTCGGACCCGCGTCGACGACCGAAGAGTCCTTCGTCGTGTCACCGTCGACGAAGGAAGCGTCCACCGCGTCGGCGTTCGGCCGCTCCTCCTCGGAGGCGCACCCGACGACGAGCGAAACGAGGAGGGCGAGGACTCCGAAGCGACTCACGACATGAGTGTGGCTCAGAGTCCCGTGACGAGCACCGGTCCCGCCGACGTCGTCCGTAGCCCGTTCCCCAGTTGTCCGAAATCACCCTGGCCTGCGCACCGCAGCGCGCCCGTTTGCGTGAGGCCACACGCAAAACCTCCGCCGCCGGAGATGGCCGTCACCGCGCCCGAGATGGAGTCGATGCCGAAGGCGCCGTAATTGTTCTTGCCCCAGCATTGCACCGAGCCGCCGGTGAGAAGCGCGCACCCGTACCCACCGCCCACGGTCACACCCACCGCCGAGCCCGCCAGGCCCACCACGTCCACGGGCGATGCCGCGTCGGTGTCGTTGCCCGTTCCGAGCCAGCCGCCGTCGCCGTCGCCCCAGCACTTCACGCCGCCCGTCGCGAGCACGGCGCACGCCACGCGCGAGGCCGTCTCGATGGCGACGACGCCCGACGTCAGACCTGCCACGTCGACCGGCACCTTGGACCCGTTCGGGAACTGCGGGTTGCCGAGCTGATTCTCCGCGTTGGTCCCCCAGCACTTCACGCCACCGCCCGTCGTGAGCGCACACGAGTAGCGCCAGCCCACGCGCACCATCGCCACACCCGTCGAGAGACCTTGCACGCCCACCGGCACGTTCGACTGCGTGCTTCCAGCGTTTCCGAGCTCGCCCGAAAGGCCGTGACCCCAGCACTTCACGCCGCCCATGCTCGTGAGCGCGCACGCGTGGTCGAGACCGACGGAGACCGACACCGCGTTCGTCAGGTTGTCGACGTCCACCGGCGTGGCCGAACCCGCACCGGTCGCGTTGCCGGTGGGTAGGCTGGCATTGCCCAGTTCGCCGTCCGCGTTCGAACCCCAACACTTCACGGCGCCCGTCGCGAGCACGGCGCAGCCACTGTAATAGCCCTCGCCGATGGCGACGACGCCCGACGTGAGACCGACCACGTCGTTCGGCTCGCCCTGGCTCGAGTAGTTCCCGTTGCCGAGCTTGCCGCCGGCGTTCCATCCCCAGCACTTCGCGCCGCCCGTCGTCGTCACGAAGCAGGCCGAGTTGTCGCCGGCGGAGATCTGGTCTTCGCGGAAGGTGCTCACGCACGAACCGTTCAGGAGGCGCGTCCCGAGCGCGCACGTGGGGCCGGCGTCGACCGCGGCATCCTGACCGGAACCCGCGTCCGGTGTCGTGCCGGAATCGACGGACGTATCGGCGTCCTGCGCCATGCCCGCGTCGACGTTCGCTCCCGTGTCCGCGGAGCCGGTGTCGCGTGCGCCCGAGTCCGCGCCGGCGTCGGCATTCGCCGAACCGGTGTCGCGTCCGGCGTCCGTCGTCGTCACGTCCGCGGGCGCGTCCGAAGCGGATGCGGCATCCGTACCGTTCCCGCCGTCGGCGCCGGTGCCCGGGCGTTCCGTCGCGCAGTCCTCGCACGCCCCGTCGGGCCCCGCATCGTCTCCCGCGACCCGGAAGGCTTCCGAACTGCACGCGGTGGAGGCCGCGGCGAAGGCACCGAGCGAAAGAAGGAACGCGACACGACCCACGACGAACGTTCGACCCACGACGACTCTCCTTCGACGTCACGTCCGCGTACGTGCGCGGCGGATCGTCACAATCCGAACACCTTCACCGGCGACGACGAAGCCGAGGCCTGGTCATCGCCCAACTGACCCGAACTCCCTCGACCCGCGCAGCGAACGACGCCGCGCGTGAGGACGGCGCAGGAGAACTCGCTCGCGGAGGACACCGCCGCGACCGGCAAGGCGAGGGCCGCGATGCCGTGGGCTCCGTAGTCGTTGTCGCCCCAACAATGGAGGGTGCCACTGCGGAGCAGGGCACACGCGTGATCGGTGCCGACGGACACGTCGCGCGCGAGGCCGGGGATGCCGCTGATCTGCACGGGCGAAGGGGCGTCCCGGTTGTTCGCCTGCCCGGGAATGCCTTCCAGTCCACGACCCCAGCACCACACCGTGCCGTCGGTCTTAACGGCGCACCCGGCATGGTTGCCGACGTCGAAGGCGGCGACGTCCTGGGTCATCCCGCTGACGTCGACAGGGACCTTCGAGGAGCCTGAGGCGGAGGGATTGCCGAGCTTGCCGTATTCGTTGGAGCCCCAACACTTGAGCGCGCCCGAGTCGGTGAGCGCACACGCGAAGCTCCACCCCGCGCGCACGGCCACGACGCCCGTCGCGAGACCGGTGACACTCACCGGCGTGGACGCGCGGGTCGTGGATCCGTTGCCGATCTCGCCGTTGAGACCCCGACCCCAACACTTCGCGCCGCCCCCCTTCGTGAGGACACACGTGGAGCTCGATCCCGCGCTGATCGTGGCGGCGTCGAGGAGGTTGTCGACGGCGACGGGAACGGGAGACGACTGATTGGGCCCCGAAGGTTCGGTGCTCGATCCGAGTTGCCCTTCGTCGTTGGATCCCCAACAGAAGGCGTGACCGTCGGCCTTCACGGCGCAGGCGTGGTTGAGGCCCGCCCCGACGGCGACCACGGACCCTCCGAGGTTCTTCACTTCGGTCGGGGCATTGGTCTGGTTGTAGGTCCCGTTGCCGACCTTCCCGAAGGCGTTCCATCCCCAACACTTGGCGATGGAGTCCTTCGTGACGAAGCAGGTGAAGTCGATGCCGGAACTGATCACCTCGTCGGACTTCGCGGCCGCACAGCCACCGCCCAAGGGCCGCTCGAAGGCCCCACAGGCCGGAAGGATCGAATCATCGTCCCCGGAAGCGATCGACGAATCGGATCCGCCGTCGCGCGAAGATCCTCCATCCGTCCTCGTTCCCGAGCCTCCATCCACCCCCGTGCCCGTGCCCGTGCCCGAATCCCCCTCCGCGCCGACTCCCGTCCCGGTCCCCCCTCCCGATCCCCCTTCACCCTCTCCCGCGCCTCCATCCTCCACGACGCGAAACGATCCCCCTCCGCATCCCGCCAAGCCCACGAGGAGCCCGCCAAGAACGAGAGAGACCAAGCGTCGGGAAGACGAACGCGCCATGGGGGAAGGAATGCTCCGGAGAAACCCTTGGTGCCAGGAGCAACCCTCGTGCCGCCCGGAATGCGAGCCTTTCGCCCCGCACTTCGCGGAAACCCCGTGTCTTCCGCGACTCCGTTCCCCTCCGAACGCGAGTCCTGAAGAGCACGCCGTCTCCCGTCTCCCGTCCCAGTCCACGTTCCCGTCCTCGAGGAGCGATGAATCGTGCGATCCATCGCTGAAACCCCGTCGAAGGGACGGACGCGGGGAATACCGAACGCCCCGAAATGCAAAACGAGGTGGCCACCTGGGTGGGCACCTCGTTTTTTCACTTCGGGGTGTTCGCCCGTCCGCTCACTTCTTCCGGCCGTCCATCGCCACGTACGCCCGCTCCGTCGGCCCCGTGTAGATCTGACGGGGACGCCCGATCTTGGTCGATCCGTCCTCCATCATCTCCTTCCAGTGGGCGATCCAACCGGGGAGGCGACCGAGGGCGAACATGACGGTGAACATGTTCGTGGGGATGCCCATCGCGCGGTAGATGATGCCCGAGTAGAAGTCGACGTTCGGGTAGAGCTTCCGCTCCACGAAGTACGAGTCCTTGAGCGCCGCCTCTTCGAGGCCCATGGCGATCTCGAGCATCGGATCGTTGATGCCGAGCTTCTTCAGGACCTTGTCCGCCGCCTGCTTGATGATCTTCGCGCGCGGATCGAAGTTCTTGTACACGCGGTGGCCGAAGCCCATCAGTTTGAAGCCGCTGTTCTTGTCCTTCGCCATCGCGACGTACTTCTTCACGTCGCCGCCGTCCTTCTTGATGGCGTCGAGCATCTCGATGACTTCCTGGTTCGCGCCGCCGTGGAGCGGGCCCCAGAGCGCGCAGATGCCGGCGGACACGGAGGCGAACATGTTCGCCTTGCCGCTGCCGACGATACGCACCGTCGACGTCGAACAGTTCTGTTCGTGATCGGCGTGGAGGATGAGGAGAAGGTTGAGCACCTTCACGAGCTCCTCGTCGATCGCGTAGTCCTCGGCGGGGACGCTGAACATCATGTTCAGGAAGTTCGCGCAGTAGGAGAGCGAGTTCTTCGGGTAGACGATGGGCTGCCCGATGCTCTTCTTGTACGCGAACGCCGCGATCGTGCGGACCTTCGAGATGAGGCGCGCGATCGTGATGTCGACGACCTCCTTGTTGTCGGCGTCGATCGCCTCCGGATAGTAGCTGGAGAGCGAGAGCACCATGGCGGAGAGGATCGCCATCGGGTGCGCCGTCGACGGGTAGCCGTCGAAGAAGTGCTTCATGTCCTCGTGGAGGAGCGAGTGGCGCGTGAGCAAGCGGGAGAAGGCCGTGAGCTGCGCCTCGTTCGGGAGCTCTCCGTAGATGAGGAGGTAGGCCGTCTCGACGAACGTGGATTTCTCCGCGAGCTGCTCGATGGGGTAGCCGCGGTAGCGGAGGATGCCCTTGTCGCCGTCGATGAAGGTGATGGCGCTCTTCGTCGACGCCGTGTTCATGAACGCGGGGTCGAGGGTCACGACGCCGGTCTTGGCCCGGAGGGCTCCGATGTCGATGCCGCGCTCGTTCTCGGAGCCGACGACCACCGGCGCTTCGAACGTCTGGTCGCCAACCTTAATCTCAGCCTTCTCGGTCACGTGAGCCTCCACCAGGGGGTCGGGGGAACATGGAAACTACCTCCCCGCGGCTTCCGTCGGGGAGACAAAAAACTCCCGCCCGCGGATCCCATTCCGAGGCCTCACGTGGGGTCGAATCGTCCGCGCAGGAAGGGGTGTTCCGTCAGAACCATGACGGGTGCGCTGTCGGCACACACCGACCCTGGGGACGCAGCCATCGACCTGCTGCGCACCCATCATCGTCGGGTCCCCAGAGTCTGGCGGCGAAGCCGACAGCGACGATGGAGCAGCGGGCTCGCTCAAAATACGGAAGTATTCTTCGCTCGCCCTCCCTAGCCGAAGGGCGCTCGCGACGGTCGATGCCTGCGTCCCGACGCTTCCAATCGCTTTCTGCGCTTCAGTCTCGCCTCAGCCTCGCCAACGGCGGCGCTCGTCGGCCTGCTTCTGGGCGATCCGTTTCTGTTCCGACATGAAGGCGCCATAGGACTTCGGGACGCGCACGTCCTTGCCGAGGGCGTAAAGGACGTGAAGAGCCGCTTCCGCGTCGTCGCTCGCCCGGTGCGCGTTCTCGAGTTTCACGCCGAGACGTGCGGCCACGTCGCCGAGGGCACGGGAGCGTTCGTCCTTCTGGATCTCGCGGGCCCAGACCAGCGGATCGATCCAGTCCACGTCGCGATCGATGGCCGGCACGCCCTCGGCAGCGGGAACGCCCGCGGCGACGGATCGGGCGAATTCGTTCGTGACGAACGCCCGATCGAAGGGGGCGTTGTACGCGGCCGGAATGGACCCGCGGAGGGCCTCCGCGATCTCGCCGGCGATCGCCTCGAAGCGCGGCTCGTTCCGGACGTCGTCGTCGGAGATGCCGTGGATGGCGCGGACCTCTTCCGGGATGGGGCATCCCGGGTTCACGAGCCAGTTGTGCCGCGCGATGATCTCGCCGCCCCGCCCGACGACGATCCCGAGCTCCACGATGCGGTTGATGGAGGCGTCCCGACCCGTAGTTTCGACGTCGAGGAGGGCGATGGGAAGATCGACCCACGGTGTCTCCGAGGACAGCCCCGGGACGAGACCTCGCACTCCGCCCCCACGGAGGAGATGCGCGATGCCCGCGTAGTGCCGTCCCGTGGGGAAGCAACCGCACGCGTCGACGTTGCGGCTCACGTCACTTTCCGGTGCCGGCGGTCTTCGCGTTCGCCGACGCGCCGGCCTTCGGGGGCTGCGAGGACGGCGAAGCCGACGCCGTCGGTGCGCCGCTCGGAGCCGCGCTCGCCGTCCCCTTCGGCGCGCCAGGGGCGGGTTCGCCCATTTCCATCTCGACGAAATCGCCGAGGCCACCGGGGCCGCTCCATTCGCGGCCGTTCACGAAGATGGTGGGCGTGCCCTTCACGGCGAGGGCGTCGGCGAGCTTCTTGTCCTTCTCGATGCGCTCCTTGGCACCGGGGCTCGCCATGTCGATCTTGAACTTGGCGACGTCGAGACCGAGGTCCTTCGCGTAGTCGAGGAGGTTCTGCTCCTCGAGGGCCTTCTGGTTCTCGAAGAGCTTGTGGTGCATCTCCCAGAACTTCCCTTGCTGCCACGCCGCATACGCCGCACGAGCGGAAATCTCGCCGTGGGCGTGACCGGGGAGGGGAAGGAACTTGTACGCGAAGCGCACCTGACCGTGCTTGTCGTTCACGAGCTTGTCGATCTCGGGCGCCATCAGCTTGCAGTGCGGGCACTCGAAGTCGGCGAACTCGACGAGGGTCGTCGACGCCGAGTCGGGTCCCATCGTCGGCGAACCTTCGATGGGCACCTCTCGGACGTTCTCGGCCGCGAATCGGTTCTTGTAGGACTTCTCGATCTGGTCGCGAGAGTAGCCGTCGCGCACGCCCTTGAGGAGATAGCGCGCCGCCGTCATGCACTTCGTGCACGGACGATTCTCCTGGATGCACTGCGCGAGGGAGACGGGGACGTCTTTGCAGGGCGCGAGGAAGTCGTTCATGCTCGCGCTCCACTCCCGCTTCTCGCGGGGGGTGAGCGCGGACGTGTCGATGCCGGGCACGTTCACGTCGGCGACGACCTTCTCGGGTTCCTTGTTCGCCGCGTCCGGCCCGGAGGACTGCCCGCGGCACGAACCGCTGTTCGACATACCGAGGAGGACGAGGAGTCCTGCCGCCTTGATTCCCATCATGGACGCCATGGATGCGACCGGGAACCTTAGAACGCTTCCGAGAACCCTGTCGACTGCCGATTCGGACTCGCCCGTCGGCGCGCGCGCCCGAATCGCTCCACCCATGGTCCAGCCCCTGGCCCCGCATCCAAGGGGCCCGTGAAGACCGATCTGGCGTTCCCGTCCGAAGCTGACCATGATGGCCCCGCGCCATGGCTTTTTCCGGGGATTTTCCAGGAAACACGGGAAGCGATTCCATGCCTCCCTTGCCGGGGCCGGCGGGCCGCGTGCTCGTGGCGGTCGGGGGTGGGCGCGGGGGCGTCGGCAAGAGTCTCGTGGCGGTGAACGTGGCCGTGTACCTCGCGCAGCTCGGCAAGCGCGTGGTCCTCGTCGACGCGGACCCGAACGGATCGAACCTGCACACCCACTTCGGCCTGCGCGCGGCGAAGGTCGATCCCTGGCTCGACGAACGGGAAGGTTCCCTGGAAGGCGCATTGCTCGGGACCTTGGTTCCGGGTCTCTCCATTCTCCCCGCGCCGCACGACGCCATCGCGAACGCCCCCGTCCTCCGCGGGGGACGGAAGCGCCGATGGCTCACGCGCGTGCGCGCCCTGCCGGGCGACTTCGTCGTCGTCGACGTCGGCGCGGGTCACGGCGGGTTCGCCGCGGACGTGCTCCTGTCCGCGGACGTTCCGGTGCTCGTCACCGTCCCCGAGCCTCCCGCGGTCGAAGCCACCTACCGCGTCCTCCGGCACGCGTTCCGCCGTCGTCTCCGTCGCGCGCTCCTCCGCGATCGGTTCCGATCGACGCTGCTCGGTCGCTACCTCCACGAGTCGGGACAGGTCCCGTCGCCTCGTGCGCTCATGGCCGCCGTCGTGAAGAGCGACCGCCTCCTCGCCGAGACCGCACTCGCCGAAGCCGAGGCCATGCCGATGCAGCTCGTCGTGAACCAGACGCGCGTGCGATCGGACGTGGAACTCGGCGGCCAGATGAGCGACCTCGTGCGGCGCCATTACGCGCTCCACGTCGACGAGCTCGGTCACGTCGAACACGACGACACCGTCTGGCTCACCGTGCGGCGTGAACGCCCCCTGCTCGTCGACAGTCCCACGTGCCGCGCGGCCAGGAATCTCGAACGCATCGCGCGTCGCGTCCTCGCGCTCGGAACGACCCGGGTCACCCGTCCGCGTCTCCCGTCACCGATCACGGCCGAGGGTGCCTCGCTCTACGACGTCCTCGGCGTCATCCGCACCGCGAACGACGAGGACATCCGTCGCGCGTACAAGAAGCTCAAGGAGGTCTACGCGGGTGGAAGCCTCGCGACCGTGTCCTTCTTCGAGGACGTCGAACGGCGCGCCGCCCAGGGCTCGCTCGAGGAGGCATACGACACGCTCCTCGATCCCGTGCGCCGTCGCGCCTACGACCTCTCGACCTTCCCGGACGACGACGCCCGGCACGGCGCCGCACCGCGCGACAAGCCCGCGCTCGCCGCCGAACACCGGATGCTCCAGGCCGAGCTCGCGCGCGAGATCGGTCCGGAGACCGAATTCTCGGGCGACCTCCTCCGCAAGGTTCGGGAATCGCAGGGCGTCGAACTCGCGGAAATATGCGGGAAGACGAAGATCGCGAAGGCCCACCTGGCCGCGATCGAAGACGAACGCTTCGATTTGCTCCCGCCCGCGGTCTACGTGCGCGGTTTCGTCTGGGAGCTCGCGAAATTCCTCAAGCTCGATCCCGCCCAAGTGCAGAAGACCTACCTCGCACGCATGCGCGGTTCCGAGGCGGCGAAGGATCGCGAGTGAGCGCGGACGCCCCTCCCGGCGGAACGGCGAAGTCACGGGACGTCGCTCTCTTCGGCCTCGTCCTCTTCCTCGTCGCCCTCGCCCCGCGCGTGTTCGTCGCGTTGCGTTTCGCCGGTGAACCCATCTGGGACGGGCACTATTACGACTTCGGCGCGCGACGCATCGCGGACGGCCTCGGCTACTCGGACGATCTGCGCGTCGGGGACACCCTCGTATGGCATCCGTGGTGCCACTATCCGGTGGGCTACAGCGCCTTCGTCGCGTTCTTCTACGGGATCTTCGGCCAGGGGCCGCGCGTCGCCCCTCTCGTGAACGCCGCAGTGGGAGCCGCCCTCGCCGTGGTGACGTGGCTCCTCGCCCGGACGGCGTTCTCCCCGCGACGTGCGGCGATCGCGGGCGGCCTCGTCGCGTTCCATCCGGGACTCGTCCTCTATGGCGGTCTGGTGATGACGGAGCCCCTCGCGGCGCTCGCCACGCTCCTCGCGTTCTGGATCGCCGTCCGCGATCCCGCACCCCGTCGTGGGTTCGCGCTCGGCGCGATCGCCCTCGGCCTCTCGGCGCTGATCCGACCGCAGGCGCTCCTCTGCGCGCCGTTCCTCGCCCTGGTCGTCGTCCGCCGCGACGACCTGCGGGCTCCGTCGTACGTCCGGAAGTTCGCGACGTGGGCCGCCGTCGCGTGCGCGCTCGCGCTCGTGCCCGTGCTCCCGTGGACGGCGCGAAATTGCCGGGTGATGGATGCGTGTGCCCTCGTGAGCACCAACGGCGGTTGGAACCTCGCCATCGGTGCGTTCCCTCGCGCCACGGGTCGCTTCGAGCAGCTCACCGCGAAGGACGGCTGCGACGACGTGACGGGGCAAGTCCAACAGGATCGTTGCTGGTTCGGCGTCGGCGTGAAGGCCATCGCGACCGATCCGCGACGCTGGCTCGCGCTCGTGCCGAAGAAGCTCGGATACACGTTCGACCACGAGTCCTTCCCCGTCGAGTACCTCCACATGGCGCGCCCCGACGACTGGCCGGAGCCGGTCCGGGCGGGGACGCGCACCGTGCTGACGATCGTGCACCGCGTCCTCCTCACGCTCGCTGCGTTCGGTGCGATCGGTGTCGCGACACGGGGCCGCGGAGTCGTGGTCCAGGTCGTGCTGGCGACGGCCCTGGGAGCGCTCGCGTTCGTATCGTGGACCCGCATGCCCGGCATCGCGTGGCCCTTCGCCGTCGCGCTCTCCGCGGTACCGTTCGTCCCTTGGCCCGGGTCTCCGCCGCGTTCGCCGGCGTTGCTCCTCGGCGCCGCGCTCCTCGCGACGACGGTGCTCGCCCATGCCGTCTTCTTCGGAGAGGACCGCTATCACATGGTCGTCGTTCCCGTGATGTGCCTCTTCACGGCGGGCCTCTTCCGTCGCGCCGAGTGACGGCGAAGCCGCGACAAAAGAAAACGGCGTGACCCGAAGAGTCACGCCGTTCAGGGACTCCGCACGTTCGCGCGGAGGACCCAAGCCAAGTTCGAGGGAGCGACGCGCGATCCGGAAATCCGGAATCGCGCGTCACCTCGAAATCACTTCTTCTTCGGAGCGGCCGAGGCGGCCGGCTTCGCGGAAGCCGCGGGCTTCGCGGAAGCCGCGGGCTTCGCGCCCTTCGCGTCCTTCGCGTCCTTCGCGTCAACAGCGGGCTCCTTCGGCGTCTCGGCGACGGCGGCGGGGGCCGCGGGAACCGCGGGAGCCGCAGGCGTCTCCGCGACGGGCGCCGCGGGGGCGGCCGGAGCGGCGGGCGCTTCGACGACGGGCGCAGCCGTCGGGGCCGCGGGGGCCTCCGGGAGCTTCGCATCGGGGGTGGATTCGCCGCCGCACGCTGCGGCAAAGGCGAAGGGGATCATCGCAATGAGGTTGGTCGTACGCATGGGAATTCCTTCTCCAAACGCGGCTTTCCTAGAAAGGATTGGACACAAACTCAAACGAATTGATGCAAACCATGCCGGTCGATCCCATTTCGTGGCGACGTTCCTTCGAATTTCTCGTGTCGCGCGATTCGGTCCGCTGGCCCGCTTGCCGCGTGCGGTCCGGGGATGCGGTCTATCGCCGTCACCGACCATGACATCGTTGTCATGCGCTCTTCCGATCGCTTGCGTGCAGAATGCATTCACGCGATCGGACCTCCGATCGGATCGCGCGACGCTCGCGCTCGGAACACGTTCTCGCACTCGCGCCCCGCGGAAAGCTCTACGCGCGACACCGCGATCACACGACGACTTCTGGTCACGCTCCGGAATTCGGCGTTACCCTGCTTACTTGGCCCTAGCCCGAGAACTGCATCAACTGCTGTCGCCGCCCGATGGTCGGCGCGTCTCGCACACGATCGTGGCGAGCGCCTGAATCGAATCCGCGACGTCCGCGTCCAAGATACGGTTCGACGTCAAAGGCCCCGTGTCTGACTTTGGGAGGATTACCTAATGAAGAATTATCGATTCATCGGACTTAGTCTCGCGGCGCTCTCGCTCTTCGCGTTCGCGTCCATCGAAGGTTGCACGACGACGGTCGGTGACGGCTCCGATTCGGACGGCGGCACGAGCGACGGCGGCACCTCCGGCACCTCCGGCACGGCCGGGACGTCCGGCGACGGCGGCGCGTCCGGCGACGGCGGGACGTCCGGCGACAGCGCTGCGGGCGCACGCGGTACGGGCACGTACTTCGCGTCCTACACCGAGATCGGCACCACGGTGCAGTCGTTCACCGCGACCGCGAGCTTCGCGGCCCCGACGACGGCCTCGGCCACGTCGAACTGCACGACGACCACCGAAGGCTCCTGCACGGTCACCGACTGCACGATCACGCCGTCCGACGGCGGATCGACGGCCACCGACGGCGGCCTCGTCGAACCGCCGAACGCGGGCGACATCAAGCTCACGGGCGGCGGCTTCCCCAGCGCCGGCGTGACCATCTCGGTCAACAACGACGCGGATGCCGGCGCGCTCAAGGGCACGTACACGGCCAAGACGCTCATGAGCACCGAGCCCTGGAACGCGACCAACAAGAACATGACGGTCACGGCCGCGGGCGGCACGGTTCCCGCGTTCACGAAGGACCTCGTCGCCCCCCTCGTCGTCACGGCGACCGCGCCGACGTTCTCGGCGGCTTCCGCGACGTCCCTCCCGCGCGCGAACGACCTCACGGTCACGTGGACGGGCGGCACGGGCTCCGGCGGCAAGGTCAACTTCTCCCTCATCCAGGCGACCACCACGAAGAGCATCTCGGCGGTCTGCCAGTTCGACCCGGCCGGTGGCACGGGCACCGTCAAGGCGGCCGTTCTCGCGAAGTTCCCCGCGGGCGCGTCGGCCTCCGGCACGCTCACGACGACCACGACGGAAGCCGTCGCGGCGGGCAACTACGACGTGAGCGTCGTCCTCAGCTCGACGGGCAAGGCCGGCGCCGCGACGGCGTTCGGCATGTTCTCGATCCCCTGAGGTCGAACCAAGGAATCGCGTCTCCGCTCCGGTAGCGGCGCCGCGTCCCCTTCGCGCGAAGGCGGTTCCCACGAACGTGGGAGCCGCCTTCGTCGTTTAATCCCCCGTGCTCGTGCGCGTGCCCGTGCCCGAACGCCCCGAAAGCCCGAGCGCCCCAGACCACGACGACGCGCCGAAGCCGCCGACGCCACCGAAGCCGCGGACGCCGATTCCCGACTTCCCCTACTGACACCGTCCCGATCGCGACCCCGTCGCGCCCACACACGCGAGCCCGACGCTGCCGCAGTCGAAGGTGCTCTTCCGCCCGCCGACACAAATCGCGAGCGTGTTCCCCGTGCACCCGTTCGCATCGACGTCGAACGGCGTACACGTCGCATCGGGCAACACGCAGAGCGAGGGCCCTTCCTGCTGCGAGCACGTTCCGCCGAGGGCCTTGCAGTCGAACTCACTCTCGTTGAATCCGTCGCAGGCCACGGCCACGTCGTCGCGGCAGCGTGCACCGACGTTCGAGCACGCCTTCACGCGGTCCCCGGAGAGGCAATCCGGCGTGCCGGAGTCCGGGTCGATGCCGCACGTGTACCCGCCGACCGAACACACGATGCCGCTGTGGAGTCCGCTCGAGCCGCAGTACTGGAGGAGCGACCCGTTGCAGGTCGCACTCGGGCACGGCGGATCGAGGGCGCACCAATACGTGCCCCCGTTCCCGGGACGGCACGACGCGTTCGGTCCGTAGAGCGAGCTCCGACAGTGGAGCGCGACCTTCGTCGTCCCGCATCGGACGACCGACAGGCCGTCGTCGGCGCAGCGCTCCGTGCCGGCTTCCACGTCCTTGCAGCGTTTGTCGTCTTCCGAGAGGAAGTCCACCGAGAGGCACTCGCCCGCCGACCCGCAATCGTTCGCGCGGGCCATGCATTGAAGGATGCCCGCCTGCGTGGCGAAGCCGGGTCGGTTCGGAGGAACCGGTCCCGTCGCCCACTCGAGGCACGCCGAGAAGTTCAACGTGTCGAGTTGGATGCCCGTCGACGCGATGGTCGACCGCGCGAGCGTCGGGCACGCATTGATCCGGGCGCAAAGTTTCACCCCGTCGGCGAGCGCCAGGTACCCGGGAGCGCGCGCTCCGCCTTCGGACGCGTCGACCACCGCGTCGCCCGTCGGTAGCCGTCCTCCGCCGTCCCCGGATCCGGTGCGGGCCACGAGTCCGTCGAACGTCGTGCAGCCGGCGACGTGGAACGCGATCGCGAGGAACGGCACCGCGCCGGCGATGGCGGCGACGAACACGGCTCGGCCCGTCGACTTCGCGACGCGCGGCATCAGTGTTTCCCGTACGGATTGTCGCGGAGGCCGGAAGACGGCTTCGCCGATCCGGGAGGTCGCGTCCGCGGCGTCGTGCCCGTCGGCGTCGGAACGGAAGGGACCCGCGACGTCGTGGCGGCGTCCGCGACCGGGGCGGTGGCGTCCGGAAGGTCGGCGTCGAAGCGATGCGGGGGATCGACGGCCGTCGACGTCGTCCGCGGGACCGGGTCTTCGACGGGAGGCGCACCGAGGGTCGAACCCGAGGGCGAACCGGAGGCCGTCGTGCGCGGGTCGGAGTCGGTCGACGACGGTCCACCGGTCAGGCCACGGACGAGGGCGGCCGAAACGACGAGCGCCAGCGAGAGACCCACCGCGACGAACGCGACCGTGGTGCGGCGTGATCGTCTCACCGAAAGCGTCTGGGCCGCGGCCGCTTCCGCCGCGCGCCGCTTGCGTTCGCGTTCGATGGCCGGGGCCACCGTGCTTCCGAGGGATCCCGAGCCCATCGGTTCGGGACGCACGCTCGTCGACGCGCGCGGCCTCTCCCCGGCGAGCAGTGCCTTCACACGTTCGCGACGTTCGAGGATGCGCTCGCCCGTGACGTCCATGGTGAAGCGCGCGACGTCGCGCGCGCTCGCGGGAGGAATGGCGAGCTCGAGGGCGTCCTGGAATTCGGCCGCGGATCCGTACCGCTCGCTCAACGTCCGCGCGAGCGCGCGTTGGACGACGATGTCCACGCTGCGGGGGAGCGACTCCGCCATCTCGGACGGATTCGGGATCGGCTTCTCGAAGATGCTCCGCATGGTCTCGAGATCGTTCTCGCCGTGGAACAACCGCTTGCCCGTGAGCGCTTCGTGGAGCATCACGCCCGCCGCGAAGATGTCCACCTTCCGGTCGACCGGGAGGCCCGTCGCTTGTTCGGGCGACATGTACGCGATCTTCCCTTTGACTCCGCCGCTGCGCGTCTCGCTGAGACGATGCGCGGCCTTGGCGACACCGAAGTCGATGAGTCGTGCGGTGCCGTCGATGCCGACGATGACGTTCTGCGGGGACACGTCCCGGTGGACGACTTCCAGCGCGTGGCCCGCGAGATCGGTGGCCTGGTGGGCGGCTTCGAGACCCGACAGCGTGTCGCAGAGGACGCGGCTCACGACGGCGGGAGGCACGTGGACGCCGTTCTCGCGCGCCATGCGCGTGAGCGTCCAGAACGCCACCGATTCCACGTACTCCATGACGAGAAACAGTTCCCCGCCCTCCTCCACGACGTCGATGACCGACACGACGTTGGGGTGGCGGATGAGGGACGCGACGCGCGCTTCGTCCCGGAACATGTCGTAGAACTCGCGGTTGCCCAGCAGGTGAGGATGCACCCGTTTGACGACCACCAGACGCTCGAACCCCGCCGCTCCGATCTGCCGGGCGATGTGCACCGTCGCCATGCCTCCGGAGGCGAGCTCGACGAGCAGTTCGTAGTTGCCCAGACGGAGGCGCGGCGGCGGCAGCGAACTCAAAACGAGCCTCCGATCGCCGCCGATGCAGGGCCCACACCGAAGCGGATGGTTCCCGTCGCCGCTTTCTTCGGACCCGACCAATCGACGAGGAACACGGCCGCCGCCGCCGTCAGGATCGCGAGACCTCCGGCCACGCCGATGGCGACGTTGGTGCGCACCTGCTTGTCCCGTCCGCTCGCGAGGTTCGTCGGACTGGGATCGGAATCGAACGTGTCGCGGGCCGCGAGCGTGTCGATACCGGAAGCGACGGCGAGACCCACGCCCACGGCCGTCAGCGCACCGCCCGCGAGCACGAGCGCGGGGGTGAACGGTTTGCTTCCCGTCCGTTCGTCGCTCGGCGGCGGCGTGACCACGGATTTCGGCGACTCCGCGGTCAGGGTCACGGTGCGGACGTCCCCGGCGTTCACGGTGTCGACGACCTTCGACGTGCCCGAGGGGAAGATCGCTTCGAGCGAATGGCTCCCCGGCGTCACGTACACCTTGGAGTCCGCCGTACGGAGCCCGTCGACGGTGACGTCCCGCGCGCCGTCCGCGTGCACGTCGAACACCCCGAGCTTGAGGGCGAGTCGCTCGAGCTCTTTCGCCGCGGACGTGCGATCCTTGGACGGGGGAGATTCGCGGAGGAAGTGGGCGTACGCGTTCGCCGCCCGCGCGGGTTCGCCCGCCCGTTGCCACGCGCGCGCGGCGTTCCAGAGCGGCGAAGGGTGGGGCTTCTTCGCATAGGCCGCTTCGAAGGCTTCGGCCGCGCGCGGGAAGTCCCCGGCATCGAACGCCTTCATGCCGTCCGCGAACCACTTCCCCGCGGCTTTCTCGTCGGCTTCGGCATCCGCGGCCTGGTCTCCGCCCGGGCTCGTCGCCGGAGGACCGGGTGCACCGGGCGCGACGGGACCCTCCGCACGTGCGGCAGAAGTCGCGAGGAGGCTCACCAGTACCAGCCCCATGGCCGTTCGTGAGCCCTTCGCCGCCATTCTTGGAAAGCCCCGATCCCCGATCTCGGACGAGAACGACGGATGCGCAGAAGTACGTCACTCAATGGTAAAAGTCGGAGATTCGTTCCGCAAGGAACGGACGTCGTCCGTGGACCGGAATCGATCCAGGTTGGAGACCCCCATGCGCCAGACACCGCTCCCACGACCCATCTTCGCCGGCGCCCGGGCACCCGGGGGATTCCGTGGGACCACGACGACGGTGCGTCCGTGATCGGGCGACTGACGGGCACGGTCGTTTCGGACGCCGGGGACGACGTCGTCGTGGACGTGGGCGGCGTGGGGTACGAGGTCGCGGTGCCGCTCGGCACCCTGGGGCGCGTGAAAGCCCGGGACGACGGACGCGTGACGCTTTTCGTCCATACCCACGTGCGGGAGGACGCGTTCGTCCTCTTCGCGTTCGCGGACGAACGGGAGCGTTCCGTGTTCCGTACGCTCATCGGCATCTCGAACATCGGCCCGAAGACGGCACTTTCGGTCCTCTCCGCGCTTCCCGCCGTCGAACTCGCGCGTGCCGTTGCCGACAAGGACGTGGCGGGCCTCACGCGCGTGCCCGGCATCGGGAAGAAATCCGCCGAACGACTCGTCCTCGAACTCACCGGAAAGCTCGACGCGTTCGCGGGGCCCGTGTCGCCTTCCGGCAAGACCAAGTCCGTCCCCACCGCGACCGCGGCGACGCTCACGAACGCCCTCGTGGGCATGGGATACCGGGCGAACGACGCCGAGCGGGCCGTGGTCGCCCTCGGCGAACGCGTCCGTGCCGAGCCCCTCGAGTCCTTGCTCCGCGACGCGCTGGCCGTCCTCTCGAAGTGATCGGGCTTGTCATTCCCCACGAGGCGTACGAACGTCCCTCCCGCCATGGATGACGTCCTCTCCTTCATCGACACGAATCGGAAGCGTTTCGTCGACGAGCTCATGACCTGGGTTCGTATCCCCGCCGTCTCGAGCGACCCCGCCCGCAAGGGTGACGTCGTCAAGAACGCGGAGTTCCTCGCGAACGAGCTGCGCGCGCTCGGAGGCGAGAACGTCGCCGTGTGGCCGACGAAGGGGCACCCGGCCGTGTTCGCCGAGTGGAACCACGCGCCCGGCAAGCCGACGCTCCTCATCTACGGACACCACGACGTGCAGCCCGTCGATCCGCTCGACGAGTGGATCTCGCCGCCGTTCGAGCCCGCCATCCGCGACGGCCGCATGTGGGGCCGCGGCGTCGTCGACGACAAGGGGCAGGTCTACATCCACGTGAAGGCCATCGAGTCCTTCCTGAAGACCAAGAAGAAGCTCCCCATCAACGTGAAGCTCATCGTCGAGGGCGAGGAGGAAGTCGGCAGCGTCCACCTCGACGATCTCCTCCGCGCGAAGACGAAGGAACTCACGGCGGACTTCGTGTGCGTGAGCGACACCGCGATGTTCGGCCGGGGCATTCCTTCCCTGTGCGTCGGCCTCCGCGGGCTCATGTACATGGAAGTCGAAGTGACGGGGCCCAAGAGCGATCTCCATTCGGGCTCGTTCGGCGGTGGCATCCACAATCCCGTGAACGTCCTCGCACGGATGATCGCGAGTCTCCACGACGATCAAGGGAAGATCCGGGTTCCGGGCTTCTACGACGCGGTCGTCGAACTCACGAAGGCCGAACGCGACGAGATCCGGGGCCTGCCGTTCGACGAAGCCGAATGGCTCGCGTCGACGGGATCGAAGGGCGTGCACGGCGAGGCCGGCTTCTCCACCCTCGAACGGGTCTGGGCGCGACCGACCCTCGACGTGAACGGCATCGCCGGCGGTTTCCAGGGCGAAGGCGCCAAGACCATCATCCCCGCGAAGGCGATCGCCAAGATCAGTTGCCGCCTCGTTCCCCACCAGGAGCCCGACGCGATCTTCGCGCTCGTCGAGAAGCACCTCCGATCGGTCGCTCCCGCCGGTGTCGACGTCCGCATCACGAACCTGCACGGCGGGCGGCCGTACCTCGCACCGACGGATCACCCGGTCTTCGAACTGGCCAAGCGGGCGTTCTCGCGTGCGTTCGGACGGCCCACGGTGTTCATCCGCGAGGGCGGATCGATCCCGTTCGTCCGCACCATCGCCGACGTCACCGGCAAGCCTTGCCTGCTCATGGGATTCGGTCAGCCGGACGAGAACGCGCACGCTCCGAACGAATGGCTCGACCTCGAGAACTACCACCTGGGCATCAAGAGCGCAGCGTTCCTCTACGACGAACTCGCGCGCATCGAATCCTCCGGTTCGCGGTAGGCTGCGCCCATGGCGAAGGGTTCGAAGGGTTCGAAGAAGAAGAGTACGAAGCGGGACCGACGCGAACGACGGTTCGAGGCGCGCGTCACGACGCCCCCGGGTCTCGTCGCGACCGTCGGCGGTCTCGGCGCGGCCGCACTCGGTGCGGGATTCTACGGCCAGTTCGTCCAGCCCCAGATGGGCGGCGACGTCGTGACCTACGCGGCACCCGTCATCGCCGGCGGCGCACTTCTCACCGCCATCGCGATCTGGATCGGAACCACCAGCGAAGCCATGATCCGCGTCGGCGACGCGGGCATGGCCCGCGAACGGGGTGGCCTCGAACGCATGCCTTGGTACGCCGTGAAACGCATCGGCTGGAAGGATTCCTCCCAGAGCCTGATCGTGGAAGGCACCGTCGACGGCGGGGCGTCCGCCGAGTGGATCGTCCCGCGCGCCGCCCACCCCCTCGCGTGCGGCTTCATCGTCCGGGAGGCCCGCGCGCGCGTGCCCGCGGTGCTCGACGTCCCCGACAACGTCGCCTTCTCGGAGGCCACGGAGGGCGGCGAGGTCCTCACGCTCGATCCTCCCCAGGTCGTCGGTCGTCGTTGTGCGGCCAGCGACGTCGCCATCGCCTACGAGCCCGACGCGCGACTCTGCGACGCGTGCGAGCGCGTGTACCACAAGGATCACGTGCCCTCCGAATGCGCGTGCGGTCACGCCCTCGGGACCTCGGGCAAGGAGAGCGCCGCCATCGCCGCACCGGACACGGGTGACGCCGTCCCGGCGTGAGGAGCACGAACATGGCGACGAAGGTCCTCGCGGTGCTCGGCACCGGAACCATGGGGCAAGGCATCGCGCAGGTCGCGGCGATGCGCGGTTTCGAGACGCGACTGTTCGATTCGGACGCCGCGCGCGCCGACAAGGCGGTGCGGTCCATCGGCGAACAGCTCGATCGCATGGTGACGAAGTCCAAGCTGACCGCCGAGGAGGCGACGCACGCGAAGGGCCGTCTCGCCGTCGTGACGTCCGTCGAGGCGGCGAGTCGGGATGCGGAGGTCGTCGTCGAGGCCGTTCCCGAATCCATGGACCTCAAGGTGGATCTCTTCCGGCGCGTGATCGTCGCCGCACCGGCCACGACGCTCCTGGGGTCGAACACGTCGTCCCTTTCCCTCACCGAACTCGGGGCCCGTGTCGGCGCGCCGGATCGCACCATCGGGCTGCACTTCTTCAATCCGCCTCCGGTGATGGAGCTGCTCGAGATCGTCCGTGGACTCGCCACGTCCGAGGCCACCGTCGAGCGCGCCCTCGACCTCGCGAGGACGTTGCAGAAGACGCCGATCGTCGTCCGCGACGTCCCAGGGTTCGCCACGAGTCGTCTGGGCGTGATCCTCGGCGCCGAAGCGATGCGCATGCTCGAGTCCGGCGTCGCCTCCGCGGCCGACATCGACCGCGGCATGGAGCTCGGTTACCGCCACCCGATGGGGCCGTTGAAGCTCACCGATCTCGTCGGCCTCGACGTGCGGCTCGCGATCCTCGAGCACCTCCAGCGCGAGATCGGCGAACAGTTCCGACCGCCGGCGATCCTCCGGGCGATGGTGCGGGCCGGGAGGCTCGGCAAGAAGACGGGCGAGGGATTCTACGTGTGGAAGGACGGCGTTCCGGTCGTCTGACGCGGCCGACGCCGGATCCGCCCGAGGCGCGCGCGTGCGCCGGCTCCTCACCCTCGACCACACGAGGTCCGTAACGGGACACGGCGGGCGCGCACGCGCTACGCTTGGTCCATGACCTTCGCTTCCTCGCGTGGTCGCTTCGCGACCTTCGCCTTCGTCGCCTCCGGTTTGTTCGCCTGCACCAACGTCGACGCGCCCGGGTCACGACCCGCGTCCACGGACCTCGGCACGACACGCCTCGCGTACTTCGGCGTCGACCACACGCTCGGCGGCTTCACGGGCGGCACCGCGGCGAACCCGGGATGCCAAGTCTGCGGTGGGGACTTCACCGATCCGACCCTCGGGACGTGGAACGGTGGCGACAGGACGTTCACCGACACGTCCCCGGCGGACGCGCCCGTCACGAAGATCGTCGTGACGGTCCGCGGCGAATTCGAGCACGCGGCCGATGCCCCGGTGACGCTGAACGGCACCGCCATCGGCACGCTCTTCGCGTCGCCGGGCATACTCACGTGCGCGTGCACTACGGAGCGGCGTCTCGAGCTCGACTCCCCGGGCGGCATCCCGAACTACGTGAAGGGAGGGACGAACACGCTCCACGTCGAATCCGCGGATCCGGGACTTCGCATCGCCGGAATCATCGTCCGCGCGGAAGGTGCGGAAGCGACCACGGTCGCCCTCACGTCGAATACGCCCTCGATCATCGGATCGAACGTCGTCCTGAACGCGGCGGTCACCGCGAACGGGGGATCGACGAACACGGTCTCCGGAAGCGTGACCTTCAAGGAAGGTACGAACACCGTCGGAACCGGGACTCTCGACGGCACCGGGCACGCGACGGCGACCTTGTCGGGCGTCGCCCTGGGCAGTCACACGTACACGGCCGAATACGCCGCCTCCACCGGGTTCCTCGCGAGCACCTCCTCCCCGCTCGTGCACGTCGTCCAACGTCCCTTCTCGAGCGTCGCCCTCACGACCTCCGTCATGAACCCCGTCGCGCGACAGTCGATCACGTTCGTCGTCCGCACGGCCGCCGTCGCGCCGCAGACGGCCCTTCCGGCCGGGAACGTGACCATTTCCGAAGGCTCGACCCTCCTCGCGACCGCGCGCCTCAACGGGACCGGGACCGCCTCCGCGATCGTCGGGACCCTCGGTGCCGGAACGCACGTCCTCACCGCGCGGACCGAAGGCGACTCGAACTACGGGCCGACCACCGCGACGCTCACCCTCACCATCGCGAAGGCGACCACGTCCATCGACCTTTCCGCGACACCGAGCCAGGCCGCCCTCGGACAGAACATCGGCATGCTCGCGACGGTCTCCGCGCCCCCGCCCGCTGGGACGCCGCGCTCCGGGACGGTCACGTACTACGAAGGTTCGACCGTCCTCGACACGTTGCCCATCGACACGCTCGGGCGCGCAGGTCTCGACAAGCGGGACTTCCCGGAGGGCGTGCACAAGGTCCGCGCGCACTTCGACGGCTCGGACGATCTTTTCGAGAGCGATTCGCCCGAGCGGACCTTCGTCGTCGGGAAGATGGGATCGTCCGTGACGATCGCCATCTCGCCCGAAGCTCCCAAGTTCGGCGACAAGATCACGGTCCGCGGCACGCCGTTCCTCCCGTTGACCGGGCAGGGCGGCCTGACCGGCACGGTCACCTTCTTCGAGGGTTCGGCGATGCTCGGCACGAAGACCCTCGACATGGGCACGGCGTCCCTCGACCTCGAAGGACTCCATGCCGGCGTCCACAACATCCGCGTCGAATACAGCGGGACCGATACGATCGGACCCGACGTCGGCAGCATGAAGATGTTCGAGATCGCCAAGATCCCCTGCGACGTCACGGTCGTCGTCACTCCGAGCATCGCGAACGCGGGCGAGACCATCGGATTCCGCGGAACGGTCCGGTCGTCCGTCTCCGGACCGCTGAAGGGGAGCGTCGAGTTCCGCGACGGCATCGTCTCGATCGGTGTCGCCGATCTCGACAACTCCGGAGTCGCCGTCCTCGCGACGTCGACGCTGGCCGCGGGCGATCACTCCATCGTCGCGGAGTATCCCGGAGACTTCGACCACCTCGCCTCCGTGGCCACGCCCACGTCCTTGTTCCTCCGATCCATCGCGGACCCCGACGGAGGCGGGGAAGGAGGTACGGTCATCGTCGTCACGCCCGACGCGTCCGTCGAGCCGGAAGCCGGCGCCGAACCCACCATCTTCGACAACGAGGATCCGCGTGCGTGCGCGTGCCGAGGCGCCGGGACGCCGGCGACCGGTTCGTTCGCTCTCGGCGCGATGGGCGCCGCGGCGCTCGTCTTCGTCGGACTCTCGCGCTCGCGCCGCCGTCGCTGAACTCCGGACCCGGGCCCCGGAATCCGGGGTATCTTGCCGGGCGATGGTCGCCCTCACCGCCGCCTACGTCGTCGACGCCGTTCGAACTCCCATCGGTCGTTTCCGCGGGGGGCTCGCGAGCGTGCGTCCCGACGACCTCGCCGCGCACGTCGTGAAGGCGATCCTCGCGCGTTCGCCGGCGCTCGCGCCGAAGGTCGATCACGTCGTCCTGGGCGCGACGAACCAGGCGGGCGAGGACAACCGGAACGTCGCACGCATGGCCGCGCTCCTCGCGGGGCTGCCGTACGAAGTCCCCGCCGTGACCGTCAATCGCCTGTGCGGTTCCGGGCTCGAAGCCGTCGCCGACGCCGCCATGCGCGTCTTCACAGGGGACGCCGAGGTCGTGGTCGCCGGGGGCGTCGAGAGCATGACGCGTGCACCGTTCGCGTTCCGCAAGTCGGAGGAAGCGTTCGCGCGCGCGTTCCCGACCGTCTACGACACCACCATCGGGTGGCGTTTCGAGAACCCGAAGATGGCCGAACGCTTCCCCCTCCATTCCATGGGGGAGACCGCCGAGAACGTCGCCGAGAAGTGGGGCATCTCCCGGGACGAGCAGGACGCCTTCGCGGTCGAGTCGCAACGCAAGGCCGCGGACGCCGTGCGCGCGCGCGCCTTCGACGCGGAAATCGTCCCCGTCGACGTCCCCGCGAAGAAGGGCGAAACGGTGCGTCTCGACGCCGACGAATCGCCCCGCGCGGACACCACGCTCGCCGGTCTCGCGAAGCTTCCCGCGGTGTTCCGGAAGGGCGGAAGCGTGACCGCCGGCAACAGCTCCCCGGTGAACGACGGCGCCAGCGCCGTCCTCGTCGTCTCGGAAGCTGCGCTGCGTGAATCGAAGCTCGAACCCCTCGCGCGGATCGTCGCTTTCGCGACCCGCGGTGTCGAACCGAATTTCATGGGAGAGGGACCGATACCGGCCACCAAAGCCGCCCTCGAGCGCGCCGCGTGGCGCGTCGGCGATCTCGATCTCGTCGAACTCAACGAGGCGTTCGCGGCCCAATCCATCGCGTGCCTCCGCGGACTCGATCTCGATCCCACGAAGGTGAACGTGAACGGAGGCGCCATCGCCTTGGGGCATCCCATCGGATCGAGCGGGAGCCGGATCCTCGGGACCCTGCTCCACGCCATGAAAGCGCGCGGCAAGCGTCGGGGGCTCGCGAGCCTCTGCATCGGTGTCGGGCAGGGCATCTCGATGCTCGTGGAGCGCTGAGTCCGGGATGCCCCGGCGGCCGCCTCCGCCCGAAGGGGCGCCGTGGGATCTCCCGATCGCGGAGGCACCCTTCGCCTTCGTCGATCTCGAGATGACCGGGCTCGACGCGAAACAGGACCGCGTCGTCGAAGTGTGCATCGAGCGCGTCCGAGGGGACGTCGTGGAGTCCCGGGTGTCGACGCTCGTGAAGCCTCCGGAACGCGCGGGAGGGGCCGCGCACGTGCACGGTCTCGACGAGGCGGCCCTCGCGGACGCGCCCCCCTTCACCGAGCTCGCGGAATCCCTCCGCACCACCCTCGACGGCGCCATCTTCGTCGCGCACGCCGCCGAATGGGACATCCGATTCCTCGCCGCGGAGTTCGGACGCGTGGGGGTGACGTTCGCACCGACGCATTGGCTCGACACCCTGGTGCTCGCGCGCCGGGCCTTCCTGCAGAGGAGTTACTCGCTCGACGCGCTCGCCGTGGGGCTCGAGTTCGACCGTGGGCACGCCCATCGCGCGGACGGGGACGTGCTCGCGATGAGGAGGCTCTTCGCGAAATGTCTCGAGTTGCTCGCTCCGACGAGTCCCCGCGATCTCTGGGAGGTACGCGTCGCCGAACGCAAGGCGCGCGCGGCGATCCTCGAAGCCTGCGAGGCGGCGCGCCGGGAGTCGCGGCCCGTCGAACTGACCTACCGTCCCAGCAAGAAACCCGCGGAAACGATGACCTTGGTCGTCCAAGGCGTCCTCTCCGAACTCGACCCGCCCAAGGTGTTGGGGTATCAGCTCCCCGGTCGCGGTCGTCGTGAACTCCGCGCCGATCGCATCCTCCGCGTCGACGGCATCCCGCCCTCGGATGCCGGAGAACGGCCCCCCGAATCCCCCCCGAAAACGCGAGACCCATGAACTTCGTACCCCGCCGCCGTACCGTCCTCCGACTCGCGTTCCTCGCCGCGGCCACGACCTCCGTGGCGTGCGGTCCGAGCACCGGGGGCACGGGAGATCGGACTCCCCTCGCGGACAAGTGGCTCGTCCGCGCGAAGGCCGAATACAAGAACGGCGAGATGGAGGACGCGTACGAGGCCTCCAAGTCCGCGCTCCAGGCTTCGCCCAAGGACGCCGAGACGCGCACCGTCGCCGCGAAGCTCGCCCTCACGAAGCTCGAATTCGCCGAGGCGATCAAGTTGACCGAAGGCCTCGAGTCTCCGGACGCCCACGCGATCCGGGGTAGGGCCCACTGGTTCGCCGGAGACATCGAACAGGCCGCCGACGAGCTCGACGCGATGCTCAAGGATCCCACCGTGAAAGATCCGTGGGCGCGTTCGGTCTCGCGGCTCGCGCGTCAGGGGGCCGGCCGGAAGCCGTTCACCATCGAAGGCGCGCTCGTCACCGCCGTCGAGATGCCGCAGGCGGGGCCGATCCTCGTCGTTCCCGTCGAACTCGACGGAGAGAACGTCCTCGCCCTGGTGGCGACCGCCAACACGGAAGTCATCGTCGATTCCAACGCCCGCAAGGAACCCTCGTGGGTGAACCTCCGCTTCGGCGGCAAGGTGGAGGTCAAGGACGTCCCCGCGCTGACGCAGGACCTCTCCGGAGTCTCCCGCCAACTCGGCGCGCCCATCAAGGCCCTGCTCGGCATCAACCTCCTCCGTCACGCGCACGTGACCTTCGACCGCCGCGGCGACCAGTTCGTCGTCCGCAAGAACGAGCCCGTCGCACCGCCGGACGCGAGCCGCGTCCCGGTGCACTACGTGCGAGGGGGCGGCATGCTCGTCCGGTTGGGCGTCTCCCCGAAGGCGGAAGGGAAGGCGACCCTTCTCGTCGATTCGTCGTCGTTCTTCCCCCTCGCGCTCGAGGACGGGACGTGGCGCCAGGCCGGTGTCGATCCGGCGTCGCTCCGTCCCGAGCCTTCGGCGCCGGGTGGCGCGGTGAAGACCGGTGTCGTCCCGAACATCAAGTTCGGGGCCTTCGACCTGCCGCGAATCCCGGCGGTCGGGGGCGTGCCCATGAACGATCTCCTCTCCAACGTCGACGTCGATCTCGCCGGCGTCGTAGGATCCGGGCTCCTCTCGTTGTTCCGCGTCACCTTCGGCGATTCGGGGCGCTTCGTGTGGCTGGAAGCGGATCCGACCCTCGAAGTCGATCGCGGTGCCCGAGAAACGTCGCCTCCTGCGGCTCCGCAGACGACGTCGCCGGCGCCGTCGGCCCCCGCTGCGGCCGTTCCTGCCACCTCCAACGCGCCGAGCCCCGCCCCCTCGACCAAGACTCCGAAAGGGAAGAAGCCATGAGCGCATCGGTCGCACGTCTCGCCGTCTACGCGGGAAGCTTCGATCCGGTGACCTACGGTCACCTGGACCTGATCGATCGTGCGGCCGCGCTCTTCAGCGACGTCATCGTGGGCATCGGAGTCCACGCGACGCGCAAGCCCCTCTTCTCCATCGAGGAGCGCCTGAACCTCGTCAAGCACGCTTCCTCCCATCTGCCGAACGTCACCGTCGAGGCTTTCGACAGTCTCCTCATCGACTTCTGCAAGGAGCGGAAGGCCCGCGTGATCGTCCGCGGCCTCCGCGCCGCGACGGACTTCGAATACGAACTCCAGATCGCGCACGCCAACGCCGATCTGTTTCCCGAGGTGGACACCCTCTTCCTCCCCACGCGGACGAAACACGGGTTCGTGTCCGCGTCCCTCGTGCGCGAGATCGCGAGCCACGGAGGGGACGTGAGCCGCTACGCCCCTCCCATCGTGGCGTCCGCGCTGAAGGCGAAGTTCGGGAAGTGACCGCTCCGCGCGACGTCGTCCACCACGGGAACCGTCGCAGCGCGAAACGTCAGTGCGGGACGGACGGCGCGTCCGGGGGAACCGAACCCGCGGGCGGCGGATCGGAGTCGGGCGGGTCGCTGGTGCTCCCCTCGTCGTTCCGCAGGGCCGCGTACCCCTGTTGCTCGTAGTAATAGTACTGCTGGTAGTAGCGATACTCGTGCTTCGTGAAGTCGACACGGTTCAGGACCGCGCCCACGATTGGCGCGTCGACCTGGGCGAGGGCACGGAGTCCGCGCCGTGCGGCGAATCGGGTCGTGGAACCCGCGCGGATGACGAACACGGTGGCGTCGGTGAGGGTCGAGAGAATCGCGGAGTCGGTGACAGCGACCAGCGGGGCGCTGTCGATGACGACGACGTCGAACGACTCCTCGAGTTCCATGAGGAAGCGTCGGAACTCCGCGGACTGGAGGACGTCCGCCGGATTCTGGGGCGTGCGTCCGGACGGAATGCAGGAGAGGTTGGGGACGACGGTCGGTCGCGCGGCCTCGCCGAGGGTCGCCTTGCCGTCGAGCACGTCCATCAGACCGAAGTCGCCGCGGCGATCGAAGATCCGGTGGAGCTGGGGCCGACGAAGATCGCAGTCCACGATGCACACGCGCTGCCCACCCTGCGCCATGGAGATGGCGAGGCTGCACGCGAGGGTCGTCTTGCCCTCGCCGGGCGCCGTACTCGTGACGAGGAGACTGCGGTACGGCTTCTCCACGTTCGTGAACACGATGTTCGTGCGCACGCTGCGCGCACCTTCCGCCATCCCGCTCAGGGGGTCGACGTGCACGGTCAGTTCGGCGGTGACCGAGGGAGCCGGCGGGAGATTCGGCGAGCGTCCCCGCTTGCGCCGCGCGCGACGTGAATCGCGGGTGGAGCTTTCGGGGAGGAGCCCGAGGAACGGCACCTCCAGCTTCGTCTCGATCTCGTCCGGCGTCTTGATGGAGGCGTCGAGCTGCGCGCGGCCGAGCGCGATCGCGAGGCCGACGATGAGCCCGAACAATCCTCCCGTCAGGAGGTTCGTGTTGGTCGAGGGACGGATGGGCGACTTCGGAGTCGACGCGCTGTCGACGACGTGGACGTTGTTCACCTTCACGTCCTTCGCGAGGTCCGCTTCCTTCTCGCGCTCGAGGAGCATCGAGTAGACCTTCTCGAAGTTGTCGCGCGCGCGGTCCAGGCGTCGGTACTCGATCTCCTTCATGTTGAGATCGACGGCGGCCTTGCGGGAGGACTCGAAGAGACCCGCTTCTCCGCGCTCCTGGCGCTCCAGGATCGCGAGGTCCTTCTCCATGGCGCCCTGGATGTTCTTCACCTCGGAGACGAGGGAACGCTTCGCGCGTTCGATCTTCGTCTCGATTTCCCGCACGTGCGGATGGCCGGTACCCTTGCCCGCGGCCTCGAGACCGTCCCGTTCCTTCAGTGCGTTCTCGAGATCGTCGCGACGCTTCTGGAGGCTCGTGCTCCCGAGGAGTTCGGAGGAAGGGAGGCTCTCGATGGAATCCGCGTCGATCTTGCGGAGCTCCGCGAGGCGCGCGAGCAGCTCCTGCTTCCGTGTGCGGGTCTTCGTCAGCGCCTCGTCGAACCCTTGCAGTTCGATGCGGAGGACGTTGGAGGCCTCGTTGATCGAGATGCTCGGCAGGGCGTTCTGTCGCTTGAAGTCGTGGAGAGCGTTCTCGCTCGCTTCCAGGTTCTTCTGCACCTTGCCGATCTGGTCGTTCATCCAGTCGATGGCGTCCGTCGTGGTGCTCACCGCCATCTTGCGGTTCTGTTCGACGTAGGTCGCGACGATGGCCTGGCACAGCACGCGCGCGCGCTGGATGTCCGTGTCCTCGACGCGGACGACGACGAGGCGACTTCCCTTGATGGGGTCGACCGAGATCTTCGCCCGGAGGGCCTCGACCGTGTCCTCGAGCGTCGGAGCGACCGCGGGCTTCTTGCCGTCGGGGCGATTCCAGAAGCGGTCGTCGTCGACGAGTCCGAGATCGGTGGCGACGAGTCCGAGGACGCGCTCGGACGTGATCACCTTGTATTGGGTGTTGTAGTACTCCTGGTTGTCCCAGTAGTCGCCCGAGCCGAATTGGACGATGGAGTCCATCTTCTGGCCGAGGGGATGGGGGACGTGCGGATCGAGTTCGATGGTCGCGGACGACTGGTAGATCCGCTGCAGCGTCCGCGTGTAGAGCGCCATCCCCCCGAGGCCGAGCGCCGTGCAACACACCACGGCCACCCAATTCTTCAGCACCGTGCGGACCAGGGCGATGGAGATGGGGCCGATTCCGTCATCGGCGGGCGTGCCGGAGGGAGCCGGCCGAATGGAGAGTTGCTGCGTCGGCACTTCGGTGAGAGACCCTACACGAAGTGGTGTCCGCGGGAACCCCGGCCGAATCGACCCATGTCATTCCGTTGACGGTCTCCGCTATCTCTACGGAATATTTACGCAAAAGCAATTCTACCGGGATGGTGCCCGGCATGGACCGTGACGCTCGTTCCCTCCGCTCGACCCTCGACGAAACCGTGGCCGCCCTCCGTCCGCGGATGCCCGAGGCGCCCCGCGTCGGGGTCGTCCTCGGAAGCGGCCTCGGTGCCTTCGCCGACGCGCTCGAAGGCGTGGTGAAAATCCCCTACGGCGAGATCCCGCACTTCTCGGCGTCGAAGGTGGTGGGGCACGCGGGGAACCTTTGTTTCGGCACGACGGGCGGTGTCCCGGTCGTGTGCATGCAGGGGCGGGTGCACCTTTATGAAGGTCACCCCATGGACCGGGTCGTCCACGGCGTCCGGACCATGGCACGACTCGGGGTCGACGCCGTTCTCCTCACGAACGCGGCCGGCGGCCTCGAGCCGACCTGGTCCGCCGGTGACTTGATGCTCGTCACCGATCACTTGAACTTGATGGGGCAGAATCCACTGACCGGACCCAACGATCCCGAACTCGGTCCCCGCTTCCCGGACATGAGCCACGCCTACGACCGCGGGCTCCGTGCCTTCGCGCGGGACGTGGCCGCGGCCCACGGAATCGCGCTCCGCGAAGGCGTGTACGCCGGCCTCCTCGGTCCCACCTACGAGACGCCCGCGGAAGTCCGCATGCTCCGGATCCTCGGAGCGCAGGCCGTGGGCATGAGCACGGTGCACGAGGCGATCGCGCTTCGCCACATGGGCGTCCGCGTCGGCGCGTTGAGCTGCATCACGAACCTCGCCGCCGGCACGACCGACGCCGTGCTCGATCATGCCGAGGTCGAGGAAACGGCGCGTTCGCGTCGCGACGATCTGGTGAAACTCCTCGCGGGCTGGGTGAAACGCGCCGGAGCCACGTCGTGAAACCCGTGGACGAAGCGATCGTCGCGACGATGATCGAGGCCGCGAAGGCGACGCGGCGGAACGCCCACGCACCTTATTCGAACTACCACGTGGGCGCGGCGCTCTTGACGGGCAGCGGTGCCGTCGTCACGGGGTGCAACGTCGAGAACGCGTCCTACGGCGCCACGATCTGCGCGGAACGGATGGCGATCGGGCAGATGGTCTCCCGTGGAGAGAAGGATCTCCGCGCCGTCGTGGTCGTCACGGCCGGCATCACGCCCGCCCCGCCGTGTGGCATGTGCCGCCAGGTGCTCGTCGAATTCGCCCGGGACATTCCCGTGATCCTCGTCGCCGTCGACCCGACCGGCGGCTCGTCACCGGACGTCCGTCGAGACCTTTCGCTCGCGACCTTGTTCCCCGAAGTGTTCGAGCTGCCCCCGACGCGCTGACCACCTCGCGCCCGGGCCGGTTCGCCGTCACCCGTGGAGCGGAGCGTCCAAGCGCGTCCGGGTCCGCCGTCGCGCTTCCTCGAACGCCCGCAAACCGACGTCGAGTCGGAAGGGACCCACCCTCGGAAGACCCTCGTACACGAGGGACACGAGACCGTCCCGTTCGGGGAAGGGCACCGTGAAGCGCCAGGGCGAACGGGACGCCAAGTGGTGGTAGAGCACGCGCGACCCCCGCGTTCCCCGGATGCCGGGTCGATCCGCGACGCCACCGTCGATGTACGGCCGCCCTCCGATCCACACGGGTCGGAAGAGACCGGGGAGCGCGCACGACGCGCAGATGGCGTCCGCAAGATCGCCCCGTTCGAGGACGTGCGTCTTCCGGGAGAAGAGATCGAACACGGAAAGCGCGACGGGCACCCGCACCTCTTCGAACCGTGTCGTCGGGAGCAGGGCACGCACGCGCTCACGGAACAACCGACCGCGGAGCAGCCCCGGGCCCACGGCGGGATCCCAGAAGTCCTCCCGCCGGAGCGAGAAGAGTTCGGACTGGAGGGCTTCCGACGAGAGTCCCGCCGCGAACAGTCCGGAGACCAGGGCACCCGCCGACGCTCCCGACAAACGCGCCGGCAAGAGGTCCTCTTCCTCGAGCACCGAAAGGACGCCCGCGTGGGCGAAGAAGCCGAAAAATCCCGCGGATAGGGCCAAATCGAAGGGCGCTTCGCGGAGCCAGGAACGCAAGGTGATGTCGTGGGTCACGGTGTCGAGCTCGTCCGGGAGTCGGTATCCCGCACCGGACTCGGACGGACCTTACCCGGCGTCCGCGACGCCGGAAATGGTCGCCGGAGATTTGCAGCCCGGCCGGAGGTGGGCTTTCGTGGAGTTCATGTTCCGTACGCTCGAAGTCTTCCTTTCGCGTCGACTCCCGCCCGCGCGCAAACGTCTCCCGACCTTCGTCTCCCTCCTCGCGGTCGCGGGAGCGCTCGCCGTCTCGTGCGCGAACGCTCGCCCCGCCGCGAGCCACGACGCCGAAGGCGCGTCCACGCCGAAGGCGAAAGAGCCCGCCCCCGTCCTCGCGGAGGCGCCGAAGCCCGTGCTCGACGGGGCGTCGTCGAAGGCGAAGGAGGCTCCCTCCGCGGCCCGTGCCGCGGAGCCGCAGACGTTCGCGTCGTGGCTCAAGGCCCAACTGCCTCCGGGTGGGGAGCTCGAAGGCGATGCCGACCCGAAGGTGTTCCACGTCGCCAAGGACGGCGACACCTGGCTCACGATCGCGAAGGCGTACCTGAACGTCTCCGAGACGTACATGGCCGACGACTTCGCCCAGGAGATCCAGAAGGCGAACAAGGGCCGCGCGTACGGTCCCAAGGCGGGCGACAAGATCGCGATCCCGAACCTCGTGCATGAAGCGTTCGCCACGGGCGACGCCGCGCGTCTCGGGTGGCCGGAGGACAAGAAGCTCCGCGGCAACTACGTGCGCGGCAACCTCGCAGGCATGAAGCAGTACGTCGACATGCTCAACGGCATGGTCAAGCGCGACATGAACATCATCGTGCTCGACTCGAAGGACTACGACGGCCCGGTCACGTATCCGTCGAAGATCCCGCTCGCCATCGAGGTCGAGGCGACCAAGTGGACGCCGATCAAGGACCTCGCACGGACGATCCGCTTCGCGCACGCGCGCGGTATCCGGGTCGCGTCGCGCATCGCGTGCTTCGAGGACGAACTCGTCGCGAAGAAGCGCGGCGACATCTCCGTGCAGTCGAAGTGGGGAAAGCCCTACAAGCTCGGTTGGCTCGACCCGACGAACGAACTCGCGCAGCAGTACGTCATCGACCTCGCGACCGAGGCGATGGATGCCGGCGCCGACGAGATCCAACTCGACTACGTCCGCTACCCCGTGCTCGGCATCAAGGGCGCCGACTTCCATCTCGAGGAGAAGAAGCTCACCAAGATCGAGGTCATCACGGCGTTCGTGAAGCGCGTCCACGCGATCACGAAAGCGCGCGGCGTGCCGCTCTCGCTCGACATCTTCGGCGTCACCGCCGAAGGCAAACGCGAGGACATCGACATGCTCGGTCAGGAGCCGCACCTCCTCGCGCAGGAGTGCGAAGCGCTCTCGCCGATGGTCTACCCGTCCCACTACGCGGCCGGCTACCACGGCTTCGCCGACCCGGGAAATCACCCCGAAATCGTGGGCATCGCGACCAAGAACATCCGAAAGCTCATCGCCGACGCGGGCGTGAAAGAAGGTGCCGTCATCCGTCCGTGGCTCCAGGCCATGATGTGGAAGTCGAGCGAATACGGACCCAAGTACGTGGCCGAAGAAGTGCGCACGTCGGAAGCGAACGGATCCCATGGCTGGCTCATGTGGAACCCCGGACAGAACTACGGGATCGTGTACGCCGCCGTTCCGCCGAAGCCGCAGCCCTCGAAGGACAAGTCACCCGTCGCCACGTCCGCACGTTGACGTTCCGTCTGACGCTCGCGGGCCATCGGGGGTAGAACGAGGGGGCGCGGGCCTTTGGCGGTGACGTCGTGACGCCGACCGTGGGGAGTCCGATGAACGTGCAGGCGAAGGACGTGTCGCGATCGTGTCTGTGGTCCGAGGCTCTCATGAGCCTCGAGTTCCTCGCGTCCGTCATCGACCACTTGGCCCATCCCATCTTCGTCAAGGACGCGGACTTCCGCTTCGTCCTCTTGAACCGCGCGTTCGAGGAGATGCTCGGTCGACCGCGCGCGGAGATGTTCGGCAAGACCGACTTCGACTTCTTCCCGAAGGACGAAGCCGAGTTCTTCCGGCAGAAGGACGTGGAGTTGTTCGAGGACGGTCGCATCGTCATGATCGACGAGGAGACGCTGACCGACTCCTCGGGCGCGAAGCACGTCCTCACGACGACGAAGGTCCCCCTCCGGGGAGACGACGGGAAGGTCGTGTTCCTCGTCGGGATCATCCACGACATCACGCGCCTCAAGGCCGCCGAGGACGCGCTACGCCAGGCCAACGAGGAACTCGAACATCGCGTGATGGAGCGCACGGCGGCCCTCGCCGAAGCGCAGGACGAACTGGTGCGCAAGGAACGACTCGCCGTCCTCGGGCGCCTCGCGGGCGGACTCGCACACCAGATCAGGAATCCCCTCGGCTCGATCCGCAACGCCGCACACGTCCTCGGCGCGCGACTCGGAAAGGGCAACGATCCCGAGATCGAACGTTCCCTCGGCATCATCTTCGACGAGATCGAACGCGCCAACCAGCACGTGACCGATCTGCTCGACTACGCCCGCGTGAGGCCGCCGACGGCCAAGCCTACGCTCGTGGGCTACGTGGTCGCCCAGGCGATCGGAGCCCTGAACGGCGTCGACAACGTCCGTACGGAACTCGAGGTACCCGACGTCTTCGTGTCCATCGACGCGGGTCAGGTCCAGAGCGCCGTCTACAACCTGTTCCGCAACGCCGTCGAGGCCATGCCGGACGGCGGCACGCTCCGCGTGGTGGCCCGCGAGGTCGACGGACGTGTACGCGTCGTCGTGAGCGACACGGGCAAGGGCATCCCCGACGATGTGCGGGACCGGCTGTTCGAGCCGCTCGTGACGACGAAGCCACTCGGCCTCGGTCTCGGACTCTCGACGGCGCGAGCGCTCATCGAGAACCAGGGTGGCACCATCCGCGCGCTGCCGTCCCGAGGCGTGGGCGCCCGTTTCGAGATCGATCTTCCCGCCGCGCTCGTCCGCTGACGCGCTCGAACGCTCATTCTTCCGGCATACCCGGGTAGCGGCAGCCGAGGAGGGCGACGACGTCGTGGGACTTGTCCCAACGCGCGTCCGGATGCACGAGACCTTCCTCCCGCGCCATGATGGTGCGCGCGACGTCGGTGCCGCTCCAGTCGCCCTTGGGGCGATCGAGTTCGACGGCGTAGTAGTACGAGCCGGTCCACGAGTCGCCGCGTCGCGGCCACCACGTGTAGTAGTTCACCCATTCGCTGTCGCCGTAGAGCATCTTCCAGACGCCCCCGGCGTTCTTCGGCTTGTCGCGCCGGATGTCCTTCGCGGGGCACATGTCCTTCAGCGTCGCGTCGCTGACGTCCGGGGCGCAGTAGTCGCATCGCGCGCTGACCCGGATGTCCGGGTCGTCCCACGAACCATTCGGCCCCTTCTGCGCGCTGAAGCTTCGGCAACATTCGCCCCAAAGCACGCGACACGTCTCGTAGTTCGAGAGGTACGTCGGGCTGCTGCGGATCTCGTCCTTCGTGCCCACCATGGTCGCGAAGACGGACTGGAAGAGACTCGTCGCGCTCCCCACGGTCTCCGTCTTCTGGAGCACCGAGCCCTTGCCCGGGACCTGCACGGTGTCGTTCCACGCGTCGTCGCTCCACCAGAGCTTCTCGTCCCCGTAGAACGAGTCCCCGAACACGCGTCCGCTCCGGCCGAAGCCGTCCCAGACCACCTCGGAGTTGACGTACGCGCCATCCATGCAGTCGAAGCCGGTGCCGTAGCTCACGACGGCGCGACGCACGGCGGACTGACCGTGCAGGCAGCCGAGCATGCCCGTCATCGCGTCGTTCTTCGCGCTGAACAGCATTCCCCGCGGGTTGGGCGTGAAGGCGTGGCCGGCGGCGGTGCGGTCCGTCATGAAGTGGTCGGCGCGACCCGCGAGGGCGACGGCCGCGCGTCCGCACGTGTTCTTGAGATGCGCCGGTGCGGCCACGTACCTGCGTGCGGCGAGATCCGCGAGCGCCAGCCAGTGCTTCATGTGCGTGACCGCGTGCGCGCCGAAGTGGTTCGAGTTCGTCCGGACGAAATACGTGTTCGCACCGAAGAATTGGTAGGCGCTCGGGTCCGTGTAGCCCACGCCGTCGATGATCGCGCAGGAGCCCCGTTGGTCGGCGTTCGCTCCGTTCATCTCGATGGCGAGATCGCTGAACCAGAAGCTGTGGCAGAGATCGGTCTCTCGGGCCGCGCGGCCCGCGGTCGTCGCGAAGATGGCGAAGTCGCCGTTCGAGCGATCGCAGAACGGGAGGTCCCTCTCGTGGCCGAGGCATGCGAGCCGGTAAGCGGAGGCGACGATCGCGTCGTGTTCGGTCTTGTCCCAGGCGGACGCGTCCCTCGTGACGCCGGCCGCGGCGAGGAGGGACGTTCCGGCGAGCAGACCGCCGAGCAAGCGACGGGCGTTCATCGGTCACCTCGTCCGGCGTTCGCGAGAATCGCCTTGATCTGCGCCGCTTCCACGACCTCGTGGGTGTCGAACGTCTCGGTCGCGCGGACGTCGTCCACGAACTTCGTCATCTCGGCGCCGGGCGGGACCGATTCGTCGGTGTCCGTCGCGAGGAGTCCCTCGGCCCGCGCGCTCACGTCACGCCAGAAACGGGCGCGGAGCACGCGCGCCGCGTCGACCGGGCGCCCGGAGGCTTCGCGGAGCGGAAGTCCGTCGGCCGTGGCGCGATCGAGCACGTCCTCGACCGCACGTTCCTTCGCGATGCGCTCCGCCTTCGCGTGCGCGAGCTCGGCGGCGACGGCGCGCGCGTCGACTTCCATGTGACCCAGCACCGCACGATCGCTGCCGACGGCCTCGAGGTCCGCCTCCACCGCCCGGGCGATGGCGAGTTCTTCCTGCCGCTCCACGAGGCGCGCCGCGTTCTCGAAGTACCGACGCGTCCTGTCGTCCTCGCCGCGGGGCACGTCGTCGTAGGCACCGGCGGCTTCCCGGATCGAACGGAGATCCGCTCGCACGGCCGTGGGCGTGGCGCCGTCGGGGACCGCGCGCGGCGTGTCGGTCCAAGGAGATGCGGGGTCGCTGGCGCAGCCGAGGGCGAGGGCGACGCCGGAAAGACCGACGACCGGCGAAAGCCAGCGCCTGCCACGAGGAAGAAAGGAGCGAAAATCGGGCATTGGAGGTGGGGTAGCAGTGTCACCTACATGGGCCATTCATGACCCAGGGCGTCACGCCTCCTCACCCTAATTCCGCGCATTTCCGAGGGGGTGACGGGTGTGCGTCAATTCCGCGAACGGTTTCGGACCAGGACGGCTGGAATCTTCCAAGCCATTCGGGGATCGAACCGTCGCGAAAAGCGCCTCCGTCTGTTCATTTTCGGGTCCTTCGGGCACAAAGGCGCCATGCGAACCGCCTCCCGATCGTTCCCGTTCCCGCCTTCGCGGCTCCTCGTTCCGGCCCTCCTCGTCACGGCGACCGTCTCGCTGGGCGCCGCGTGCGCGCCCTCGAACGAACCTCCCAAGGTGCCAGGCCCGACGACCGCGGAACCGCCGAAACACGAGACGGTGACGACGCAGACGGGAGCGTCGGTCGAATCGAGCGCGAGCCTCGTCGGTGTCGACGTCGCGTCCCTCGACAAGAGCGTCTCGCCCTGCGACGACTTCTACCAGTTCGCCTGCGGCGGCTGGCAGAAGAGCACGCCGATCCCCGCGGACGAGGCCGGCTGGTACCGCACGTTCAACGGCATCGGGGAGCGCAACGAGAAGATGCTGCATGACATCCTCGAGTCCTACGCCAAGGGCGAGAACGCGAGCGATCCGTACGCCAAGAAGCTCGGGGACTTCTACGGCTCCTGCATGGACGAGGCGGGCATCGAGAAGGCGGGCGTGGAACCGCTCAAGCCGGTCCTCGCGGCCATCGACGGCACGAAGGACGCCGCGTCCCTCGCGAAGACCGTCGCGATGCTCCACAAGGCGGGCATCGTCTCGCTCTTCGACTACGAGTCGGGTTCCGACTTCAAGGACGCGAACACCGTCATCGGCCAGCTCTCGCAGGGCGGCATCGGAATGCCGGATCGTGATTACTACACGAAGGACGATCCACGCTCGAAGGAGCTCCGCGCGAAGTACGAGGAGCACGTGGCCGCGATGCTCGCTCTCGCCGGGGACAAGCAGGGCAAGGCCCACGCGAAGGACGTCGTCGCGTTCGAGACGGAACTCGCGAAGGTCTCCATGACGAAGGTCGAACTCCGCGATCCGGTGAAGGTCTACCACAAGACGACGCCCGCCGAGCTCAAGGCCATGTCGCCCGCGTTCGCGTGGGACACCTACTTCGCCGAGATGGGCACGGCGTCGCCGCCGCTCAACGTGGCGCAGCCGGATTTCATGAAAGCCCTCGGCACGCTCGTCGGCAAGGGTGTCGACTGGAACAAGCTCCGCACGTACATGCGGTTCCACACGGTGCGCCGTCTCGCGGGCGCACTCCCGTCCCGCTTCGTCGACGAGAACTTCAAGTTCATGCGCGTGCTCACCGGCATGGAGAAGCTCCCGCCGCGTTGGAAGCGCTGCGTCCGCGCCACGGACGACGCCCTCGGTGAGGCGCTCGCGCAATCGTTCGTGAAGAAGACGCTGGGCGAGGGCGGCAAGGCCACGGCCCAGACGATGATCCGTGGCATCGAGCACGCCATGAAGGAGAACCTCGCCGCGCTCCGCTGGATGGATGGCGAGACGAAGGCCAAGGCGAACGAGAAGCTCGAGACGATCGTCAACAAGATCGGCTTCCCGGACAAGTGGCGGAACTACGACGCCCTCGTCGTCGAAAAGGGTTCCTACGCCAAGAACCGCATGAAGGCGGACGAGTTCGAGAGCAAGCGCCAGCTCGCCAAGGTGGGCAGGCCGGTCGATCGCGGGGAGTGGCAGATGACTCCTCCGAGCGTCAACGCGTACTACGACCCCACCCTCAACGAGATGGTGTTCCCCGCGGGCATCCTCCAGGCGCCCTACTTCTCCAAGACGATGACGCCCGGCATGAACTTCGGCGGCATCGGCATGGTCATGGGCCACGAACTCACGCACGGTTTCGACGACGAAGGCCGACAGTTCGACGCGAAGGGCAACCTCACCGACTGGTGGACGGCGAAGTCGACGGCCGAATTCTCGAAGCGCACCGAATGCGTCGAGAAGCAGTACGACGAATACACCGCCGTCGCGGACGCGAAGGTCAACGGCAAGCTCACCCTCGGCGAGAACATCGCCGACGTCGGCGGCCTCAAGCTCGCGTACGCCGCGTTCAAGAAGGCCACCGAAGGCAAGACCGGCGCCCCCGTCGACGGCTTCACGGACGACCAGCAGTTCTTCCTCGGCTTCGCCCAGGGCTGGTGCGCCAACGTCCGCGACGAGACGATGCGGCTCATGGTGTCGACGAACCAGCACTCGCCGCCGCGTTTCCGCGTGATCGGGCCCGTCTCGAACTCCTCCGATTTCGCGAAGGCGTTCTCGTGCAAGGCGGGGAGCCCCATGGTCCGCCCGAACGAGAAACGCTGCGAAGTGTGGTGACCGACGGAAAGGTCACTCGGCCGGCGCGACGTCCCCGTCTTCCGTGGGACACGTCGCGCTGGGGCGAATTCTCACGCATCGCGTCCGCGACGTAGCGACACGCGTGTTCGCATGCCGGTGGTTCGTCCGACCACCACGCACGGGCACCCACATCGCAACACAGTGGATCCATTCCTGCGATTCCGGTCACTTACGGCCGGCCCCGGACTTGCTTCGTCGGGACGCATGGAATGGCGCATGGCTCTTCGTCGTCGGTTGTTCTCCCTCTCGACCCTCGCGCTCGTTGCGGGCGGCGGCGCCTTCGCGCTCGGTGCGTGCAGCGTCGGCGCGGGCAACGAACTCACGTCGTACGAGGGACGGGACGCGGGCAAGAAGGCCAAGAAGGGCACGTCCGGCGACGACTCCGAGGGAGAGGAAGAGGAAGACGGCGAGGGCGCGGGTGGCAGCGGCGGCGGTTCCGGCGGCAGCGGCGGACCCGACATCACGGCCGGTTCCGGCACGGCCGACGGTGGATCGAACAGCGGCGCGCCCGTGAACGTCGCGGGCTTCGATTCGGTCCGCGCGCTCGTCGCGGATCACTGCTCCGAGTGCCACCACCCTGGAAGCTACCTCGACCTCGAGAAGGGGGCCGACGCCGAGACCGCGCGCAAGATCGTGATGACCCTCGAGAACGGCAGCATGCCGCCCGCACCGCGCGAACGGCTTGCCGAGGGCGACATCGTCAAGTTCCGGGCGTGGCGTGACGGACAGACGACCACGGCAGCGACGTCGACGCGGAAACCGCTGCCGACCAATGCCGTCACGCAGATCCTGCCCGCGAACACCCTCGCGCGCTACAAGGCCGCGCTTCCGAAGGTGGCCTACGCGCGACTCCAGGCGATTCTCGAGAGTCCTTCGACGCTCTTCTACGACAAGGACGTGATGCCGGGCGCCTACCAAGACACGGTCGGCAATGGAGCGGACATTCCGTTCGGGGCACGTCTCAACTCCGCGGGCGCCGGTCTCATCGTTCCCCAAGGCCGAAAGCTCTTCGATCGCTCGGGCGAGACTTGGGAATTCCCGTTCGGCCACACCGCCGGAACGGACAACTCGACCAACGCCGTGATCGTGAACTTCATCAGCCTCCCGAGCGACGGCACGAAGCAACTTCCGGTGGCGTACCGTATCGAAACGGGCACGCAGAAGGGGTTCGCGAACACCCGATGGAACTGGGCCTTCCCGAAGGGCACGGTCGTCGGCGAAATCGTCATGATCAACGACGGAGGAACCCTCGTCACATCGGAAATCCGAATGCGCGAGCGCTACGCGGACAAGTGGTCCACGAACGCCTTCCGGCCGTTCCCGACGGCGAAGAGTCTCTCGGAAGCCGTGAAGACGAGTCGCCCCAACTGGCAGACGACGCCTGCGCTCACCACCTTCGTCGGTGCGCTCGAGTCGAGTTCCGGCCTGACCGCCAAGAACGTCGGATCGCCCGCCTTCAACGACATGGTCCGCCTGAACGGCTTCGTCGACGCTCCTTTGCCCGACCTTGGCGACGCTGGTCTCGCTCGGGATCTGCTCACGAAGACGCCGTTCGTCTCGTCGTACGGCACGACTTGGAAAGCGAACGGCGGCAACAAATCGTTCGGATTCACGGGACCCCGCGCGGGCATGTCCATCGTTCCGGTCAATTTCGACGTCGGCCTCCTCGAAGTCCGCGAGACGACGTGCACGAAGTGCCACGACCAAGGCGGCTCGTTCATCGGCAACATCGTCGACCAGGCCGTGTTGTACGGCGACATCTGGGGCGTCGACCGCGTCTTCTCCTTCTATCCGTTCGAGCCGTCGCGCATCGAGGCGTCGGGTGCGGAGAACCGTGTGGTCCGCGCCTCGTTCAACGGATCGATCGTCGAGCGCTACGACGCCGGCCGTCACCCGGCCTCGACGTACACGTTCTACCAGCCCGAACCGCGCTGATTCCGCGCCGGGCCGATCACACGACCACGACGAGGTCGTCCTTGTGGACGACGACACCGTCGGTCGTGTCGTCGGCCTTCTTCCCCGCCGAGGAGGCGATCGAGTCGGAACCCATGCGGGCGAGTCCTCGCGCGAGTTCTTTCCCTTCCCCGTCGAGCACGCGGACCGCATCGCCCGAACGGAACGAACCCCGCACACCGAGGACACCCACGGCGAGCACGCTCTTCTTCTTCGACAGGACGGCCTCACGGGCGCCGGGATCGACCACGACGTCTCCATGGGGACGGAGTGTGAACGCGATCCAATACCGACGTGCGGTCAGACGCTCCGAGCCCGGCACGAAGAGCGTGCCCACGTCCTTGCCGGCGAGCACGGAACCGACGACCTCGGGGTCGCGTGCGTCGGCCACGATCGCGGCGGCCCCCGCCAGCGTGGCGCGTCGCGCGGCCTCGACCTTGCTCGCCATGCCCCCCGTGCCGTCCGAACTCTTCGTGGCGCGCAAATGGGGGAGGGCGTCGGTCGCCACGTCACGCACGACGCCGACGCGTCGTCCTTCGCCGTCGAGCAAGCCCGTCACGTCCGAGAGGAGCAAGAGCACGTCGGCGTCGACGAGCGGAGTGACCATCGCGGCGAGTTGGTCGTTGTCGCCGAATTTGATCTCTTCGACGGAGACCGAGTCGTTCTCGTTGAGCACCGGCACCGCGCCTGCGTCGAGCAACGCCGAGAGAGCCGCACGCGCGTTGTTCGCGCGGTGGCGATCCGAGAGATCCGCGTGCGTGAGCAGGACTTGCGCCACCGTCAATCCGTGGGGTTCGAACGCTTTCTCGTAGGCGCGCATCAACGCGGTCTGCCCCGCGGCCGCGGCGGCCTGGAGTCGACCGAGTTCCTTGGGACGGGACCGGTATCCGAGACGTTTCACGCCCAGCGCGATGGCGCCGCTCGAGACGAGCACCACGCTCCGTCCTTCGTCCCGCGCGGCCTTCACGGAGGAGGCGAGCCGTCCGAACACGTCCGCATCGGTCGCCAGCGTTCGCGATCCTATTTTCACGACGACGCGACGCGCCCGTGTGAGCGCCGCGCGCTCGGGCGAACGGGACGTCATCGCGTCACGCTTCCCGCGCGCCGCTCGCCACCAGATCGTCGAAGGCGGCCTCGAGCCGGCGCACGAGCCATCCGGGGGCCCCGGCCGCGCGGACGAGGAGGTTGTCGACGAAGATGGTGGCGCGGTCGCGACGATCGTCGCCCGGTGGCGCACGCAGGGGCTCGTCGTCCGGCGCGTCGACGTCGACGACGTGGGCGAGCGCACCGTCGATCGCGGCGCGCACGCGCTTCGCCTCTTCGGGACCCAGCGTGAGCGACGTCTCCTTGCGGAGCACCGCGAGGTATCGGTGGAAGAGGTGGCCGAGGAGCAACGTGGACACGGCCGATCGTGCGGGAGCGAGCATCGCCGCAGGACCGAACCGCCGGACCACACGTTGCTTCAGGTACTTGCCGACCTGCGACATGAGCCCGCTCGGGTCGTCGATGCCGGCGGGGTTCGCGAGGATTTCTCGCGCCTTCGGCGTGAGCCCGACACGATGGCGTGCCGCGAGATCGAACACGAGCGCACCGCGGACGCGTCTGCCCATCAGATCCGGAACCCAGGGCAGCGGGAGGAATCCGGGGATCGAGCCGAACAACGCGTACGCGCCCATGCGCCCGGGTTCCACCGTGCGCACGACGGGCGCGATGATGGACGCCGGCGCCGAAGGTGCACGGGACAAAGGTCGCGAGGACTTGCGTTCGGTCGGTCGCTTCGGACTCATGGCGCGAGGCTACCAAGAAAGGGGGGCGGCGTGGTCCTCAGGAAAACGCCGCGTCCGAGGACGCGAGCTCGAGAATGCGCGTGGTCGCGCGCTTCGCCGCTTCGAACAGCACGACGGAACCGGGATCGCCCGACACCCTCACGTCGAACGTGTCGGGTCGTCCCGCGTCGTGAACTTCGGCGCCACCTGCGCGGAGCTCGCGCTCGAACGCGTCGCGTGGTCCATCGAACCGGATCGTGTACGAGCTTCCGACGGAAGCGACCTCCGCCACCGAACCCAGCACCCTGGCTTCCGATCCGCGGAAGACGACCACCGAGTCCACGTGGGACGCCCACGGAGACGTCGCGGCGAGGCGTGGCGTGAAGACGACGAACGATCGGTCGCCCGCCGCGCGGACGAAGATGTCGACCATGATCGCGCGTTCGTCGTCCGCGAGATCGGAGGTCGGATCGTCGACGACGAGGACGTCGGCATCGGTCGCGAGGGCGGCGGCGAGCACCGTTCCTCGTCGCAGTCCCTTCGGGGCTTTGGCGAGCTTCGTCTTCGCGGCGGACGCGATGCCGAGCCTCGACATCGCCCCATCGGCGGACGCGCGAACTCGGCTACGCGGGACGCCCGCGAGGCTCGCCCCCGACTCCACGTAGTCGCGGACGGACCAGGTCCCAGGCATCGGCGGATCGAACGGCGCCGACGTCCACGTCCCCCCGTCGACGCACGCGCGCACGTCGCGATCGCCGAAGCGTACGGTGCCGCTCCGCGTCACGCGCACACCCGCCACGGCCTCGAACACGAGGGGCGAGGCGCACGCGACGAGGACGCGGCCGACGGGCACCTCGAACGAAAGTCCTTCGATCGCGACGTCGCCCGCGCGATCGATGCGCACCTGGTCGAGCTTCAGGAGGAGAGGGGGGCGTCGTGCGTCCACTGCGTAGGGACCGTAGCAGCACCGAGTGCGCAAACTCCATCGCGCTCTCGCGCGAGTTCCGCGTCGAGACCTTCACGTCCCGTCGTCCGCGAATTTGGCTCGCCGTGTCCGCCTCCGGTTCCATTACAAGACGGTGACGCGCGTTCCACGAACCCAGGAGGTAGCCGTGCGACTTTCCACTCGATGCTTGTTCATTTCTCTCCTCGTCTCGGGCTGTACGGCGGTCACGTCCGCCGCCTTCGCCCAGGCCGCGCCGCCGCCCGTCGCCAACCAGGCCGCCGCCGCCACCACGCCCGCCGACGGTGACGACGCGCGCGCACGGTTCGCGAAGGTGTTCTCCCGTCGTTCCATCACGAACCCGAAGATGCTCCTCGCACCGACGGCGTCCTTCGACATCAAGGGCAACCCCGCACCCATCGGCACGGGCGTCGGCCTCAACCTCGGCGCCAGCTTCGCCGTGATGGACGAACTCCTCGTCGACGCGACGATCGTCCCCGCCGTCTTCGCCCCGGCCGCGAAGTACAACAACCCCCTCGTCGGGGCGACGTACCGGATCATCAACGGCCAGTTCGAGCTCGGCGCGCAAGCGCAGCTCTCCCTCCCGTTCGACGGATCGTTCTTCATGCGCGCGGGCGTTCCCGTCCGGTACCACCTCACGGACATGTCGCGGATCGACGCGGCCGCCTACCTCACCGTGACGGCCAAGCCCGGCACGGTCGGCATGCAGATCCCGCTCCAGTACTCGCACAACATCACCGAGGAGATTTACGTCGGAGCGCGCACCGGCTTCATCATCGGTGACTTCTCGGCGGCGTCCGCCACCATGGCGATCCCGCTCGGCATCGTCGGCGCGTACACGATCCCCGCGTCCACCGGCGGCCCCCTCCTCGACGTCGGTCCGTCCTTCACGTTCGACACGTTCTTCACGCCCGGCGGCGCGAAGGCCGTCACGCCGGACTTCTGGACGCTCAGCCTCGCCGGCACGTTCTACCTCGGTCTCTGATCCGGTCCTTCACGGCGCGGTTCTCGGTGCGATCCGCTCCGGGGGCGCCGAAGCCCGAATCGCAACGAACTTCGTGGGGATCCTGGGTTTCCAGGGTCCCCACGGCGTTTTCGGGTCCCCACGGGAACCTTTGCGCCGTGGACTCGTGGCACCCTTTCGATGATCGTGGTCGCCATGGCGAACTTCGCGTCGGACGGAACGTCGGGGGACGACCCCCGCGCGAGTTCCCGCGTGAAGGCGTCGGAGCTCGACGCGGCCACCCTCGAACGCTGCCGGAAGGGCGATCGCATGGCCTTCCGCGCGTTCGTCGTCCGCTACGAGCGGATGGTGTTCGCCCTCCTCTCGCGCATGACCGGTCGCGGGTCGCACGTCGAGGATCTCGCGCAGGAAGCGTTCCTCCGCGCCTTCCGTGCCCTTCCCAACTTCGACCCGGAAGGAGCCGCGAAGGTGTCCACGTGGCTCCTCACCATCGCCACCCGACTCGCGCTCGACGCGAAGAAGCGTCGCACCATCCCCACCGTGGATCTGGACGCGGGTGCGGACGTCGCCCACGGTCCGACGCCGGAGGCCCACGCCCGGACGCGTGAACTCGGGCGCGCCATCGAACGCGCGGCGAACGCATTGCCGGACGATCAACGTGCCGCGTTCGTGCTCGCCGAATTCCACGGCATGGGATCGAAGGAGATCGCGGGTGTGCTCGACATCCCGGAAGCGACGGCGAAGACGCGTCTCTTCCGGGCGAGGGAACGGATGCGCGAGAGCCTCGCCGCAGCCTGGGAGGAACGCTGATGGAAGACCACGATTTCAAGCCGTGGCAACCGCAACTTCCTTCGAGGGACTTCGCCGAGCGGGTGCTCGAGCGCGTCCGACAAGAGACGGCCGGCGCGGACATGGGGGATGCGCCTTCGGAAGTCGGACCCGGTGAGAGGCCAGCTCCCGGACCCGACGAAGGGAGGCGCTCGGCCGAGAGGCGTCGACGCGCCTGGGTGGGGATCGGTGTCGCTGCCGGATTCACCCTCGCGTTCGGATCCCTCGCCGCGTTCCGCGCCGGCCGACTTTCTTCGTCCGCCGGAGGCGAATACGCCAGCGTGACGCGCGAGGAGGTCCGCATGGACGGTCGCGCGACGCTCGTCATGGAACCGGGCGCGCACGTCGCGTGGAGCGGCGACGACGTGCTGCAGGATCGTGGAGACGTCTTCTACCGTGTCGAACGCGGGTCGAAGTTCAAGGTCCACACGCCCCGCGGCGACGTCGAGGTCCTCGGCACGTGTTTCCGCGTGAAGGTCCGGAACTCCGCGTTCGTGGGCGTGTACGAGGGGAAGGTCTCCGTGTCGCGTGCGTCCACCGTGCGCGTCCTCGGACCCGGTGAAGCGCTCGTCGTGGGACCGGAAGGCACGTTCGAGACGGACACGGTCGACGCCCTCGAGCGCCGCTTCGAGTCGGATTCGCGCACGGCGGAGTCCGCGCTCGCCGACGCGAACAAGAACCTCGTGGAGAACGTACGCGCCTACAAGGATCGCCTCGGCAAGATGGAGTCCGAACGCGCCGCCCTCGAGAAGGATCTCCGGGCGGCGGAGGACCGGCTCCGCGCGGCGTCAGGAGACGCGTCGTCGCGTGCCAGTCTCGACCCCTTCGACCTCCGTCCCGAGGATTGGGCGGAGCTCGCGCGGGAAGGGGCGGTGAAGTTCAAGATCCCGTGCGTGCGCCTCGAAGGGTGGACGCCGGCGCAGGACCTCGTCGACAAGTACCGACTGAACCCCGAGGACGTGAAAGCGATCCACGCCGCCTACGTCCGATCGTCCGCGCGGGTGTGGGCCGACGTGAAGCCGCTCTGCGCGAAGATCGTCGGTTCGCCCGAGGTCGCGGAGATCGTGGGGCCCGAAGCGTGCGGCAACGTCATCCTCACGCACGCACGGAAGACGGACGAGAACGCCGCCATCGAAGCCCAGCGGGTCGTCGGCGAGATCCGCGCGGGAATGCGTCCGCCCCCGTCGGCCACCGACACGATGTCCCCGAAGGAGCGCTACCTCCTCGTCATGACCGGCGAGATGAAGAGCTTCGAGGACGACCTCGCGAAGACCTTCGGCGTCGACGAGGCACATCGCCTCGCGTTCGATGACGCGATGTGCACGACGGGCAGTCACATCGGCGGTCCGGGACCTCGGAAGTAGGTGGCGACTACGGAACCACGTTCGGGTTCGGCGGGAGAACCTCGTCGCCCGGTACACCCGTGAGGACGACCTCTTCCGAAGCGTCGAAGTGATCCTTCCACTCGTCTTCGGCGATCCAGAGGGCGCGGCACCGGACGAACCCGAAGACGTTGTCGACTTCCTGCTTCAGGACGTACGTCGCACCTGCTTTCGCTTCGAGCGTCGCGCGCTCCTCCGCGTCGCCGGTGTCCACCACGATCTCGTGAAGCCCTGGCTTCGCGAGGTAACAGAAGCGCGTGGGTCCTCGCGTGGCGCCGACGAGGGTTCCGTTGTCGTGGGTGGGGAACGTCACGGCCATGGCGAGAACGGAAGTTCTCACCACGCATACCTTCGCCAACCCCGCGGGGATGCCCGAAGACGGGGTCACGACGGGCCCGGACGGACGCGACAGCTTCCAACTGGTGCATCCGCCCAGCGTAGGTAGGGTGAGAAGAAGAAGCGCTATGGACGCCGACGTGCACATGGTGCCCGGAGGCTAGCAAACGACGCGCCCGGTTCGCGGTGGCTACCGGCGCGTGCCCTTCGTCAGCCGGTACTGCGCGGGCGTCGTGCTCGCGCACCCTTCGATGACGCCGACGACCACGAATCCGGTCGCCGAGAACCGATATTCCACGTCGCCGGACGACGTCGTGCACGTGCACCCCGTTTGGACGGTGCACCGGAGCAGGCGGTCCGTGCCGTTCGTGAGCTTCACGCTGCCCGCGTCGTTCGTGACCGTCGCGGTCCACGTGAAAGGCGTGGAGGTGGCGGGCGAGGGGCAGGCCGGATCCGACGACGTGCAGCGGTACTCCGTCACGTCGTAGGTGCCGACGATGGGGCACACGGTGCCCGCGGCCGGGACGTCCGCCTTCAGGCAGCTCTCTCCCGCCGCGGTCCGCGGCGACGAAGGTCCCGCTTCGGACCCCGCGTCGGTGCCGGAGATGCCGCCGTCCGTCCTGCCGCTCGTGGATCCGTCCGTCGTCGATGCGTCCGCACCCGAGTCCGGGGGATTCGTCACCGTTCCTCCGTCGGAGCTGCAGGCGGCGAGGGCCAGGAGAGGAAGGGAGAGCGCGAAGCGGCTGGGCTGAAGCATGACGACTCCATAACCCAGGAACCCGCGGCGCGCCGTCACGACTCCGCGATTTCCGGACCGCGCCTACGGGGCCCCACGAAGCACTGGCGGAGAGAAGGGGATTCGAACCCCTGGTACCCTTGCAGGCACACCTGATTTCGAATCAGGCACCTTCGGCCTCTCGGTCATCTCTCCACCGGCGAAATTCCCCGAGTGGCCGCTTCTTGTCAAGCGCCGCGACGGACGAAGGTCCCGGAAGGGGCCTCTCTCCCGACGCGCGCGTCGACTCCTCGCCAACGGGGTTCCATTCGCTCCGCGCCTGTCCTAGACAGGCCGGTGGAGACGTGACCGAGTGGTCGAAGGTGCTTGATTGGAAATCAAGTGTGCCTGCAAGGGTACCGAGGGTTCGAATCCCTCCGTCTCCGCCAACTGAACGAAGTCGAATGTCCCGTCGACCGACCGAAGCCACGTGTCGATCCCGGTGAATGGCCGCGGCTGCTACTGCGGCGTCCCCGCGAAGGGCGGCGAGGGTGACACGAGGCAGAGCCCGCCCGGATTCTGCGGCACCTGCGAAGTGTGCGGCGCGTCGGGACACGTCCGTCACTTCCCCGGAGCCGTCCCGTACACCGGCTCGTGGTGCGACGCGCACTACCGGCGCTTGAAGTTCACCCATCCGATGTCGCCGTGGGGATGTCTCACGTGGCTCGGGATCTTCGTCGTCGTGGGCGTCGCGATTCGCACGTTCCGTCCCGTGCCATCCATTCCGTGCGCGGACGTCGTCGGGGACGCCGTGATCGTCGACACGTCACGGCGCGGGCTCGTCCTCTGCGAAGGCGGCGCGGACGTCGGTCGCTACGGCGTCCGGACGGGGTCGCACGGCGTCGGAAAGTCGCGCGAGGGCGACCGGAAGACGCCCCTCGGCGTCTACTCCCTCGGCGTCCCGCGACCGTCCTCGGATTTCGGGACGTTCGTCGCGATCGGGTACCCGACCGAGGAACAAAGGCGGAAGGGCTTCACGGGATCCGCGGTCGGGCTCCACGGGCCCCGTCGCGAAGTCCGGTTCCTCGGACCGTTCGTCAACCTGTTCGACTCGACGGACGGTTGCGTCGGTCTCGCGACCGACGAAGCCATGGACCGCGTGGCGTCGTGGATCAGCAGGCGTGGCGTCCGGAGAATCGACTTGCGCTGACCTCGGACGGACACGGCCTCACTCCGGCCGAGGCGGCGGCGTGCTGTACGCGCGCTTCTTCCACGGGAACGGCCGCACGTGGATGCGGCGCTCCGCGGTCCCGTCCCAGTCGACGTCGAATCCATGGGACTCGAGGATCGCGACCGCCGCCTGGCCCACGCGGATGCTCTCGGCGTCGTGACGCGCGTCGTCGTCGACGTAGGCACCGAAGGCCAGCATCAGTCCGCCCCCGCGCACGGCGCGTTCGAGATCCTGCCCGTGGTAGAAGACCGCACCCTTGGGCGCGTCGAACTCGGTCGCTTCCTGGTTCGCGTCGCTCCACCCGTCGGACATGGTCATGCCCGCGTTCTGGAGCGCGACGATTCCCGCCTCGCGCATCGCGGCGAACGCATCGTCGAGATCGTCGTTCTTCGTGCGCTGCACCCACGACGATTCCTCGCGCTTGCGTTCGTCGAGGAGCTCCGACGCGAACCGGATGTAGACCGGCAACGCGTCGTCCTGTCCCGCGTCCTCGACGCGCATTTCCACTTCGTCGAGGACCGCCTCGTCGAGGGGCTCGTCCTCGAACTCCGGCTCCGGGAAGAAACCCGCGTCGATGTACGAACGGATCTGGTCGCGAAGGGCTTCGGCGTCGTCCTGCATGGGGGGCCGGGGAGAGCAACGGACGTGCCGGTCACCCGGGCCCGGATCGCGCGGGAAAATCAGGCCTCGCGGCCATCCCCCGCGAGGGTGCGCCTGTGTTCTCCATGTCCCAGCGACCGAGCGCCATGGGACGTCGGCGACTCACGTGCCGGCGCGCGCCCCGTGGCCCGCAGGCACCCGCGTACCGTCCGCCCATCCATGAAACGGTGGTCCTTCGCCGCGAGGTCGGCCATCCTGGACGACGTCATGGCGAAAGGCACGCTCGTCGGCGGGACGAAGCAGGTTCATCCGAAGACGGGAAAGCCGGTGTTCACGGTGGACGTCCTCGATCAGGACGCGGGCACGACCGCGCGCATCGACGTGGACTTTCTCGCCCACGGCATGACGATCCATCCGGCCTTCCCCCATGTCGCCGCGTTCTTCGAGAAACGCGGGCCGGACGCGTGTCTCGTCGACCTCGCGCGCGGTTCGTTTCTCCGTCCCATCCCCACCGCGGAAAACCGCGCGTTCTACGGTCACGGCGCCTTCTCGAGGGACGGGGCACTCCTCTTCGCCGTCGAAATCGACACGTCGACGCACGCCGGTCTCGTCACGATCCGCGAGACGAAGAACTTCGACACCATCGGGGAGTTCCCGACCTACGGAGACAATCCCCACGACTGCCTCCTCGTCGACGACGGGAAGACCCTCGTGATCACGAACGGCGGTGGCGACCTCGGCTCGAAGTCGGACCCGTGCGTCACGTACGTCGACGTGACGACGCGCGCGCTCCTCCGCAAGTTCACGTTCTCCGATCCGAAAATCAACGCCGGGCACGTCGCACTCACCGACGGCGGCGACTTCGTCGTCGTCTCGGCACCCAGGGACGGACTCCCCGAGACGACGTCCCTCGGCGGCGTCACGATGCGCGTGGGCAACGGGAAGCCGCAGCGCATGAAACCGCCGGCGCAGGTCGGCGAACGCATGAAAGGCGAGACCCTCAGCGTGTGCATCCACGGGGGACGACGCATCGCGCTGGCGACCAACCCTCACGGCGACATCGTGACGGTGTGGGACCTCGACAAGCAGCGCCTGCTCACGTCCATCGACCTCGACTTCCCGCGCGGCGTGACGCTCACCGAAGATCTCTCGACGTTCGTCGTGACGCACGGCCTCGACGGACGCATCGCCGAGATCGACGTGACGACCCTCGCCGTCTCATCCCGCCCCGCGGGGCTCTTCTCCGGATCCCACGTCCATACGTGGGCGCGGAATACGTCAGCGACCCCACGCGCGTAGCGACGACGCCGTCGCGACGTCGATGGGCGCGGGCTCGCGGGCGTGGCGTCCCTCGGGAGTGCCGAGGCCGTCGAAGGCGGCGCTCCGCATCGATTCGTGGGCCAGCGGATAGGTCGCGCGGACGTCGGTGACGCATGCGGGTTCCAACGTTAGATCGCAGAGACGAAAGTCGCGGTCGCCCGAGCCGAGGAGCACGAGCGACCCGCGTCGGAGCGAGAAGCGTCCCTCGCTCTCGGCGACGAGCACCCGCCCCTCGTGGGCGGATCCATCGGCGCGTGCGTCCTCGAACGTCACGCCGACGAAGTCCCTCGGGAGCGCGAGGCCGAACGCGCCGAGGACCGACGCCGCGACATCCGTCGGATTCGTCGGTGTCGCGACGCGTGCGGGAGGAACCGCGGGTCTCCGCACGACGAGCGGCAGACCGAGGACGGCCTCGTCGGTCACGTCACCCTCGGCGTACGGCGACGGAGATGATTCGTCCATGGCCACGTCCCCGGTGAAGATGATCTCGGTGTCGACGTCGCGCTTGGCCGCCTTGATCGCCGCGAGAAGCGTGCCGAACTCCGCGTCCTGGTCCAGGAGCGCTCGGGTGTGGAGCGCCATCGCGCGGGTCCGATCGGCGTCGGAGAGGCGCGCGGTGGACCGCGCCGGCCGAGCGAGGAGTTCACCCGCACTCCGCGGATCGACGGGGCCGGTGTAGCCAGGCGGCCCGATGCTCCGGAGTTCTTCCGCCGTGAGGTCCCACGGAGGATGTCCCGCGCGCGCATGCACGACGACGAGGAATCGCCCGTCCTTGTGGGCGTCCACGAACTTCGCCGCGTCCTCGAACGGTCGCTTGGCCGACGCGCTCTCCGTCGGAGCGTAGGACGCGCTCTGGTCCCATCCGCGGGCGAACCCGAACGGTGCGGACGTTCCCGGGTGCGCGCTGAAGAACCCCGTCGCGATGCCCGCACGTCGCACGATCTCGGCGAGCGTGGGCACGCCTTCGGGCAGTCGCGCGTCGCCGTCGGTCACTCCGTGGGATCGCGGGAGTGCGCCCGTGATCGCCGACGCCAGGTTGCCGGAAGCGTGTGCGCTGGATCCCCGGTGCGCCGAGAACACGACGGATTCGCCGGCGAGCGCGTCGAGCGTCGGCAGGGCGAGGGGACCTCCGTACGCGGCCAGCGACTTCGTGGACACACCGCTCGCGACGACGATGACCACTCCGCGCACGGGAGGGGGAGGTGGGACGCGTGGCGTCGCCGGAACGGTGAGTCTCGGTTCCGCGAAGTGGACGCGACTCCCGTCGGGCCCCGTCACCGCCGCGAACTCGAGCGTCGCCAACATCCCGTTCCCCGAGGTCGAGGGGACGACCACGCGCATCTCGCTCCATTCGGACTTCGACGAAGGGAACTTCGACGTCGCGAGGACCACGGGCGCCATCCGATCGCGGAGGAGCCTCACGCGCGCGGTCGTCTCTTCCTTCTCTTTCCCGGGTGGAGCCGAAGCACCGACGCGGAGGGCGAGCGTCGCGCCGTCCGGAATCCACGTGGTGCACCGGGCGAACCCGGGCGTCCGGAGGGAGATCGCGGGGCGCGCCACGCCGCCGAGGGACGCCGTGGCGAAACTGGTGGCGAACGTCGGCGCCCAGAGAGAAGCGGGCACGTCCGCGTCTCCCAGGTGGATCAATCCACGTCCGCGACGACGCCGGGATCGCCTTTCGTCGGTGCTCCGCGAAACTGCAGCGTGACGTCGTTCGCGCCTCCGGCGAGCGACGCGGTCGCGGAGCGAACGGACACGACCGCCGTCTCGTCCTTCGGAAGGACGGCCGTCCCGAGCGTCTTCCCGTTCAGGACGACGACGACACTCTTGGCCGTTCCGGCACGGATCCGGAGCGAAACGGCGAGTCCGTCCTTGGCGGGTCGCTCCGCCCCGGGATCGCCGACGACGTCCTCGCTCGTGGCGAAGACCGTGAACGACGCCGAGCGGGACGCGACGCGCGCGAAGGTCGCGCCGTCCCGTTCCACCGACTTCATGTCGGCCGCGCGCGCCCGGGACGAAACGTGCCGGTCACCCGAGGCCGTGCCGAGATCGAGCAGCACGCCGCGGTGACCCAGGGTGCACTCCGCGGGAGTCACGAGCGGATCGAACACGACGCGCGCCGCCGCGTCCGTAGCCGTCGATCGCTGGGACACCGGTATCTCGGTGTGGCCGGAGACCGACGCCGCGGGCGATCCCTCGGACGTCGACGACGGCTTCCGCGAACACGCGGGTCCGCTTCCTACGACGACGACGATCGTCGCGAGGATGAGGACGAACGGAGGAGCGAAGGAACGGGGGAGGCGGGACGTCACGGGGCGCGGGTGAAGGCGATGCGCGTCGCGGTCCTCGAACGAACTTCGAGGATCCGCCGCGCTCCGTCTTCACCTACGCGAACTTCGTGGACGCCGCCACGGAGAGCGGTCGCGACCTTGGGACCGCGCCCGGCCTCCTTGCCGTCGACGAAGACCGCGGCACCCTCCGGCGCCGTGATCTCGAGCCAGCCTTCGCTTTCCGAGGTCGTCACGCCCGTCGGCAACTCCGCGAAGCTCGCCTCGTCGCTGGCGGCGACGTGCGCCTCTTCCGACACCTCGCCGCGGGCGACCGTCGGCGCGATCTTCGACGCGGGAGCGGGGCCGGCCGACTTGACCGCCAGGAGCACTCCGAACGCTGCGAGCGTGATGCCGACCGAGAGAGCGGGGAGCATCCACGACGACGTCCGCTTCGCCTTGCCGGAGGCGATCACCCGAACGCGCGGTGGGAGACGCGTGGTGAGCTCGTCGCGGGAAGACGTGGGCTCGAACTCGACCGCGACGGGGACGTCCGGCGTCGTCGGGACGTCCGCGGGCGCGACGAACGGAGGCATCGGCGTCTTGCCGATGAGTTCGTTCATGACGGCGTCGGCGAGGGAGGACGGCGCCACCTCGTCGACGGCGGGGGCCGTGGAACGCACGTGGAGGTGCGGCGCGGCGTCGCGGATCGAGGTCGGGGGCGAACCGATCGCGGAGGACGTGACGTCCGCCTTCGCTTCGTCCGCACGGACCTTCGCTTCTTCGCGGGCACGCTCGAACGCGGAGCGGACGGCCGGGGACAGGAGATCCGCGCCGTCGGCGTCCGAGACGGACATCACGGCGCCTTGCGACGCGAGGAGCGCGAAACTCTCCTCCAGGAGGGCCGGCGAGATCGTCCCGTCCACGAGCACGTCGCGGACGTTGGCTCCGGCCACGATGCGGGAGAGCGCCCCTTTCATCGGTTCGGGCGTGGACGCGAGGCACGCGTCGACGAGCGGACGATCGAACGTGACTCGATTCACGCGCGCGAGGGAGGCGCCCGTCACCGTGGCGAGCGAACCGCGGGCGTGGGCGATCACGTCCTCGAGGAGACCTTCGACGGTGCCGCCGATGCTTCCTTCCACCCCGCCGCTGGCTTCGGTGACGAGGAACCGTGCGGCTTGTGCGCCGAGCATGGACGCGAGCGCCTTGTCGCCGGCTTCGAATCCGCCACCTTCCGCCATGCGGACGACCCGCTGGATCTCGCCGCGACGGAACTCCATCTCGTAGAGGAACGAGGCGTCCCGGAGCGAGAGGCGCGCGTTCGGACGCTTCTTCGCCACGAGCTTGAGGAGCGAGACGACGCTCATGCCTTCGATGCGTCCACGGACGTCGCCGTCGCCGGCGAAGCGCGCCTCGATGCGCGTGCGGGGGCGCATGACTTCACGGACACGGGCGACGATGGCCCGGCTGTCGCTCTCCTTCCGGAGATACGCCGCGGCGCTCGCGCCGAGTTCGCGCACGCGCTGGAGGAGGTCTTCCTTCCACGAGAGGAGGATCACGGGAGTGTCGCGGAGGACGACGTCGTGTCGGAGCGCGCGGCAGAGTCCGAAGCCGTCGAGCGACGGCATCAGGATGTCGCTGATCACGAGATCCGGCGACGTGCGGAAGGCCAGGTCGAGAGCCTTCTGTCCATCGAGCGCTTCCAGCACTTCGCAACCGGCGGAACGGAGCAGATCCGCCACGAACCACGTGACCGCCGGATCGTCGTCGGCCACGATGACTCGTCGACCGTCGAGACGGACGTCGGAGGCCGGTATCCGGACGCGCGACGAAGCCCGCGTGTTCCCGAGGCCTTCGGAGCCGAGCCACGGCGCGAGCGCCATGGACCCTTCCGGTCCGTCGGAAGCGAATCGGACGCCGCCCCCGGTGCGGGCCGTCACGACCTCTCGGACGCGGGCGATCGCGCCCCAAATCGCCCCGAGCACCTCGGCTCCGTCCCCGAGCTTCACCCGCGTGTCGATGGAACCCATGGCGACGCCCGCGGTGAGGGCACGGCGCACCTCCTCGGCGAGACGGTCTCCCAGCTGTTCGACCGTGGGCTCGCCGAGCGTCACCCGCACCGTGCGATCCTGCCGCTCGTCCATGAGTTTCACGGCGCGCGTCCGGAGTTCCGCGCCGGAGAGAGGACCTCGCACCACCTTCGAGACGCCCAACGCCACGAACCGCGCCTCGTTCTCGCGAACGTCCCGCGCGGCGCCGTCGACGACGACGAGGATCGGGATCGCGTCGGTCATCGAGTCGTCGGACATCGCCTCCACGAGTTCCGCCGCCGCGAAGGCGGACGCGTCGAGGATCATCAGATCCGGCGCGAGCTCCTTGGCGACGTCGATGGCCGCTTGGGGATCGTCCGTGCGCTCCACGTCGAAGCGCCGATCGTCGTCGTCACCGGCCACGAGGGAGAAATGGAGGTCTCCGCCTCCCACGAGGAGCACCATGGTGGCGAGGGCGGTGCCACCTTCCTTGCCCTTCTGCAGGCGCGCGGAGATACGCGCGGGATTCTCCCGCCACGCGAGGCTCGGCACGTCGTCGAGGGCGACGCCGATTTCCTCGAACACCGCGCCGTCGATCGCGGACCCGTCCTCGAGTCGCGTCTCCACGTCCGCGAGCGACTTCGCCATCGCGTCGAACCGGAGGAGGCGTGCCGCCGTGGCGAGCGCGTGCAGCTTCCGTCGGAGATCGTCCCGGAGCTCGACGTCGTCCGCCGACTTCCGGAACGCGTCGAGCGCGTCCCGGATCGCGGAGACCTTCTTGCCGAGCGAAGCGACGAAATCCGCCCGCGCACCCCAGAGTCGACCACTGCGTTCGGTCGACTTGCCCAGCGAAGCCGCATCACTCTGCATCATGATCTTAAGGCCGCTACCAGACGCGTCGGGAACCGGCCCACTTTTGGGCGTTTCGACGTATGCTGCCGGCGATGCTCACGTTCCGGCCGGCGCGACCCTCCGACCTGGACGCGCTGCTCGAGATCCATCTCGCGGCCTTCCCGGACCCGCGGGGCCTCGAGGCGCGGAGGCGGAATTTCGTCGACAATCCCCTGGGTTCGTTCGACGACCTGCACGTCGCCGCCGAGGACGACGTCCCCGTCGCGCACGCGTTCGCGTTCCCCCTGACCACCCACTATGGCGGACGTCCCGTCCGGACCCTCGGCATCGCGAGTGTCGGCGTCGCTCCCCACGCGCGAGGCGTCGGTGTCGCGAAGGCGCTCCTCCAGCATCTCCACGAATTCGGTCGCGCGCGTCATGACGCAATCGCGATGTTGTACGCGTTCCGGCAGGGGTTTTACGCGCGGGTGGGCTACGCCGCCGCCAGTTCCCGGAAGCGTCTCGTGTTCGCTCCCGCGGCGATTCCCCGATCGTTCGTGACCGGGGATTTCCGGATGCGTCCGGCGACCTTCGCCGACCGCGGCGCCCTCGAATCCCTCTTCGCCGAGATGCTCGACCGCGTGTCGGGCCGGTTCACCCGTGACTCCCGGGCATGGGATCGCCGCCTTTTGGACGAACGTCGACTCTTCGCGCTCGCCGACGACGGCACGAGTCCCAAGGGCTACGTCGCCTACTCGCTCGTCCAAACCGAGGCCCACGCCGAGACGACGCTGGTCGTCGAGGAGCTCGTCGCCACGTCGGACGCGAGCGAGCGCGCGCTGTTGGGATTCCTGCGGAATTTCCGGGATCAGGCCACCAGCGTGACGCTCGAAATCGACGAACGGAGCCCCCTCGACCGACTCCTCGTCGACGCCGCCCGTCATCGCCATGGCACCGAATCGTTCGAGCACACGGTCGGAGCCATCGGCGCAGGTCCCATGGTCCACGTCCTCGATGCCGAAGCGGCGCTCTCCGCACGCGGCTACCTCGCCGACGGGACGCTCGACTTCGTCGTCGACGGGCGGCGATTCGGTCTTGTGGTGGAGCGAGGGCGCGGGCGCGTGACGTCGGGCGATGCGTCTTCGGCCGGTTCGTCGGCACTCGCGATGGACGGTCCCACGTTCTCCGCGATCACGTTCGGCAGTCTCGCGGTACGTGATGCCGCCCGATTCGGGCTCGTGCAGGGGCCCGTCGGGATCCTTCCGGAGGCCGATCGCATCCTCGGGCTTCCTCCCGTCCACGCCCTCGAGACCTTCTGAGCCATGGCGGATTCGTTCGGTCCTTCCCGTCCTCCGTCCGTGCGGCCTCCGTCGCGTCCTCCGCCGCGCATGCCGTCCCGTCCCCCGCCGGGAGACGAGAGCGAGCCGCCTCCTCCCGATACGGACGAAGGAGAGGGTCTCCACGCGCCCGTCGTCGTCCGGTTCGGCACCGCCATCGCGATGGCGGTCGTCGCCGCCGTCCTCGCGACGGGGCCGGCCGTGCTCCGCATCGCCCACGATCCGTCGAGCGAGTTGTCGAACCTCCGTGCGTGGTGCGCCCTCGCGGCCCTCGCGTTCGTTCCCATGCTCTTCGGCGTTCTCGTCCTCCGCGGCGCGCGCGTGGGCATCCGCGCCTTCACGGGTCGAGGCGCCACCGGACGCGGGGTCATCGCGCTCGCCACGGTCTCGGCCGTGTTCGTGACCCAACTGCTCTTCGCGTCTCTCCTACGCACGCACACGCACCACCACGCGCTCGCCGGCGCCACGTTCGCGATCGTCGCCCTCGGGAGCTCGGTCGTCCTCGGCGTGTTCGTGTCGCGCGCCTACCGACTCGCGTCGTCCGCCGGTGGGAGCGTGCGAAGCGTCCTCCTCGCCGCGTTCGGTGTGGCGGCGGCGTGCCTCTTCGTCGTCGCGATCGCGTTGGTCGCCCGTTCGCTCCGGGCCGACGTCCGCGCGCCTTCGCCTCTGGGTACGTTCATCGTGGACGCGCTCGCCTTCGGTATCGCGTGCGTGTTCGCGTCGCGACCTTCGGCTTCGAAGTCGACGCCCCTGGCCTTCGCCGGACCGCCTCTCGTGGCGCTCGCGTTCGTGGCGGGCATGACCGGCATCCGGACGTCCCCGAACCTCCGGAGCCTCATCCGTCTCCGCGCGCCGAGTTACGCCATGGGGCTCGACGCGATGGGGTACGTGGACCCGAAGGCCGCCATGCCGTCGCTCTCCGACGACGCTTCCGCTTCGCCGACGATGGAAACCCCCGATCCGTCGGGGACTTCCGGAGCTCCGCCGGGAGCTCTCCCGGAACATTGACGGGTTCGAATCCGTCCTTAGGTTCGAAGAGGTTCCGAAACCCGTCGCCTCGGCTACGGTTCGCGGAACTCTCGCGCGCCGCCCGCCGCACGTCTCCGATTCCCGGCGGTCGCGAACTTCCCCGAGGACTTCCCATGGTCGGCCCCCAGATTCCGTCGTACGCCGGTTCCCCCCCGAACGCGCTCCCTTCGTCCAAGCTCGCGTACCTCCGAAAGGTCTACGCGCTGTTCACGGGAGGGATCTTCTTCGCCATCGCCGGTGCGCTCGTCGCGCTCTATGGCGGCGGCACGGAGACCGTGGACCTCCGCGGCGGTGGGACCCTCGAACTGTCGCCGATCCTCGCGTTCACCATGAACCACTGGATCGTGTCCATGGTGGTGTACCTCGGAGCGTTCTTCGTGGCGTCGTTCGCGCGACGCATCCGCGGTCTGAGCCTCCTCGCACTCTTCGGCTACACGTTCGTGACGGGCGTGTTCATCGCGCCGTCGCTCTTCATCGCCACGCTGATGGCGTCCCAGGGCGGTACGGTCACGGCCGCGCCCGTGCGCGATGCGTTCGTGCTGACCGGCCTCGCGTTCTCGGGCCTCACCGCGTTCGTGATGTTCACGAAGAAGGACTTCTCGTACCTCGGCGCGACGCTCTCCATGGGCCTCTGGGTCGTGCTCGGCGCGTCGCTCCTCTCCATCTTCTTCCAGTCGGCCGTGTTCTCGCTCGCCATCGCCAGTGTCGGCGTCCTCTTGTTCGGCGGCTACATCCTCTACGACACGTCCGCCATCCTGCGGGACGAGGAGGACGACGCCGTCGGCGCGGCGCTCCGTCTCTTCCTCGACGTGATCAACTTGTTCCTGATGCTTCTCCGCATCCTCTCGGCGCGCCGCAACTGATCGGCGGCCCCGCGGGACGCCCCGCCGTGGACACGCGGCGAGGCGACGCCCTCGTCCCGATTCTTCTCCGGAATCCCCAAGGATTCCGGGCCCCGCGGGACAAGACCCTCGGCTTGGTTCACCCTGAATTGCGAGGGTTCCGTGAGTTCTCGACGATACGGATGGATGGCGCGCGTCCTCTTCTCGATCCTGGCGATGCTCCTCGCTTTCGGGACGCCCCGGTTGGCGACGGCGGAAGAGACGGTCGAGTCCGCCCCCGGCGACGCCCCGCTCGTCGTGGAGCCCCACGCTGTCGTCGTGCCCTCCGTCCCGGAGGAGTTCGATCGTCGTGACCTGGGATGGCTCAAGATCAGCTACCCGAAGGTCCTGTCGGAGCGCGCCGAACCGATCCTGAAGAGCGCCGAGGCGGTCCGCGCCAAGTTGAAGACCGATCTCGGTCAGGACGTCCTCGCGAACGTGGAAGTGCGGATCGCGCGCACGCCCGACGAGATGGCGTCCCTCGCGCCGGTCGGTCTCCCCCCGCCGTCCTACGCGAGCGGTGTCGCGTACCCGGGTCTCGACCTCGTCCTCCTCACGGTGCGCGGTCCGGACGCGGCGTCCCCACCCGACCTCGAGGAAGTGTTCCGTCACGAACTGGCCCACGTCGCCCTGGAGGACGCGACCGCCGGTCGTCACGTTCCGCGGTGGTTCAACGAAGGGCTCGCGGTGCACGAGTCCGGCGAGAGCGGCTTCGCCCGCATGAAGACCCTCTGGGACGCCACGCTCTCGGACACGATCCTCCCGCTCTCCGAGCTCGATCGTGGATTCCCGAACGACAGGTTCGAGGTCAACATCGCCTACGCGCAATCGGCCGATTTCGTCCGCTTCCTCCTCCGGAAGTCCGACCACGCGCGCTTCGTCGCCTTCATCGAACGCGTGAAGAACGGTCAGATGTTCGACCGAGCCCTCGCGGACGCGTACGGGTCCGATCTTCGGAAACTCGAATTCCAATGGCACCAGGAACTGGACGGTCGCTTCAGCACCCTGCCCATGATCACCGGAGGGTCCCTCCTTTGGGTCCTCTCGATGGTCGTCCTGGTCGCCGCGTACGTGAAGCGTCGTCGTCGCGCGAAGGCCACGCTCGCCCGTTGGGAACGGGAAGAAGCGCTCATGGACGAACTCATGGCCGAACGTCGTCGTGTCGCGGAATCCACCACGAACGCGACGACTCCGGAGTCCCACGTCATCCAGGCCTCCCGTTCGCTGCCCATGATCGAACACGACGGCGACTGGCACACGCTCCACTGAAAGCCGGGGAGACCGGCCGCGATCAGCGCGGTTGCATCGTGGGGCACCCCGCGACCACGCGTACCGCGAGGGCGTCGCCCCGGGTCACTCGCGCGCACGTCTCGCCCACGAGCGTCACCGTCGGACCCTCGAGCACCCACCCGTTCGTCGCGTCCTGCGGGACGGCGATCTCGTCGAGGTACACGTTCACCTCGTTCGGATCGGGCGGGACGGACTTGAGCGTGATGGTGCACGAGGAGGTGATCCGGGCCGCCACGAGGCCGAGCGACTTTTCGAACGCCGAGCTGTCATAGGACGTGACCTCGTAGAACTTCGGAGAGAACGGGAGGGCGGTTCCGCCGGCCTCCGCCATGCGATCGAGCACGGGCGTGTACGGACCCACGCCGGGAAAGCCGACGACGTAGGTGGGAATGCCCGCGTCCGCCAGCTCCTTGACGGCTTGGATGGAGTCGACGTCGTCGAGACAGTTCCGCACCGACGTCACGCTCGGGTCGCAGCAGTTCGGGGCACGTCCCGGTTTGCACTCGGGGAAGACGTTCTCGATGTTGAGCGAACACTTGTCCACCGAACACGGCCGATCCGCGCAGTTGGGTCCGCCGTCCGTCGCCAGGACGACGAACGTGCGACCCTTGCCGGCCACCAGCGTCGGACGGAGGGCGCGGAGCGTGGCGGCCGTCGGCGTTCCTCCGGACGCCGGCACGTTCGTCGCGGTGAGGAATGCACCTTTCGTGGGACCGATCACCTTCGTCGATCCCGCGTCCCCCGGACGCACGGCCATCACTTCGCGACCCGATGCACACGAGAGCGCGTCCGCACGCGGGTCGGGGAACAGGGCCGCCCCGAAGCGTGCACGTGGTCCGAGCTTGCCGATCAAGGAGGTGAGTACGCTCCGTGTCGTGTCCCACTTGCCTCCGTCCTGCATGCTGCCGGATCGATCGAGCACGAAGTAGATGTTCGGGACGTCCTCGAGCGCCGTGAGCTCCGTGCACCCGCACACGCCCGATTCCGGTCCGAAGTCGCACGTGGGAGGAGCGCCCGCCTCCGCTCCGAACGAGTTCGACGTCGGCGTCGGGGACGTTTCCGGCACGAAGCCGGTCTTGGCGTCGGGCGGCCTGTCCTCCGATCCGCATCCGGGAACGGCGAAGGACACGGATGCGACTCCCGCGACGAGCCACGTCGCGAAGGTGTGCGCCGCCCACTTCCCGTGGCGTCCGTGTCGGGGCGAGGTGACGCGCATCGGCCTTCAGGTTAGCACGTAGGACGTGCCGGTGCGCCGAGGCAGCACGAACGGGAAGTCGAACGGAGGCGTCGTCGCGCGCCTCGCCGAACTCGTCCAATCGCGCGGCGTTCGTCGCGTGCTCGCGACCATGTGGGTGATCCTCGCCGTCGGCACGTTGCCAGGGTCGACGCTCCGTCTCGTCCGTGCGGACGTGGACGCGCCGCCGCTGCCCTCCGACGTCGTCGCCGAACGCGCGACGCTCACCGTCGCGCTCGTGGACGGATCGGGCGCTCCCGTGCGTGGCGCATCGGTCCGCGCCCTCGTGATGATCGAGGAGCGCGCGTTCTCCGCCGGCAAGGCGACGAGCGACGGGAAGGGCGTCGCCACGTTGAGAGGAGTGCCACGTGGCGAGTACTGGTTGGTCGCGGACGCGGTCGCCCACGCGCGCGCGTCGTCGCACTTCTTCGTTTCCGAGAAGGAGCGCCACGTCGATCTCGTCCTCGCCGCCGAACGATCGTTCGACGTCGACGTGAAGGACGACGAGGGTCGCCCGATCGCCGGCTTCGAGGTCGAGACCCAGGCCGCCGAACCGTTGCCGCTCGGGGCGCGCGGCGACGCGTCGGGACACGCGCGCGTCGGCCGCCTGACGGAGGGACCCTGGGTCGTGACGGTGCGGTCCGACGGCTACGAGGACGTCGTCCAGCGCGGCGTGAAAGCGGACGAACACCTCGCGGTCACCTTGAAGAAGCTCGCGACGCTCCTCGTCGCCGTGGAGACGAACGGCATGCCCGCCGACGATGCGACCGTGCAGATTGCCGGCGCCGAACTTTGGCCACCCCGACTCGCCGGAACCCGCACGGACGGCATGGTCCGCATCGGTGGCCTGCCGGCCGGCAGCTACGCCATCCGCGCGTCGAAGGGCGAGAAGGTCTCGCCCATCGAGGTGGGCATCGCCGTGCAGAAGGGCGAGGAGAAGCGCGTGAACCTCCGGCTCGTGGACGGACACTTCGTCCGGGCCCGTGTGGTATCCACGGACGACGGCGACGCGGAGCCCGTGCGTGGCGCCCGCGTGACGCTCGTCGAAGCCGGGCTCTCGCCGTTCCCCCTGGAAGGGGCGACGGAGAAGGACGGTCGCGTCCGTCTGGGGCCCGTCGTCGACGAGGGCGCGACCCTCTCCGTGCTCGCCGAGGGCTTCGTGTCGCGCACCGTCGCCGCCTTGCCCGAACCGGGCTCCTCGGACGTCGTCGTGAAGCTTTCCCGTGCCGGGGCACTGACCGGCCGCGTGACCGAGGCGCGAGGGTTCCCCGTCGACGGGGCGACGCTCGAGGTCGTCGGGACCGACGTCGAAGGCGCACCCATCGCCGACGATCCGCGGCGCACGCGTTTCCGGAGCGCGCACTTCGACGCGATGCTCGCCGGCTCGCAGCCGCTCAAGCCCGCGGGCGAGCTCGGCGTCATGCCCGGGAAGGTGCCGCCCATTCCCCACGTGTTCGCCGTGGCGCCGGCACGGGGAATCGAGTCGCCCGTGGGTCGCGTGAAGGAGGACCCCTGGGTGACGCGCTCCGACGGGACGTTCCGCGCCGCGCCCGTCACGCCCGGTCGCGTCCGGGTGATCGTGCGACATCCGCAGTACGTCGAAGCGCTGAGCGACGTCGTCACCCTCGCGCCAGGGGGCGAAGCGACGGTCGAGGTCGTGATGCACGTCGGAGGCGTGCTGGAGGGTCGCGTCGTCGACGGCAACGGACGCGCCGTCGCGGGAGCGCGCATCGCCGCCGCCGCGCTCCACGGCAACTACGACCGCACGACCCGCTCCGGCACCGACGGCTCGTTCGCGTTCGCCTCCGTGCCCACGAGCTTGTCGCTGTCCGTGTCGGCGCCGGGTTCCTACACGGACGTCCTCACCCGCGTCGTCGTCGAGGTTCCCGAAGGAGGTCGGAAAAACGTCTCCATCACCCTCCCGGCGCCTCGCCCGGCGCTCGAGGTCCACGTCGTCGACGATCGTCAGTACCCGGTCGATGCGGCCCAACTTTCCGTCGCATCGACCGAGGTCGCGATGCCGCTCCGCCTCACGGCGTTCACGAACGCCCGGGGAGAGACGTCGCTCTCGAACGCCCGGGGCGTGCCGCTCCGCATCGAGGTCCGCGCGCCGGGGCACGCGCCCAAAATCGTCGCCACGGAAGGGAACCTCGAGCGCCTCCGCATCGTCCTCGCCCGCGCGGCGACCCTCACGGGCGAAGTACGCACGGCACGCATCGGCGATCCGATCCCGGGTGCCGACGTGTCGCTCCAGTCCGAAGTCGGCGTCTTCCGCGCGACCACGGGTGCCGACGGGACCTGGACCCTCGGCGATCTACCTCCCGGGCCCGCGCGTCTTCGCGTCCGGGCGAAAGGCATGGCGCCCGTCACCCGGGACGTGATCGTCGCTCCTCCGATCACGACGCGACCCCAGTCGGCGCCGCGCGTGGAACTCGGCGAGGAAGGCGTCGTCGAGGGCGACGTGGTGGACGTCCGAGGCGCCCCGGTGGCGGGCGCACGCGTGGCGCTCGACAAGGTGGTCACGTGGGTCGCCGGCGACATGAAACGCGCCGACATCGCCGTCACCGATCGACGTGGTCACTTCCGGCTCGGCGAGATCCCGGAAGGCACCCATCCCCTCGAGGCCTATTCTCCGGACGTGGGTCGCGGCCGGAACGAACGGGTCCACGTGTCCGCCGGGCGGACGACGTCGGGCGTGACGCTCCGGATCCTGCCGGACGGCGAGGAAAAGGCCCGGGAGTCGGGTGCACCGGGGGGCGTCGCGGTGACCCTCGGAGAGTTGTCCGGCGAACCGCGTGAGGTCGTCCTCGTCGCGGTCCTGGAAGGAAGCGAAGCGGAACGTGCCGGGCTCGTACCGAACGACGTCGTGCTCGAGGTGGACGGGGTCGACGTGCATTCCATCGTCGAGACACGCGCGAAGCTCGCAGGTCCGCTCGGCGACGACGTCGTCGTGAAGCTCCGGAGGGGCGAGCGCGTCTTCGCGCTCCGCGTGCCGCGCGAGGCCGTCCACCGCTGAGGGACGGGATCGTCCGGGTCACTCGTGGACGAAGACGATGCTCCGGGTCGGATCGATCGCCCACTTCATGGACTTGTCGCCCTCGAAGGTGAAGGTCTCCGTTTCGTTCGCGCGTTCTTTGTTCGTGCCGATGACGAGCGTCGTCTTCTCGTCCTTCACGACCGAGTACTCGAACGTGCGCGTGTCCTTCGGCGACGTGATCGTCATCGACGACCCCTTCACGTCGAGCTCGGTCTTCATCGCGTAGGCGTTCGCCGCGGCGAGGGACTCGGGCGGCACTCCGTCGGCCCGCACGCCACGCCAACGTCCTTCGAGGCGTGCTGCTCCGCCTTTGCACGCCCCGGACGTGAGCACGCACAGGGCGAGGCCCAGGGCGGAAACGGAGGCGGCGGAACGACGGGGCACGCGAAAAGCGTACCGCGATTCAGTAGGGCGCGACGAGAACGTTCGGGCAGAGGGTCTCGCGCTCGGTGGGCATCGTGCCCGCGACCACGAAGTCGGAGACCGGGCGGTCGGGACACGCGAGCTCGCGGCCGTACATCACGTGTTCGCCGCCTTGCACGGTGACGAGGCGCACGTTCGTGAGTCGCTTGGCGATCTCGATGCCCTGGAGGTAGGGCGTCGCCGCGTCGCCACTCGCCCCGAGGACGATCGTGGGCACGGCGACGGCGCCGTTCGGCAGCGCGCTCCGGGCGCCTTTCGCCGACGGCCAGGTCACGCACGGGAGGTCGCCGTACAGGCTGTCGACGATGCGGGGCGACGTCGCCCGCACCCGCGCCGCGTGGGCGAAATAGTCCGCGAGACGGGAAGCGTCCGTCTCCCCGGGGGCGCGGCCGTAGTCGTTGCACGTGAACGCGTAGTACATGCCGTCCGACATCCCCGAGCCCATGTAGCGCGTCGTGTCGGGATCGACGCTCTGGGAGTCGTAGAGGAGCGCGAGGAAGGGCGCGAAGTCGCCGTCGTGATCGGCGGTCGCCATCGCGTGGAGGAACGCGGCCCGGTCGTCGGGGCCGTCCACGGCGCCGCTCGTCGCACGATCGAACTCGGAGCGCGTCATGGTGCGCGTCGTCGTGCGACCGTTCGAGAGCGTGAAGGTGATGCGGCGTGGTCCCGCGTCGAAGCTCGCGGCGAGCGCGTCGTAGACGGCGAACGCGTCCCGGCCCATGTCGGCGGAACACGCCGCGTCGTCGTTGCACGCCCGGAGCGTCTCGGTGAGGAGGCCGTCGGTCGTCTTCGCGAGGTCCTCCGCGTATTCCGGATCCGTGAGAGCGAGGTCGACGACGCCGTCGATGACGAGGCCCGTGACCCGGTCCGCGTGGTACGCGGCGTAGGTCTGCCCGAGTTGGGTGCCGTAGCTGAGTCCGTAGACGGTGAATGCGTCGTACCCCAACGCCTTCCGGAACGCCTCGATGTCTTCCACGGCTTGTCGCGTCGTGTAGTGGGCGAGATCGGCGTTCGACACACCCATCTCCTTCGGGCATTCGACGGAGAAGGTCGCGGCCTTCGCGGCGAGCGCCCGCTCCTCGACGTCGTTCATGGCGCGGAGTGCGCCCTTGTAGAACTTCTCGGCTGCATGCGGGCAGTCCATCGCTCCCGACGCGCCGACGCCCCGGAGGTCGAAGTAGACGACGTCGAACTCCTTCGGGATCCGCGCGTCGATGGAACCCCAGTCGTCGGCCGTGGGGATGCCCGGGTAGCCCGGGCCTCCTTGGATGTTCAGCATCACGCCCCGCCGCGGACCTTTCGCCGGCTTCACGGCGAAGGTGACGCCGATGGTCTTCGGGTTCCGCGCGTCGAAGTGGTCGAGGGGAACCTTCAAGGTCACGCACCGGAACGCCCGATTGTCCGCGCACGACTTCGCGCCGAGTCGCTTCAGGGCGCGATCGGTGTTCGTCAGCGCGTCCTCGCTCTGGCCGACGTCTTTCCCGTCGGCCGTGTCGCGCGCGTCGGTCGCGCAGGCGGCGAGGGAGCCCGCAGCGAGGAGAAGTCCGAACAACGGAAGGAACCGGGACGGGTCGCGCGGAAGCCGCATGGACCTGCTCCTAGCACCTGCCCACAATGTGGGCTTGTGTAGGTTCACTTCAACTTTCCCGGGGCACCCTCGAAAATCCGGGAAAATCAGGGGATCTCGCCCGGAACGGACTCCGGAGCTTGGAGAACTGAAAGAATGGAGGCGTCCAGCCGCCGGATCGTGTGCCGGTCGTCCACGCAGGCGAGGCGCGTCGACGCTTCGATCAGCAGTTCCTCCTTCCGCAGGATGCGGAACGAGAATCGGAGCGAGGCCATCCTCAGTTCGCTCAACGTGGTCTCGACGTGGATCAGGTCGTCGAACCTGGCGGGCTTCCGGTAGCGGAGCTCGGCTTCGACGACGGGGAGGTGGAGACCACCCGCGGCCCACTCCGCGTAGGTCACGCCGCGCTTCCGCAACCAGTCCACGCGACCGGCCTCGAGGTAGGCGAGGTACGTGGCGTGGTGGACGATTCCCATGAGGTCCGTGTCGCAGAAGCGGACGCGGAGCGGTGTCGTCGAACGGGACTTGTCGGGATCGAGCGCGTGGTACGGCACGCGAAGGACGTACGTCACCGGGGTCGCGAAAGATATCCCGAACACCCCGACGATCCGGCGTGCCCACGTCGCCCTTTACGGGAGGCGTCGCCGGGGTCAAGCTCCGACCGTGGCCGACGAGACGAAGGCGAAGCGGCGTTTGCCGGTGTTGCAGTCCCCGCCGAAGGGTGGCGACGCCGGGGACGACGAAGCGCGGCCGCCGTGGCACTGGATCGGGTTCGGAGCCGTCGCGACGTTCGCGGCGTGGTTGCCGCTCGCCTACGCCGCCGAGTCGCTCTCGGCCCGCATCACCGACCGCATCGCCGGCCCCGTCGCCGATCTCGCGGCCGCCGAACTTCGGGCCGCGTCGTTGTCCGCGCGGGACCGCGCTTTGCTCACGGCGGGGGTCGTCGGGACGCGGCTCGGTGCCATGGCGATCGCCGCGTTTTCGGGTGGGTACCTCGTGGGGCGGTTCGGTGCTCCGGCGGGGATCCGCGAGGCGGCCTTGGCCGGATTCGTCGTCGCCCTGTCCGCGCTCGTGCTCGCGTGGAGCGCCACGGGGTTCCTCGCCGCGAGCCTCGTCCTCCTCGCCCTCTTCCCTGGCGTCGCCGCCTGGGGGGCCCGGGTCGGCCGGCGCTGAGCGCGCCGCGGCCCGTTTTCCGTGCTATCGCGGGAGGATGTTGTGCCTCCGCGTACCGACCGACGAGTCGTGGGCCCGTGAGGCGGTGCGCGAAATCGGGTCCGTCCTCGTGGACCACGCGCACTGCGAATTGAAGGCCGCGTCGAACGCCGTCTCGCTCGCCGGCAGGGACATGGCGAACCACGCCCTCGTCCGCACCCTCTCGGAGCTCGCGCGCGAGGAGATGGAGCACTTCGAGGCGGTCCTCACGCTCGTCGAGGCGCGCGGCCTCACCCTCGGCAACCCGCCGGTGGACACCTACGCCGCCGAGCTCCGGAAGGTCGCCCACAAGACGCCCCGGCCGCACGATCTCGATCCTCTCGTCGATCGCCTCATCGTCGCGGCGATCATCGAGGCCCGATCCTGCGAACGCTTCAAGCGGATGATCGAGGCCCTCGAGGACTCGCCGCACGGCGACGTCCTGACGCTCTACCGTGAATTGTTCCCCGCCGAAGCGCGGCACTACCGGACGTACGTCGAACTCGCCGAACTCGCCGCCGGGCGCCACGCGAACCTGGTCGCGCCACGCCTCGAAGCTCTCGCCCTCGCCGAAGCGTCGATCGTGACGGACATCGCCCGAGGGGAACTCCGCGCGACGATCCACGGTTGACGGAGATCCCCGTGTCGCGCCCGCTCTCCACCGACGAACTGTTCGACATCGACACCCGGGTGAGGAGCGCGTTCGCCGCGCTCGTCGCCCACAGGCGTGCCGTAGCCCGGGGCGAGGAGCCGACGGGTCTGGTTCCACCGTTCGCGTCTCCCTCGAACCGACGCGTCGCGGGAAGGTCGACCTTCGAGGCGCTCGCGTCCCTGACGTCCGATCCCGTCCACGGTGCCCATGCGCGCGCCCTCCGCCGACTCGTGGCGGAGTTGACGGTGAGCCGCGTCACGTCGGACGACGACGACGAACTCCGGGTCGCCGTGCGCCGCGCCACGGTCTCCGTCGACGCCGACGTGCCCGAACTCGCCGCCACCGACGCGTGGCTCACCATCCTCGGCACCCGGGAACGCGCGCGGCGTGCGGCGTGGTTCGCCGCGTTCGCGGACGCGCGCGCGTCGTTCGAAGGACCGCTGCGCCGTCTCGGCGAGCGCCGCGCCGAAGCCTCCGCACTCCTCGGACTCGCCCACGCGGCCGAGGGAGCGTCCCGGCGTCCCGTCGCCGACGTCCTCGCTTCGGCGCGACGTTGGCTCGACGTGACCGACGACCTCGTCGGCGACGTCCGACGCGACGTCGCGCGTCGCCTCGACGTCCCCGTGGCCGAACCTCACGACCTCCTCTTCACGGCCGCGGCAGCCGACGCGGGCGACGGATTCCCCGCCCGGGTGTCGTCCCATTGGCTCGCACGTCCGTACTCCGATCTCGCCCGAGGGCTCACGCTCCGCACCGAACCGTTCCCCGAGGCGGTCGGTGCGTCGTCGTTCCTCCGCGCGGTCCGCGCGTTCGGCCGTGCACTCCGGGGAGCTGGAACCGCCCGATCCCTCCCCTTCGCGCTCGCCTACGATCCTCACGGCGAGGCCGCGCGGACCTTCGGCGAGATCCTCGCATCGTCGTTGCTCTCGACCGATTTCCACGTGCGGGTCCTCGGACTGTCGAAGCGCGTCGCCGAGTCGCAATCGCGTGCACTGACCGTGACCGCCCTCGTCGAATCCCGCATGTCGGCGACGCGCGCGCTGGTCGCGTGGGGAGGGGAACCGCTCGACGCCGTCACGGCACGCACGTTCGGTCGCCCCCTTCCGCGTGGTTTCGAAGGAACCTGGCCCATTCCGTCCGTCGGGACGACCGCACCTTCGTTCGTGGCGGACGTCGTCGCGACGTTCGACGGCGCACGGGTCGCCGAAGAACTCGTCGAACGTCACGACTCCGATTGGTTCGCCAATCCCCGGGCGCACACGTTCCTCCGGGATCTCGCCGCCCGCCCGCGCACGGCATCGACGAAGGCTCTGCGTTCCGCCCCTCGACGTGGACGGCTTCCGACGCCTCCTCGAACGGAAGCTCGCGTGATCCGTGCCTTCGCGTTCGCACTCGCCGTCGTCGCGGCGACGCCCGCCACGTCTCCGAGCTCCGCTCCGACCGGGAAGACGTTGCCTCCGCTCCCGCCCCCGGTGCCCGCGTCCTCGCGCAAACCCCTGCCGGTCCCGAAGAAAACCACGCCCAAACCGGCTCCTTCTCCGCCGCCCAAGCCGTCCGCGCACGTTCCTGCGCTGCCGAGCGTCGCGCGCGTCCGGGTGGAGGTGAGCACCTCGGGGGTCTTCGTCACGGAGGACGTGAACCTGCCCGTGGGCGATTGGACCTCCGGCGATCTCGCGCTCTACGTGGCTTTCGGTGCGCCTGGTGTCCCCGACGCGTTGGACGCGTTCGTGCTTCCCGTCGCCGATGGCGCCCTCGCGCCACGGGAAGGTGCCCAAGGCGAAGAAGTGGGCGTCGAACGCGCGCCACGCCGACCTTTCCACGTGGAACCGCTCCTCGGTCGGGACTCCATGGCCGGTGTGATCGTGCACGTCCCCGAAGCCGCGTTCCGTCGTGCGACCGAGCCCGGAAGGATGGCGACGCTCCGCATCCGCAGCACGCTTCCCGCACCGAACCCGTCGGACGACGGCATGCGCGAGGTGCTCGTTCGTCTCGGCACGTTCCGCGGCGTGCCGCTCACGCTCGGTCGTGTGGAGCTCGTCTGTCGCGACGGGAACGTGGGGCTCACGCGCGGCGAAGCGTGGCTCGCCGGTCCCGAGGCCGACGACCATCCGCTCGCCATCGTCTTTCCGCAGGACGGACCGCCCCGCGCCGTCGTGCCCTCACGTCCGCCCGCGCCGGTCGCGCCCGTGCTTTCGGTGCGTCACGCGTCGGACGACCTGGTCGTGCGCTTCGGCTTCACGGACGCGCCGTCGCCGTCGGTTCCGAAGGTCCTTCCGGTCGGGACGCGCTGAGTCCGGCGTGCGTCAGAACGCTTCCGGCTCGTCCGTCGGGGCCTTGCCGGAATCGTAGAAGTACCGCAGGCCGAGCGAGATCATGGTGCCGGGGTGGGTCGCGACGATGTCGCGGGAACCGGAAAGCTCCACGCTGAATCGCCGGTCGACGTAGCCGACGCCCGCCGAGATCGCGTGGGTCCCCATGCCGTCGTCGTACCGGTAGCCGGCTCGGAGCGGGAAGTGATCGGCGATGAGGTATTCGCCGCCGCCCATGGCGCGGATCTTCGAGCCCTTCCACGTCGTGAAGTCGACGAGGACGTCGCCCTCGATGGAGAAGTCGTCGCTCTTCCATCCGATGGCGCCCGTCACCGTGGTCGGCGCGAGGGCGGTCCCGGGATTGGTGAGGTTGTGACCGACCGCCGCGAGCCGGAGGCCGCCGAAGGGCAGGATGGTCAGACCGGCGTCGAAGGTCAGCGCATTGAGCACCGGATCTTCCCGGGTGCCGTCGGAGGCGAGCGAGGCGCCGAGGGGCCCCCGCGAAACGGCGTTGTCCAGCCGGAGGTAGCGACCGCCGATGCCGATGGAGACGCGTTCGCCGAGGGGAAGCCCGAGTCCGAGGCGGATGTCCGTCCACGATCGACGTTGGCCGTCGGGATCGAGGATCGACCACGACCCGCCTACACCTCCAGCGAGGCGGTTCGTCATGGAGTCGACGATGGCGCCGCCGTACGTCTGCCGACGGGCTTCCGGCGACACGGCGGCCAGGGCCTCGAAGTGGTAGACGCGGGCGAGGGGCAGGTTCGCCGGGTTGTAGAAGAGGGACGTGGTCGAGGTGCCGACCGCGTTCGCGGCGCCACCCACCGCGAGGGCACGGGGATGGGGCGTCTGCCCGAGATCGTAGGCCTGTTCGGGCGTGATCGTGGCCGGATCGGCGTGGGCCACGCTCGGGTCGAAGACGACCCCGAGGAGGGCGGCCGCGAGCGACACGACGGCACCTCGGACAACTCGGAAGCGGAGAACACGCACGGGCAGGGCTTTCGGCGAACGGATCGGAGTGCGTGTGGAGTGCACTTTCCTCGACCCTAACAAGGCATCGCACACCGGAATAGTTTTCGGTCAGTCTGCACCCATCGGCGCCACGCGAAGCGTCATTGCAGGCTGAAAAAGGCCCGACCGGCGACGCTTGACAGGGACCCTCGTGTGCCGTTTCGGGCTGTCGTCGAAGCGACGGTTCGACGCTCTGCGCGAATGAAATAGCGACGCGGTAGGATCCATGGGGCCGAGGTAGGACTCGACCCCGAGGGTGCTCCAAGCCTGTGGAGGAATGGAAAACGGCGGAGGGTCGCGCTGGGGAAAGCTCGGAAATCCCCTCGAAACGCGAATCGGATTTCGCGGATCGATTACAATCAATAAAGTCGCGTCCTTTTGATTACTTACGACATTTCGCCAGATCACCGTGGACGACCGCGGAAGCGCGGTGGTAGCTCCATCCCGTTCGCGTCGGCCGCGTGACAGTTGCGCGTCGGCGGGAGCTCGTGTCGGTTCCTCCGTCTCTTTTCTTGCGTCCCATCGCTGTCTCGCGTCATCGTTTCGGGACGGGATGCGTCAACCGAAATCGAGATGGGGACTGCGTCAACTTACCGCGTCAAAGAGCACCTGATGACGCGGTCGGACAACGCGGGTCGTTACAAAACAGGGGTTCGCAACGCATCGCAGCATGCCTGAAATGTGGGACAGGGGAAAGTGAAAAGTCACCTCCCTATTCCACCGCCGACCCTCCGCTCCGCTCCCTCCGCTCTCCCTCTTCGCCGTCTCCCCCTCACTCCTCCGCAATGACCCAAACGACTTCCACACCGTTGCCGTCGTTTCCGAGCCTCGCCGGACCGCCGTGTCCCGCGGACTCGAGTCGCGCGGGGCTCGGAAGTTCGGCGTCGTTCGCGGACACGGGAGGTCCGGAGCCGAGTCGGATTCGGAGGCCCGACCGGAAACCCGGCATGCGCGGGTCGCCTCGAGGGCTCCGCGAAGAAAGTCCTCCGAATTCAGCAGTCCCGCCGGTCCGTACCTCCGGCTTTGCGAGAACAACAGGAACGGCGAATCTGCCGTGGGGTGAGGTTTCCGTTTCGTAGTCCGAGGTCTCGCGCAGCTTTCCCAACGAGGAACCATCCCCGGGGAAGGCGCTCCGAATCCGATTCCAAGCGCCGGCGAGGCATCGGGAAAGGATTCGGGAAGCCATGTCGGAGACCTGGAGTGCGGGCGTAGACAGTCCTGTCGCGCTCCACGGTCGTCGTTTCTTCCGTCAGTCGGTTCCGAGGATCGACGGGTTCGCCCGTCTTCCTCGAAGAAATTCGAAGTGCCGTCCGTGGGCGTGGAGCCTTCTCCACAGTCCTGTGGACAAGTTGTGTCCAGTTTTCCTGTGAATGCAGTGCCGAAGGAACTCGCGTCGACGACCCGCGACGCGAGTGGGGGCTCTTTCAATCGATGAGTGCACGGGATTGGAGTGTCGCGGTGGCAAGTGAAGCGAACAGCGAGGCCGCACCAAGCCTCCACACGGAGAACGTCGTGGGCCAAACCACCGAGCCCACGTTCGAGGGGGCTTCCTCCGAGGGCGTGTCCCTCGTGAGTTCTCCCGGTGCGGACGTCGTCGCGACGCCGCCCGTGGAGACCGCTGCCGCGACGTCGTCCGTGGAAGAGCCCCGCTTCGATTCGGTCGCGCTCTGGAAGGACGCCGTGGCCCACACGCGCACCCGTTCCCCTGGCAGTTTCGACCAGTGGTTCTCCGGCGTGCAGTTCGACGGCATGGTCGACGGCATCGTCAGCATCCGCGCGCGGGACGAATTCGTGAAGTCGTGGGTCGATGACCACTTCGCCCACGCCTTGGCGGAACGCATCCGCATGCACACGGGGTGGAGCGTGCAGTTCGCGTGGGCCATCGACAGCAGCCTCGACTCCCCCGTCGTTCCTGCCGCGCCGAAAAGTCCCGTGGACGTGAAGCCGTCCGCGCCTCCGACCGCCCGCGATGCCGCGCCGATCGGGGTCCACGATCTCGCGAAATCTTCCGATGACGTTGTGTCCCGTCCGTCTTCCTCGGCCACGGTCGATCCGCAACGTCCGGTGGCCCGTTCCTCCGTCGAGCTCGTGGCGACGCCGGTTCCCGGTCTGAACACGAAGTACACGTTCTCGAACTTCATCGTCGGTCCGTCGAACCAGCTCGCGCACGCGGCCGCCATCGGTGCGGCGGGAGGCGGAGGTCGACGTCACAATCCGCTCTTCATCTGCGGCGGTACGGGTCTCGGCAAGACGCACCTCGTCCACGCCGTCGCCCACCGCGTTCACCAGGAGCGACCGTCGGCCCTCATCGTCTACGTGTCCGCGGAACGATTCGTGAACGAGTTCGTCCAGGCACTCTCCGATCACAGGATGGGCGAGTTCCGGGCGAAATACCGCGAACGCGTGTGACCTCCTCCTCGTCGACGACATCCAGTTCCTCGCCTCGAAGACGCAGACGCAGGAAGAGTTCTTCCACGCGTTCAATGCACTCCACCAGGCCGGCAAGCAGATCATCTTCACGAGCGACAAGTACCCGCAGCAGCTCGAGCGGATGGAGGAGCGACTCATCTCCCGGTTCACGTGGGGTCTCGTCGCGGACGTCCAGGCGCCCGAACTCGAGACGCGCGTCGCCATCGTCCGCAAGAAGGCGCTCACCGAGCACATCGAGATCGCGGACGAAGTGATGCTCTACATCGCGCAGAGCGTCCGCAGCAACGTGCGGGAACTCGAAGGAACCTTGATCCGCCTCGCGGCGAAGTCGTCGCTCCTCGGTCGCGGCATCGACCTCGAGTTCGCACGCGCGGAAATCGCCGCCACCGCGGGAGCTCGCGCGAGCGAGACGAGCGTCGAGGACATCCAGCGTGTCGTGAGCCACCACTTCAAGCTCCGGAGCGGGGACATCCTCGGCAAGGACCGGCACAAGAGCATCGCGTTCGCCCGTCACGTGGCGATGTATCTGTGCAAACAGCGCCTGAAGTGCAGCTTCCCCGAGCTCGGTCGCGCCTTCGGCAACCGGGACCACACGACGGTCATGAGCGCCGTCCGCAAGGTGGAAGCGCTTCGCGATACGGACCCGGAAGTGCGCGCCCACCTCGAGGCTCTCGAGAAGAAGTTGGGCACGGCGGAGTAACGCCGGATATCCTGTCGCCTGCGACGACACCCCCGAATCGTTCCGGGAGTCGTCGCCCAGGAGAATCCGCGATGTCCCAGCCCCAGCGCATCACCCTCACGAAGATTTTCCCCGCTCCGCCCGGTGCGGTCTATTCGGCGTGGTTGGACGGCGCGAGTCACTCCGCCATGACGGGTTCCCCCGCCACGGGGCAGGCGCGCGTCGGTCACCCGTTCACGGCCTGGGACGGCTACATCGCAGGATTGAACCTCGAACTCGTCCGCGACAAGCGGATCATCCAGAGCTGGCGGTCCGCCGACTTCACGACCGTGGATCTGGATTCGCGTCTCGAAGTGCACCTCGAACCGGTCGCCCGCGGCTCGAAGCTCACCCTCATCCACGCCGACCTGCCCCCGGGCCAGGCGCGCAAGTACGCGGACGCGTGGGTGCAATTCTACTTCGAGCCCATGACGAGCTACTTCACCAAGGTGGCGAAGGCGCTCCGCACGGGCGGACCGATGCCGAAGTTCGTGCCTCCGCCGCGCCAAGTCCGCTCCGGCTTCCGCCGCCCGACTCCCCGTGCCGGAGGGCAGGAAGTCCGCGCCTGGCGCGCCGGATCGAAGGCGTCGCTCCCGAAGGCCGCGCCGTCCAAGCCGGCGGCCTCCAAGCCCGCGCCGAAAGCCATGCCTTCCAAGCCCGCGCCGAAGGCCGCTCCGTCGAAGACCTCCGTCGTCGCGAAGCCGGTGGCGAAGCCGGTGGCGAAGAAGGCGGTAGCGAAGCCCGTGGCGAAAAAGGCGGTAGCGAAACCCGTGGCGAAAAAGGCCGCGAAGCCTGCGGCCAAGAAGTCTGCCGCGAAGCCGGTGGCGAAGAAGGCGGCATCGAAGCCCGTGGCGAAGAAGGCCGCGAAGCCGGCGGCCAAGAAGCCCGCTGCGAAGCCGGCGGCCAAGAAGCCCGCCGCGAAGCCGGCGGCCAAGAAGCCCGCCGCGAAGAAGAAGTAGTCGCTCCGTCAGACGAGGACGCGCCAGCTGGTCGCGTCCTTGCCGTCGGTGATCTCGACGCCGAGGGATGCCAGTTCGTTCCGAATCGCGTCGGAGCGGGCGAAATCCTTCGCGTCACGGGCCGCGCGACGTTCGGCGACCTTCGCGTCGACCGTGGCGGCGTCGATGTTCCGTAGCCGTCGACGGCGCGCCTGCGTGCGCGCGAAGAAGTCCTCCGACGACGCCTGCATCAACCCCACGGGAGCCGTGCATTCCTCGAGCGCGATCTTCGCCCGGGCCGCCAACGTTCGCGCGCCCGCCGCCTTCGCCGGGTCCTTCGCGAGCTTGCCGATCTGGGTGACGAGTTCGTTCGCCGCTTTCGCGAGCTCCCCGATGACCGCCAACGCGACCGGCGTGTTGAGGTCCTTCGCGAGGGCGTCCATGACCTTTCCCTTCGCTTCGGAGACGACCTTCGCGTGGGAGGCGAACGCCTTGTCCGGCTCGCCGTCCGCGCCCGAGCTCGCGGCCACGAGGTGATCCCGGGTCATGTAGAGGTATTCGGCTCGCCGTTCGCCCTCGTCGATGCCCGGGAAGGTGACGCGACCGTCGTCCTTCTTGTCGAACTCGAACGAGAGGGGGCCGCGGTAGTGCGTTCCGAGGATGAAGTAGCGGAGACCTTCCGCGTCGTTCCGCTCGAGCACGTCCTTGATGGTGACGAAGTTGCCGAGGGACTTGCTCATCTTTTCCTGGTCCACGGTGAGGAACCCGTTGTGGATCCAGTAGCGTGCGAACTCCGGTCCCCAGGCGGCCTCGCTTTGTGCGATCTCGTTTTCGTGGTGCGGGAAGATGAGATCCATGCCTCCGCAGTGGATGTCGAAGTGGGGACCCAAAAAGCGCGCGGCCATCGCCGAGCACTCGATGTGCCACCCGGGTCGGCCCTTGCCCCACGGACTCGGCCGGCCCAAGCGTCCTCCGACGACGCCTTCCAGAGCGCGAAATCGGGGGATCGCGTTTGGCGTCACCCGGGTCGACGCGCCCCGGACAGGGAATCGTCGATCTTCCGGTGGGATAGTTTGCCGTAGGGTTCGAAGCTGCGCACCGCGAAGTAGACGCGTCGTTGCCCACGGGCGTCGGCGCCACGTAGGCGTGTCCCTTCTCGACGAGCGTCTCTGCAAGGCGACGATCTCGGAAATGTTCTCGGAGACCTTCGGCTCGTGGTCCGGCAGGGTGCAGCCGATCGCCCGCAGTTCCTCGAGGTTGACGACGGTCATGGCCGACGAAAACTCCAGCAGGGTCACGATTCAATTCCTTCGCGCGCGCGAGGATCTTGTCGTCGGCGTCCGTGATGTTCAAGACGAACGTCACCTGCAGCCCTGAAGCCCGCAGGAACCGGACGACGAGGTCGAACGTCGTGTTCGCCCGGGCGTGGCCCGCGTGCGCGTGGTCGTAGGTCGTCAAACCCGCAGCCGTACAGGCGAACTTTGCCGAGGTTCGAGGGGCTCGAACGACTCGAGTTTCTGGGTTCGCGTGTTGTAAAACTGGATGGCCGGCGCTCGCATGGGCTCCCCCGTTATAGCGCGGCGCGCCGCTTTTCCGAGCGCGCAACTCATTAGCTGACCCGCGAAATGGCGTTTGCTCGAACGACCGCGTGGAGTGGAGCCGTGGTGCTTGCCGTGGCCGCGTCGATCCTCGGGTGCGCGTCGTCCCGGGGCGCATGGGAATCCGGGGTGTACCGGAACGGTGCGGTGACCTTCCGGGTGGGCGACGTGCCGTGCGGCGTGGCGCCGCCTGGACCTGGCCGATGCGGCGCTCGCCTTCCGCGACGAACCGAACGACGCCTCCATCCTGGTCAACGGCCGCTGCGGCCAGAAGTCGGACGACGTGCCCCTCGGCGCGCTCACGAACCAACTCCTCCTCGGGACCACCGAGAGGACGCCGTCCCTCGAAGAGACCGTCTCCCTCGACGGTCGTGACGCCCTTCACACGCGACTCGTCGCCAAGCTCGACGGCGTGCCGATGGCCTACGACGTCTACGTCCTGAAGAAGGACGGCTGCGTCTACGATCTCCTCCACGTCGCGCGCCCGTCCGAGGATCCGCGGGGAACGGCGGCCTTCGAGACGTTCGTGGCGGGCTTCCGCACGATGCCGAAAGACGCCAAGTGACCGCGGACTCGGGGACCCACTCCGCGCGGAACCTGCGCGTGTCGGGAGAGGGCAGCAAGCGCTTCTCCATGCTCCCGCCCCCGGAGGACGAGAAGGGCCTCGTCGAGAAGTACGTCGATCGGACGATGAGCTTCTTCGAGCACGTCGGCGACGTCTGGATGCTGACGACGCGGGCCGCCAGGATGCTGTTCAAGCGCCCGCTGGAGATCCCCGCCATCGTCCACCAGATGGAGTCGCTCGGGATCCGTTCCATGGGCATCGTCGTCACCACGTCGGTGTTCATCGGCATGGTCATGACCATCCAGTTCGCGTTCGGACTCCGGAGGTTCGGAGGCATCGAATACATCCCACGTGTCATCGTCCTCTCCTTCGCGCGCGAGCTCGCGCCGACGCTCACCGCCGTCATCGTGGGAGGTCGCATCGGCAGCGGCATGGCGGCGGAAGTCGGCGCCATGAACGTGACCGAACAGGTGGACGCCATCCGCGCGCTCGGGGCGGACCCCGCCAAGAAGCTCGTGGTCCCGCGCATGGCGGCCGCGATCCTCGTCATGCCGATCCTGAGCGCGTTCGCCCTCGCCCTCGGTACGCTCGGAGCGATCGTCGTCTGTTGGTTCCAGTTCGACATCACGCCGCAGTTCTTCGTTCAGTCCGCACTCGACGCGATGGCCCAGGGCGACATCCTGAGCGGCTGGGCGAAGACCCCGGTGTTCGGCTACATCATCGCCATCGTCGGATGCCACTTCGGCCTCCGGACCACCGGCGGCACCGAAGGCGTCGGCCAGAGCACGACGCGCACGGTGGTCGCCGTCTCCATCGCGATCCTCATCGCCGACTACTTCCTCACGATGCTCTTCTGGGCCTTCATGCCGTGATGCCTTCGCCCTTCGCACGGAGTCTGGTGGTCCTCGTCGTCCTCGGCGCGGCGCTCGTCGTCGTCGTCGGGCACGCGTCTCGGAGGCGGGCGGAGCGATCGGAGCACGCCGCGGCCATCCGCGCCGTCGTGGCGCGTCTGCCGTCGGGGGATCTCGCGCTCTCCGGCGGAGCGCGCTGGCTCCGCAATCCGTCGCTCGAGGAGCCGGGGGCCGCGTTCGCCGACAGTCCCGCCATTCCCGATCCGGATCCCGCGGGGGGCACGATGGCGCCGCCACGCGCGGTCTGGGCGGCGGAGGCGCGACCGTGATCGCACCGCGCAGCCTCGCCATCTTCGGACACGCGGTGTCCGCGCTCCTCCGCCGGAAGGGGAAGGTGTTCGCGCTCGGTGGCGGTCTCATGCTCGTCGTCGCCCTCGTGGCCGCCGTCCTCTTCCTCACCGACGCGTTGAAGGGCGAAGCCGACCGCGCGCGCTCGGCGATCCCTGACGTCGTCGTGCAACGTCTCGTCGCGGGACGGCCCACCTTGCTCGACGCCAAGGACGCCGAAGCGATCGCGCCCATTCCTTCGGTCGCTTCCGTGACACCCCGCGTGTGGGGATACCTCTTCCTCCCGTCCCTCCAGGGCAACGTGACCATCGTCGGAGTTCCCCACGACGCGCCCACGCTCGAGGGTGTCCGTGGGACGCTCCAGGAGGGTCGGGATCTCGTGCACGGAAAGCACGAAATGGTCGCGGGAGCGGGCATCGCGCGGTACCTCGGACTCCTCGTCGGCGACTCCCAGGGGCTGCCCACGCCCAACCACGACGCGAGTCCGCTCACGCTCGTGGGCACGTTCGCTTCCCCCGTGGAGCTCTTCACGACCGACGTGATCCTCTGCGACGAGGACGACGCGCGCGCCATCCTCCTCGTGCCGCCGGGACAGGCGACGGACGTGGCGGTCCGCGTGGTCAACGCCGCGGAGACACGTGTCATCGCGCGGACGATCCTGGCCAAGCTTCCTGGAACCCGCGTGGTCGAGCGCGATCTCCTCGGACGCGTGTATGCGCTCGCATACGGACGTCGGGCCGGCATCGTCCTCGCGGCGTCCATTCCCGCGATCCTGGCGCTCTTCGTCCTCGCGTGGGATCGGGCGAGCGGCTTCGGTGCGGACGAACGCCAGGAGATCGCGGTCCTGAAGGCCGTCGGATGGAGCACGTCCGACGTTCTCTGGGCGAAACTCTACGAGTCGGTGCTCGTGGGATTCGTGGCGACGGCCCTCGGCATCCTGATCGCCTACGGGTGGGTGTTCCTGCTCGGCGCACCCGGACTCCGGCCGACACTGGTCGGATGGAGCGTGCTGTATCCGGAAGAGCCGCTCACGCCCATGGTCGATTTCGCACAGATCCTGGGGTTGGGTCTCGCCATCGTCGGACCGTTCGTGGCGCTCAGCATCGTTCCCGCATGGCGCGCCGCGACGACGGATCCGATGGACACGATGAGGGGCTGAGCTTCGCCCGGGCCCGTGCGATACTTCCAGGGTGAGCACGACCCGCATCTTCACGATTGCCGAGGTGAACGAGCTGATTCCGGCGCTCGGTTTCGTCGTCGGCCGTCAATTGTCGCGTCGTGCGGAGATCGAGTCCCGTCTGCGCGCGCTCGCCGAACTCACGGGGGACGTGCCGAACGAGATCGCGCTCGATCCGAAGGACTCGCCGGAGGTCCGCCGTCAAAAGTCCGAGCTCGCGGGCAAGGTGCACGAGTACCAGGCCGGGTGGCAGGAAGTGGAAGCGATGGGCGGCGTCCTGAAGGACTCGCGCGCCGGTCTCGTGGACTTCTATGGACGCGTCGACGACACCCTCGTGTGGCTTTGTTGGAAGTACGGCGAGACCGAGGTCACCCACTTCCACGCGCTGGACGAGGGCTTCACCGCGCGAAAAGAAATTCGCACGAGCATCCGGACACGACTACTCAACTGATCCATGGCGAAGCCCGATCGGAAAGCCGCCGCCGCGGCCATCGACGCGTTCCTCCTCGCGCTGGGTCGGGATCCCGGGGAGGAACCCGATCTCCTCGGTACGGGGGAGCGCGTCGCACGTGCGTACGCCGACGAACTTTGCGCCGGGTACGACGTCGACGTCGCGAAGCTCCTCGCCGACGAATCCGTCCCGGGGCACACGGATCTCGTCGTCCTCCGGGACACCCCCGTATCCACGACCTGTCCGCACCATCTCTTGCCGGCGACCGGCGTCGCCACCGTCGCGTTCGCCCCGGCGGGCCGCATCGTCGGTCTCGGCACGATGGCGTCCCTCGTCCAGGCCTTCGCGCGCCGTCTCACGCTCCAGGAGCGCGTGGGCGAGGAGGTTGCATCCGCCCTCGTCCGCGAGCTCGGGGCGACCTGGGCGGCATGCCGCCTGGTCCTGCGGCACGGATGTCTCGAAGCGCGCGGCGAGCGGAGTCACGGTTCGCGCGTGGAGACCTTCGCGTTCGCCGGCACCATCGACGACGCGACGAAGCGCACGGCGATGCTCGTCCTCGGGGGCGGCGCGTGAACTTCGCCGTCGTGACGGGCGCCGGTCGGGGCGTGGGACGGAGCGTGGCCCTCGCGCTCGCGGACCGCGGGCTGGACGTCGCGCTCGTGGGCCTGCACGTGGAGTCCCTCGAAGAGGTCGCCGCCCAGGTGAAGGGACGAGGACGCCGCACGCGCACGGTCGTCACGGACGTCTCGAAGGGAGCCGACGTCGACGCGATGGCGAAGGACGTCCTCGGAGCGTGGGGAGCTCCGACCGTGGTCGTGAACAACGCCGGCATCGTGCACCGGGAGAAACTCGCCACGCTCCGGGACGAGGACTGGGATCGGGTCGTCGACGTGAACCTCCGCGGCACGTTCCTCGTCACCCGTCGTTTCCTCGGGCCCATGCTCGAAGCGAAGCGCGGCCGTTTCGTGGCGCTCGGGAGCATCTCGTCGACCCTCGGAACGCCCGGAATCGCGTCGTATTGCGCGGCGAAATGGGGCGTCGTCGGGTTCGCCAAGGCCCTGGCCGAGGAGCTCCGGGGCACGGGCCTCCAGTCCCTCGCCGTCTTGCCCGGATCGATCGACACCGACATGCTCCGGGGCAGCGGATACGCGCCCGCGATGACTCCCGACGACGTCGCGAGGCTCGTGACGTATGCTTCCCTCGACGCTCCCGACGCGATGAACGGGAGCGCCGTGGAAATGTTCGGCCCCTGAGCGTGGCGTCCCGGGGCCCGTGGAGATGCCCGTGAGCGATTCGGACGACGACTTCGACATGGATGCCGCCCTCGCGGATCTGCCGGTGTTCCCACTCGCGCAGGTGGTGCTCTTCCCCCGCGCCATCCTGCCGTTGCACGTGTTCGAACCCCGCTACCGCGCTCTCCTCAAGGATTGCCTCGCGACCCACCGTGCCATGGCCATCGTGCTCGTCCCGGATCCCGAGGACCTGGACGAGAAGGGCCATCCCCGCATCGCCCGCGTGGGCGGACTCGGCGTCGTCGTCGAGAGTCAATCCATGAGCGATGGCCGTTCGAACATCGTGCTCCATGGTCGGGGTCGGGTCCGTCTCGACGAACTCGAATTCGTGCCGCCGTACCGCCGCGCCAGGGCCACGCTCCTCGAGGACAAGACCACGCCTCTCGCGCCCCTCGATCGATCCGCGTTGCTCTCCGCGGCGAACGCGTTCACGACCGCCGTGAACAAGCGTGATCCCGACTTCACGTTCGGACTGCCGCCGAGCCTGCCCGCCGAAGCCATCGCCGACCTCTGCGCCCACCACCTGGTCGTGGACGCGACGGTGCGGCAGTCGATCCTCGAGGAGCCGGACGGCGCCGAGCGGGTCCGGATGGTGATCCGCGAACTGGCCGAGCAGAACGCCATCCTCCTCCGGGAACACGGGGGGCTCCTGAATTGAAGGAAGTCGGACGCTTCCCGAAACGGCGCCTCGACGACGAAGAACTCGTCCGCATCCCGCATCCGCCGTTCGACATCGTCGTCGCCCTCGTCGACGGGGTCCCCTACGCCCTCGAGGACGCGTGCAACCACGGGGGGGCGAGTCTGGCCGAGGGGTTCATCAAGGGCGAACGCATCGTCTGTCCGTTGCACGGGTACGTGTTCGACGTCCGCACGGGCGAGCTCCTCGCTCCCAAGGATTATGCGACGCCCAACGAAAGTTCACGACCACCGTCGAAGGCGACGAAATCGTCGTCTGGGACGCAGTTCCCGTCTCCAGATCGTCCGGCTGATTCGGAGCGCCGCGGAGACGTGCGCGGGCGCGATCAGTGTAGTGATGTGCGCGAGTGGGATTCGCGTCCGCGAAGCTTTCCACGCCTGGCGAAGCTTCCGAGCCGTCGGCGAGGGGGGGTGGCCGCGCGTCTTCGTGCCGGAGCGGAGGGACTCGCTCGGTGGACACGTCCACGTTCCCGAAGAGGCCCTCGATGCACGCGTGGTCCTTCGCGGACCCGCGCGGTCGGCCCGATCCAGGGAGACCGAACCCGAGGAGGTCGTGCGGAGTCGTGAGGAACCGGGATAGCCGAGCGTGGTCACCCATCCCGTGTCCGAGGCGCCGCACGAAGGCTTCGGCGAATGGGAACCGAGCGATGCCGGACCCAACGATTCCGGTTCGGCGACGCGGCCGGAGTCCGGGTCGACGGGCACGACCCAGAGTTCGCGCAGGCGATGCGTCGCGGCGGTCGGTCCCGGACCTTCGAGGACGACACCGAGCCACCCGACCGTCCGACGACGTTGGCGCGGCGTCGCCGTCGGGGGAACGCGCTCGGAGCTGGAACGCGGCATGCGGGCGACCTCGCGGGCGAACGCTCCGTCGACGCGGTGGACGACGGCCGCGGGCAACTCCCCGGGAGATTCTTTCGTGACGACGTACCAGCGCCCCTGGAGGAACGTGGCGCCCGTGACGTCCGGCAAGGACTCGCCGTTCTCGCGCGTGACCGTGACGATGTTCCTGTCGGCCTCGAGAGCGAAGACCTGGCTGCCGCCGAGCAGGGTTGACCCGAATGACCGACGAGCAGCACCGCGACCCCGTCGTCCGAAGACACCGAACTCCAGAACACGGGGGCGACCGTGCCGGGATCCCGCGACGATGCCGAGGCTCTCCGACGGCCATGGCGCGCCGCTGAGGCGCAGTACGCACCTTGTCGATCGTGCCAGAGGGTGGAGCCATCGTGCGGTCCACCGGCCGGTGCGATCCCGATGTCGCCGGATTTCGGTCCCCGCGCGTGGAACTGCACGGCGGTCCCGCGACCCCGGCTGACCCGTGGTTGCTGGCCGTCGGCAGTGAGTCGCAGATCGTCCGCCCGGATTCAGGGGGCGGGCAGGTGGAAGAACGAACCCGCCACCACCTTGGCGAATCCGACCGGATCGGCGCGCAGTACGGAGAGGCTCGCACACAGCGAACTCCGTGCGGGTTAGCGGGCTCCGCCGTCACCATCGGGACGACGGCGGGTTTCGGTTCCTTCGGTTCCTCGCGCAGCGCCCCCCAGCCGAGGCGGATCCAGCCGAATCCCGTCGCGCCGAGGGGCGACACGGCGCGCGACGGAACTTCGTCGCCCCGCACGAGGGGATCAGGAGCCTCGACCTGCGTCGAGGTCATGCCTCCGTCCACGGTCTCGTACGCGATGCGCGAGAGCGTCCACCCGATGCCGTGGCGACCCGCGACGACCGGCGAACCCAGATCGCGAACGAACGCGCCGACGCGTCCCTCGCCGGCGAACGTGACCTCCACGCCGATCACCGTGTCGTCGACCGCGACCCAGCCGCCGAGGACGCCGGGACGACGTTCTTCGAAGCCCTCCATCCAGAGGCCGCGCGAGACGAGGGACGGCAGTTCGACCTTCTCGCTCGCGAACACGACGGCGTGCATGTCCACGCGATCGCGGTCCACGATCGCGACGTTCGCCGGCTCCCGTTCGCCCTTCGGGGGCGTCACGACCGCGACGCGACCGTCCGCGAGGGGAACCACGCGACCGCCACGCAGTGCGCCTCGGAGCGGGACGTCGCGGAACGCCGTCGAACCCGACTCGCCGCGACCCGTGCCCGAGGATGCCGCGAGGACGCACACCCGGTCCTCGTCGGCGGCCACGCCGTCCTCCGCACGTCGCCACTGCGCCCGCGGACGGCGACGCACCTCCTCCGGTGAGCACGGGGAACGCGCTACGACTTCACTTCCGAATCGAACTCCGCCGCGTGTCGAGAACGCGTAGAGAGCCGTGCGGCCTCGGGGCTCGCCACAGACGAACGCGACGCCCGACGACGACGCTGCACGCGGGACGACCACCGCGTGACACCGTCCCGACTTCTCACGGACGACGTCCCTCGCGACGTCGAGCAAGCTCCCGTCACGCAGGAGCACGCGACCCAACGCGCCTCCGCGCACCACGAGCGCCGTTCCGTCCCCGACCGGCCATCCGTCCTCGACGGCGGCGGCGAGCGGGCGGTCGCCGAACGGGTGCACCGCCGTGTCCGAGCGACCGGGGTCCGGGGACGTGCCGGCACGCGGATCTTTCGGACCCCCACGACCCCGCAGGACGACGGCGACCTGGCCGTCCGGTCGGACCGCGAACGACGTCTCGGTGCCCCGTGCGTCCGGACCGTGGACCACGAGGTTGCCGCCGTCGACCTCGATCCGCTTCGGGTCCAGAGGAAGGTCGAGGCGGCGCCAGGTCGCGCCGGCATCGAACGTGGCGACCGCACCGAGGACGTCCGTGATGGCGACCGCGCGCCATCCGTCCGCAGCGACGAACGAGACCACCTGGGGTGCCTTCGGCCACGAACCCAGTTCGAGCGGTTCTCCCGTCCGAGGATCGAACGGAAGGACCCCGCCGCTCTGCAACGTCGCGTAGGCGCGATCGAGGCCGAAGGCGACGTTCGCGATTCCGACGGACGCCTGGAGGAGCGGCGTCGCCCGTTCGAGCCAGCGTTCCGAACGGGAGAGGGACGGTCCGTCGACGAACAGGAACCCGCCGCCGAGTCGCGCCGGAACCTCGACGGACTGGGAAGGCGACCGCACGAACCGCGCGTCGGACGCTTCGACGGAACCGTTGGGTCGTGCGAGGATCCGGACACCTCCGACGAGGGCCCGGAGGGATCCGCCCGCCTCGAGCGTTCCGAACTTCGCGTCGGGAACGGCGAGCGGCACGTAGCGCGCGCCGCGGAGCGTGAGGTCGTCCTTGTCCTTCGGCGGAAGCGCGAAAGGCGCCAACCGGGAGGAGGCCGCCCGGACACCGCGTGCGCCGAGTCCCACGTCCGCCCCACAACCCGCGACGGACGTCGCGGGGACGACGAGCGCCAGGAGCGCGATCCGTCGCATCGTCCGCGTCGTCACACTCGGGATCACATGGGAACGATAGCAGGGACGGTCGTCCCGTGCCCTTCCGTCGCTTGCCCTCGTCTTCCCGGATCGGTAGCGTTCGATCCCCTTCCACGGAGGAGTGCCATGTCTCTCGTCGTTGCGGTGGTCGGTGCCACGGGTGCGGTCGGACGCGAGATGTTGCGTACGCTCGAGGCGCGCAACTTTCCGGTGAAGCGACTCGTGCCCCTCGCGAGTCCGAAGTCCGCCGGCACGAAGCTCCCGTTCCGTGGCGCGGAGGTCGAGGTCGTGGCGCTGACACCCGAAGCGTTCGACGGCGTCGACGTCGCCCTCTTCAGCGCCGGTGCCTCCGTTTCCCGCGAGTACGGCCCGATCGCGGCCGCGCGTGGGGCCGTGGTCATCGACAACTCGAGCGCGTGGCGCATGGACAAGGACGTCCCGCTCGTCGTGCCGGAGGTCAACATGGCCGCCGCCGCGAATCGCCCCAAGGGAATCATCGCCAACCCGAACTGCTCGACCATCCAGATGGTCGTCGCCCTCAAGCCGCTCCACGACGCGGCGGGCATCAAGCACGTCGTCGTCTCGACGTACCAGGCGACGAGCGGCAGGGGGCAAGCGGCCGTCGAGGACCTCCTCGCTCAGACGAAGGCGATGGTCGAAGGGCGACCCGTCGTGCCGACGGTGTTCCCGGCCCGCATCGCGCAGAACCTCCTCTCGGACTGGAAGGCCGGCGAGAACGACTACTCCGAAGAGGAACTCAAGATGGTGAACGAGACGCGCAAGATCATGGGGGATCCCACGATCGGCGTCTCGCCGACCACCGTCCGTGTTCCGGTCGTCACGGGACACTCCGAGTCGGTGCACGTGCAGTTCAAGCGACCCATGAACGCCGTGGAAGCCAAGAAGCTCCTCCGGAACGCGCCCGGTATCGTCCTCTCGGAAGAACCCTACGCTCCGGCGAAACATCCGCAGCCGGTCCTCGCCGCGGGAACGGATCCCGTCTACGTCGGACGTGTCCGGGACGATCTCGCGGTCCCCGGTGCGCTCAACATGTGGATCGTGAGCGACAACCTTCGGAAGGGCGCGGCCTTGAACGCCGTGCAGATCGCCGAAGAGCTGAGGCTCACTCCCCGCGCCAAGTGAGTCTTCGTGGGATCGGGCTCGGGTTCCGTCCCGAGCTCGCGGCGGGCATCCTCGCGTCGCGCGACGTCGTCGACCTCCTCGAGGTCGTCTTCGAGTCGTGTTTCGTGTCGTCGTCGGCGTGGAAGGAGGCGGTCGCCCTCTCCGCCATGTTCCCGATCGTTCCCCACGGCGTGAAACTCTCGCTCGGAAGTGCCGAGGGAATCGACCGTGACAAGGCGCGCCTCTTCGCCCGGTTCGCCCGGGACGTACGTGCGACGGTGGTGACGGAACACGTCGCGTTCACCAAGAGCGGAGGGGTCGACGTGGGACACCTCACGGCGCTTCCGTTCACGGAGGGCGCCGTCCGCGTCGTGGCGAGGAACCTCGACGTGCTCCGCGTCACGATGGCGCGGGAACGGGTCGACGTCCCCGTCCTCCTCGAGAACGCCGCATGGACGCTCCGTTGGCCCGACGACGCGATGCCCGAAGGCGAGTTCCACCGACGCGTCGTGGAGGAGACCGGTGCGGGACTGCTCCTCGACGTCGCCAACGTGTTCGCCAACGCGAAGAACTCCGGCGTCGATCCTTTCGTGCTCCTCCGGAGCTACCCCCTCGACGCCGTCAAGATGGTGCACCTCGCGGGCGGCATCACGGAAGGCGGATTCCACTACGATTCGCACGCCCATCCGGTGGACGAGGTCGTCTTCGGCATGCTGGCGGAGGTGGTACGCGTCGCCGGCGACGTACCCGTGGTGCTCGAGCGGGACGGTCGCTTCCCACCGTTCGCGGTGCTCGCCGCCGAGATGACCCGCGCACGCGAGGTCGTCCGCGAGCACGCCCGGGAGGACGTTCTTCGTACGGCCGACGTCGCTCCACGTGCGCTCTCTCCTCGGGTGGACGACACGGTGCTGGGGGGCGAGATCGATCTCGCGCGTGCGCAAGCGACACTCGCAGCGCACCTCGTCGACGAGTCGGTTCCTCCCTCGGTTCCCTTCGACGGTGGCGCCGTCCGTCGCACCCGGAACGTCCTCGAACGGAAGCGTGTCGACGATGCCATGCCGCTCCTGTCCAACGTCGCGGCCCTCGGTCTCGATCTCTCCGAGCGCGGCCTCGGAATCCTCCTCGGCACGCGCCGCGCTCCTCCTCACGTCGCCGTCGCGGACGCGTTCACGTTGGCGCGCGCCTTCGAACGAACGCAGGGACCCGACGGCGGCGCGCTCCGCGAGGCGGCGATGCGCGATCGGCTGGCGCTCGCGGCGAGGTTCGCGGAGCGGAGCACGGGTGATACCCTCGGCCGCGTCCCGCGATTCGGACCTCACGTCGGTCGGGGCACGACCGAAGACGGTCACGACGTCTGGGTGGTGAAGGGATTCGGTCGTTCGGCGCCGCTCCGCACGTTCGGACGGGGCACGCCGGCTCCACGATCGGCGCGCACTGGAGGAGGGGAATGACGATGGGTGGAACACCGGAATCGAAGGCTTCGCTGGAACTTCCCGACGACGTACGTCGGCGACTCGACACCCTCGTGTCCGACCTCACGACGGCCTTGGGACCGAAGCTCGTGTCGATCGTCGTCCACGGGAGCGCGGTCCGCGGTGGCTACGTCGCCGGGGCGAGCGACGTCGACGTGGTCGTCGTCCTCGACGCGGCGTCGGCGGCGACCCTCGCCGCGATGGGCAACGCGCTCCGGATCGCGCGCTACGCGGCGCGCATCGAGGCGATGATCCTCGAAGCCCGTGAAATCGAACGCGCGGCCGACGTGTACCCCCTCCTCTACGACGACATCCGCGAACACCACGTCGTCCTGACCGGGTCGGACCCCTTCGCGTCCCTCTCCATCGCGGACGATCACCGTCGTTTGCGCATCGAGCAGGAACTCCGCGAAGCCCAGATCCGCATGCGCCGCGCGATCACCGACGCCCTCGGCGACCTCCACGCGACGAAAGGTGCCGTCGTGCGCAAGATCAAACAGGTCCGTAGCCCGCTCCGTGCGCTCCTCCGTATGAAGGGGCACGTCGTCGCGGACGACGCGTTCAAGGTGCTCCTCGCCGCCGCCGAAGTCTACGGCGTCGACCCGGCCACGCTCCGCCGCGTCGACGAGGACCCTGCACGTGCCCACGAGGAGTTCACGCGACTCCTGGGTCTGGCCATCGACGACGTCGACCGCATGGGCGACGGACGGAGCGCGTGATGTTCGAGTTCTTCCCGTTCGACATGGCGTCGGGACCGGCGTTCCTGGCGTTCTACCTCGTGTTCGGCTTCGTCACGTTCATGATCGCCTCGGCCGCGAGTCGCGTGCTCGTGAAACGCTTCGAGCCGGCGCCGGCGGCGGCGTTCGCGGCCGCATCCGGTGGCGAAGTGCTCGGTGGTTCCCCGTACCGGGCCGTCGCCGTCGCGCCGCCCCCGCGCCAACGCTTGACCATCGGCTGGATGCCCCAGGCCGACGAGTTCTTCGCCATCGCGTACCTCCGTGGGGGCAACAAGGCCGTCGCCGAGACGCTCGTCGCCACGGGCCTCGCCGCGGGATGGGTGAATTCGATCGGAACGAACGAATTCCGCTTCATGGGAGGCTCGGCGCCCACGGAAGGCATCGCGCGGGACTTCTACGCGGTGCTCTCGAAGCGCGGAGCCAACTCGTTCGACGGAGCGAAGCTCGACAGCATCGCGAACGCGATGGCGTCCTCCGTCGAGGAGGGGCTCCTTTCCCAGATCGACGCCGCCGGTCTCCGGCCCACGGACGCGATGCAACGCGTGCACACGGCGCTCGCTCTCGGTACGGGCGCGTTCGTGTTCGTGGTCGGAGCCATCCGGACCTTCCGCGGGATCGCCCTCGATCGGCCGGTCACGTTCCTGGTCATGCTCCTCGTCCTCGTCGTCTTCGTCACGATCGGATTCGCGCGCCGCAAGGTCTCGACGACCCGATCGAGCGAGTACCTCGACTGGGTCGATTCCGTGACGCATTCGCTCAGGAAGGACGTCGGCAGTGGCCGCCGTCAGGATCCGTCCGAGGTGGCGCTCACCGCCGCGGTCGCCGGTTTCGCCGCGGTCGCCGCCGTGCCGATGATCGCGCCCGTGTTCGCGGTCATGTCGCCGATCCTCAACCCACCTCCGCCACCCCCCACCGAAGGCTCCAGCAGCTCCAGTTGCTCGTCGTCCAGTTGCGGTGGCGGCGGCGGTTGCGGCGGCGGCGGTGGTTGCGGAGGCGGAGGCGGTTGTGGCGGCTGAGTCGTCGCATCCGGCGTCCACGATGCTCCGCGCGGGTCGGACCGAATCGACCGTGTCCGCGACGTTCGACGTGCTCGACGCGGTGTCGTTCGCGTCGATCGTGAAGCGCAGTCCCACGCTCGACGGCTCCGTACCGTTGCGCGTGGCGAAAGCCTGCCCACCTCTCCTCGAGGGCAACGCGTTCGGTCACCAGGTGCTCGTGCGCGAGGGGCCCGTCCTCGTTCCGCGTCGCTTCGGCGTGCCGAAGATCGGCTGGACGGACGCCTCCGAGGGCGAGGCGATCGTCGCGCGCTTCCGCGCCGCCGTCCGGAGGCTCGTCGCCCAGGGCTTCCTCCACGCGTCGAGCGAATGGGTTCCCCTGCTTGCACGCGGTCCCGTATTCGACGTCCGACGCGGAGGCGACGGACGCGTGGCGTTCCGGATGTGGACGGGGCACCTCGTGCGTCCGAAGCCGGGAACGTGGCTGCGCGTCTCGGCGTCGGCGAACCGGAGGCACGGCTCGTTCGGCATGGAACCGACGTTCGCGACGGACCCGGAGGCGTTCGTGCCCCTCGTGATCGAAGGCACGTGGGACGCGAACCTCGCCATGCCTCTCGTCCTCGCAGGCGAGCTCGCGACCGTCGCCACCGTCGAACCCAACGCGGGAGGGCGTCTCGTACCCCTGAGGGACGTCGCGCACCTCGCCGACGCTCACGTGGCCTTCTACGATCCGGCGTACTTCGCCGACAAACGCGGCGACGACACGCGCAAGTACCGGAAGGCGCAGGATCCGGGAGGACGGACCACGGAAGGCGTCCCGGGTTTCCTCGTGGCGGATGCCGGAAGACCCGACGTGCGGTTCGTCCGCGCGTCCCGCTTCGTGCACCCGGTGGTCGCGACGCCGGTCCCCGAATCCCACGACGGTTCGACCCTCACGATGGCCGAGTACGGGAACGTGGTGACTCTCGAGGCGCGCTTCGACGGATGGAACCTCGTCGTCACCCCGGACGCCGCGGCCCTCGCGCGATGCGGCGAGTCCGTGAGGTCGGCCTTCGCGAGCGTGTTCGATCCGGCGCGGATGGAGGCGCACCGTCGCGCGCTCTGGTACCTCACGAAGTACGTGACGCCCCACCCGCCCGGCGAGCCTCACTTTTTCGTGAAGCCCTTGGCGTTCACGGAGACACCTCCCGGATGGTCGAGCCTGGTCGAGGGACACTGCGGCGACGGGTACGACGTCCTCCGCGGGGTCGTCGAGACGGACCATTTCCATGCGACTCCCGCGGTGTTCCAGGTGCGTACGACCGAACGAGCGGTGCACGTGCCCGCGGGAACGCGGCTCGTCACCGTGTTTCCCGTCCGACGGGCCCTCCAGACCGCCACCTTCGACGTCGTACCGTTCCGGGACGTGTCGTGACCGCCGTCCCGACCGCGACCGCGCTACACGACGATCTCCGCCGCACGGGCTTCGTGCGCGTGGTCCGACCGGACGCGCCGTCGCGTGTCGCGTCGGACGCCCACGGGTTCGTCGAGGAACTCCTCGGCGAGCGTCCGGTGGTCGTCGAACGGCACGGCATCCGTGCCGTGCCCGGAGGGCGCACGTTCGCCTCGGGCACGATGGACGCCCCGTTCCATACGGACTCCCAGACGTTCGACGCGGCGCCGCCCCACGTGCAGATCATGGTGTGCCTCCACGCGGCCCGGAGCGGCGGTGAGAGCCTGGCGTTGGACGCGTTCCGATTCACGCAGGAGCTGGAGGCGGAGGAGCCGTCCCTCTTCCGGGACCTCTTCGCTGTGCCCCGACGGATGCCGTTCTATTTCGGTGACGTGTTCGGCCCCACGATCGGCACACGTGGCGGAGGTTTCGCGTTCACGCACACGGCGTTCCCGGAGCCGGACGATCCGGTGGCGCCCCGACTCGCGCGTGCGCTGGCCCGCCACGCCGATCGGACGATCCGCGTGAAAGCCGGGCCGGGTGACGTGCTCGTCCTCGACAATCGCCGCATGTTGCACGGCAGGACCGCGTTCGACGACCCTCGCCGCGAGTTCGTGCGTCTGCTCGTTTGGCTTCGTTCGTCGTTCCCGGCGCCGGAGCGCCTCGCGCGCGCCGAGCGTGAACTCGCGGGGGAGCTCCCGGGAGCGCTCGCCTCGGCGGATCGCGAGACCCGACGTGCGTTCGGACTTCCGGGAGCCCGGAGCGAACGCACGCGCGACGTGGTCGCCGGAATCGTTTCGACCCTCCGAGGCGTGTCGCCGGCGCGCGTGTCGCGCGAGCTGGGCATCGACGAACCGACCTTCTACGCGCTCCGCGACACGTTCCTCGATGGAGGATCGAGCGCCGTCGAAAGCGTGTTCTCGCGAGCGGAGGTACGTTCCGACGTGCCCGCGCGCGCCGTCCTCCGACGCTTGCGCGAAGGCCGCCTGCGGGAGGGCTGAAGCCAGCCGGGAGGCTTCCGCCTCAGGACACGATTTCGCGTACGCCGTCGAGGAGGCGATCGAGTTCGTCGGTCGTGTTGAAGAGGTGGGGACTCGCGCGAACGGTACCCGCGAGCTTCGTCCTGGCGTGGAGCACGTGCGCACAGTGGTATCCCGCCGACACGCAGATTCCGAACATGTCGCAGAGGGCGCGGGCCACGTTCTCCTGGGTCATGGCCGGCGCGTCGACGACGAACGTCGCGAGCGCGATGCGGCGTTCGATGGGAAGGTCCCCGCCGAGGACGCGCACGCCGGGGATCGCCTTCAGTCCCGTCACCAGGTACTCGGCGACGGCGAGATCGTGCTTCCGGATCGCGTCCATGCCGATGGCGCGCATCCACTTGATCGCCGCGCCGAATCCGATGGTCGCTTCGATGGCGGGCGTTCCGGCTTCGAACTTGAACGGGAAGTCGCGCGGCACGAAGTCGCCCACGCCGATGTCCTCGTTGAGCGACACCATGCCACCGCCCACTTGGTACAGCTTGAACCGGGCGAGGTGATCCTTCTTGGCGTAGAGGATGCCGATGCCACTCGGTCCGAACGCCTTGTGGGCGCTGCCGGCCAGGAAGTCGACGTCGAGCGCACGGACGTCGAGGGGAAGGTGGCTCAGGGACTGCGCCGCGTCGAGGAGCACGGGGATCCCACGCGCCTTCGCCATCTTCACGACGCGCTCGACGGGCGCGATGATGCCCGTGACGTTCGACACGTGGCCGATGGAGATGAGCTTCGTCTTCGGCGTGAGGAGCCCCTCGATGGCGTCCCAGGTCGGCACGCCGTCCTGATCGATGGGGACGGGGACGGGCTTCGCCTTCACGCGCCACGGGAGCCAGTTGGCGTGGTGTTCGCTCGCGGGGAACACGACCTCGTCTTCCTTGCCCAATTCCAGGGAGTGGGCCACGAGGTTGATGGCTTCCGTCGTCCCGCGGACGAACACGATCTCCTGGGGCGAGGCGCCGATGAGTCCAGCGACCTCGAGCCGCGCGGCGTCGTAGAGGACGGTGGCCTCCTCGCCGAGCGTGTGCACGCCACGGTGCACGTTCGCGGTACAGGTCTCGTAGTAGTTCGAGACGGCATCGATGACACAGCGCGGTTTCGGCGTCGTCGAGGCGCTGTCGAGGAAGGCCACGGGGTGACCGGCGACGGTTCGTTGGAGGAGGGGGAACTCCTTTCGGACGCGGTTCGCGAGTTCGTTGATCGACGCTTTCGTCGCTTCGAGGTTCATGGGACGAATCCTTCGCAGCCTTCGAACGAGGCCGCCCAATCGAGGGGAAAGTGTCGTTTCGTGATCCGGAACTCGCCACCGGGCTCGGCGGCGATGGCTTGGGTGCGACGGACGGTGACGTCCACGCCCTCGAGGAGGCGCGCGGCGACGGTACGTACGTCCGCGAGCACCTTCGGTTCGTCGGTCCCGGTCGCGAGCACGAGGTCGATCTCGACGTTCTCGCGCGTCCGTTGGTTCGCCTGGACGACCAGGATCCCGTCCGTCGACGCGAGTCCCTCCGCGAGGCCGCGGTCGAACGCCGCCGACGTCACGAGCGCTCCCGAGGGGAGGGAAAGCGCGTCGTCGACGCGGCCTTCCACCGTCCGGAGAGAGGGGACGCCCGTGGTCGGGGACGACGTGTCCCGCGCGACCTGCCCCAGATCTCCCACCACGTAGCGGACGAGGGGCTGCGCCGCGCGATCGAGGGTCGTGACGACGATCAGCGCGACGCCTTCGGCTCCCGGTGTCGGCACGCGCGCGGGCAGGAGCTCGACATGGGTCGTCACGGGCGCATGATGCAGGAGACCGTCCGGACCCTCGACGAAGAGCACGCCGGCCTCCACCGAACCGTACTTGCGGACGACGGGTCCGGCGTACACGCGGTCGATCGCCCGCCGATCCGCCGTCGTCACGAGACCGTAGGTGAGGGACACGAATCCGGGGACGTCGATCGAACGTCCACGAGCCGTCGCGTGCCGCGCCAGGAGCGCGAGGTAGGAAGGGTCCGCTTCGAGTCCGTGCGCGCCGAACGCGACGATCTCGTCGAGGATGCGATCCATCTCCTCGGCGAGCCAGTACGTGGGATCGGGCCTCTGGTTCAACCACAGGCGGTGACCGCGGGAACGTTCCGCCATGCCGAGGTCCCCGGCGTGGCACGTGTTCATGCCGGTCAACGGCGTCGCGAGGACGGCTTCCTTGTAGGGAGAGCCGCCGTCGTAGGTGCCCGCGACGCGATCGTTCGTCCGCATCGCGCGTTCGTCCTGGGCGGCCCACCAACCCTTGTCCCGGAGGATGCGCACGCGTTCGGTCGCTCCGCCGCCCGTCTCGACGATCTCGAGGTCGCCGGAAGCCAGTTCGCCTTTGACGTCCCGTCCGGCGGCGACCCACTGCTTCGGGAGCGTGGTCCGCACGTCCCTCTTGGCGAGGAGCGGGAGCTTCGCGAGGACCGCGCCGAGGTCGTCCCCGGGAAGGATCGGCGCCTTCGGTGCCCGTCGCCCGTAGAACGGAATCTCCGCGAGCGCGCGGACGACGGATTCCCGCGCGCGAGCCTCGTGTTCCGTGGGGGACGGCATGGGCCGTGTCTACCACGGGACGCGTCCCGGCGCGTCCGACGTGTGCTCTAGTCGGAGGCGTGAGGGTTCGGTTCGTCCCCGCCGCGTGCCCGCTCGTCGTCCTCGTCCTGGCGTTCGTCGCCTGCGGCGCCAGACTCGGTGCGGAGAGGTTGATCCCGTCCGGAGGTCCTCCGTTCCCGGACGTCCCGTCCGACGCGTCGATCGCGGGAGACGCCGCGGCCGCGCTCCCGATACCGGACGCGAGCGCCGTCGGTCCCGGACGGGACCTGGCCACGGCGTGGGCGGACGCGGCGGGAGTTCCCCGGGACCGCATGCGCGTCTCGGTGGACACGACGGCCTTCGCCTCCCATCCCATCGGCAAGAAGCTCGGCCCGCTCCTCGGCGCCGCCTTCGCGCTCGGCCCCGCGAACGCCCCCGACGGAATCGATCTCGTGCGCGACGCACGGCGGGTCCACGCGGCGTTTCCGCGATCGACGTCCCGTCGCCCGACGCTCCTCGCGATCCGACTCGAGCCGCACGGTGCCTACGACGCCGCCGTCCGCCGCGTCGAACGCAAGGTGCCCCACGGCGGACCGGAGTCGGGCCCGTTTCCCGGGCGCGTCACGTCGCGTCGCGTGCGCGATCGCGACGGTCCTCGCCTGCTCGTCCGGAAGGACGACGACGTCCTCCTCGTCGATCCGGATTCGCGATCGGTCGCGGTCGCGACGGTCGGAACGTTCGAGGACGCATCCTCGAAGGACGCCGATGGCGCGGCGGCATTCCTCCGCGTGGACGACCCGTCCGCGTTCGCGAACCTTCCCGACCTGCTTCCCGAGGGACACACCGTGCGCCTCGATCTCGATCCGCGCGGTGGCGGCACCCTCACGGCGACCCTCCTCTGTACCGACGACGACGCCGCGGTGCGCGTGTCCGCGATCTTGAAGGATGCGGTGGGTTGGAAAAATTCGTTGATCGTGCGGCTCGTCACCCGGAGCCTTCTCTCGGGGTTCGATGCCGTCCCCCAGGGGCGGAGGGTCGTGGCCACGCTTCCGGCATCGGATGCGCAGCTCTCCGCAGCGGTGAATTTGATTGCCGGCGAAATGGGGGTTCCACCGCCCATAGGGTTTCCCGGCGATGGTGGCCGATCCGAAGAAAAATAGCCGTGCGCCGCAGGACGTGTTCAGATGTTCAGCATGGCGGGGTGACGGTGGCCGCCTTGACCGACTTTTGGCCCCAAGCTAATTCGAGGACCGAAATCGCCCGCTCATCGGGCGAACTTCGAAGGTGCTCCGGGGGGAGAGGTTTCGGAACATGGGCAGTCGATTGAGCTGGCCAGATATTCGTCGCAGTGAGCAGTTCCGCGGTCGTTGGGTCGCCCTCGACGACTGCAAGTACGACGCTCGCACGGCCCAGCCCGTGGAAGGACTCGTCGTCGACTCCGACGAAGACCTGGTGGAGCTTTGCTCCCGCATGCAGGAGAGCGACAACCGCCACTGCGCGATCCTGTTCTGCGGCGAGACCATGGACGACATGCCTCCGCCGTCCACGCGTCGCTCCGCCGGACCGCCGCCGCGCGCGTTCCACTGACGCAGGTCAGTCCTTCTTCGTTCCCGTACCGCCGCCCGGTGTGGATGGCGGCGTGATCGGCCGGATGATGGGCCGCGCGGGAGTGCTGCCCGCCGGTGCGATGCGCACGGCGGGCTTCGGTGCGGTCGCGGCCGGAGTCGCGGGCTTCGCCGCGGGTCCGGACGTGGACGAAGGCGCCGAGGCAGGCGCTGCCGGCACCGCAGGAATCGGAGCGCGCGGAACGGGTCTCGCCACGGGCGCCGTCTTCGGATCGACGGCGGGTGCCGGGCGCGCGGCGGGCGCGCGGACCGGAGGCGGAGGCACGGCGCCGACCGGAGGAACGGTGCGCGTCGCCGACACGTCCGGGCTCGGACGGAAAGCGACACGCTTCGCCGGATCGACCGGTTCCGCGGCGGGGCGTGCGGGCGCGGGAGGCACGCTCGCGGCATCGCCTCGTTCGCTCGGTCTCTGCGATTGTCCTGCAGGAACCACGCGTACGCGACCCGCGGGCTTCACGGACGGCGTGTCCGCGCGCGCAGGAACGCTGGGGGTGGCGGCGCGGGGATCCCTCGACCCGGCGGCGAGCGGGGAGGGGACGGGGATAGGCTTGAGGGGAACCGAACGCGTCGGCTCGGCGGGCTTGGCGATCGTCGGTTTCGCGGGCTCCGGTTTTCCGGGAGCCACGCTCGGCGCCATGAGCCGATCGAAATCGGAGAACGGATCCGCGCTCGACGGCAGCGGATCGACGTCGTCGTACATCGCATCCATGTCGAGGTCCCACGACGGACTCGACGGCGGCGCGCTTTCCTTCTCTTTCCCGTCCCTCGCCCGCGCGCCGCGTTTCGCGGTCGCGTCCTTCGATCCGGTGCCGACGACGCGCCCTTTCTCGTCGACGCCGAACTTGGCCTTCGCGCGTTCCACGTCGCGCTTGTACGTGCCGTTCTCGATCTGACGCGAGATGCGGAGCCAGTACGACTGGTACGTGTTGTACTTCTGCACGAGCATCTGGAACCGGAACCGGAGCGCCGTGTTCCGGATCTGCTCACGCCGGAGTTGATCGAAGCGCCGATCGACGTCCTTCCGCGGCACCGAAGGCTCGAGCTTTTCGATCCCGCTGAAGTACTGGTCGTAGAGCGCGCGAAGGCGATCGAGACGTGTCTCGAGCTCGTTCACCAGCACTTCGACCTCGGCCTGCTCCACGCTCTCTCCCGGAAGGACCTGCCGCTCGGCTCGGGGGCGCCTCCGTCAGAGAGGCGTGACCCGCACGTTGTCGAAACAGACCTTCGCTTCCCAGTCGTTGAATCCGAAGTGGTCGTGACCCACGCCGGCGAGGGGCGCCGGATCGACGAAGTTCAGGTACTCGACCCCGTCGACGAACCAACGCACGGTCTTGCCGTCCGTTCGCTCCACCTTGAAATGATAGACCTGTCCGGCGTTCACGGGGCGCTGTCGCGCGTCGTCGGAGGTGGGATCGACGCGCACCTCCTTGCGGTCGTTTCCGTGCTCGTCGATGCGCGCGAGGGCGTGGATCGTGTTCTTCCAGCCTCCGAAGATGGTCAGGTAGCTCGTGGCGTTCGTGTAGGATATGGCGGTCGCGGCGGAGCGTCCGTCGCCCCAAAATTCGGCCTTGAGATCTCCCGCGGCCGAGTAGCTCGTGGCGTCGAACTCGATGCGCGCGTTGATGGGGAGCACCTTCGTCAACCACACGCCGTGGTTCTTCGCGCCTTCGCCACAGAGGCGCCCGTTCTCGATGCGCCACGCGCTCGTGCCGGCCTGACTCCAGTTCGGGCCCAAAGGGTTCGGCGCGTTCGGAGCGCTCGCTTCGGGCTTCACGTTCGCGAGGAGGGACTCGAGGGCGCGGGCGTCGCCTTGGGGAGCCGCATCGCCGACGACGGACTTCGCGGCGTCCGTCCTCGATGCGTCGACGAGGGCGGGCGCGGGGATCGCCGTCGTGGCCGTCGCGATCGGTGCCTCCCCGTCCGGACGATCGAACGTGTCCTCGAACGGGACGCGCAAGACGTTCGGCGCCTGGCGCACGGCCGTCGCCTGCACCGCGGGCGTGTCCTTCGCGCCACCGTCGAACGGTGGTGCGTTGCCGGGCGGCACACAGGCGGAGGCGAGTCCGAGCGTCGGGAGAGCGAGGAGGGCCCACGGAACCCGCCGAGACTGGGGAGACCTACGAGCCTGGGAAGACACGGAGCGCAGGGTCCTGCGCACGGATCGGGGAGCGTTCACGCCCAGGATTTGTAGCGCCAATCGGACCCCCGCGGGTCGACAAACACCGGCGCCCTCGTTCGAGACTGCGCCCACGCGCCGCGATTTCGGCTATGAAACGTCGACCATGCACCCGATTTTGTTCCGCATCCCTCTCCCGCACATGCCCCTCAAGTTGTGGTGGGCGCTCGCGGCCGTCGGGATCCTCGCGACGATCTTCGCAGGCGTGGCGTTCCGCAAGGCGGAGCGCACGTCGGCGCTCACGGCGGGTGTCATCGCGCTCGCGGCCGGGGGCGCCGGGTACGCGTTCCGGGCCACGCAGTTCGAGGCGGAGAACCTCCCCATCTACTCGTACGGAGTGATGCTCGGACTCTCGCTCGTCGTCGGCTGGTACCTGACGCTGACGCTGGCCGAACGTGACGGACTCCCGAAGGAGACGATGGCGAACTGCTACGTGGTCACCGCGCTCGCGGCGATCGTCGGTTCCCGGATCCTCTACGTCGTCACGAACCTCGAAGAGTTCGACAAGCCCGCCGACTTCCTCGCGCTCCGACGCGGAGGTCTCGTGGCCTACGGAGGATTCCTGGGAGGGTTCGTCGGGAGCTGGATCTACCTGGCCAACCGCCGCATCCGCCTCATGCCCTGGGCCGACGTCGCCGTGCCGAGCCTCGCGTCCGGTCTCATGATCACGCGCATCGGTTGCTACCTCTTCGGCTGCGACTTCGGAAAACAGCTCCCCGAGACCGCGCCGGCGTTCTTGAAGTCGCTCGGGACGTTTCCGCATTGGGCGAAGGGAACGCTGGATGCGGGCGACGGATCCCCCGCCTTCCTCCGCCACCTCGAGGCGTACCGCGGCACGCCCCTGGGCGAAAAGGTGATGCAAGCCAACGCGTCGCTGCCGGTGCATCCGACGCAGATCTACGAATCCCTCGTCGGGCTCGCGCTCCTCGTCGTCACGCTCTATGCGCGGAAGCGAGTGAAGTTCCGCGGGCAGGTGTTCTTCACGTTCGCCTTCGGCTACGGCGTCCTCCGCTTCCTCCTCGAGATCATCCGGGACGACGCCGAACGCGGGAACTACGGCCCGTCCATGGCCGAGCACGTGATCCTCCCCGGCGCGCTCCTGCTCATGGCGCTCGCCTTCGTCTTCGGCATGTCCCTCGGCATCACGAACGTCCGCCTGCGATCGGTGCTCCGGTTCGTCGCGTTCGTTCCCGCGGTCGCGACGTATTGGAAGCTCCATCCGCCCTCCTTCGGACAGAGCGTGGAAGTGAAGCTCTCCACCAGCCAGTGGATCGCCCTCTTCACGTCCCTCGCGGTCGCCTTCTTCTACCAGCGGTACTGGCAGGAGGCGCGCAGGTCCCCCGTGCTCGCCATGAGTCTCGGCGAGTTCGAGAAGTCGGACGTGCCCGCGAAGGCGAAGGACGAGGACGACGAAGAGTCCGAAGAAGACGACGACGAGGAGTCCCGGGATTCCTCGTCGACGCGTGGCGCTTCGAGGACCTGATTCGTTCCCGTTCCCGGCGTCCCTCGCCGTGCCGTCGCGTCGGCCCGGCGTCCGTCGCCGGGCTCTTTCATCACAGGGCGTTCTTCACGGCTTCGAAGAGCGCCTTCTCGTCCGACTCCGACACTGCCCCGCGCGCGCGCATCGTCACCGCGCCCGACTTGTCGACGACGACCACGTTGGCGTCCGCGTCGGCGGCTCCGAGTGCGGTCGCGACGGCTCCTTTCCAATCCATCCAGATTTCGATCCCCACGCGGGACGCGATCGCGCGGATGGCCTTCCGCGCGAACGACGAGGCGGGGACGAAGTCGAGTCCCTTCAGGTTGGCGACGGCGAGGATGACCACCTTCTCCCCGAGCTTCTCTTTCTCGCCGTAGCGGGCGAGCGCTTCCTTCGTGCGCGCGTTCGTCTCGGTGTGGTGTCGGTCCTCGTAGAAGACGACGACCACCTTGCCGCGGTGCTCGGAGAGCGAGCGGTTCTTTCCGGCCGAGGTCTCGAGCGTGAAATCCACGGGAGCCGCGCGTCGCGCGCCACCGTCCGTCCTCGGTCCCTCCGCGCCCTCCGACGCCGACGGTGCGCCCACGAGGATGGCGGACGAGAGGAGGAGGAACGGGAGCATCGGACGGGAAGTCATCGCGGTCCTTCCTACGATGCCGCGACGTCGAAGACCAGCCCCCGACACGCACGGAACCGAGCGTTCGTGAACGATTCGCCCAGGGTGACGGCCTGGGCCGACGACCTTTTTCCGGTGGGCGGACGATTCGGACCCCTCTCTCTCCTCGCCTCCCTCTAATGCACCCGATGGTGTCACGCGGATCTCCCCGACCACGGAAGGTGATCGTCGTCGGCGCGGGACTCGGAGGTCTCGCGTCGGCGGTACGCCTTGCTCACGCCGGGTTCGACGTGCACGTCGTCGAGAAGGACGGAGGTCCCGGCGGGAGGTGCAGCTCCATCGTGGACTCGGGCTTCACTTGGGACGTGGGGCCGACGATGCTCCTCTTCCCCCAGGTCCTCCGGGATCTCTTCGACGACGTCGGCGAACGCGCGGAGGACTGGCTCGACCTTTCGGCGTGTTCGCCCAACTACCGGATCCACTTTCCCGACGGCGCTTCACTCACCATGAGCTCGGACCTTCGTGCCATGGAGCGGGAGTTCGAAGCGATGGCGGAGGGATCGTTCGCAGGACTCCGCCGTGTCCTCGCACTCGGAGAGCGTCAGAAAGAAATCGCGTTCTCGACGTTCCTCGCGCGCACCTACGACCGACCGTCCCAGATGTTCGGCGCGAAGGAGCTCGTGGGGATCGTCCGTTCGAAGGCGTACCGGAGTCTCCACGCCGTCGTGTCGCGGCACGTCGCCGACCCGCGTCTCCGTATGGCCCTCACGTTCCAGACGATGTACCTCGGGCTCTCGCCGTTCGAGGGCCCCGCGCTCTTCGGTCTCCTTCCGTACACCGAGATCGTGGACGGCATCTGGTACGCCCGCGGAGGCCTCTCCGCGATCGCGACCGCGCTCGCCGAACTCGCCCGGAAGAAGGGAGCGACGATCACCTACGGTCGATCCGTCCGCGCCATCGAACGGTCGGGGCCCCGGACGCGCGGCGTGCTCGTCGACGACGGTACGTTCGTCCCCGCGGACGCCGTCCTCGCGAACGCGGACTGGCCCTACGTCGAACGCGTGCTCCTCGGACGGCCCGCGGTCCGGAGGAAGTTCACGAGCAGCGCGTTCGTCGTCCTCCTCGGTTGCGGGAAGCGTTGGGACACCGTCCTCCACCACAACGTGTTCTTCGGGGACGACTACGCCTCGTCGTTCGACGCCATCTTCCGGGAAGGGCGCATCCCGCGATCGCCGTCGTTCTACGTCGCGAATCCGGTGCGTTCGGACCCGTCGGTCGCTCCGGAGGGCGGGAGCGCTCTCTACGTCCTCGTCCCCGTGCCGCACCTTCCGGACGATCGCGCGCCCCGCGTCGGCGACGCCGAGTTCGATTGGAGCGACGCGAACAGGGTCCGCGCGTTGCGTGACGAGGTCGTGCGCCGCGTCGAACGCACGATCGCGCCCGGACTCTCGGACTCCCTGCGCGTCGAACGATGGGTGACTCCCCTCGACTGGAACGCGCGTTTCTCCCTCGAGCACGGGTCCGCGTTCGGGCTCGCCCACACCCTCGATCAAGTCGGCGCGTTCCGACCTTCGAACCGTGATCGCGAGCTCGAGAACCTGTATTTCGTGGGAGCGAGCACGCAACCCGCGACGGGGATCCCGAACGTGCTCGTCGGCGCGAAACACGTCGCCGAACGCATCGGGAGGGAGCTCCACGCGTGAACCGGATCGATCGAGGGTACGACGAAGCGCGACGCGTCACCGAAGGGCGGGCGAAGAGTTTCTCCTTCGCCGGCCGACGGCTCGCCCACCGCCACGCGTCGCCACGCGCACGCGGTCTACGCATTCTGCCGACGGTGCGACGATTCCGTGGACGCGGACGGGGAGCGCGGCGGGACCATCGACGCCCGTCGCGCGGCCGTGGACGATCGACGGCGCGAACTCGATCGGGTCTACGGTCCGACCCTGCCCGACGACGACCTCCTCGCGGCATTCGCGACCACGGTCCACGATCGCGCCATCCCACGGCACGCGTTCGACGAACTCCTCGACGGCATGGCCATCGACCTCACGCTCCGCGACGTCGCCACGTGGTCGGAACTCGACCGCTACTGCCAGCTCGCGGCCGGGACGGTCGGCGTCATGATGGCGTCCGTCTTCGGGGTCACCATGCCGAGCGCTCTCACCGAAGCGGCGGCGCTCGGTCGCGCGATGCAACTCACGAACATCCTCCGGGACGTGGGCGAGGACTTGCGCGACCACGATCGCGTGTATCTTCCACGTGAAGCTCTCGAAAGCGCCGGCGTCACCCGGGAGGACCTCGCCCGGTTCGTCGCCGCACGGGCCCTCGACCGGAGCCAAGCGGCCGAGGGGCTACGCCACGTGATGCGCCAAGCAGCGGCCCGCGCGGACCGTCTCTACGCACAGGCCGATCTCGGCGTACCGCTCCTGGCGACCCCCACGGCCCGTACGTGCGTGCGACTGATGCGGGCGACCTACGCGTCGATCCTCGACGCGATCGAGGAGGCGGACCACGACGTCTTCGCCGCGAGGCGGTCGACGAGCACGACCCGGAAGCTCCGCGTGTCGGCCCGGGCGCTCCTGCTCGCGCCGATCCACCCGCTCGGAGCTCCGGCGCCCGTACGACGGGGGGCCACGTGAGCGCCGACGTACCGGTCCTCGCCGGAGAACGGGTCGTCGTGATCGGTGCCGGGTTCGGCGGGCTCTCCGCCGCGGCGCACCTCGCGGACCGGGGCGCGCGCGTCACCGTCCTCGAAGCGTCCGCGGACGTGGGAGGGAAAGCGGGACGCATCACCAAGGAAGGTTTCGTCTTCGACACCGGACCCACCGTCCTCACCATGCCGGACGTCGTGCGCGCCACGTTCGCGGCGGCCGGCATGGGCGACGCGGAGAGGGAAGCGCGCGTGCCCTTCGCGCGTCTCGATCCCGTGTGCCACTACGCTTGGGACGACGGGACGACCCTGGACGTGTGGAACGACGACGCGAAGACCGCCGCATCGATCGCCCGCTTCTCGCCACGGGACGCTCGTCACTGGCCCGCGTTCCGCGCCGCGTGCCGCCGCCTCGCGGAGTGCGCCGGGGAACCGTATCTCGAAGCGCCGTTCGACGGCATGGCCGGATTCTCGCGACGCATCTTCCGGAAGGGGCTCCGCGCCGTCGCGCTGGGGATGACCCTCGGTGGCCTCGACGCGTTCGCGAAGCGGCACTTCGAGAGCGAGAAGATGCGCGACGTCGTGCGACGGTTCGCCACGTACGCCGGGGCGTCGCCGTTCGAAGCAGGCGCCGCGTACGGGATGGTGGTGGAGACCGAGGTCGGAGGAGGCGCGTTCTACCCCCGCGGCGGCATGTTCGCCCTCGCGTCGACCCTGCGCGACGCCCTCGCCCGCCGCGGCGTCGCGTTCCGGACGGGAACGCCGGTGGCGCGGGTGGACGTCGACGAAGCCGGTCGTGTGGTCTCGGTGACGACGGAAGCTTCGGAACGGATCCCGGCGTCCGCCGTCGTCTGCAACGTGGAGCCCGATCGGGCCCATGCCACGTTCCTGCGCGACCTCGCGGGGAGGTCGGCGCGCGTTCCCACGTCCGTCGCTTCGACGTTGTCCCTGAGCGGGTTCGCGTGGCTCCTCGGAGTGCGAGGTCGCGCGCCGCTCGAACATCCTCACACGGTGCTCTTCGCCGACGACTACCGCGAGGAGTTTCGCGCCATCTTCGAACGCCGTACGATCGCCGAGGACACCACGGTCTATGTCGAGATCGCCTCGCGCGACGACGACTCGCGCGCACCTCCCGGGGACGACGTCCTCTTCGTCCTCGCGAACGCACCTCCTCTCGGGGATGCCGACGACGACGCGTTCCGCGCCCTGGCCAAGGCCGCCGTCCGGAGGAAACTCGCGCGACACCTGGGCGAGGCGTTCTTCGATCGGATCGTCGTCGAGGCGGAGATCGGCCCCCGGGACATCGCGAAGACGGGAGCGACGGGCGGGGCCATCTACGGTCATGCGCCCCACGGCACGTTGGCGCCCTTCGCCCGTCCCACCAACCGTGTGTCGGCGGTCCCGGGCCTCTACTTCGCGGGTGGTGGAACGCATCCCGGTGGAGGCGTTCCCCTCGTCCTCACGAGTGGACGATTCGCGGTCGACTGTCTCTGCGAGGACGTCCTCCGTTCCCGTTCGTCGGCCACGCCCTCGCGCCCGCTCCCGGACCGCGGAATGGAAAGGAGGTGAACGTGTTCACTCTCGACACGACGCCGGGTGCCTACCGGTGGTGGTACTTCGACGCGATCTCGGACGACCGGGAGTGGTCGATGGTCGCCATCTTCTTCGTGGGATCCGTCTTCTCGCCGGCGTACGCGCGTCGCTGGGCGGAGGGGGCGTCTCCGCTTCCGCGTGAGCACGTGGCCGTCAACTTCGCGATCGCGCGACGGGGCCGACCCCTGGTGTGGGTGTTCAGCGAATACGGAGCCGATCGCCTCGACCTCGACGTCGACACGCTCCGCGTCAAGGACTCCACCATGACCCGCGAGGCCGATCGTGTGCATCTCCGGATCGACGACGTCCGCGTCGCACGGGGAACCCCGGTGAAGGCGAAGGTCGAGGTGCGCCTCGTCGATCCGCCCGTGGGCGACGCGCGCGGCATCGCCCTCGGGAGCGAGCGTCACAGGTGGCGGTGCCACGCACCGAGGACCCGCGTCGACGTGTCCGTCGAGAGTCTCGGCCTCGCGTTCTCAGGCTCCGGTTACCACGACGAGAACTGGGGCGACGAACCGCCCGTGACGTCGCTGCGCTCCTGGTCGTGGGGCCGCGTGCACGACGGTTCACGGTCGCGCGTGTTCTTCGACGTCGTGCCGCACCACGGACCGCGGACACATCTCGTCTTCGATTCGCGATCGGGGCGGCACGAGGAGATCCGTCCGCCCCTGACCCTACGTCGTTCGCCGTTCCGTTGGATGCTCGCCGAGCCGAAGACCATGGATGCCGGTCCCGGGGACGACGGCGCTCCGATGATCGTCCGGGCGTCGCGCTCCCTCGAGCGCGCCCCGTTCTACCACCGCTTCCAGGCCCCGTTCCGTTTCGCGCGACGGGCGCCCCCGGTGACCGGTGTCGCCGAACACGTCGACTTCGTCCGGTTCGCGCGCCCGGTGGTCCGCGGGATGATCGGTTACCGCCTCGCGGAACCCGACAGGGGATGGTTCGGGAAGATCCCGTGAACGTGTGGGTCCTCGTCCTCGAGAGCGTCGTCGTCGTCCACACGGTGCTCGCCCTGGGATTCACCATCGTCTGCATCGTGGCGACCCTCGTCGTCTCCGTGTCCTCGCGTCGCGCCGATCGCGAGTTCGGAAGGGACGACCTCGTCGCGCTTCCCCCCGTTCTCCTCCTCCGCCCCGCGGAGAACGTGGACGTCGGCGGCGGCGACCGTTGGGCGAGCGACTCGGTGGCCTACTCGGGCGCGTGCACGCGCGTGGTGTGTCTGCCCGAACTCCCGTCCGGACCGCGCCCGGACTCCCGCGCCCTCGGAACGATGGTGGCGAGCGGTATCGCGCCGGATGCCCCGGTGAATCGCAAGATGGCGCACCTCGCCGCGGGTCTCGCCCACGCGGAGGTCGCGGGTCTCGTCACGGCCGACACGGTCGTCGTCCATGCGGACGCGGACGTGGTCCTCGGCCCCGGCGACCTCGACGACTTGATCCGTGCCCTCCGCCGTGAGGCCTCCTCCGCGATGGCGTTCGCGGCGCCCCGACCCACGGGGAGACTCGCGTGGCTCGCGCGGCAGGTCATCGCGCTCTCTCCGCACGCCTTCTCCGTCCTCTTCGCCCTCGCCCGGGTCACGGGCGGACCTCCTCCCGTGGCCGGCAAACTCGTGGCCGTGCGAGCCGACGTGCTCGCCGCCCTCGGCGGATACGGACGCTTCGCGAGCGACATCGCGGACGACCTCGCGCTCGTCGAAGCCGTCCACGGCGCCGGCCACGGGATCGAGGCCTCCGTACGATCGGTGCGCGTCGACGGTCGCGACCGTTCCCTGCGCTCGTTCCTCGATCAGCTCACGCGATGGATCCGCGTCGCCTCCTCGCACCGCAAGGGGCTTCGCCTCCTCTATCCCACGTTCGTCGCGCCCCTCGGCGTCTCCACTCTCCTCGTGGGGACGCTCGCCGTCGCGGCACCCTCCGCCGCGGGGACGGACGTCGCGTTCGGGTCGCTCGCGGGTCTCGTGCTCGCGCGGACCATCCTCGCCCTGACGGTCGCGCTGGCGCATCACGGCCCAGACGAACGGCGAAGCCTCCTCGGGGCTCCCTTCCTCGCGTTCGCAGGCGACTGGGTCGTCACCGTCGCGGCCCTGCGCGCCGGAGTTCGCGCCCCGATCCGATGGTCCGGCCGGGACTACGAGGTGGAACGTGGCGGGCGGATCACGGGGTGCAAAGTCGTGCCCGGCGGATAGGGACGGTGCCGACCCGGCACGCGAGTGTTGTAAGGTTCGTCCCATGCGCACGAAGGCCTGGCAACTGGCCGTGGGGATCGGGGTCGCGGTCGCGACCCTGGAAGGCGTCGCCCACGCCGACCGGGTCCTCGTCCTGCCTTTCGGCACGAACGGCACCGCGACCAGCACGCTTCTCGCGGAGGCACGCACGGCCACCCAGGACGCCGTGGTGCTGAGGCGCCACACGCTCCCGTCGGCCGTCCAGGTCGCCGCGGGCACGGCGGCCGTCCACGACGGCGTCGCGGACGTGCGCGAGGAATTCCGGAGCGCGGGACGCGCGGCCGCGTCCGACTGGACGATCACCGGTCACGTCGATTCCCATGGCGAGACCTACCGCGTGGACCTCGAGGTCTGCCAGGTGGACACGGGACGCGTCGAGTCCCTGGCGCGCGAGATCACGCCGAAGCGGTCGGCGTCCCAGATCGCGGAGATGCTCGGGCATCTCCTCCGCGCCGAGGGCATCGGCAACGGCGAAGTCACGTGGTCGGACGCACCGCCGCCGAACCCGTCCCACGTCGGAGCCACGACGAACGGGAGCCCGTCGTCGACATCGTCTCCGTCGCCGACCTCGGTACCGACACCGCCGCCGCTCCCGCCTGCACCGGAGCCACCTTCGGCACCGAAGCCCTATGCCGCACGACGTCCTTTCGCCGTGGGCATCGACCTCACGCCATCGACGGCGGTGGCGCGACCCGCGGGAGCCGTCGGATCTCCGGCCGCACTCTACGTCGGCGTACACGGGGGCTACGCCTTCGAAGACGTGACGGGATTCGAGGTCCGCGCGGAGGTTTCGGGAAGCGTCGCCGGTCCCTCGGCGCTCCGCGTCGCCGGAAGCGCGCGCTATCTCCTCCAACCCAAGTCGACGTTCGCGTTCTACCTGGGCCCCGAACTCGCCGCGGGCACCTTCGTGACTCTCGGTGGCGACAAGCGCGCTCGGTTCCTCCTCGCGGGTCGCGCGGTGTTCGCGCTCGGTCTCGGGGAGCGGTTCCAGGTCGAAGCCGTGCCCGACGTGACGCTCGCGGCGGGCGGTACGTCGAACCTGGTCCTCGTCGGAGGAAGCGTCCGCGGCGCGGTGCGTTTCTGACGGGGACGATGGGACCACTCGCCGGCACTTCCCCTCCGATACCCCTCCCGTCCCGCAGGGCGACGACCCGACTCGGTTCCGCCATCGGTCGGGTGCTCGAACCCGGAGACCTCGCTCTCCTCGTGGGCCCCTTGGGTGCCGGCAAGACGTTCCTCGCGCGCGCCATCGCCCGCGAGCTCGGCGTGGCCGCCGACCGTCGCATCGCGAGCCCGACCTTCACCTTGGTCGAGGAGTACGGCGTCCCGAAAGGAACGCTGCTCCACGTCGATCTCTACCGACTCCTCGATTCGGTCCACGGCCTCGGCACCGAAGTCCGTCGGCTCGGACTCCGCGAACGGAGGGCCGAAGGTGCGGTGGTCCTCGTCGAATGGGGGGAGGACGCGGCCTCCTTCCTGGGGGGAGACGCCGAGGTCGTCGTCCGCCTCGCCCGCCATCCGGACGGCACGCGGGACGTCCTGCTCGAGGGGCCGAGGGCACCGGCGATCGTCGCGGACTTCGCCTCGTGATCCTCGAGTCGCCCTACGTCCCTATTCCACCGAGAGCTTCGTGGCAGTTCGTCCTCGTCGCGACGGTGCTCGGGTTCTTCGCTCTCGTGGTCGGTCTCACCGCGACGATCCCGAGTCGTCGATCGGCCGTCGGCAGCGTCGTCCGCGGTGGCGCGACGGTGCGTCTCATCGGCGAGCGCGCGACGCTCACGCTGGACCGTCAGAAAGATCGTGTCACGTTGCGGAGACGGGAGGGGAGCGCGGAATTCTCCGCCGTCGTCTCCATCGTCGTCGACGGTCACGACGTCGCCCTCGCACTCGATCGGGCCGACTTCCGCGTCGAGGAACGCACGAAGCCGGACGCCATCACGGCCACTTTCCCCCTCCGGATGGGCGACGACACGTTCAAGGTGCGTCTGTCGTTCCGGATCGACGGACCCACGGGAAGCCTCGTCGTCGAAGCCGACACGTCGCCCGTGCACGTCTCCTCCGAACACGCGCTCTCCGTGCGCCTCGAAGCGTCGACGGGCGGTCGCGCGGGATTCGTCTCGGGCGTCGGAGAACTGTCGGACGTCGCGTCGGTGAAGGGGCGCGTGTTCCTCGTCGACACCGACACCGATCCCGTCGCGTTCGTCGCGTCCACGGGCAACCTCGAGATCGCCACGGAGGACGACGACGATCCCGAACCCGGGTCCCCGCTCGTGGTCACGGTGACGGGACCTCCGGTTCCCATCGCGGACGCGCCCTCGAAGAAGGCGGACGTGCGGCTCACCCTCGGATCGCCCGGTGGACGCACGTGGACCTCGCTCCTTTCGCTCGGAGCGATCGAGGGCGCGCGCGTGAGTGGGGTCGTCACGGGGTCGAAGGAACGTGCACGTCTCGTGGGACGGGACGGCTCCGGCACGCCCATCGTGCGCGCGCCCGTCGATGCCACCGGCCACTTCGATTTCGAGGCGCCCGCGCAGGCCACCGAATGGACCGCCTCCGTCGACGTCGCGGGATCGAGCGAGACGCAACACTTCGTGCCAGGGTCGTCGGGCGAACTTCATCTCGACATCGCGCCCGGTGGCGAAGTGCGCGTCCGCGTGACGGACTCAGACTCGGGCAAACCCATCGTCGCTCGCCTGATCGTCCACGGGATCGAAGGCACGATGGACCCCTCCTTCGGACCGGACTACCGCGCCTCCGGAGCCGGCCCTCTCGTCGATCTGCTCCGGGGCGACGTGTCGACGCCGCTCCCGCCCGGTCGCTACCGCATCGCGGCCACCAAGGGCCTGGAGTGGAGCATCGACGCGAAGGAGGTCACGGTGAAGAGCGGCATCGCCTCGTCCGTCGAGCTCTCCCTCCGTCACGTCGTCCCGACGCCGAACCTCGTGTCCTGCGATCTCCACGTGCACGCCCGTCCGAGCTTCGATTCGCCCGTGTCCGCCGAGGACCGCGTCCTGTCGCTCGTCTCCGCAGGGGTCGACTTCGCCGTACCGAGCGAACACAACGTGGTCGGTGACTACGGTCCCGCCCTCGAGTCCACCGGCCTCGCGCGGGAGCTCGCGTGGGTGCACGGCGTGGAGGTCACGACCTACGCGCCCCGGTTCGGTCACTTCGGCGTGTATCCCTTCCCTCCGGGACCCGTACCTCCGTACCGGGGTACGAACGCGGCGCGCGTGTTCGCCGCCTCCAGGAGGGGCGACCCGACCCGCATCCTCCAGGTGAACCACCCGAGACTCCCGTTCCAGATCGGCTACTTCGAGACCCAACACTTCGTCGCGAGCCGCGGCACCGTCCCGCGATCCATGCGGACCGACTTCGACGTGCTCGAGGTGTACAACGGCTTCGACCTCGAGAAGCCCGAGCGCGTGATGGCGGTGATCCGGGATTGGTACTCCCTCCTGAACCAGGGGTTCCGGATCCCGGCGACGGCGAGCAGCGACTCGCACCGCATCCAATACCAGTGGGCCGGCTATCCCCGGACCTTCGCCGCCGTCCATCCCGGTGCCGACGTGAAGGGCGACGTCGACACGAAGGCGGTCATCGACGCCCTCCGCTCCGGACACTCGTTTCTCACGTCCGGCCCCGTGCTCGAATTCGACGTGGACGGCCAAGGTCCCGGCGGCGAAGTGGTGCCCACGGGCGGAACCGTCCGGGCCCACCTTCGTGTCCGGGCGGCCCCATGGGTCGACGTGACCTCCGTCGAGATCGTCGTGTCGGGGCGTTCCGTCGCCCAAATTCCCGTGGCGACGCGAGCTCAGGCACTCGGACCCGAATCCGGAACGCCGGAGGAAGCTTTCGCGCGCACCGTCCGTTTCGACCAGGACATTCCCATCGCCGTGCTTCCGGGCGACACGTGGCTACATGTGCTCGTACGTGGGACCCGTCACCACGACACGATTCTCCCCTTCATGCCCTATGCCCCGTTCGCATTTTCGAACCCGGTTTGGATTCGTCGTCGCTGATGTGTTCGGCGAACGAAGGTGGTAGGCATGGCTCCGTCGTGTGGTTCTAGGAAGCGGTCTCGGGGTCGATGGCGGGGGAGTCCACGAGCAATGACGTCGGAAGGGGAGCGAAGCCGGAAGGTGCTCCGTCCTCCGTCCGTTTCCCGGGCGCAGCTCCGGTGCATGGGTCCGCGCACGCCATGACTTCCGACCTCGGCGGAACCTCGGACGCGTCGAAGACCTCGTCCTTCGGTCGCTACCAGCTCATCGAACGCCTCGGCGTCGGCGGCATGGCCGAGGTGTTCAAGGCGAAGAGCTTCGGCGTCGAAGGATTCGAGAAGATCCTCGTCATCAAGCGCATCCTTCCGGAGCTCGCGCGAAGTCCGGACTTCGTGGACATGTTCATCCACGAAGCGAAGCTCGCCGTGCGTCTTTCCCACGCGAACATCGTCCAGGTGTTCGATCTCGGCGTCGCCCCGGGAAGCGCTCCCGAGGAGAACGCGGGTGCCGGAGCCGGCGAATCGGTCGACGCCTATTACATGGCGATGGAGTTCGTCCACGGCTTCGACCTCGCGTCCCTCCTGGCGCGCGCGAAGAAGCATGGCGCGCCGCTCCCGATCTCGATGTGCGTCTTCATCGCCGCCGAGGTGTGCAAGGGCCTCGACCACGCCCACCGCCGTCGCGACGAACAGATGAAGCCCCTCGGCATCGTCCACCGGGACGTGTCGCCGCAGAACGTGCTCCTCTCCTTCGAAGGCGAAGTGAAGGTCACCGACTTCGGCATCGCCAAGGCGCGCGGTGCCGCGATGCCGGAGGCGCTCGAGGACACACGTTCGCGGAAGCTCCAGGGAAAGTTCGGCTACATGAGCCCGGAGCAGGCGCGCGGCGAGAACGTCGACGCGCGGAGCGATCTGTTCTCGCTCGGCGTCATCCTCTACGAGTGTCTCGCCGGCGCGAATCCCTTCCAAGCGCAGACGACGTTCGAGACGCTCCGTCGCGTCCAGGCGTGCGAGTACCCGCCCCTCGTCCTCGCGCGCCCCGAAGTGCCGCCGGCGCTCCTCCAGATCCTCGAGAAGGCCATGGCGGCGTCGCGGGACGATCGCTACGGCGACGCTGCCCGCATGTACGAGGCTCTCCTCGCGTTCCTCTACACGCACGGCAGCCGGTACGGCGCCCACGATCTCGCCGAGTTCATGGCGCGCTACCGCGAGGACGATTCGTCACGCGCGGCCCCCGTGAGCGCCGACGACCTCGCGGGCGACGGCCCGAGCGCCCTCGAGCGCACGCCCGTCGAGGCGCCCGCGGGACGATCCGCACCTCCCGGTCCCGAACGCAGCGATTCGTACATCCGTTTCATGGCCGTCGATCGCGCCGCCGAACTCGGCGAACGTCGCGAGGTCACCGCGCTCGCCCTCGAACTTCCCCGCCGCGAAGGTTCCGCCCTCGACGAGCGCGCCGAAGCGATCCTCTCCCGCTACGGGGGCACCGTGGTCGCCCGGGAAACGGATCACATCGTGGCGCTCTTCGGCCTCGGAGACCCCGATGGCCTCGACACGGAGACCGCGACCCGATGCGCCCTGGTGGCCTTGCGCGCGCTCGACGGTCCCAGCCGGCCGAGCGCCGGCATTCATACGGGTAAAGTACACGTATCCGCTCGCGGCGTCGCCAGCGACGACGAGCGTCTCCGCGCGTTGGTCGTGGCGGCGCGGGATCTCGCACGCGTCCGCGAGGGACGGGTCGCGATCTCGGTCGCCGCCACCCGCCACGTGAAGGGCAAGTTCGACATGGAGTCCGCGACGTCCGAGTCGCGGGACGTCCCCGTCGCCGGATTCCTCGTGAAGGACGTCGTCCGTCCCCAGCAGGCCTTCGGTCGCTTCGTCGGCCGTCGCGACGAGCTCCGGTACGTCGGCACCGTGCTCGCCGAAGCGACCCGGCGCAGCGCCCGCCTCCTCACCATCCGCGGCGATCACGGCATCGGAAAGACGCGCCTGCTCGTCGAGGTCGAGCGACGACTCCGTCGTGGCAGCTACAACGTCGGCCTCCACATCGTCCCGTGCCCACCGCGCGGTCGCGAGCTCCCGCTCTCCGGCATCGCGAGCATGCTCCAGGTCCTCTGCGGTGTCGCCGACGGCGACTCGCCCGAACGTATCCAGGCGGTCAAACCGCGTCTGCGCGCGCTCGGTCTCACGTCGGAGGAGGTGAGCGTCGTCCTCGCCACGGTCGGCGGCGGATCGATTCCCACGTCCGGCAGCGCCCACAGCGTCCTCCGCAACGCGGTCACGCGAATGGTCGCGAGCCTCTGCGAGGACCGACCCCACGCCTTCGCCTGGGACTCCGCCCACCAGCTCGACGACGCGAGCTTCGATCTCCTCCGCGTCGCCCTCGGCAAGTTGAACCACGTGCGCGTGGTGTTCATCTTCGCGAGCCGCGCGGGCTTCTCCCACGGCCTCGAACGCCACCCGGCACACTCGAGCCTCGAGCTCGTCGAACTCCTCGCGGAGGACGCCGAGCGTCTCGTGGCGCTGCGTCTGGGCGTCGATCGCGTCCCCGACGAGCTTCTCCGCTTCGTGCGCGAGCGGGCCGGCGGTCACCCCCAGTTCATCGAGGAAGTCCTGAAGGGCCTCGTCGACGCGCGGGCCGTCACCATCGCCTCCGGCAAGATCGTGTCGATGAAGCTCGTGGGGCAGGAGCTCGCTCTCCCGAAGACGCTCCGCGGACTGGTCGCGTCCCGCGTCGCCCGTCTCACCGCCGACGCGCGCGGCGTCCTCCAGGCGTGTGCGGTGCTCGGCGATCCCATCGACCTCGTGGTCCTCGCCCTCATGCTCGGGCAGACGCTCCCCGCCATCGAACGGGTGGTCGCCCTCCTGAAGGAAAGGGACTTCCTGGTTCCCGCGGGCCCGTCGACCATGCGCTTCGCGTCGCCCATCGTGCGCGAAGTCGTCGTCGACGCCCTCACCGTCGAGGCCGCGCGCGAAATGCACTCCGTCGCGGGCCTCGCCATCGAACGCATCCACGAGCGTGCGCAAAGTTCCGAGCTCGCGGCGCGCATCGCGACGCATTTCTACGAGGCGGGGGATCGTACGCGTGCCGCCCACCACTTCGCGAAGAGCGCCGCCCTCCACCTCGAGGCGAAGCAGCTCGAATCCGCGGCCCGGGCCTATGCCCGTGCCATCGATCTCGCCGACACCGAGTCGACCAGCGCGGACGATCTCGTCGCGTGGCTCGGAGGTCTCGCCTCGGCCGTACGTCTCGTGCGATCCACGCCCGAAGCCCCGGAGATGTGCGAGCGCGTGATCGCGCGGGTGGACAAGGCCGGTACCGTCGAAGCGCGCGTCCGCGTCCGCATCGATTCGGGGCGCATCCTGTCCGCCCTCCACCAGTACGATTCCGCGCTCCATCGCTTCGACGAAGCGGAGATGATGGCGGACGGCCGGGACGACCTCGTGCGCCTCGCGCTCTCCGCCGCGTCGGAACTCTCCTCGCGGCAGGGCGACTTCAAGCGTGCCCAGGAGCTCCTCACGCGCTTGCAGGCGCTCGCCACCGCTTCCGGCGATCGTCAGGAAGAACACAAGATCTTGAGCAGTCTCGCGCAGGCACGCGCCGCCGCGGGGGACAAGAAGCAGGCCATTTCCTCGCTCGAGCGCGCCGAGAAACTCCTTCCCGGCGACGCCGTCGCCGCGGCCGAACGTCAGAAGCGTCTCGGTCTCGTCGAGTACTTCTCCCGGGACTTCCGCAGCGCCGCGCTCGCCTTCGAGCGCGCGGCCGACATGGCCCGCGACGTCTCCATCGTCTACGAGATCGCCGTCAACCTCCACAACCTCGGCGATACCCTCGTCCGCCTCGACGACTACGCTCGCGCCTACGGCGCCTTCCAGCAGTCGCTCCTGCATTGCGACGAGTCGGGGTTCGAGCGTCTGGGAAGCTTGAACCGCATGTTCCTCGCCTACCTCGACGCGGTTCAAGGCGAGGTCGGAGCCCAGGATCTCGTCGAACAGGCCGTGCGCTACGCCGAAGCGAACGAGTTCCGCTGGGACGAAGTGAGCGGTCGCGCGCTTCTCGCCGCCCTCCATGCCCGGAAGGGCAACGTCCGCGAGGCGCGTTCGGAGTACGAGCGACTCGCGGAGGTCGCGAGGGAGACCGGCAACCGTCTCGCGGCCGAGGACGCCGCTTCCGCCCTCGCCGCGTTGCCCGCGAGCTGACGGCGTCCCCGAAAATCCCGAGTCCCATGGCTTCCGCCCGTTCGTGACGGGTCCCCGAGTGGACAGGGCGCGTTCCTGGGCTAGACCCGTCGCGCGTTCGCGGGGCGGGGTGTCCGCCCTCCGACGTCCACGAGGTTCTTCATGCGCGCTTTCGCCTTTGGATTCGTCACGTTCGCCGCGGTCACCGCGGTCGTCGGCTGTTCGTCGTCGTCCTCTTCTCCCGAGTCCGACGTCGCCGAGTCCACGTCCCAAGCGCTCGTCCAGGACGTCGCTTCCATGAGCCAGCGCGCCGACGGTTCCTTCGACGTCGTGTGCAAGAACGGGACGCGCGAAGTCGTGACCGTCGCCCAGATCCTCGCGAACCAGGTGTGCGGCACCGCGTCCGCGCCGGTCCGCTGCGTGAAGAACTGCGGCGAGCGCTGGGGCGACGGCTCGTGCAAGAACTACCTCGCCGACTTCTGCGGCGCCGGCGCCACGTGTGTTCCCCGTTGCGACGCCCGTTGGGGCGACGGTTCGTGCAAGACGTCGGGACCGGACTTCTGCCGCGCGGGCGACGCCGTCTGCACCGAAGTCTGTGCGGAGCGTTGGGGCGACGGTTCGTGCAAGAACCACGGTCCCGATCACTGCGGTGCGGCCGCGTACGTTTGCGTGGAGAACTGCGTCGCGCGCTGGGGCGACGGTTCCTGCAAGACGCGAGGCGCGGACTTCTGCAAGGAGGGCGACCCCGCTCCCGTGTGCATCGAGAACTGCACCGCGCGTTGGGGTGACGGTTCGTGCAAGACCTGGGGACCCGACACCTGCCTCTGAGCGGCACCGTGCGTCCCGCCCTCCTGCGGCTCGTCCTCGCGACGACGTTCGTCGTGTCCGTTCCTTCGGTGGCGTTCGCCGCCGAGCCGGACACGGCGAAGCCGCAGGCACCACCCTCATCCGCGTCGATCTGCGAATTCGGGTGGGAAGCGAAGGTCGCCGCGAGCGCACTCCCGTCGGTCGTGCGTGTCGAGAACGAAGCCGGTCCCGTCCTGCAGATGGGAGCCGGCTTCGTCGCGTTCGACGACAAACACGTCGTCACGGCGTTCCACGTCGTCCGCGACCTGGACGCCGCCATGGTCGTGAGGTTCCGCTCCGGGGAGACACGGCGGGCCCGTCTGTTCGCCCACGACCGGAAGAAGGACGTCGCGATCCTCGAACTCACGGAGGCCGCGCCCGCACCTCCCATCCCGTTCGCGAAACGGGATCCCGTGATCGGCGAAGGCGTGCTCTCGCTGGGACATCCGCTCGGGATCTACGCCGATCGTCCGGAAGACTTCGACGACGACGTCGACAACCGAGGGATGCTCAATTGGTCCGTGAGCCGCGGCGTCGTCTCCGCGTGGAACGGCGACGCCGTGCAAGCCGACGCACCGTCCGTCACGCACGGTTCCTCCGGCGGACCGCTCCTCGCCTGCGACGGGACCGTCCTCGCGTTCGCATCCGGCACCATCTCCCAGGAAGCCGCCGCGGCGCACCTCATGATCTTCGTCCGGGGCACCCATGCCGAATCCCTCCGCACGAAACCGGACACCGCGGGGCTACCCCGCAACCGGAAAGCCGCGCTCTCGAGCGTGGTCTCCGTTCCCGTCCAGTTCCGGAACGGCGAGACGTTCGTCGGCGGCATGTTGTCCGTCGGTGCGGGTACCCACCAGGACGTCCTCCGCGCCCGCGCATCCATCGCCCTCCTCGGGTCGTCCGACGAACCCGCGTCCCCGAACGAGCTCCTCGTCGGCAACCGTCAGCGTTTCTATTGGAGCGTCGACGCGTCCTACGCGCCTCGCGTCCTCGGGGAACGGTCCTCGATCCGTCCCGCCTTCGTCGTCGGCCTCTCCTCGATGACGGACTCGGTGAAGGTCCGTTCCTTCCACGCCGTCTCGGGCGGTGCGTGTGCCGACGGCACCGATGCGTGCGGCCGCATCGAGCGGAGCGACACCGAGTCGACGATCCGTGCCTACAGGCCCTTCGTGGGCGCCGAGCTCCGTCTCGGTCCCGTCGAGATCGGGTACACGTTCCACGCCGACGTCCGCTCCGTCTCGCGTTCCGTGCACGGCCTCCAGTTCGGCGTGAACTTCGGCTCGTTCATGGATCGCTGACGTCGATCGGGAGCGACGTCACGGCGGCTCCGCCCCGATCGTCCCGGAGGACGGCCCACACCCAGACCCGCCCCGGTGCGTCGGGAGGGGTCCAGCGGTCGTCCGAATGGGCCGTGGCGTCGTCCTCGTCGCGGCCGGTGCGGTCGTGTTCGAAGGAACCCCCGGTGGCGAACCACGAGACCCGGAGGGACTCGTGCCTGGCGACGACGCGCACGGCGACCGGGTCGTAGTACGCGTACTCTTCGCGGGACGCGTCGGTCCACGCGAGGCGCAGGACGACGGGGACGCTCGCCGTGAGCCGTGTCGGCCCCCGGCCCTCCGCGTCCGTCAAGGCGAGGATCACCGGATTCTCGTTCGCACGGTACGTCGCCGCGTACACGGCCGCGGAGTCGTTCGGCGCGTTGGCGAGGTTGCAGCGGATACGCGTCGTCCCGAAGGCGACCTCGCTCTCCACGCGCAACCTGACGGGTTGGTAGTAACCGCCGGTCACGTCCGGGTCCCTGGGACGGAACTCCCCGGGGGGCGTGTCGGGTCCGAAGAGTGCGCACGCGACGGCCGGAATCTTCGCGTCCCGGGGCCCGTCGGAGATGCCGAGATCCACGACGCCGTCCCCGAGGCACTCCGGACTCACGGAGCCGGTCTCGGTGACGCGCTTGGGCGTCGCGCAGAAGGACCACGCGACGGGCGCGACCACCGGCCCGTCGGGGGAAGCCACGAAGGCCTCGTAGCGGACCGTTTCGCCCGGTCGGACTTCGGCCGGCGTACCGACCACGGCGAGCACGCGCGTGGCGGCGATCGTCGAAGGCCGTTCCGGAAAATCGGGCCGGCACGAGAGGCACGTCGCCATCGCCGTGACCACGAGCGAGGATCGCCATCGCGACCCGTGGAGAGTCCTTCCGATCATCAGAAATCGAACCTCCCGCCGATCACGGCCAAGGTCGGAAGCCCCGTGATGGCGCCCTTCGATCGGTAGTCGTAGCGGTACGCGAACTCCTCCGTGTTCTTCTGCGCCGTCACGTTCTGGACGTCCGCGAACGCCGAGAGCCTCGTGGAACCGATGGCGAAGGTCCGTTCGACGCGCAGGTCGAGCTGGACGAACGGCGGGAGGCGGGTCGCGTTCGTGTCGCCGAAGATCGGATCGTAGGAGTCCCGTCGTGCGTCGTAATAGCCACCGACCACGGGCGTCCGCGGCATGCCCGACGCGTACCGGAAACGCGCGCCGAACGACCACGCCCCGACGTCCTGGCTCGCCACGACCGAGAGGACGTGCGGCTGGTCGAAATCGAAGAGGCGCCACGAGGGATCGCCGTCGTACCTCCGGAGGCTCCGCGAGGCCGCGTAGGAGACCCAACCGAAAAATCCCCGCCAGAGTTCCTGACGGAGGAGCACCTGCACGCCGTAGCTCCTCCCGACACCGTCCTGCACGAGGGCGCGGGCGAGGCGAGGCGTCACGGCTCGCGTGCGCGTCGTCAGGTCTTGGAGCTCCTTCGCGAACCCCGTCACTTCCAGGGACGTCGAACGCGTGATCGCGAACGATTCGCCGACGGTGGCGTGGAGGCCACTTTCGGTCCCGAGTTCCGGCGTACCGAAGACGGCCGAGAGATCCTCCGCGGCGGGAGGCTGATGGTACGTCCCCAAGCTCGCGAACGTCGTGAGTTCCCGGGTCGCGGAGAATCGCACGGCCAGGCGCGGATCCACGGCGCCGACGTAGCGATTCCCACCGACACCCGGAGTCAGGCCCACGCGCGGAGTCTTCCGCGACACGTCGACGAAGAAGGTCTCGAAGCGGACACCCGGCGTGAAGGTCCACTTTCCCCATCGCACGTCGACCTGCGCGTAGGGAGCGAGGTTCACGACGTGCGCCTCCCACGCGTCGCCGTTCGTCTCGTCGCTCGGGACCTGACCGAACGCGTTCCGATCGCCTTCGCGCGGAGGCAGTGTGAGCGACCCACGTCGGCGCGCGCGCGCGTCCGACCCCGCCAGATCGAGGCCCACCGAGAGCGTCGCGGATCGGGCGACGACGATGGCGGCGTTCGCGCGCACGCCGAACCGGAACGTCCGCGTCCCGAGATCCGTGGCGACGCCTCCGAACCGCGATTCGCGGGTCGTCGCGTCGAAACCCACGAACGGAGTGACGGTCACGACGTCGCCGCCGTCGGTCGTGTTCGACCACCGCACGTACGCGCGCTCGAAGCGATTCGTGGTGCGTTCCGACTTCGCGGCGGCCGGATCGGGAGAGGGCACGGTCCGCGTGAGTGCGTCGAACGATCCGAGGACCACCGCGTCGAGGGATTCGCGCGCGCCGAGCTTCACGGTCGACTTGAGCTGGAAGTCGCCGTACTTCGGGATCGGGAAGAAGTCGCCCACGTCCGGTGCGGAGACGAGGGAGAGGACGCCGTCGAGCCAACTCCCGCGTCCGGCGATCGCCACGCGGGTCCTCTCCCCGAGGGGCGCCGCGACGATCGCGGACCCGTCGAGGGTGTCCGCGGCCACCGTCCCGTGGAGCCGATTCGGGAGATCCCGCGTCTCGACGCGCACGAGTCCGCCCAGGCCCCGACCGTACGCGGCGCCGAACGCCCCGGGCACGAGTTCGATGGTGGAGACGAGGTCGGAGCTCACGGTCCCCCGGAGTCCGCTGCCGTGGTAGAGCGCCGGGATCTCGACGCCGTCGACGTAGACGCGCGTGTCGTTCGGAGCCGAGCCCCACACGACGAGCTGCCCGGAGGCCACGGGCGGCCGCGACACACCGGGCAGGTTCTGGACGACCTTCAGGACGTCCCCCTGCGTCCCCGCGACGAGCCGCGCGTCCCGCGCGCCCACCACCGTGCGGATCGCCTCCGTCCGAGGGCGGACGGTGGACACGCGGACGTCCTCCACGTCCTCCGTGGGCGACGACGGAGCGGTCGACGGCGGCGCGGCGGGAGCGGTCGTGACGGATCCCGCGGGCGCGGGTGAAGGTTCGGGTGCGGGCGTCGATGCGGGCGATGCCACGGGCCGGAACGCGAAGTCGTAGCGGTACGTGATCTTCGAGGGCGCGGCCTTTCCGGCCACCTCGGCCGGTTCGAACCGGAACTTCAGGGCCGCCTCGCGGGCCGCGCGATCGAGCACCTCGTTCACTCCGGCGCCCACGGTCACGGCGGTGACTTCGCCGGTGGCCGACACGTCGAGCACCAGGACGACGTGCGCCTCCGTCGCTCCTCCGGCGGCGTCGTCCGGAACGATGGCGTGCTCGAAGTGGACGAGGACGGGGAGCTTCGTCACCCGTCGCGCCGACGGGGCTCCGCCGACGTCCGAACCGCGCATCTGGGCGGAGGCGGTCGATACTCCGGAGACGAGCGAAGCGAGCGACGTGGCGGCCATGCATGACGCGGCGACGCATGCACGTCCGGTTCCGCGCGGGATCCCACCGATCTTCACGGCACGTCGAACTCGAGCGCGAGGACGCCGGAACCGAGTCCCTTCGAGAAGCGCGTGTCCGCGTCCGTCGAGGCACCTTGGGCACGGCCCAGCACCGTGCCGTCCGCGAGCGTGGCGTCGACGGTCCAGAACGCGGAGCGGGTGGCGCACATGGACGCCGTCTCCACACGGACCAGGTAGTGCCCCTTGGGCGCGCTCTTCTCCCAGACCACGTTCTCGACGCGACGTCCGTCGATGACGCACGCCGCGTTGGAGTCCACGTCGAGGATGCCGCCCGTCCTCCACGCTTCCGGATCGCGAGCTTCCCCCGGTTTCGGCGCGGGGATCGAATTGATGTCGCGCTTCCAGATTTCGACACCGGCGGGATCGACCACGTGCAGATCGAGATCGGCGTCGTTCTTCCACGCGAGCCGCACGACCAACGCGCCCGTCGGACCCGCGGATTCGGCCGTGAGCACCTTGGTCGTCACGTCCCCGACGCGGCCCGATGGGTCCACCGCGCGCACTTCGAGAGCGTGCTCGCCGAGGGCCAACGACTTCGCGAAGGCGAGATTGGTGCGGAACGCGGGGAGGGTGGGCGAATCCACTTCCCCGACACCCGTCCGCAGGATCCAGTAGCCCCTGTCGCCCGCGAGTCGGAGCAGCGCCGACGTGCCGGTGCCGTCCACGGAACCGGAGCAGGCCTTGCCGATCTCGCCGGGATGGATCCGATCGGTGATCACGTTCACGGCGGCGACCCGGGGACCTCCGGACGGTGGAGGCGGATCCCCCGCGACATAGTCGGCGCCTTCGACCTGGAGGATCGCGTCCCGCCCCGAGGCTCGGAAGTAGGCGTCGCCTCCACATGCCGCGGAGGGGAGGAAAGCGCCGACGATGACGAGCCACGTCCGCGCGCCCATCAGAACCCCACGTGGACGCGCAAGGTGAACGTGTCGTCCGCGAGGCGCGCGGGGAGCCCGTTCGTGCCCCGACCGAGGTGGTTGTCCGAGTGGTCGAACTGTCCGACGAGCTTGGCCTTCTCGTAACGTACGGCCGCGAGCACGGAGGTCGTCGTGTGCGTGCGATCGACGGGAACGACGCGGAGGGCCTTCTGCTCGCTCGCGTCGAAGTCGGGATCGTAGACGTCGTAGCGGAAGCCGACGAGGCCCCACTTCGTCAGCTCCTGCACGAAACCGAGCTGCCATCCGAGCTGGCGGTAGTCGCGTCCGGCGGCCACGGGATCGGAGTTCACGTACCCCCGATCGAGGTTGCTCGCGCGCACGATTTCGGCGCGCGCCGCGAACTCGCCCAAGATCGGCACGTCGACGTGCACCTGCAGATCCGCGCCCAACGCGAAGCGCTTGAAGTTCTCCGAAGGTGTTCCCGCGCTCCCCGCGATGACCTGCACCTCCGTCGTCTGGACGACGCCGTCCTCGTTCACGTCCCGCCAGAGGAGCGCGTCCTTCGTCGGCCGTGTTCCCGCGTGGAAGCCTTGTCCGGAGAGGCCGCTCACTCCGGCGGCGACCTTCACGCGCGGTCCGAACGACCCGTGCGCCTGGATGCGGCCCACGACGTCCTTGCTCTCGTTCGGGTCCACGCCGGGGAACGTCGACTCACCGATGGGTTCGCCGTTCATGATCCCGAGCGAATAGGTCACGAAGCGGTAGCCGCCACGCAGGCGGAAGCCGAGGTCCGCGGAGCTCGGGAAAAACGCCTGGATGGCCGTCGTCCGTTCGAGGAACGGCCGGAGACCGTCGGCCTCCGCGGCTTCGTACCCGAAGGGCGTGAGGAAGAGCCCCATCGTCGCGGCGACGAACGGCCCCTCGCCGGGGTCCCCCGCGGGCCAACGAATCGTGGCCTCGGCGTTGAAGGGGCGTACCTGGATGCCGTGGAGCGTGTTCGCGTCGAGCTCGAACGACCCGATCACGTAGCCGCGTTCGGCTTCGAGGCGCATGCGCGCGCGGCGAATCAGGAACCGCTGGAGGTTCAGGGGCTGGCCCGTGGACGGGTCCACCTCGTCCTCCGACGACTGACGGAAGGGCACCCACTCGTTCTGCACGTACCCCGAGACGCGAAACCGCGACTTCTCCTCGCGGAGCTTCTGGAGTTCGGCTTCGTGGGACCGGACCAGCTCCGAAAGGCGTGCGACTTCCGCCGACGTCGCTGCGTCTTCGGCGGCGGCGACGTGCGGAGTCGAGAGGATCACGAGCGCCAGGGCGGCAGCTACGGTCGAACGCACCCCCGGACGGTATCAGGGAAGCGGCGGGAGCGTCCCGTCCGCACGCAGGAGTGGGAGCACCGGCTTGGCGTCGATGCGCTCCGAGGTCGTGCAGGCGTTGATGATGTCCTCGTGCGTGACGGGATTCCGGACGCAATCGTCCGGGGTGCTGCCGTCCCCGCCGTCCGTGTCGCCGGACGTCCCTGCGGTGCCGGAGGTCCCCGACGTTCCCGCGGAGCCAGCCGTTCCGGCGGTGTTCGCCGATCCGTCCGGATCGTCCGAGATCTTGTCGTTCGAGCAACCGGGACCCGCGGAAAAGAGGAACGCCGTGGCCACGAGCGCCACGTGGAGGGGGAGGAGATTTCGCGACGTCATGGAGAACCTCATTTCGCCTCGCAGTACTTGTGGCGGCACTTGCCGGAGCCACACTCGCCGTCGTTCGTGCAGGCCTTGCATGACGTCTTGCCGTCCGGGACCGTGGCTTCGTAGAAGCAGCCGCAGGGTTCGGGCGGCGCGTAGGAGGCGAGGTCCGCGCCGTCGAATGCACGGGTCACGGTCATCGCGCATTGCGGGATGAGTCCCCGTTGGACGGCGATCGCGAGGCCGTCCACGTCGGAGAGCGCGCGGTTGCCGAGCACGAGATCCAACCAGAGCTTGGCGCCGACGTTCGTCGGTACGCCCGCGCCGTCGACGGCGGTGATGTAGACCGTCGGCGACCACGGGAGGTAGTGGCCATCGCGCAGGTTCTTCTTGTCACGCGCGGTGGAGGTGGAGTCGGGGTAGTACGCGTAGCGCTGCTTGAATCCCTTGAACGCGAGCACGTTCGCCTTGTCCCGGTTGGCGTCGTAGATCTCGGTTCCCATGAGCCCGATCGTCTTCTCCGGGTTCGTGGAGTTCGCCACGAGGTTCAGAACCTCCGACGACTTGTCCATCAGCTGTCCCTTCAACTTCGTGACCGGGACGCCGATGGCGGCCGCGAGCGTGAGCGCAGTGCTCTTCGTCGCCGTGCGACCGAAGAGGAACGCTTCGTCGGTCCAGGGCTCGGCCTGGCCGTTCTTCCCGAACCCCCAGACGAAGTAGCCCTGCTCGGCCGTGAGTGACTTTTGCGTGCTCGCCTTGGGCACGATGAACGCGTAGCCCTGGATCGGACCCGTGAAGAGGGCGACACCGGCCGGCGGCGGGTTCTGCGTGCAGCTCGAGAGGAACGTCGCGCCGATGGCGAGATCGATGGGCTGGCCACCCGCCGTGTCCACGGTGCACGTCGGCGCGGCGCTCGCGGTCGTCCAGTTGGGATCCTCGGCCTTCGATGGGAGATAGAAGAGGGAGGCTCCGACGGCGATCTTCACGCCGGTGTACATGTCCTGCGCGAGCGTGCAGGTGCCGGTGGTCTTGTAGAGGATGGTGATCGGCGTGTCCGTGGAATCGCGGAGCGCCTTTCCGAGGCTCTTCAAGAGGGGCTCCTGCGTGTCACCCGACTCGATGACCAGCTTCGTCCCGGGAACGGTGCTGCATGCGGCGGCCCGCGCCACGTGGGCGGAGCCGAGCACGGCTCCTGCGACGGCGAGCGCGATCGAGGCGCGGAAGCGGGTGTGCATTCTTGGAGGATGCACGAGCGACGCCGATGGGCGAACGAACACTTTTGTTACACGGACGTCGCCGCCGATGTCACAGCGCGCGTGGACGCCCTCCGCTCGTCACGCGTTCGCGAGACCGACGCTCTCGAGGACTCCACCGCGCACGTCGTACAGCCGGACCCGCGGACGATCCCCGTCCTCCACCGTCGCCGGCGCCGCGAACACGCGGCTCATGCCGCGGCCCACGATGCGATCCACCACCTTGTGCAAGTGTCCATGGAGGAGCGCGAGGTTCGTCCGGGAAGAGAGGAAGTCCATCATCCGCGCCCAACCACGGAGTCCGTCGATCCACTGCCAGGCCCACGAGGTGTGGCGGTACGGCGGGTGGTGCTGGACGAGGATCACGGTCTTCGACCGGAAGGCCGTGTCGTCGAGTCGCTTCGCGACTGCGTCGGCCGTCGCGTTCGTGAGTTCTCCGGAGGACCGGGTGATGGCCTGGTGGCACGCGACGTCGATCGGAACGAACACGACGTCGCCCCGGTCGACGACGTGGCCGGGCGCTTTCGCGCTCGATTCACGGAATGCCGCGAGGGGGCCCTGCAAGGCCTCGTCCCACGCACCGCGCGTGTACGCGTCGTGGTTGCCGGGAGTGAGCGTGACCTGGTCGGGGCGGAAGGGGCCGTCGTGCAGTACCTCCGCGAACATCTCGTACTGACCCCGCGTCCCGACCTCCGTGAGGTCTCCCGAGACGACGAGGTGCCCCGCGCCCGAACGCCACGCGGCGTCGAGGGAGCGCTTCAGTTTCCGCACGCGATCGTCGGCGTCGAGTTCACGCCCGATGCTCACGACCCGGGAGGCGAAATCCGCACCGGAACGGGACCCGCCCGGCCGTCGCTCCAACATGTGGACGTCGGAGACGTGTGCGATTCGCGTCGAACGCGTCCATGACGAGAGGCTCGAATCGTTCATGGACGTCGAGGTTCTCATCCACGTGAGACACGACGCCGAAGGCCCCGCAACGTCTCGGCAAACTCCGATGCGTGCAACGTGCATGAAACGTGAACGCGGCGTGCGCGTCGTGTGAACGGAGCGTGTCGTCCGCGACTCGATTCGCCCGCGGAGCGAGTCACGCAGGACGCGATCGGGGGCCGAGCTCGACCGCGACACTTCGCGAAGAATCGCCGCGAACTCGGATTCGCGACGGCGCGCCCAAGCTGGCGTGAACCTTGAACTGCGCGGCGCGCCGCGGAGGCCCACACCTCCGCGCGAAAGGACCTTTCATGCGATCGCGTTCCACGCTTCTTCCACTCTCCGTAGCTTCCGTCCTCTCTCTTTCGAGTCTCCTCGTCCTCGCGCCGGGCTGCGCTTCCGCGCCGGAAGGTGACGACGCCCACGTGGGCGAGTCGTCCGACGCCCTCATGGGCGACCAAGCGCGCATCCTCCAGACCATCGGACCGGACGCCGTCGTCGACGGTCGGTTCGATCCCCGGGTCCGCGTCCTCGGCTACGTCGTCGAAGCGAAAGCGGGCGCGACCGTCGCCGTGACGCTCGACGCACGTCCCGGAACCGACGCCATCGGAACCACGTCCCTCGATCTCGTGATGGCGATCTACCCGTACGCGACGACGGGTCTCGGTCCCGCCATCACCACGTCGTCGAACGGTCAGGTGCTCTCCACCACGCCGCTCCGGTTCACCGCGCCGACGGACGGGAAGTTCCTCGTCGCGTTCTCGTCGTGGAACGACACGGGCACCGGCACCTACCGCCTCAAGACGGAATGTGCGGGCACGGACTTCCAGTGCCGCCGGCCGCGCGCCACCACGCCCTGCACCCCGGGCACCACGTTCGTCCGAGGCAACTCCATTCCGACGGACACCACCTGGGACCAGTGCGAAGTGGTCCTCCTCGAGCCGCTGGTCGTGCCGGCCGGCGTCACGCTGACGGTTCGTCCCGGCGTCGTCGTGAAGGGAAACTACCTGGGAACCGGGGATTTCGGCACCGTGAACCTCCGTGTCGACGGGACCTTGCAAGCTGCCGGAACGCCGGACGCGCCGATCGCGTTCACTTCCTACGTCGCCAACAAAGGGTGGGGCGGACTCGCTCTCTACGGCAAGAACAACACCCTCTCCGACGCGTACGTCGAACGTGCGAGTGTCGGTATCACGCTCGGTACGGGTTCTTCGGCCACGATTCAGGACACCATCGTCCAGGGTCTGCCGGGCGGGGCATCCCTCTTCGGAATCCTCGCCTTGAACGCGTCCGAGGTGAACGTCTCCCGCTCCGTCGTGAAGAAGTTCCAGATCGGCATCCAGGTCTCCGACGTTCCGGTGTTCAACCTGAAGGACTCCGTCGTCCGCGAGAACTCCCAACACGGTGTCGTAGCCGGAAACGCGAACGGGTCGCAATCGTGCGGCGGCTCTTCCGCCACCGTGTTCCGCGATCCGACCATCACGAACAGCGAGATCCGGAAGAACGGTCGCGCCGGCATCTACGTCGGCTCCCCGAACGTGCACCTCGTCGTTTCGCAGTCCCTGATCACCGAGAACGCGGGCCCCGCGATCTCCATCGAGACGACGGGCCTCCAACCGACGTCGTACCTCCGCGACAACAACATCCTCGGCAATGCGCAGCCGCAGGTCGTCTCCTGGCATCGGAACGGATCGCTCGACATCTCGTCGAACTACTGGAACGCGATCTCGGACCCCGCTCTCAGCGCGAACTGGTCGTTCCCCTGCGGATCGAGCTCGGCGTTCACGTTCACGCGGTTCTCGCCCACGCCGATCCCCAACGTCGGTCCGGACTTCCCGAACCTGCGCGAAGCCGTGCGTCTCGCCGCCGCGAATCCCTGACCTCCACCACCATCGTCCCCGGGCACGGCGCATTCGTGGCGCCGTGTCCGGGACGTTCGCCTCACGAGGGCAAACCGATGTCCCGGAGTGCCCCGACGAGCGCTTCGTGCACGCGACCGTTCGTGGCCACGAGGTGGCCCGTACGGACGTCCGCGGGACCTCCGTCGTAAGCGGAAACCTTGCCGCCCGCGGCCTCGACGATCGCCGCTCCCGCCGCGAGATCCCAGGGCTTGAGCTTCCGCTCCCAGTACCCGTCGTAGGTACCGTCCGCCACGAAGGCGAGATCGATGGCGGCCGCGCCGCATCGCCGGATCGCCTGCGCGCGCTTCTTCATCGCGGCGAAGGTCGCGAGGTTGTCGTCCCGGCTCGTGGCGCGGTCGTAGGGGAACCCCGTCGCGAACATCGCACCTTCGACGGTGGCCTCCGAGCTCACGCGGCACGCGACGCCGTTGCGCTCCGACGCATGGACCACCGACCCGCGCCACACGAGACCGAGAGCGGGGGCCACGATGACGCCGAGGACCGGCGTGCCGTCGTGCACGAGTCCGACGGACACGGCGAAGAAGGGGTGGCCGTGCACGAAGTTGGTGGTTCCGTCGAGCGGGTCCACGTACCAGGTGGAGCCCCGGAGAGATTCGTCCCCGCCACCCTCTTCTCCGACGAACGCCACGCCCGGGACGTCCAGTTCCCTCCTCAGGAGTTCCTCGCTCCGTCGGTCGAACTCGGTGACGAGGTCGATGCGTCCCTTGTGCTCCGCACGGGGGCGGGATCGGTAGCCCTCCATGAGCACGCGCGATGCGTTCGTGGCCGCCGTTTCGGCCACGCGGAGGAGCTCCCGAAGTCGGACCGCGACGTCGTCGTTCACGACGAGGACGACGCGAGGGCGGCCAGGAGCTTGTCGTGGATCCCGCCGAAGAAGCCGTTCGAGAGGAGGGCGATGGTGTCCCCCGGCTTCGCTTCGTTCCGCAAGGTCTCGACGATGGATTCGACGGAAGCCGCGAGCGTCGCCCGCGAGCCGATGTCCTGGGCCAGCTTCGCGAGATCGAGCCGCTCCGCCTCGGGAACGTTCGAGCGACCGAGGGGCGCGAGAATCACGCGTGTCGCCGGACCGAAGGCGCCCACGTAGGTCTGCTGGTGGAGGGCACGGCACGCCGTCGCGCTCCGAGGTTCGAAAACGGCGAACAGATCCCCGTTCGGGTGACGCGCACGCAGCGCCTGCAACGTCTCGTCGACCGCGGTCGGATGGTGCGCGAAGTCGTCGTAGACGCGGATCCCGCCCGGCTCTCCGAGGAGATCTTGCCTGCGCTTCACGCCCTCGAACGACGCGAGCGCCGTCTTGATCGCCGCCGTCGACACGCCGAAGCCTTCCGAGCAGGCCGCGATGGCCGCGAGCGCGTTCCGCACGTTGTGGCTCCCCGAGACGCGCATCGAGAACCGGCCGCAGGACGATCCGCCGACGAACACGTCGAACGACTGGTGACCGTCCTCGTCGACCGTGCTCGGGGCCGCGAGCCAGGTCGGTGTGACGTCCCCCGTGTCCTCGCGATCGAGGGCGTAGAAGGCGACGCGGCAGCGGGCAGCTTCGCGGACGATCGCCCGGACGCGCGCGTCCTTCGCGTCGCACACGACGAGGCCTCCGGGGGGAATGCGTCGGACGAACTCGCGGAACGCGGACTCGTAACTCGTCACGTCCGGGTAGATGTCGATGTGGTCCTGTTCGATGCTCGTGACGATGGCGACGTCGTCCTCGCCGAGGCCCACGTAGTCCAGGAATTTCGGTTGCTTGTGCCAGTAGACGGCGTCGTACTCGTCGCCCTCGACGACGAACGGCGAGGGACCGGGCTTCGGTGCGTTGGGGCCGCCGCCCGCGAGCACGCGTTTCGTCCGACCGATCGCCGCCGACGCGGGGAGGTTCTTCGGTGCTCCGCCGATGAACCATCCAGGCTCGAGACCCGCGCCCACGAGGATCGCGGCGCACATCGTGGCGGTCGTCGTCTTGCCGTGCGTGCCCGCGACGACGAGCGGCTTCCGCTTGGCCATGAAGTGTTCGCGCAGCGCCGACGACATGCTCGAACGCGGGAGGCCGCGCTGCATCGCCGCGACGGCTTCCGCGTTGTCCTTGCGGATCGCGTTCCCCACCACCACGAGATCGGGCTTGCCGACGTGCGTCGCGTCGTAGCCTTGGAGGCATCCGATGCCCGCCGCGCGGAGCGCCGGACCGGTCGGAGGATCGAAATTCACGTCCGACCCGGTCACGTCGTGGCCGGCTTCGCGGAAGAGGAGCGCGAGGGCTCCCATGCCCGTACCCGAGACTCCGACGAAATGAACACGCATGGCTTCAGCCTTTCGAGAAGACGAGCTTGTCGTCCCGGACGTCGACGTGGACGGCACTTCCCGGCGGGAACCGACCGCTCAGGATTTCCTCGGCCAGGGGATCCTGCACGTGTTTGAGTACGACGCGCTTGAGGGGACGTGCGCCGAAGGCCGGTTCGTAGCCACGTTCGACCATCCAATCCTTCGCGGCGTCGGAGAGCGAGAGCGTGAGCTGGCGCGCGGCCAACATCTTCTCGAGCTTCCGGAGGAGGATGTCGACGATGCCGCGGAGATCCGCCTTCGAGAGAGGACGGAAGACGATGACGTCGTCGATGCGGTTCAAGAACTCCGGACGCAGGAAGTTCCGGAGTTCTCCTTGCAGGACGTCGCGCAGGGCGTCGCGGCCCTCCTCCGACTCGAAGAGACGGTGGTCCGTCTCGAGGATCCGTTGCGAACCGATGTTGCTCGTCATGATCACGACGGTGTTCGAGAAGTCCGCCGTGCGTCCTCGGCCGTCGGTGAGACGGCCGTCGTCGAGGACCTGCAAGAGGAGGTTGAACACGTCCGCGTGCGCCTTCTCGACCTCGTCGAAGAGGAGCACGCTGTACGGCTTCCTCCGCACGGCCTCGGTGAGGAAGCCGCCTTCTTCGCTGTCGGCGTAGCCGGGAGGTGCACCCACGAGCCTCTGGGCCATGTGCTTCTCCATGAACTCGCTCATGTCGAGGCGGGTCATGGACTGTTCGTCGTCGAACAGGAACTCGGCGAGGGCCTTCGCGAGCTCGGTCTTGCCGACACCGCTGGGGCCGAGGAACAAGAACGATCCGATGGGCTTGCCCGGATCGCGGAGTCCGACCCGTCCGCGCCTCGTGGCGCGCGAGACCGCCCGCACGGCTTCGTCCTGTCCGACGACGCGTTTCTCGAGGCGCGCCTCCATCTTCATCAGCTTCTCGGATTCGGCCTCGAGCATCTTGGCGACGGGAATGCCGGTCCAGTCCCCGAGGACGACGGCGACGTCCTCCTCCGTCACGACGTTCGACCGCGTGTCCGTGCCGACGGTCGCCAGCGCCGCTTCGGCCGCTTCGAGTCGTCGTGTCACGTCGGGCAGCGTGACGTGTTCGATCTCGCCGAGTCGCGCGAAGTTCTGGGTCTTCCGGACCTCGTCGCGTTCCTTTTCCAGTTTCGTCTTCTCGGAGCGGAGGGCTTCCGCGGCGGCCGTCGCCCCACGACGCGAGTCGAGTTGCGTCCGCATCGTCGACACGGAGGGCTCGAGCGTCGCGATCTCCGAGTCGATGAGGCCACGCGTCTTGGTGCTCATGGCGTCGACGTCGTCCGCCAGGGAAGCGCGCTGTGCCTTGAGCGAGAAGAGTCGACGAATGGCGTCGTCGACTGCGGCAGGCACGCCGTCGAGCTCCACGCGCTTCCGCGCCGAGGCCTCGTCGAGCAGATCGATGGCGGAGTCGGGGAGGGCACGATCTTGGATGTACCGCTTCGCCAGGTTCACCGCGGCCACGATCGCCGGATCGCCGACGCTCACCCGGTGGTGCCGTTCGAATCGGGTGGCGATGCCACGCAGGATCTCCACGGCCTGCTCCTGGGTCGCGGGGTCGATGGATAGGACCGAGAAGTTCCGGAGGAGTCCGGCGTCCCTCTCCTCGATCTTGCGCATGCCGTCGGGAGTGGTCGTCCCGAGCATCCGGACGTCTCCGCGCGTCAGCATCGGTCGGAGGACGTCGCCCACGCCGCTGCCCACGTTGCCCTGACCGAGGAGGGACTCGATGCCGGCGACGTACACGATGGCGTCGCCACCTTTCTCCCGGATACCCGAGAGCACCTGCTTCAATCGCTCCTCGATTTCGCCACGCAATTTCGCCCCCGCGACGAGGGCGCCCACGTCGAGCTCGAGGATCGAGAGCTTCGAGAGGTTCTCGGGAACGTCCTTCTGGGCGATGCGCGCGGCGAGCGCAGCCACGATCGTGCTCTTGCCGACACCCGGCTCCCCGACGAGGAGCGGGTGCCCCTTGTGACGACGTTCCAGGATCTGCAGGAGCCGGCGTACTTCCACGTCCCGACCGATGATGGGTTCGACGTCTTCGCCCTTCGCGCGGGCGACGAGGTCCTCCGCGAACTTCGCGATCGCGTCGAAGGTGGATCCGGCTTCGCGCGTGGGAGCCTTCAGGTGCGCCATGTGGGGCCGTAGCGATCCCGGACCCAGGCCGAAGGACTGGAGCACGACGGCCGCGGCGCCACGCACTTCCTGGGCGAGGGCGTTGAGGAGGTGAGCGACACCGACCGGATCCTTGCCCGCGTCCTTCTCCGCGCGTCCGAGGAGCGCCAACGTCGGCTCGGAGAGGTACGCGAGGCCGGCCGTTCCCTTCGTCATGCGACCGAGCTGCGTCTCGACCTCGGCGGCGACGTCCGAGGGATCCGCGCCCGCCTTCCGGAACACGTCGCCCGCACCGCTGTCCTTGTCGACGGATCGCGCGAGCACGTGGATCGGCTCCACGAGCGCGTGTTTTCGTTCGTCGGCCAGGGACTGGGCCTTGGCGACGAGTGCCTTCGCGTCGGCGTGGTAGCGGTCGAGATGAATGGTGGGTTCGCCGGCCATCGGGGCTCGGAGACTAACACGGCCCTTGCGCCGCCGCGCCCGACGACCCACGTTGTGCCCATGGCCTCGGACGTCGTCGTCTACACCACGCGGATTTGCGCGTATTGCCACCGCGCGAAGTCGCTCCTCACGAAGCGAGGGATTCCCTTCCGCGAGGTCGACGTGTCGAACGACGCCGAGGCGCGGGACTGGCTCGTCCGCACCACGGGGTACCGCACGGTGCCCCAGATCTTCATCGACGGGACCTCCGTCGGCGGCTCCGACGAACTCCACGCGCTCGACGCGACGGGCAAGCTCGCGACGATGATCCGCGGCTGACGCGCCACGGACGCGGGTGACGCGACCCGTCGGGGACGTTCGGGGCGCACTGGAACGTTCGATCCACGGCCGAATCCTCGACGCACCGCGCACCTGTTTCGGCGACGACGGAACCACGACGATTCCCGACGCGTAGGAGACCTACGGCGGACGAGGAAGGAGTGGCGCCCACATTGCAGTGGAGCCGACCCATCCTCCCCATGCCCCGTCCTACCTCGCTGAGGGAACCATGATCCACCGTGTCTTCGTCGCCGTCGGTCTCTGCTCCTTGCTCGGTGCCTGCAGCTCCCAAGCGGAGGACGGCGACACCCAGGCGCAAGCGTCGACCAAGCCCCAGGGTGTCCTCGGCTGCCCGACCGCGCTGGTGCAGCAGAACATCACGGCGACGCGCGGCGCCGGTTTCTGGAACGTGGACGAGACGGAGTGCTTCTCGATCGGGAAGTCGACGTTCCCGGCTCCCGTGAACTTCGAGTTCTACCTCGCCAAGCATCCCCACAGTTCGCTCGGCCTCCCGAAGGGCAACGAAGTGGCGCAGTGCTTCCAGAACTACCTGCGCGACAACAACTCCACGGCCCAGCGCTTCTACGCGCTGCCTTCCGGCAAGCAGGACTACGCCGAGCGCGCGACGATCAGCGACTACTACTTCACGATGAACACCATGCGCCAAGCGACCCGCGGCGCCCTCGAGGCGCTCGCGGCCCTCGACTTCCTCGTCGGTTCGACGCCGATCCTCTCGGACAAGCCGCGCGACGCCGACGACGCGACGTACCCCGTGAAGTACTCCTCGCCGCTCGCGGTGGACTCCGAGAGCTGGCTCGCACAGCTCCGCGCCTGCGACCCGCCGGCCGAATCGCCGATGGCGAAGGTGCTCGTGGAGACGCGCGATCACCTCACGATGATGACCTACATCCGCGTGATGCAGGCCCTCATCGACTACGACGTGGAACTCATCGGCCCGGTGACGAACGACGTTTCGTCGCTCCCGAATTCGCTGCCCAAGATTTGGTACAAGCAGTGGAAGGACGAGTCGAAGCTGGTCCACATCGGTCAACTCGTCCGCCTCAAGGGCGAGTTCAAGGCCGACCGCGACGCGCTCTCCGCGCAATACAACGGCCACAAGGCCGCGGCGCCCTGGCTCCAGGGCAAGCGCATGACGAGCCTCCTCGACTACGAGTCCCTCCTCGGCGTGCGCTTCTACGAGTACACGGAGGGTGGAAGCTACGCGACCGCCGATCTCACGGGTCTCCGTTCGAAGACGCCGGAAGAAGTCATGCAATGGGTCGCGTCGAAGATCGACGCCCGCATGAACGCACCCATCGATCGATCGATCTTCGTCCTCCTCCGCCAGCAGGTGAAGGAGAACCGCAAACTCCTCGCCGACAAGCTCGGTCGCGTCTACGAGGCCGCCGAATGCATGCACCGCTCGGGGTCCTCGAGCTGCACGTCGGTCGTGAACGAGGTCATGGAGACCTGGCCGATCTTCGACGGCAGCGGCTTCCGCTCCGACCAACTGCCCGAGGACCGCGAGGTCATGCAACGCCTCCTCGACAGCGACGATCCGAAGAAGAAGGAACTCGGCAACCGCCTCCTCGAGAAGCAGACCAAGGCCAATGCTTCGGTCGCGGGAATGTTCGCCGCCGAATGTCGGAGCACGGTCCGTCAATCGAACGAGAAGATCGACGAGCTCAAGTCCTCGCTCGCGCAGGGCATCGTGATCACGATCGCCACCGCGGGGCTCGGTAGCTGGCTCACCGCTTCGAAGGCCGCCCTCGCTGCGGCGGAAGGTGCGAAGGCCGCGTCGCTCGCGGTCCGCGTGCAGGCGTTGAACGGCATCCTGCTCGCGGCCGACGGCTACTGGCTCGGCGATGGCATCGTCACGGCCATGAAGGCCTGCGACAAGTACGTGAACCAGAACCTCCAGAACGTCGGTGTGACCCCGCTCGGCACCACGAAGCCCTATTGCCGCACCGGCCAGGAAGCCCTCGGAGGCAACGACCTCTCGACCGCCCTCGCGCCCACGGCCGTCTCCGACTACCGCGCGTGTGCCCTCGAGGCGTCGCTCAACGTCGGCCTGAACACGATCGGCGTGATTCCGTCCGCCGTCGGGTTCCGCAACTCCTTCAAGACCCTTCCCAAGTGACCCGACCCAGGATCGTCGGGACGATCGTCACGAAAGCGACGACGTAGGCGATCCGCACACCTCCCCCGAACGAAGAACCTTCGAAGGCGCTGCGCGAAGAGCATGCGTCCCCGAACCGAGAGAGCCCCGACCCATGCGTTCCCTGAAATTCCTCCGCACCCGCACCGCCGCCGTCCTCCTCGTCCTCGGTTCCACGTTCGCCGTCGGATGCGCGAGCGAGGCCCCCGTCGACGAAGCGTCGAACGTGCAGTCGGCCGGGACCACCGCCGAAGGACTCTCGCAAGCGCTCCGCACGATCCTGAAGGACCTCCGCGGCGCCGACATCAAGACGACCGGAGGCTTCGGCCGCTCCCTGGCCTCCCACCTCGACGACGTCGTCCGTGGTGCCGGCGAGGACGTCTCCGCGCAGCGGCGGGCGCTCAAGGAAATCTTCGGCGTCGAACTTCCGAAGGACATCCTCCCGACCGAGTTCACGTCGTCGATGAAGCAGGCGTTCCAACACCAGTACCGTCCGCTCGCGGAAGGCGCGGCGAATGCCGCCGGCGCGGCCGACAACCTCGCCCACGTCGACAGCATCGTGGCCGACATCATCGAGGGCTTCCCGGACATCGTGAAGAATCTCGAATCGTCGGGTGTCGAAGGATCGCGGGCGATGGACTTGCTCCTCGCCGTCGCCTGGCACGACACCGGCAAGATGATGGACCCCGCGTACATCGCGAGCGTGCCCCAGGTGAAGGTCCTCCTCGAGTCCGACGCGTTCGCCGCGGCGATCGCGAAGGTGCCGGAGCAGTTCCGCGAGAACTACAAGAACAAGTTCATCCTCCAGGTCCTCTGCCACGAGTTCGGGAGCATCAAGGCCCTCGAGGACAGCAAGGACCTGAAGGAGAGCGTCATCAAGCGCATCGCGAGCTTCATCGAGGACCACAACGACGGATCCGGCAACCCGGCCGCCTGGTGGAACACCCAGTGGAAGACGATCTTCAACGTCGAGTACTCGCCGCCGAAGACGGCCGTCGGCTTCGTTCTCGCCGCTCTCGACCGTGCCCGTCAGGGGTCGCTCGAGATGCTCACGACGGCCGAGGGCGTCCGCAAGTTGGACGGCGGAATCATCAAGATCGCGAACAACACCAAGGCCCAGGGCAAGACGCTCGGCTTCGTGGTCCAGGACTCGATCGTCGTGAACAATGCGCGCAGCCTCGAACAGCTGCGCACGATGACGCAGACCAAGACGTTCGGAGAGCTGCTCATCACGAAGTTCGACTTCTTCAAGAAGGCGCTGAAGCGGAACCAGATCACCGAGGACGTGCTCAAGACGTTCGTGAAATCGTCCGACGCCGCGACGGACGTCGTCGAGGTGCTCGACCACGGCAAGGTCGTCCAGGTCTCGACCCTCGACGACTTCTTCAAGCGCCTGGAAGACAACTGGGACGAGCTCTACGCCGAAGCTTCGCTCCGGACGCCCTGACCGCCCGCTCCGACCGTCACTCCGAACGCAGCGCGACGATGGGAAGCACCTTCGCCGCGCGGACCGCGGGAAGCCATCCGAACACGACGCCGACCGTGGTCGACGCGCCCAGTCCGAGCGCGATCGACCACACCGGCACGTGGAACGGCCAGTGCCCGAAGAGCGCCCCGAGTCCGAACGAGGCGCCCCAGGCGAGTACGCCGCCGAAGAGGACGCCGAGGGCGCCGCCCGCGAAGGAGATCGCCGCGGCTTCGAGCACGAACTGGACTCCCACGTCCCGCGCCGTGGCGCCGAGGGCCCTGCGGATCCCGATCTCCCGCGTGCGCTCGGTCACGGCCACGAGCATCACGTTCATCACGTTGATGCCGGACGCGAACAAGGCGAGAAATCCCGTGGTCACGAGGAGCGCGAGCAACGTGCCTTGCACGAGACCGTCGATGTCGCCGTCCTTTCCGTCGGCCACCTTGAAGTTCCGCACGTTCAGGTGGAGTCGCGCGAGCGCACCGTCGACGAGCCTCCGTGTGGTGGCGACGTCGGCGCGCCCGCGCTCGATCTGCAGTTCGTTCACTTCGTGCGAAGGCGCGTACATCGCGTCGTACACGCGCGCCGGGACGATCACCTTCCGATCCCACACGTAGGTGCTGTCCGTCGCGCCCATGTAGGGCTTCTTGGACAGGATGCCGACGATGGTCCAGACCTCGTCGTCCACGTGCAGGCTCGTCGTGCGGAAGTCCGCGGCGTCCCCGAAAAGTTCGGACCACACCTCGCGGCCCACGACGGCGACGCGCCGCCCGTGCGTGCCGTCTTCCTCCGTGAGGAAACGCCCACGTTCCACCGTGAGTCGGTACGTCGCGAGGGTCGACGGATCGCCGGCGACGACGCGTACACGCTTCGTGTGCCCCCCTTCGGTCGCGTGGCCCTGGTAGTGGCTCTGCGACGACACGCTCGCGGCCCCGAGCACCTGGGAATCGCGGAGGGCGACGACGTCCCGTCGGGAGAGGGGTCGCTGGGTGCGCTCCGCTTCCGACGAAGGCGGGTCGCGGCGGTACACCTCCACGAGGTCCGCGTCGGTCACGTCCTGACTGGCGCGCGCGAGTGCATCCTGCCCACCCGTGAGGAGCGAGGCCAGGAGCACGATGGAGCCCGCACCGATGACCAGGCCGAGCATCGTGAGGAAGGTGCGCGATCCCGACGTGAGGGCCCGACGGACGGCGAGGATGCGATCGGACGCCCGCACGGTCAGGGCCTCATGGCGACGACGGGGTCGAGTCGGCTCGCACGCCGCGCGGGGAGCCACCCGAACGTGACGCCCAGGAGGACGGAGACGATCGACGCGACCACGGCGGCGGACGTCGACACGGTACCCTGCCAAACGGGGGTCATCCTCACGATCGCCGTCGAGGCGCCGCGTGCCGCGAGGGCGCCGAGTCCCACGCCGAGACCGCCGCCGAACGTCGTGAGGAGGATGGCTTCGACGATGAACTGGGTGCCGATCGCGCCGGGAGAGGCTCCGAGGGCCTTCCGGATGCCGATCTCGCGCACCCGTTCCGACACGCTGACCAGCATCATGTTCATCACCCCGACGCCACCGATCACGAGTGCGATCCCCGCGACCAGGCCGACCACGGCCTCGAGGATGGCGAACACGGCGTGGAACCGATCCATGAACCCCGCGAAGTCGAGGAGCGTGAAATCGTCGATTCCGTGGCGCGCCTCGAGGAGGCGGGCGTTCACGATGCGTTTCGCGACGTCGTTCGACTTCGAGTCGTCGGTCTTCATGACGACCGTCGCGTCCTCGCGGACGTCGCGCACGGAATCCGCCACCGACTCCGACGGCGCGACCACCAGTTCCACCCAGTCGAATCCGAACCCGACGCCGAGACGTTCCTTGTCGCGTAGGACGCCGACGACGCGGCAACGGAACTCGCCCACGTCCACCCTGTGTCCCAGCGCCGATCCGACCCAGAGGTTCTTCGCCGTCTTCTGACCGACGAGGCACACGGGCGCGTGCTCCCGGTTCTCGTCCTCGGCGAAGAGACGTCCTTCGGCGAGCTCCATCTTGAAGAGCGTCGGGAACGTGGCGTCCGCCGCGACGAGGTCCGTGCGTGTGACGGTGCCTCCGTCCGAGCGCGCGTCGAAGGTCCCCATCGCCGTGTACATCGCGGACTCGACGACGTGCGGCACGTGCGACGTCATCGCGTCACGGTCGACCGTCCGGAATCCACGCGCGTAGGCTCCGGCCTTCGCTTCCGCCCGCTCCGGATTCTTCGTGCCCACGAGGAGCAACTTGGCGCCGCCAAGTTCCTCGATGCCGTGCTCGATGGTGCCCAATGCGCTCTCGGCGAGCGACGTCATGAGCACGATCGCGAACGTCCCCGTGAGGATGCTGAGCACCGTCAAGAGCGACCGGAATCGGTTCCCCGACAGGGAGCGCGCGGCGACGAAGAGCACCTCGAAGCCCATGGTCAGAGCTTCGTCTCGTTCGCGTCGGCCGACGGCGGCTTCACGAGCACGCGATCGTGTTCCCCGATTCCGGAGAGGATCTCGACCTCGCGGTCGTTCCGTGCGCCCACCTTCACGTCCACACGTGCCGTTCTTTGCCCCGCCTTCGGATCGTCGGACACGCGGTTCACGAACGACGCCGCGCCGTCCTTCTGCACGGCTTCGAGCGGTACGACGATCACACCGTCCTTCGCGTCGAGTTCGATGCGCACGTCGGCGGTCATGCCCGGCTTGATGCGGTCGTCGGCCGCTTCGAGGAGGACCTCCACGGGGAAGACCTCGAGTTCCTTGCCCGTGGGCTTCACGGAGGCGGGCGCGATCTTGGTGACGGTGGCCCCGTACGTCTTGCCCGGGAGTGCGTCGAGGGTCACCTCCGCGCGCCTCCCGATCGAGACCTTCGCGACGTCGATCTGGTTCAAGTTCACCTTCACGACGAGCGTGGAGAGATCGGCGACCGTGAGGAGCGCCTTGCCGTCGAAGGTCGACTGGACTCCTGGCGTCACGACCTCTCCCGGCTGGATTCCGCGTTGGATGACGGTGCCGTCCATGGGCGAGAGGATCTTCGTGTAGCGGAACCGGTCCTCCGCGGCGGACAACGAGACGGACGACGTGTCGAGCGCCGCCTTGCGCGCACGGAGCTCGTGGATCTTGTCGTCGACCTCGTTCGAGTGACCGATTCCGGATTCGAGGGCCCGTTTCGCTCGACCCACGCCGACCTCCGCGAACGCGAGCGCGTTCGAGGCCTGGGCGACTTCGGCGCGTGCCTTCGCCACGTCGCGAGCGTAGTCGGTCGGGTCCAGGACCAGCAGCACGTCGCCCTTCTTCACCCGCTCGCCTTCGGCCACCTTCACGGCGGTGACTTGCCCGGCGACCTTGGACTTGAGTTCGACCTTCTCACGCGGTTGGACCTTGCCGCTCTCGAACACGTCGACGCGAAGGGTGCCCTTCTTCGCTTCGACGACGAGCGCGGGATCGAGGGGAGCGGCCTTCGCGCGACTCTGGCGCACGGCGACGACGCCCACGGTCGCGACGACGACGAGGGAGACGAGGACGGTGAGGGAACGACGCTTCTTCAAGAGGCCTCCGGGAGACGGGTGGGCGAGTTCGGGACGTCGGAGACGAGCGAACCGTCCTTGAACGTGACGATGCGGGACGCGAACGACGCGACGTGAGGGTCGTGGGTGACGAGGACGACGGTCATCCCGCCCGCGTGGAGATCCGTCAGCAGGCGCATGACGTCGGCGCTCGTGGCGGAGTCGAGCGCGCCGGTGGGCTCGTCGGCGAGCAGGAGGCGCGGTTCGTTGACGATGGCCCGGGCGATGGCCACGCGTTGCTGCTGGCCGCCCGAGAGCTGGTTCGGATAGTGGTCCGCACGCGAGAGCAGGCCGACGCGATCGAGGGCGCGTCGGGCCCGTTCACGCCGCTCGGCGGGCTTCACGCGGGCGTAGACCATCGGGAGCGCGACGTTCGCCGTCGCCGTCTCGCGGGGAAGAAGGTTGAACGCCTGGAAGACGAATCCGATCTTCCGGTTCCGGAGCGCGGCGAGTTCCTCCTCCCCGAGTCCCGTCGTCGCCTCGCCGTCGATCGCGTAGGTGCCCGACGTCGGACGATCGAGGGTCCCCAGGATGTTGAGGGTCGTCGACTTGCCGGACCCGGACGTGCCCATGATGGCGACCATCTCGCCCTCGCGGATCGTCAGGTCGACTTCGGCCAGGGCGAGGACCTCGCCGTCCCCCATGCGGTAGCGTTTGCTGACCCTCTCCAAGCGGACGAGGGCGTCGTCGTGTCCGGTATCCATCGCGGTGTCCCCCGAACGGAGACTCTCCGCTCGGCAGACCGCTCTTCGAGCGACGACCCGCCGAAATTTCGGGGCACGCGCGAAAGTCCGCCTCCGATTCCGGGGGGACCGGGAAACCCCCGGGGATCGTTCAGGAACCGAGGTGCTTGGCGAGGATCTGCACGAGGCGTTCGACGTCCCGTTCGGCCACCGAACAAAGGGCCACCCGGATCGATTCCCGCTGCGGAACGACGAAAACGCCGTCCACACGCATGGCCGCGGCTTTGGCGGCGGCGTCCGGCGTGAACACGGTGACGAAGAACCCGCCGTCGTAGCGCGGGTATTTGAGTCCCGCCGGTTTCGCGAGCGCGTTCCAACGGTTCACGCGCGCCGTGAGCAGCGCCTTGAGTCCGTCCCGTTCCTTCGCGCACGACGCGGCCAGGGCGGGATCGGTCAGCAGTCGCGTGACCGCGCGCAGACCTCCGCGGTTGCAGTTCGACCAGGTCCCGCGGGCGGAGTAGCTGAGGGCGGCGTCCGTCGCGGCACGATCCTTCGCGTCCGGAACGCAGGCGACGAGTGCTCCCACCCGGAGGCCGTAGTGCGTGAACGTCTTGGACGCGCTCCAGGCGAAGAGGAGGCCGACCTTGCCGAGGAGCGGGTGGAGATCCTTCGTGAACGCGCGCGGATCTCCGGCGCCGTACGCCGCGTAGGCGCAGTCGACGAGGAGCGTCACCGGCGTCGTCGCGGCGTGACGGAGGAGACACGCCGTGACGCGGGTCCACTCGTCCCGCGTCATGGAGTAGCCGGTGGGGTTGTGGCACGGGTCGTTGAGGAAGAGGAGGACGCGACCCTGTTCCTTGGCGAGACGACCCACTTCGCGATCGAGCGCGTCGACGTCCAGGCCGCCGTCGGCCGCGAACATCGGGAACGTCGCCACCTTGCGATCCGCTTCGTCGGCCAGGGTCTGGTACGGGCCCCAGAAGTGACTCGTCGTCAGGACCGCCTGACCGGGTTCGAGGTAGTTCGAGATCGCGTGCCGGAGCGCGCCGCTTCCGCCCGGAGTCGCCGAGGCGATGGCGCACGCGCGGAGCGTGTCGTCCGATCCGAAGAGGTCGGCGACCACCGCCTGGAGGAAATCCGGATTGCCGGCGATGGGTGCGTACGCCGCCCACTCTCCTTCGGGGACTTCCTTCACCGCGCGAGCGGCGGACGGCAGGACCGCGAGGTTCCCGTCGTCGTCGAGGAGGGCGCCGACCGTCGCGTTGAGGATCGCTTCGCCCTTCTTCTTCCGGTCCGTGGCCTCGCGGTTCAACGCGAAGATCGGATCGTCGGCAGGGCGGGACTGGTGCGCGGGAATGACGTGGAACATGGGGCGCGAAACTTAGATCGCCTCCCGCTCCGTCCGCGACTGTCACTTTGTCATTCCGACGCGGGGTCCCCGGGGTCACCCTTGTCACCTTGGCGGAACCTTGGCGGACCCCCGTGGAGGGCCCCCGGACGCGCGTGAAAAGTGCCACGAATCGACCGTGGCACGCGCTATGCTCCGCCGTCCTTCGATGTCTTCTCCTTCGTGTCCTCCGGGTTCCCACGATGTCCGCGCTTTCCGCCGGATGGTCGCGGTCGTCGTCGGCCTCGTGGCCGTTCTTTGGGTCGCGCTCGTGCCCGCGACCGCGTCCGCGCAGACGGTTCCCGCGGTCACGGTGAACCCCACCGTGCGACGCCTCCTGCCGGACGGCAGCGAAATCGCGACCCGCGCCCAGAACCTCACGCCGAACGGCATCAACTTCGACGACTGCGTCTCGAACCTCCGGCTCTCGTTCAACCTGACGCTGACGAACGGCCCGTTCAGCAACTACAAGTTGCAGATCTGGGCCGGCGGTTCCGACTGCGGCCCGCTCACCGCGCGCACGGGCACGAACGCCGTGTGTTGGCCCGTGCTCGGCAGCGACGTCCCGCAGGTCACGCCGGTCGACGTCGCGGTCCGCGCCCAGGACATCGTCGCCTACCAGAACGCGACGACGAAGCCGCTCACCTACTCCGCGGCGAACGAATCGGCCTGCTACGTCCAGCAGCAGTCGGGCACGACGAAGATCGGTCTCTACTTCCTCTGGCTCGACGGCACGGGCAACCCCGTTTCCCAGGCCAACTACGACGTCCCGAGCGATCTTCGTGGTCCCGCCGCGCCGACGAACCTCACGACGGAGATCGGCCAGGCGGTCACCCTCAAGTTCACGTCCGCCGCCGACAGCGATATCCAGGGCTTCAAGGCGTACTGCTCTCCGCCCATCGGCGAGGAGGACACCTACGTCGGCTCGGGCTCCACCGTCGTCGAGACGTGTCCGGACGCGACCGCCTCCGAAACCCCGTCGACCTCCGACGCGTCGTCCGTAGAAGGCGGCGACGTCGCCGACTCGGGCGCACCTTCCGATGCCGCGACGTCGTCGACCGTGGACGCCGCGTGCACGCGTACCGTGGTCTCCGCGGCCGCTTGCACCTCCGACGTCTTCGGCATCGCCGACGGCGGTCAGGCGAAGATCGACAAGCGGTTCTTGTGCGGCGAGATCGGCGGCGGCACGTCGTCGACCCTCATCATCAAGAACCTCAAACAAAACGTCCAGTACACGATCGCCCTCGCGGCGACCGACGGCATCGACAACGTCGGACCGCTCTCCACCGCCATCTGCGCGACGCCGGTCCAGGTCGACGACTTCTGGGTCTCGTACAAGCAGAACGGTGGTTCCGCCACGGGCCTCTGCGCCCTCGAAGCCGTGGGCATGCCGGTCTCCGGGTCCGCCGCATTCTTGATGTTCGGCGCCACGTTGCTCACCTACGTCCGCAGGAGGAAGTCGCGATGAGCGTCGCCAATCGTCCCGGTCGCCGTCTCGTCGTCGGGATCGTTCCCGGCCTCGTCGCCCTCGCGACGGTCGTCGCTCCGACCCCCGCGTTCGCCCTCGATTCCTCCGTCCTTCACCCGAACCGTCGCGATTTCTCCTCGCCGCAACACTTCGCGTTCGAGTTCCGATTCGGCCCCTACACGCCCGACATCGACTCGGAGCCGGCTCTCGGAGCCACGAAGCCGTACGAGTCGATCTTCGGGACCCAGCAACGCTTCCAGTTCGGCGGTGAGTTCGACTGGCAGGCCATCCGCATCCCCCATTTCGGTTCCATCGGACCGGGACTCCAATTCGGCTACACGCAGATGACGGGCAAGTCCTTCGTGCACGGAAGCGGCGGCGTCCGTTCCGGCGACGACACGACCCTCGGCATCTTCCCGGGTGCCCTCGTCGGCGTGCTCCGTCTCGACGTGCTCTCCACGGATCTCCGCATTCCGCTCGTGCCCTATGGCAAGGCCGGCATCGGCTTCGGCGTGTGGCACGTGACGAACGCCGCGGGAACGTCGACCTACACGACCGCGAGCGGTGCGACCGAGAAGGCGACCGGCCTTTCCCTCGGGACCAACTTCGCGGCCGGCGTCGCTCTCCAGCTCGACGTGTTCGATCCGCTAACCGCGCGAAACTTCGACGCGGTCATGGGCGTGAACCACACGTACCTCTACGGCGAATACATGGCGAGCACGCTCAACGGTCTGGGGCAATCCGACGTCCTCCGCGTGGGTGCGTCCACCTGGGTCTTCGGCATCACCTTCGAATTCTGAGCGGGCGCTCCGTTGACCTTCGCCACCCCGCGCGCGAAGGTAGAAGGTCCGTGACCGACGGCGATCGCGAGGCATCCGAACCGGGGGAGGGGAGCGCTTCGGGCACCGAGCCCGAGAGCGCCAAGCCTCGCACGCGCCTGACGCCGCTCACGCAGCCCGCCATGTCCGGTGTGCACGAGGCCGCGACCGTCCCGAGCCTGTCGGAAGCGTTCGGTTCCGATCCACGTGCGAGCGTTCCCGGTCTCGTCGGCGTCGACGATCCGACGTCCGACCGGGGTGCGTCGCTGCCCCGATCCCGTCCGTCCCAGAAGTCCCTCGACCTGTGCGGCACCGTCCTCGGAGGTCGGTACCGATTGTTGCGGGTCCTCGGAGAAGGCGGCATGGGCACCGTCTACGAAGCGGAACACGTCGAGATCGAACGGCACGTCGCCATCAAGGTCCTGAACGCTCTTCCCCGTCGCCGCGCCGAAGCGACGAAGCGCTTCATGCAAGAGGCACGCGCCACCTCGCGCATCGAGAGCGAACACGTCGTCGGCGTGTTCGACGTCGGCGACGACGAGCGAGCCGGACTCTACATGGTGATGGAGCTGCTCCGCGGCGAGGATCTCGAGCACGTGCTCGCCGAAGGCGGTCCCCTCGACGAACGCACGGTGCTCGCCATCGCGTACCAAGCGAGTCTGGGGCTCGAGAGGGCCCACGAGGCGGGAATCATCCACCGCGACCTCAAGCCGGCGAACGTCTTCCTCTCGCGCGTGGACGACGACGCCTACCGCGCCAAGCTCGTGGATTTCGGCATCGCGAAGCTCGTCCGCGACACCGCGTTCGGTGACAACGGCATCACGCAGGGGAACGTCGCCGTGGGGACACCGCAATACATGTCCCCGGAACAAGCGAGCGGCGAGGAAGTGCTCGACCCCCGGAGCGATCTGTATTCGCTCGGTGCGGTGCTCTTCGAGGCCCTCACGGCCAAGCCCGTCGTGCCGTCCCTCCGCAGCTACGAAGCGACGATCCTCCACATCCTCGCGAACGTCCCGGTGCGCGTGACGACGCTCGCGCCGCGCGTCTCCGCCGCCACCGAGACGCTCCTCGCGGATCTCCTCGAGCGGGATCCGACCTCCCGCATCGCGTCCGCGAAGGAGCTGAAGTCGCGCCTCCTCGCCATCGATCCGAAGGTCGCCACCACCCGCATCGCCCTCGGAACTCGCGCGTCGAGGGGGAGCGTTCCTCCCGCCACGGCGTCGGCCGGAACGCTCGACGGTGCCGCGCGTCGCGCCGGTCGCGTCCCACCGGACACCGAACCCGGCGGTCGCGTCCGCGGTCGGAAACGACGTGCCCTCGGATTGGCGGGCATCGTCTTCGCGGCCATGGTCACGGGAGGATTCCTCGCGACGACGTTCCGAGGTGCGGGGACGTCCAAGCCGGAGGACGCGCCCTCGTCGCCCGCATCGAAGTCCGCGCCGAACGGTCGCACGATCCGTCGGCCCTCGTCGGCCACGGCCATCGGGACGTCGCCTTGGACGCCACCGACCGAACCGGCGACGTCGGCCGTCGAGGTCCCGTCCGCACCGTCCGCCGTCCCGTCGGCCGTCCCGTCCTCCTCGCTCGCTCCGGCAGCGTCCGCCGCCGCCGCCCGTCCGGTCCCGAAACCGAAACCGCGGATCGACGCGGACGCGAGCACGATCCGGACGGCCCCGACCGCTCCGGCATCGAGCGCGGCGCCTCCCGAGCCACTCGCCCCGGCCCACGACGAAGCGACACCGTGACGTCGACGCGGGTGTCGCGCACGTCGATTCCGCGCCGACGGACGAAGCGAAGCGCGCCTAGCGCCGACGATCGATGGTGCGGGACCCGCTCTTCTTGTCGAACCACGACGTCCGCAGGTGACGCGTGAGTCCGGACGCATAGAGGCAGTCCCGGAGCCCGTTCGATTGGTTCGGGACGTCCGTATGACCCACGGCCGTGTGGACGAACACGGCGTCCGACGTCGTGAACGTCGCGCGGGACGTCGCGCCTTCCGTGCGTTCGCGGGCGCAACGCAGTCCCGCCTTCTCGAGGGCCGCGTGCAGTTTGTTCGAGAGAGCGGCCGTCGTTCCACCGGTCGCGAAGCTGACGAGCTTCCTTCGCTCGTGTTTCGCCTTGCCGTCCACGAGCCACGCGCGGAATACGTCCTCGTCGCCGTAGAGCGCGTCGAAGAGCCACACTTCCCGCACGGCCACGCCGCCGTGTTTCACGCACGACGCCGCCGCATGGTAGCCGCCCGAGTGGGCCGACAGGCACACGGTGCCGACGGACTTTCCGACCTTCGTCCCCGCGCGCGCGAGGGCGGCCTTGCATTCTTTCGCCTGGAGCGTCGCCATCACGTCGGCGAGGAAGCGTGCGAACCCGTTCGGCGCCTCGAGCTTGCCGATGCCCGAGTCGGCCGTCATCCACGGACCTTGGGGCATCACCAGGAGCGCGTTCTGCTTGCTGTCGAACAGCTGTTCACGGAGATCGTGCGCACGCATGGAGCGCTCCGCCGTCGTCCTGTGCCCGTGGAAGTGCACGACCACGTCCGAGCGACCCGACTTCGCGAGTCGGTAGTAGGCGGGCACGAACACGACGACCGTCGGATCGTCGTGGCCCGAACCCGGCGCAGGAAACGGTGCGCGCACGAGCTCGAGGGTCAGCGTGGTGCCTTTCTCGTCGTGGGACACGCCGCGCACCCGCGATGCCGTCAGCGGAGTCCGGACGACGCGCGGCGGGGGAGGAGGTGATCCCGGTTCGTTCGGTTCGGGAACCACGAGTGCGTCCGAGCCGCCCGTGGTGCCGCCCGCGCTTCCAGGTTCTTCGACGACGACGTCGTCGTGCGACGGTGGCGCGTTCGGCTCCCCGGTCGTGTCCGTCGTCCCGTCGTTTCCACGGACGCCCGAAGGTTCGTCCTCGTCCTCGGCCCACGCCGATCGCGTGATCGCCATGGACGCCGCGACGGAGAGACATGCGAGGAACGATCGCCGCCCGAAGGGAATGCCGCGCGGACCCATGGCCCACCCTTCGCTCAAAACGGCAGGAAACGTCAAGTTTGTGGTCCAGCTACACTGGAAAAATGTCGGAATACGGATTGCTACATGGACACCATGGTCGCCCGGTGGCTCCCGATCCTCACGATTTTCCTCGCTGCGTGTTCCTCGGCCGATCCGGGCCTGAGTGACGAAGACTCCACGGACGACGCGAAACCGATTCGCGCGGACGCCGGCGCGCGTGATTCGGGACGTGCCCAGTCTCCGGGCCTCACGACGGCGGTCGACGCCGCGGCCGGCGAGGGCGAACACGGCATCGAAGTGTTCGACGGCGGCGTTCCCGCGGACCCTTCCGCGGCGACCGATGCGTCCGTGGTCTTCGACGCCGGGTCGACTCCGGTCGACGGCGGACGCGGCTGGAGTCCGGTCCCGCCCCAGGAGCCGCGGGTCGCCAATCCCCAGAATGCGTTCACGGGCGCGCCGGGCTACGCCTTCCAGTTGCCGAGCCAACGCGCGAACTCGCGACACACGTCCGAAGTGACCGGCAAGGCGTGCCTCGATTGCCACACGGGAACCACCGCTCCCAAGTTCGACTTCGCCGGGACCATCTACTCCGCGCCGCTGATGATCTTCGGCGCGGCGGGAGCGGAAATCCGGATCATCGACAAGGACGGTTTCCCGGCGACCGTGCACGCCGACGTGGACGGCAACTTCTGGCACCGCGCCGACAAGGACCTCGCACTCCCGGCCTTTTCGGGTGCGCGCTCGGCCAACTGGGGCGCGATCGGTCGTCTCAACGGCGCGAGCTGCAACACCTGCCACACGCCGTCGAAGAAACTGTACGTGTACTGACCCGGTACGTCCCGCCGCGTTTGACACCGACGTGACGCAAGCGGTCCAATGGGGCCGTGCGATCCGGCGGACTTCCCGAGCGACGACGTGCCTTCCTCGCGGCCGTCGTGCTCGTCGCGACCGCCGCGTGCGGGATGTCCGACGCCACGACGCGCCCGGAGATCCGGCCCACTCCGTCCGACGTCGTCGTCCGGAAAGTCGAGCGCGCTGGGAGCGCCGCGACCTCGATGCCGACGTCCGCCTCGCCTTCTCCGTGGACCTCCACGGCACGGCGGGCGCACATCGAGCTGCCGGACCGCGCCGACGCACCGTTCACCGTCACCGACGTGGCTTCCGGAGTCCGGACGAGGATTCGCCTGCTCGGCGCAGAATCCGTGACGTCGTCGTCGAGCTCCGCGGAAGTCCGTTCGTTCGACGGTGCGTACCGAGGCGGCGCGTGGTCGCTCGTCACGTCGTTGGAAGGCGTCGAGGACGCGATCGCGTTCCCCGAGCGTCCCGGAAGCGCGGAAGTGCGGTACCTCGTCGACGTCACGGGCGTCCGGGGCGTGCGCATGGCGCGCGGCACCCGAGTCGTCGAATTCCTCGACGAACGCGGACATCCCCGCCTCCGCATGGCCGCACCCCACGTCGAAGACGCGAAGGGGTCGCGAATCGCGGCGTCGGTGGACGTCGAGGGGTGCGCCTTCGACCGGGACGCGTCCCCACCGTGGAACCGCGCGCCCGTCCGTCCGGACTCGGACCAGTGCACGATCGTCGTCCGTTGGCCGGAGGTCGCCTATCCCGCGGTGCTCGATCCGAGTTGGACGACGACCGGCAGTCTCGCCGAAGGTCGCGTGTTCCACGTCGCCACGCGCCTCCCAGCGCCTCGGGACGCCGAAGTCCTCGTCGCCGGAGGAAGCACCACGTTTCCGAACTCCGGCACGAGCATGACGGCGACCGCCGAAGTCTGGAATGGCGCACCCAACGCCCGCGTCTGGGCCACGACCGGCTCCCTCGCCCGTGCGCGTTACCTCCACGATCAGACCGTCGCCGGAGCCACCGTCGTCGCGATCGGCGGCGTGGTCTCCGGTCTCGTGGACGATCCGGGCTTCGAGATCTACGACCCGTCGACGGGCACCTGGTCCACCGGGCCCTCCATGAATCGCCCGCGGTACTCCGCCCGCGTGAGTCACGTCCGGAACCGGACCGTCGCGAGCGGAGGCACGGGATCGACCGCGTCGAAGGACGACGCCGACGTCTACGACGGGTCGACGTGGACGCTCACGTCGGCCACCCTCGGGGCGCGTGGCGAGCACACCCAGGTGGCGCTGGCGGACGACCGCGTGTTCGTCGCGGGCGGTGTGAAGAGCGGTGCCTTCGCGACCGACGGCGCCCTCGCCACGACGGCGCTCCTCGACGTCCCCGCGGGATCGACGTCGTGGACTCCCGGACCGAATCTCGGAGACGCCCGATTCCGTCATGGTGCGGAGCGCCTCGCCGACGGCCGTGTCCTCCTCTTCGGCGGAGTCGCTCTCGATCCGACGTCGAGCTACCTGAGCACGACCGAACTGTTCGATCCCACCCAGGGAACGGCGGGTTCCATGGCGCGCGGACCCGACATGGCGACGGCGGGAGAAGGCGCCGAGCACGCGCGTCTGTCCGACGGGCGCATCCTCGTCGGACACGGACTCGCGTTCACGCAGGTCTACGAACCCGCCGCCAACCGATGGCGATGCGCGGGACGCTCCGGCCTCGACGGGTCCAACGGCGGAGCGGCGAACATGACCGAGTTCGCGCCGGGACTCGTCCTCATGGCGGGCAACCTCGTCGCCAACGTCGTGAGTCCACGGACGGAGATCTGGGACGGGAACGCCCGGTCACGAGGTGACACGTGCTCGTGTTCTCTCCCCGGGACCGCGACCGTCGCGAGCGCCGAGTGCACGTCCGGATTCTGCGTTTCGGGCGCGTGCGGATGCGCGACGTCGCTCGACTGCACGGGCGCTCCCGAAGGAGACCTCTGCGATGCGACCACCCACGCGTGCGTCACCTGCGACGGCGATTTCGGATCGAACGCGCGCAACGCGTGCCCGGGTCCGGACGCACCCGCATGCACGTCGGGTGGATGCGTGAAGTGCACCTCGAACGAGGCGTGCCGAACGGGAACGCACGCAGGACCGGTGTGCGATCTCGCCACCGGCGCCTGCACCAACCTTTGCGCCGCCGACGCGGACTGCTTCCAGGGCTTCTGTCCGAAATCGGACGCGGGCGCGGCGGTGTGCGCGTCGAAGGCGACCAACGGCAAGCCTCTCCCCGTCGGTCTCCCCTGCGATGCATCCAACGCCCTCCGCGCGTGCGCGAGTGGAACCTGCGATCCCGCCGATGGACTCTGCGGGACCACCCTCGGTGGCGCGTGCTCCTCCGACGCCGTCTGCCGGTCGGTGCCGTGCGGAACGGACGGACTCTGCGGACTTCCCCACGGCGCAGCGTGCATCGACGGCCTCCAGTGCCGCGCCGGAGTGTGCGCGCGCGGCTTCTGCGGACTCGCATCGGGCGAAGCGTGCACCTCCGCGACCCAATGCCGCGCCGACCGCTGCGGCAGCGACGGGGCCTGCGGCAACGTGAATGGCCAACCGTGCTCACGGTCCGCCGAATGTCGGAACCTTCTCTGCGGGTCCGACGGTCTGTGCGGTCGCGCGGACGGGACGTCCGTGGGAGACGGCGGAGCGGGCGAATGCCGTTCTGGTGTCGCTGCGGGAGGGATCTGCGGCAGGACCGACGACTCCTACCGCGCGCTCCGCGGCGGCGGCATTTCCTGCCGGTCCACGTCGTCCGATCTTCCGACGTCGCCGACGTCGGTCGGCGCGTTCGGCGTGCTCGCGGTCGCCGGACTCGCACTCCGTCGTTTCCGCCGTCGGGCGCGAGAGCTTGTCTCGTGAGGGCCATCGCACGGCTCGTCCCGGTCGTGATTGCCGCGATCGTCGTCGCGTCGGCGTCGCCCGCGTCTGCGCAGGAGACCGCGAACCCGGTCCAAGGACGGGGGTTCGCCGTCGATCGATTCGTCCCGTCGGAGCGCGGCTCCGACTGGTTCACGAACGAGTCGTTGGACCTCCGAGGACACGGCAGGCCCGCGGTGGGTCTCGTCTCGAACTTCGCGTTCCGCCCCCTCGTCATCCTCGCGCCCGACGGCACGATTCACCGGTCGATCGTCCGAGAGCTCGAAATCGTGAACCTCGGTGGCACGGTCACGGTGTGGGATCGACTCCGGGTCGGACTCGATCTCCCGATCCAGTTGCACGCGTTCGGCACCGGCGGCGTGGTTCGCGGTGTTTCCTACGAGGCGCCGAAACGATCGACGAGTCTCGGTGATCTCCGTCTCGGCGCCGACGTACGCGTCCACGGTACCGCCGGAGATCCGTTCACGATCGCGGCGGGCCTCCGCATCCTCTTCCCCACGGGGGACGTCGCTTCCTACGCGAGCGACGGAAGCGTCCGCGTCGCGCCCCGTCTCGCCGTCGCCGGCGACGTCGGCGGGTTCACCTACGCGGCGCGCGTCGGACTCGACGTGCGCGGCCGCTCGGAGCTCGTCGCCGATTCCGCGATCGGAACCTCGCTGACGTTCGGTGCGGCCGCCGGCCTCCGCGCGCTCGACTCCGCGTTGGTGCTGGGACCCGAACTTTCGGGGAGCGCCCTCGTGGGAGGACCTTCCGTCTCCTCGGCGTCGACGACGCCCATCGAAGCCCTCTTCGGATTCCACTACGCCTTGCGCAACGTCCGCTTCGGCGTCGGCGCCGGTGCCGGACTCAACCAAGGACTGGGAAATCCGGTGGCCCGCATCCTGGCGAACGTGGAATGGATGCCCTTCCTCGCGCGAGGCGACACGGCACGTCCGAGCGAACCTTCGCTCCCGGAGGTCAGTCACCTCTGCGCCGATGGAACTCGTGCACGGGGTACCGAATGTCCTGACGGCCGACCCCGGGACGAGGATCACGATGGCATCGCCGACGCTTACGACGCGTGCCGGAGCGTTCCCGGCGTGGTGGACGACGATCCGATGCGGAACGGGTGCCCTCGGGACGCCGATGCCGACGGCATCCCCGACGACGCCGACGCGTGCGTCCGCGTACGTGGCGTGCCTGACCCGGACCCGTCGAAGAACGGATGCCCTGCCGATGCCGACGGGGATGGCATCGCGGACGACTCCGATGCGTGCCCTTCGGTACGGGGAGTGGCGTCGCAGGATCGGACCGCGAACGGCTGCCCCGATCCCGATCGCGATCACGACGGGATCCCGAACGACGTCGACGCGTGCCCCGACGACGCGGGGGCGCCCGATCTCGATCCCAAGAAGCGCGGGTGTCCCGCGGTCTCCCTCAAGGACGACCGCGTCCTCGTCCTCGAACCCGTGAAGTTCCGAGGGACCACGCTCCTCGTGGTCGAGAGTCAGCGGACCCTCGACGGCCTCTTGAAGCTCCTTTCCGAGAAGCCCGAGATCAAGCTGCTGCGGATCGAGGGACACACCGACGATCGCGGCGACGCGCGCGCGAACCGTCGGCTCGGAGAAGCCCGCGCAGGAACCGTCGTGAAGTGGCTCGTCGTGCACGGCATCGACCCGGCACGTCTCGCGGCCGTCGGAGTCGGACCGGACCGGCCCATGGATTCCAACGACACCGAGGCCGGTCGTCAGAACAACCGGCGTCTGGAGTTCCACGTCGACCACTGAAAGTGCGGGGGTCGGATCCGCCCGACCCGGAACACGAGGGGCGAATCGAGGTTCAGCGTCGGGTGGATACGGCCGTCCTGCTCGGGGGGGCCTCCGGCACGTCACCCCGCACCTGCGTGACGCCGGACTGCGGCGGAAGGGTGTCCTTCACGGCATCGTTCTGCGGCTCGGAGTCCCGAAGCATGGCTTCCACGTCCACCAAGTCCGCGATCCTCAGGTTGCGGACGCTGTCGCTGTCGTCCGCCTCGTCTACCGGGTCCATCGACGTCGGTGCTCCTTCGAGGATTCCAAGGGCGCAACACCCCCAGAGTGCCCATGGCTTAGTCGCAATCCGCGACTTCGCAAGCCGAGGCGTCACCTTATTCGCGAATTCGTCCGGGCGTCGCGGGACTCGACCGGTTCGAACGGCGTTGAGACGCGCGTGCGTCGCCGAGTCTCGTCCCGCGCAGCGAACGCGGTCCCGCCGTGCCGATCGCGTCGTCGGTTCCCGTCGTCGCGGGTCCCCCCGGGCACGCGGTCCCGCCGTTTCTTGGGGAATTCTGGGCCCTTCGGTTGACGCGGACACGATCCCTTGCCAGGTTCCGGTCGCCGTGGCCCCTCCGACTCCCCAACGTGCCGTCGCTTCGACGCCGGCGTCCCCGTCCAAGAAGCGCGCCCCCTCCGCGAAGGCCGCCGGGAAGGCTCCTTCCGAAGCCCCCGTGTCCGCGGAGGCTCAGGTTCCGGCGACCCCCGTGACCCCGGCGCTCCCGTACGCGTCCTACGACGCGCCGGAAATCTACGGAGCGCGCGCCATCCGCAACATCGCCCGCGCGCTTCCGCTCGTGGAACGGCTCTACGCGAACATCCGATTCTCCATCCTCCGTCCGAAACTCCTTTCCGTCATGGACCTTCTCCTGCCGGAAGAAGGTCGCATCCTCGACGTCGGTTGCGGTTTCGGACTGTTCGCCGGCTACTTCGGGCAGACCCAACCCAAACGAACGGTGGTCGGCGTCGATCCGGATGCACGGCGCGTCGGAATCGCCGAACGGGTGTCTCGTTCCCTCGGATTGGCGGGGAACCGATTCCTCGTGGGGGACGTCCGTGACGCCCACGTCGAGGGTCCGTTCGACGGCATCTACGTCCTCGACGTGATGCACCACATCCCCAAGGAGGACCAAGAAGCGGTCCTCGTCCGTCTTCGCGACATGCTCGCGCCCGGCGGCGTCCTCGTCGTCAAGGACATCACGACCGAACCGTTCGTGGGTCTGAAGTTCACCGAGTACCTCGACAGGCTCATGGTCGGCTTCGACGAACCTCTGGCGTACCGCCACCACCGGGAGTGGGGCCAGCTCCTCACCCGCCTGGGCTTCCGCGTACGCATGGTGCGCGTACCCGACGTCCTGCCGTACCCGCACGTGGTGATCGCGGCCCACCGCGACTGACCTTCCCGTCGTCCCGACGAGAGCTTGGCTTCGCCGAGCCCCTCGTCCGACGTTCCGGACGGTGCCCGTCTAGATCTTGCCGACGAGCGCGTCGGCGCGAAGCTTCCAGACCATGCCGATTGCTTCGGCGAAGATCTTCGAATTCATCTTCGAGTGCCCCGCGCGGCGGTCCACGAAGATGATGGGAACTTCGGTGACGCGCATGCCCCGACGGAGCGCGCGGTAGGTGAGTTCCACCTGGAACGAGTATCCGTTGGAGCGGATCGCTCCGAGGTCGATGGCTTCGAGGGCGCGGCGGTTGAACGCCTTGTACCCGCTCGTGAGGTCCCGGATGGAGAGACCGAGGATGGTCCTCGAATAGAGCGAGCCACCCTTCGAGAGCACGTGCCGACCCAGACCCCAACCTTCGACACCGCCGCCCGCGACGTTGCGCGAGCCGATGACGACGTCCGCGCCCTCGTCGAGCGCGCGCACGAAGTCGGGGAGGTAACGCGCGTCGTGGGAAAGGTCCGCGTCCATCTCGAAGAAGCGGTCGTATCCCTCGGAAAGTCCCCGTTGGAACGCTTCGAGGTAGGCCGTCCCGAGACCGAGCCGTCCCGGTCGGTGGAGCACGCGGACGTGCGGGTCCTTCGCCGCCATCTCGTCGGCGAGGTCGCCCGTTCCGTCCGGCGAGTTGTCGTCGACCACGAGCAGATCCGCGTCGGGCAGAGCCGCCCGCACTCCCGCGGCGAACACGGGGAGGTTCTCTTTCTCGTTGTAGGTCGGCGTGACGATGAGGGTCTTCAAGACACGAACTCGGCCCATCTTTTACCGCTCCGCGACGAAAAGGCATAGTCCCGTGTGTACGGGCCCGGTCGTGTGCGCCGTGCGCACCTCGAAGGCGCACCCCACACGATTCGAGACCATTCGACGACCCGACACCATCCGACGGCACGTCCCCGAGGGCACCCTGGTAGGATGGGAACGTGGCGTGGAAAACCCCGGCTTCGCGGAGCGGATCCCGTTCGACGGCGCGCAAAACGCCCCGGTCGCTCGCTCGTTCCACGTCCGCGTCCACGGCCGCTGCAGCTTTCGGTCCGCACGCCGTCGAACCGTCCGACGATCCCGTCGATCGGGTGAAGGAGCTCGAAGCGTCGCTCCAGCGTGAAGTGCGCGTGAGCACGGCGCTTCGCGACGTCAGTCTCGCCCTCGGCACCACCGTCGATCTCGATCAACTCCTCGAATTGATCCTGAGCAAGATCACGGAGGCGCTCGAAGCCGATCGCGCGACGCTCTACCTGCTCGACGAGACCCGCGGCGATCTGGTGTCCCGGATCGTGCAGGGCTCCGAGGTGCGGTCGATCCGTCTGAAACTGGGCCAGGGCATCGCCGGTCACGTCGCGAAGACCGGACGCCCCGTCCGCGTGAAGGATCCCTACTCCGACCCGCGGTTCAGCAAGGAGTGGGACCTCCTCTCCGGCTACCGGACCCGCTGCATCCTCGCCGCGCCCATGAAGAACCACCTCGGCAGGACCATCGGGGTCGTCCAGGTCCTGAACAAGACGAGCGGCGAGTTCACGGACGACGACCTCGTCGTCCTCGCGGCCCTCTCGACACAGGCCGCCGTCTCCATCGACAACTCCCGTCTCTTCCTTTCGGTCACCCAGAAGAACATGCAGCTCCTCGACACGAAGGAGCAGCTGGAACACCGCGTCCGGGATCTCAAGCTGCTCTTCGATCTCGAGCACGCGATGGGTCACTCCCATTCGCTGGAAGAACTCTTCGTCGCCGTGCTCGGCGAGGCCATGCGTTCGACCGAAGCCCGCGCCGCCGCCATCGCCCTGCGCGACGGCGAGCTGGGACGCATCAACCTCCACGTGATCGACGACCGCCACGGGACGCTTCGCCGCTTCCCGCTCGAATCCGGGCAGGGCCTCATCGGCCACGCCATGGCGAACGACGAACCGGTCGTCTCCACGCAGGGAGATCGGGACCCTCGCACGGACGCGGCACTCGACAAGCTCGTGGGCTTCAAGTGCGAGAACGCGCTGGCCGTGCCGCTCGAAGGCGACGGCGGCGAACCCCTCGGCGCGATCGCGCTCTACAACAAGCGCGATCGCCGCGCATTCACCGACGAAGACCGCGACCTCCTCCTCCTCATCGCCGCGAACGCGTCCACGTCCGTCCGCCTGCAACTGGCGCGCGAAGCCCGCGAACGCGAAGAACGACTCACGACCATCGGTCGACTCCTCTCCGGTGTCATCCACGACATGAAGACGCCGCTCACGGTCATCAGCGGCTACGTCCAGCGCATGAAGGCCGAGAACGAACGGCCGAAACGCGACGAGTTCGCGGGACACGTCTTCAAACAGTTCGAGCACATCGCTGCGATGCAGCGCGAGGTCCTCGAGTTCGCCCGCGGAGACAAGAACCTCCTCGTCCGCAAGGTCTACGTGACGAAGTTCTTCGACGAGGTCGTGGCCACGTTGGCGCCCGAACTCGAGAAGCGGAACGTGGAGCTCGTGACCGACCTCACGTTCAAGGGCACCGCGCGGTTCGACGAAGCGAAGATCCTCCGCGTCGTCCACAACCTCGCCCGGAATGCCGCGGAAGCCATGGCACCGAAAGGTGGTCGCTTCACGATCAAGGTGAGCCGATCCACGAAGGACTCCGCGCGGACGTCGAAGGAGCCGAAGGACGACGCCCTCGTGATGACGTTCTCGGACACCGGGCCCGGCATTCCGAAAGCCATCGAACACCGTCTTTTCAAGTCGTTCGTGACGAGCGGCAAGAAGGGCGGAACCGGTCTCGGACTCGCCATCGTGAAGAAAATCGCCGAGGAACACGGAGGAACCGTGACCGTCTCGTCCACCCGCCGAGGCGCGACGTTCAAACTTCGTCTGCCCCAGGAATCGGAGTAGACCTTCGTCGGTCTGACGATGGCGATGCACCGACTTTTCCTCCGAACGAGTGCCCGTCGGGCGGTCCGTCTCGCAGCCATCGTCGCCGCGGCGACCGTCGCCTCGGCGGCGGTGGCGTTCGACGCGCGCGCGGAGAATCCCGTTCCTCCGTGGACGGAGATCGAGGACGTGCCGCTCCCGACGTGGGCCCGCTCCGCCGTCGCGAAGCGCGAAGAGGTTCCGATCCTGTCCGGGCCCGGCCGCACCGAACCGCGCCGCGGGACGCCACTCATGGGAACGCTCCTGCCCATCTTCGGGCAGAAGCGCGGACCGGGCTGCGGTGGACGCTACATCCTCGTGGGCCCCTACGCGTGGGTGTGCTCGGACACCGTCGATCTCTCGCAGGACGATCCCTACGGTCCCGCGGGACCCGCCGCGGCGTCCGCCGATCCTTCGGCCATGCGGTACTACTTCGCCGGCAAGGACGGCGCGTACGCGTACCTCTCCGCCGAAGACGCTGCCGCGAGTTCCCCCGAGAAGGAACTCGAACCCGGGTTCGCCCTCGGAATCGTCGGCGAAAAGACCGTCGATGGCGAGCGTTGGGGCCGCACGCGGACCGGACTCTGGATTGCCATGCGCGAACTCGGTGCGGCGCGACCGTCCACGTTCAAAGGCCGCACGGTGACCGACGGTTCCATGGCCTTCGGATGGGTCAAGGCCGAGAGCACCGCGGTCTATTCGGCCGCCACGGGCGCGCGAAAACGCATCGGCACGCGCACGCGTCACGAGAACGTCGGTTGGCACGACGTCGTGAAGGGAGCCCAGGGGCCCATGGTCCGAATCTCGGACGACGGCGCCGCGTCCGAAGAGTGGGTCCTCGCGAAGGACGTCGTCCGGCCCACGGCCTCCGATCCTCCGGAGGAAGTCGACCACGCCGACGACGGCGAACGTTGGATCGACGTCGACCGAGCGACGCAGACGCTGGTCGCCTACGAGGGTCGGAAGCCCGTCTTCGCCACCCTGGTGTCGACGGGCCGGGGGAGCGAAGGCAGCGAGACCATCACCCCGAAGGGCGTCCACCGGATCTGGGTGAAGCTCACGTCGACGAGCATGGACAACCTCGAGCGCGACGACGCCGAGCGCCACTATTCGATCGAGGACGTCCCCTGGGTGCAGTTCTTCGACAAGGGTGTGGCCCTCCACGGCGCCTTCTGGCACCGGGATTTCGGCCGCGTCCGTAGCCACGGCTGCGTGAACCTCTCCGTGCCGGACGCGGAATGGCTCTTCCACTTCACGGGACCCCACCTGCCCCGCGGGTGGAGCGCATCCCTCCCTACACCGGTCGAGCGGGGCACCGCGATTCGCGTTCGGTGAACTCGCGCCGCGCGCGGAGCTCATGCTAGAAAGGTCTCCCCGCCCGGAGACTCTTCCGGGCCCGAAAGGACCTTCGATCGTGAAGCAGCGTACTCCGTGGAAGACCGTCCTCGTCGTCAGCGCGCTCGCGCTTCCTTTCGGAACCTTCGCCGCCTGCAGCTCGCAGGAAACGACGACCGATGCCGGCCCCTCCGGCCTGGTCACGTGTCCGGGTACCGTGCAAGCGACGAACGGCGCGGCGTGCAACGGCGACACCCTCTCGTGTTCGTTCATCCTCGATTGCGGAGCGTTCGCGCAGACCGCCGTGTGCGATTGCGTCGGCGGCAAGTTCAAGTGTTCCGATCGCGTCGGCGACATTCCGGCGAACACGGCCGGCCGCTGCAAATCCCTCGACCAGACGTCGAACGGCACGTGCCCGAGCTCCCGCGCCAACGCGCTCGGTGCCGCCTGCACGACGGCGGGCCAGCAGTGCTTCTACGAAGGCGCCGTCTGTCCCGAGAACACGACCGGCAAGCCCTACACCGACGTTTGCCATTGCGACGCCAACAAGGGCGACGCGGGCGGCTTCTCGTTCGTCTGCGACATCAAGCGTTGCGCGTCCTCCACGACGCCCGATCCGCTTCCGATGCCCCAGGACTCCGGAACGACGACCGACGCCGCCCGCGACACGGGGACGTCGTCCGACAGCTCGGCGTCGCCCGGGTGAACGTGGTGACTCTCGTGCCCACGCGAGAGACCGCGTCGCGAGGAGCGGAACGGACATGATGGGCGTGGTCTCGGCGGTCCGCGATTTGGGCCGACTCCGCGAGATTTCCGTCGTCCTCGTCCGTCACGGGTTCGGCGAAATCGTCGCGCGCGCGGGCCTCGGCCGTCCCCGTCGGAAGAACAAGGCGACGGGTCAGAGCGAGGTCCCGCCGTCCATCCCGCCGTCGACCGAGGGCGTCGAGATTCCTTCCGACGAGGTCGAGCGTGGCGAGGAAGAGAAGACGCGCGCCACGCTCGCCGAACGTGCGCGCCTCGTGCTCCAGGACCTCGGCCCGTCCTTCATCAAGCTCGGACAGATCGCTTCCACCCGATCCGACGTCCTCCCGCCCGATCTCATCGCCGAGCTCAAGAAGCTCCAGGACGAAGTCCCCGCCGTCCCGTTCGCCGACATCAAGGAGGTCGTCGAATCCAGCCTCGGTGGTCCCATCGCGGACGTCTTCGTCTCCTTCGACGAGAAACCCCTCGCGACCGCGTCCATCGGTCAAGTGCACCGTGCCGTGATCGCGACGTCCGAGGGCCACGAGCAGGTCGTCGTGAAGGTCCAACGGCCCGGCGTGGGGTCGACCGTCGTACGCGATCTCGAACTCCTCCACTTCATCGCCGCGGCCATCGAGCGCGCGATTCCCGAGACCAAGATTTACTCGCCCATCGGACTCGTCCAGCAGTTCGACCGGTCCATCACGAGCGAACTCAACTTCGTCGTCGAAGCCGACAATTGCGAGCGATTCGCCCAGAACTTCGCGAGCCATCCCAACGTCCGGTTCCCGAAGGTGTACCGGCAAGCGTCGTCGAAGCACGTCCTGACCCTGGAGTACTTCGACGGCGTGAAGGTCGACAAAGCCGTCGCCCTCGGCTTCGACGGTCCCAAGATCGCGAAGGACTCCGTCGGCCTCGTCATCAAGATGATCTTCGAGGACGGCTTCTTCCACGCCGATCCCCACCCCGGGAACATCATCATCATGGGGTCGCCCAAGTCCCCCGTCGTCGGTCTCATCGACGTCGGCATGGTCGGCCGACTGAGCCCCGAGCTCCGGGATCGCACGGTGGACCTCATGGTCGCCGCGGCCCGGAAGGACTCCTACGCCGTCGCCGACGCGCTTTACGCCATCGGCCGACCCACGCGCAAAGTCGACATGCGCGAGTTCCGGTCCGAAGTCGCCCTCCTCGCCGAACGGTACCTCGGCAAGCCATTGAAGGAGATCGAACTCTCGGCACTCATCCGCGACCTCGTACAGGCCGCCATGAAGTACGGCATCGAGATCCCGCCCGACTTCATGATGGTGGGCAAGAGCCTCATGACCATCGAGGTCATCGGCAAGGAACTCGATCCGAACCTCGACGTGTTCGGCGAAGCACAGCCCTACTTCATGGCGATCGTGAAGAATCGCTACTCGCCGGAGCGCATCGGCAACGAACTCCTCCGTGGAGTCGAGCAGCTCACGCGCGCGGGCTACGACATGCCCATGCAGCTCCGCGAGGTGCTCGACGACCTACGTCTCGGACGTCTCGCGCTGCGCACACCGGACCCCGAATTGGCCCGTACCGCCGACCGCCTCGGTCGGCGCATCGTGACGGGGCTCGTCGTCACGGGACTCCTGGTCTCCGGATCCCTGCTCCTGAAAGACGACAGCCACCCCAAGGTCGGGATCGTGTTCGTCACGATCGCCGTCTTGGCGTGGCTGGGTCACGCTCTTCTCGACGCGCGTCGGAGTCTCCCGAAGGACTGACCGCCGCGCGCGGTTCGTTCCGGCCTTCCCGGCGCGCCTGGGGCGACGCCGGGAGGACGGGACGGGCTCGTCAGATCTTGCCTTGGAGGAAGAAGGCGATGACGAACGCGAGGAGGACGAGGGACTCGATGAGGGCGAGGCCGAGAATCATCGGCGTCTGGATGCGGGGAGCCGCGCCCGGGTTGCGGGAGATGCCTTCGAGGGCCGAAGCGGCCGCGCGGCCCTGACCGAGCGCGCCGCCGAGGACGCCGAGGCCGATCGCGACACCGGCGCCGATCGCCGCCCAAGCCTTCATGTCGAACTCGTTCGCGGCGGCGCCGTCGGCGGCGTTCGCGATGGCGGGGAACGAGAGGAGAAGGGTGCTGAGCGAGGTCGCGGTGAACAGACCGAGCTTCTTCGAGGTCGACATCGTAAGGGGCTCCTTGAATTCGGCGATTTTAGCGGGAGATGCGGCGAGAAGAGGGGGCGCGGACGACGGATGCGCCGCGGCGCTCTTATTCGGTTTTGAGGGTGCTGACTAGGGGATTGTTGGGGGCGGCTTCGTGCCCCGGGAAGATCCGGAGCGACGCGGAGAGGAGCTCAGTGCGCGTGGGCGCCGTGGGCTCCGTCCTTGGCGTGGCCGTGTCCGTCGCCGTGGTCTTCGTGCTCGGTGGCGAGCGTGATGTAGATCGAGGACAGGAGGCAGAACACCACCACTTGGACGATGGCGACCAGGGTGCCGAGCACCATGATCGGAATCGGCAAGAGGAGGGGGAACATGGCGAGCACGATCGAGAGGAGAAGGTGATCGACGGCCATGTTGAGCATCAGACGCACGGAGAGCGTGATCGGACGCAGGCACAATGAGATGACTTCGAGCGGGAAAATCAGGGGCGCCAGGAGAGGCATCGGCCCCATCAGGTGCTTGAAGTACCCGAGGCCGTTCTCCTTGATGCCGTAGTAGTTGAACATCACGAACACGACGAGCGCGCAGCCCATCGTCACGTTCCAGGAAGACGTCGGCGGGTTGAAACCCGGGATCATTCCGAGGAAGTTCGAGAAGAAAATGAAGCACGCCGCGGTGCCGATGATGGGGAAGTAACGCTTGGCGCGCTCCGGTCCCATCATGTCCTTCATCATGTCGTAGAAGGTCCCGATGAGGAGCTCGAAGAACGTGCGGAGCGTGAGCTTGTCGTCGGGGATGATCGACTTGTCGTAGTCGGCCACCTTGCCCCGGGCGAGGAGCGCGAGTCCCACGATCAGCAGGGCGACGAAGAGCCCAGCGACGATCGGCTCGGCGGAGTGGGAGTTCACCGGCTGGTGACCTACGACCGTGAAACCGAGATTGCGCATGTTCGCACCGAGGGCGGGGAACATGGCGATGAGGTAGCTGAAGAAGGACGTATGCTCGGGCATGGCGAGGGCGTCCTGGCTATAGGGCAAACGGTTCCGCTTTGTCCATGGCGGAGCACGGACCTTCGGGAGCGCGCCGCGGATTTCGGAATTCGTCGAGAATTCCGGGGCGTTCGTGCGTTCAGGTCCGGGAGCTCGGACCGAGCAAGGCCGAAACCGCGATCCCGAGGGGCATGGCGCCGTAGCCCACCACGAGGCCGATGGGATCCACGAGCCCCCGGACCATCAAGAGCCACGCCCCACCGAAGAGGACGGCCATCTTGAGGACCGCGAGGAAAGCCCAGCCCGCCGCACTCGTGGACGGTCCGGATTCCGTGCCCGCGGCCCATGCCCGACGGAGGACACGGCCGAGGATGCGTCCGAGGGCCCACAGGTTCGACGCCGCCAAGGTGGTGCCGACGACGATCGACAGAGCCACCTTCGGCCCGAATGCCAACGCGCCGAATGCCGTCGCGACACCGCCCGTCACGACGACGGCGACGATGGCGTCGCGTACGCCGCGATCCACACCCGGGGCGTCGGGGGCATTCGAGGAATCGCGCAGGGGGACGTTCGACATCGGCCCACGGGATGTGGCACGCCGTCGGCCGTGCGTCACGAAAGATTCCCGCGGCCCGGATCCCTGGGAGCCCCGTCCTCGCCCCCGGATGCCGCGCCGGATTCACCGTCGCCCATGTCCGCTCCGGGCGTTCCCGCCTCCCGTCGCCATCGCTCGACGCGGGCATCGTCTTCCGCCCGCTCCCGATCCTGGGTTTCCTCGGCTTCGACGTCCCGCTCCATCTTCTTGGCAGCCACGAAGAGCTGCCGGAATCCCGCGTAGCAGCCGACCGCGAATCCGAGGAGCGTGAGCCAGGGCTTCGTTCCGAACTTCGCGTCGCCGCGGTACCCGAGGAAGAGCCCGAGCAACATCGAGAGCACGAGCTCGATACCGATCGAGCCGTACCGGCCGTAGGCTTTCCACGGTTTCCCCTTGGCCATGGCCGCGAACTATCCGCATGGGCGAGCGCGGTCAACGGCGCGGAGCATTCGCCGTCGCATCCGAACGTTCACGCGACGCGATGCAAATGGTGTGTCCGTCGCGGGGGCGACTATGCTGGGCGCGATGCACGAGCCGTCGTCCAAAGCCTTCGTCGCTGCCGTCGTTCTCGGCGTCGCGTCCACGTGGCCGGCGTCGTCGTGGGCGCAAGCGCCGGCCGCACCTCCAGGGACGCCGGTCCCTCCGAGCGCGGAAGGAGGCCCGCCCGTCGAACCCGAGCCGCTTCCCGCTCCCGTCCCCGACGCGGAGCCCGTTCCCGCGCCGTCGGCGACGTCGCCCGGCGTCGCACCGACGTCGGACGTCCCGGCCGAACCGATGCCCGAAACGAAGGGTGTGCACGCGCCCAAGTACGCGTTCTGGCTCGGCGTGCGTCCGAGCTTCATGACCTTCGGCGGGAACTTCTACGACAACGAGCGCAACAAGCTCGAGACCACCGGCAACTTCATCCGCAACGGCTTGGGTCTCGAGTTCGACATCGGTGCCCGCCTCGCGAAACGATTCGTTCCCTACTTCGCCTACGAGCGCGGGTTCCACGCCCAGGGACACAGGTTCGCGGGTTCGGACGCCTCGGCTTCCAGCGAATTCATGGGAGCCGGCGTCCGCTTCCTCCTCGGCGATCCCGACTCCGTTTCGTTCCTCACCGACCTCGGTCTCGGTGCGCGCACGGTCACCGTCTCGCGCGGCAACGAAACCTACAGCATGGACACCATCGAGTACTTCCGCGTGGGGCTCGGCGCCGAGATCCGCCTGTCGACGCGATTCGTCCTCTCCCCGATGGCGTCTCTGTCGAGCGGGACGATGTCGAGCTCCTCCGGAACCATCCGGTACAGCACGGAAGGCTCCGGCGACGGCCTCACGCAGCCTCGGTACACCGAAGGTCAGGACATCACGACCGCGCGCGGGTACGTGGTGTTCGCCCTCGGCTGCGGCGTGCACTTCGATCTATTCGGGAAGTAGACCCGCGGCCACGAGCGTCAGGGTCGCCGCCCGCCGTTCTTCGAGGATGGCGCGGAGCTTCGGTTTCATGGAAGCGGCGGCCTTCGCCCGGTGACTCACGCGATTCTTCTCGGATTCGTCGACCTCCGCCATGGTCGTGTCCGTCCCTTCGAGGATGAAGAGTGGGTCGTATCCGAATCCGGCGGACCCGCGTGGCGTCCGGGTGATGAAACCTTCGCAGGTGCCTTCGACCACGACGGGATCCTGCGTGCGGGAGAGCGGATCGACGACGACCAACGCGCACCGGAAGCGCGCCGCGAACCGTTCCGAATCCCCGACGTCTCCCCCACGGAGTTCCTCCAGGGCCGAAAGCAGGGCTGCATTGTTCTCGGCATCCGTGGCGCGATCGTGGGCGAACCGGGCCGAACGGACGCCAGGGCGTCCGCCGAGGACGTCCACTTCGAGGCCGGAGTCGTCCGCCAACGTGAGCATCCCCGTGAGGTCGGCGAGAGCCCGGGCCTTCTTCAGCGCGTTCTCGCCGAACGTGTGACCGTCCTCGACGACGTTCGGTCGCTCCCGGAGCACGTCGTCCGGTGTCTGGACGACGAGGTCCAGGTCCCCGAAGATCTCCGCGAGTTCCTTCGCCTTGCCCTTGTTCGTGGTCGCGAGAAGCAGACGTTCTTTCACGGATACCTCCGATGCGGGACGGCGGTCGCCCGGCTCAGATCGACGTCTCGAACAATCCGGCCAGCTCGACGCCCGCGGAGACGAGGACCTTCCTCTGCTCGGCGACGAGCGCCTTCACTCCCGCGAGACCGAGATCGACCATACCGTCGATCGTCGCGCGCGGGACGGGCGCGCCCTCCGCGGTTCCCTGCACCTCCACGATCGCACCGGAAGCCGTGGCGACGACGTTGAGATCCACGTCCGCCTTCGAATCCTCGACGTACACGAGATCGAGCGTCGTTCCGAGGCCGGGGACGAGTCCGACGCTCGTGGCCGCCACGAACTCTCGGAGGACCGGAGTCGCGAACGTGCCCTTCTTCCGGAGCGTGTCGAGCGCGAGCACGGTCGCCACGAAGCCTCCCGTGACGGAGGCGGTCCGCGTCCCCCCGTCCGCTTCGAGGACGTCGCAGTCGATGGTGATCGTGCGTTCGCCGAACTTGTCCAGGTTCACCGCGGCACGGAGCGCACGGCCGATGAGCCGCTGGATCTCCTGGGTGCGCCCTCCGAGACTTCGACCACGACCGTCCCGATCCTGACGCTTCGGATTGGCGCGAGGGTGCATCTGGTACTCCGCCGTCAGCCATCCCTTTCCGGATCCGACTCGGAAATTCGGCACGCTCTCGTCGACGGAGGCCGTGCACAACACGATGGTCCCGCCGGCGCGGTAGAGCACGGAACCCTCGGAGGGGCGGTGGAAACCCACCTGCATCTCGACGCTCCGGAGGACGTCGAGGGCCCTCCCATCCGATCGCTTCGTCATGTCCGATGACTACCGTTCCGCGCGATTCGGTTCCAATGCTTTCGAACCGGAAGGTGCGGACGAAGGCGGAGCGCTCCGTGGCCCTTCGGCGACGAGCGAGCCCGAGGCCCGTGCCGGTGCGATGGGGAGCGAGATCCGGAAGACCGTCCCCCCTCCGTCCCTCGGCGTGCACTCGATGCGTCCGCCGTGCGCTTCGACGATGTGTCGCGTGATCGCGAGTCCCAATCCCGTGCCTTCGCCCTTCGTGGAGAAGAACGGATCGAAGACGCGCGCCTGGATCGCTTCGGGGATGCCACCTCCGCGGTCCGCGATGGAGACGACGACGCTCATGCCTTCGCCGCGCACGGTGACGTCGATGGGGCCGCCGTTCGGCATGGACTCGCGTGCGTTCCGCAGGAGGTTCAACAGGGCCTGGCGCAATTGGGCTTCGTCGAACATGGCCGGCGCGACGCCTTCGCCCACCGTGACGTCCACGCGCGACCCGGCGCGCTCCACTTCCGGTCGGGCGAACGAGACGATGTCGAGCACGGCCGCGGCGACGTTGTCCGCCTCCATCCGCGGGGAGGGTAGCCGCGCCACGCGGAGGTACTCCTCGGAGAGGTGCTCGAGGCGTTGCACCTCCCTCGTGATGGACTGGAGGAGCGTCCTCGCTTCCGCACGGGCCGAAACGGTCGCGAGCTCCTCGTCGAGGAGCTCGATGTTGAGACCGATCGACGAGAGCGGATTGCGGATCTCGTGCGTGACGTGTGCGGCCATCTTTCCGATGGCGGCGAGACGCTCGTTCGAAAGGGCCTGATCCTGGGCCCTCGCCACGGCGGCCACCATCTGCTCGAAGCCCATCGCGAGCTGGCCGATTTCGTCGTCGCTCGCGTCCACGTTCCGCGGCGTGAGGTCGCCCCGGGCGACCGACTCCGCACGTTCGCTGACGCGGACCAGGGGGGCGAGCAGCCGGCGGATTCGCAGCGCGACGAGGATCCCGACGGCCAACGTGAGCGTCGAAAGGGCGACCAACGCGAAGATGGCGCGGCGTTCCCGGGCGAACGCGGCCGCACCGAGTGCATCCATCTGGTTGGCTACGCGGTCCGCAGAGCAGCTTCAGTCGTCCGTCGACGTCGTGTTCGAGCGCGCCGAGGGCCTCGTGGACGTTCTTCGCTTCCTCCTTGTCTCCCGTCCCGATCGCTTGGAACAGCTGGTCGATGGCGCGCTTGTCGGCCGCGAGCGCCGCCTCGACCGAGTCGAGTTCGCCCGTGAGTTGCTGGGCGAGGACGCGGGGTCTCCGCGCTGCCGATGTTCGAGAGATCCGGCACCATCGCCGCGCGAGTGTCGGTGAATCGTACGCGCCGGACGTTCGTGAGCGTGCGGAAGCTCGCGCGTCGTCATCGGATTGCGCTCGTCGGGGATGCCGTCGATCAGCGCCGACACCGTCCCCTGCGCGCTTCGAAGCTGACCCAGCTTCAGCGCTACGGGAACGTATCCTTCGCGAGTTCCTCGTTCGCCTCCGCGGCGCGCCGGGCCGAATACACGCTGAAGCCCACGGTGATCGCGAACGCGACCAGAGTGATCGCGAACGACGCGAGGATCCTCGACGCGATGACACCACGACCCGAAGGACGTTCGTCGTCGCGCGTCGTCATCCGAGCGCCTCGGCGACGAGGGAGTGGAGGTCACGCACCGGATGTCCCTCCGCGTGGCCGAAGGACTTCAGACTGGACGCGCACGCCGTCACGAGAACTCCGCCGCCACGTTCCCCGTGCTCGCGCAGGCGAGCGTCCGCGATCTTGCGGGCCGTCGCCGGTCGCGTCGCCGGGAGCATCGCTCCGCCCCCGGAGCACCGTCCGTTCTCGCGGACGTGCCGGAACTCGCGCGGAGGAGTCCCCGTCACCCGTCGGAGGATCTCCCGCGGCGCATCGTAAATCCCCAGTCCGCGTCCGAGCTGACGGGGGTCGTGCCATCGTACGGCCTCCGTCTGCCGCATCCTGAGTCTCTCGAGGCCGCGATGGACACGTTCGAGGACGAGTTCCACGTCTCCGCGAATCGTGGCTCCGGAATTCGCGAAGAGGACGCGGAGCGCGAACGCACATCCGGGATCGCCCACGAGGACGCTACGGTAGCGCGAGAGGGATCGCGCGACCGACTTCGCGTGCGCACCGAATCCCTCGGCATCCCCCGCGTGGAGGAGGGGGAGACCGCAGCACTCGGGGCGCACGTCGACCTCGCTCCGCGAATAGGCCCGGGCGACGCCGACGATGTCCCGTGCGACGCCCGCGTGCATCCGGAGGTAGCCGCATCCTACGAGGAGGGCCGTATCCGTGCCGCCCGGGTCGCGACCCGTGTCGAACGCCTTCGCGGCACGGGCGGTCCGCCCGAGATGCGCGTCGAAGTCGAGGAGCGTCGCGCGGGCGGCGGGGAGCAATCCGTGCCGACGGACGGCGTCGCGCACGTCGAAAAGGGTTCCGGCGACGTCGTTGCCGTGCTTGCACTCGGATCGACACGCGTGGCACCCCGTACACGCCCAGGCCGTCCCCGCCGAGTGGTCGTCGACGTCGACGTCCCCGTGCGCTTCGAACGAAGCGATCGCCACCTTTCCCCACGGCGTGAGCGATTCGACGGGCGTAGCTTCCGAGACCGGGCACGCCCCGCGACAGAGCTTCGGACAGTGGATGCACGTGTCCATCGAAGTCCGACGCGCCTCGAGGACGGGCAACGCGCGCATCGGCCTTCGATCGGGGCGGTCCATCGTCGGTAGGTTCCGGGGAGCCTTCCGTGACGAGGTGCGCCGCGAAAGGCGAGGAGTCAGCGGTAGCTGAAGAAGAGGTCGTGATCGCAGATGCGGAACACGTCCCCCTCGGCGATCTGCTTGCGCGCGATGCGCTGCCCGTTGAATTCGACGCCGTTCGTCGAACCCATGTCGACCATGAAGTAGACGCCGTTCTGGAACTCAATCATCGCGTGTTGCCGTGAGACGTTCGGGTCCTTCAACGTGAGGTCGCTCGACTGCTTCCCTCGACCGATGACGAACCGTTCCTTCGTCACCGCGACACGTTCGCCCTGGTAGATGATCTGCAGCGTTCCGGTCGGTGCGGCCATTGCGCCGGATGGCGCGTATCCGTTGGAGCCGCCGGTCGGCATCGGCGGGATGGCAGGTGGAACCGCACCGGTGGAGCGCGGAAGGGGAGGAGGAAGGCTCCGCGGAGCCGAGGGTACGCCACGGGAAGCCGGGGCGGTGGACCGCCCGCGGTCGGACGGAGCGCCGGCGGCGGAACTCCGAGGTTCGTCGTCCGGCGCTGCCGAGCGGAGGATGCCGGAAGGCTGCCCTCGTGGGAGCACGGTTCGCCGAAGGAGGAACGCTGCGATTGGGAGGCGGCGGGAGACCACTCGCCCTGCCGGCTGCGGGCGCGCCGGAGCTCGGATAGAGAGAACCCGCGGGAGGCGGAGCGGTCGCCGGATCCAGTCCCCGTGGATTCGCGGGAGGTACGGGCGTCGCGCGGGCCGGGTAGCTCCGTTGCCGCGCGTACTGTCTTCATCGCCTCGTTCACGAGGTAGTCGACGCTGCACTCGAGCTCGCGCGCCATCTGCTCGAACGTCGCCCAGAGGACGTCCCGGCATTGGAAACTCCGGGCGCTTTTCTTGTTCGGATCCGAGCTCATGTCGCTTCCATCACTCCACTCGAACTTAACGCCGTCGGCGGAAAATGCACGGCGCGTCGCGCCCCGCGCCGAAGTTCCGAGGCGCTCGCGCGTCCGCGGAACTCCGGGTCCCGACCGTCACTGACCTTCCATGGACGGTTCGACGCAGAACTTCACGAATTCCCCGACGGTCGTGATCGTCTTTGCTTCACGATCCTGAGTGCCGGGCTTCGGAACGTCGCAGGTCCAACCGCACTCGTCCGCCTGATCACACTTCGAGACGGGCGTCCCGTCGTTCCCGTATTTGGCGATGATGGGGATGTCGGACTTCTTCCCACCGTAGAAGTAGGCGATGGCGGTGAGCTTCGGACCCAGCGCCTTGCTCTCGAGGAAGGGTAGGATCGCGTCCTTCGGCTTCGGTTCACCCGCGGGCGCTTCCATTTTCATCATGTTCGCGGCGTAGGTGATGGGCTCGCTCATGCCCATCTTGACCGCCGGGCTCGCCGGGAGGCGTCCCATGAAGTCCGGGACGCTCTTCGTGGTCAGCGTCTTGAGCGCCAACGATCCGGCCACCCACCGGATCTTCCACTTCTTGTTGTCGAAGAGCGAATAGAGCTTCGGGAGGATCAGCTCCTTCTTGAGCTCTCCGAGTCGGGCGAACGCGAGATCGCGGACACCGTCCGGAGTCTCGTCGTTCTTCGCGATGTCGAAGATCTTCTCGACGTCGGTCGGATCGATGCGTCCTTCCGCGGCAGCCAGGGCGGCCTTTCGGCGTTCCTCGGAGTGGGCTTTGTCCGCACCGTAGCCGAGGACGTAGTTCACGACGGGCCGGCCGCCGACGCGCTTCATCGCGCTGAAGACCTTGGTGATTTCCTGGTCCTGGTACTTCGTGATCTGGCCCTTCAACTGCTCGGGCGTGGCCGTGATCTTCGCGCGCTCGTTCGCCTGTTTGACGACCGGCGTCTCCTTGTCGACCCACTGGGTCGACTCGATGTACTTCGCCAGGTTCACGAGGGCGTCGCTGGCCTTCGTCTTCGTCTCGGCGTCACCGAGATCCGCGACGAGGCCCGCGATCCGGTCGATCTTCAACGAATCCGCGGTGATGAGCGCGGGCAGCCCACGCACGGAGTTTCCTCCGAGATACCGGAGCATCTGCTCGATACCGTACTGCTGCGAGCTGTTCTCGATCCGGTTCTCGAAATCGGCGGAAGCCCACTGCGTGAGGGCTGCCGCCAGATCCGTGCGCACCTTCTCGTCGCTGACGAGGGACGGCTCGTGCTGCAGGAGGGCGAACGCCGCGTCCTTGAACGGGACCGATTCGTCCTTCACCGCTTGATCGCCCTTCTTGGGCGGCGGCTGCTGCATCTGCTTCACGAGCTCCGGCGCCATTCCGCCGACGATCTTTTTCCGCGTCTCGTCCGACACCGAGGCGAGTGCCGAGGTGAGCAGCTCCGTCCCGATCCGGCGACCGCCCCGGGGCTTCATGCGCACCAGGGAAAGCGCCGACTCGACCCGGAGGGGCATCGCGTACTTGTCGTGGGTCACGACGGCCACGAGCTTGTCGGGACCCCGTTCGGTCGTTTCCCAACGGTGGACGTCGTTGTCGCTCACCGCACAACCGCTGCCGCCGACGGCCGCGAGGCACAGCCCCGCGAACGTCAACGCCGTCGCGAGCATCGCTTTCGTCTTCGGCACCGTACGTTGGCCCATCTGGTCGCTCGTCCGTTCCATGCGTCCCATGTCTCGTCGCATCCTCACCGACTTGCGGTTCCGGTGAGGCTGCACGCTCCGGTCTTGCCTGCCCACGACCAGCGTCGAACCCTCGGCTGGACGCACTTCCCCTCGCGGTCGTCGCGATGACTCTTCGCGCGGGTGACCGATGCTACGCCGAGCCGACCCCCGATCCCAAGTGTTTGAGGTCCCCCATCCGGCGGCCCCGGGACGGACTTCGAAAGTTGCCCGACGGAGACTCGCTCCCGTAACTTTCGAGGTGGGACAAGGTAGGAATGGGATTCCCTCTCTTCGCGCCGCGACGGGCCCTGTCGACGCCCGGTTCGGGTGGCTCGCCGGACACCTTGCGCCCTTCGCGCATGTCCGCGGGAACCCAAGGAAATATTCGTCTACCTCAGGTCCTCGGGCCGAGCTCTGCCGTTCACGGGCGGGGGCGGGAAGTGGCCGCCCTCGTCTTCTGGACGCTGGCGGTCTTCCTGGGCCTCGCTCTCGCTTCGTACCGCGACGTCGGCGGCGAGCATTGGGTGGGCCCCGTCGGCGAAGTGGCCGCGCGTGGACTCGTTTCCGTCGTCGGGGTCGTCGCGTGGGTTCTCCCCGTCGAACTCCTCCTCTTGGGCATCCCGTTCGTCCTCGGGCGACGGAGTTCGGTCACGCCTGCCCGCGTCGCAGGTGACCTCCTCCTCTCCGTGATCGCGGCCGCCCTGGTCCAGGTTGCGTGGCCGAAATCGACCGCCTTCGGATCCCACGCCGCGAGTGGCCTCGTGGGCGAACTCTTCGGCGAGCTCGCGCGCTCCCTCTTCTCGACGGTGGGTTCGTTCCTCGTCGGATTCGCACTCCTCGGCCTCGTCCTCATCGGTCGCGCGTCGTTCTCGTTCATCGCACTGATGCGGATGTTCGGCGTCGTCGGGAAGCAGAGTGCCGTGGGCACGGCGAGCGCCGCGAAATCGGTCGCTGACGCGTGGCGCACGGCCCGCGATCTCGAACGGGACGAACGGGAGGCGCTCCGCATCCGCGAGCTGCCGAACATCGATCTCACACCCCACGATCACGCCACCGTGGTGGCTCCCGTCCTTCCGGACTCCGAAGGTGACGTCGACCCCGCCCCGGATTCGTCCGCCGGACGCCCGAGACGGGCCCGTCGCAAGAAGCCCGCGATCACCGTCTCGAAGGAGATTCCCGAGCTCGACGCGGTCGCCGACGACGGTGAGGACGAAGCGGAGGACGAAGCCACGGAAGCGGAGGAAGCCGAAGCGGGAGCAGCACCGAAGCCGCGACGGCGATCCCGCGCGAAGGCGAAGGTGGAGACCGACGCGGACGATCCGGACACCGAGGCCGTCGAGCCTTCTCCTCCTCCGGTCGTCACCGCCGAAGAGGTCGCCGCTCTCTCGTCGACACCCTCCGCCGGCGCGGTCACGAAGAAGTCCCGTCGTGGAAAGGCGAAGGAAGACGACGGCCCCACGATCATCGACACGACGAAGGCCCTCGAGACGGAGTCCGCCGAAGCGAAGCGCGGCAGGGCGAAGGCCGAACGCGCGAAGTCCGAGAAGCCGACCGCCAACGACGGCGTACGCGGATTCAAACTTCCGCCCGTGGACTTCCTCGTCCCCGCCAAGGTCGATCCCACCATCCTTCTCGACAAGGAACAGCTCTTCAAGAACGCCGAGCTGCTCGTGAAGACCCTCGCGGACTACCGCGTCCAAGGGAAGGTCGAGGACATCCTTCCCGGTCCCACCGTCACGACGTACGAAGTGTCTCCGGCCGCGGGCACGAAGGTCTCGAAGGTCGCATCCCTCGCCGACGACCTCGCCCTCGCCCTCGCGAGGAAGGTCCGCATCGTCGCGCCGATTCCCGGGAAGAACCGCATCGGGTTCGAACTTCCGAACGAACGTCGCGTGCCGGTCAACCTCCGCGACCTCGTGGAAGATCGTCGGTTCCAGTCCCTCGACGTGCCGCTTCCGGTCGTCCTCGGTCGCGACATCCTCGGCAATCCCGTCTACGCGGATCTCGCGAGCATGCCCCACGTGATCGTCGCCGGTGCGACGGGCGCCGGAAAGAGCGTCGGTCTCAACGTGATGCTCACGTCGCTGCTCTACCGCCGGACTCCGGACGAGCTGCGCCTCCTGATGATCGACCCGAAGGTCGTCGAGCTCGCGCCCTTCGATCGCATCCCGCACATGCTCCTTCCCGTCGTCACCGACATGAAGCAGGCGGCCACCGCGCTCAAGTGGGCGGTGGACGAGATGGAGCGCCGGTACCAACTCTTCGCCGACGCCGGCACGAAGAACATCGGCACGTTCAACGCGTGGGTCGCCCGGGTCCGGGCGGGCGAAGCCAAGAATCCGCTCCCGCGCACGGTCGTCGCCAAGGACCACAATGGCCTACCCGAGGAGATCCGACCGGGGGAGGGCGAGGAAGGCGAGCAACAGTTCCCCGAGTCCCTTCCGCTCATCGTCATCGTCGTCGACGAGTTCGCCGATCTCATGATCCAGCAGGGAAAAGAGGTGGAAGTCGCCGTCGCCCGTCTCGCCCAGAAGGCGCGCGCCGCCGGAATGCACGTCATTCTCGCGACCCAACGGCCGAGCGTCGACGTGATCACGGGCATGATCAAGGCGAATTTCCCCACACGGATCGCCTACCGAGTGGCGCAGAAGGTGGATTCGCGTACGATTCTGGACGAGCAGGGCGCGGAACATTTGCTCGGCCGTGGCGACATGCTCATCAAGCTGAACGGCACCAACGAAACCAAGCGGGTCCAGTGCCCGTGGGTGAGCGAGGAAGAAGTGAACCTCGTCACCGACTCGCTCCGCGCGCAGGGCGAGCCCGTGTACGACGAGAATATTTTGAAGCCGCGCGACGAGGACGGCGAACAGGCGGCGGAGGAAGACGGCGAGCAGGACGCCATGTACGACGACGCCGTCCGGATCGTGGCGGAGACCCGCCGGTGTTCGACCTCCTGGCTGCAGCGGAAATTGGGGCTCGGCTACAACCGTGCCGCCCGGATCGTGGAGACGATGGAGCGCCGGGGACTTGTCGGACCCGCAAATGGCGCTAAGGACCGAGAAGTCTTGATTCAGCCGCTTTGATTCGAGCATTTTCCCGTCGAATCACGGGTTCTTTGGAGGCATGCGCATGGCGCTTCGGGACGTCGCAAAATTGCTTACGAGAACGAGCTCCACCGAACGCATGCGTGCGCTCCAGAACGCCGTCCGTCGCGAGATGTGTCAGGCCGACGAGAACGAGCGATCGCGCATCATCGGCGACATCACGAAACTGATGAACGAGCCCGATCTCCCGGAGAGCACCCGCACGGCAGGACTCACGCTCATCGGCTGGCTCGCCCGCCGCATGCCCCACGAGACTCCGCACGCCCTCGGCGTCACCGAGGCCCGCGAGTCGGAGCGCCGCATGCGTGCGGCGCGCGCCGCGAAGGCGCGCTGAACCGGGCGTCCGACCGATGACGCCTCCGGCAGCCCCCGGCGCCGGACGCGCGCGCGTCGTTCCGGTCGTCCTCCTCACGGGCGTCGTCGCCGCGCTCGTCGCGCTTCGTTCGAACCGACGCGACGTCGTCCCCCCGAGAGCACCCGTCATCGCGGACGTCGTCCCCAGGGGTGACCCGGTCGCTCCGGCCACGATGCGCGGCACCCTTCCGGAGACGAACCTCGCGCCGGACTCTCCCGCGGGAATGCTCCATGGCGACCCGTCGCGCAGGCACCGTGCGCGCGGTCGTGGACCGGCCTTTCCGAACGTCGCATGGACGTACGTCGCGGACGGCCCGCTGGCGACGCAAGTCGTCGTGTCCAAGGACGCCTCGACGCTGTACCTCGGCACGCTCTCGGGAAAGCTCGTGGCCCTCGACGTCTCGGGCACTCCGCGTTGGACCGTGGATCTCGGCGATCGCGTGTATTCTGCACCGTACGTTCACCCGGACGGGACGCTCTACGTCGGGAGCGACGCCAAGCGACTCTTCGCCGTCTCGACGAAGGGCGCGGTGCTCTGGAAACTCGAGACCGGATCGGACGTCGATACGAGCGCCGCACCCACTCCCGAAGGAACGATCGTGTTCGCGTCGGGAAGAGACCTGTTCGCCGTCCGTCGTACGGGCGACGTCGCCTGGCGCGCGCGTGTCCGAGGCAAGATCTTCACGTCCGCCGTCGTACGCGAGGACGGCGTCGTCGTCGTCGGAGCCCAGGATCATCGCGTTCATGCGTTCTCGAAGTCCGGGACCAACCTTTGGTCCACCGACCTCGGAGCCGACGTCGACGGCGCCCCCGTGCTCCTCGGAGGCGGTGCCGTCGCCGTGGGAACCGACGCCTCCGAAGTCGTCCGACTCCAGGCGGACGGCGCCATCGCCTGGCGGACGAACGTCGGAGGATTCGTCCGCGGACCGCTCTCGTGCGCGCGGAACGGCGACGTGCTCGCCGGCGTCTACGGGCCGAGCCCGCGCATGGTCCGCATCGAACCGTCACGCGGAGCGAAGGTGGGCGAGTTCCTCGTTCCAGGAACCGGCGCCAAAGAGTTCGGGGTCCACGGAGGCGCACTCGAGGACGACGACGGCACGCTTTACTTCGGCGCCCAAGACGACCTCGTCCGCGCCGTCGCGATCGACGGAACCCTCCGCTGGACCTTCCCCACCCGTGGCGACGTCGACGCCCCATTGACGTTGCTCGACGACGGAACCCTCCTCGTTCCGTCGGAAGATGGCACCCTCACGGCACTTCGCACTCCTCGGGCGAACCCGTGAGAGCCCGCCTTTCCGAGCGTCGACCGAGGCCCCCCTTCGTCGCCATCGTGGCGGCCGTCGCGATCCCGTTCGTGTTCGCGATGGTCGCGTGTGGAGGTCTCCTCGAACGCGAATCGGGCGACGCTGCCGACTCCGGAACGTCGGTTTCCGGGCCCCGGCCCGCGGGTCCCGGTGGTTCGCGTCCTGGCACGATTCCCCCGGAATCGGCCGGCGCGTCCTCCTCCGGGCGTCCGAGCATCCCCGTCGATCCCCGACCCGCTCCGTTCGAGACGAACCGCTGCCCCGCGTCCACGGCGAACCTCGTCCGGACGGTCCCGACGAAGGACCACGTCGTCGCCGTGCTCGCCGCTCGCACCGACGTCGCCGCGGATGCGACGACCGCGACGGAACCCTTCGACGTGTTCGTCGTCTTCCCGAAGGTCCCGCCACCCGAAGCGTGGCCCTCCGAAACGATCCAGTTCGTTCCCCATCCGCGCACGCACGTCGCTTCTTCGTCGACGCCGTTCGCGGTGCGCCTCGAAGCCTTCGCTCCCGGCTGCACCCTCGAGACCGTCGGCGAGTTCGCGGGCGTGACCTGTTCCGGACTTCCGGGGCACGACGAGTACGTCCTCGTGTCGGCGACGCTTGCCCGTTCGCCACTTCCCGGAGGTGGAGCGCGCGTGACGGCCGTCGACGCCGTGTTCGCGAAGGGGCGGGCCGTGGACGACGTCGAGTCCTGGCACGTGGAAGTCGACGACGACGCCCCCTGTTTCCGGATTCCTCGGGCGATCGTTTCGGGTTCCCCGTGAGAATTTGATACGACGGTTTCCGGATGGACGAAGTTCCGAAGCCGATTCCGAGCGACACCGAGGACGTCGTGTGGGCGCTCGAAGCCGCCGCGTCGCTCTGGAAGCGCGGCGACCGGACGGACGTCGTCGTCTGGATTCGTCGCGCCGCCGAAGCCGCGGGGATGGCGAACCACGACGAACGCGCTCTCGTGCTCGCACGGAGTGCCGCGACGTTCGCGGAACGCTACGGCAAGGCCCACGACGCGGGCGAAGTGCACGGCGGCATGCTCGATCCGTGGAGCGAACCCGAAGCGCGGACGGTGCCCAAGTCGTTCCGTCCCAGCAAGCTCGCGCCTCCGGTTCCCGGCCGTGCGCCGGACACCCTCGAGGTGCTCACGAGCGCGCCACCCCTCCGCAAGGTGACCTCCGAATCGAAGATGGTCGCCGGCGAACCCGCGCGCCAATCGTCCCCGCCGTCGGTCAACCCGCGCGTGGACTTGTCGGCCGTCGCGGCACTGGCGGACGTGCCCGACGAAGCGCGACTCCAGTTCGCATCCCTCGCCGAGATCCGTCTCCTCACGAAGGACGAAGAAGTCGGAGACTTCGCGTTCGCACTCGTCGTCGAGGGCGAGGTCGACGTCGCGGCGGCCGTCGTCGACGCGCCCGCCGTCCGACTGCGCGCCCTCGACGTGGTCCGGCGTCGCGGGACTTTGGACGTGGCGGTTCCGCTGCGTCTCCTCGGTGCGAGCGAGAGCGCGAAGGTCGCCCTCTGGAACGAACGCGCCCTCGCGTCGGCCTTCCACGATTGTCCGTGGGTCGACGCCGAACTGCGCAACCGGGGAGACAGGATTCAGGCGCTCGTCGGCATCACGATCGGCGCCTTGGGTGAACGGCTCGATTCGGGGATGCGCGAACGGGTGACCTCCCGCCTCGAGATCAAACGGATGGCGCCCGACGAGGTGTTCGTCCCCGAAGGACACGCCATCCCTGGCCTCCTCGTGGTGGCCGCCGGAGACATCGTTCTCGACGGCTCGGCCACGAAGTTCGGTTCGGGTGATTTCGTCTTCGCCGAGGAACTCCTCTCCGGTGACGGCGCCCCGCACACCGCGAAGGCCGGAGCCGGTGGCGCGATCGTGCTCGTCGGCGCACGTCAGGTCGCGCAGGAGCTCCTCATGTCCGTGCCGCCGTTGCTCGAGATCTTCGCGGGTATGTGACCCGCGAGTCGCCGCGGAAGCGATTCAGAACTCGGCCGTCGTCGGGGTCGCACGAGCGAGACGATCGGCCTCCGCCGGATCGAGTTCCCACCGGAGTTCCTGGTTGCCTTCGGCTCCTGCGAACCGGATACCGAACCACTTCGCGTTCGTCGCGATGGTCGGGCGACCCGATTCCGTCGTGCGGGGGAACACGATTCGGTACGCGTTGCGGAATCCGCTCGTGTACGGGAAGTAAGTCTTCTCGAGGGGGCCGGGCTTCGGAATCGCTTCCAGTTTCGCCGGAGCGGTCTCGTTGCCCTGGTCGTCGATGAGCCGAACGATCCAGGTGCTGTTCGGCTGGGTCAGATCCGTCGACCGTCGCGTGGCACCGTAGAGGGCGACGTAGAAGTGATGGGCGTCACGCGCCTCTTCGAGCGTGCGCGTCATCAGAGTGCGGCGCTGCTCGACCGTCAGACGGTAGTCGTGCGCGTACCGAACGACGTACGCCCATCGAAAATCCCAGGACTGGTACGTCGCCGTGGCCGTGAGCAGGTTGTCGAGCTCCGAAAGGACCAGCAGGTCCTCGGATCGGGTCCAGCGAGAGAGCACCTGCGGATAGTCCGACGCGACGTATTCCCTCGTCCCCGTCGCCAGCGACACGTGGGGCACCGAACACCCCGTCACCGTCATCGCCGCCGCCGCCAGCGCGCAGGTGAAAGAACCGAGTCGGCGGGTCTTGGAGGTCGCCATCGCCAGGACAGCTTACCCGGAACCGGGGGCATGGGAATCGCGATGCCGCACTGCGCTGCCGTCACCCGGAGGTCGCGCCTGCTGCGGCCCAACTGGCATCCCGACGTCGACGGAGCCCTGGAGCCAGCGCCCGTAGCTTTCCTCTCTCGGGACGCTCTGGCATAGTTTCGCACCCGTTTCCCCGGCCGCCCGAACGGCCGAGTCCTTTCCCCGTTCTCGATTCCCGGAGCAACCTTCATGTCTCTCGCTCTCTCCGTCCGCGCCGATGCTCCCCATGCAGTCCAAGCCGACGTCCTCGTCGTCGGTCTTTACGGTGCGGCGAAGAAGGGAGGGGGCTTCCGTGAACTTGCGGCCCTCGACGCCGCGCTCGGCGGCGGACTCGAGAAGCTGATCGCGAAGGAGGAGTTCACGGCGAAGAAGGAGCAGGTGCTTTCCCTGCCCACGTTCGGCAAGTTGAAGGCGTCGCGCCTCGTGCTGATCGGACTCGGAGACAGGGGCAAAGTCACGGATTCCGACGTCCGATTGTTCGCCGCGAAGGCCGCGCGCGCCGCCAATGCCGACAAGGCGAAGTCGCTCGCGCTCTCCGTTCCGGCCGGTCTCGAGACCCGCCTCCGCTTCGTCGGGGAAGGAGTCGAACTCGGGGCGTACCGGTTCACCAAGTACTTCACCGGCGACCGCAAGCCGAAGGTCGACCTCGCGCAGGCCATCGTCCTCGTCCCGACCAAGCCGGCACTCGCGGCCACCAAGTCCCTCGAACTCGGCGCGGACATCGGACGCGCCGTCAACGTGACGCGCGACATCGGTAACGAACCGCCGAACGTGATGACTCCTGCCGAACTCGCGAACGCCGCCACCCGCGTCGCGCGTGCGGCGAAGATCAAGGTCACGGTCTTCGACTTCAAGGAGATCAAGCGCCGCGGAATGAAGCTGATCCAAGCCGTCGGCCAAGGCAGCGCGAACGAGCCCCGCTTCGTCCACATGACCTACGCACCCGCGCGCAAGGCGAAGAAGAAGATCGTCTTCGTCGGCAAGGGCATCACGTTCGACACGGGCGGCATCAGCATCAAGCCGTCCGCCGGGATGGGCGAGATGAAGTTCGACATGTCCGGGGCCGGCAACATGGTCGGCCTCATGGCGGCCGTCGCCGCTCTCAAGCCGAACGTCGAGGTCCACGCGATCATGGCGTGCGCCGAGAACATGCCCGACGGCAACGCGTATCGCCCCGGAGACGTCTGGGGTTCCCTCGACGGCAAGACCGTCGAGATCATCAACACCGACGCGGAAGGCCGTCTGCTCCTCGCCGACGCCCTCGCGTACGCCCGTGCTCTCCAGCCGGACATGCTGATCGACAACGCGACCCTCACGGGCGCGTGCGTCGTGGCCCTCGGCAGCACGTGCTCAGGATTCTACGCGAGCAACGACGAGACCGCGAAGGCGTTCGCGGCGGCCGTGAAGACCTCGGGTGAACAGATGTGGCGGATGCCGCTCCTCGAGGATCTCAAGGAGCAGATCAAGAGCGACGTCGCCGACGTGAAGCAGACCGGCGACCGTTACGGCGGATCCATCACCGCGGCCCTGTTCCTCCGCGAATTCATCGGCGAGACGAAGAACTGGGTCCACGCCGACATCGCCGGTCCGGCCATGGGGGATCGTACGGCCGGCTGGTCCCCGAAGGGGGCCACGGGACACGGAATTTTGACCTATCTCGCGCTCATCGAAGCGGCCGCCCGCTGACGCCGGCGCGGGCTGCGTTTCGTGCTAGGACGCAGCCCCCCATGCTTCCCATCCAGGACCTCGAGCACGCCGAACGACGTCTCACGAAGGGACTCGCTCGCGCGCTGACCGACTTCCGGATGCTCGAGGACGGCGACCGCGTCATGGTTGCCGTGAGCGGCGGCAAGGACAGCTACACGCTCCTGCACCTCCTCGCAGGCCTTCGCGCACGTGCGCCGATCCAGTTCGACATCGTCGTCGTGAACGTGGACCAGGGACATCCCGGTTATCCCGGACACGTCCTCCGGGAGTACATGGCCCGGGAAGGCCACGACTTCCGGATGATCCAGGAGGATACCTACTCGATCGTCACCGAGAAGATTCCCGAGGGAAAGACGTTCTGTTCGCTCTGTTCGAGACTTCGTCGCGGCATCCTGTACCGGGTCGCCACCGAGCTCGGGTGCACGAAAATCGCGTTGGGCCATCACCGCGACGACGTCCTCCAGACGCTCCTCCTCAACCTGTTTTTCGCCGGTCAGCTCGCCGCCATGCCCCCCAAACTTGCGGCGGACGGCGGACGTCACACGGTAATCCGACCCCTCGTCTACTGCGCCGAAGACGACATCCGGACGTACGCGGACGCGAAAGCGTTTCCCATCCTCCCGTGCGATCTGTGCGGCTCCCAGGACAACCTCCAGCGGAAGATCGTCGGGAGGATGCTCGACGAGCTCGAGACGAATCATCCCGGAATGAAGAACGTCATGTTGGCCGCGCTCCAGAACGTCCGACCGACTCACCTCCTCGATCGGGGACTCTGGAGTTCGCTGGGAATCACGCTCGCCGAGGAAACCGACGGTCGGACCGCTGCGGACATCATTTCCGTCGCCCGCCTCCTCGGACGTTCCGTACCGGGCGCCGAAGTCTGAAGTCGCCGCGAGGGACGGCGGCCGCTCGGGCGGCTCGTCGGTGGACCTCCGCGTCCGGCGACGGTACCGTCAGCGGGAGTACCGGCCCCTCCCGTGCCCTCCTCCGATCCCACTCCCGTCGGTCCGGCGGACCCGACTTCCTCCGCCGATGTCCGGTCGATCGCGGCACCTCTCCAGGTCGCCCTCGCGGGCACCTATGCCTGGGCCGCCACCGTGTTGCCCGTCGCTTCGGCTTCGTCCGTGGGGATCGCTGCACGCGTTTCGGGGGGTGTGGCGGTGGCCGCGCTCGGAGTCCACGTCTACGCCACGCACCGGGCGGCCACCCGCACCTGGATCGCGAGTCTCGCAGCTTTCGTGCTCGCGAGTGCATCGGCATGGCTCTCGGCTTCCTTCGGACCGACGAAGATCGAGTTCGACACGACCCGGGGAATCGCCGGAATGATCGGTTGGCTGCTGTTCGCCGTCGCCGATGCCGCGCCCTCCACACCCCCTCGCCTCGACGAATCCCGGATCCTCGCGGTCGTCCCTCCCGACGAGAGGAAGCGGAATCCACGCGACGTCTTCGTCCTCGCCTTCGGCGTCCTCGCCGCCTCCGGCCTTCAGGGATTCGGTTGGGACGTGGCCCCTCCCGAGCGAGCGCTCCTCGTCCGCCTGGTCGCGCTCGCGGCAGGACTCGCGATCGTCGGGACCGCGAGTCACGTCGCGGTATCGATGGGCCTTCCCGCCCGAAAATCCGCCGCGATCCGCGCGGCCGCCCCGTCCTGGATCCTCTGCGGAGTCCTGCTGGCCGTGCTCGTGCTGCTCCGCCGCTGACGTCGTGACAGGAACGCGGGACGGCTCGTTCGTCGTCGCCTCGTCGTCGGGCACATCTTCGACGGATTTTCGTCGAGCCCACGCCGCCAAGGGGTCCGACGGCCCGCCCGCCAGGAGGCCACTCCGTCCGCTCGGAACCTCGGCTATGCTCGGCGTGTGCGTTCGGTCCAACTCACGGCGGTCGTGATGGTCCTCGCGGGAGCTTCCGCCTGCGCGTGGGCGATCCATTCGCTCTCTCGCTCGGACGACCTACGAGGATTGATCCAGCTCGGCATCGGTTTTCTCGCCCTGAGATCGGCGCAGCGCCTCGCGGAGCCTCGACGAAAAGCGTCATGAATCGTCCAAGCGTCGTCCGGCTCATGGGATTCTTCTTCGCCCTGTCCGCATGCGGGCACGAAGGTCCTGCGCCTAGTGCACGAAATGTCGCGCTCGGCGGTGAAACCATCGCGAGGGTCGGCGATACGGTCATCGGACGGCGTTCGGTCGAAGCCGTCGCTTCCGCGCGCAAGCTTCCTCCGACTGCCGCCCTGGATGCCCTCGTCGACGACGCGCTCTTCGCGAAGTGGGCGCTCTCCGAGAAAGCGGATCGGCGTCCCGACGTGGCGTGGACGCTCCGCAGCGCGACCGCGCGCTTCGTGATCGACGCGGTACGACGTGACGCCGTAGCCCGTGGACCCGCGACGGACGACGAAATCCGGGAACTCTCGAAGGACGCGTGGCGCGACGTCGACGTTCCCGAGTCGTTCGTCGTGGTCCACGCGATCGCGCTGCGTGGAAAGGAGAAGGACGCCGCGCACGTCGAGAAGATTCGGCTCGTCGCGGAATCCCTCCGCCGGGCCGTCGGAAGCGCGAGGTCCGCCGAAGAATTTCGTCGCCTCGCGTCCGCCGTACCCCACGACGGCGTGAAGGTCCGCGTCGAGGACCTTCCTGCCATGCTTGCGGATGGACGCGTCCTGTCGAACGAAGGCACCATGGACGCGACCTTCGCGTCTGCGGCGGCTGCGCTTCGCGCCCCCGGTGCGATCAGTGACATCGTCGAGACCAAGTTCGGCTGGCACGTCATCTTTCTCGTCGAGAAGGTCCCCGCCAAGGTGATGCCTCTGGAGGAGCGCCGGAGCTTCTTCCACGATTCGGTCGTGAACTACCGCGCCAAGCGCGCCATCGACGGCCTCGTCGAGAACGCACGCAAACGCACGGTGGTCGAAATCGCCCCGGACTCCGACGCCGCGATGGCGAAGCCGTTCGCGCGACCGGAATGACGGGCGGACCGCGACGTCACCGCGCTCGACCCCCCGTCCCGGCGCGCGAGCTGACGGTATCCCCCTTCGGGCTCGTTCTCTCACGAATGCTTCCGGCGCTACCGGCCGCGCGGGCGGCGGTCCTCGTGGACGCAGAAGGCGAGTGCGTGGACTACGCGGGAGACCATGACGCGTTCACCATCCGCGTCACGGCTGCCCACTTGCGGGTGGTGTTCGACGACGTCGCTTCGCGCTCCGTGGGCGCCGGACTGCGGTTCATCCTCGTCCGGACGATCCGGTACACGTATGCCGTTCGTCGACTCCCCGAAGGATATGCGCTTTGCATCGAATTCGGTCGTCGAGCCGGCTTCGTCACCCCTTCCCGCGCCATTTCGGGGGCCGCGTACGCGCTGTCGCTGGAAGCCGGTTGGGAGGCCGACGATGCCGCGGCGCCCTGGACTCCGGTATCTGTCCACTGCGAAGCACAGGGCAGACCGGTTCGGATCCAGTCGGCCGACGGCACGTTCGATGTCGAGGTGCTCGGACGATGGCAAGGACACGGTCTCGCGCCCGGAGAACGTGGCTTTCGCGTGCGACTCGCGAACGGAATCGAAACGACCCTGGTCCGCGAACGTTCCCACCGCTGGTTCGCGGAAGGCTGGCTCTCGACGCATCCGACGGCGTGAACACGGGACTTCCTCGCGCATCGTCGCCTGGGAACCACCGCTTCGAACCGGCAATTCGAATGCGAAGTGCGCCGCACGCACTCGGCGAAGGCCGAACCCGCCGGATTCGCGCGCCATCTCCGCGCCGCGAAAACGAACACCCCCTTCCTCGTGTCGAGGCGCCGAAGGGGGCCTTCTGGCGAGCGAGCTTCCTCCCAGGGCGGCGCCGCGAGAACGAACGCCCCGTGGTCGTGTCGGGACGCCGGAGAGGGATCTCCTGGCGCGTGAGCGCTCTCCGGAGGCAGACCACGGAGGCGTGCGAGCGCCCGTCA
>JAXLYL010000001.1:332500-439860 GCA_046351475.1 Polyangiaceae bacterium
CGTTGAAGTAAGCGGGGACGGAGGAGGATAGGCCAAGCGCAGTGCATGGATCTGCGTTCAAGCCCGTAGGCTGTTCTGCTAGGACCCGAGAGGGACAAACGGCAGGACGCTAAGCCGAGAGGTGATGAGGTCTAGCTTCGGCTAGGCAACTTGGTGATTCCAGACTTCCAAGAAAAGCCGCGTACAGAGCCACTTTGGTAATCGTACTGCAAACCGACTCAGGTGGGCGGGAAGAGTATTCCAAGGCGCGTGAGAGAACCCTGGTTAAGGAACTCGGCAAACTGACACCGTAACTTCGGGAGAAGGTGTGCCTTCTAGCGTAAAGCAACTTGCTTGCAGAGCGTCGGGAGGTTGCAGAGAAACGGGGGTTGTGACTGTTTACTAAAAACCTAGCACTCTGCAAAGTCGAAAGACGACGTATAGGGTGTGATGCCTGCCCGGTGCTGGAAGGTTAAGGGGACGCGTCAGCGCAAGCGAAGCGCCGAACCGAAGCCCCAGTAAACGGCGGCCGTAACTATAACGGTCCTAAGGTAGCGAAATTCCTTGTCGGGTAAGTTCCGACCTGCACGAATGGCATAACAACATCCCCGCTGTCTCGACCAGGGACTCAGCGAAATTGTATCGGGGGTGAAGATACCCTCTACCCGCGGCAAGACGGAAAGACCCCATGAACCTTTACTGCAACTTGGCAGTGATTTTCGGGACATTCTGCGTAGGATAGGTGGGAGGCTTTGAGGCCGGGCTTCTGGGTTCGGCGGAGCCAACGTTGAAATACCACCCTGGATGTTCTGGAAATCTAACCTAGGCCCGTGATCCGGGTCAGGGACACTGCCTGGTGGGCAGTTTGACTGGGGCGGTCGCCTCCAAAAAAGTAACGGAGGCGTGCGAAGGTTCCCTCAGCCTGATTGGAAACCAGGCGTAGAGTGCAAACGCACAAGGGAGCTTAACTGTGAGACCGACAGGTCGAACAGGTGCGAAAGCAGGCGTTAGTGATCCGGTGGTTCTGCATGGAAGGGCCATCGCTTATCGGATAAAAGGTACTCTGGGGATAACAGGCTGATCGCGCCTGAGAGTTCACATCGGCGGCGCGGTTTGGCACCTCGATGTCGGCCCATCGCATCCTGGGGCTGGAGCAGGTCCCAAGGGTTCGGCTGTTCGCCGATTAAAGCGGTACGCGAGCTGGGTTTAAAACGTCGTGAGACAGTTTGGTCCCTATCTGCCGTGGGCGTAGGATACTTGAGAGGAGCTGACCATAGTACGAGAGGACCTGGTTGGACGTACCCCTAGTGAGCCGGTTGTCACGCCAGTGGCACAGCCGGGTAGCTATGTACGGAACGGATAACCGCTGAAAGCATCTAAGCGGGAAGCCGGCCTCAAGACTAGGTATCCCGGTCGCAAGACCCTAAAGACCCCTCGTAGACTACGAGGTTGATAGGCCGGGTGTGGAAGCTAAGCAATTAGCGGAGCTGACTGGTACTAATAGGTCGTGCGGCTTGATCATATCTCTAAGACACTATTCGAAGTATTGCGCGCAGGATTCGGGTTGCGAGACGCCCTACCTCACCAAAACGAGGTGGCTCTCCAAAAGGACGAAGCACAGAGCAACGCAGGGCAAAACCCGCCCATGCGACTCCGTGGCGACCCAAGATTTTCCGGTGGTGATTTCGAAGAGGCCACACCCGATCCCATCCCGAACTCGGAAGTTAAGCTCTTCGGAGCCGATGGTACTGCACGGGAAGCCGTGTGGGAGAGTAGGACGCTGCCGGGATTTTTTCCCTGAAAGGCTCGAATCCGTAACCGGATTCGGGCCTTTCCTCTTTTGTACATTCGAGGGGTGACCGATTGCTCCGGGCGACCTTCCCGACCGTCGCAGGGGGATGCGCCCGGTGGTCGGCATCTCGCGCGGACGCCAACGTCACACGTTCGAGCTCGCGACCTATCGATCCCGAATCTCGCCGGGGGCGCAATTTCGACGCCCACGGTGTCATCGATTCGGTCATCTGGATGGCGATTGCCATCGTTCGCGTTCGACGGCCCTGAAGCCTCGCGCCCGCACGAATGGGGTTGAATTGCCTCGCGTTCGTGTTGCTCCGGGCTTCCGGAAGTGACGATGATCGCGCGAGCGTTGGGTGCGTTGTGAGCTCGTGGCTTCGCGCGTACCCTCCTCCTTCGATGTTCCGCGTTCGATGGACCCGGATTCGGGTAGGGGCATTCGCCTTCGTCGTAACGATGGCGGTACTCGCCGGATTCACTGGACCTTTCGTTCGGTGGCGCTTCAAACATGTTCTCGAGGGACGCGGTTTCTCCGGTGCCGTCGGTTCCGTGCATGTTGGATGGCTTCGAGTCGATCTCGGAGACGTCGAGATTCGAAAGTTGGCGGAGGGCGCACGCGTGGAGGCGCGTGTCGACCGCATTTCCCTTCGGGTGGACGCATCAGGGGGAATGCGGTCGGTAGTTGCTTCGGGCGGTCTCGTCCGAATGTCGGGGACGGCGGAAGTGATTCGATCCGTCCTTTTTCCCGAAGGTCATCGGGGTGGGAGCGTCAAACCCCTTGTCCCGGTTCACGTCCAAGGGATGTCGGTCGAATGGGAGGGAGTGGCGGCGCGGACCGATCTTTCGGCGCGAGGGCTACGAATCGACCGGGAATCCGGACGAACCGTGGTCCAGGTCGAGCGCACACAGGTCACGTCGGGCCGTGTGGAGACCACCTGGAATGGGGTCGACGTCGACGTCGAGGCGTCCGCATCTCGATACGGGGTTCACGTTGCCAAGGCCGAGATCTCCGTCGACGGCGAATCCAAGAGGGAGGCGCCATCGCCTGCGGGACCGCTTGCTCACCCGGTCGCGGATCCTTTGCGACCGCCCGAACTTCCCGATGTGCCGAAGCGGAACGCGTCGACGACGCGGCCGAAGGACGTCAGTTTCTCGGGAAGCAAGGGCCCCGCCGTCGTTGCGGACGCCTTCGAGGACCACCTCGAGCTACCCAGCACCCTACGACTTCGCGCGCTCGCGCAATGGGCAAGCGACCGAATCGCCGAGAAGGTGACCGAAGGGAGTTCGGTCGTCATCGACGAGACGGTCCTTACTCTGAAGACTCCGTCGACCATCGCGCTCGGACCGGCGCGCGTCGCCATCGAGCGTAAGGGCGGATCCATCGCAGCGTCGTTCCGTACCGCCGATTCCCAGTCTCGTCCGCTCCACGTCGAACTGTCACTCCCGGTCGGCGAGGGGGAGGTGCGGCTCAACTTCGACGGCGGCCCCGTACCTCTCGACCTGTTCGCGAGCGGCGAGCCCAAAGCCGTTTCGGTCGCCCTCACGAAGAGAGCGTCCCTCGAAGGTCACGGCAGCGTCCGCTTGTTCGCCGATGGAATGCGCCTCGACTTCGACGGGATAGTTCGAGTCCGCGACGTCGGGTTCTCTCACACCGCCATCGCGCCCGATCCCATCGAAGGGCTCGACGTCGACATTTCTGCGAAAGGTGAGCTGTCGGATCGCAGCTCGCTTCGACTCGAATCCTTCGACGTGGCTCTGGGCGCTGCACACGTGCGAGGAGCTGGATCGCTCGCAAAGGGGAACGGCAAGGTCACCGGAGACGTTCGCTTCGAGGTGCCCACGGTCGCCTGTCAGTCCCTACTCGAGAGTACGCCCTCAGCACTCCTTCCCGTCCTTACCGGAGCCCGGCTCGCGGGAACGTTGCGCGGAGCTGGCCACGTCTCGTTCGACAGCTCTCGTCTCGATGACACGTCCGTTTCGTACAAGTTCGAGGACTTGTGCTCGTTCGAATCGGTACCATCCGAACTCGACAAGCGACGATTCGCCGGAACGTTCACGCACCGGGTGTACCTCGCCGACGGAACGCTCGCCGAGACGACCACGGGACCAGGCAGTCCGCGTTGGACCGATCTCGAGAACGTGAGTCCGTACATGGAGGTCGCCGTACGGACCACCGAAGACGGCTCGTTCCGCAAACACAAGGGCTTCAATCACTACGCGATCCGCAACGCGATCGTCGCCAATCTCAAAGCGAGACGGTTCGTCCGCGGCGCGAGCACCATTTCGATGCAGCTCGCGAAGAATCTCTTCCTCGTCCGCGACAAGACGCTGTCGCGAAAGTTGGAGGAACTCGTCCTCACGGAATACCTCGAGCAGACCTTTACGAAGAGCGAAATGCTCGAACTCTACTTCAACGTCATCGAGTTCGGCCCGGACGTGTACGGCATCCGCGATGCCGCCGAGTTCTACTTCGGGAGGGCGCCGGACGAACTGACGCTACAGGAATGCATGTTCCTTGCGTCGCTCCTGCCTTCGCCCGTGCGCTATTCGAAGCTCGCGGACTCCGGGAGACTCGGCGAGAGCTGGCAGCGTCATCTCTCGCAGCTCCTCGACATCTCGCTCCGAGTCGGACTGGTCACCAAGGAGGAACGAGAAGGCGCACGTGATACCGCGCTCGTGTTCTACAAGGCCGGCAATCCGAGACCCGAACCACGGGACCCCGTCGGCGGCGGCAGGCTGGATGGCGCGGGAGACGACTGGTGAACACGACCACCCCCGTCACACGAGCGACTTCTTCCTTCCCCGTGCCCTGAGTTCGGCGAAGAATCGCTTCAATCGATCCGCGCACGCCGCTTCTTCCACTCCGCGTTCGACCTCGAATCGATGGTTCAATCTCGGATCGCGTCCGATGGAGAAGAGCGTGTCGACCGCGCCGCCCTTCGGATCGGCACACCCGTAGACGACCCGACGGACGCGCGCGTGGACGAGTGCGCCAGCGCACATCGGACAGGGCTCGAGAGTGACGTAGAGCGTGAGGTCCTCCAGTCGCCACGCGTCGCGGGCTCGTGAGGCCGCGCGGATCGCCACCATCTCCGCATGGGCGGTGGGGTCCTTCGCGCTCTCGCGAAGATTGAAGCCTCGCGCGACTTCACGGCCCGCGGAATCGACGAGTACGCAGCCGACCGGAACTTCACCAAGGTCCGCGGCACGATCTGCCTCGGCCAGGGCCTCCAGCATCCAGTGGGAGTCGACCACCATGGAGAAATTCGCGCGCCCGGGAAGATTCGAACTTCCGACACCTGGCTTCGTAGGCCAGTGCTCTATCCAGCTGAGCTACGGGCGCCCGTAGGGAACGCGCACCATACTCACGGCCCGAATCCTGTCAACCAGGACGCGCTTCCGAGTCTGCGCTCGTCGATTCGCCCTCATAAACGTCCGCAATTCGCGAAGTGCCCGACCTCTCAGGACATGCTCGTCAATCAGCCTCCGTCGCAAACATTTCCGGCCCCCGTCGCGATCGCGACTCGAACGCCGTGGCCGTACCTGAGTCCGCATGAACCCCGGGACGTCCTCGTGGCGCATGCATCTGTATTTGCACGACAAAATGCTGCAACGCTCGCCTGGCACGGTCGCTGCTCTATGCTTCCATGACCCGCCTGGGTCCTTGAGCTTTGGTCGTGCTTTCGCTTGCTTGACCTGGTGTTGGCGACAGAGTCCGTGGGCTGCGGACGAGTCGCGTGCCCGGGATTGCGTTTTTCCCGCGCGATCCCGGGCGCTTACCTAACTTGAATGTGCCGTCGCCCTTGGTTCGCGCCGTTCACACGGAACGTCCTCGTCTTCTTCTTGGACTGGCCCTAGGTCCTCGTGCCCTTCTGCGGTGCGGCACGAAGCTCGACCCTTTTCGCGGCGCGCTTCTCTCCGAGAATGCGCGCCGCTTCGCTTTCGGGGCGCGCTTGTCTCGGAAAATGCGGGCCGCTTCGCGTTCATCGCGGATGGATCGTGACGACCGCGAGACCCTTCCTGGCGAGCATCGACGTGGGAGACCGAACCTCCCCACTGCTACGCTGAATGGGTGCCGATGAGCCATCGATTCGCTTCCGAAATCCGACGGGCCTTGTCCCTCGCGTTCCTGCTTGGATTGCTGGTCGTCGGCGCGAAGGACGCCCGGGCGGAAACGGAGCGGCCGTGGCTCGGCGTCATGATGGGCGTCTCGCCATCGATCGAAGGAGTCCTCGTGAAGCACGTCGTCCGCGGCTCACCGGCGGACCGTTCGGGACTACGCGACGGCGACCGCATCGTCCGAATCGAGACGGCCGCCGTACGCTCACCCGTGGACGTCGCGAAAATCGTCGGGACACGGGGAATCGGCGACTCGGTGACCGTCGTCGTGGCACGTGAGGGGCGCACGATCACGTCGAAGGTGACGCTCGCGACGATGCCTCCGGGCGAAGAACTCCTGCGCATGGATCGCGTGGGAACCTTCGCTCCGCCTCTCGGCAGTCTCGAGGGTGTCGAAGGAAACGTTCCTGCCTCGATGTCTTCGCTGCGAGGCCGTGTCGTCGTGGTCGACTTCTGGGCGACATGGTGTTTGCCGTGTCGCGCGACGTCCCCCGTCCTTTCTGGATGGACTTCGCGTTACGGAGCTCAGGGACTTTCCATCGTCGGAGTTTCGTCGGAATCGTCCCAGACGATTTCCGCGTTCCTACGCGATCACCCTGCGAAGTACCCCGTCGCCTCCGATCCTGAACACGGTGCCGCTGCTGCGTACGGAGTTTCCGGACTTCCGACGTTGTTCGTGATCGACAAGAAGGGGGTCATCCGGAGCGTCGTCGTCGGATTCGATTCGAGCCGCTTCGCGCGCCTCGAAGCCGACATTCAGGCTCTGCTGGCCGAACCTGCACCGACGGACTGAGGGAAATGCCGGATTCGCGCGCGCTCTTGCGACTCGTGGACGAATTCGTCTGGGTCGTGCGGAGGAACGGAATCGACGTCTCGACCTCCCAGACGCTCGACGTCGTTCGCGCCATCCGACTCGTCGGATTCGAACGGCGAAACGACCTGTTCGAAACCGTCGCGAGCATCGTCGTCACGCGGGAACGCTCACGGGTGAAGTTCACGCGAGCGTTCGATGAGTTCTTCGGAAGTCGAACGACTCACCGCGATTTGTGGAGCCGACTCGCCGATCAAGGATTCACCGAGGCCGAAATCGCGATCGTGAGGGAAGTCGTCGAGTCGTGGGCCACGGCAGGGCAGGGCGCTCATCTCGGCGCACTGCTCGAACGAGGGCCCGAGTTGGACCGGCTCCTGACCGTAGGAGAAACTCGAAAAGCGCTCGAAGGGGTCCAAAGCGTCGCTCAGGCCGGATTCTACACACACAAGATCGTCGAACGCGTCGGCGTACGTGACGCGAAGAGTCGCCTCGCCGCCGTCCGAAGCGCCCTCCGCGACGCCCTCGGTAAGCGCGGCGACGCGTTGACCGATGCGCTCGGTCGCGAGCTCGAACTTGCCGCCGAATCCATCCGGGCCGAGGTACGCCGTCGCGCGACCGCCGCGGAGCATTCCGATGCGTCCGGACGGGCAATCGTACGCAGGGACGAGACACCTTTCACCGCGCTGCGTGGCGAAGAGGTCGAAGCCGTTCGGCGCGCCGTCCGTGCCCTCGTCGAGCGACTCCGAGGTGGGGAGATGGTGCGTGCACGCCGGGCGAAGCGAGGGCGTCTCGACGTCTCGAAAACGATGCGTGCCGCGTACCGGACGGGGGGAGTTCCGTTCGTCCCCGAACGAAGGAATCGCCGACGCGACAAAGCGAGACTCGTTCTTCTTTGCGACGTGAGCGACTCCGTCCGGGCCGTCTCCACGTTCCTCCTCGAATTCGCCTACGCCGCGCAGGACCTCTTCGCCAAGACGAGAACGTTCGTGTTCGTGAGCGAACTCGGAGAGACGACGAACCTCTTCGAATCGAATCCGATCCAAGTGGCGCTTGGCCGTGCTTACGGCGGCTCGGTCATCTCCGTCGTCGACAATTCGAACTACGGACGCGTCTTCGCTTCGTTCGTCGAGCGAGTCCTACCGTCGATTGATCGTAGGACGACGGTGGTCATCCTCGGGGACGGTCGTACGAACTTCCACGACGATGGGGCCTCTCACCTCGACGCGATCCGCGAACGAGCACGCTCGCTCGTATGGCTGTGTCCCGAGCCTCGGAGCGCCTGGGCGTCCGGGGACAGCGCGATGCGTCGCTACGCCGAGAAGTGCAGCACCGTCCTGAGCGTTCGCACGGTCGAAGAGCTCGAAGTCGCGGCGCGGAGGCTCGTGGCACTCCGGTAGTTCAGAGGGGATGTCGCACGACCTTTCACCCTCCGAATGCTCCCACCCAGGTCACGGCTTCTCGGGATTCAAATCCCGTCACTGGGCGGCGCGATGAGTTTCACCTTTCCGGCGAGACGGTCGGAGATCCAGAGGTTGTTGTTGGCGTCGATGATGACTGCACCGACACCGTCGATGGACACGACCAGTTAGAGTCCCATCTTCGGACCGAGAATGAAGACGGCGTCGTCGATGGCGTCGGCGAGGAGAGCCGTGGGCGCCCAGATGGTCACGCTTCGGCTCTCCGTCGCGGGCTGACCGGTCCTCGGGTCGATGATGTGATGGTAGCGTTTTCCCCCGACGACGTAGCTTCGTTCGTAGTCGCCCGCCGTGCTGAACGCGTGATCGCTGATCGGGAGCGTCGCGATGACGGTCGTCGCCGAGCCGCGAGGGTCCCGGATTCCCGCGACCCACGGTGATCCATCCGGTTTCGTGCCCTTCGTGAGGAGGTCGCCACCTGCCTGGGCATAGAACGCGACGAGTCCTTCGTCGACGAGCACTTTGGCGGCCCTGTCGACTCCGTAGCCCTTCGCGATCCCTCCGAGACTGATTCTCATGCCCGGGCGCGTGAGGAACACGGTGCTAGCCCTCTCGTCGACCTTCACCTTCTTCCAGTCGAGAAGCGGGAGTTTCGCTCGGATGGCCTCGGGCGAGGGGGGATGTGGGTCCCAGTCCTGATCGAACTTCCAGAGTCCGTGAAGGACCTCGAACGTGATGTCGAACGTTCCGTCGGAGATCGCGCTCGTGTGCAGCGCTTCGCGCACCACGTCGAGCGTCTCGGAACCGACTTTCACCGGACTTCGACCGGCGCTGGCGTTGATGCGTGAAACTTCACTCTCGGCGTTCCAGGTGGTCATGAGGGCTTCGAGCCGGACGAGTTCCGCATGAGCCTTCTCGAACGCACTCCGAATTTTCGCCGAATCGAGACCGGGACCCGTGAAGGCGGCGAACGCGACGTGTGTCCCCATCGCCTTGCCTTCCCATTGGACCCGCTCGACCTGCCCCTGACCGGGTACGGTCGAAAGTTCCGCTGACGATGCGTCCTTCGGGGGGGCAGGGGAGCTCCCATCGAGCGTCTCGGGCGCGGGAGATGTGCCCGCCCGATCCGCGGGGACCGTGGAGTTCCCGGGATTTTCCGCCACGCCGAGCGCAGGGCTGCAAGCACTTGCCACCCCGATGAACCCGATCAATACGGCGCTCCCTGCGGACAGAGATGTCTTTGAAACGTGGCTGAAAAAAGCCCGAATGCTACGGAAGGCCGCCATGGAAGTTCTCGGAATCAACGCTCGCTCCTGGATGTTCGCGACTCTGGCCGTCGGCGCTTCGACCGTCGCGGCATGTGGCACCAAAGCAGGATCGGGATTCGACGATACTTCGAAGCCGCCGCCGCCGGGCGGAGGAACGTCGGTCATGGACGCCTCGGTCGCCGCCGACGGCGAGACTCCGTTCGGCCAGGACATCCCTCTCGGCGACGGAAGCATCGACGACCCGCGCGGACCCCGTGATCCCGAAACGTGCGACGAGGCTGCCCAAGCGCGTTCGTACATGGGCTGCTCGTTCTGGCCCACCGTCGTGCCGAACCCGGTGAAGAAGTTGTTCGACTACGCCGTCGTCGTCTCCAACGGCGGAAAGGAATCGGCGACGATCACCGTGACGGGACCGTCGAACACGAACCGGACAGTCACGGTCAAGCCCGGTGAGCTCGAGAAGATCTTCCTGCCTTGGATCGACGCGCTGAAGGAACCCACGGGGGCCGATCAGTTGAAGGCGTCGATCGTCGCTCGCGCGTCCGCGTACCATCTCGTGAGCGACCGCCCCGTCGTCGTCTACCAGTTCAACGCGCTCGAATACAAAGGCCAGGGTGGTCCTTCGGGTAAAGACTGGTCGACGTGCCTCACGTTCGCGGAGAAGCTCCAGGGCGTCGGCTGCTACTCGTACACGAACGACGCATCGCTCCTCCTGCCGACGACCGCGATGACCGGCAACTACCGTGTTTTCGGTCAACACGGATGGACCTCCGATCCGGTTCTCAACCCGTTGACCTTCGAATACGAGACGCACACCGAAGCCGGGTACTTCGCCGTCACCGCCACCGAAAACGGGACCACCGTCACCGTGAAGGCTGCCGGGAACATCGTCGCGTCGGGAACGGGGTCGGCCGTCGCCGTCGCCGCGGCCGCGGCGGGTTCGACGTTCGACCTCACGCTCGACGCGGGCGACGTCGCCGTGCTCTCCGGCGAGCTCGGCCAGGACAAGGACGTCAGCGGATCGCTCCTCAAAGCGGACAAGCCGATCCAGGTGATCGCGGGAGTTCCGTGCATCAATCAGCCCGCCGACGTCATGGCATGTGATCACGTCGAGGAGACCGTGTTTCCCGCCGAGACCCTCGGCAAGCACTACGTCGTCACCGTTCCCACGGGGCCCTCGAAACCTATCGTCGGACACATCGTCCGTTTCTACGGCAACGCGGACGACACGAAGCTCTCGTACGTTCCGTCCCGTCCGGCAGGGTGCCCCGATGCGCTCGCGGCCGGACAGGTCGTCGAATGTGGACCGCTCGCGACGGACTTCGAAGTCACGGCCAGCCACGAGTTCGCGGTCGGTACGTTCATGCTCGGAGGTGAACTTCTCGATCCCGGGAAGACCCAGCTTCCGCTAGGCGACCCGTCCATGAGCTTCCCCGTCTCCGTCGAACAGTTCCGGCGCTCGTACATCTTCCTCGCGCCCGACGACTACATGATGAGCTTCGTCGACGTCGTCGCGCCGCCCGGGACCAAGGTCCTCATCGACGGTGTCGAGAACAAGGACGCTCCGACGGCCATCTCCACCAACTTCGAAATCCGACGGGTCAAACTCGGAGCCGGCAACCGCGGTTCGCACACGCTCACTGCCGACAAGCCCACGGGCATCCAGGTGATCGGATACGGCGAGAACACCAGCTACCAGTATCCCGCTGGACTCAATCTCGGCCAAATCGCGCCCGCGCCGATTCGCTGAATCGGATGGATGTCGGCGCACACGCGCTGCCGGAAGCTTCCGGCGGCGCGTTCGCATTTCGGGAGTCGGCTCATCCGAGATGCGTGATCAGGATCTTTCGCCCGTGAGCGACGCCGATCACATGTCTCGTGAGGTCGTCGTGTTTCGCCACGGCGGGCAGCTTGACGTAGGCGCCGTCCCAAAGCTCGAGGGCCACGCGGTCGGGAGCCACGACGACGCGGTGGATTTGCGCCCAGGCCCATTTCCGCACGCGCGGAATCCCCAGGGGGAGGAGTTCGCGTGCCTCGATGCCGTCGGCGTGCACGACCACTCCTCGAAGGAGCGTGCGGATGACCGTGGCGACCGCGCTCAAGAATACGATCAGCGCGATGCCTCCCGACGTGATGGGACGCGAAAGATCACCTTCGACGATCCAGACGTGGATGCGCGAGCCACTCGGAGCGTTCTGTCCGTAGACGACGAATCCGGCGAGCGCGAAAGATGCCGCGAGGTACGCCAGCGACGGAACGAGTTGGGCAGCCGGCGGACCGAACCCGATCCGTTCCCCCTCGGCTGGCGAATACGCCATCTCGAAGCGCGCGATGGTGCCTCGGACGTCGGTGATCGAGGGTCGATCGTCGCTGCCGTCGTCTTCCACGAGCGACGGCAACGTGTCGGCGGGGTCCCCGGAGCCGGGGTCGGAAGGTCGCGAGGTAGAGGACACGGTCAGCACCCCGGAACGACACCCACCCGTTCCGATTCCTTGGGATCCGAAGCATGACCCATTCTCGTCGTGGCCCCAAGCGCCTCGTGGGGCGGGTCAGGTGGCCGAACCCGGCGGAGGAATGCTCCTCCGGAACTCCCGCAATGCCGCCATCTCGCTCTTCGTCGGATTCAGGATGAGCAATCCGTGATCCGCGTCGAGTAGGGCGATGTCTCCGTCCGACGCCCAGCGGAAGAGGCCTTGGACGTCGACGATGGACGGAACACCGAGAAGCGAGAGAAGCACACGTGTCCGGGGGCCGGACGCACGGTCGGTGAGCGCGACGGCCACCGGGTGGGCGCGCGCCGAGACGAGCAGGTCGAATACCGTGAGCCCATCGCCGACGAGGATGCCCTTCGACGGCAGCTCGGCGCGCTTCTCGGTCGACGACAGCATCACCAGGGCGTCACACAGGTCCTCGAGGTCGCGCGCCCGCTCCTCGAGGAACGGGTCCCGAGTCACGCTCGCCGCCGTTCGGGTCGCGAGGCGCGCGACCTGACCCAAGGCATGCGACACCCCCATACCCGTCGCCACGAGTTCCGTCGCCCGTTCGCGGAAACGCATGTCGGCCAGAATTTCCGTGTACGTCCGCAGAAAGTTCGCCTCGTCACCGAGCTCCATGTCCTCGGCTCGCGCTGCCAGCGAGCGAATCGCCTTGTCCGCGGTGTCGAACGCGCCGCGGAGACGGCGCACGTCGGCGTCGACCTGCTGAGGCTCCGTCGATTGCTCCTTCGGACGAGGCGGCGGTCGTCGAAACGGCGCGATGGCCCCCAGCGCACGTCCGGCGACGACCGGCCGACCCGTGAGTGTCACTTTCCGCGTACCGCCACCGGTCCGGCGCGACGACGCCGCTCGGTCGCGACGGGAGTCGAGGAGTTCGGCATGACGGATCCCGGCGGCGATGAGTGCCGACAGGGTGGTGACGAGCTCCACGTCGCGATCGTCGAACTCGAGCTCCTTGCGTTGGACGACCAAGGCTCCGAGAGGACCGGACTTCCCCCGCATCGGCACGGCGAGGAACACGGGAAAGCGTTCCTCGCCAAGGGTCTCGAAGTGCTTGTACGCCGTGTGCGTACCCGCCGACTTCGCGGAGATGGGGCGCATGTATTCGAACGCCTGGCCCGTGATCCCTTCTCCGACGGACAGGCGCACCTGTCCGAGGACGCCGCGACCGAAGCCGACATTCCCGCGCATGACGAGAGTGTTGCCGTCGCCTTCGAGCAGGTAGAGCGAGCACACGTCGGCGCCGACGATCGCTGCCAATCGACGCGGAGCTTCGTCGAGCAGGGTCACCAAGGGCATCGGTCGGGCCGCGAACGCCACGAAGTCGAGGACGGCGTCGAGGCGCTTGTCGCCGTACCCATGGACTCGCGTCCGCGTCGATCCGGTCTCGTTCATTTCCCGGCGAGCATACTTCGATCGTGCCGCGTGCCGATCACATTGGAGCGGCCGAGGTTGCGTAGCGAGGTTCGCTCTCCGAGCCACGTTCGTCCGGCGACGACCTGCCCTCCCGCTCGTTCGTGAGCGACAGGCGACTCCGTTCGCGACTCCGACCCGGAGGAGCTGCGTCGTGAAGGACACGCACCGTCGATCGAACGGGATTCCCTTCGATCGATCTCTGCTCTAGTGTCCCACTCGCTCGAACGGCAGGTGGCGGCGTGAGCCGACCGCGAAGGTCGCAGTCGAAGTACGGCGACCCACCGGTGTGATTCGATCGACGCCGCCTCCCGCGACCGTTCGCGAGCAACCAGTGGAGGAAGGCGCATGGCGCATCTGTTCCCGTCGCCCGAGTGGGCATCGTCGTACAAGGACGCGATCAATTCGAACGAGGCCTACAAAGTGGCCGGAAAAGACTGGACCCACGGTGTCGTCGCGATGGTCGTGAAGGCCGACCCGTCCATCGGGATCGACGTCGACACCGGACTTTGGCTGGACGTCCATCAGGGGGCCTGCCGTGACTGTCGGTTGGTGTCGGCATCCGAAGCCGACGGCGCCCCCTTCGTGATCGTCGCCGACTACGCCCGCTGGAAGACGGTCATCAAGCGCGAGGTCGACCCCATCAAGGCCATGATGCAGGGCAAGTTGAAGCTCACGAAGGGTCACATGCCGACCATCGTGAAGTACGTCCACGCGTCGCGAGAACTCGTCGAGTCGACCGCACGCGTCGCCACGAAATTTCGCGACGAATGACCGAAGAAACGCCTTCCGTTCTCACGCGATGCGAACACGCGATCACGTCGTGGTGCGCATCGTCGTTCGCGATGATCGAGGTCGTGCGATCGTCGTCGAAGGACGTCCGCATCGTGTCGATGGAGGAGCCTTCGGTGTGGGAGAGGATGACGAAGCGGAGGTCGCTCGAGAGCACCTCCGAGAAGAAGTTGATCAACTTCGTGCGCAATGAACTTGACCGAAGCGCGAGCTTGCTTTGACAATCGCCACAATGTCTCCCTCCGCTGCGCCTCCGCTCGTACTCGTCGCCGATGACGAGCCGCAGATGCTCGAGCTCGTGGCGCACCATCTCAAGTCGATGGAGGACCCGAGGCTCGACGTCATCGAGGCCTCCGACGGCGAGGAAGCGTGGAGGCTCGCTCGCGAGCACCTTCCCGACCTCGTCGTGCTCGACGTGATGATGCCCGGCATGAGTGGTTGGGAGGTTTGCAGGAAGATCCGGGAAGACGTCGCGCTTGCTCACACTGGCGTGGTGATGCTTACGGGCATCGGAGAGAACCTCAATCAGATGACGAGTCCTCTCTACGGAGCGGACGCACACATCGACAAGCCGTTCGACTTCGAAGAGCTCGATGAGAAGGTCAAAGTAGCGCTGAAAGTCCGGGCAAAACGGCGAGATTTGGTCGCCCGCCCGGTGCGCAATGGTGTTGGTGGTCCGGCTCGCGCTGCAGTTTCGTCACAGGTCGACGAGGGGCGTGGACGGGTCAAAACAGGCGGCGCGAAGAAACGCGTCGTTGTTAAGGGAAAGGCAAAGACAATGGCTGCTAAGAAGACTGCGAAGAAGGCTGCGAAGAAGACCGCGAAGAAGGCTGCTGCGAAGAAGCCCGCGAAGAAGAAGGCCGCCAAGAAGACGGCGAAGAAGAAGTGAATCGCTGAACGGTAGCTTCTCTTCGTCCGGCACTCGCGCTCGTCGCGTAGCTGGTGGGGGGAGAGAAGCGGCCGTCCGAGACGACCTCGTGTGGGGATGCGTTCATCCCCCGCGAGGTCGTTTCGTTTTGTGCGCGCCACTTATGGAAGTGCGCGCGACTCCGCCGCGTTCTCGGGCGTCACGCGTGAACCGAGGTCCGGACGAAATCGACGGGACGTCGGAACGTGGCCTCGACCGGTCTCGTTGGTCTACCGATCTCCGCCATCGCCTCGGAGTCCGAGAGGATGCTCCTTCGCTGCGCGTACCTGATCGATCGACGGCTCGCGTCGGGTTCCGTGAAGGTCGCCTCGGGCACGCTCGTCCAGGTCGACCGTGCAGATCCCACCGGCACTCACACCCGGCGCTTCGCTTCCGAACCACTCGCCGCGGACCACGTGACGATGCTTTCGCTTCGCCACTTCGCGAGGACGTCGTCGTCGGCGAGGTCGAACGGAGTGGAACCGTTCGCTCGGAGGCGGACGACTCGGGCCATGTGCTCCTCCCGGACGTCGTGACGACGATCGCTGCGAAGCCACACCCTCGGACCGAAGTCTTGCGAGGCATCGCCGTTCGTGTACGACATTCGAACGATGGGCTCCCCGTTCAAGGAAGAACACAAGCAGTTCCGCCTCACGACTCGCCGGTTCGTCGAGAAGGAGCTCGCACCTCACGCGGACCGATGGGAGGAGGACGAGCTCTTTCCGAACGACGTCTTCCGACAGGCCGGAGAGCTCGGAATTTTCGGCGCCCACTATCCCGAGTCCTGCGGCGGTGCCGGAGGCGATTACTGGATGGCGGTCGCGAAGAGCGAGGAGCTACCCCGGTGTCGTTCGGCGGGGGTGACGATGGGACTGCTCGTCCAAGCGGACATGGCCACTCCAGTCATCGCCGACCTGGGAACCAAGGAACAGATCGACGAGTTCCTGCGGCCCGCCATCGAGGGTCGATCCATCGCCGCGTTGGGAGTCAGCGAACCGAATGCCGGCAGCGACGTCGCAGGCATCCAGACCTGGGCGCGGAAAGACGGGGACGACTACGTCATCCAGGGCTCGAAGACGTACATCACCAACGGCACGCGGGCCGATTTCGTCACCCTGCTCGTCAAGACGAACCCCGACGCGGGGGCGCATGGGTGCAGCTTCTTCCTCGTCCCCACGAAGACGAAGGGATTCTCCGTCTCGCGGAAGCTCAAGAAGATCGGCAATCACGCCAGCGACACGGCGGAACTCGCCTTCGAGGACATGCGCGTTCCGAGGCGGTATCTCCTGGGCGAGGAGAATCAGGGCTTCATGTACCTGATGCAGAACTTCCAGTCCGAGCGCCTCATCGCGTGCACGAGCGCTCTCGCCGGATCCCAGCTTCTCGTCGATTCGGCGATCGAATTCGGGCGTGACCGCAAAGCGTTCGGCAAACCCATCATCAAGCGCGAGTACTGGCAGCACAAGTTCGTCGAACTCCAGACGAAGCTCGAAGCTGCCCGAGCGCTCGCCTATTCCGCCGTCGAGCGCTACAACCAGGAGAAGTACGTCGATCGCCAACCGATATCCTTCGAGACGGTCAAGCTCATCTCGATGTCGAAGGTGTTCGTGGGCGACGTGGCATCCGAAGTGGCGGACCAGTGCCTCCAATTCCACGGCGGTGCCGGGTACATGGAGGAATACGGAATCGCGCGTGCGTGGCGCGATCAACGACTGTTCCGGATCGGCGGCGGGACCACCGAGACGATGCGGTACTACATCGCCAAGTTGATGGGGCTCTGACGAGAGCCTCGAGGCCCGAACGCTCAGAACGAGAACGTGTACGTCGGCACGAAGGCGGCGGAAGTCGTCGGTACGAGCGCTTCCCTTCGCGAAGCGGGCCATTCGGGAACGCGCACGGCGACGGGAATCGTCGGCAGCGAAGCCGACGCCGTTCCGGCCGCTCCGGTCACGGCGACTTTGCTCCGGATGTTGGTGGCGAAGAGGACGGTTCCGACCGCCGTCGCGGCGAGGCCGACGCCGGTGACGATCCACCCGGGGGTCGTGTCGCCACCGGACACCGACGACCTCGTGACCGTGCCGTAGAGGGCGGTGACGTTGTACCGATAGGCGGCATCCAGCACCAAGTAGAGACCCACCGACGTCGTGACGACGCCGGCCCCGGCGAGCACGATTCCACCCACGAACGCGCCCGTCGATGCGGGGTTCACGATGACGTTCGCACCTTCGGTTCCGGGCGGAAGGCGAAAACTGCGCGACCCTCGGACGCCGCCTCCGATCCGGTACTCGCCGGCACGATCCACGTCCGCGTCGCACGGAGCGTGGCAACGCGGCACCCAAGTCCGGCGAGCCGCGTCGCGCTGCTCGAGGACGACGTCCGCATCCGAATCCGACTCGACGTGGATCCGGATGGAAGACGCCGGGACCGTCGCGGGGACCGGAACGGGGCCGACGACCGTCGGAACCGGAACCACGACCGCCGAAGCCGCGCTCGCGGGGCGTTCGATGCGTTCGACGTTCGCCCACGAGATCCGTTCGGTCTTCCCTGACGAGAGGCGCAGCGTGACGTGGTCGTTCGCGATCATTTCCACGATCGCTCCACGCACGACGCCACCATCCTTGGTGTAGACGGTGTCGTCACCGCTGGTCGAGACGGCGGGCGTCGCCGCCGGAACCACGACGGGGACCGGTGCGGACGGATCCTTGACCGGCGCCTTGCTCGCTCCACGCGCGATCCTGATCGTCGGGCGGGAATCATCGGCACATGCGACCGTCGGAATCGCGATCGTGACCCCGACGGTCAAGAACGCAGCCGACGTGGATCGGAGGCGCCGATTTCGAAGATAAGACATGACGAGGGCTCTCCGGGAGGGGCGCGGACAGGAAGGAGGCTACGCGACTAGCGCCGGATTCTAGAGGAGGTGCGGAGCGCGCAGCTTGTCTTCTTGGCCCATCCGATAGAAACGTCGCAATTCTCGCTGCATCTCGGCCATCCGGCCCGCCCCGACGAAGCGTTCCTCGAGGCGACGAGCGAACCTTCCAGCCGTTTCGTTCGCGAGCCGATAGCGCTCACCCTGCTCGGACCCGGTGTCGTGGAGGAACGCGACTTCCTCGAAGAGTCGCGAGCGGACCCGCCGGCTCGTCGCGAGATCCCAGCGCGCGAGCCACGCGAGAAGCATCACGAACTTGTCGACCTCCGCTTGGACCTCGAGTTCGAGTTGAGTCGCTTCGCGTCCGTCGTGCGCACGATCGGTGAGGTAGACGAAGTGACTCACGCCCTCGACCAACTGGCAGAGGGCGTCCAAGTCTCCTCCCTCGGAGAGGTCGAACGAGGCGGCAGGGAAAACGGGAAGCCGGAGGGAGAGCTCCATGTCACCGTCGCTTTCGCGGACGAGCAATACCTCGCGCTCGCCTTCCCCGAGCGGTTCGACGAACGCGTGGACGTCCGCGACGCGGTCGAGTTGGTACAAGCGTTCGAGGGACGACTGCACCGCCGTCGCGAGAGATCGCGCTCGCACGAGGCCCGCGCCGTTGCCCGAGAGCCAACGCTCGTCGGTCGAGCGACGCTCTTCCGTCACTGGATGACCCCGCCGCTGCCTCGGGTCGGAACCAACCCGTGCGCGCTCAGGGCCTCGGCCAAGCGATCGCTGCCGGTCTTGAGCCATCGTTCGTAGAGCTTCACGACGCTCTTCGAACTCGCACTCCCCATGGCCATCGTCGACTCCGCGACGTCGGCGAGCACCTCGACGTAGACCGCGAACTTCGTGGCGAGCTCCGCGAAGATGTCGACGCTCGCGAGCGTCTTGTCTTCCGGCGAGCTTCCGCGCCGGAGCATGGAACCCGCATTGTCGTAGGCGGTCGTCCCGATTCCGATCAGGTAGCGCTGCTCGACGCCGCGCGCTGCGAAGTGCTCGCCGAAGAAACCGCATCCGTAGAGGACTCCGTCACCCAAGGTTCGGAGGCGATCGAAGCGTTCGCCCGGCGCTTCGGCGTGGAGAGCTTCGTCCAGGAGGAAAGCGAGGGGACGATCGAGGGTCTCTTCCGCGAGTCCACCGGGCTTGGCGTAGTCGGTCAGGAGTCCGACCAGGTAGTTCGTCGCGGCATCCGTCGCGGTGACCTTTCTCACCCGCAGCGAATCTTCGACGACTTGATGAAAGAAGCCCGACACCGACGCGGTCGTAAGGATCGTCATCGCATTCCCTCCGAACCGGCGTCCGAAACTGCCGAGCCTTTCGCCCCCAAGGGCCCACGGAGGACACCTTTAAAGGAGAGAGGATGTCCCGTTCCGGAACACCGAAACGCGGACGACGCCTGTCCTCCTCTATTTGTACGAGCGCTCCCACGTCACGGCAATGTTGCGTGGCGGTGAAACGCCAACGCTTTCCATGGGTTGCTGGCACCTCCCCAGGGCGAGTGCCAGAAGCGTCGGTCGGATGAGCGTTGCTTGGTGCGGAACGGACATTTCGCCCAATTCCACGCAATATCCGCAACTTAGGTTCAAATCAGATTCCGCCACAGCGAAGGGGGTCGACCCTTGACGGCTCCCAAGCCCGCATTAGGTTGCGCGGCGACGGTTAGCACTCGCCCTGGGTGAGTGCTAACAATCGACTTTGGGGTGGTTGTGCCCCGAATTGAGCGGAGCTTCGGTCATTCTGGCCGGCCGCCCCGCGGATCGAAGGCGCCGGAGTTCCGTCGCTCCCCTCGTCTCGAAGCACCCCTCGTCACGTCCCATTCAAGAGCGTCCAGGAGAAGTCACCATGGCAAACATCCGTCCGTTGCAAGACCGCGTGATCCTCAAGCGCGTGAAGGAAGAAGAGAAGACCAAGGGCGGGATCATCATCCCCGACTCCGCGAAAGAGAAGCCGGTCGAAGGCGAAGTCATCGCGGTGGGCAACGGCAAGGTGATGGACGACGGCACGGTCAAGAAGCTCGACGTCAAGGTCGGCGACCGCGTCCTCTTCGGCAAGTACAGCGGCACCGAAGTGAAGATCGACGGCGAAGAGCGCCTCATCGTGCGCGAGGACGACATCCTCGGCGTGCTCGAGAAGTGAGTATTTCCGCGCGCTGAACTGATGCGCGCGAACGTCGCCCCGGCGACGTGAACGAATCCGAAGATCCGAACCAGAGGTCAATCACCATGGCAGCCAAAGAAATCGTCTACACGGAATCCGCGCGCAACCTGATCCTCGCGGGCGTCAACGCCCTCGCCGACGCGGTCAAGGTCACGCTCGGCCCCAAGGGTCGCAACGTCGTCATCGAGAAGAGCTTCGGCTCTCCCACCGTCACCAAGGACGGCGTGACGGTCGCGAAGGAAATCGAACTCGAGAACCGCTTCGAGAACATGGGCGCCCAGATGGTGCGCGAAGTGGCCTCGAAGACGAGCGACGTCGCCGGTGACGGCACGACGACCGCCACGGTTCTCGCGCAGGCGATCTACCGCGAAGGTTCCAAGCTCGTCGCCGCCGGTCACAACCCGATGGAGATCAAGCGTGGCATCGACAAGGCCGTCGAGACCCTCGTCGCTTCCCTGAAGAAGATGGCGAAGCAGACGAAGGACCCGAAGGAGATCGCGCAGGTCGGAACGATCAGCGCGAACGGCGACAAGGAAATCGGCCAGAAGCTCGCGGAAGCGATGGAGAAGGTCGGCAAGGAAGGCGTCATCACCGTCGAAGAGTCCAAGACGGCGGAGACGACCCTCGACGTCGTCGAAGGCATGCAGTTCGACCGCGGCTACCTCTCGCCGTACTTCGTCACCGATCCGGAGCGCATGGAAGCGGTCCTCGAGGACGCGTACATCCTCATCAGCGAGAAGAAGATCGCGAACATGAAGGACCTCCTCCCGGTCCTCGAAGCGATCGCCCGTCAGCAAGCCGCTCGTCATCATCGCCGAAGACATCGAAGGCGAAGCCCTCGCGACGCTCGTCGTCAACAAGCTCCGTGGCACCCTCCACTGCGCCGCCGTCAAGGCCCCCGGCTTCGGTGATCGTCGCAAGGAGATGCTCAAGGACATCGCGATCCTCACCGGCGGTCAGGTCATCGCGGAGGAACTCGGCCTCAAGCTCGAGAACGTCACGATCTCCGACCTCGGTCGCGCGAAGCGTCTCTCGATGGACAAGGACAACACCACGATCGTCGACGGTTTCGGCGCCAAGGACCAGATCCAGGGCCGCATCGCCGAAATCCGCAGCCAGATCGAGAACACCACGTCCGACTACGATCGCGAGAAGCTCCAGGAGCGCCTCGCGAAGCTCGTCGGCGGCGTCGCCGTCGTCAAGGTCGGCGCGGCCACCGAGACCGAGATGAAGGAGAAGAAGGCGCGCGTCGAAGACGCGCTCCACGCGACCCGCGCGGCCGTGGAAGAAGGTGTCGTCGCCGGTGGTGGCGTCGCGCTCATCCGCGCCCAGGCTTCTCTCGACAGCGTCAAGCTCGAGGACGAGCAGCGCTTCGGCGTCCAGATCATCCGCCGCGCGATCGAGGAACCCCTCCGCCAGATCGTCGCGAACGCGGGCCTCGAAGGCTCGATCGTCGTGAACAAGGTCAAGGAAGGCAAGGACGACTTCGGTTACAACGCTGCCACCGACCAGTACGGCAACCTCCTCGGCATGGGCGTCATCGACCCGGTCAAGGTCGTCCGCACGGCCCTCCAGAACGCGGCGAGCGTCGCGAGCCTCATGCTCACGACGGAATGCCTCGTCGCCGAGCGTCCGAAGGACGAGAAGCCCGCGGGCGGTCATGGTCACGCCGGCCACGGCCACGGCGACTTCTGATCGCGGCGCTCCCTCCGGGTGAGCGGTGACGCTCTCCGCGGAACTTCCGGAAGGCGACTCGGGATTCTCCCGGGTCGCCTTTCGTGTTTTCGGAGGTCCGACGAATCGGCGCCCAGGGGAAAAATTCGTCCGGGACGTTGCGCGGTGCGGCAGCGCGGGCTATGCACCGCCGTTCTCCATTGGGAGATGCCGCGGCTTTGCGATGGCGGGGGCCGTCGCTCGAGGGATCCATGCGCCTACAATTGATCGCGTCAGGGGTCCTCGTGGCCATGGCTTTCGCGGCCTTCGCTCCCCTCGGGTGCTCGAGGGGCTCCGAGGGCGGAGACTTCACGCCGGTCGACGCGGGAGTCGATGCCGAGCCGCAAGGCCCGTCCTTCGGGAGTACGGACGCGACCGCACCGCTGACGGATGCCGATCCGCAATTCAACGACGCCAGCATCGTGACCGACGGTGCGGGATGCACGTTGGACGCCGGCGCCCCGGGACCCATCAAGCGCAGGTGCCTCGCGCCGACCGAGAACGAGTGCGACGGTCAGCACGACTTCCCGGGTTTCACGAACGGGATGCAGGGCAACGGATTCGACGACGATTGCGACGGCATGGTCGACGAAGGGTGCGCCTGCCCAGCGACCGGTGCGACCAAGGAGTGCTATCTCGTGCCGCCGTCGCAGACCGTCGCGAGCACGGGAAAGCCCGCGGGATGGTGCGCCGAAAACTCCCGCGGCACCATGGAGTGCGGGGGTGGCGAATTCCGTCGGTGGAGCGGGCTGTGTCGTGGTGCACAACCCGCTTACGCGGACGACGTCTGCTCGCCCGGGGATTTCGACTGCGACGGCGCCGAGCTCAATTCACGTACGAACGATTGCTCGTGCAAGGAAGACGTCGTGCGCTGCCCCACGAGCCCACTGCGCACGGTCCCGTACCCTTCGCCCTCGGCGCTCCCGCTGAAGGTCGACGCGGCTTCGTGGATGATCAACGCCGGCCTCGCCGCCCAGGCGACCGGGTACAAGTGGACGCTTCGCGGAGGCGATTGCGACAACATCCTGCCGCACCCGACGTTCGGGCTCTTCGCTACGGCGAGCGCGACGTCGTCCCCCATCGGGACGACGGTCACGAATCTCGGAACGAGCGGACTCGAGAAGGGCACCGTCGTGAAGAACTCCACGGTGAAGAACGTCGTGTACCCGGCGTTTTCTCTCAGCGGAGACTACTTTCTCGAGGCGGAGTTCGATCTGCTCGGTCAGCACTACTCCTGCCTTCAGAAGATCGAAGTCCGAGCGCCGGGTCTCCGCGTGGAGGCGTGCTGGGACACCGAACCTGCGGGTGTCGATCTCGATCTCCACGTCGCTCGCGTCGACTTTCCGCCCGCAGGAAACACCTCCTGCCCGAAGAAGGGCTGGGGGAGCACGTGCGCGGACCAGGACTGCTACTACGCCAACTGCAAGAGCTCCGACACGACCGGACCGGACTGGTCCTACGCGCCGAGTCCCAACGCGGACGCGTGTGTCGGTTGGGGATCCACGGCCACGGGAGCGTGTCGGAATCCGCGTCTCGATCGTGACGCGAACGGCGGCATCAACAAGTGTCGGCCCTCCGTCTCCGACCCGAACGCGACCGGCACGGACGGATTCTGTGCCCCGGAGAACGTCAACGTCGACACGCCGGCGGTGAACTCGACTTACGCCGTGGGCCTCAAGTACTTCGCAGGGGGAAGCGGAGGCGACTCGCCCTCGAAGGCCCACGTGAACGTCTACTGCAACGGCGAACGCGTGATTTCTTCGGGGTACAACCCCGTCACGGGCAGCGACTTCCCGGTGTTGCGTCAATCCGGAGGCGATTCTTCGGGCGACATGTGGAAGGTGGCGATGGTCCGCGTGACCGGAGCGACGGCCGACGGCATCACCTGCGAAGTCGCGCCGGTCCCCTCCCGGAGCGCACACGCCACGACGGACGGGTCGACGGCGTATTGCGTGGACAACTCGGCGACGGATACGGGCGATTCGGTGACCTTGCTCACGCCTGGCGGGTACCGTCCGCTCGACGCCGCCGCGATGTGCTTCCACTGAGACTTTTCGTCCGCGGCTGATCTCGCGTACGAGGCCACTTCCTTCTTTCCGTACCCTCCAGGACTTTCGATGACGCTTCGTAGACTCTTCCTTCTCTTCGCATTCGGTGCCGCGACGTGCGGCACGGGACTCCTGGCCTGCTCCGGCAGCGACACGGGTGAGGATGATGACGATTCCGGTGCAACGACGCCCGATGCGTCGCGCGCCGAGACCGGTTCGGGAGTCACGGACGCCGCCGCCGACCGGACTTCCACCGACGCCACGGCACCGCGTGACGCGTCGCAGGACGGCACGACGACGGATGTCGCGACCGATGGCGCGAAGGATGGCGCGAGCGACGTCGCCTCGGACCGTGTGAACACGGACTCGGGGGACTCCGGCAGCGCAGACGCCTCGTCGGACGCCGTGTCCGACACGAACGTCCCCGACGTTTCCCTTCCCGACGCCAGCTTCGACCCCGTCGGGTCGCCGTGTGCCCAGCCGAACGCGCTGCAAGAGCGACTCTGCGGACGCTGCGGTGTCGAGCGTCGCTTCTGCGGACCCGTCGACGGCGGATACGTCTGGCAACCCTGGGGAACGTGCCTAGGCGAACGACCGACGGGGTGCATTCCCGGGAGCACCGTCATCGAATACTGCGGCCTCTGCGGCACGAGGACGCTCGTATGTCAGAACGATTGCTCGCTCGGGGCCGGCGGATTCTGCCAGCGCCCGACGAACGCCGAATGCGAGGGCGATGCCGGCGTGGACGGCGGTCGTGTCGTCTCGGAGTTCGTCTCCGGTCTCTCGTGCCCCATGGGCGAAGGTCGACGCCGAAGCTGCAAGACGGATTGCTCGTGGAACGACTTCGGCTCGTGCGAGTCGCCGTTCTCGGGAGACGGTGGCTCCAATCCGAACATCCTCGTCGCGGGCGCCGCCGGTCAGGTGGTCACGGGCGAATTCGAGCTCCCGGTGAACCCGAAGATCAAGGCCGTGGAGACCACGATCCTCGGCACTCCCATCACGTGTCCCCTCACGAACCTCACGACACGAACCACGCAGTTCTCCTACGTCCAAGTGCAGAATCCGACGGCCGCACCGATCCACGTCTCGATCTGGGGAACGACGGCGACCAACGGCGAGGAACTCGACACCATCATGGCCGTCTACGGCGGCCCGGTCCCTCCGCCCGATACGGACGAGAGCGCGCGAAAGCTTTGCCTGGCGGGTACGTTCACGAACGACGACTGCACGAGTTCCAGCGGCGTCTGCGAGGGCGGATTCGCGGGACTCGTCGCCGACAGCGACGACGGTGACCAAGGCGTCACGATCCCGGGCAACGGCTCGATCACGGTCTACACGGCGCTGTACTTCTCCGGAACCGTGGCCCGCACGTACGCCCTGAACGTCCGCGTCGAACCCTGAACGTCCGCACCGCCGGCGCTCACGAATACGCACGAAACTGATTGAAGTTCGCTCGAACGCAATGCAAGAACCCCCCGTTCCTCCGCCCGTCGGTGGGGAGTTCGCAGGAGCTGTCATGGTCCGTACTCGTCTGATGTTCGTTCTCTTGGCCGGTCTTTCCGTCGGAACCGGCGCCCTCACGGCGTGCAGTTCCTCCGGTGGGGAAGACGACACGGACGGTGGCGACGTGACTCCGCAGGACGCCGCGTCCGACGGCACCACGACCCGTGACGGTTCGTCCGTCGTGACGGACGCGTCCACCCAGGATGCCGCCAAGGCGGACGCGAAGGCCGATGCGACAGTCGACGCCACGACGACGGACTCCTCCTCGGATGCCAAGACCGACGGCACGACGACCGACGCCGCGACCGACGCGAAAGCCGACGCCGCGACCGACTCCGGACCCGCCGATTCCGGGACCTTCGTCGACGCGTCCTTCGACCCGCCGGGGTCGCCCTGCCCGCAGAACCAGCAGGTCCAACAGCGGATGTGCGGAGCATGCGGGAAGCAAAGCCGCCTCTGCGCTCGGTCCGGCGACGGTGGTCTCGTCTGGCTCGATTGGGGCGCTTGCACCAACGAGATCGCGAACGGTTGCATCCCCGGTTCGACCAAGGTCGAGTACTGCGGACTCTGCGGAACGCGCAACCTGGAATGTCAGAACGACTGCACGTTCGCGGCCGGCGGCTTCTGCAATCGACCGACCACCGCGGAGTGCGAAGGCGACGCGGGAGCCGACGGTGGCGTGACGGAATTCGTCGAGGGCGTTTCGTGTCCGGCCGGACAAGGACGTTCCCACACCTGCCAATCGTCGTGTCAGTGGGGTTCGTTCTCGGATTGTTTCGAACCGGTGCGCCCGAGCCTCACCCTTTCGTCGACCGTGGCGCCCGTGTCCGATGCCGGCACCGACGCCGCCGTCGATCCCGATGCCGCCGTCGACCCGGACGCAGCCGCGCCGGAAAGCGGGATCGTGTCCGATGTCTTCACCGTCGGACCGCTCGCCATCGGTCGCGTGGACAGTCCCCTCAGCGGCATGTGCAGCGTCTCTTCGTCGCAGACGTCGTACACGCTCGTCGAGATCAAGAACCCGACGTCCCAGGAAGCGAAGATCTCCGCGTGGATGAGCCCCGCGAGCGACGGTGCGTTCGACTCCGTGATGGTGAGCTACGACGGCGCTTCGAACCCGCCGGCGGACTACCGCGCGTGCGGCAAATGGAACGACGACTGCACGACGTCTCCGTGCGTCGGTCAGGCTCTCTCCGGTCTCGTCGGCACGGCGAGCCCCACCGTTCCCGCGAACGGAAAGATCGTCCTCTACATCGGCAAGTGGAGCGGTCGCGAAGTGAAGAACTTCCGCCTCAACGTCCGCACCGATTCCCTCCAGTAACGGGGGACTCGCGTCGAAGTCCCCCTCGGTGTGAAACTCGACTCCGTGGGGGAAACGACCATCGAAGGCGAGGTGACGCGAGTCACCTTCGAGAATCCGACGACCGGGTTCCGCGTCGTCAAGATGACGACGGCGGACCGGAAAGAACCGATCGCCGTCGTCGGTGCATTTCCTGCCGTCGGCGTCGGTGCCCGCATCCGGGTGCGCGGCGCCGTCGAACGTGACAAGACGCACGGCGAACAAATTCGCGCCGTGAGCGTGACGGAGCTGCAGCCGAGTACGCTCGTCGGTATCGAGAGGTATCTCGGTTCGGGGCTCGTCAAGGGCGTCGGGCCGAAGGTCGCCGCGCGGATCGTCGAGACCTTCGGACTGGACACGTTGCGTGTACTCGACGAGTCGCCGGCCCAACTTTCCCGGGTTCCGGGACTCGGAAAGAAGCGCGCGGAAACGATCGCCGTCGCATGGATCGAACAGCGGACGGTCCGCGACGTCATGATTTTCCTCCAAGCCCACGGAGCCTCCGTGTCGCTGGCGACGCGCATCGCGAAACGATACGGCGCGAGGGCGATGCACATCGTCTCGCGCGAACCGTACCGATTGGCGCTCGACGTGTGGGGCGTCGGATTCCGCACTGCGGATCGGATCGCGATGGAGCTCGGCGTCGCGAAGGACTCGGTCGAGCGGGTCCGCGCCGGAATCGTGCAGGTCTTGCACGACGAGACGAACCACGGTCACGTCTTCGTCCCCGCGGACCTGCTTTTCGAGAAGGCGCGCGCTCTACTCGAGATCGACGAGTCGGGTGCGGGTACACGTGACGCACTCCGCGCCGCCTGCTTGTCCCTCGCCATCGACGGGCGACTCGTCTGGTCGCCCCAGGGGGATCCCGAAACGATCTTCGAGGCAGGACTCCATCGCGCCGAACTCGACGTCGCGAAGCGGATCGTGGAGATGGCCCGTGCGCCGCGAGAACGACTCCGCGGAGCGGAGGTCGCCATCGAACGGTTCGAGCGGGCGGGGGGCGTGGCGCTCGCCGACGAACAACGGTACGCCGTTGAGCTCGCGTCGAACGAGCCGTTCCTCGTCATCACGGGCGGGCCGGGTGTCGGCAAGACGACCATCGTCCGTGCCGTGGTTTCGGTCTTCGAGTCCGCGGGGCTCACGGTCCGCCTCGCAGCGCCGACCGGTCGGGCCGCGAAGAGGCTCTCCGAGTCGACGTCCCGCGAAGCGCTCACCCTCCATCGGCTTCTCGAGTTCGATCCGAAGCAAGGTGGTTTCAAGCGCGACGCACACGCTCCTCTCGAGGGGCACGCCCTGGTCGTCGACGAGGCTTCGATGGTCGATCTTCCCCTGGCCGACGCACTCCTTCGCGCGATCCCGCCCGGCATGCGCGTCGTGTTCGTCGGCGACGTCGATCAGCTCCCGAGCGTCGGTCCGGGCAGCGTCCTCTCCGATCTCATCGGCTCGGAGCGGATACCCGTCGTTCGCCTCACGAAAATTTTCCGTCAGGCCGAGGCCAGTCTCATCGTCACGAACGCACACCGGATCCACCGCGGAGAAGCTCCCGTATCCGCCCCCGCGGGTGACACCTCGGCGGATTTCTTCGTCGTCGAGCGCAAGGATCCCGAATCCGCGCGAGATACGGTCGTCGAACTCGTGACGACCCGGATTCCGAAGCGATTCGGCCTCGACCCCGTCCGCGACGTCCAAGTTCTCGTCCCTATGCACAGGGGCGCCTCGGGAACACAGGCCCTCAACGAAGCGTTGCAATCCGCGCTGAATCCGCACGGGGCCGTCGCGACCAAGGGGAACAAGTCCTTCCGCGTCGGCGACAAGGTCATGCAGCTCCGCAACGATTACGACCGGAACGTCGCGAACGGGGACATCGGACGGGTCACGCGGATGGACGCGGAAGAAGAGACACTGACGGTGACGTTCGAAGACGGCGGTTCGGCAGGAGAAGGTGGGTCGCGGGACGTCGTGTACGAACCCTCGAATCTCGACGAGCTGACGCTCGCGTATGCATGCAGCGTGCACAAATCGCAGGGGAGCGAGTATCCCGCCGTCGTGATCCCGTTTCTCACGAGTCACTTCGTCATGCTGTCGAAAAACTTGCTCTACACGGCAGTGACGCGCGGGAAACGGCTCGTCGTATTGGTTTCCGATTCGCGGGCGCTCTCCCTCGCCCTGTCCGGTGCACGACAGGAAATCCGCCGGACGCGCCTCGCCACGCGAATTCGCGAGGCGTTCGATGATGGACCCGTTGACGGCGGGGCGGGGCATCGTCAGGCTGGAGGCGAATCATGTTGAAGCGTCTCCTCGTCGGACTCGTGCTCGGAGCCGTCCTCGGCGGTCTCGCCGCGGCCGCGGTCATCCGCGGGCTCGGTATCGTCGCGTTCGGATCCGGCTTCCAGGCGGTCCTCGCGTACCTGTTCGCGGCCGGGACCGGCGTCGTCGTCGGGCTCGTCGCGGGCAAGCCCATCTGGTCGAAGGGGGGGCAGATCGAGGCGGGCTTGAAGGCCGTCGCGGGCGCGGCGGTCGCGGCGCTCGGGATGTTCGCTCTCCGGACATGGGGCGTGCAGAACGTCGACCTGGCGGCGATAGGTGCCGGCAGCGGTGCCATCGGTCTCCTTCCCGCGACGACGCTTCCCATCGTCGCCGCCATTCTCGGAGGATTCTTCGAGGCGGACAACACCGGCGGAGACGCGGACGACGTCGGAGCGAAGCGCGGAGTCCGTGTCGCGGAGTCGAAGCGCGGCGTCCGTGTGGACGCGGGCGCGTCCGACGAGTTCGACGAAGACGCGCAGGTGTCGCGCCGAACCGGCAAGAAGCGCTGAGTCCGGGTGCCGCCCGCGCGACTCGGTCTCTATGCCTTCACGACGATCGCGCTGATCGTGCTGGTGCGCAGTCTCCTCGGTCATCCTCCGGGGCTCGTCCTCGCGGTCGGGATCCTGGTCGCCTACCTCGCGTACGTGCTCGCGGGTGTGTTCGTCCTTTCCCTGCGTATGTGGGTCGACGCCGTGTGCCGAGGACCGGCCGGAAGCCGCGGTGTCGCCTTGACGTTCGACGACGGTCCCCATCCGACCTGGACGCCGCGAATCCTGGACGAACTCGACCGTCACCGAGCCTCCGCGACGTTCTTCGTGGTCGGCAAGAAGGCCGAGGTCCATCCAGAACTCGTCCGCGAGATTCGTCGTCGAGGGCACACGATCGGCATCCACGGTCACGCGCACGATCGGTTCTTCGCGCTCCGTTCCGCGGCCAGGATCCGAGCCGATCTCGTCCTGGCCAAGGCTCTCCTCGAAGGAATCCTCGGGGAGGAGGTCCGGTGGTTCCGACCTCCCATCGGTCACACGAATCCGACGATCGGGCGCGTCGCCGACGAACTCGATCTCGTCACGGTCGGATGGTCCGCGCGCGGGTTCGACGGATTGCGTCCCGCCGACGTCGACGGCGTAGCGGCACGCATCCAACGCGATCTGCGGGACGGAGCGATCGTACTGCTCCACGACTCGCGGGAAACGGGTGACGAGGCTCCAGCGTCCATCGAAGTTCTCCCGCGCGTACTCGCCCATGCTCACGCGTCGCGTCTGGAAATCGTCCCGCTCCGCGACTGGGTGGACGACGTCAGTCGAAGCTGAGTGCCTTCGGGAGTCGGATCACGATCCTCGCCCCGGAGGTGTACGTGGGATCGATCTCGATGCGCCCTTTCGCTCCCTCGATCAGGCCTCGGCACACCGCGAGGCCGAGACCGGTTCCCGCGCCCACGTCCTTCGTCGTCACGAACGGTTCGAACACCCGGGCGCGGACCTCTTCCGGGATTCCCGGGCCGTCGTCCTCGACGTCGATGCGCACGACGTCGTCCGCCACCGCCACCCGGAGGACGATTCGCCCCGTCGCGGGCCTCGCCTCGGAGCCCCGTGCGCCGTGGATGGCGTCACCCGCGTTCATCAGGGTGTTCAAAAGTACCTGGGTGAGACGGGGCGCTGGAATCGCGACGAACGGGGACGGGGAGGGAATCTCCCGTTCCAGAACGATGGCCTTGAAGTTCTTCTGTGGTCGGACGAGCGCGAACACGTCGTCGACGACGTCCGACACCTTGCAGCCGGCCGCGATCATCGTGGTGGACGTCGTCGAGTGTTCGGGGCGCGCGAAATCGAGGAGATCGCGCACGACGCCGTGGATCCGATCGGTCTCCTTTCGCATACGTACGAGGAAATCCTTCTGCGTTTCGGGGCTCAAGTCGCCCTCGAGGAGGAGATCCTCCAGTCCCATCAGGGACGCGATCGGATTGCCTATCTCGTGCGCCACGCCCGCCGCGAGCCTTCCCACGCTCGCGAGTCTCTCGCTTCCCTCGAGCTGTGCTCGTGTCTCGGTGAGACGCGTCGTCGTCTGGGTGAGCTCCTCGACCTTCGATCGCATGGCTTCCTCGTCCGAGACGAGCTTCGCGGTCATCGCGCGGAGGCTCGCACCCAGGTCGACGAGTTCACTCGCACCACCACGCGGGACGTCGAGTTTCCTCGCACCGAAGGCGACGCGATCCGCCGCGCGGACGAGTGCGTCGAGGGGACGGACGATCACGCGATTGATCGTGAACGAAGCGAACGTCAGGAGCGCGAGGCCGAAGACGACCATGTAGAGCGCGACGAGGCGGACGAGAGGGGATGCGCGGGTCGCCTCGTCCAGGACGCGGACGCGGAGCGAAAGTTGGGCCTCGCTCGTCGACATGACCACGTCCACGTCGTTGCCCGACGGCGACCGGATGGCCGAAGTGTCGCGGGACGGAAGGAGCGCTTGCTTCCGGAGCGTCGCGACTTCGGGTTCGGGCCCGACGCATGCGAGCGGGTACCCGACCCGATCGAGGGCGCAACCCGCGCGAATCGAACGGTCCAGATGCGCAGAGAGCGCCCGAAGGTAGTCGGCGCGGGTGAGCGGGCGGGGCAGACTCTCGACGTGGGACGCGACGGCCCGCCCGACGTTCTTCGCGGACTGCTCCGTGACGACGGACAACGACGCCCGGGCGAGGGATGCGACCGCGAAGAAGAGCGGCACGAAGGCGAGCACCATGAGCGCGCCCAACGAGAGGACGACCTGCACGCGAAGTCCGGGGGCCCGTGATTCCGCCACGCCCTCCGACGCTACCGTGGTTCTCCTCGAATCGGGCCGCGAACTTGGCGGCCTCCGGTCGAGGTGGCGTCCCGAAGACGGTCGCGCTAGACTTGTTGAATACGACTTTCAATTCCATGAGACTTCGACCTGCGTTCCACGACCGATCGACCGACGTCACGAGCTCCGACGTGAGCCTGTGCGACGTCGCCGACGGTTTCTCCGTCCGGCTCGCACGGTTCGAACTCGACGAAGGACTTCGCGCGTCCGTGACCGCGATGGGGCTCTCGGAGGGGGACGTCACGACGGTGCTGCGACGCGCGCCTTTCGGTGGACCGTTGCACGTGCGGACGTCCTGCGGCGCCGAATTCGCGGTCTCGAGGAACGTCGCGTCCGGCATGCGCGGGGTCCTGATCGGCGCGGAGTCGGTGGCTGGTACCGTCGCCCTCGCACCGGCGATGGGTCGCGTGTTGGAGCCTTCGGAGTGAGTGAGCACTGCTCGCCTCCGATCGATTCGAGGAGGACGGGCACGATCACGTCGGAACGCGTCGGTGTCCTGATCGTCGGCCGGCCCAATTCCGGGAAGTCCTCCCTCTACAACGCGATCACGGGTGGAGACGCGCACGTCGGCAATTTCCCGGGCATCACCGTCGACGTGCTCGAGGCGGACGTGGACTTCGGCGACGGACTGCGGACGCGTGTCGCCGATCTCCCGGGATTCTATTCCGTGCACACGGCACATGATCCCGACACGGACGAAGGTGTCGCGCGCACGTTCGTCGAACGTGCGGAAACCGCGGACTCGCCCGTGGTCCTCGCGCAGGTCATCGACGCCGCGCAGCTCCGGGTCGGTCTCCGGCTCACGAACGAACTCGTCGCAAGGAAGCTCCCGCTCGTCGTGTTCCTCACGCAAGCCGACCGGCTGGAACGGGAGCGGAAACACGTCGATGCCGCTCGGCTCGCCGAAGAGCTCGGAGCGCCGGTGAGACTCGTTTCTTCCCGCGATTCGTCCGTGCGTGCGAAGGTGGGTGAGGGCATCCGAGCCGCGCTCGCAGCCGACCCGGGTCTCCGTCCTTCGACGTTCGACGTGGACGAGGTCTGGCGACGCGTCGAAAGGACGCTGGAGCGTGGCGGGACCGGGACACGCTCCGCGACGTCCCGGATCGACTCGGTACTCCTTCATCCTGTGCTCGGACCGTTCCTGTTCGTCGGCATGATGGCCGCGGCATTCGCGGCGGTCTTTCTCGTGTCCGATCCGGTCACCCAGGTGTTCGACGGGTTCGTCGCGCGCATGCGCTCGGGCCTCGTCGCGACGCTCGGCGAAGGACTCCTCACGTCCTTCCTGACCGACGCGGTCCTCGGCGGCGTGGGCACCGTGCTCACGTTCACGCCGCAGATCGTCATCCTGACGATCGTCATGGAGCTTCTCGACGCGACCGGATATCTGGCGCGTGGTGCGTTCCTCGCCGACCGGGTGCTCCGGGCACTCGGACTAACCGGACGGTCGTTCCTTCCCCTCCTGATGGGACACGCATGTGCGGTCCCGGCCATCACGTCGACGCGCATCGTCCGCGATCCGAGGGAGAGGCTGACCACGATCCTCGTCCTTCCTCTCATGACGTGTTCGGCGCGGATTCCGACCTACGCGCTCGTTCTCGGCACCTTCTTCGCCGCACGCGGCGCGTGGTTCAAGGCGTCGACGTTCGTCGGTCTCTACTTTTTCGGTCTCCTTTCGGGACTCGTCGCGTCGCTCGTCCTCCGTCGTACGACGACGCGGGGACGCTCCCTGCCTCTCGTCCTCGAGATGCCGCCTTACCGATCTCCGTCGGTCGCACTCGTGGCACGTCGGGCGGGAAAGGCGGCCGTCCGCTTCGTCAAGGACGTGGGGACCGTCATCCTCGCCGGAGCGGTCGCACTCTGGGTGCTCCTTACCGTCCCGATGCCGGTGTCCCTCCGCCACGTGCCGGGCCCGGGTGAACCCACGCCCACCCAGGCGGAGAACAGCGTCGCCGCGGGAATCGGTCGCGCGATGGAGACCGTGACGGCGCCGCTCGGATTCGATTGGCGCATCAACGTCGGTCTCATCGGATCGTTCGGCGCGCGTGAGCTCATGGTCGGGACCATGGGGGTCATCACGGGAGTCGAGAGCGCGGACGACGACACGTCGGCGCTGTCCGAACGCCTACGCGGAATGAAGAAGTCGGACGGAACGCCCGCGTACGGAACCCGTACCGCGCTCGCCCTCCTCGTGTTCTTCGCTCTCGCGTGCCAGTGCATGAGCACGGTCGCCGCCATCCGGCGCGAGACTCGCTCGTGGAAGTGGCCCGTCTTCGTCCTCGGGTACACGTACGTCGCCGCTTACGCGGTGGCGCTCGTCGTGTCCCAGGTCGCCCGATTCTTCGGAGCGAGCTGACGCGATCGTTCGTTCACGGCCCACCGAGCCGGGGGATCAGAACGTGATCCCGAAGTGTTCCTCGACGACACGGGCGATTCCGCCGCCACGCTCGCTCGTCTCGGTGAGCACGTGCGTCGCCTTGGCTTTCACCTCGTCGGGTGCTTGCCCCATGGCGAATGCACGGCCCGCGACCTCGAACATCGGCACGTCGTTCAGCCAGTCCCCGACGACGACGGTCTCGGCCATCGACACGCCGTGGTGTTCGGCGAGCCAACGCAGGGCCGTGCCTTTGGTTCCGGTCTTCGCGCGAACCACGAGACCGAATCCCGTGAAGGCGCGTCGTACGGGAAACATGGCGACGTGCAGGGCGTGGCCGAGACTCGCGCGGACGAAGTTCGTGACGAGGGAAATCTGTTCGAAGGAGCCGACGGCCACGACCGCCGTCACGCCCGACGGATCCAGCCACGCTCCGTGACCGTAGACGGAAGGCTCGTGCGTGACGTCTTTGGACCAGAGCCGCACGTACTCGAGGAATGGCGTACCGCCGTCGTCGTGGACGATGGCGTCCTTCGCGAAGACGAACGTGGCTGCTTTGGCTTCCGCCAACGAATCACGGAGGAGGGACGCTTCCGAGCCCGTGATGCCATGGTGGACGAGGGTTCCATGGTCGGACGTGTCCACGAGCTGCGAGCCGTCGACGCAACCCACGGGGCCACGAATTCCGATGGCCTCCGCGGTCGGCCGGGTTCCCGAATACAGGCGACCCGTCAAAATGGAAACGGGCACTCCACTCTCCCGAAGGGAACGGAGCGCCCGTAGATCCCGCGCGTGCGGGGTGCCCGAAGCGTCGAGCAGCGTGCCGTCGAGGTCGACGGCGAGGAGCTTCGGTGGAACCGAAGGTCCGGTCACCGCTTTCAGGCGGTGGCCGCCGGATAAACCGACACCTTGCGGGTCGTGTTCGAACGCCACTCGTACTTCACGACGCCATCGACGAGCGCGAAGAGAGTGAAGTCCTTGCCAAGACCGACGTTCTTGCCGGGGTGGATGGACGAACCGACCTGGCGGACGAGGATGTTGCCCGCGCGAACTTCGGTGCCGCCATAGACTTTGACGCCGCGGCGTTGCGCGTTGGAGTCACGACCGTTGCGGGTAGAGCCCGCGCCTTTTTTGTGCGCCATGGTCTTTCAGCTCCCGACGATGGAGGTGACTTCGAGGGCGGTGAACGGCTGACGGTGGCCAGCCTTGCGACGGTAGTTCTTCCGCCGACGGAACTTGAAGATGATGACCTTCTTCGCGCGATCCTGGGCCGTGATCTTCGCCTGGACCTTCGCGCCCTTCACGACGGGCTGTCCGATCTTCAACGAGTCGCCGCCGATGAGGAGGACTTCGTCGAACGTGATGGTGTCGCCGACGTTCCCGGGGAGCTTCTCGACCCGGAGCTTCTCGCCCTGCGCCACCTTGTACTGCTTACCGCCCGTCTTGAATACCGCGTACATAGCGAACCCTCTTGAGAAGCCGCAGCCCTGGGACTCCGCGGGATGCGGAGAGTCGGGCCCACGGCGGGGATATGGTCTGCCCACCTCGGAGGTGAGGGACGCGGGAGTATACGGACCGACCCTTTCTTGTAAAGCGAAACGTCGGGTATTTTCCGGGCTGGTTCGCGGGTCGTCCAGGCGAGGATCGTGGCCCTTTCGGGGAGGTGGCGCGGTCCGCGTGGACGTCCGCCGGCGAGGGTCGTTTCGAGGAACGAAACCGAGAAAATTCGCTGCTTCTTGGCGATCTTCCCGTGGCGGATTCCGTTCCGAACGGGGACGACTCCGGCTCCGACCGTGGTCCGCCCCTTGCTTGGTGGGAGGTGCCGTCATGCGTCCGTCCTTCCTCCTTCTCTGGGTCACGATCGCCGCGGGCGCCGTCAGTGCGGCGTGCAGCGCGCCCGACCCGGGAGTGGTCGACTTCAATTCGCGGGGGCGCGAAGCGAACGTCGACGACGGCTCGGACACGGAAGACCCCGAAGACGATGGCACCACGTCCAGGACGACTTCCACGAAACCCAAGGGCACGTCCGGCAGCGGCGGGTCCGGGGGATCGGGCGGCAGCGGCGGGGCCGGGGGAACCGGTGGTTCCGGCGGCACGCGGCCAACCGACGCGTTTTCGGGCGCCGCGGCGTTCAAGACCGGGACGCCGGCGGACAAGTCGAGGCTGCATCACGGCGGACAGAGCAACGCCGGTCAGAATTGCCTGAGTTGCCACAATGGCGGCGCCGCGCCGCAGTTCGCGGCGGCCGGGACGGTGCTCCGGGGAACGGCCGCGGCCGCCGGGGTCGAAGTCCGCATCGTGAACACCTCCGGCCAGGAAGTCGGGTCGGCCTACACCGATCAGGACGGCAACTTCTGGATCGGGCAGACCAGCGCCACCTTCACGAACGGATCCCTCGTCGGAGTTCGCGACGGCACCGGGAAGAAGCTGATGTCCGACGCCATCGGTCCGGGCGGTGGCGGATGCGCCGCGTGCCACGGATCGACGACGGCCAAGATCACGATGTGATCCTCGAATCGTCGAGGAAGTTGCAGCGGCGCGGCGGCAGCGGCAAGAGTGGAGGGCCATGGGAAACCTCCGACTCCGCGGGACGTTCACGGCCATCGTCACTCCGTTCCGGGACGATCGCGGTTCGACGGTCGACGAGGAGGCGCTCGACGCAATCGTCGACGCCCAGATCGAAGGGGGCGTACAAGGCATCGTTCCCTGCGGGACGACGGGCGAGAGTCCGACCCTATCGGACGACGAGCAGCGGGACGTGATCGCGCGCGTGGTCGCACGCACGAAAGGTCGCGTCGCCGTCCTCGCCGGGACCGGATCGAACGCCACGCACGAAGCCGTGGCGCGTTCCGTCGCCGCCGAGCGCGCGGGAGCGGACGCCGTGATGGTCGTCGTGCCCTACTACAACAAGCCTTCCCAGGCGGGTCTCGAACGGCACTTCGTGACCGTGGCGAAGGCCGTGTCGTGTCCGGTGGTCGTCTACAACATTCCGGGACGATCCGTCGTCGACCTCTCGTCCGACACGCTCGCCCGAATCTGCGACGCGGCGCCGAACGTCGTCGGCGTGAAGGAAGCCACGGGGAACGTCCTCCGCGCTCAGGATCTCGTCCGGCGATTCGGGTCGCGACTCGACGTCCTTTCCGGTGACGACGCGCTCACGCTCGCCATGATGGCGGTCGGCGCGACTGGCGTCATCAGCGTCACGTCCAACGTCTTGCCGCGCGCGGTCGCCGAGGTCGTGAACCTCGCCCTCGAAGGACGTTTCGACGTCGCGCGCACGAAGAACGCCCGCCTCCTTCCCGTCCACGAAGCGATGTTCGTCGACGCGAACCCCGGACCCGCGAAGTTCGCCCTCGCGCGTCGCGGAATCCTCCAGAACGTGCTCCGCGCGCCGATGACGACCCTCTCCGAAGCCCACGGCAGAGTCGTCGCGATCGCCCTCGACGCGTTCGAACGCGGCGCGGAACGATGACCTCCGCGCGGCGTCTTCGTCTCGGCATCGTCGGGGCGAGCGGTCGGATGGGGCGCGCGCTCGTGCGCATCGCCTGCGATTCCGACGATCTCGTCGTCGCCTGTGCGGTCGGACGGGAAGAGGTGGGCCGCGACGTCGGCGAGTTGGCAGGTCAGGGGACACTGGGGGTCGCCGTCGTGGACGACGTATTCGCCATCGGTCGGGTCGGCGTGGACGTGGTGGTGGACTTCTCGTCGGCGTCGTTCACGGGGGCCGTCGTCGATGCCGTCGTCGCCGCCGGTGTTCCTCTCGTTTCGGGGACCACCGGCCTCGACGACGTCGCCCGCGTCGCCTTGGACCGCGCGGCGACCCGCGTGGCGGTCCTCTCGGAGCCGAACACCAGCGTCGGGGTCCTCGTGTTGGGCGATCTCCTCCGCCGTGCCCTCGCTCTCATGGGAAGCGACGTGGACGTGGAAATCGTCGAGACCCACCACAAGCACAAGGTGGACGCGCCTAGCGGCACCGCCGTTCGCCTCCTCGAGATCGCGGAAACGGCCCGGGCGGACGCGCGCCGCGTGCACGGCCGCGAGGGGAGACCCGGAGCGAGGAAGGCCGACGAGATCGGGGTCTTCGCGGTTCGCGGCGGGGACGTGATCGGCGATCACACCATCCATTTGCTCGCCGAGGGCGAGCGCCTCGAACTGACCCACCGGGCGACCAACCGGGACGTCTTCGCGCATGGCGCCCTGCGGGCGGCGCGTTGGATCCACGGAAGACCCGCGGGGCGCTACACGCTCCGCGACGTCGTCGGAGGCTGAGCGACGTCGGTCCTCCGTCGTCCGGAAGGCGACGTCAGAACGAGCCGACGACGTCGAAGCCCGAGTACGCGGGCGACAACGTCGGGAGGAAGCGAACCTTCGGCTTGGCGAGCGCCTTCGGATCCGCGGGCTTGGAATCGCTCGCGGCGTTGCCGGGATCGGTGAGGACGACGACGAGACCCGCGGCGATCGCGGCCGCGCCGATGCCCGTGAAGACCCACGTGAGCGTGCGGGCCTGCTTCGCCGGGCGAATGTATTTCGTGCAGGCTTCGCGAGCGTTGGGGTTCGTGTCGAATTCGGGCGCGCACACGTCGGTGACGGAGCTCGGGATATTGCCACTGAACGCGTCGAAATCGTTCCGGAGCGAGATGAAACGGGCGCCGTTGTAGATCCCCACTCCGACGAGCACGGCTCCCACGCCCATCGTCGTGTACCCCACGATTTTCCGCACGGGAGCGTTCGAGCCGCCATCGTCGGTCGGGACGTACGCGTCGAAGGGGACGTTGACGAGAGTGTCCGTACCGGCCTCCACCGCGACGTGTTTCGCCGGCGTCGTCGTGTTCGCGCGCCGCAACGACACCAGGTGATCGCCCGCGCTCACCTCGAGGCGGGCCGAACCGCCATGGACTTCGCCGGCGTCGACCCCGTCGACGACGACGACGGTGCCGTCGGCGTTCGACGTGAGCGAGAGAAATCCCGTGTGGCCGAGTCCGGCGAGGGTGTCGAAGATGCGGGACGCGACGCGCTTCAGCGCGTCGTCCGCGGGGTCCCGGAGATTGTCGCTGTACGTCTCCTTCGCGATCGCTTCGTTTCGACCGCGTTGCCAGAGGTGGATCTCGGCCACGACCTGGCGCCCCGCGCCGCGCGACACGCTTCCCCAGATGAAGCGTTCGGCCTTCACGTGCTCCGCGATGCGCGCGAGGCACGCGATGTCCGGCTTCGGCGGGCACTTCAGACCGACGATGAGCGTCCCGAGCTTCTGGGGCGTGTCGAGCGCCGCGTATCCCCTGGAATCCCGGATGCGAGTCTTGAGTGCCCGGGTGAGCGCATCGGCCTGATCTTCGGAGTCGTCGTCCGAATCGAAGGCGATGACGTGAACGGGAATCGGCACGTCCTTCGAACCCCCCGCGACCGTAGCGCCCGCGGGGGCCGCCGGACCGGAGGGCGTCACGTCCGCGCGCGCGGAGCGGGGAACTGCGAACACGCACGTGCCGGTGAACGACGCGAGCAGCATCGAGGCGACGGCGGAGCGCACGGACGGAGACATGCGGGGAGAGTATCCCGTTCGGGGTCCTTCACGCAAAGGCGTCGGCGTCCGCGTGGTAAGGAAGCGGTGCGAGACCCGTAGGATGCGAATCACCGGCGGAAAGCTGCGATCGAGGCGCCTCGTGGCGCCGAAAGGAGACGCCACCCGACCCACGTCGGATCGCGTCCGGGAAGCGCTCTTCTCGATCCTCGGAGCCCACGTCGTCGGTGCGGACGTCCTCGACCTCTATGCCGGAACGGGCGCGCTTTCCTTCGAGGCACTTTCGCGAGGAGCCCGGAGCGCGGTCCTCGTCGAACGCGCCCGGGAGGCACTCGCCGCGATCCGCGCGAACGTCCTCGCCCTCGACCTCGCGGCGAACGTCCGCGTCGTCGAAGGGGTGGCCGCCGCGTTCATCCACGCCTTCGACGCGTCCGCGTCGTTCGATCTCGTGTTCGTCGATCCTCCCTACCGCGACACGCGATCGGGGGTGGTTACCGGGATTCTGGAGCGTCTCCTCGCGAAGGAACTCCTGCGAATGGGGGGCCTCCTCGTGCTCGAACACGACGGAAAAGACGCGCCTCCCGATCTCCCGGGGCTCGTTCGCGGAGACACGCGCGGCTACGGCGACACCGCTCTGACGTTCTACGCGCGCGAGGATTGAGCGGGACGCCGTCGGGAAACGGCACGCAGCGGACGCGCGAGCACGTCGCGATGCGCGGGAACGTCGAGGATTCCCAGGAATTCGCCTCCTCTCGTCAAGGTGTGGATGTGGCGCGTGGAGTCGGGTTAGACTTCTCTGTGGCGTCGTATCGGGACGCCGAACGCTTTCCTTCCGTGGTTGCGAGGCATCGTCGGGCATGAGCGCACAAGGATCACCGTCGTCCCTTCCTCCCCGGCCCCCGGGCACCTCGGGAGGCAACAAGTTCCTCCTCCCCGCCGTCCTCGTCGGAGTGGGCCTGGTCGCGCTGATCGCGTTCAAGAAGTGCGGCTCGCAACCCCAGACCGGACCGAACCCGATCGCGACCGTGATCGTGCCGTCCGGACCGCCCACCACCTCGAAGGTCGACGAAGTGCCTTTGCCGCCTCCCGTCGAGGACGCCGCTCCTGCGCCGACCGCCACCGCCAAGCCCACCGGCACCGGAGTGGCGTTCGACGCCTGTGCCGTGAAGAGCTGCAACGGCACGATCACCGCCGAACTCGAGAACGCTCTCGCTCTTCGCGTGAAACAAGCGCGTCGTTGTTACGATCAGGCGCTCGCGAACGATCCCACGCTCCAGGGCCGTGTCGAGCTGGCGGTCAAGGTCGCGTCGAACGGACAGGTGTGCGGCGCGAGCGTCGCCAGCAACGACCTCTCCGATCCGAACGTGGCCAGCTGCATGGCCGGCGTGTTCCGCCAATCGCTCCACTTCCCCACGCCGAAGGGCGGCTGCGTCGAGACCAAGATCCCGATCGCGCTCAAGGTCCGCTGAGGAACGCATGAACTCCTCGCGCCGCCTCTTCGCGTCGCTCGCGTTCGTCGTGGGGGCCTCCGGTCTCGCCGCCTGCGTCGAAGGCCAGACTCCGGACTGCACCGAGCCGCACTCCAACTGCGGTCCCGGAGTCGATGGGAGCATCCTCGACGATTCCGACGGCGGTACGACCCCCGAGGGTGGAAACACTTCGGACGGTTCGCCGACCGACGCGTCCACTTCACCGTTCGACGTCTCGACGACCCCCGTCGATTCCTCGACGCCCTCCGACGGTTCGTCCACGACGGACGCCGGACGTGATGGCGCCGCGGACGCCGGACCTGGCTGAACGACGGGCCCCGCTCGCGAGACACCGTGACGGACGAGGCAAAAATCGGAGTCCTCGTCACCGTCGCCTACGACGGAACGAACTTCCACGGTTGGGCACGCCAGGAAGCCGTCCGCACGGTGGAAGCCACGTTGACGGGCGCGGTCCGATCCATCGACGGGACCGTGGACGAAGTTCGCGGGTCGAGCCGCACGGATAGCGGTGTCCACGCGCTCGGTCAGCTGGTCGCGTTCGACACGTCGAAGACCGCGATCCCCCTGAAAGGGTGGGTATTGGGGCTCAACCAGACGCTTCCCGACGACGTCGCGGTACGGTCGGCGCGCCATGTGCCGGTCGGGTTCGTCCCGCGGTTCGCCGCCAAGGGCAAACGGTACCGGTACAGGCTCCACACGGAACCGGTACGCTCGCCGCTCGTGAGGGACCGTGCGTGGCACGTGCCGCGGAGTCTCGATCGCCAGCGGATGGAGCGCGAAGCTGCGGCGGTCGTGGGGACGCACGATTTCGCGGCGTTCCGATCCGCGAGCGACGAACGGACGATGACGGTACGCACCATCACGCGCGTCGTCGTCGAGACCGATCCGGAGACGGGGGGCCTCGCCGTCGTCGTCGAAGGCACGGGCTTCATGCACAACATGGTGCGGATCCTCGTGGGCACGTTGGTCGACGTGGGCACGGGCCGGAAATCCGAGGGAACGATCGCGAAGGCGCTCGCATCGAAGGAGCGCGGCGACGCCGGGATCACCGCTCCCGCACACGGTCTGGTGCTCGACGAGGTCCACGTCGAACTCCCACCGGGAACGGACGATCGATGGCCGCCCTGACGACGCCTGGACCCGACCACGTGGTCGTGCGAGCGCCGCGTCCCGGCGAAGGCGCGGCCGTCGCGCGTCTCTGGCGCGAACTCTGGAATGCCCACGAGGGGTGGGGGAGCTACGAGGCCACCCGCGACGATCGCGTCTACGACTCGGTGGCCGACCGCCTCGAGTACGACGCGCGCGCGCGATCGGGTTCTCCGGTCCTCGGTCGTCACGTGCACCTCGTCGCGGCACGTGGGAACGACGTCGTCGGTCAGGTCGAGGGATGGATCGAACGTCAAGGAGTCGACCGTTCGACGCCGCACACCTGCGAGGTGCGCTCCCTGGTCGTCCGAACGGACGCGCGCATCCACGGCGTCGGTCGGGCGCTCCTCGCCGAACTCGCCGACGTCGCACGCATCGCGATGGCGTCCGAGCCCATCGTGCTCGCCGCGGAAGTCCTCGATCCCAACCCCGCCCGTGCGTTCTACGAGCGGGTCGGCTACCGACCGGTCTCGTGGATCACGCGGTTCGGCGGCGACGCGCGACCGAAGATCGACGCGAACCACGTCACCCCCTTCCGTGCCCGCGCGGGACGTGCCGACGACGCACTCGCCGTCGCGTTCCTCGACGGAATCCTCGCCGCGCGACGGCGGTCCCTCGGGGACGCGCGGTTCGACCGGCCGCGGACCATCGACGCGTCCCTGGTCTCGGCCATCGCCGCGCACCTGCACCGTCTCGAACTTCCCGGGGCTTCGGACGCGCGGGAGATCGTCGTCGTCGACGGAGGAGGGGACGTCCGTGCGGTCGCGACTCTCGTGACCGGTGATCTCCTCCCGCCCTTCGCGCCCGCCCGACGCGCGCTCCTCGGACGACTGGCGATCGATCCGGCCATGCCGGTGCGTGACGTCCTCGTCCCGCTCGTGGCGTTCGCGTGGCACCACGCCAGGATGCGTGGAGCGCTGGCGATGGAAGTCACGGATCTGCCGACTCCCGGTTCTCCGCTGTACGACGCGACCGTGGCGCTCGGCGCCGTTCCATGGTCCCGCATCGTGATCCGCGACCAGACCGGACCGCGCGCCGTCACGTTCGAACGTTGAACGTTCCCGCGTCCCACGTACCCGATGCTCCGTGGAGACGTTTTCCCACGCCATCGTGATCTGGCGCGAGCGGTCGCGACGACGTAGGAAAGAAGACCATGGCTTTCCGACTTCGCACCGCTGCCGCGCCGACGTTCCTCCTCGCCGCGTTCGTCACGCTACGTTGCGCCGATGCCAGCGCGCAGACCAAGGAGCCGCCTCCGCCCACGGCCGCACAGGTCCAGGCGTCCCAAATCGAGGCGAAGAAGCTCTCGGACGCGTTCGTCGGAGCGGCGGAGAAAGCGAGCCCGAGCGTCGTGCAGATCGACGTCACGTCGAGGGACGAGAGCCAAGGTCAGATTCTTCGCTGGTTCAACCACGGGACCGATGGCGAATCTCCCATCGCACGGGGTACGGGATCCGGGGTCGTCTTCACGGCGGACGGTGCCATTCTGACGAACAACCACGTCGTCGCCGAAGCTCTGTCGATCAACGTCAAGCTCCGGGACGGTCGACTCCTTCCCGCGAAGCTCGTCGGTCGGGATCCTGCGACCGATCTCGCCGTCGTGAAGGTCGAAGCGCCCGGTCTCGTCCCCGCGAAGTTCGCCGACTCCGACGGAACGCGAGTCGGGGAGTGGGTCGTCGCGATCGGTTCGCCCTTCGGCCTCGGGTACACCGTGACCACGGGCGTGCTCAGCGCCAAGGGACGTGGTGGCCTGGGCATGAACGCGATCGAGGACTATCTGCAGACCGACGCGAGCATCAATCCCGGCAACTCGGGAGGTCCGCTCTGCGATCTCGACGCGCGCGTGATCGGCATCAACACCATGATCGTCGGACGCGCGACCGGGATCGGTTTCGCCGTCCCGTCGAACATGGCGCGTCGCGTGGCGGATCAACTGCTCAAGCAGGGCAGGGTTCAGCGTGCGTGGCTCGGAGTCGGGATCCAGGATCTCACTCCGGAGCTCGCGGCCGCGATGAAGCTGGATCCGCGCTCGGGGGCGCTCGTGAACTCCGTGAGCGAGAAGGGCCCCGCCGTCAAAGCGAACCTGCGCGCCGGAGACGTGATCTCGGGGGTTTCCGGAAAACCCGTACGCGACGGCCGCGAGCTCATTCGCGAGGTGGTCATGCACGACGTCGGGACCGCCGTGCAGCTCGAGATCGTGCGCGACGGGAAGAAGTACGGATCCCAGGTGACCCTCGCCGAACGTCCCGAAGCGGCCGTCCCGCTCGCTCCCATCCAGCAGCCTGCACCGCCGCAGGCGGGACTCGGGATGGGCGTCCGGGAGCTCCCTCCCCAGCAGGCGACGCAGTTGGGGCTCTCTGCCAAGTCGTATCCCGTCGTTTCCTCCGTCGCTCCTGGTTCCTCGGCGGATCGTGCCGGCCTGCGACCGGGGGACGTCGTGGTCGAAGCAGACGGAAAGGTCGACCCGACGGCCGCCGAACTCCAGATCGCGGCCCAGGACGGTCAGCTCCTCCTCCGTCTCCGACGACGGGATTCGACCTTCTACGCCGCGCTCAAGAAGTGACGCCCGACGCCGTCGTCCACGGCTCGCATTGACGGACGACGGCGACGACGCTAGCCGAGTCGCCATGAAGATCCTCGTCACCGGTGGCAGCGGGTTCCTCGGTTCCCACGTCGTCGAACAGCTCGTGCGCGAAGGGCACGACGTCCGAGTCCTCGTCCGGAAGAGTTCGAACCGGAAGTTCCTCGAGTCGCTCGGCGGCGAAGGCAAAGCGGGCAAGGTCGAGTTCGCGTACGGCTCGGTCGAAGACGCGGCGAGCGTCGACGCAGCGGTGACCGGCGTGGAAGCGATCGTCCATTCCGCGGGGCTCGTGAAGGCCCGTACGCTCGACGAGTTCACCACCGTGAACGTCGAAGGGACGAAGAACCTCCTCGAAGCCGCGAAGAAGTACGCGAAGGGGCTGAAGCGGTTCGTCCACGTCTCGAGCCTCGAAGCCATCGGTCCGTCCGAAGACGGTGCGCCGCTCCTCTCCAATCACCCTCCGAATCCGGTCACGCATTACGGGCGTTCGAAGCTGGCGGCCGAGCGCGCGGTGATCGCGGCGAAGGACGAACTCCCCGTCACCATCGTGCGGCCCACCGGAATCTACGGTCCGAGGGACGTCGAGATGTTCTCCGTGTTCCAGAGCGTGCAACGAGGCGTCCTCCCGCTCATCGGCTCCGGCGACAACACGATGACCCTCGTGTACGGCGCCGACGCCGCGGAAGCGTGCATCCGCGCCATCTTCGCCGACGTACCCAGTGGCAGCGCCTACTTCGTGGACGACGGCACCGTGTACACGTGGAAGGACGCCGTCCTCGATGTCGAGCGTGCCATCGGCAAGCGCGCATTCCTCCGGAAGGGCCTGCCGCTCTCGGTCCTGAGCGTCGTGGCTCTCGGGTCGGAGCTCGCGGGGAAGATCACCAAGAAGGCCGTCATGCTGAACCGGGACAAGCTCAACATGTTGGCGAAGCCGCACTGGGTGTCGTCGTCCGTCGACACGCGGCGCGACCTCGGGTGGTCGCCGAAGGTCGGCTGGGCGGAAGGCTGCAAGATGTCCGTGAAGTGGTACCGCGACAACGGGTGGCTCTGACGGACGACGCCCGTCGCGATCCGGAACGACGAAAAGCGAAACGCCTCCGCCCGGAAGGGACGGAGGCGTTCGTGTTTCGGCCGACGACGGGCCGGCGGCGCCGTCAGTTGACGGCGGTCTTGCACCCGAGGACGATCTTCACTTCGCCCGCGAGGTCGTCCTTGATGGTGTCGCACGCGGTGCCGTGGATGAACACCTTCTGCGGAGCGGCCGGGTTGTCGTAGCTCCAGCCGTTGTCGGCGTCGGCCTTGATGAGCTTCTCCGTACCGTCGCCGGACTTGTAGAGGACGTTGACCTTCGCCGGGTCGATGGCCGCACCCGACGGAGCGACGAGTTCGTATTCGCAGGCGGCTGCCACGGAACGGACACGGTTCAGAGCATCGATGAATTCCTGCTTCAGCTGCGCGGCGGTCTTGGAGCCGGGCGTGACCTGGAAGTGGCACACGTTGTTGATGTTGGTGGTTTCCGTCGGGTTGCACGTCGTCTTGGAACGCGTGCCACCGGCGACGGCGATCTGACCCATGAAGGCCGGGTCGTAGTCGAACCCGGATCCGGTTCCGAATGCACCGACGCCGATGGAGAACGTGAGGATGTCGCTCGTGGGAGGGGCGTTGCGCTGGACGAGGCTGATGATGTCGTTCTGGACGTTGGAGTCGCCGGTGGGCTGTCCGTCCGAGACGAGGACGATGACGCGCTTGCCATCGGGGAGAAGGGGAGACGGAGGATTCTTCACGTCGAACGGACGCATGGCCGCGAAGCCGCCCTGCATGGCTTGGAGCGTCGGCGTGAGGCCGTCCGGAGCCGTGTCGTCGATGCGCTTGCGGAGGCGCGTGTGCTGGATGCTGTCGACGAACATCGGCGCGACGTCGAGGTTCGTCGGGTAGGGACCGTCGCCGTCCGTCGAGTCGTTCGCGTCGGCGTAGACGATCATGCCGGCGGCGAGCGCGGGATCCGCCTTCGCCTTCATGTCGTCGAACACCGCGTCGAGGGCGCCCTTGATGCCGTCCCATTTCGCGCCGAGCATCGAGCCCGAGCCGTCGACGACGAAGAGCATGTAGACGGGAAACTTCTTCGCGCTGGCGGCGGCCGTCGCGCAGCCGGCGTCGAGGTCGAACTCCGTGGAGCCTTGCCCGGTTCCGGAATCGCTGCTGCCGAAGCTCGGGCCGGGATCCACCGGACCGGCATCGTCCGCGGCGGCGTCCGAAGGCGGAGGCGCGCTCGGATCGAGGACCGAGGCTTCCGCCGCGGCGTCCACGGGGGCCTTGCCGAAGCCGCTTCCGTCGGCGGATTGCGCGCACCCCTGCGCGGCGACGAGAGCGAGGGCCAAAGAGCCCAGGGAGGCCGTGAGAACGCCTACTTTTTTCATCGTGGATGAACCTCGAAAGGAGAGAGGGTGCGCAGCTGTAGGACAACCAGCCGAGGGGAGAGAGCTGACACCGAATCGCGACCAACGCAAGGCGAGTTGCCTGTTTTCGCCGGGAAATAGACCCCGCGACGCGACCCCACGCCCCGTCCCCCTGATGCGTTGCGGCGCGCCTCTTTAGCGCTCGGGTGGAAAAGTGAAAAGGGTTTGCGTCACCGAGACGCGATCAGGAAGTCCGCTCCAGGTCGGAACGGCCGCTTCCTTCGGCGTCGGCGCGAGGAGCGCTTCCTCTTCTTCTTCCTGTTTCGCCCGTCGCGGCGTCGACGGTGGTGTCGCCCCGCCGGACGGCCCGTCCCCTACTTGAGGACGGTCTTGCAGCCGACGACGACCAACATCTTCCCGGCGGGGTCCGCCTTGGCCGTTTCGCAAGCCTTGCCGTGGAGGAGTACCTTGGTGGGATCGGAAGGGTCGTCCACGGTCCAGCCGTTGGTCGCGTCCCCGGGCACCAGCGTCCGCGCGCCCGCGCCGGAGGTGTAGATCACGTTCAGCTTCGTCGGGTCCACGATGCCCGTGCCACCGTCCACCGTCTTCTTCAGGGCGTACTCGCAGGGGAGCGCACGCGTGCGGATGGTGTTGATGGCGTCGATGAACTTCTGGCGGAGCGCGTCGACTTCGGCTTGGGACGGGCTGCCCGACGCCGGAGGCGTGACCTGGAAGAAACAGGCGTTCGAAGCGTTCGCCGTTTCGGAAGGGTTGCACGTCGCGGAGGCGCGTGTTCCGCCGGCGACGGCCAACTGGCCGCAGAACTCCGGCGAATAGGAGACGCCTCCGTCCGCCGGATTCGGGAACGGACCCGTGCCGATGACGAACGTGTCGATGGGGCCTTCCGGAGCGGGAAGCGCGTGGGCGGCCTGCGCCAGGAGCAACGAGCCGGGGCCCTCGTTCTCACCCGCGGGCATGTCCGGATCGGGGACGCCGTCCGTGATGAAGACGACGAACTTCTTCCCACCGGCCAGCACGGGCGCGGCGGGCGTGAACGCTCGGAGGAGTTTGTACTGGCCGTCGAGGACCTCGTAGGTCGGCGTACCGAGGTACGGACTCGTGTTGTCGAGGCGGGACTTGAGGGCGGTCAGCTGCGATCCGTCCACGAAGCGGACGGGAACGTCCATCTTGTCGTAGGGCCCCGCGGAGGTGTCCGTGATCGTCGGATCCGCGAGGTCCGCGAAGATGGTGAGGCCGGCCGCGAAAGAGGGGTCGTCGGCCTTCTTGAGTTCGTCGAAGATGGCGTGCAGCGCGGGGACGACGGCTTGCCACTTGCCGGACTGGTTCATGCTGCCCGAACCGTCGAGGACGAACAGCATGTAGACGGGGGCGCGGTTCGCGTCGTTCTTCGCGTTGGCGCAGCTCGCGGCGAGGAGAGCATCGGGGTCGAGCGGCGTTTCGGTCGCCGAGTCGGGGAAGTCCGGCGCGGGCGGCTCGAACGGCGTGCTCGCGTCCGTGGTCGCCGCCTGATCGAACTCACTGACCGAGGGGGCGGCTTCGCCGCATCCGGAGGCCAGGGCGATCGCCGACGTCGCGAGGCCGAGCACGAGGCAAGAAGCGAAGAGTCGAATGCGGTTCATGCTGCACCTGGGAGGAACGAAGGGCCGACGGCGCCGAACTCTCGCCGTGGTGTCACCCTTCGAGGGTACGGGGCATCCCCTCCTTCCGGACCCAAAGACGCGGATCTCGACGTCTTTTGGTGGTCCCGAGGGCGACCGGGTCGGTGCGGGGAGCACCTCGGAACTCACGGGTCCGAGCGCCCGAGCTGGCGAACGCAACCCACCCTTCGAATCGCGGAACATGCGGTACTTTCGCAACGTTTGCGATCGCGGAAGCGCGGCACTAATGTTTCCGGTTCTCCCGTTCCTCTCCGGAACGTCTCAGGAAAGTCGAACCACGATGCTCACTTGGGCCCTCAAGAAAATCCTCGGCACCTCCCACGAACGCGAGGTCAAGAAGCTCCGCCCCGCGGTCGACGCCATCAACGGGATGGAGGCGAAGATCGCCGCGCTGAGCGACGCCGAGCTCCGGGCCAAGACGGCGGAGTTCAAGGAGAAGCTCGACAACGGCGCGTCCCTCGACGACATCATGGTCGAAGCATTCGCGGTGTGTCGCGAAGGCGGAAAGCGCATCCTCAAGATGCGCCACTACGACGTCCAGATGATCGGCGGCATGGTCCTCCACAAGGGCATGATCGCCGAGATGCGTACGGGCGAAGGCAAGACGCTCGTCGCGACGTTGCCCTGTTACCTGAACGCGCTTTCGGGCAAGGGCGTGCACGTCGTCACGGTGAACGACTACCTCGCACGTCGTGACTCCGAGTGGATGGGGAAGCTCTACGGATTCCTCGGACTCTCCACCGGCGTCGTCGTGCACTCGCAGGGCGATCGGGAGAAGCTCGCGGCCTACCGATCCGACATCACCTACGGCCAGAACAACGAGTTCGGCTTCGACTACCTGCGCGACAACATGAAGTTCAGCGCGCTCGAGTACGCGCAGCGCGAGCTGAATTACGCCATCGTCGACGAGGTCGACTCGATCCTCATCGACGAGGCGCGCACGCCGCTCATCATCAGCGGACAGGCGGAAGCTTCGAGCCAGAAGTACAAGTCGATCAACGAGGTCATCCCGCGCCTCCGCAAGGACGAACACTACGTCGTCGACGAGAAAGCGCACTCCGTGTCGCTCACCGACGAGGGTGTCGACCAGGCCCAGAAGTTGATGGGCATCTCGAACCTCTACGATCCGGTCAACCTCGAGTCGCTCCACATCCTGAACCAGTGCCTTCGCGCACACTCGCTCTACAAGCGCGACGTGAACTACCTCGTGAACGACGAGGGCAAGGTCCTCATCATCGACGAGTTCACCGGTCGCGTGCTCCCGGGGCGCCGCTGGTCCGACGGTCTCCACCAGGCCGTGGAAGCCAAGGAAGGTGTCCGCATCCAGGAAGAGACGCGGACGATGGCGACCATCACGTTCCAGAATCTCTTCCGCATCTACAAGAAGCTCTCCGGCATGACCGGAACGGCGGACACGGAAGCGTCGGAGTTCCACTCCACCTACAAACTCAACGTCGTCACCATCCCGACGAACAAGCCCATCCTCCGTCAGGACCACGAAGACCTCGTCTACAAGACGGAGCGCGAGAAGTTCACCGCGGTCATCGGCGAAATCGTCGACTACCACGAGCGTGGGCAACCGGTGCTCGTCGGCACCACGAGCGTCGACAAGAGCTCCGCCATCTCCCGCATCCTGAAGAAGCGCGGCGTCCCCCACGCGGTGCTCAACGCCAAGCACCACGAGAAGGAGGCCTACGTCGTCGCTCAGGCCGGTCGCAAGGGCGCCATCACCGTCTCGACCAACATGGCCGGTCGCGGCACCGACATCCTCCTCGGCGGCAACCCCGAGATGATCGCGAAGCTCGAGTTCCGTGAGACCGGCCGGGATCCGGACGCGGAGCCGGAAGAGTTCGCGAAGGTCGTCGCGAAGTACGAGGAGAGCTGCAAGAAGGAAGCGGCCGAAGTGCGCGAAGCAGGCGGCCTCCACATCCTCGGAACCGAGCGGCACGAGTCACGTCGCATCGACAACCAGCTCCGTGGTCGCGCGGGCCGTCAGGGTGACCCTGGTTCGAGCCGCTTCTACCTCTCGCTCGAAGACGATCTGATGCGCATCTTCGCCGGTGATCGCGTGAAGTCGCTCATGGAGCGCATGGGGATGCCGGACGACGAACCCATCGAACACCCGTGGGTCACGAAGTCCATCGGCGACGCGCAGAGCAAGGTCGAAGGTCGCAACTTCGACGCCCGCAAGAACGTCCTCGAATACGACGACGTCATGAGCGAGCAGCGGAAGACGGTCTACAAGATCCGTCAGCAGCTCCTCCTCGGCGTCTACACGCCCGAATACCTCGACGACGAGGGCAAGGCGACGGGGCGACTCCGCGAAGTGAAGACGCTTCCGCACATCGTCGACGAGGTGAAGGACGCCATCCAGGAGATGATGCTCCAGGCGGGGACGCCCGTCGGCCAGCCGGATGCCAAGCGTCCCGCGTCGATCAAGGACATCACGGAGATCGGCAACCTCCAGGGCCTCCAACAGGACGTGTACCAATTCTGGGGATACCGCTTCGACTACAAGGAATCCGAAGGGAAGAAGCCGGTCGAACTGCACGAGCGCCTGCTCCGCGAGGTCCCGAAGAGTCTCTCCGAACAACGCGATCGTCTGCTCGATCTCGTCGACGGCATCGTCGGCGCCATCGTCGAGGAGAGCTGCCCCGCGAACGTCCCGCCGGAAGACTGGGACTGGAACGGCATCAAGAAGGCGTTCCACGAACACTTCGAGGTCAAACCCGTCGACTACGAGGGAATCAACGACCTCGAAGAGCTCGCTCAGAACCTCTTCAAGCAAGCCGAGGCCGCGTACACGGCCAAGGAGAAGGAGATGGGGACGGAGCTCGCGCTCCGCGTGTTCCGTCACTTCTATCTCGAGGAGATCGACCGCGCGTGGGTCGACCACCTCACGAACATGGAACATCTCCGCGACGGCATCGGACTCCGCGGCTACGGCCAGCGCGATCCGAAGCAGGAGTACAAGAAGGAAGGCTACGACCTCTTCCTCTCCATGATGGCCACGGTCTCGAGCAACGTGTGCACGAAGCTCTTCGAGGTCCGCGTCCAGCGCGAGACGGAGATCGAGCGCATCGAACGCGAAGATGCCGCACGTCACGCGCGCCAGCAGCAGTCGATGCAGCTCCGCCACGGTGGCGAAGCGGTCGAAGGCGAGGACGACGGGGGATCCCTTCCGCCGGCCCGCCCGCAAGCTCGCGTCGTCCCCAAGGCCCAGGCTCCGAAGGTCGCCAAGAACGACCTTTGCCCCTGCGGAAGCGGCGAGAAGTTCCGCAATTGCCATGGCGCCGTCCTCGAGGACGAAAGCGGAGCGTGAGGACACGCACGTGGGTGCCCGGCACCGGCACCCACGTCGCGCGAATTGCGTTCGATCGCGGCACTTTTTGGTAGAGTGCGGTGCATGAAGCGAAACGCTCTCCTCTCGACCGGTCTCTTCGTTCTCTTCACCGCGATGACGATTCCCGTCGTCGGATGCGCCGGGAGCAACGGGCGCGTGGCGACCGTCAAGGCGGGCGAGATGCCTTCCGGCGAGTCGTGGACGGGCGTCTATTACCACCCGGTTTTCGGCTACCTGCACATGCAGGAGAACTCGTCGAGCGTCGTCGGAAAGTGGCGCCGCGAGGACCAGAGCGCTTGGGGCGAACTCTCGGGCACCGTCCAGGGCAACCTCCTCCGCTTCACGTGGCAGGAGCACAAGTACGGCCTCGTCGGACCCTCCGCGGACTCGAAGGGCAAGGGCTACTTCGTCTACAAGATCGGCGCGAACAACACCGCCGAACTCGACGGCCAGTACGGCGTGGGCGAGGACGAAGTCGGCGGCGACTGGCACCAGATCAAGCAGACCGGCAAGAAGCCGGACCTGAACTCGATCAACGGCGACATGAAGGGGCTCGCGCCCAACGCCGCCGGCAAGTGGGAGTGACGGCCTCGGGCACGTACCAGTAACGCTCGAATTCGTGCGCCGACCTGCCTCCGTTCCACGCCTCCGCCGTTGACGCCCCGGACCCGGAAGCCTACGAAATCGAGTCGATCATGATCGACGGCGCGCGCGGCTTCCAGTTCAACGAACCTTCCATCTTCGATCGCGGAGCCAGGGGCCGGACCGGTCTTTCGATGGCTCCGCTCGACGTTCCCGAGGTGGAACCCTCGAAGCACTTCGGTCCGTTGTCGCGGCGCGAGGCGGCGGGCTTGCCCGAGGTGAGCGAGCCCGAGGTGGTCCGTCACTTCGTCCGGCTCTCCCAGTCGAACTTCGCCATCGACACCCAGTTCTATCCGCTGGGCTCGTGCACCATGAAGTTCAATCCGAAGGTGAACGAGTGGGCGGCGCGCCTCGACGGGTTTTCGCGGCTGCACCCCTACGTGCCCGAAGGCATGGCCCAAGGAGCCCTCGAACTGATGGCGCGCCTCGAGGCGCTCCTCGCCGAGATCGTCGGCATGGACCACGTCTCGCTCCAGCCGGCAGCCGGAGCGCAGGGCGAGCTCACCGGTCTCATGATGATCCGCGCGTACCACGAGGCGCAGGGCCGTAGCCCGAAGCGGGTCCTCATCCCGGACACCGCCCACGGCACGAACCCCGCGTCGTGCACGTTGAACGGCATGGTCGCCGTGCCGTTCGCGAGCGGCTCCGACGGCGTCGTCCACCCCGAGCAAGTCGCGAACCTGATCGACGACGACACCGCCGCGATCATGCTCACGAATCCGAACACGCTCGGACTCTTCGAGCGCCACCTTCCCGAGCTCGCGAAGCTGGTCCACGACAAGGGCGGTCTCGTCTACGGCGACGGTGCGAACCTCAACGCCCTCATGGGACGCGCGCGCCCGGGGGACATGGGCGTCGACGTGATGCAGTTCAACCTGCACAAGACCTTCACGACGCCCCACGGCGGCGGTGGTCCCGGATGTGGTCCCGTCGCGTTCAAGAAGCACCTCGAGCCGTTCCAGCCCTCTCCCGTCGTACGCAAGAAGGGGGACGCGTATGCCCTCGACTACGACCGACCGAAGAGCATCGGGCGCGTGCGCTCGTTCGTGGGCAACTTCGGGATGATGGTCCGAGCGTACACGTACATCCGGGAGATGGGATCCGACGGGCTCGCCGCGGCGACCGATCTCGCGGTGCTCAACGCGAACTACGTACGCGCGCGTCTGGGCGAGGACTTTCCCGTCGCCATCGACGCGACGTGCATGCATGAGGTCATCGTCTCGGACAAGAAGGTGCTCAAGGAGACCGGGGTGAAGACGCTCGACATCGCCAAGCGTCTCATCGACTTCGGGTTCCACCCGCCGACCGTGTACTTCCCGCTCGTCGTCCCCGGCGCGATGATGATCGAGCCCACCGAGACCGAGTCGAAGGAGACCATCGATCGGTTCATTTCGGCGATGCAGACCATCGCCCGAGAAGCGCGCGAGACGCCCGAAATCCTGGCGTCCGCTCCCACGTCGACGCGCCTCACGCGCCTCGACGAAGCGCGCGCCGCGCGCAAGCCCACGCTCCGCTGGAAGAAGCCCGAAGCGGCCGAGTGATCTGACGCGTGCCCGTCTCCGCCGCCCTCGCGCGCGATCCGGCCGTCGCCGGTCCCCTCGGGGGGCTGCTCCTCTCCGGCGTGCGCCCGCTCTCACCGATGATGGCCGTGAGGGCGATCCGGTGGTTCCGGGACTTGGCGCGACTCGGCGTGTCGCTCCCGTTCTTCCTCGTCCACGACGTCGGCCTCCTCTACGCTTCGCCCCGCGAACAACTCGCCCTCGAGAAGCGACCGGGAGTGGAGGACGTGCTCGCAAGGGAGCCGCGCACCTCGGACCTCGCGGCGCGGTACCGGACGCTCCTCGACGAGATCGCCGGGAGCGCCGTGAGCGCACGCGCATCGAGCATGCGCTTGGGGGACGATCTCGTGACGACCCTCCTCGCCAGGGTCCTCGGACCGCTCGCGTCCCGCATCCGCACGAAGGCGCCGTACCCTGCATCTCTGCCCGTCGATCCGGAACTCGTTCGCGAACTCGATCCCGGCCTTCCGGCGCTCTACGCCTCGATGCCACGTGCGTTCGAGCGCGAGACCCTCGAGAGCGTCGAAGCGGCGCGCCTCTTCCTGCTCACGCTCTCCGACGCCCTCGATCTGGACACCTTGCGCCTCCTCGGCATGTTGAGCGACGGCGGAACTGCCATGGGGGCCCTCGCGCACGTCGACCTTCTCGCGGCCATGTCGAGCGACGCCGCGAACGACGTCGTGAACTTCTCGTTGGAGCTCTTGCCGAACGTCCTCGAGACGCACAGACGCAAGGCCATCGGACAGAGCGCCCTCGACGGGTACGCCGGAATCGGCACGAAGGGGTCGGTCGACTCGCTCGTCCTCTCGGAGCTCGCGTGGGACGAGGAGGAGTTCGGACGACGATTCGTCGAGAACGAACTCCTCTACTACGCGCGCGAACGGAGCTCGGACGTCGCCGATCGCCTGCACTACGTCCTCGTCGACGCGTCCGCCTCGATGCGCGGCGACCGCCAGGTGTTCGCCCGTGGCCTCTCCATCGCCCTCGCGAAGAAGCTCCAGCTCGGAGGCGAGGACGTGTGGCTGCGGTTCTTCGATTCGCGGCTCTACGACGTCCAGCGTGCGGAGCGTGGCCAACTCCCGATCGCGTACCTCCTCGGATTCAAGGGGGAGCGTGGTCGGAATCCGGCGCGCGTCTTCGCCCAGCTCGCGACCGAGTTGGCCCTCCTGCGTCGACGCGACGGACGTGACCCCGTCGTCCACCTCGTCACGCACGCGGCGCTGCACGTCCCCCGTCCGTTGATCGAGGAGATCTGCCGCCTCGCGCACGTGTTCGGAGTGTTCATCCTGCCGAGCGGCGGCAAGCTCGATCTCGACTACCTCGAACTCCTCGAGAGTCACGTGGTCGTCGACCATGCCACGCTCACCGGGAAGGCGGAGCGCGCGGCTGCGGCGTCGCGCATCGTGGACGAGACGGCACGACGGTCTCCGTCTCCGCGCGCGTGATGGGAACGTCGGTCAGCGCTTGTGGTTCGGACCCTTCGCGCGGCCGCCACGGCTCCGCGTGGGACCGAAATACGTCGTCGGGTCGCGACGGAGGGGCGCCGAACCGTCGAGCGCGCGCGTGACGCGGTCGGCCTCGCCCCTGTAGCGACCGGCGACGCGGGAACCCTTGAGGTTCTTGGCGACCGCTTCGCGGAGGATCGGTTCCTTCACCTTCGCCCATCGCTCCAGCATGTCGAAAATGGGAACGCCGAGGCGCGACGCGAGGGCGCCCGGTGTCACTCCGAGCGCGACGACGAGCTCTTTGTGGCCGGGATACCGGAAGTGGGAGCTCTGGGCGTCCCGTGCCAGCGCGAACGTCTCGTCCAACCGGGCCACGACGGCCTCCACGTCCGTGAGAACGGACGCGAATTCGTCGACGGCGAACGCCTTCAGCACCGCGCTCGCGTGGAAGTACCCGTCCGTCCAGGCTTCGAACTCGTGGACGAGGGAATCGCCCTGCGCGACGCCGATGCGGGCGAGGGCCTTCGGCACCTCTTCGCGCACTCGGAAACGGAGATCTTCGGCGGCATCGTGCAGGAGGACGAGACACGCCTTGCGAGCCTTCGGGTCCTTCGCCGCGCGTTCGGCCAGGGAGGCCACCGCACACATCGGTACGAACTCGTAGCCCGTGCCGCCGCGACCCATGTCGGGATCGAGGGTGACCATTTCGGCCAGGAGCGCGTCGGCCTTCGGCGCACGCATCGCCACGGCTCCGGCGAACGTCTCCAAGAGGACGTCGTTCGAGCGCGGTCCGGGCAGCCCCGAGTGCCGTGCGAGGAAATCGTAGAGGGGTCGCGCTTCGCCTCGGATGGCCCGGTCGATCAACGTGAGGAGGGCGGCCCGGCGTTCGGCGAGTTGGTCGGCGCGCGTCGACATCGGAGGGACTCTACTCGACCCGGGCGAAAGGGTGGACGATCCCGTGCGGGTCGTCCGCACGCGCCGTGGATCGCGGATCTGATGCGGGTCCGAATCGGAGGGCGTGTGCGCCGGTCGGCAAGGGGCACGCGGAGCGGCGACGGCCGTGAAAATGGCGCCAATATACGAGGATCGCGCAGGTACCGCCGGCGGAGGAACGGAGACGATTCGGGGGGCGCCCGGAGACGCGGGACGGTACACATTCTGCTTCGGATCCGGCCATGGTCGGTTGGCATCGGACGGCCGGAGGTTCGGAGGTCGTCGAGATCGCGATCGCATCCGGGTTCGCCGTGCTCCTCGCGCTCGTGGGCATCCGGACGTGGGACGTGGCCCGAAGTCCCGGTCCGGTACGTGCCGATCCCGCGAGCGACGACCTGCGTTCGTCTTCGGGTCCCGATTCGAGGGGGCCTCCGTCCAGCGCCCCCGTAGAAACGGGAGGTGGTCGGACGCGGGCGGCGCTCCTCGTCGCGACGCTCCGGGTGGCCCTGGCCGACTCGGTCGAACGTGCCAGGGCCGCGCACGTCGTCGCGGCGGCCGAGTACGACGCCCTGGGCAAGGTCCGGGACCTTCCGAACGTCCGGAAGATCGCCACGGCGGCCGGTGAACGCTCGACCACCGCCCTCGCCTCGGGACGGGCGGAGGACTTCCGCCGGGCAGCCGACGTCGCGCGTCAGTCCGCGTGGGCTTACGACAGCGTCGCCGTCAAGGCGGCGGGCCGGGGAATCGCCGACGTGGCGGTGCGTGCACGCGCGGCGTCTTCGGCCATGCGCGAACTCGCCGCCGCCCACGAGACGAACCGGGAACTCAAGGAGCGGTTCGACTCGGCCACCATCGCCTACACCCTCGCGACCGACGCGGACGGAGACGGCGATACGCGCGAGCGGGAAGAGAGCGCCGGCACCTGGCCGTGAAGAGGCCGGGCCGTGAATACGAAACACGTACGAAACGTGACGGAGGGTACACTCTGGCCGTGTCGCTCCGGGACCCTCGGTGCGACCGAAAGGCCCCCGAGTCGACGATGGCGTCCCTGCTCACCGATCCCACGACCGCGCCCGTTCCCGCCCTCGACGCCGGAAGCACGGCGTGGATGCTCACGAGTTCGGCCTTGGTCCTCCTCATGGTTCCGGGACTCGCGCTCTTCTACGGCGGCATGGTGCGGAAGCACAACGTGCTCTCGACCATGGCCCACAGCTTCGGCGCGATGGCGGTCATCGGCGTGCAGTGGATCGTCGTCGGGTATTGCCTCTCGTTCGGCAAGTCGATCGGAGGCTTGATCGGCTGGGACTCGCGGTACCTCGCGTTGCACGGGCTCCCGTACACTCAGGACTTCGGCGACAAGGGAATTCCCGAACTCGTCTTCGTGATGTTCCAGGGGAAGTTCGCCATCATCACGCCCGCGCTCATCTCCGGCGCGCTCGCGGAACGCGTGAAGTTTTCGGGCTTCCTCGTCTTCACGCTCCTCTGGTCGACCCTCGTCTATTGTCCGTTGGCGCACTGGACGTGGGCCGAGGGAGGATGGCTCTTCAAGCTCGGCGTCCTCGACTTCGCCGGGGGGACCGTCGTCCACGTGTCGTCGGGTGTTTCGGCGCTCGTCCTCGCCATCGTCCTCGGCAAGCGACGGGACTACAAACCCGGTCACGCGCCCCTCCTGCCCCACAACCTTCCGCTCACGCTCCTCGGCGCGGGGTTGCTCTGGTTCGGCTGGTTCGGTTTCAACGCGGGAAGTGCCGTCGCCGTGGAAGTCCCCGTCTCCGGACACGTCGCGGGACTCGCCTTCGCCACGACGCAGACCGCCGCGGCGTCCGCGGCGCTCACGTGGATGCTCCTCGAATGGAAGCTCCTCGCGAAACCGACGGGACTCGGGATCGCGACGGGATGCATCGCGGGTCTGGTCGCCATCACGCCGGCCGCCGGACACGTGACGCCGCTCTGGGCTTTGGTCATCGGATCGATCACCGCGGTCGTGTGTTTCCGGGCGGTGCAATTGAAGAGCCGCTTCCGCTACGACGACGCGCTGGACGCCTTCGGGGTGCACGGTGTCGGCGGAGCCGTCGGTGCGATCCTCACCGGCGTCTTCTGCTTCATGCCCTCCCGCGGACTCATCTTCGGGAGCGGACTCCAGCTCGCGAAGCAGTTCGCGGGCGTGGGGGCGGCGGCCGTGTTCGCCGGGATCGGAACCTTCGTCCTCGCGAAGCTCGTGGACCGGACGATGGGACTTCGGGTGACCGAGGAACAGGAAGGCGACGGTCTCGACATCAGCCTCCACGGCGAGCGGGCCTACCACTTCAACTGAGTCGACGCGCACCGACCCGCGCACGCGTGTGCCGTCACACGGCTTCGGGCGCTCCGTTCCCGTCCTCCCTACCGAGTCGCTTGGAGGCGGTCTTGAGTGGGCCCTCCGCGGGGACGAGGGGGCCGACCTTGCCGAGTCCGAACGGCGGCATGTGGTGGTACACGCACTCGTGGGAGCCCGGCGACACCACGTAGGTCTCGTGCCAGATTCCCACCGCGCCGCGGCCCCAGGACTGGATCCATCGACGCCACGCGGGCACGTGCTGACGTTCCTTCGCGTGGGCGTAACGGAGGAGATCCTCCGTGGACTTCCAGTACTGCACCATCAACGTCGTGCGCCCGCCGTAGCTCTCGTAGGAAAGCAGGCCCGCGCTCGGATCGGCCACGAGTTCCTTCACCATGCGGTTCATGGCCGCGGCCACACCCCAGACGACGGGGATCATCCACCAGCGATTCGCACGCGCTCCGATCAGGAACACGACGAAGCCGTCCTTCCGCTGGACCGTCAGTCTCTCCGCACTCACCATGGGACCCTCCCTATGTTGACGATGACAACATCAGCATGAAGCAGATGTTGACGATGTCAACATCGAGGCGCAAAGTTTCTCCGTGACCTCGAAACGACCGGCTCCGCGCACCTACCATCACGGCGACTTGCGCCGGGCGCTGCTCGACGCGGCCACGGAGCTTCTCCGGGAAGGAGGGCCGGAGAACGTGAGTCTCCGCGAATGTGCCCGGAGAATCGGGGTGTCGCACGCCGCTCCCTACCGCCACTTCCCCACCAAGGAGAGCCTGTTGGACGCTCTGGCGGCCGATGGGTTCCGGGGGCTCCGCGAGGCAGGGATTCGCGGCATGCGTGGCATCGTCGACGCGCGGGACCGGCTCGACGCCTACGGAGTCGCGTACGTCCGGTTCGCGGTGAAGCATCCGGATCACTTCCGGCTCATGTTCACGCGGAAGGTGGACGGAGCGGCGGCTCCGTGTGGGGACGCGGAGGACGCCTTCCTCCTCCTCCGCGAATGCGTGCAGGCGGTCCTGGCCCGCGATGGAGAGGTCGCCCCGGGGGACCTCGATTCGGCCGTCGTCGCGTTCTGGACGCTCCCGCACGGACTCGCGATGTTGATTCTCGACGGTCGTATCCCGTCGATGCACGTCGGGTCCGCGGAGGCGGTGACCGCCCTCGCGCGTGCGAGCTTCGCGCACTTCCGGACGTAGGGCCTCGCCGTCGATGGCAGGCGTGTGGACGAGTGCCAGCCTGTGCCGGACGCGACAGCGGACGGTGCGATCCCGGTGCGGAACGAGCGGGGCCCCCGCGAAAATCCAAGGATTCGTGGGTCGGTACGTCGCGTGCACTCTGCCCGGACATGAAGCTCCCGCAAAACGTACTCCTCCTCCTCGCCGTCGGTCTCGCGGCTCCTTCCGTCCTCACGGCCTGTGGCGGGGCGGCCGACGGACCCGAATCCTCCGAACCGACCGCCGAACGCGCCGACGACGTGAAGTCCGCGCCGAAGGAGGCCACGAGCGCACTCCACGTTCCGCCGGCGCAGGAGAATCCGGCGTGGGAAGATCCGTGTCCGGCATGCGGAACGGGCGGCGGCGACGAGGATGCTGGCCCCGCCGTGGACCCCGGACCCGCGCCGGCGGAGGACGGTGGCAGCGACGCGCCGGTGATCCTTCCCGACGACGCGGGATCGCCCGATGCGGCGCCGGATGCCGCCATCGACGCCGGCCCTGGTCCGATTCCGCCCGAAGACTGCCCGGCCTGCGGCATGGGGTGACGGCATGACGCCGTCCCGCGTGACGGCCCCCCGCGTGACGACGCCGCACGTCGCACTCTCGTTGATGCCGGAAGACGCCTTCCGGATCGCGGCGGCGCCCCTCTTCGCGGAGGGGCTCGTCGACGCAGCCGAGTGGTCGTTCGACATGGGATGGGACCGAAAACTCGCTCCGTGGCTCGAAGCCCTGCTCGACGCCTACTCGGGCGCAGGTCGGCTCTTCGGACACGGGGTCCACTACTCGCTCCTGAGCGTGGACGACGCCGCGAAGCAGGACCGTTGGCTCGGCGCTCTCGCGGACGAAGTGCGTCGCCGGCGGTACGCACACGTCTCGGAACACTACGGCTTCATGACCGACGTGAACTTCCGTCGGGGAGCGCCCTTGCCGGTGCCCCGGTGCCGGGCATCGCTCGCCGTCGCACGGGACCGCCTCGCGCGCATCCGCCGTGTCGTCGGGGACGTTCCCGTGGGGCTCGAGAACCTCGCGCTCGCGTGGAATCGCGACGAATGCCTCGCCCACGGGCCGTTCCTCGACGCCATCCTCGAAGCGCCGACGGACTTCGTCGTCCTCGACGTCCACAACCTCCACTGCCAAGCCGTGAACTTCTCGCTCGCGCCCGACACGTTGCTCGCGACGTTCCCGCTCCACCGCGTGCGGGAGATACACGTCTCCGGCGGAAGCGATCAGCCGGCGTGGAAGGGCGGCCCTTCGACCGTGCGGTGCGACACGCACGACGAAGACGTCCCCGAAGCCGTGTTCGTGTTGCTCGCGTCCGCGCTCCGGGCGTGTCCGAACGTCGAGGCCGTCATCTTCGAACGCCTCGGAAACACGCTCGACGATCCCCGGGACGTGGAGGGATTCCGGGCGGACTTCCGCAGGGTGCGATCGATCGTCCATGCCTCGCAGGCAGGGAACACGTCGACGGCGCCGGGACCGGCGGGTGCGGCCCCGGGGACCGACGCGCGCGGGCTCGAAGGACTGGATCCGATGGACGACGAATCGGCCCTCGGCGCGTTCCAATCCGCGCTCCTCGCGACCTTGATCGACGGAGGCTCGGAGCCGGAACTCCGCGGGCGACTGGCGAGAGAGCGCGCGTTCGAACCGCTGCGTCGTCACGTCGTCGGGATGAGCAGCCTCGGCCTCGGCGTGGCGTCGCGCGTGGCGAAGAAGTGGCTCCGTCGCGCGCCGTCGACGGCGTGAACCCGGGTCACTTGGGACGGGCGGAAGGCGCTTCCCCGAACCGTCGTCGGAATGCCTCGCTGAAGGCGCCGGCGTTGGAGTAGCCCACGAGTCGCGCGACCTCGCCCACGTCGTGACGACGTTGCCCGAGGAGGCGCCGCGCCTCGTCGAGACGGCGACCGAGCAGGTAGGCCTTCGGGGTGGCGCCGACCTCGGATCGGAATCTTCGGAGGAGGGACGAGCGACTCGTTCCCGACGCGCGGCAGAGATCTTCCAGATCGACGTCGCCGAACAGGTTGCCTTCGAGGTGGCGGAGCGCACGTGCGACCGTGGTCGAAGGTCCCGGGTCCGATTCGGCCTTCGGTTCCGGGATCGACTCGCCGAGCGAGCGACATACCTCGAACGCGATCAAGTCTTCGAGCGCGCCGTGCCGCGGTCCCGTCTTGCGACCGCGGAGGACCCGCTCCTCGAAGTATTCCCGGAGGAGGGAGGTCAACCAGGAGCCGCGGGCGAAGAGGACGGCGCGATCGAGATCCAACGCGTACGTCGTTCCCGCTTTCCGTGACGCGCGGCGGACGAGTGCCCGGGAGGGAAGCAGCGCGAAGGTGTCGTAGACCTCCGTGATCCAGTGGTCGTCGTGGAGCAGTCCCTCCGGGACCGCGAGGCCGTCTTCGTGGGTCACCGCGAACGAGTCGACGGTCTCCGACCCCTGGGCCACCGTGCGGACACGCATCGACGTTCCTTCCCGCGGGAAGACCAGGAGGAGTCGGTCGTGCACGTGCATGCCCTTCTCGAACCGCAGGCAACGTTCGTAGGCGACGCCCATGTCGCCTTCGGCGTCGACGACCTGCTCGAACAGGCATCCTTCCGGTGGCCGCTCGAAGCCGCGCCACGGATACCGCTTTTCCGCCGGCTTCCCCATGGAATCAGTCTCTCACGCTTCGTCAGTCGTGACGATCGAACGCGAAGGATCCGTCGTCGTAGAAGTGGACGTGTCTTCGTCCGAAGATGCCGATGTCGTACCCGAACACGTTGCGGACGGAATCGAAGTGACCGTCGCCTCGGGGCGGGACGTGGGGGAACGCGCCGTAGCTCTCGCTGAAGTCTCCGGCGGTATCGAACTTGAACTCGGTCGAGCGCCCCGGTTCGCCGATCGTGAGGGCGTAGTGCCCGTTCTCGCACTCCATCTCGGTGAGGCCCCACCCGTTGAACGTGCCACGGGCGTACGCGAACGGTTTGCCGCACGCGGGGCTGACGGGGCGACTCGTGATCGACCCGTCGGACTCGCGGTACTCGATCAGGTAGCGGCCCTCGTCGAACGTGCCGCGATCCCGCCCGTCGATGGAGATCGTCATGCGTGCATGGCTGAACATGACGATGCTGCCGTAGACGCCGTCGCCGATGCAGTCGAACGTGCGCGTCCCGTCGCGGGACGAGACGCCGCGTGCGACGACGTTCCCACGACGGCATCGTGACGGGAGCCGTTGCAGGTCGTAGCGGGACGACCTGTCGTCGAACCGGATGCGGTAGCGGCCGGGCATGTCGACGACGATGTCGTTGCCGTCGCCCCCGAGATCGGCGACGCCGTCCCTCGGACCGAAGTCGCCCCACGAAGCGCCGGTGGAGAAGTTTCCCGTCTCGACGAACTTGAACGCGCCGGCGTGGAAGACTTCCCCGTAGCCGGCGAAGGTCTCGACGCTCTCCCAAACGCCATCCTTGCACTCCATGGGCAACGCGGAGCCGGGCGCGACTCCGAAATTCCGCGGCGTGCCGACCACGAACATCGAACGGCGTGAGCAACCCGTGGAGGCGGCGGAGGCGACTTCGGAAGAGGCGTCGTCGGAGGACTCCTCGGACGGTCCTCCGGGGGCGGCGGCGCACGCGCCGAGCAGCGCGAACGGAACGGACGACACGAGAACGAAAACGGAACGGAACGACTTCATGGCGACATCTCCTCGTGGGTCGCGGTGTACGCGTGGCCCGTCCCGCGGCGATGTCAGAGGCTTCGGTGGGATCGTCACGTCGAACGCGTCACGCAACGCGGACGACGCGGATCGGTCGGCGTTTCAGCGGCTTTTCACGGCCGCGACAGGATCGTGGCCGGATCGGAAAGGCTCTCGACCGCGGAATTTCCGACCGAGAGCCACGTCGAACGAGGAGCACGCCCGGCAGGAATCGAACCTGCGACCCGCGGCTTAGAAGGCCGCTGCTCTATCCAACTGAGCTACGGGCGCGTGAACCCGCGACGAGCGCGGGACCGACCCTCCCGGGTGTAGCACAGGGCCGCTTTCTCGCCGAGATCGCCGAAAAATCGAGGCCTCGACGTCGGTCAGGCGTTCCCCATGCGGACAAGGACCTTGCCTTTGGCGGTGCCTTTCTCGAGGTAGGCCATGGCGTCGGCCATGTCCTCGAACGGGAAGACCTTGTCCACCACCGGGCGGAGCTCCTTCGCGTCCACCATCGCCACGAGTTCGGCGAGCTCGGTTCCGCTCGGGTGCATGAAGAGGTACCTATAGGTGACCCCGGCCTTCCGGGCCCGGTGCCGGAGACCCGCACTCGCGAGCCAGAAGAGAGGGACGAGGCCCGGGCGTTCGAGATCCTTCGTCGCGGTCTCGGGCTCCGGGACGCCGGCGACGGAGACGACGGTGCTGCCGCGCTTCACGATGCCGAACGTCTTGGTGAGCGTCTCGCCGCCGACGAGGTCGAAGGCGCAGTCCATGTCTCGGAGGACGTCCTCGAACTTCTCTTTCGTGTAGTCGATCACGCGATCGGCGCCGAGCCCCTTCACGAGGGCTTCGCCGCGGGGCGAGGCCGTCGTCGTCACGGTGGCGCCGAGGCGCTTGGCGATCTGGATCGCGAACGTGCCCACGCCCCCCGCGCCCGCCGAGACGAAGAGGTTCGTTCCGGGACCGACCCGGAGTTCGTCGCGGACGGCCTGGAGAGCCGTGAGGCCGGCGAGGGGAATGGCGGCGGCCGTGACGAGATCGACCGACGTCGGCGCCAGGGCGACGAGCGATTCGTCGATGCACGCGACCTCGGCGAAGGCGCCCATGGTGCCCTTCTTCACGCGCGCGATCACGCGATCGCCCGGGCGGAAACGCGTCGCACCCGGTCCCGAAGATTCGACGACCCCGGCGAACTCGTTGCCGAGGACGGCGGGAAAGCGCGTCGTGTGGACGACACGGATGGCCCCTTGCCGCGTCTTCCAGTCCACGGGATTGAGACCTGCGGCGTGCACGCGGACCCGGACTTCGCCGGCGCCCGGTTCGGGTTCGGCGACGTCGCGGAGCGAGGTGGTCTCGGGGCCGCCGTACTTGTCGATCACGAATGCGCGCATGGAACGAAGCCTCGTCGGGTTCACTTCACGATGTTCTGCACGTCCTTCACGGCGCGTTTCACGGAACCGATCGACGTCGAGCCCGCGAGGATGATGAGCGCACCGAACTGGTTCATCCCCACGATCGCGTTGCCGTTCGGGACGACGTACGGGTTCGTGACGAGGGCCTCTCCCCAACCGTAATAGAGTTGGGTCCCGATGAGCAGCTCGGTCCCGTTGCCGTAGGAGCCGATGCCGGCGGAAAGCGAGAAGCGGCTCGTCCGGTCCCGCGTGAAGTTGCCGAGGGATGCCGTGGCGTCGAGCGGGGGCGTCGACGTGAGGTCCAGGCTCGTACCGCCGAGGATGCTGAACGTGGGGGTCATGAAGAGTTCGCCGCCGGCCATGAACGCGTAGCCGGGTTGGGTCCGCGTCTCGTACACCCGATCGAGCGCACCGCTGCCTCCGCTCGCGCCCGCCACACTGAGCGTCTGGAAGTGCATGTTCGACCGCGTGCGCGTCATCGGGAACGAGTAGGCGACGTCGAATTCGAGCGTGAGATCCGGACGCGGTTGGAAACCGACACCCGCCGCGAGTCGGACCGGTGGAGGCGCCGAGTAGTCGCCGGACGCGGACGTCACGGAGGAACTCTGCGACGACGCGTCCGAATAGGTCTCGTACTGGTTGCCGTGCATCTTCCCGAAGACGTGGATCGAAGGAAGCTGCGCACTGAATCCGACGGTCGCACGTTCGCCGAACCGGTAGGTCGCTCCGAGGATGGCGTTGAGATCGATGGAGAAGCCCGAAGCGTTCCCGCCGAACGTCGAGGTCGTCGCGCCGACGGGGCCGCCGGTGGTCACGGTGCCGATGGTCTGGTTGTAGGTCGAGTACGTGTAGACGCCGTGGACCGACACGCCGACGGCGAACCGGCTCGTCACGTTCATGGCGAACGACGGGCCCGAGTGCCAACGCTGCCATTTCTGCACGAACGTCCCGACCTGCTGGGTCAGGGCGAGCGGTGCCAACGCGCGGTAGTCGAGGGCGGGGAGACCGATCTCACGGCGATCGACGTTGCCGATGCAGAAGGCGGCCTTGTTTCGGCCGGGCTTCGTCGTGCGTTCCTCGTCGTGGAAATCGCCGTCGACGTCGCCCTCGGCAATCGACGTCGGGTTGAAGAAGAAGCAGACGGTCGACGGGAGGATGTCGAGCGTGTTGTCGGTGGCCGCGGTGTCCTTGAACTGCAGGGCGGGGAAGCGCGTGGCGTCGACCGCCACCGGCCTGTGGAACGCGTCGAGTCGATTCGACGAGAAGGCGTACAGGTTGGCCGAGAGCGCGAGTTGGGCGTCGTGGATGCGGACGATGGTGGCGGGGTTCGAGAACGGGGCCGAACCGTCGCGTCCGAGGGCGACGCCCGTGTCGCCCGAAAGGGACGCACGACCGCCGATCGGTGTCGTGTTCTTGGCCTGACCCGACGCGGATCCTGGAAGCGCGAGGAGCCACGCGAGGAGACCCGCCGTCCGGAGGATTCTTCCCACGGAGACAGTCCTTACCACGGGGGAGAACGGAGGACCCCGTGGCCACGATCGATGGTCGATCGCGCCCCATGAATCGCCGGGTCGAAGACCCCGGCCGAGCGAGGAACGTCCGGCCGTCGCGTACCAGGAAGCTCGGGCGAGCCGCGGCCTCGTGGGGTTCGACGACGCACCCGCGGCGCGGACGCTTCCGATGACGTGGAACGGCGCCTCGGCGTGGACGTGGACCAAGGCCACCCTCGGAGGGGGCGACGCGGTCGTGGACTTGGCCGGTGCGGGACCCCACGTCCTCCACATGTGGATGCGCGAAGACGGAGCTCTCGTCGACCGCATCCTCCTCACCTCGGACGCGAACCTCGTCCCCACGGGACACGGCCCGACGCCGTGATCACGGTGCCCCGGAATCGAGGTACCCTCGGCCCATGGCTCGGCCCACGCTCCGCTCCAAGAAGCCCGTGCAATCGCGCGCGAAGGAGACGGTACGGGCGATCCTCGAAGCGACCGAGATCCTCCTGCGCACGGAGACCGCGGAGACCCTGAAGCTCCGCGAGGTCGTCAAGAAGGCCGGCGTCGCCACCGGGACGTTCTACGAGTACTTCCCGTCGAAGGAAGTCCTCCTCCGCGCGCTCGAAGAACGGTCCTGGGCACGCGCCGCCGAGCGGGTCGCCGAAGTCGTCGAAGCACGCCGGGACGACGCGCTCGACGACGCCATCGTGGACATCGTGGCGACCGCGATGCGGGAAATGGTGATCGCGGCCCGCGCCCACGGCATCGACCCGTCGTCCGGTCACATCGAGGAGGTCGTGGCGTACGGCCGGCGAGTGGCCCTCGTGGTCCAGGGAATCCTCGAGACCCGGCGTTCGGAAGTGATCGACGGTGACCTCGCCCTCGCGTCGCGCATCGTCGTCGAGACGGTGGCGATGCTCATCTTCGTGGGCGAGCGTGACCACAAGGGCGCCATGGAGAGCGGCGAGTACCCGCGGGCGGTCGGCGTCATGATCGCCCGGTTCCTGTCGAAACATCCCCGGGCGGCACTGGCGCGCTGATCGTCCCGATTCGAGGCGTTCGAGTGTCCGTTCGGGAGACACATGAACGCCTGCCGCAGGCCTCCGTCGTCCCGACCTGAGCCCTACGGGTGTATTTTGTCGACCCACCGTCCACCAATTCGTTGACACCGTCGCGGCGCGTGGCCATTCCATCTCGGACCCCGAGGTTTTCCCGTGTGGATCGTCCGACTCGCCCTGCGTCGTCCGTACACGTTCGTCGTCATGGCGATCCTGCTCCTTTTGTCCGGAGCCTTCGTCGTCCGGAAGACCCCGACGGACATCCTCCCCGAGGTCGACATCCCGGTCATCAGCGTGGTGTGGACCTACGGCGGACTCCCGGCGCAGCAGATCGAACAGCAGATCACCCAGTTCTCCGAATACTCGCTCTCCGGAAACGTCGCGGACGTGAAGGCGATCCAGAGCGAGTCCTACGACGGCGTCTCGGTGATCCGCGTCTTCATGCAGCCCGGGGTCGACGTCGCGGCGGCCATGGCTCAGGTGACCGCGGTCTCGCAGACGATCGTGCGACGCATGCCTCCCGGCACCCAGCCTCCGGTCATCGTCCGGTACACGGCGTCGAGCGTGCCCATCGTCCAGCTCGTTTTCACCAGCGACACCATGAGCGAAGCGGAAGTTTTCGATCACGTGAACCAGCGCGTCCGGACGATGCTCAGCGTCGTACGGGGAACGCGCTTCCCGCTGCCGGCCGGCGGCAAGTTCCGTCAGATCTCCGTCGACCTCGATCTCGCCGCGGTGCGCGCCCACGGCATCTCGCCCATCGACGTGAGCACGGCCATCTCCGCCCAGAACCTCGCGCTTCCCACGGGATCGGCGAAGATCGGCGAGCGCGAGTACCGCGTCACGTTGAACAGCAGTCCCGAGGCGATCGCTGCACTCAACGACATCCCGATCAAACGCGCCGACGGTCGTACCGTCTACGTGCGGGACGTCGCGTTCGTGCACGACGGGTTCGCCGTCCAGACCAACCTCGCTCGTAGGGACGGAAAGCGAGGCGTCGTGTTGTCGGTGCTCAAGACCGGCGGGGCGTCGACGACCGAGGTGGCGAATCGTGTGAAGGAGATGATCCCGACCATCCGCGCGGCCGCGCCGCCCGGCCTGGAATTGGAGCTCCTCTCCGACCAATCGACGTTCGTGACGCGTGCGATCGACGGGCTGCTGATCGAAGGGCTGATCGCGGCGCTCCTGACCGCGACGATGATCCTCGTCTTCCTCGGCAGCTTCCGCAGCACGATCATCGTCGCGATATCGATCCCGCTCTCGGTCACCGCTGCGCTCCTCGGTATGCGCATGTTGGGCGAGACCATCAACGTGATGACCCTCGGCGGTCTCGCGCTCGCCGTCGGAATCCTCGTCGACGACGCGACGGTCGAACTCGAGAACGTCCACCGAAACCTCGCCATGGGCAAGCCGCTCACCCGGGCCATCCTCGACGGTGCCGAGCAGATCGCCGTACCTGCGTTCGTCGCGTCGCTCTGCATCAGCATCGTGTTCGTGTCGGTCGTCTTCCTCGAGGGGCCGGCGAAGTACATCTTCCGTCCCATGGGCATGGCGGTCGGCTTCTCCGTGATGGCGTCCTACTTCTTGTCGCGCACGCTCGTGCCGACCCTCGTCCTCTACCTTCTGCGGGCCGAGGTCGAGGCGCACGGAAGTCACCGCGAACCGGGACTTTTCGGTCGTCTCCAGGCGAAGTTCGAGGAGGCGTTCGAGAAGTTCCGCGCGGGCTACGTCGGCCTCCTCGAGTGGTGCCTCGATCATCGCAAGAGCGTGTTCGTGGCCTTCGGCCTCGCCGCGGCCTTCGCGGCCTTCCTCGTGCCGCACGTCGGGAGGGACTTCTTTCCCAACGTCGACGGCGGTCAGGTACGCCTCCACGTCAGCGCGCCTCCAGGTACGCGTATCGAGGAGACCGAGCGCTGGTTCAGCGAGGTCGAACACGAGATCCGCGAACTCGTGCCGGCGAACGATCGGAAGTCCATCCTCGATCTGATCGGAATGCCGGGTGGTTACAACCTCGCCATGACCGACTCGGGGAACGTCAGCTCGTCGGACGGCGAGATCCTGATGGCCCTCGACGAGAAACGGACGACACCGACCGAAGACATCGTCCGGACCCTACGCGCGGAACTTCCGAAGAAGTTTCCCGAGCTCTCCTTCTATTTCATGCCCGCGGACATCGTGACGCAGATCCTGAACTTCGGTCTGCCGTCTCCCATCGACGTGCAGGTTTCGGGCGCCCGTCGCGACGCGACCTACGCCGCGGCGCGCGAACTGGAAAGGGAACTCAAGACCATCCCCGGAACGGTGGACGTCCATCTCCACCAGGTCGTGAGCGCGCCGCGTTTGCACGTGGAAGTCGACCGCCTCCGCGCCAACGAAGCCGGGGTCACGGAGCGGGACGTCGCCTCCAACCTCCTCCTCGCCGTCTCGTCGAGTTCGCAGGTCTCTCCGACCTACTGGACCGAACCGACGACCGGCAACGCGTACTCCGTCGCCGTGCAGGTCCCCGACTGGCGGATCGACTCCATCGACTCGATCGCGACGATTTCGATCATGACGAGTCGCGGTCCCCGACTCCTCGTCGACTTGGTCGACGTGTCCAGGAAGACGACCCCGGTCTTCGTCAGCCACGTCAACGTGCAACCCACGTTCAACGTCCGCGCCGCGGTGGAGGACGTCGACCTCGGGAGCGTCACCGGCGGCATCGATCGCATCGTCTCGAAGATCCAGAAGACCTTGCCCCCTGGATCATCCATCGCGGTCCGCGGTCAGGTCGACAGCATGAAGGAGGGATTCGTGAGTCTCGGTCTCGGACTCGCGTTCGCGGCCCTCCTCGTCTACGGGATCATGGTCGTCAACTTCCAGTCGTGGCGCGATCCCTTCCTCATCCTCATGGCGTTGCCCGGCGCGGCCATCGGCATCGTGATCGCGCTCTTCGTGACGCGCACCACGTTCAGCATCCCCTCCCTCATGGGGGCGGTCATGAGCATCGGCGTCGCGACGGCGAACTCCATCCTCATCGTGAGCTTCGCGAACGACGAGCGCACACGTGGGCTCGATGCCCGCGCCGCCGCCCTCGAAGCAGGGCGCGTCCGTCTCCGCCCCGTCCTCATGACGGCGCTCGCGATGCTCATCGGCATGCTCCCGATGTCCCTCGGATTCGGTGAGGGCGGAGAACAGAACGCGTCGCTCGGCCGGGCCGTCATCGGCGGTCTGTCGGGTGCGACGTTCGCGACCCTCTTCTTCGTCCCTCTGGTCTACAGCGTTCTCGCGGTGAAACCGTCCCACCGGAACCTCGACCCCGAACTCGCCGAACCCGGCGACCCGCTTCCGCCTCCCACCGCCGGTGCGCACGCATGAATTCTCGGACCACGAAGCTTCCCATCGTCCTCGGTGTCGCGTCCGTCGTCGGAGCGGGAGCGATCGTGTTCTTCGGTCTCCTGCCGCGCATGGAACGTCACCGTGCGCTCGCCCGGACCCAGACCGAGCGCGAAGGACCGCGCATCGTGCGCGTGACGAAGGTCCTCCCCGGTCCGTCGACGTCCGATCTCGTCCTTCCGGGAAACACCGTCCCGCGCGAGACCACCCAGGTGTTCCCGCGATCGACGGGGTACGTCCGGAAGAACCACGTCGACATCGGTGACAGGGTGAAGACCGGCCAACTGCTCGCGGAAATCGACGCGCCCGAGACCGACCAGGACGTCCGCCTGGCGACCGCGCGTCTCGAAGAAGCGCAGGCGAACATCCACATCGCGGATCGCAACGCGCAGCGGAACGGCGAGCTCGCCGAGGCGGGCGTCGTGTCGAAGCAGCAGGCCGACGATCTCCGCGCCCAGGCCAATTCGGCGTCCGCCGCGTTGAAGACACGCCAAGCGGAGCTCTCCCGTCTCGGCACCCTGCGCGGATACCAACGCGTGCTGGCACCGTTCGACGGCATCGTCACCAAGCGGAACATGGATCGTGGCGCGTTGGTCGGTCCCGCCGGGGCCGGAGGCCTGCCGCTCTTCGAGATCGCGGCGATCGACACGCTACGCGTGTACGTGGACGCTCCTCAGACCCTCGCACCGAACGTGACGGTAGGACTCGATGCCGAGGTGTACCCACCCGACGCGCCCACCCGTGTGATGAAAGGCAAAGTGGTCCGGACGGCCGGGGTCCTGGACGCGACCACGCGGACGCTGCGCGTCGAGGTCAACGTTCCCGGCGGAGGTGCCGTGCTCCCGGGTGCGTTCGCCTACGTGAAATTCCGGGTCCCGACGCCCACGCCACCGCCGCTCCTCCCCGCGAGCGCGCTCGTCGTGCGCAAGGATGGTACCCTCGCCGCGCGCGTGGAGAACGACCACGTCCGTCTCGTCCGCCTGCAGTTGGGTCGTGATCTCGGGAAACAGCTCGAGGTCCTCTCGGGTCTCGTCCCGGGAGACGTGGTCGTCGCCAACCCGACCGACGACCTCGCGGATGGCTCCGAAGTCCGCGTCGCACCGGAGCTCCGTGATGGCGGTACGTGAACGAGGCTCGGAAGCGGACGCTCCGAAGCGTGGACGGGGACGGCCCCGTAGCCACGAATGCCACTCCGCCATCCTCGCGGCGACCGTCGAGCTCCTCGACGAACGGAAGTACACGGGCGTCACCATGGAGAGCGTCGCCGAGCGCGCCTCCGTGTCGAAACAGACCGTCTACAAGTGGTGGCCGAGCAAGGCGCGTCTCGTGATGGAAGCGAGTCTCGCCCGGGCCGATCAGGACATTCCCGACGTCGACTCCGGGAGCGTGGTGAAGGATCTGGAACGCTTCCTCCTCGCGACGTGTCGACTCCTTTCCGAACGCCTCACGGGGCCCACGGTCGCCGGTCTCATCGCCGAGGCGCAGTCGGACCCGGAGGTCGCCCGGGAATTGCGCGACACGTTCATCGCCGGACGCCGCGCGAAGTGCGCGCGCATCGTCGAACGGGGCATCGCGCGTGGAGAGCTCCGGAAGGGCATCGACATCCCCTTCGTCCTCGACCTCTTCTACGGACCCATCTGGTACCGCCTGCTCCTCAAGAACGGTCCGCTCGACGCGCGCTTCGCCAGGGCCATCGTCCATAGCATCGTCCCGGCGTTCACCGTGCCGAGGAAGCGATGAGAGCGTTTTTCGCGACGACGGCCTTCCTCCTCGCTTCGCTCGCTCCCGCCGTCGCGGCCGCGACGCCCGCCGCCGCTCCCGAGAAGGTGTCCTTCGCCCGCGCGTTGGAACTCGCGAAGGCGCGGAACCCCAACGCGCTCGTGGCCGCGGCCGACATCGCCCGGGCCGACGCGCTCGTGCGCCAAGCGCGAGCCACGTCCCTCCCGTCGCTCACCGCGGCGGCGACGTACACGCGCCTCGACGGCGACCGTATCGTCAACGGGCGCGTGGCGCAGGGAGAGGACTCCCTGAACGCCAACCTCAATCTCGTGGTTCCGATCGTCGCTCCGCAACGCTGGAGTACGTGGCGCCGTGCGGAGGATTCCGCGCGCGTGACACGCGCGAACGCCGCCTCCACGATCCGCGACGTGACGCTCGCCGCCGGGCGCGCCTACCTCGCGGTCCTCCTGCAGAAGAAGGTCCTCCGTTCGGCCGTCGAGGCCACGACCACGGCACGTGCCCACTCCGAGTACGCGGAAACCCGATTCAAGGGTGGCGTCGGGACGCGCACGGACTTCGTTCGGTCCCAACAAGAACTCGCGATCTCCGAGAGTCAGAGGAGCATCGCGACGGCTTCGGTCGTCCGCGCCGAGGAGGCTCTCGGTGTCGTCCTCGGAGTGGAGCACGCCGTCGACGTCGAGGACGACGTGCCCCTCGCGAATCTCGCCCACGCGGCGCTCGTCGGCGATCGTCCCGGAGGCGATCGGGAGGACGCGCCGACGCGGCGATCGGACGTCGCCGCCGTCCGCGACCAGATGCTCGCCGCCGAGCGCGCGTACCGTGACCGGTGGCGCGAGTACATGCCGCTCCTTTCGGGCACGTTCCAGCCCTTCTACCAGAACCCACCGACGCTCACGCAACCGCTCACCGGTTGGCAGGCCCAGATCCTCCTGGCGGTGCCGCTCTACGACGGCGGCGCTCGTTACGGCGTGTCCGACGAACGTCAGGCCGTGATGTCCCAGACCCGCGCGCGGTTCGACGGAGTCGTCCGCCAAGCGAAGGCGGACGTCCGGGTCGCGGAGACCCTCGTCCGCGAGTCGGAGTCGGCCCTGGTCGACGCACGCCGTTCGGCGGATCTCGCCCACGAAGCGGCGAAGCTCGTCCGCACGGCGTACGAAGCGGGGACCTCCACGAACCTCGAACTCGTGGATGCCGATCGACGTGCTCGGGACGCCGACATCCAGGCGGCCGTCGCGGAGGACTCCCTCCACCAAGCCAGCCTGGAGCTCCTCGCCGCCCTCGGACGCTTTCCGTAGCCGTTCCTTTTCGTCTCGACGAACGGGGCCCGCTTTGCGAGCCTTCGTCGCCATGTCGAACGCGCAGGAACACGTCCGCCACTTGATCGTCGGAGCCGGAATCAGCGGCCTCGCGACCGCCGCATTCGGCCGGGAGAAGGACTACCTCGTCCTCGAACGTGACGAGGCCATCGGTGGCTACTGCAAGACGGTGAAGAAGTCCGGGTTCGTCTGGGACTACTCGGGCCACTTCTTTCACTTCAAGCACGCCGACATCGAGGCCTGGCTCCGCGAACGTATGCCCGGACAGAAGATCCGGACCGTCGAGAAGTCGTCGTTCATCGCCTACAAGGGGAAATCGATCGACTTTCCGTTCCAGAAGAACATCCACCAACTTCCCCAGGAGGAGTTCGTGGAGTGTCTCCACGATCTGTACTTCGCGCGTGCTCCGGGTGTCGCCGAGAAGAAGCCCGAGACGAACTTCAAGGAGATGCTCTACGCGCGCTTCGGGCGTGGCATCGCCGAGAAGTTCCTCATCCCGTACAACGAGAAGCTCTATGCCTGCGATCTGGGCACGCTCGACAAGGACGCCATGGGTCGGTTCTTCCCCCACGCCGACCTGACCGACATCGTCCGCAACATGAAGGTCGCCGACAACGCGAGCTACAACGCGACGTTCACCTATCCGGAGGGCGGCGCCATCGAGTACGTGAACGCGATCGCGCGGGAGGTCCGACAGGATCGTGTCGCGCTCGGCGAAAGCCTGGTCTCCATCGATCTCAAGAAACGCGTCGCGACGACGACGAAGCGGACCATCGGGTACGAGCGCCTCGTCTCGTCGGCACCGCTCCCCACGCTCCTCTCCATCGCGGGGCTGGCACACGATCCGTCCGCGTTCACGTGGAACAAGGTCCTCGTCTTCAACCTCGGGTTCGATCGCAAGGGGCGGAAGGGCGTCCACTGGGTGTATTTCCCGGACCGCTCGCGCTCGTTCTACCGGATCGGATTCTACGACAACATCTTCGACGCGGACCGTCTGAGTCTCTACGTCGAGATTGGTTACGCCCGCGACGCCGTCGTCGACGTCGAGGCGATGAAGAAGCGCGTCCTGGAGGATCTGCGCGCCGAGGGGATCCTCGACGGTCACCAGCTCGTCGCGGACCACCACGTCATCATGGATCCCGCCTACGTCCACATCACGCAGCGGTCCATGGCCGAACACGCACGCCTCCGTCGCGTGCTCAACGCCCACGGCGTGTATTCGATCGGTCGCTACGGCGGTTGGACGTATTGCTCGATCGAAGACAACATCGTCGAAGCGCGTGCGCTCGCCGCGGACTTCGACGGCGCTTGACCGACCGTGGCCCGCGTCCTCGTCCCGGTCCCCGATCACGATTTCGACACGACGGAAGTCTCCGTACCGTGGCGTCTCCTCACGGACGCCGGTCACGAGGTCGTGTTCGCGACCGAGGGGGGCGGTTCCGCTCCCGCGTGTGATCCGCTGCTGCTGACCGGCGTCGTGTTCGGCCAACTCGGTGCGGAAGCCGAACCGAAGGCGTTCTACGCCGACATGATCACCACGGCGGCCTTCCGGAATCCGGTCGCTTGGTCCGGACTCGCGTCGTCGTCGTTCGACGCGCTCCTCCTTCCCGGAGGCCACGCGCCCGGGATGAAGCAGTACCTGGCTTCGGAAGGGTTGCACGCCCTCGTCGCCGACCTGTGGGTGAGGCAGGTTCCCGTCGCCGCCATTTGCCACGGCGTCCTCGTTCTCGCGCGTGCACGGACGAACGACGGTGCGAGCGTTCTCGCCGCAGCCTCGACCACGTGCTTGCCCAAGTACATGGAGAGGGCCGCCTATTTCTCCACGTTCTGGAAAGTCGGGCGCTACTACCGCACGTACCCCGCGTACGTGGAGGACGAGGTGAAGGCGGCCCTGCGCGATCCGTCCTCCCAATTCCGCCGTGGACCCCGGGTTCTGCGAGCCAAGGGGACGCGAACCGACGACAGCGACACCTTCGTCGTCGAAGACGGTCGCTACGTGTCGGCACGATGGCCAGGGGACGCCTACGCGTTCGCCCGTGCGTTCCTCGCCAAGCTGCCTCCCGGGGCACGCGGATAGGTCCCCGGAAACGCGAAAGCCCACCGGGCGTTCGCCGGGTGGGCTTTCGAGAAGAGCACGTCGCCACGGGCGACGGTGTGACGTCCGGTCAGGGCTTCGGTGCGGCCGCGGGCTGGTCCGGCGTGGCGGCCGGTGCCGGCGTGGCCAGAGGAGCCGCGGGAGCTGCCGGCGGAGGCGTGGACGGGCCGGGCAGCTGCAAGAACTGGATGGTGTCGTCGATGTCCTGCGAGCGCTCCTTGGCGCGCTTCACGGCCGGTGCGTACTCCACCTTGCCTTCGGCCTTCTGCACGAACGTGCCGAAGATCTTCTTGGCGTCCTCGAGGGCGGTGATCGCCTTCTTGGGGTCACCGCCGGACTTCGCCTTGTACTCCTGCGTGAGGATGCCTTCGTTGTAGTAGGCGTCCGGACGGTTCGGATCGAGCTTCTTGCAGGAGTCGAGCTCCGACTGCACGGCCGTCACCTGGGTGTCGTAGTTCACGTCCGTGATGAGTCCGCGGAGCGCGAGGCCCTTGCCGAGGTGGGCGTCGTAGTCGTTCGGACGCATCGCGATGGCCTTGTCGTAGGCGCCCTGGGCCGCTTCGAAACCGCGGAACGAGAGGTTCACCGCGGCGAAGTTCATCTGAGCTTCGAAGAACTTCGGATCGAGCTGCGCGGCCGTCTGGAATTCACGGACGGCGCTGTTCACCTGGCCGAGTTCCGTCTGGATGAGACCGGCCGTGTTGTGGATGGGCGCGTAGCTCGGATTCTTGCGGATGGCCTGCGAGCAGACCAGGGCCGCGAGCTCGAGCTGTTGAACGTCGGCGCGCTTGGCGATGGCGGCGTTCGTCGCGATCGCGCGACCGCGGGCGCCCTTCTGGGACGAGGTGACCGCACCGGCGCGCTTCTTCGCTTGCTGGAAGTAGAAGAGGGCGAGCTGGTTGAGCGCGGGCATGTACGCGTCGTCGATGGCGAGCGCGCGCTGCAGGTTGCGCTTCGAGCACTCCAGATCGTTGGGGCAGTCCTGACCGGCGGTGGCGCCGTCCCGGGACATCTGGAACGTGGCGAGCGCGACGAGGGCGGGCACGTTCTGGAACTGCGCGTCGAGCACGACCTGCTGGAGCGCGGCGATGGCGGCGTTCTCGTCGCCGTCGGCCTTGAACTTGTAGAGCGCGAGCTGGGCGCGGGCGTTGTGGAACTTCGGATCCGCCTTGAGCGACCGCTCGAACCGCGCCTTCGCTTCCTTGTCGTTGCCGCAACGTTGGAAGGCGAGGCCGGCGTTGAAGGACGCTTCCGCGAACGCGGTGCCCTTGCGCTCTTCCACGGCTTCGAACCGTTTGGCGACGTCGGCGCACGTGGCGTCGTTCCATTCGCCCTTCTTGTCCTGACCGTTGAAGGCCTCGAGTGCTTCGTGGAACAGCGCCTTCACGGCATCGTCGGAGCGATCGACCTTCGGACCTTCGGGCTTCTTCGCGGACGCGACGTCGGGCGTCTTCGGGACGGTCGCGGGCGGGGCGCCTCCGCAACCGACGAGGACGGTCGCGAGCGGGAGGGAGAAGAGTGCGGCGCGGCGGACGAGGGATTGGAGCTTCATCGGGGCCGAACAGTAGAACGCAACGGCGAGCTTGTCGAAGGCGAATCGGACCGGAATTTTCGCTCGAAATAGCACTGAAACCATGGGGAAAACGCTACGTTCGGACCATGGGTTCGCCTGTCCACGTCCGACCCGCAGCCGCCTCGGACTACGTCGTCTACGCCCGACTCTTCCCGGAGCTCGGCGTCGACGACGCCATCCTCGAGCCGTCCCACTGGGAACACGGGTATCTGGCGTCGACGTTGATCGCGGAATCGCCGACCGAGGGAGCCGTCGGGTACCTCTATTTCCAGGTTCTCGGGGACGTCGGCTACGTGAGGCACGTGGCCGTCGCGAAGGAGGGACGGCGCCGCGGCGTCGGGCGATCGCTCTTCGATCGGTTCCTCGCGATCCTGCGCGAACGGGACGTCTCGAGGTTCTGCCTGAACGTGAAGCCCGACAACCATGGAGCCCTCGCGCTGTACGCCGGGTACGGAATGCTCCCGAAGTACCGCTCCGCCGTGATCCGCTTCCCGTGGGCCCTCGTCGAGGGGCTTCCGCCGTGCCCCGACGCCGTGGCCCGCCCGCTCGTCCCCGCGGACGAAGGCGCCCTGAACCTCCGATTCGGACTCCCGTCTGCGCAGCTGTCCGAGGCGCGCCGTCTCGGGCGCGTGCTCTTGACGGTGACGCGAGGCGGCGACGAGGCCCTCGCCGCGGCGGCCTTCGATCCGAAGTTTCCCGGGGCGTTCCCGTTCCGAGTCGCTGACCCGGACCTCGCCGGTCCCCTCCTCGCCGCCCTGCGCCCCCACGCCTTGCCGCACCTGCCCGACATGCAGGTGGTCCTCGAGAACGACGACGCCCTCGCCGACCGGCTCGTCCGTCGGGGAGGAGTCCGCAAACTCGACGTCGTCCATTTGGAGGGCACGCTCGAGGGGCCAGTCCCACCCTAGGACGTCGTATCCTCGTCGGCGGAGGTCGCCATGACGAACGCCGACACGTTCCCCTCGTTCCGCCACCGTACCGTTCGTGGAGCCGACGACGTCACGCTCGACGTGCGCGTCGCCGAAGGAGACCCCGGCGCCCCCGTCGTTCTCTTCGCCCACGGATGGATGGTCTCCGGGGCCGTGTGGGACGCGTTCTTCGACGTGTGGCGGAAGTCACCGCCCTTGTCCCGTCGACCGACGTTCGTCGTGCCCGATCAACGCGGCACGGGACGGTCCGGCACGCCCACGTCGCCCGACGCCTACGGGCTCGCGGACTATGGTCGGGACTTGCTCGCCATCGCGGACACACTGCCCGCGAAGCGCTTCGCCATCGTGGGCCACAGCATGGGCGGTCAGATCGCGCAGTGGACCGCCAGCGAAGCGCCCGAGCGCGTGTCGGGCATGGCACTCCTTTCCCCCGTTCCTCTCGGGGGTCTCACGTTCCCCGACGACGCACGGACCCTGTTCGCCACGTCGGCGGGTGATCGCGCGAAACAGGGCATGATCCTCGATTCGGCGTGCAAACTCCTGACGCCCGAAGCCCGGAATCGCATGCTCGACGACGCTGCCCACACCGATGCCGCGTGCATCCGCACGTCGTTCGAGACTTTCCTTCGCGGCGCCGACGCGGCCCGACTCGACGCCGTGCGCGCGAAGTCCCTCGTCGTCGCCACCGACGATCCGTTCCTGCCCGTCGAGTTCCTCGAGAACTCCATCGTCCGCGCCATCCGCGACGCCGAGATCCTCGTCGTCGACGGTGCGGGACACTATCCGCAGGTCGAGTCCCCCTCCGCAACCGTCGACGTCGTCCGTCGCTTCGTCGCGAGTCTCCCGGAATGACCCTGGAGAGCGGCAGCAATCCTCCGCCGCACAAGGTCGAGGAGCTCCTCCGTCCGCACCGGAAGGCACTCGCGGCCCTCGTGCGCTCTCCGGCGCTCGGCGACGGGGACGTCGATCGCGCCCTGGCGCAGCTGACGCGGGTCGCGGTCGAAGTCCTCCGGGTCGAACGCGCGAGCGTGTGGCGATTCGACGACGCCAAGTCCCGGATCGAGTGCAAGAGCCTGTTCGAGCGGAGCACAGAGCGCCACTCCGCGTCCGCCGTGATCGAACGGAAGGACGCTCCCCGGTACTTCGATGCGCTCGCCACCGAGCGCACCATCGCCGCCGACGACGCGAAGACCGACCCTCGAACGAACGAGTTCGCGGCCGGCTACCTCACCCCGCTCGGTATCGTCTCCATGCTCGACGCGCCCATCTTCGTCGGCGGCGAGATGGTGGGAGTCGTCTGCAACGAGCACGTGGGCCCTCCGCGCACGTGGAAGCTCTGGGAAGAGCTCGTCGCGGGCACGCTCGCGGACTTCGCCGCACAGCTCTTCGCCGTCGTCGAACGGATCCGCGCGCAACGGGAACTCGACGTCTACCGCGCGAACCTCGAGGCCCTCGTCGCCGAGCGCACGTCGCGCCTCACGGAGACCGAGGCAGGACTCCGGAAACTCTTCGAAGCCGCTCCGATCTCCCTCGTTCTCTCGAAACGATCGGACGCCGTCGTCACGATGGCGAACGAACGCGCGGCCGCGATGTTCGACGTCCCCCTCGAGGAGGTAGTGGGACAACACGCCCCGAACTACTGGGTGGACCCCGAAGATCGCGTCCGACTCGGGACGAAGGTCGCGGAGACGGGTCACGTGCAGGGACTCGAGGCCCGTCTCCAGACGCGGACGGGGAAAGCTTTCTGGGCGCAGATCTCCGCGCAGCTCGTCACGTTCGACGGAGCGCCGAGCCTCCTCCTGGGCGTCCACGACGTGTCCGCGCAGAAGCGCGCCGAGGAAGCCCTCCGGAAACACGGCGAAACGCTCGAGACGCTCTTCGCCGCCGCGCCGATGCCGCTCGTCCTCACGGGGCTCGACGACGGGATCGTCCGTTATTGCAACCGTCGCGCAGCCGACATGTTCGACACCAAAGTCGCCGACGTCGTCGGGCGACGCGCGCCGGACTTCTACTCGAATCCAGAGGATCGCAACGCGTTCGTCGAAAGACTCCGGTCCTCCGGGCGCGTCGATTCGTACGAAGTCCAACTGCGCACGGTGACCGGTCGGTCGTTCTGGGCGCTCATGTCCTCGCAGGCGTTCGAGCTCCAGGGCGAAAGGGTGTTCATGGTCGGCTTCTCCGACCTCACGCTCCAGAAACGCATCGAGGAGCAGCTCCGCGAACTCGCGACGAAGGACTCGCTCACGGGGGTCTACAACCGTCGATCGTTCTTCGAGATGGCGGAGAAAGAGCTTCTCCGTGCCGAGCGCTACGGGCGACCGGTCTCGCTCGCGATGCTCGACGTCGACCACTTCAAACGCGTGAACGACACCTTCGGTCACGCGACTGGTGACCAGGTGCTGGTCCTCCTCGCGAAGACGACTTGCCGGGAACTCAGGAACGTCGACGTGTTCGCCCGGTACGGTGGTGAGGAGTTCGTCATCCTGATGCCCGAAACCGACGCGACGGCGGCCGAAGCCGTCGCGCGGAGAGTCCGAGAAGCGATCGCTGCCCAGACGTTCACCACGGCATCCGGGCCACGGACGTTCACGGTGAGTGTTGGCGTCGCGACGCGGACGGATCGCGAGCCACTCGTCGACGCCCTCAAACGGGCGGACGACGCGCTCTACGCCGCCAAAGCCCAGGGGCGGAACCGCGTCGTCGTCGCCTGAGGGCGGGCGTCAGACCTTCCTGCCCTTGTCCCGGAGACGTGAGCGGAGGGCACGAGCGCCGATCCGCCCTTCGCGTTTCGCACGAAGGCGGGCGTCCTTGTCCGGACGCGTGGGTCCCGTGGTCGCTTCGTCCACGAGCTTCCGGTAGGCCCGGAATCGTTCCTCGGGAAGGGACCCGTCCGCGACCGCGTCCCGGACGGCGCATCCGGGTTCGTTCTCGTGGAGACAGTCTCCGAAACGGCAGGTAGCCGCGATCGCGAGGACGTCGTCGAACGTCTCGGCGAACCCCTCGTCGATCTCGTAGACACCGAGTTCGCGCATCCCGGGAGTATCGAGGAGGAGCGCGCCGCTCCCGAGGACGAAGAGTTCTCTGTGCGTCGTCGTGTGGCGACCCTTGCCATCGTCCTTCACCGCGCGGGTCTCCTGGATGTCGCGACCGAGGAAGTGGTTGATGAGGGTCGACTTGCCGACGCCCGAGGATCCCAGGAGCGCGATGGTCCTCCGGGGGACGAGGAGCTCCCCGAGTTCCAGAAGTCCGAGTCCACGCGCCACGCTCACCGGATGGATCGCCACGTCGGAGTCGATCGCGCGTACCCGAGCGACGAAAGACGGTGCGTCGGTCGCGAGATCCGCTTTCGTGAGGACCACCACGGGTACGACGCCACCTTCCCGTGCGACGGCGAGGTACCGTTCGATGCGGCGTTCGTTGAAGTCGTCCGCCATGGACGACACCACGAACACGACGTCGACGTTCGCGACCATGGTCTGGGGACGGTGCCCTTCGCCGGCGGCCTTCCGTCGCAAGAGCGTCGTGCGCGTGAGGATCGTGCGGAGGATGCGCACGTCCGACGTCGACTCCGGATCGAGGGTCACCCAATCGCCGACGGCCGGGGCGGGGGACTCTCCTCGCTTCACGCGGAGCCGCAGCTTTCCTTGGAGGCTCCCGCGTTTCGTCCCCGATGCCGTCGCGACGAGGTAACCGCCGCGGAACTCGGCGGACACGCGACCCACCTCCCTGTCGCCTTCGCCCGCCTCCGCGCGCGCACGCTCGAAGTGTCCGGACCAGCCGTACGATTCCGGGAACGGGGGATGGGGAGGGGCGGTCACGTCGGAAACCCGGGATTCTTCGGCTTCGTGGAGGTCCGATGAAGAAACCTTCATCGGACATTCATGCACGAATCGGGGGCGGCTGGTAGCGCATGGAGCATGGTGATGCGCACGATTCTCGCGATCTCCAGCGCGGTGGCCATCCTCGCTTTGCCGGCTCGTTCGCGCGCGGAGGGTTCCGTCGTGTCCGAGTTCGCGCCGACGGGAGCGACCGGACTCGCGGAACTCGCGGCCCTGGTCCGTGCCCGGACGCCGGGCATCCAATCCGATCTCCTCGCGGCCGACCTCGCCGGCGCCGACGTCGAGACGTCCAAGCTCCTGCCGAACCCGACGATCGACGCGACGTGGGGAACCATCCCGATCGGCGACACCAACCCACCGAACTTGAAGGACGCGCTCGGAAACGTGCCGAACTATTCGGTGGGACTCGCCGTCACGGTCCCCATCGGAAAGCGCGGCCCCCGGCGCGCGCGCGCGGAGGCCCTCGAGCGGGGGGCGAACGCCGCCACGGATGCGTCCGTGCGCGCGACGGCATTGTCGGTCGCTCTCACCCTGGGAGACGTCGCGGGTGCGACCCTCCGCGCGGAGGGGCTCCGATCGCAGGTCACCGAACAGCGCGCCGCGCTGGTCCTCGCGAACTCGCGTCGGGGCGCCGGCTTCGGGACGCCCCTCGAGGTGGATCGACTCGCCATCGAACTTGCCCGTAGCGAACAACAGGTGCTGGCGACCGAAGGGGACCTCGCGACGTCGATCGCCGAGTGCTCGGCCCGGCTCCGGCTCCGGTGCCGTCCCTTCGCTTCCGTGACGGACGCGAAGGACTTCCTCACGCGGTGGTCGAATCTTCCGCACGCCGCGTCCGCTCCCATCACCACCCGGCCGGACATCCGCGCCCTGGACGCCCTCATCGCCGCATCCGCTTCCGACGCGGACCTGGCCCGTGCCCAGGCGATTCCCGACCCGAACGTCCGCCTGGGTTACACCCACGACCGTTTCGTGATCTCGGGCAACCAGATGAACTCGCTGTCGCTCTCCCTCGGCTTCCCGATTCCCGTGTTCGACCGCGCCCAAGGGTCCGTTCGCGCCGCCGACGCTCGACGTGACCGACTGACCCGTCAGCGAGCGCTCACGATCGAGGCCAGCGCGCTCCGCGTCGACGACCTTCGTCGCGCCCTCGCCGTGGCGGAGGGGCGCCGCACGTCGATCGCGAACGACGCTCTGCCCCGCGCCCGCGCACTCCTCGTGGACCTCCAGAATGCAGCCAACGCCCGCCTCATACCGCTGACCGACGTGATCCAGGCGCGGCGGACCCTGAACGAATTGCTCGTCGAAGAGGCGGACAGCTCGGTCGACGCGTTCCGGACGTCCATCGAACTTCTCGCCGAACTCCCGGAGGTGACACGTGGAAGCTGATTCGCCGCCCACGGGCAGGAAGGGTTCGACGGTCGCCTTCGTCGTCGCGGGAGCGCTCCTCGGTTCCCTCGCGACCTACGGCATCCTCGCCCGGACCCGCCACGAGGTCGCACACGCACCCGAAGCGTTCCACGTCGATGGCACGGACGTGGCGATGGGACGTTCGGTGCCCATGCACTTCGACACCGCACCCGTGGAACTCGGCGAGCCGCTCCCCCGTGTCCCCGTCACCGCGCGCGTCGAGACGGTCGAGGCTCGGACGGCGCCGAGTTTCGCCCCGCTCGACGGTCGCGTCGCCGAAGTCGCCGTCCACATCGGGGACAAGGTGAAGGAGAAGGATCGCCTCGTCCTCGTGCGCAGCGGAGACCTCGCGGGCATGGAGAGGGAGCGTCGCGCCGCGGAGCTCTCCATCCGTACCAAGGCGGCGATGGTCGAGCGCACGAAGAGGATGGTCGAGTCCCGCGCGGCCCCCGACAACGATCTCCTCGTCGCGGAGAGCGAGCTCGAGGAGTCGCGTCTCGCCGCCGCGGCCGCGAACTCCAAGCTGCACTCCCTCGCGGTCTCCCAAGCGGGCGACACCGGCTATTGGGTGCTCGCGAACCGGGCGGGAACCGTCGTGCAGATCGACGCACAACCGGGCAAGCAGGTCGGACCCGACAAGGATCGTCCCGTCGCCACCGTCTCCGATCTCGACGAAGTCCGTGTCATCGCCGACGTCGGGCAACGGGAAGCGTCCTCCCTCGCACCCGGACTCGCCGTCTCAATCCGACCCCCGGGAGGAGCGAGCTTCGCGACCGGGGCGAACGATTCCCCGGTCGTCATGGGGACGGTGGAGTCGGTTTCGGACGTCCTCGATCCCGATCGTCAGACCGTGCCGATCCGCGTCCGCGTCGACAACCGCGCACGCAAGCTCCGGCCCCACGAGTTCGTCGAGGCGACCTTCGCCCCGCCGTCCGCGGACAGGGTCCTCCAAGTGCCCGCGGATGCCGTCGTCAGCGACGGAGCGACGTCCGTCGTGTTCGTCGAGACCCGCCCCGGGGTAGTGTCGCGTCGTCCGGTTCGTCTCGGTCGCCAGACGCGTGAGCGGGCGGAGATCGTCGATGGCGTGACGGTCGGGGAACGTGTCGTCGCACGCGGCGCGCTCCTCCTCCTCAACGCCGTCGAGATGAAGCGGTAGCCGTCATGCTCGACGCGATCGTCGCCGCCTGTCTTCGAGCCCGACTCGCCGTCCTCGTGGCGACGGCGGTGGTGTTGGTGTGGGGCGTGTACGCGTTCCGCGGCCTCACGATCGAGGCGTTCCCGGACCCGACCGACACCCAGGTGCAGGTCATCACGAGCATGCCCGGGCAACCCGCCGAGGAGATGGAGCGGCAGGTCTCGATCCCGATCGAACGCGCCGTGAACGGCCTTCCTGGTCTCACGCGCGTCCGCGGAATCAACCTGTTCGGCCTCTCGTACATCACGCTCACGTTCCGGGACGGCGTGGATCCTTACTTCGCACGGGCGCAGACGAGCGAGCGTCTGCGCCTCGTCGACCTTCCCGACGGCGTCCAGGCCGAGCTCGGATCGTTCTCCACGCCCATCGGCGAGATTTACCGCTACACGCTCGAGTCCCCCGCGAACGATCCCCTCGAACTCCGTACGTTGCAGGACTGGGTCGTGAGGCCGCGGCTCCTCCAGGTCGACGGCGTCGCCGACGTGGTCAGCTACGGAGGTCTCGTGCGGGCCATCGAAGTGCGACCGGACCCGGTCGAGATGGCCGCGAAGCGCATCACGATGAGCGACGTCGAGGAGGCTCTCCGCCGCGCGTCGATCAACGCTTCGGGAGGCGTCCTCGAACGGGGCTCCGAGCAGCTCGTGATCCGCAGCGAGGGACTGTTCAACGACATCCCCGAAATCGGTCGGGTCTCCGTGGCGTCGCGCGGCGGAACGCCCATCCTCCTCCGCGAGATCGCCTCGGTCACCGTCGGGTGGCAGCCGCGTCAGGGCATCGTGGCGCGCGCCGACAACCACGACGCCGTGGAAGGCATCGTCCTGATGCGCCGGGGCGAGAACCCGTCCCGGGTGCTCGACGAAGTGCGCCGCAAGGTCGACGAATTGAACGCGACCGCCTTCGCGGACGGCACGAAGATCCACGTCTTCTACGATCGCACGGAGCTCGTCTCGACGACGCTCCGGACCGTCGGACGCAACCTCCTCGAAGGGGCGATCCTCGTCACGTTCGTGCTCTTCGTCTTCCTCGTGGACCTGCGCGCGGCGTTCATGGTCGCCGTCCTCATCCCGCTCTCGCTCCTGTCCGCGTTCATCTACCTCTCGCTCCGCGGGATGGCGGCGAACCTCCTATCCATGGGAGCGGTCGACTTCGGGATCATCGTCGACGGAGCCGTCGTCATCATGGAGGCGATCGCGTTCCGCATGTCCCGAGCGACACCGGCCGAACCCGTGGACGTCGGCGAGAGGATCCGCCGCGCCCTTTCGGACGTCGCGCGTCCCACCGTATTCTCGCTGATGATCATCATCGCGGCCTACCTCCCCATCTTCCTTCTGGAGCGCGTCGAGGGTCGCATCTTCTCGCCCATGGCCCACACGGTCGTGGCCGCTCTCGTGGGCAGTCTCGTCTTCTCGGTCACGTTGGTTCCCGTGCTCGCGACCTTCGCGTACGCGAAGCCCCGACCCCATCGGGAGTCACCGGTCCTCAAGTTCGCGTCGCGGATGTACACACCACTCCTCCAGGGGGCTCTCGCCCGACCGTTGGTCGTCGTCGGCGCGGCGTTGCTGTCGCTCGTCTTCGCCGGTTCGCTCCTCGCGACGCGGGGCAGCGAGTTCTTGCCCGAGCTGAACGAAGGCGCGATGTACCTCACGTTCACGCTCCCCGCGAACGCCTCGCTGAACGAAGGGCGTCGCCTCGAACCGGTCCTCACGTCGATCATCGACACCTTTCCCGAAGTGGAATCCCGAGTGAGCCAGCTCGGACGCCCCGAGGACGGCACGGACCCGAAGCTGCCGAACAATCTCGAGGTGTTCGTTCGACTCAAACCGGCAAGTCAGTGGCCGAAGGACACGCCGAGCCTCGCCGCGCTCATGGACAAGATGAACACGGCCCTCGAGGCGATTCCTGGCATCGAGGTCAACTTCTCCCAGCCGATCCGCGACAACGTGAACGAGAACGTGTCCGGACAACAGGGACAGGTGGCCCTCAAGATCTTCTCGTCGAATGGCGCCGATCTCCAGGAGGCGTCCCTGCAGGCGAAGGCCGCACTCGCGAACGTCCCGGGCGTCGCCGACCTCGGCATCGTCAAGAGCGGCGACGAACCCGAACTCCACGTCCAACCGATCCGAGAGAACCTCGGTCGCTTCGGTCTGACCATGTTCGACGTCCAGAGCTTCCTGGCGACGGCACTCGGCGGACGTGCCGTGGGTGTCCTCTGGGAAGGGGATCGTTCGTTCGACGTGGTCCTCCGGTTCCCGTCTTCCGCGCGGGAGACCACCGAACGCCTTTCCGCACTCCGGATCCCGACCCCGTCCGGCGCGCTCGTCCCCCTCGAATCGGTGGCCAACGTGCGGGTCGGTTACGGACGCGCCGCCATCAATCGGGAGGACGGGCGCCGCTACGTGGGACTCCGCATGAACGTCCGAGGACGGGATCTCGGATCGTTCGTCGAGGAGGCCCGTCACGCCGTCGAGTCGAAGGTGGTCCACAAGGCGGGCATGACGCTCACGTGGGGCGGGGAGTTCGAGTCGAAGGAACGTGCGATGCACCGCCTCGAGGTCGTCGTTCCGCTCGCCCTCCTGGTCACGTTCGCGCTCCTGTTCAACGCGTTCCGCTCGGTGTCCCTCGCGCTCCTCGTCCTCCTCAACGTCCCGTTCGCGCTCGTCGGAGGGGCCATCGGCCTCTTCGCCTTCGGGATGCCCGTGTCCATCGCCGCCGCCGTCGGCTTCATCGCTCTCGTCGGCCAGGCGGCGTTGAACGGCGTCCTCGTGCTCTCCGCCATCGAGGAGCGTCGCAAGGAAGGTCTTCCCCTCGACGAGGCGATCGAGCGCGGCGCCCACGACCGTCTCCGCGCCGTGCTCATGACGGCCGCACTCGCGGCGCTCGGTCTCGTCCCCGCCGCGTTCTCCCACGCCATGGGCGCCGAGATGCAACGTCCCATGGCCGTCGTCATCGTGGGCGGCACGGTGTCGGCCGCGTTGCTCACCCTCGTCGTGTTGCCCGTGATGTACCGCCTCCTCGTGCCCCTCTTCGTGCGCATGCGTCCGGTCGATCCCGGAGCCGCGCCGAGCGTCGCACCTGCCGCCCAAGACGCCCTCGGCGCCGAGTGAACCGCCCGGAAGGGCCTCCGCCCGCGACCGCGGACGTGAAGCGAGTTGTTTCACGGTGACGCATCACGCTCCGGAGGTGGACGACCCCGAACAGGGGCGCGCGACCGGATCGTCCGATCGTATCTGTCCGTAATTCGTGCGAATTTCGAGTGCGCCCGCGGCGCTCGGAAGTCGGTACGCCAACTGCAAAGAAGGTCGATGTGCGGCGCGATGTCCCTCCCTTCGTCGCGTCGCCGCCCCTTCCTTGGCCTCTCTCCTTCCGTTCGCTTCGCTTCTTCTCGCTTCTTCTCGCTTCTTCTCGCTTCTTCTCGCTTCGTTGCTTGCCTACGTCGGCGTCGCTTCTTCGACCTTCCGATTCCTTTCCCGGTCCTCCTTCGCCTCCTTCGCCTTTCCGGGTCCACCTCTTCCCGTGTCCCGGCCCGGCCCCTTCGCCTTTCCTTCCTTCGATCCGGCAGGTTCCTTCTCACCTCCTTCGCTGCACCCGTGCACCTCGCCGTCCGTGACGTCGCGACCCCGTCGACGTCCTCCCGGCGCCGCGTCCCGAGATCCCCGGGTCGTTCCTCCGACCCGGGTCGCATCCGACGCCCTCGATTCCGACTTGCTTGGCCTACCTTGAACGAACTTGGCTTGACCGTCCGGAAGTCTCGCGGGGGACCATCGCTCGGACGGCGGTACACACGTGAGGTGAATCGTCGGGTTCACCTCACGTCGTGCACCCGTTTTCCTTCGGGTCCGCGTCGTCCTTGGGCGCGTCCGCTCGAAATGGCGATAGACTGAAGCGATGGACCCGAACGCCACCCTCCGCCGCGGTGGAGATGGCAACAGCGACGCGGAGACCGTGCTCCTCGTCACGACCCCGTCCGGGTTCGTGAAGGCGTTCCGGCTCGACGACGCCGAGGTCACGGTGGCCGGTCGGGATCCGCGCGTGCCCATCTCCATCCCCGACGAGTCGGTGTCGCGCAAGCACGTCGAATTCCGGGCACGCCCGTTCGCCGTACGCGATCTCGGCAGCACGAACGGTACCCGCGTCCAGGGGATGCGCATCGCCGCGAACGTGTGGGTGCCCATCAGCGTCGGCATGGTCGTCGAGGTCGGCGACGCGGTCGTCTTCGTCCGCGCGGCCAACACCCATCCCGAGGAAGTCGGCATTCCCCACAAGCGTGCCGATCGGAAGAAGGAAGTTCCCTCGGACGGCAACATCGTCGTGGACGAGGCGATGGTGCGCCTCTATTCGCTCGTCGATCTCGTGGGACCGAGCCGGATGAGCGTGCTCATCCTGGGCGAGACCGGCGTCGGCAAGGAAGTGATCGCCAACGCCGTCCATCGTGCGTCCGACCGACGGAACGAGCGATTCCTGTCGCTCAACTGCGCGGCGATCGCACCTTCGCTCCTCGAGGCGGAACTCTTCGGCTTCGAACGGGGAGCGTTCACGGGTGCGAATTCCGCGAAGGCCGGTCTGTTCGAATCGGCGAACGGAGGCACGGTCTTCCTCGACGAAGTCGGCGAGATGCCCCTCGAGACCCAGGCGGCGCTCTTGCGCGTGCTCGAGAGCGGGGAGGTGCTCCGCGTCGGCGCCCTGAAACCGACGACCGTCGACGTCCGCTTCGTCGCCGCGACCCACCGCGATCTCACGGCGCTCGCGGAGGAGGGGCGGTTCCGTCTCGATCTCCTCTTCCGCATCTCGGGTGTGACGCTCGCCGTCCCGCCCCTCCGCGAGCGGAAGGCCGACATCGTCCCCCTCGCGACGTTCTTCCTCAAACGCGCCCGCGACGTCGGTGCCGTCGGCTTCACGGGAGCCGCCATCGACGCGCTCGTGTCCCACGTCTGGCCCGGCAACGTGCGCGAACTCAAGAACACCATCGAGCGCGCCGAGCTGCTCTCCCGGGGCGACATCGTGGACGTCGGGCATCTTTCGTTCGGAGTCGGCGTCGCGCTCACTGACGACGTCCGGCGCACCGGCCCCACCGCCATGCCCCCACGCGCGCGCGAGTCGGTTCCGGCATTCCTCCCGCGCGACCCTCTGATGGGGACGGTTCCGCGCGTTCCTGCCCGCGCGCCCGTCCCGTCGAATCTCGAGTACGACGGCCCGACACCCTTCGTCGGCGCATTCCGAAACGAGGTCGCCGAACTCGAACGCCAACGGATCCTGGAAGCCCTCGAAGCGTGCGGAGGAAACCAGAGCCGGGCCGCCAAGATGCTCGGCATCTCCAGGGCGACCCTCATCCGACGCCTCGAAGCCTACGGCGTCGTGAGGCCCCGGAAATAGGGTCCCACGCGAGCCCGCATTTCGACGGGCCCGCGCGTGACGTGGGTCGGGGTGGAGGGATTTGAACCCACGACGACGAGCACCCAAAGCTCGTGCACTACCGGGCTGTGCGACACCCCGCGGACACCAGGGAAATAGCACACGAATCCGCCCCGTGAATACCGGGGACCCACGCGGGACGGCGGCCTTCGCGCCGCGTCGGGCGCGTCAGACGTTCTTGTCGCGGATGGCGTCGACGACCTGGAGGATGCCCATGGGGGTCGCCTTGAGGGCGACGTAGAGATGATCCGCGTCCGTCTCGATGACCTTGATGCCCACGACCGGTGTGATCACGGAGAGGAGCTTCCGTACCCGCGGATTCTCGGCGATCTTCGGGATTTTCATGAGCTCGAGGACGATCTTGTCGTCCTCCGCCTCGACGATCGCCGGTGGCTTCTTCGGGAGGAACTTCACGAGGTTGCCCGGCTTCGAGAGGTCGAGCGCGCCGGACTGGATGAGCGTCGCGACGGGGGATTCGCTCTTCGCGAGGAGGGCCAGCTTCACGTCCCGGAGACGCAGCGTGACGCGGATGGAGTCGCTCGAAACGCGGAGTTCGTCGATTTTGACCGACGCCGACGCGCGGATGGGCGTCCCCATGGCGTCGACCGTACCCGCGAGCGTGAGCGCGGGCGGCTTCGTGCCGATCTCCACGTCCTTCGGTGCCTTCTTGCCCGGCTTCATCTGCGCGACGAAGTACCGGAGCGCCGCGATCGGGATCCCGAAGCGCAAGCTGACCAAGTTGACGGCCGCCTTGACGATCTCGTCGGGGTTCCGTTTGACGTAGCCGGCGGCGGCTTGAACGAGAGCGCGTGCGTCCATCGTGTTCGAGCGTACAGGAAAGGTCGGGATCGGTGAACCGTTCGACGTCGAAAGGAACCCCCCGGGGAGGGTTCCTTCCGACGCCGGAACCCTCACTTCTTCGTCAGATTCGTCGGCTGCGCACCAGTCTTGGCCGGGGGCGCGACGAGGTCCTTCGGGATGTCTCCGGTGAGCGCCTTCAGGAACGTGACGATGGAGTTCGTGTCGGCGTCGGAAATGTCCTTGCCGAGTTGATGTTTGGCCATGAGCTTCGTGGCCTCGCCGAGATCGGCCGTGGACCCGTCGTGGAAGTAGGGCGCCGTCTTCTCGATGTTCCGGAGGCTCGGCACCTTGAACATCATCTTGTCCTCTTCCTTGTTCGTGACCTTGAATCGCCCGAGGTCGTCCTGCTTGGGCCACGGGATCACGAGACCGAGCTTCTGGTACATGATGCCGCCGAACTGCGGACCGGTGTGGCAGCTCACACATCCGACTTCGACGAACTTCTTGAAGCCGGCCTTCTCGTCCGCCGACATGGCGGTCTTGTCGCCTTTGGCGAAGCGGTCCCACTTCGCGGGCGTCACGAGCTTGCGCTCGAAGGCGCCGATGGCCTTGCCGATGTTCGCGAACGTCATCGGATCCTTGTCGCCCGGGAACGCCTTCTTGAACTTCTCGGCGTAGGTCGCGTCCTTCTTGATCGCGGTGAGGACGTCCTTCTCCGCCGGCATCGCCATCTCGTCCGGGTTCAGGATCGGCTTCAGCGCCTGCGCCTCGACGGTGGGTTCACGCCCGTCCCAGAACTGCACGAAGTGTCCCGCGGCGTTGTAGACGCTGGGCGAGTTTCGCGCGCCGAGCTTCTTCTTGTGTCCCTCGGAGACCTTCTTGTTGTCGACGCCGTAGGTATCGAGGCCGTGGCAGCTGTTGCAGGAGACGTCCCCCGAACCCATCCGCACGTCGAAGAAGAGTTCCTTGCCGAGGGCGACCTTGTCGTCCGTGACCGGGTTCTCCTTGGAATCGAACACGTCCGGGAGAGCTCCGAACGCCTTCACGAGGGCGGGATCGATGTCCACCGCCGCGGGCTTCGCCGTCGCGGCCGCCGTCGCCGGGGGAGCGGCCGTCTTCGACGACTCCGTTGTCCCTTGCGCGTCCTTCTTCTCTTCCGGACAGCCGGCCAAGAGGAGGCCAAAGACGATGCCCGTCACGCCCAATCCCATCGAACCCTTCATCGTTCTCGTTCTCCCGTTGCTCGTTCCGTGTCGCGTCACGACGTCTTGACGATGCCGTCCCAATGCTCGGCGATCTCGCGCGCGTTCCACACGCCGCGATCCTCCTCCTTGAAACGCCCGGCCGTCTCCACCACCTTGAACGCGTACATGCGGGCGCCGGCCACGGCGAGGACGTGACCCGTCTTCTCGCCCGAGAGCTCGCTCGCGAAAAAGAGCGCCGCCGGACCGATGTGTTCGGGCGTGAGCGTGTCCATGTCCTGGAACATGGGAAGGTCCTCCGTCATGCGCGTCTTGGCGATGGGGGCGATGGCGTTGACCGTGATGCGGTGTTTCTGCAGTTCGATGGACATCGTGCGGGTGAGTCCGTAGATGCCGGCTTTCGCCGCGGCGTAGTTCGCTTGCCCGAAATTGCCGAGCATGCCGCTCACGCTGGTCGTGTTCACGATTCGCCCACCCGTCGGCGCGCCGCCACTCGCGAGATTCTGCGCGACGATCGCCTTGGCGAACGCCTGACCGCAGAGGAACGATCCACGGAGGTGGACGGCGACGACCGCATCCCACATCGGTTCATCCATCTTCAGGAAGCTCTTGTCCCGTAGGATGCCGGCGTTGTTGATCAGGACGTCGACTCGACCAAAGGCGTCGATGGCGGTCTTCACCAGGTTCGCGGCGCCTTCGGCCGTCGCCACCGTGTCGACGTTCGCCACCGCCTTGCCTCCCGCGGCCTGGATCTCCGCGACGACTGCGGCCGCCGGATTCCGGTCCTCACCGCTCCCGTCCCGCGCACCTCCGAAGTCGTTCACGACGACGAGGGCGCCTTCGCGCGCGAAGAGGAGCGCATGGGCGCGACCGATGCCGTTTCCGGCACCGGTGATGATCGCGACTTTTCCTTCGAGGAGACGCTGGGTCATGGGATCGGTTCTCGGGCTTCGGGCACTGGCCGCCGGCGAGCCCGGTTTAGCGCAAAAGAGCGCCGATGGGGGAATCGGACCATCGCGCCGTGTGGGTCGCGTAGGGTTTTCGGCGATGGTCTTCAACCCGAAATCTCCATACTCTTCCGGGACGTGGGGCACCGGAGCCCTCCTTCGCGAACGTCCATGACCGAAGATCCGAACAAGAAGGCGCCGCCCCCGCTCCCGAAGTCGCCGCCCGGGGTCGTGAAGGTGGAACCGCGCATCTCCACGCTTCCCACCGCGCCCGCCGGACCCGCGATGGGGCCTCGCGTGAGCATGATCGAGCTGGACTGGTTGAACGAGGACACCCACGTCACGCGGACGACCGAGACGAACATCCTCGTCCCCGCCCACCTCCACGACAAGTCGCGTGGCGCCCTCGTCCTCATCACGGGACTGAATGCGGGTCAGGTGTTCACGGTGGACGATCGCGAGACGATCATCGGCCGGAGCCGCGACGCCCACGTCCGCATCGACGACGTCGGTATCAGCCGCACGCACACGCGGGTCGTCCGCGGTCTCGACGGTCGGTTCCTCGTCGAGGACATGGGCTCCACGAACGGCACCTTCGTCGGAGGCGTCCGCGTCCAACGCGTCGAGCTCCATTCGGGTGACCAGGTCCAGATCGGACCGAACGTCGTCCTCCGGTTCACGGTCATGGACGAGGCGGAAGAGTCCCTGGCGCGCCAGCTCTACGAATCCTCGACCCGCGACGCGCTCACGCGGGCCTGGAATCGGAAGTACTTCGTCGAACGCCTGCAGAGCGAGGTCGCCTACGCGAACCGCCACCGCACACGACTCGGAATCCTCCTGTTCGACCTCGATCACTTCAAGAAGGTGAACGACACCCACGGCCACCTCGCCGGCGACGAAGTGCTCCGCGCCGTCTCGCGCGAGGTCGCGAAGCTGATCCGGGTGGAGGACGTGTTCGCCCGTTTCGGCGGCGAAGAGTTCGTCATCCTCGTGCGCGGGATCGAGCTCACGAACATCGCGCTCTTCGCCGAGCGGGTCCGCCGCTCCGTGGAGCGACTCGTCATCGCTTGGGAGAAGTTGTCCCTCCGTCAGACCGTCAGCATCGGCGTCGCGGCGCTCTCGGAGTGTGGACCCGAGCCGACGAGCGAAGCGCTCCTCCAGCTCGCCGACGAGCGTCTCTACCGCGCGAAAGGCGCGGGTCGGAACCAGGTCGCGAAAACCTGACCGCGCGCGGCGGAACGTCCCCTTCGCGTCACGTCCGCGGCACGCGCGGTGCTCTTTCCGAAGACCCCCGCGGAAGCGCGCGGAGGCTGGTTTTCCCCGGCGAGCGAGCCTTGACGGAGTCGACGGCCGGATGATAGCCAACGGGACTCTCTGCGAGCTCCGCGTGGGCTCGATCCCGACGCTCGCGCGTCCTTGAGGAGGCCTAGGCCATGCCCGTCGATGTGAAGAAGCTGTTCAACGAAGACCTTCCTGCCGTGCTCTCCAAGAACGCCGAGGACGCGAAGACGATCGGCGCCAAGTTCCAGATGAACATCGGTGGCGAAGGCGAGTGGTTCATCGACGTTTCGTCGACGGGCCCGGTGGTCAAGGCCGGCAGCGACGCGGCGGATTGCACGCTCTCCATCGAAGCGGAAGACTTCCAGAAGCTGATCGAGAACCCCCAGGCGAACGGAATGCAGCTCTTCTTCGCCGGCAAGCTCAAGGTCACGGGCAATCAGATGCTCGCGATGAAGCTCAACAAGCTCTTCGGCTACAAGTAGTCCCGAGCGACCGGTGGCGCACACGCGCCGCACCGGATCTCTCGTCGCGAACCCCGTGGCCACCGTGGTGGACGCGGGGTTCGTCCGTTCCGGGGTCCGGACGAAGGAGTCACGCCGATGCAATCGCTCCGAGGCTTGCGCATCCTCGACATGAGTCGGCTCCTTCCGGGGCCGTTCGCTTCCCTCGTCCTCGCCGACATGGGCGCGACCGTGGACAAGATCGAGGACACGGAGGCCGGTGACTACCTTCGTCACATGCCGCCGACGGTCGGGGACACGTCGGGAATGTTCCTCGCGCTCAACCGGAACAAGCGGAGCGCGTGCATCGACCTCAAGAAATCCGGAGCCCGGGAGCTCGTGCACCGCATGCTCCCGAGCTACGACGTCGTCCTCGAGCAATTCCGACCGGGTGTCCTCGCGCGGCTCGGACTCGGCCACGACGCCATGCTGGCGACGAACCCGAGGCTCGTGATCTGCGCACTCACGGGCTTCGGACAGGACGGCCCGCTCCATGATCGCGCGGGCCACGACATCGGATATCTCGCCCGGGCGGGCGTGCTGGGTTTCTGCGGACCCGGTGATGGTCCACCGGCCACGCCTGGATTCCAACTCGCGGACGTGGGCGGAGCACTCTGGTCCGTGATCGGCATCCTCGCGAAGCTCCGCGAACGGGACGTGACCGGCGTCGGCGGCATCGTCGACGTCGCGATGACCGACGTCGCCCTCGGATTCGCGATCGCCAGTGTCGGCAACACCTTCGCGGCGGCTCCACCTCGCCGGGGAGACGAAGCCCTGACGGGAGGTCTCGCCGTCTACGGGACGTACGCGACGAAGGACGGAGGCGCCGTCGCTCTCGGTGCCCTCGAACCGAAGTTCTGGTCGACCTTCTGCGCGGCGGTCGGTCGACCCATGGATCCGTCGGCCCTCGTGCCCGGACCGCACCAGCGGACGTTGCGTGAAGAACTCGCCGCGCTCTTCCTGTCCCGCACGCGGGAACAATGGCGTGCCGTCGCGGACGCCCACGACGCCTGTCTCGAGGTCGTCGTCGAGCCCCTGAACTCCGCACCGAACCGAACCACGTCGCGCGCGGGACGTTCTTCGAGATCCCGTCCCCCTGGGGACCGCTGCCGCAGTGGAAGACGCCCCTCGCGTCGCCGTCGACGACGCATGCGCCTCCTCCCCGTCAGGGAGAGCACACGCGCGCCGTCCTCCACGACGCGGGGATCCCCGACGTCGAAATCGATCGCCTCGTCGAATCGGGTGTCGTCCGCTGACGGGTCAGCCCTTGCGGAACTCTTCGACGAACTCCCAGTCCGCGATGATCCCCTTCTTCAGGAGGACCGCGAGGAGAGCCGCGCAGAGTGCCTCGACGTGATGCCGGTCGCCGAGGACGTCGCTCGCGTCGATCCCGCGCGCGACCGCACGGAGCGCGGAAACGAGATCGGTGCCCGTGAGATCCGAGGGGACGTTCCTGCCGCCGTCTTCGTCGCGCGCCGGCAACGCGACCTTCGTCCCGTCGAGCATCGTCATCGAGACCATGCGAGGGCTACTCTGATGTTTCGCGGCGGTGAGCTTCGTCTCGCTGGTGGGAGGCGACGGAGGTGCGTCGAGGACGGGCTTGGATGCGCGCGGCGGGATCGCGTGGGGCGGGGGAGGCGCCGCGGGCACGTGCGGTTGGGAGCCCGCGGCCGCCCCGGGGACGGCCTCGAGATCGACCATGCTCTTCCGCGCGTTCTCGGGCAGGGGCGGCGGCGGCTTCTGCGGAAGGATGGCCGCTTCGCCCTGGTAGTACACCCGGATCGCGTTCTTGATGTCCGACGGAGAAGCGACCATGGGCCGTGTGGGAAGACCGACCGTTCCCGACACTTCGCCGAGGGCCGCATCGTCCGTCGGCTCGTCCATCGCGAGGTAGAGCGTCTCGCCTTGCTTGCGGGTCTGACGGACGAACACCGGCACCAGTCCGTGTTTCTCCGCGAGTTCGCGCGGCACCCGGTTCAGGAGCTCGCGCGTGAAGTCCACGTGGACGAGCGACACCCAGGGAATGCTCAATTGACGGCTCAGCGTCTGCGTGACCTGGGTCTCCGAGACGAAGCCCAGCTCCACCACGACGTGGCCGAGCTTCTTCCTCGACGTCTTCTGGTGGGCGAGAGCCTGTTCGAGCTGGTCGTTCGAGATGACCTTCGCTTCGATCAGGAGCTCACCGATGCGTTGGGACGCCACGTCCTCATCGTACCCGGCTTTCCCGGGACTTCGAAAATTCAAAGTGACCGAACGTCCTCGGAAATCCGACACCTCCGCTCGGTCCGCGGATGCGACGCGCACACACATCCTCGGCGTGGGTCCGGGGTTACGTAAGAATGCGCGCGTGGTACGCTTTTCCGTACCGCGATGCGTGTGTGTCCCCAGTGCGCAAACCCCTGCGACGAGACGCACATGTTCTGTCCCGTGTGCGGGTTCCCCATCGGGAAAGTCGCCAAGGAGACCGACGATCCCCTGATCGGTCGGACGCTTCCGGGTGGCTACTCCATCCTCGAACTCGTGGGCGTCGGCGGAATGGGTCGCGTGTACCGCGCCGAGCAGACGACCCTCGGTCGCACGGTCGCGGTCAAGATCATCCACCCCCACCTCGTCGGGGAAGAAAATGCCGCGGCCCGCTTCATCACGGAGGCCCGCGCCGCCAGCCGTCTCAACCATCCGAACTCCGTCGGCGTCATCGACTTCGGAAAGACCAACGACGGGCAGCTGTACCTCGTCATGGAGTTCCTGCGTGGGAGCGACCTCGCCCGCGTGAACTACGACGAAGGACCGCTGTCGCTCCGCAGGATCGTCGACATCCTGACTCAGGTGCTCGCGGCCCTGTCCGAAGCGCATGCGCTCGAAATCATCCATCGTGATCTGAAGCCCGAGAACGTCATCCTCGAGCCGATGCGATCGGGGAAGGACTTCGTGAAGGTCGTCGACTTCGGCCTCGCGAAGATGCGCGCGGAAGTGACGGCGCCCTCGATCACGAGTCCCGGCATCGTTTGCGGCACGCCCGAGTACATGAGTCCCGAGCAGGGAAGGGGCGACGTCCTCGACGCGCGGAGCGACCTCTATTCCGTCGCCGTCATCCTGTTCCAGTTGCTCGCGGGTCGTCTGCCGTTCGAGGCCGAGTCGCCGACCCAGGTCGTGCTCATGCACCTGACCGAGCCGCCTCCCGATCCGCGCCACATCGCACCCGAGCGTGCCATCCCCGAAGCGATCGTGGAGGTCGTCCTGCGTGCATTGTCCAAGCACGCGAAGGATCGCTACCCCGACGCCGACGCATTCGCCGCCGCTCTCACCGACGCACTCCACCGCGTCGAAGGAGCCGCGAGCAGCGTCCGGTCCCTCGCGACCCACACCGCTCGCTGCAACGCGTGTGGCGCCATGAATCCGGCGTCGCAAAAATTCTGCGGCGAGTGCGGCGCGTCGATCTCGCAGTCGCAGGTCGCGTCCCCGCGCGCAACCATGCCGACGTACGACGATCAATCACCTCCCGGCAGACGCGCCGCAGAACCGAAGGGTCGCATCCGTCTCCCGTTGCCGATGCTCGGCCGCGACGAGGACTTCGCGTGGCTCGACGAACGACGCGCCGAGGCGCGATCGACTCTGGTCGGGGTCCGTGTGCTCGGTGAACCCGGCATCGGCAAGACACGGCTGCTCCGGGAGTTCCTCGCCGTCTCCGCGGCCGCGGGCGACGTCGTCGTCGAAGCGGGCCCGGACCCTGCTTGGGCCGAAATAGGATACTTCGCGCTCCGTCGCGTGATCCGCACGCTGGGAGGATTGCCCGAGGACGGCGGAACGCCGCGGGAATGGGTCGCGGCCAGCGCCGAAACCCGTCGCGGTCTCCGCGACGTGTTCGGCAAGGACGACGAACGCAGCGACCTTTCGCCCGAAGAGCGTCGCTACTCGGCGGCCGAGGCCCTGCGATGGGCCCTGGTCCGCGCGGCGGAACGCGCGCACGGGCAACGCGTCGTCGTCGCGGTCGACGACTTCAACCATGTCGACGGCGCGAGTCGCAACGCCTTCATCGACGCCATCCTCGAGCCACCGCTCGTTCCAGCGCTCCTCCTCCTCGCGGCGCCGCCGACGTTCCAGGAGCCGCTCCTCCAGGGCACGACGTCGCGCGTGGTCCAGGGCATCCCGACGAGTGTCGTGTCCCGTCTGCTTTCGGAGACCGTCCAGGCGAGCGCGCCGCCGGTCGCGAACGCGAAGACGATCTCGCCGTACTACCTCGATCAGTTGATCCGTTTCGGTCGCGAGCACGGAGGAGGAGCACCGAGTCGCCTCGCCGACCTCGTCGCTCTCCGTGTCGAACGCCTTCCCGCCGACGCACGGCGCGCGCTCCAAGCCGTCGCGGTCCTCGGAGACGACGCGACCGCCGAGATGCTCGTGCCCTTGCTCCCCGACGACCTGGATCTCGTGGAAGCGATGGGAGCGCTCCAGCGTTCCGCGATGGTGGATTCGCTCGGAGACTCCTTCCGCACGACGCACCCGCTCCTCCGGGAGGTGGTCCTCGCGACGATCCCGGCGCAGGTCCGGAAGCAACTCCACGAAGCCGCAGCCTCCGTGTGCGAGGACGCCGGAGCACCGACGGAGGTGCTCGCGGTGCACGAGTACTTCGCCGGGAATTCGTTCCAGGCCCTCCTTCTCCTCGAACGCGTGAGTGCGCTGTCGAACGCCCGTGGAGACGTCCAGGGCTCTGTCCTCTCGCTCCGTCGGTGCCTCGATCTCGCGCGCCGCGAGCTCTTCAGGGGCGAGCTCGACGATCCCATGCGCGCCGTCGTCATCTTCAGTCGCAAGCTCGGCGAGGCGCTCGGTCGCGCCGGCGCATACACGGATGCCGAGGGTGTCCTCCGTGAAGCGCTCGACATGACGGGTCCGAGCGGTGAAGATCGGACGCTCGTCATGAGTGCCCTCGCCAACGTCGATGCCCTCCGTCGTGGAGCCGAGGCCTGACGACCGTGCCCATGCACATCGCCCGGTGGGACCTCGACAAGACGTACCTTCGGACCGAGTTCGACACGATCCGGGACCTCCTCCGGACGGCGTTCGAGCGACCGGACGAGAAGCGCACGAACCCTGGCGCTGCGACCATGCTCCGCGAGATGGTCCGCGCCGGCGTCTCGGTCCACATCCTGTCGGGTTCGCCCGAGCAGATGCGGAGTCGTCTCGAGGACAAGCTCCGTCTCGACGGCATCAAGTGGGACAGCTTCACCCTGAAGCCGAACCTCCAGAACATCCTCCGTCTCCGGTTCCGCGCGCTCAGGGACCAGCTCGGGTACAAGCTGCCCGCGTTGCTCCGTTCACGCGCTCTCGTGAAGCCGGAGGAGTTCGAGGCGCGGCGCGAGACCCTGTTCGGCGACGACGCCGAGGCCGACGCCTTCGTCTATTCCCTCTACGCCGATCTCGTGACGGGCAAAGTCGACGTCTCCACGCTCGAGCGCATCTGCGAAGGCGGGCGGCTCTACGAGGACGTCACGAGGAACATCCTCGATTTCGCCAGCGTGCTCCCGCACGCGAACGTCGTGGAACGCATCCTCATCCACCTCGAACGTCAATCGGCACCCGAGGACTTCCAGGTGTACGGGGGGCGCGTCGTCCCGTTCTACAACTACCTCCAGGCGGCCTTCGTCGTGCACGAGGACGGACGTCTCCCGTCGGAAGCGGTCCTCCGCGTCGCGGTCGAACTCGTCATCCAGCACCGTTTCGACGGTGACCGCCTCGCGCGCAGCTACCTCGACGTCGCGCGACGAGGTCACCTCCGCGGGATCAAGATCGACGACCTCGCGCGCGCTCTCGAGAGTTGGGGACACAAGGAACTCGTCCCCGGTTCCGGCGAGCTCACGACGATGCTCGCACGTCTGCCCGCTCACGCGGACGTCGCGCGCCGCGAGTACCGCGAACCCGAGGCGATCGTGCCGGACTACGATCGCCTCGTGCACGCGCACAACCGCCGACGCCGCTGACCGAGCGGGTCAGACCCAGGCGTTGTTGAGGATCTCTCCGACGCCACCGGCGCCGGGTACGATGTACTGGTGACCGTCGAGTCCGCGTTCCTCGTCCCAGCGTGTCCCGGGAACCGTCGCGAGTACGTCGGGTGCGGAGAGACCGCGATCGAGGCGGAGCGCGTAGATGATCGTGTCCGGATGCGCTTTCGTGACCGTCCGGATGTACTCGGGCGTCACGATCAGGTGCATCGCGATGCACCGCTTCGGTTTCCCGTCGAGCTTCGTCGTGTAGTGGTTGATGGCGCTGACCATGGAGGAACCCGTGGCGCCCATCGGATCCGGGAACAGGAGGAAGCGGCCTTCGACGTCCCGACCGATCTTCGCGTCGTGCCACGTCGCGCCGATGACCTTCCCGTCCTTGTCCGTCGCACGGGACATGAACAGGTGGTCCTGGCGAACGCCCGCGGGATCCAACACGTCGTTCAGGAGCTCGTAGACGACCTGCGACGGCATCGTCCCCGCACGTGCGATCCCGACCGTCACCACCTTCGTCGAATCGGCGATGCCCGTCCCGCGGAGGACGGCCTCCGGCGAAGAGACGACCATGCGCGTGGGGACGTCGAGACGCGCCCGAGGGAACTCCGCGGCGACGACCATTTCGGCGAGGCGCTCGTAGAGCGTGCGCACCAGACGTCCCACTTCGGGCTGCATGGTCTCGCGCGCCGACAGGCGTGCCAGCTGCGTCCACGAAAGCGGGTCGTCGACGAGATGGACGTTCGGGCCGTAGTGGTGGGCGATGGAGGGCGCCCGGTAGCGACTTTCGGCGTAGGCGGATTCGGCCATGTCGCCCGTCCGATCAGGTCCAGTGCCCCGCGCGGAGCGCGGCGGGATCAATCACCTTCACCTTGGGTCCGAGCGCTTCGCGGAAGCTGTCCTCGTCCTCGTCGTCCATGATCGCGTCGCCGAAACCCGCGGCGATCTCCATGGACATCGTCACGATGCGCAGGAACTGGGCGAAGCTCGAAGCCGCGAGCGTGGGAGCCCAACGCTCCTGGCCACTCATGGCGGTGTAAACCGGGCAGTCCCCTTCCGGGTCCGGCTTCGACGTGTCGAGGAAGTAGGGGTCGCCGAGCAAGGAGCTTTCCGCGATCACGACCCACGACGACTTCCAGTCGAGGGGCGGCGTCCCGCCTTCGGGCGGGTTCTTGACGTTCGCTTGGGCCTTCTCGATTTCCTCGGCCGGGATGAACCGGATCCGTTCGACGGGCGTGAGCGTCTCCACCTTGAGCGGGTTCGCGCCGAGGAGGAAGTTCCGGAAGCGGGAGGGGACCCGGTACTGCTTGCGGAGTCCGTCCACCAATTCGGCCGAAGCCTTGCCGAAGGTCCCTTCGACCTTCCGCTTGGTGAGGATTGCCTTCAGACCGTCCACTGCATCGGCGAGATCGCTGTCCACATTGACCTCTCATTCGGCCGAGAGTCGAAATTTCCCCCGGTCCGCGCAGAGCGAAACCGCACGTTACCACCCGTCCACGCGAAGTCTCAAGGGCCCCTCGGGCGTCCTCGGGTCCTTCTCCCCGACGATCGTCGTGAACGCTCGCCAACCGCTGCCGATGGCCACGGGCTCCCCCCGACGACGGTTCCCGACACCTTGGACCGTTGCCAGGTCACGGAATCGAAGGCCCTGCTCATCCGCCGGTTGCACCTGGCCGCGGGCGAGGTAAACGAGCGCGTCGCTCCATGTCGTCGGGAGTGTGCCGATTCCGGCATGTTCCGCGCCGACTCCGGGCGAAGGCAGTCGCGCTTGGGGCTACGAAGCCCCGCTTCAGGGGGGTTACGGTTCTTACGGTTGTGCGTCGAAGGATCGTCGAAAGTGCGACGCGTTTACGGCAAGTTCACGAATTCACAACGTTTCTAAGTAGGCCTGTTGGTTGCATGCGGGACGGCGCTCTCGCTGCAGAGCGTACGCCCCTCGTCAGGGGCCTTAAGGAGGTCGGGGATGCAAGCGAAGTGGAGTAGGCGGATCGGTCTGGCCGCGGTCATGACGACCGTCATCGGCGGATCGATCGGATGTGCGGCAGAACGTGACCCGATCAATCGCGTTCAAGCCAACGCGATGCCGAAGGAATTCTTCGTCGGCACCGACCTGGCGAGTGCCTCGGACGATCCCGAATTCTACATGCGCAACACCGTCATCGACGTCCCGTACGGCGCGATGCAGGACGGTCTCTTCACGGCGAGCTACGCCCAGCCCGTCACGCGCGTGAAGTGGGAAGTCACCGAGAACGCCCTCATCGCGCGTCAGACCCACGAGAAGGTCGACAACTCCGACAAGAAGGGCACTCGCCGCACGAACGACGGCCAGATCGTGGCGATGTTCGCGATCCAGAGCCACTTCGACATCCGTCGCGACTACAACCCGTCGACCGGTGAAGAGATCAACGTCGTCGGTGAAAACACCAGCGACCGACCCTGGTACGAGCGGAAGTACATCCGCGTCGACTGGTCGAAGAACATGGTCACCGACGGCTACGAAGTCGACACGCTCTCCCAGATCGGCGTGTACGGCGGCGTGAAGTTCGATCCGATGTCCTACTACGTCGCCGACCCCAAGTCGGCCGACGCGCCGGTCTTCGACGAGAAGGACCACTACTTCGACGTGACGTCCAAGGCCTTCGCGACGCCGCAGATGGTGGCGACGCCCTGGGGCGATTTCCCGGCCTGCTTCCTCCCCATGGAGTGGGTGGTTCGAATCCGATCGGCAACTGCAACCCGACGGAAGTCACTCTCCGCCTCTCGTTCAAGAAGGTGGTCGACACCGACTACGAAGTGACCGAATGGGACGGCAACCGACAGGACGCCTTCGGTTGGTTCCTCGTCGAGCGCTACGGCTACGACCGCAACTACGGTCCCACCGACGATCGTCTCCATCGCTTCGCGGCGAAGTACAACATCTGGGAGAAGAGCCACACGGAAGGCACCCAGTGCAACATCGACGCGTGGCGTGACGCCGCCGATCAGGTCATCAAGTACAAGACCAACGCGGACGGCGCCTTCCTCACCGACCCGACGACGGGCCTCCCCATCGTCGCCGCGGCGAACGATCCCTCCGGCAAGCCTTTCACCAAGTCGAAGATCGGCCTCGAAGCGAAGCGCGACGACGACGGCAACGGCACCGAGGACGAGTGCGAGTTCTTCAACAAGAACCAGGAACTCCAGAACCCCGGATCACGCTGCGACACGTTCTCGCACAAGTGCACGATCCCGACCTACGCCCGGAAGATCAAGACGATCCCCTGGTACTACGCGCCGGGTAGCGCTCCCGACCTCTTCGCCTCCACCGCGGAAGCCCTCCAGCAGTGGAACCTCGCGATGAAGAACGCGGCGCAGATCGGCAAGAAGGTCGAAGCCGACCGTGTCGGTCTCGACGGCTCGGTCTTCATGACCGGCGAAGACGCGCTCAAGGCCGACAACGGCAAGACCGTCCCGAACATCTTCGTCCTCTGCCACAGCCCGGTCATCGCGGGCGACGACGCGGCTTGCGGCCCCGCAGGCCTCACCGCGCGCACGGGCGACATTCGCTACAACTTCGTCAACATGATCGACAAGCCCCAGACGCCTTCGCCCTGGGGAATCATGGTCGACGCCGACGACCCGCTGACCGGTGAGAAGATCTCCACCAGCGTCAACGAGTGGGCCCACGTCCTCGACCTCGCGGTCCAGGGAACGATGGACGTCATGCGTTGGGCCAATGGCGAGATCAAGGAAGACGAGATCGTCGACGGTCGCTACATGAAGGATTGGCTCCAGGCCTCGCGCCAGGACACCGCGCAGTTCCGCGCGCCGATCCTCGACCAGAAGGAAATCGAGAGCCGTCTCGCCTCCATCGACTACTCGATGCAGAAGCTCAACGGCCTCACCGAGCAGGACAAGTCCCTGCCGGCGCCGCTCCGCGAGCTCAAGGCGCAGCGCAACCTCGCGAAAGCCCTCGGTCCTTCGCTCGACCCGCAGTTCGAGGCGACCCGCAAGTCGCTCATCGGCACCAAGTGGGAAACGATGATGATCACGCCGGAGCTCGTCCAGCGCGCCGGTATGGATCCCCGCACGCCGATCGCCGGCAACGACGCCCTCATCGAGAAGGCTTCGCCCCTCCGCGGTCAGAACCCCGGTCTTCGTCAGTGGACGCGTCGCATGAAGGACAGCGCCCTCGCGAAGAACGGCGCCTGCATGGTCGAGCAGCCGGAGCCCACCTCGCTCCTCGGCCTCGCTCGCCTCGCCGACAAGCTCTACCCGCGCATCGACCAGAACGATCCGGACTACGCCGGGAAGAACGTCGCGCGTTCCAAGCAGATCCACCAGTGGCTCCGGGAGCAGTTCCACCTCTCGGTCATTCTCCACGAGATGGGTCACTCGATGGGTCTCCGCCACAACTTCACGGGCAGCGAAGACTCCCTCAACTACGACATCCGGTACTGGCAGCTCCGTACGCGGAACGGCAAGGAACACTTCTGCGGCCTCAAGGGTGATCCCAAGAAGCCCGCCGCCGTGCTCGATGCCGTCACGCCGCACACGGACGGTCACGATTGCGTCGGTCCGCGTTGGGTCGACCCGATCACCGAAGAGGAAGTCAACGGCATGCTCTGGCGGTTCGCTTCGACGACCGTCATGGACTACGCCGGCGACCAGACCCAGGACATGAACGGCCTCGGTCCGTACGACCGCGCCGCCGTCCGCTTCGGCTACGCCGACGTCGTCGACGTCGAAACCGACGCGATCCTCGATCTGAAGCGCGGTGCGAAGTTCGACACGAACTCCAGCCTCCGCGCCAGCGACAAGGGAACCGCCTACGCCGTCTCTCTCGACGACTTCGGTGGCATCGTCGGTCGCTTCTACGGTCGTCAGCACTACTCCACGTATGCCGACAAGTTCGGCATCCTCGGCGAGTGCACCGAAGAGACCGAGCCGGGCAACCCGCTCTCGGCCACGTGCTCGGGTCCCAAGCTCGACTACGTCGCGATGCGCGACATGCAGCCCTTCGACGTCTTCGGCGCCGAGGTCTCCAAGGTTCTGCCGTACTGGCAACGCAACTGGGCCGTCGACAAGCAGGGCCGCGTTCGTCACCCGTACGAGTTCGCTTCCGACGAGTACGCCGACACCGGCAACATCCACGTCTTCCGTTTCGACGCGGGCGCCGATGCCTACGAGACGTTCCAGTTCCTCATCAGCACCTACGAGAACCGGTACATCTTCGACAACTTCCGTCGCAACCGCGCCACGTTCAACTCGGCCTCCGTCTCCGGCCGTACGCAGGACCGCTACTTCTCCAAGGTCCAGGGCATGACGAAGAGCCTCGCGCTCGCCGTCGGCCGCGCGACGGACGACGCCAGCACGAAGGATCCGGGCGAGTACATGCCCCTCGCGCTCGGTGCTTCCGACGGTTTCGCGATGTTCGCTCGCGTCCTCACCCGTCCGGAGCCCGGCTACTACAAGTACGCGGGCGGCGGCACGGCCGACCTCAAGTACGCGAAGGCGGACTCGTTCAACGTCCTCGACGCGAACTACGACTTCACGGTCTCCGCCGGGTCGGGTGAAGGTCGTTACCTCCACAACGACTACGACTACTCCAAGGGTTACTTCTGGAGCAGCTACCAGACGCAGGTCGGTTCGTTCTACGAGAAGATCGGCGCCATCTACTTCCTCACCGAGGC
>JAXLYL010000002.1:0-423270 GCA_046351475.1 Polyangiaceae bacterium
CTCGAGCGCCAGGTAGAACCAGATCGCGAACGGGATGGCGGCGAAGACGCCCGCGGCGCCGAACGGCAGGAGCGGCTCCGCGAAGAGGAGCTCGCGCTTCACGTGCGGTCCCGTGATGCCGAAGAAGACGGCGAGCTCGAAGACCGCGAGCGCCGTCACCCAGAGTTCGAAGGTCGCGGCCAGGGCGACTCCCCAGGTGTTGAGGAGCGCGAACAGCACGAACACGGCGAGCGCGGCGGGCACGACCTCGACGGCCGGCATCCGGAAGTGGACGTACGAGCCGATGGCCAACGCGATCGCCGGGGGTGCGAACACGAACTCGAGGAGCGTCGCGATCCCCGCGACCAGTCCCCACGCGGGTCCGAGTGCGCGACGTGCGTACGCGTACGGTCCGCCGGCGTGCGGGATGGACGTCGTGAGCTCCGTGAAGCTGAAGACGAAGGTCACGTACATGACCGTGACGGCACCGAGGGCGAGCATCATCCCGAACGGGCCCGCCTCTTTCAGTCCGTAGTTCCAACCGAAATAGTCCCCCGAGATCACGAGGCCGACCGCGATGCCCCAGAGGTGCAAGGGTCGGAGCACCTTCGCGAGCGCGGGGGAACCGTGCGAGGTCCCGGAGGCAGGAACGCTTGTGCCTTCGTCCGCGGGGAGCGTCATCGGCCCCGGTCGTAGTCCATCCCGGCAGGCGGGTGCCAGTTTCGACGGGACTGGATCGTCCGCCCCCGCCGAAGGGGGAACCGCAGGCCGCGCGCGGTGCGCGAGCGCGACGCGTCAACGACGATCCGACGACGATTCGGCCCGGTTGTCGCAGCGTCCCGTGACGCGTCGCACCGGCCCACACCTTGCTACGTGGTGGGACGAACCTCCTTCGGAGTACCCCATGACCTTCCGTCGCTTCGTCTCGTTTCGCACGTTCGCTCCCCTCGCCCTCGCGTCCGCCGCCCTGATGGCGCAGGCAGGGTGCAGCAGCGGAGGCGAAGCGCCGGTGAGCGAGTCGTCGGACGCCATCGTGGATCTCCCGGCGTCGAAGATCAGGAACCAGTCCATCGGCAACTGTTGGGCGTACGCCGTCGCCGGGTGGACCGAGTCGCTCCACAAGGCGCGCACCGGGCAGGAGCTGAACCTGTCGGAGTCCTACTGGACCTACTGGCGCTTCTTCGAGAGCATCGTCTCCAACCCGGGCTCGAACGAGCTCCAGGGCGGCTACGGCGTCGACGACACGTTCGCCCTGATCCGCAAGTACGGCTACATGTCCGAGGGCACGTTCATCTCCGAGGAGATCGACGACGTGACCTCGTCGCGTCAGAAGGACGCGGAAGCGGCGCTCAAGACCTCGCTGAAAGAGGGCGCGCTCTCCACGCCCGAAGCGCGGAAGGACCGCGCCATCGTGCGCGCCGAGATGGAGAAGGCGTGGAAGCTCTCGCCGGCCGTCGCCGACCAGCTCGCGCGCGTGTTCGGCGCGACGTACCAGTGGACGTTCGACAACTGGGGCATGGATACGGCCGGCACGTTCATCCACTCTCCGAAGGACCTCCCGGTCGCGTGGCGCGAGTACTCGCGGTCCTCCATGCGCGAGGACACCCTCGCCGGTGTCATCTCGCGTTGGTCCCGCTACGACTATCCGAAGGATCCGGCGAAGCGCCGTCCCTTCCAGAAGCGCATCCAGCGCGCGCTGCACGACAAGAACCCGGTCCTCATGGACTGGAACGTCGCGTGGAGTCAGTACGACAACCAGTACACGTTCAAGGATCTCCCGAAGGGCGCGGTGAAGCGTCCCGCGGGTCACGTCTCCTACTTCGCCGACTACGAGATTTCGAACGTGCTCGGCTACGGCACGCTCAAGGCGGGCAAGGAAGAGACGCGCCCCGAGGCGCTCACGAACTCGCTCCGCGACGCGGCCCACATCGAGTTCTTCCGCATCAAGAACTCCTGGGGCACGGACGGCAACACCGCCGCTCCCGGTTTCTACGATCTGCACATGTCCTACCTCGACGGTCCGCTGAAGGGCTGCGACGAGAAGGAGGACAAGACGCTCGACGAGACCAAGTGCGACGACTACGTGCCGCTCACCGGCGTGTACCTGCCCTACGGCTACTGATCGTCCGATCGCCCGTTCGTCGGCCGCCGCCACGTTCTACACTGGCGGACCATGCCCACTCCCGGATCCCCGTCGCGAACGCGAATCCGCGCGTGCGTGGGCCTCGCCCTGACGTCCGCGATGACGGCGGCGATTCCGGGCGCACCGGTCGGGGCACTTGGAGGATGCGGCGGCGCCCTCGTCCTCTGCGGACCGGCCCGGCCCGCGTCGTGTCCCGCGGCCACGGAAGGAAGCGTGGCGCTCGTCCGTGACCTCGACGTGCAACCGAAGCTCGTCGCGGTCGACGGGAACGATCTCTGGGTCACGGCCGTCGTCGAGGGGCGCAGTCGCGGCGGAGCGGTGTTCCACCTCGACGCGTGGACGGGCACGGTCCTCGCGCGCCACGACGCCGACGATCCCGCGGGCATCGTCGTCGAAGGAGACCACGTCTATTGGACGGATCGGTTCGCCGGGACCGTGTCGCGCGTGGCGAAGACCGGCGGGGCGGTCGAGGTCCTCGTACGCGATCGGGTATCGCCCGGCCGCATCGCGTCCGACGGACGCGGGCACGTCGTGTGGGTGGACACACGATCCGCCGTGATGCGTTTCGACGTCGGGAGCGGTTCGGTCGTCCCCCTCGTCGATCGGGGCGTGAGCCCGGTCTACCTGGCCGTCCGGGGCTCGACGGTGGTCTTCACGAACATCGGAGCGGCGATCGTGATGCGCGTGCCGGTCGCGGGTGGGGACGCCGAAGCCGTCGTCGAGGGCACCGGAGCGCCGAACGGGATCGCGATCGACGACGAACGGATCCACTGGACCGAACGGGACGAGGTCGTGAGTGTCGCCGTGGACGGCACGGATCGACGCGTGCACGTGAGCGGACACGGGACCCCCGCGGGCATCGCCCTCGCGCCGACCCGGGAAGGGAGCTTCGTGTACTGGACGAACTACGCGTCGCTCCAGGTGTCGCAGGACGCCACCGACGACACCGAAGGCTCCGTCGAACGCACGTGCGGACGCGGGGGCGAGGCGGTCGTCGTCGACGGGGACCAGTCCCGTCCGTTCGGGATCGCGGTGGGAGGATGCGACGTGTACTGGACGGCGCGCGGATCGGTCTGGCGTCGGGCGCTCTGATCGCGGATCAGGGGCTCGCGTTCAGGGGAAGGTCATCCTCGCCAGTTTGCATTCCTTCGGTTCGCAGCCTTCTCCGTTCGGTTCCGGTGTCGTTCGGTACGGCGGTGCGACGTCGACGTCTCCGAGTACGACGCCGTCCTTCGTCCCCCGGATCGCGATCCGCTTCGCCGTCGTCGTCGTGAGGGTGAGGCCGCCGATGGATTGATTTCGCGGGGGAAGTTCCGAGCCGACGAGGCCGAGGAAGACCCCGTCTGCGTCGCAGCCATTCTTCGCCGTCGCCACGAGGGGGAGCGTCGCCGTACAGGTGGTCTTCGTCCCGTCGACCGTGACTTCGAAGACGTAGGTGCCGGTGTCCCGGTAGGTGAACGCGACGTCGACGCCGTCCACGCAGGCCATTGCCCTGCACGCCCTCGCGGACTCCGTGCCGTTGCAGCCCGAAAGGCCGACGACCGCCGATTGCCGGCCCCCGAAGACCGCCACCAGCCCCCCCACCACGACCACGCCCGCGATGCGCTTCTTGCCCATGGAACCGTTCACCTCCCTCTCACGATAGCAGCCGCACGAGCCGTGCTCGCGGCCGCGGTGGATTTGCGCTACCTCCGCCCCATGCGCGAGACGTGTTGGCACTGCGGCAGGCCGAAGGTCACCTGCCTTTGCGCGCACATCCAGCCCGTGCCGACCGTGACCCGCGTCGCGATCCTCCAGCATCCGCGGGAAGAGTTCATGCCCATCGGCACGGCGCGCATGACCCACCTCGCCCTGCCGAACTCGGAGCTCCACGTGGGCGTGGCGTGGAGCGAGGACTCGAAGGTCGCTCGTGCGCTCCACGATCCCGCGTGCCCCGCCATCCTCCTCTACCCGGGGGAAGGCGCGAAGGACGTGGAACGGGAACCTCCGCCGGGCCCGTGCACCCTCGTGGTCCTGGACGGCACGTGGTCCCAGGCGAAGAAACTCCTCCGCAAGAACCCGTGGCTCGCGTCCCTCCCGCGGTACGCGTTCCGTCCTCCGGCTCCGAGCGACTACCGGATCCGGAAGGAGCCCCAGGACGACTACGTCTCCACCATCGAGGCCATCACGCACGTGCTCGGATGTCTCGAAGGCGACGCGGAGAAGGTCCGGCCGCTCTTGATCCCCTTCCGCGCCATGGTCGACATGCAGATCGACTACCGGCAGCGCCTCCGGGCGTCGCGTCACAAGAACCGCCCGCGACCTCCCAAGCCTCCGCGCGACTGGCTCCCGCGGGCCGTGCGCGACAAGGGGAGCCGACTCGTGTGCGTCGTCGGCGAAGCGAACGCGTGGCCGTGTCGGGACCGCTCGCGCCCCGACGACGAGATCGTCCATTGGTCGGCCGTGCGTGTCGCCACGGGCGAGCGGTTCGAGGCCATCGTCGCGCCGCGGAGGGCGCTCTCGCCGGGCACGCCCGTGCACGTCGAGATCGACGAGGCGACGCTCCGGAACGGCATGGATCGCGACGCGTTCGACGCCGCGTGGCGCGCCTTCGTGAGGTCCGACGACGTGATCGCCTCGTGGGGAACCTACGCGACGCGCGTGCTCGAAGCGGACGGCGGATGGCTCCCGAAGGCGCGGGTCGACGTCCGCCGGAACCTCAAGGCCGCTCGCAGCGTGAGCCTCGGCGCGCTCGAGGACGTGGCCAAGACGTTCGGCGACGACGCCTTGCCGGGGACCATGGGCCCGGGCAGAGCAGGCCGGCGCCTCTCGGCCCTCGTGCTCGCGACGCGCGTCCTCGCGTGCCACGTCTCAGGGGACGGAGACGTGTTCTTTGCCGACCCACTGCGAAAGGGCCTCGTAGAGCGCGGCGGACGACAGGGGCTTCGAGAGATGGGCGTCGAACCCGGCGGCGATGGCCCGATCGGCGTCCCCCTTGCTGGCGTAGGCGGTGAGGGCGATGGCGGGAGTCTTGGCGAACGGGGATCCGGGTCGCCGTAGCTTCGCGACGAAGGCGTAGCCGTCCTCTCCCGGAAGACCGACGTCGCTCACCACGATGTCCGGGCCGAAGGACTTCGCGAGGGTCAGCGCGGCGGGTACGGTGTTCGCGGCTTCCACCACCGCTCCTCGCTCGCGGAGGATGAGCGCGAGGAGATCGAGGGCGTCCGGGTCGTCCTCGACGACGAGGATCCGCGTTCCCGCGAAGTCGACGCGCACCGCCGGCATGGTCCCCGATCCCGGCGCGCGTGCTCCCGCGGTCGACTGGGGAGGCTGGCTCTTCGTTCCTTCGACCTGGTGCGTTTCGGGGGAGCGGCGGACCTCTACCGTTTCCCCGCCTCGCGTACCCGGGCGCGAATCACCAGACGATGGTCGGCCGGTCGAAGGTCTCCGCCACGAGAGCCACGAGTCGCGTCGCTTCGGCCTCCGAGAATCCCGCGGGATGGGGCGAATCGAGATCGAGGACCGCACGCACCACACCGGAAGGCGCCACCGGAACCACGAGCTCCGAACGGGTGCGATCGTCGCACGCGATGTGTCCCGGAAACGCGTGGACGTCGGGCACGAGTTGCACCTCGTTCGTCCTCGCCGCGCGACCGCAGACACCGCGCGCGAAATCGATGCGGAGACATCCCATCCCACCTTGGTACGGGCCGACGGCGAGCATCGTCTCGCCGACGCGGCGGTAGAACCCGCACCAGTTCGCTTGGGCGAAGACCTCCCAGAGAAGGCACGCGAGGGTCGCTTGGAGGGCGACGGGATCGGACTCGCCTTCGAGGGCCGCGCGAATCTGGGGAAGGGCCTCGTCGAAACGTGCGAGACGGGCGGATTCGGCGAGGAGGGTCCCGCGGGGAACCGGGGGAAGGAGGATGCCTTCGGACATGGGACCGCACGTTGCCCAACGCCGGGCGACCGCGCAAGGCGCCGCAGCCGTTGACAACCGGGGCGCGGCACCGCTCCATGGGTCGCCATGGCGAACGGTCGAGCTCGATGTCATCGTCGTGCGGTGGGGTCCTTCGGGGCCGCGTGCGTGTCCCTCGCGATCGCGTGCGGCGGATCGTCGGCGACCCTCGGGGACGGGGGCGCCTCGGAGGGCGACGCCTCCGCCGATGGACGGAACGACGGGACGGCCGTGAACGACGCTTCGGTCGGTACGGACGGATCGATCGGGGCGAGTCGCGATGGAAGCGCACTCGACGGGACGGTCGGCGACGCTTCGGACGCGGCGACGGACTCCGGCAAAGGAGGAGACGCGGGCATCGACGGAAGCCCGCGGGACGCGGCGACGGACGGGACCACCGGCGACGGCGGCGCGCGGGACGGGGCCTCCGACGGGACCACCCCCACCGACGCCGGGGATCCTTCCGACGCGAACGGCACCGACGCCGGGACCGTCGACGGGGGCGACGGAAACGACGCCGGGGGTGCCGACGGGGCCACGGGCATGGACGCCGGCGGAACGGGAACCGACGCCGGCGGCGGTTCGGACGCCGCCGTCGGTCCGGAGTGCGAACTGGGCCCCATGAAGCTGACGGCCGTCGTGTCGTCCGGGCTCACGGATCCGCTGTTCGTCACGGCCCCGGCGGGAGATTCCCGGCTCTTCGTCGTCGAGAAGGGCGGGACCGTGCGCATCGTGCGGAACGGCGCGCTCCTCCCCACCCCGTTCGTGACGGTGGCGGACGTGTTCGTTCCCGACCCCGGTTCGGAAGGAGGTCTCCTCGGGATGGCGTTCCATCCCGACTACGCGACGAACGGTCGCTTCTACCTCCACTCCACACGCGCGCCGAACGGACGCGTGGTCGTGCGCGAGTTCCGTGTGAGCACCAACGACCCCGACGTGGCCGATCCCACTCCCGTGAAGACGTTCCTCGACGCGCCCCACGGCGGCTACAACCACGTGGGCGGCATGCTCGCGTTCGGCGCCGACGGCAAACTGTACGCCGGAGTCGGCGACGCGGCATCGTCCGCGAACGCGCGCGATCTGACGAGCCCCCTCGGCAAACTGCTCCGCTTCGACGTGGACCTTCATCCGGCCGCGCCCGACGGCAACATGACCGGCGCGGACGTGAATCCGTACGTCTGGGCGTACGGACTCCGGAACCCCTGGCGATTCAGCTTCGACCGGTCGCGTGCGTCCTGGATGATCGGCGACGTCGGTCAGAACGCGTACGAGGAGATCGACGTGGCGGGCGCGGCGGAATCGGGCGTCGACTACGGGTGGGACGTGATGGAAGGCACCCATTGCCGTGTCTCGGGATGTTCGCCCGTCGGACGTGCACCGATCGTCGAACACGCCCACGCGAGCGACGAGGCGAGCTCGATCATCGGCGGGTACGTGTACCGCGGCGCGAACCTCCGTTGTCTCCGAGGGCGGTACGTGTACGGGGACTACGTCACGTCGCGGATCTTCTCGTTCGTCCCGGACGGCCAGAACGCACCGACGGAACGGGTCGAACTCTCTTCCGAACTGAATCCTGCCGGATCGCCCGCGGCCCGCATCGTGTCGTTCGGCGAGGACGGCGCCGGCGAACTTTACGTCGTCAACGTGTTCCCTGGGCGCGTCTTCCGGATCGACGCGGAGTGACGAGAGGTCGCCCGGGCCTGCTGCCGCGTCACGCGAACACGACGCGGAACCGGCTCCCCTCGCCTTCGCGGGACGTGACGTCGATGCGACCTCCGTGGTCGCGCACGATGCCGTAGGACACGGAGAGCCCCAGACCCGAGCCCTCGCCCACGTCCTTCGTCGTGAAGAACGGATCGAAGATGTGTTCGAGGGTCTCGGGCGACATGCCCGTCCCTTCGTCGACGACGGAGACGGAAGGCGTGCCGGAGGTCGTGTCCCGCTCGGTGACGACGCGGACCACGGACCCGTCCCGACTCGCCTGGAGCGCGTTGACGATCAGGTTGCCGAGGACCTGCTCCATCTCGGACGCGTTCACGGCGACGATCATCGGCTCGACGGCTTCGTCGAGTTCGAGGGCGACGTTGCGTTTCTTCGCCAGCGGCCGGATGAGATCCACGGACTGACGTGCGACCGTGCGGAGATCCACTTCGGCGCGCTTCACGCCGGAGCGACGGGCGAAGTGGAGGAGCTGGTGCACGATGGCGGTCATCCGCTCGCCCTGCCGGAGGATCACCCGGGCGGATTCGCGGGCGCCCTCCGCCGACGGCGTGCCTTCGAGGAGGAGTTCGGCGCGGCCCATGATCACGTTGAGGGGGGTGCCGAGTTCGTGGGCGACCCCCGAGGCGAGCTTGCCGATGGTGGTCAGGCGCTCCGCGTGCCGGAGTTGATCGACGGCGAGGCGCTTCTCGTGGCGTTCCACGTCGATGCGGGCACGCAGCGCGTCGACGAGTCCGACGACCACGTAGAAGATCACGAACTCCGCGATCGCGTTCCACGCGAAGGTGGCGGCGTGCACGCGGAGCTGCCCCGACGCGACCGTGAGTCCGGCGCGCGACGCGATCGCGAGGGCGCCGATGGCCATGCCGTCCTTCGATCCGCGGAACCACGTCGCGATCCAGATCGGCAGGAGGTAGAGGAAGGTGAACGTGACGTCCGCACCGGTGACGTGATCCCCGAGCGCGAGGAGCACGAGGAGGGCGAAGGCGATGGCGCGGGCGTTCTTCGCGTCGATGCGTCCGGCGAGCGCCGTCCCCACGGCGACGAGTCGTCGGGTCGACGGCGAGACGGGACGGATCACGGGTCGAGTCCGGCGTCCCGATCCTCCGGGGCGTTGGCGGCCGTGAGCGTGGCGAGCACGATGCGACGGAGGAAGTCGAGCCGGAACGGCTTCGCGAGGACGGGCACGCCGAGGCGGACGGCCTCGGAGTGCACTTCGTCGTCGGGGAACGCGGTCATCAGGACGGTCGGGACGGAGCGCATCACGCGATGGAGCGCGTCGACGAGACCGAGTCCGGAAGCGCCCGGCATGCGCACGTCCGTGAGGAGGAGGTCCACGCCGATGTCCGCGGGATCGGCCTCGGTGTTCGAGGCGGCGAGGGCGAGGATGGTCTTCATGGCCTCGTGCCCCGATCGGGCCTCGACGACGTCGTACCCGTCGTCGCGCAGGGTGCCGACCACGAGGGCACGCATCTCGTCGTCGTCCTCGGCGACGAGAATGCGCGGCATGCCGGCCCGGAGCCCGAGGCCGTCCGGAAGCGTGTCGGAAAGATCGCTGGTGTTCATGGTGTCCTCCACTCCGCCCGACAGAGCAATCGGCGTGCCCCGATCCTTCCTCCCGAATCCCGGAATTCGGAAGGGTGGCGAGGGTTCCCAGACGTATCGGGGACGAACGTCGTTCGGGATCGGGACACCGGAACCGACCCACGCGTCAGGCCGCGGGGAAGGACGAGCTCCCGGAACGGACCTCCGACGAACGCACCGTACGGACGCGCGCTTCGTGCGCGAGTAGCCACGCTTTTCGATCCACACCCCCCGCATACCCGGTGAGCGTGCCGTCCTTTCCGACGATCCGGTGGCAGGGCACGACGATGGAGAGAGGATTCCTCCCGTTGGCGGCGCCGACCGCACGGACTGCCGCCCTTCGCCCCACGCGACCCGCAAGGTCCGAATAGGAGAGGGTCTCACCGAACGGGACGCCGACGAGGGCGCTCCATACGGCGTTCTGGAACGGAGTCCCCTCGGGGGCGAGGGGCACGTCGAAGCGTTCCCGCGTGCCTCCGAAATACGCGCGGAGCTGGAGCACCACCGCGTCGATCACGGGATGGCGATCGTGGACGGCGTAGGAGGTCCCGACGTGCGCGTTCTTCTTCGCGTGATCCTCGAAGAGGATCGCGACGAGGGCCTCGTCGCTCGCGACGAGACGAAGGGGACCGACGGGAGAGGGAACGGTGCGTTCGACGAGACGGGAAGCGTTCATGGCGATTCCTCCTGGGAATGTCTCCGCGGCGACTTCCGCGCGGCTGCGTTCGTTTCGGCGTGGAGCCTCCAGAGGTGGAGGACGGCGTAGGACCGCCATGGCGCCCACGGCTCCGCCCGGGTGGAGGCGGCCGCGGGGGTCGGAACGTCGAGCGCGCGACGCACGACGAGATCGGAAGGCAGGAACGCGTCGGGATGCCCCGTCGCCCGCAAGGCGACGTAGGACGCGGTCCATGGACCGATGCCGGGCACGGACTCGAGCATCGACGAGGTCTCCACGAGCGGCGCATGGCGGCGGAGCACGAGGGCTCCTCGCGCGAAGCGCTGGGCGACGGCCACGATCGTACGCGCGCGATCGACGGGCAATCCGAGTGCGGCGATGTCGGAAGGCGTCGCGGAGGCGACCCTCGACGGCGTGGGAAACGCGTGGGACAGCGACGGTGCCCGAGGATCGTGCGCCACGGCGTCACCGAACGCCGCCACGAAGCGTGCGACGAGGGTGGTGGCCGCGGCCACGGAGATGCGCTGACCGCCGATGGCCCGGACCACGATCTCGAACGGATCGAAGGCCCCCGGCAATCGGAGGCCGGGCGCGCGTCGTACGGACCGCGCGAGCAACGGATCGGTCGCGAGGTGCGCGTCGATTTCCGTGGGGCGCGCGTCGAGGTCGAAGGCCGCACGGAGGAGCGGGACCAGGGTGGCCACTCGGGGAGCCAAGGAGGGAGCGAGATCGACGACGAGCCGCGACCGGGCGGCGTCGTGGGAGACCCGGACGACGCCCGTCGCGTCGCCCACGCGGAGCACGCGCGCGAACGTCGCTCCGTCGACGCACTCGATCGATCCCACCTGCCGCGACGCGAAGAAAGCGAGGAGCGCGTCCCACGCGAAGGGAGGCCGGTAGTCGAGACGGAGCGTGACGGCGCGGCCCGTGGAACCGCCCCCGCGTTCCGCGACCCGACGGACGTCGGAAGGCGCGCGATCGAACACCGTCCGGAAGTGGGCATTGAACCGGCGGAGACTCGCGAAGCCGCTCGCGAAAGCGACTTCGGTGATGGACAGGGACGAATCCTGCAGGAGCCTCTTCGCGAGCGCGATTCGGCGCGTGCCGGCGAGTTCGCTGGGCGTCACCCCGAACGCGGCGAGCACGACCCGACGGAGGTGCCGGGCGGTGACTCCCAGTTCGCCGGCCAACGTGTCCACGCTCCCGTCGTCCAGGGCGCCTTCGTCGATGCGGAGCCGGGCGCGGGCAGCGATGTCCGGGGACGCGTCGACGGCGGCGGCGGATCCGACGGGCGCGAAGGTCGCGTCCTCGGGCGCGAGCTCGGGCCGGCAGCGGAAGCACGCCCGGAATCCCTCGCGCTCCGCCTCCGCCGCCGTCCGGTAGAACGAGCACCGCTCGAACCTCGGGAGACGGGCCGGGCAGATGGGCCGGCAGTAGACCCCGGTCGTCGAGACGCCGACGAAGAAGGTCCCGTCGAACCGGCGGTCCCGCGCGCGGAGGGCCGCGTAGGCGACCTTCGGATCGGGTGCGTTCGGCCGTTCCATGCCTCCGGGATAGCCCACGGCCCTCGGGTCCCCTCGCCGTTTTCGGACATGGCGGCATCTTCGGAATTCCGTCGGCGCCGCGCCCTCGTGGAAAATCCCCCCGAACGTTGCGAAACGGGCGGAGGCACCGTAGAAGGCGTCTCGGCATGAGCGCAGCGGTCTCCATTCGAACGACGGATCCCCAGTACGTGAAGGAGCCCGCCGCGTCGGCGTTCCACAAATGGGCCGCGAGCCTCGTCCTCGACGAACGGGACGTCCCGTTCGTGAAGCTCATCGTGCAGGCGTCGGTGGTGATGTTCCCGTTCGCCGCGCTGCTCTTCTGGAAGTTCCATTGGGCGCTCGCGATCGCCTACGTCGTCGTGAACCTCACGGTGTTCGTCGATCGCTTCATCCTCATGCTCCACAACACGAGCCATCGGCCCCTCTTCAAGCCGGCCTACCGCTTGTGGAACCACTACATCCCCTGGGTCCTCGGGCCGTTCTTCGGCGAGACCCCCGAGACCTACTTCGCGCACCACCTCGGGATGCACCACCCCGAGAACAACCTTCCCGACGATCTCTCGTCGACCATGAAGTTCGAGCGCGACAACCTGTTCCACTGGCTCCGCTACTTCGGCCGGTTCTTCTTCTTCGGGATCGTCGAACTCACGATGTACCTCGTGGGCAAGGGGCGCGGGAAGCTCGCGCGGAAGTGCCTCTCCGGCGAGTTCCTGTTCTTCGCGCTCGTCGTCGGGCTCTCGTTCGTGAGCTGGAAGGCCACGTTCACCGTCTTCGTGGTGCCGTTCCTCTTCGTCCGCTTCGCCATGATGTGCGGCAACTGGGGCCAACACGCGTTCATCGATGCGGCCCGCCCCGGCAACGCCTACGTGAACAGCATCACGTGCATCAACACCCGGTACAACCGCCGCTGTTTCAACGACGGCTACCACATCGGTCACCACATCAAGAGCAACCGTCACTGGACGGAGATGCCCTCCGACTTCGAGAAGAACGTCGCCCGCTACGCCGAAGAAGGCGCCATCGTCTTCGACGGCATCGACTTCTTCCAGGTGTGGATGTTCCTGATGGCGCGCCGCTACGACAAGCTCGCGGCCCACTACGTGAACCTGTCGGACCAGCCGAAGTCGAAGGATTCGATCGTCGCCCTCCTGAAGGAGCGTACGCGTCCGATTCCCGTCGCGGTCCCCGAGGCGAAGGCGGCCTGATCGCACGTCCGTGACCATGATCCGCGTCCGTCTCGATCCGAAGCTCAAGGCCGTCGCCCACGGCAAGCGGCAGCTCGTCTACTCCGACGCGGCGCCGCCCAGCATGGACCGACCCGCCCACGTGCGCGCGGGTTCCGCACTCGCGCGCATCGGCACGCGCCTCGCCGTCCTGCAGGACGACGCCAACTTCATCGCCCTCGTGGACGGCGACTCCGTCCGTTCGATCCCGCTCCCCGCCGCGAAGGACGGTCGCCGTCAGTTCTCGGAGGAACTCGGCAACAAGCAGAACAAGCTCGACCTCGAAGCCTGCGTCGTCGTCGACAAGACGCTCGTGGCGTTCGGCTCCGGGTCGACCCGCGAACGCGAACGCATCGTCATCGCGACGGGCCTCGACTGCGATCAACCGAAGGTGCAGACGGTCCTCGCACCCCAATTCTACCGACTGCTTCGCGAGAACAAGGCGTTCTCCGGGAGCGAGCTGAACCTCGAAGGCGCGGCGAAGATCGGCGACCGTCTCGTCCTGTTCCAGCGGGGCAACGGCGCCGCGATCGACGGCCTCGCTCCGGTGAACGCCACCTGCGAGGTCTCGTACGACGCACTGTGGGAGTACCTGCAGACGGGCGCCGGTGCTCCCGAGCCCCTCGAGGTGAAGCAGTACGACCTCGGCACCATCGGGACCGTACCGTGGACGTTCTCGGACGCCACGGTCGCCCCCTCGGGGTCCCTCGTCTTCCTCGCCACCGCCGAGGACTCCCCCAACGCGTACGACGACGGCGTGGTCATCGGCGTCGCCGTCGGCGTCCTCGACGAGAGCGGCGCCCGGATGACTCCCTTGCGCACGAGCGACGGGTCGCTGGTGCGTGACAAGGCGGAGGGCATCTCCATCCGCACGGAAGACCCGACGCGGGCCGACCTCGCCATCGACCGCGACGACCCCGACGCGCCGTGCGAGCTCGCGGAGATCGAGCTCGTCGGCTTTCCGTGACGGGCCCCATCGAACTCCTGTTCGTGGACGACCACCTCGTCGTCGCGAACAAGCCGTCGGGATTGCTCGTGCACCGAGGGTGGGACGACGACGACGACGTCGCGATGTTCCGCGTGCGGGACGCCATCGGTCAGCACGTGCACCCGCTCCACAGACTCGATCGGGGTACGAGCGGCGCGCTCCTGTTCGCGCGCAATCCGACCGTCGCGGCGACGTTGGCGAAGGCGTTCGAGACGGGCGCCATCGACAAGACCTACCTCGCCCTGGTCCGCGGCATGGCGCCGGAGGGTGGCGTCATCGACTACGCCATCCCGAAGAAGAAGGACGGTGAACGTGTCCCCGCCGTCACCCACTTCGACACCCTCGCGCATTCCCCCGTCGATCGGTGTTCCCTCGTCCGTGCGCGCCCGAAAACGGGCCGACTGCACCAGATCCGTCGCCATCTCCGTCACCTCGGACATCCCCTGGTGGGCGACGTCACCTACGGGTCGGGCGTCATCAACAGGCACTACCGCGCGACGTACGATCTTCACCGCCTCGCGCTCCACGCCTCCGGCCTCGCGTTCGATCACCCGGTGACGGGAGAGCGCGTCGACGTGTCGGCGCCCATGCCGGAGGACTTCGCCGCGGCCCTCGCGAAACTCGGCGTGGCGGAGGCGGTGCCGGTCCGGGAGCGCCCGTGACCCGCCGCGACAACCCGATGTGGCGGTGCACCCGGTGCCGCATGCACGGCAGCATCTGCATCTGTTCGCTCGTTCCCACCCTCGCGACGCGGACGCGCGTCGTCCTCTTCATCCACCGTGCCGAGGACAGGAAGCCGACGAACACCGGCCGCCTCGCGACCATGTGCCTCCCGAACAGCGAGGTGCACGTGCGCGGGAACGAGGAGAGTCCGAGCGGGACGTTCCGCGTCCCCGACGACCGGCAGGGCATCCTCCTCTTCCCTTCGGACGACGGCGTTCCGATCGAGACGTTCGCGACGTGCCCGAAGCCGGTGACGCTGGTGGTCCCGGACGGGAACTGGCGCCAGGCGTCGAAGGTGCGGCAGCGCGTGCCGGGCATGGCGGCCCTTCCCACGGTGAAGCTCCCCGCGGGCCGGCCCTCCACCTACCGACTGCGATCCGAAGCCCACGATCACGGCCTGGCGACGCTCGAGGCGATCGCGCGTGCCCTCGCGGTCCTCGAAGGGCCGGAGGTCGAACGGTCGATGCTCCGCGTGTTCGACGCCATGGTCGAACGCACCCTCTGGTCCCGCGGGGACCTCGAAGCCCACGAGGTCGAAGGTGGCGTGCCCGAGGGCGCGTACCGGCACGATCCGAAAAGCGGCCTCGCGCGCGATCGTGCCCGTTAAATGCGAAGAGCCCCGCTCACGCGAGGCTCTTCGAAGGCGAGACAGGGGCCACGCCGCCCGTCACTTGCCTTTCGCCTGCTTCTTTTCCTGCTTCTTCTTCTGCTTCTCCTGGATGCTCATCTTCGGCTTGTTGTTCTTCTTGTCGCGTTCGACGCCCTTGGCCATGGAATCCTCGCTCTCGCGGTCGTCGGAGAGACCGCTCCCGGAGCCTACGTCCGGGAGACGGTCGATGGCAATTCAGGTGCGAAGGAACCACGCGAGGAGCGCGACGCTGGGCACCGCGACGGCGAGCATGGACGGGTCCCGGAAGGCTCCTCGGAAGAGGGCGCGCCCGTCGGCGACGATGGTCCCGAACGTCTTCCGTTGGAGCACGAGACCGACGGTCGCGGCCACGGTGACGCCCACCGTCATCGCGGTCCGGTCGACTCCGCCCCGGTAGAGGAGCCACATCTCGCCGAAGACGATGGCGTCGTAGGCCGCGTGGGCGACCATCTGGGAGACGAGATCCCGATGGCGCGCGTAGATCCCGGCGTAGAGGACGGCCGCGGGCACGTGGAACGCGAACAGCGGAACGAGTCCCTGGAACGCGTGCAGGCTCGCGAACGTGATGGCGGAGCTCAGGGCTCCCACGGGCACGCTCGCTTCCATGAGTCCGCCCTGGAGGCACGATCGGAACGTCACTTCCTCGCCGAACGCGGCCACGACGGGGGACATCCAGAGGACGAACACCCACGCGTCCGTGGGGCCGCTCATGCCGTACGCGGTCCACGCAGCGTCGAGCACGCCCGGCACGGCCAGGGTCCCCACGTTCATGACGACGAGACCGGCCAGGGTCATCGCGAGGCACGCCGATGCTCCCGCGAACGGACGCGCGAGACCGAACGACGCGCGGGAGCGACCGCCCCTGGCCCAGCGCACGGCGGGAAAGAGGACGAGCATCTGGAGCAGGAACGGCACGACGTAGGCCGGCGTCTCCTGCGGGTACCGCACCGATCCGCGGGCGCGGAACACGCTCTCGGCCCACGATCCACCGAACGGTTCGAAGGCCCGGAAGAGCGCCTTGCCCACCCACGCGACGAGGGCGAGCTCCGCCATCCCGACGAGCCAGCGCCCGATCCGGGTCGCGAACGGCGAGCTCGGACGGGCATCGAGGGGCACGTCGCGAGGAACGGGAGGAGGGGTCATGGAGGGGTGGACCGCCTCTCGACAGGGCCGACGCGGGGTCGTCCCCTCGCGCCTCGGGCCGGCGGAGACGTGCCCGATTGTGCGCCAATTCCCCGCGCGAGCGAAGGGAACGCGCGCCGCGGAGGCCGACCCCGGGGAGTCCTCCTGCCCCCCGCACCCACACGTCCACCGCGATCGAACGGCGGAGCTCGAGGAGATTCGACCGATCGCGTCGTAGTCGTGGCAAACTTTTGTCCGTGACGTCGACGCGAAAGGCACCCGAGTCGCCGGCGGAATCGCCTCCGGTCTCGAAGCGCACCGCGGAGTCGGGGGCCCATGCGGTCGCACCGCCACCGTTGCCGTTCACCGCATTCACGGTGACGACGCGCGAGGCTCCGCCGTCGGATGCACCGCCCTCCTCCGTGGCCCTCGACGCGCTCGAGAAACTCGATGCCCTGGCGGAGCAGAACAAGCACGTCCAGCTCGTGAGCGAAGAGGACGTGATGGATGTCCTCTCCGTCGTTCCTCCTCCGCTCCCTCCCGAGGCGCTGATCGATGCGCTCGGCGCGTCGATTCCCCCGCCGCCGTCGATGACGACGCGTGGGAAGAGGACGGCGTCGCGACCGCCACGACGTCGAAGGCCCCGGACGTTCCGGACGCGCCCGGCGTGGAAGCCTCCGGTCCATCCGTTCCCGCCGAGGCAACGGACGCGGCGGCGAAGGAGCCCGACGGTTCCGAGCGCCGCACGACACCGCGTCTCAAGATGGACCTCGAGGTCTCGCTCACGAGCGAGTCGCACGTGTTCGTCGGTCTCATGGGCGACGTCTCCACCGGCGGCGTGTTCGTCCCCACCTACGAGCTCAAGCCTCGCGGTGCCATCATCGAGATCGAGTTCACGCTCCCGAGCGGGCTCGTCCAGGTGAAGGGCGAGGTCCGTTGGATCCGGGAGCAGTCCGATCACGCACCGCCGGGCCTCGGCATCGCGTTCGTGGACCTCACGGACGACGTCCGGGAACGCATCGAGGCGTTCTGCCGCCAGCGCGCGCCGACGTACTACGACATCGAATCGGACGGCTGACGTTCCACCGTCGGCCCGTCCGTGGAGTCCGCGGGAGAGCGCTCACGAACGAGGGCCGTCGCGACGAGACCCAGGATCTGGTTCGCAAGGACCACGGGCATCACGAGGTACAGCACCGCACGGAGCGCGAAGAACGGCACGAGCGTCGCGACGAGTTCCGCGCCGTGTCCGAGGAGCACGAACGCCACGGGATCGCGTCGGGCCAAGGTCGCTCCGGCGAACCCGTGCAGGATCACGAAGACGAGGGTCACGCCAGCGGTGACGGCGAGGCGCCGCAGCCGGGCGCGGATCGCGGTCGTGGTCGTCGTCATGGCGACCTCGCCGTGAGCATGGCGAAAAGGAGCGCGTCCCCGAGGGCGCCGCCCATGGCGAACGACGTGCGGACCTCCGAATCGTCCGTGAGGGTCATGGGCGCGCCGAACATCCGCGTGGTCCGAACGAGGGACACGAAGCCGTCGCGATCGCCGTTCGCCGCGGCGGCGCCCACCGCGAACCCCGTGGCCCCGACGGAGAAGCCCAGGACCATGGGTCCCGCGTTCGTGTCGCCTTCCCCGAGGATCCCCGGTGCGTACTCGCGCATCGCGGCGAAGCCGACGGCACCTCGCCGCGCGCTCCGCACGAGGCCGTCGTAGAGGCGTCGCGAGAGGCCCGTGTCGACGAACGAGGCGAAGTACGAGCCGACCGCCGTCCCCGAACCGCGGGGCGCATCGACGGGCTTGCACGCGTTGGACGCGAGCCGCTGTTGGAGGAGCCCCGACCCGGGGTCGACCGAACACGCCTCGAACCGTTTCACCCATGCCTCGAGCCAGGGACGCGCGGACGGATCGACCTTCGGAGGTTCGCCGCGGAGCACGCGCGTGACGGTGTCCGTGAGGCCGACCGAGGCCGCGACGGCCAGTACGTCCGGGGGCCACGACTCGTTCGGGTAGGTCTCGACGAGTCCCGTCTTCGACGCTTCGAGTAGCCGTGCGAAGGCCTCCGTCATCCGCTCGTTCACCTTCGACAGGGGGTGATCGGGATCCACGAGGCGGAGCATGGCGAGGCCCATGTTGACGTAGCCGAGGTACGCGTGCCCGGACGTGGCCCCCGCGGGCAGCGCTTTTGGTGCATAATACACGTTCGAGTAGGCGAGCACGTCCGACGACACCATCGCCTCGGCGTGCGCCCGCATCGCGGCGACGTGACGGGCCCGCGTCTCGGGATGGGCGAGGACGATCTGGCCGAATCCGAGGAGGGCCATCTGGTGGAACGCCACGGCGGACTGACCGTCGAACCGGGGCGCGCCGCTCCGGTACAGAACGGGTCCCCGCGCGTGTTTCGCCCGGACGACGATGCCGTGAGCGAGCCCTTCCTGGGCCGCGACATCGTGGTCGAACCATGCATGCGCGTGACGACCCGCGAGCGCCCGCGGAACCGTCGCCAACGTGACCAGGGTCACGACGAGGGTGACGGCACGACGGGTCCACGGTCCACGTGGACGTACGAGGAACGCGAACGGCGTCCGTCGACTCCCTCCTTGGCCCGGAGCGCCCATGGGGTCACAATGGCGGAATCGCGGGGCCTTGGCAGTCCCGTCGTCCACGGAGACGCACTTTGAGACCCACGACCGCTGCGCTCATGCCCCTCTCGTGTCTCACGTTCGCCGTCTCCGTCGTCGCCCTTGCCGCGTGTTCGTCCGCAAGTTCGACCCCGGGCGCCGCGGACGCCGGGGATGCCTCCGTGCCCCCGGAGGAGACGGGCGGCCCCGGCGCCGACGGATCCGTGATCTCGGACGCCGGAGTGTCTCCCGAAACGTCCGCGGACGCCTCCGCATTCGCGTCGCGACCGTACAAGGCCATCGTCCCGAAGGATTACGACGTGACGAAGCCGATCCCGCTCGTCCTCTCCCTCCACGGATTCTCCGTAGATGCCGAGCTCCAGGAGCGTTACCTGAAGTTCAAGGAACTCGCCGACGCGAAGACGTTCCTCGTGGCCGAACCCGACGGCACGAAGGACGAGGACGGGAACCGTTTCTGGAATGCGTCGCCCGCGTGCTGCAACTTCTACGGCAACGACGTGGACGACGTCGCTTACCTGACCTGGGTCATCGACGACATGGCCTCGAAGTACGCCGTCGACCCGAAACGCGTGTTCGTGTTCGGCCATTCCAACGGCGGGTTCATGGCGCACCGTCTCGCGTGCGAGCGCTCGTCGAAGATCGCGGCCATCGTGAGCCTGGCGGGTGCGGCTCCTTCGCCTCCCGTCACGTGCACACCGGACACGAAGGTCGCGGTCCTCCAAGTGCACGGCACCGCCGACGACACCATCGCCTACGACGGTGGTGTGGCGTTGGTCGGCTTCCCCGCGCATCCGGGCGCGAAGGAAAGCGTGGCGTTCTGGGCGGCGAAGAACGGGTGCGACGGGGCCCTCGTCGAAACGGGTACGAAGATCGACATCACCCAACAACCCGGGAGCGAGACGACCGTGGCGCGGCATGCCTGCCCGAACGGCGGCGGTGCCGAGCTCTGGTCCATCGACAAGGGGACCCACATCCCCGTGTTCGCGCCCGGGTGGAACGACGCGCTCTGGGAGTTTTACATCGCCCATCCGAAGCCGTGACGGACCGCCGACGGCACGTCGCGACGCGCGCCGCCCTCCTCCCATGAACGCGGGCGTGGGTCCCGTTCCGACCAAGCAAGAGATTTGCAGTGGTTCGCCGGACCCTCACCTCCCTGGAGAAGGTGCCCCACGATGACGATTCGTTCTCGCGGTCGGACCCGCGTATTTTCCGGCGTTTTCGCGTTTGTCGCACCTTGGGCGACGTCGGTCCTCCTGCTCGCGGGTGGCGGTGCATGGATCGGCTGTGGTGGATCGGGCGCGGACCAGAAGGACGGCGGAGGAGACGCGTCGGTGGACGCCGGCGAGTTCGTGCCCTTCGGGGACGGCGGCGGAGCGTTCGTGGCGTGCGCCACGGATCGGAAGAAGGCGGCCCTCGTCCCGCTCGACGTCGTCGTCATGCTCGACACCTCGCTCTCCATGACGGAGAAGACTCCTTCCGGCGCGACCAAGTGGTCCGCGATCACGTCGGCCATCGGCAAGTTCGTGGAGGCGGACGAATCCCAAGGGCTCGGGTTCGCACTCAACTACTTCCCGTACACCGCTCCCTCCGTACCGAAATCGTGCACGGCGTCGAGCCAGTGCGGCGACTACGGCCCCTGCGGAACCTTGGGATGCGCCGGCCCCGCGACGGACGCGTTCGTGCAGCCCTGTCAGTCGCAAGCCGATTGCTCGGGCGGTGCAGCGTGCTCCACCATCGGGACGTGCTCCGCCAACCTCGCGTTCTTGTGCACGAACGTCGGCGGCTCCTGCGGAGGTTCGCTGGGGACGTGCCAGGCCTCCACCGGCTCGACCTGCGCCGAGGAGTTCTCGTGCAAGAAGGGCGATTACCAGTCATTTCCCGTGAGCCTCGGCGTCCTTCCGGGGAACGCGAATTCCGTGGCGACGTCCCTCGCCGCCCGCACGCCGAACGGGGACACGCCGACTTCCGCCGCCCTCGAAGGTGCCCTCGCGTACGCCGACGGCATCGCGCGCGACAACCCGACGCACAAGGTCGTCGTCGTACTCGCGACCGACGGTCTACCGAGTCGCTGTTTCCCGACCAGCGGGGACGGCATCGGCGCCATCGCTGCGAAAGCGCGCGCGCTCCCGTCGAAGGTGTCCACGTTCGTGGTCGGCGTTCTCACGCAGGGGGACACGCAGGGTCCGCCGATCCTCGACGCGATCGCGAAGGGCGGCGGAACCGATCACGCCTACGTGATCTCGACCGCCGGCGATCTCGCGGCGTCCTTCCGCGAAACCCTCGACGTGATCCGCGGCGCCACGGCCCCCTGCGACTTCGCGCTTCCCACACCCGAAGCCGGCACGCCCGACTACTCCCTCGTCAACGTCGTCTACACGACGGGCGAGGGCCACGAGTCTCTCGTACGTAACGCGACGTCGGTGGAGGCGTGCGCCTCGGGATTCGCGTGGTACTACGACACACCCCCGTCGGCCGGCGCACCTTCGCGTGTCGTCCTCTGCCCCGACACCTGCAAGGCCGTCCGCAAGGACCGCGCGTCGACGCTCGACGTCGTCCTCGGCTGCAAGACCGAATTCGTCCCGAAGTAATTCCCAATCTCGAATCGAAGTTCGATGATCTTTCCGGGCGTGCGAATCGCGCCCGCGCTTTCTCGACTCTCTTCTTTGCCGTTTCGAGGATTCGACTCGAGGAGAACCATCCATGCCGTCTCGCGGAATCGACGTCCGATCGATCGCCCACGTGTTCCACGTGGCGTTCGTCTCCCTCCTCCTGACGACCGGCCTCGCGGCGTGCGGCAGCGAACCGCAGGCCGGTTCCGGCGACGTCGACGGCGGCGCCGACGCGTCCCTCGGCGACGCCACGGCGACTCCCGGCGACGGATCCCTGGCCACGGACGACGCTTCCCTCGCGACGCGGGACGGCGGAGACGTACGACCCGACGGCGGCGCTTCGCGCGACGGTGGCGAAGCGGAGGTCACCTGCCAACCGGCCACGTCCTGCGTGGGACTCTGCGGCAACGTGCCGGACGGCTGTGGCGGCACCGTGGTGTGCGGCAGCTGTCGCACCGGTCTCGTGTGCGACACGTTCACGTCCCAGTGCCGTACGCCGGTGACCTCCTGCGCCGCGGCGGGCGCGCGTTGCGGCACCCTGTTCGACGATTGCGGTCGCACCCTCGATTGCGGGACGTGCCCGACCGGTCAGGAATGCGACACGCGCACGCACCGCTGCGGCGCGTGCCAAGCCTCGAGCGTGAGCTGCGCGGACCTGGGCGCGGAGTGCGGCGACATCCCCGACGGTTGCGGCGCCACGAAACATTGCGGCGACTGTACCGGGGGGAAGAAGTGCGATCTCCTCACGCATCTTTGCAAGGTCTGCCAGCCGCGCACGTGCGCGAGCGCGGGACTCGAGTGCGGCGCCATCTCCGACGGCTGCGGCGGCATCCTCGATTGCGGGCTCTGTCCCACCGGCAAGAGCTGCGGCGCCGGCGGCGTGCCGAACATGTGCGCGCCGACTCCGCGTCCCCACGAGTGCGTGATCGCGGGCAAGAACTGCGGCCCGCTCGCGAGCCTCTGCGGCGGCAACGTGTCCTGCGGCACGTGCAAGGCCGGTGAAGAATGCAACGCGAACGGCGTCTGCGGACCTCCCTGCACGCCCAAGACACCGGGTCAGATCGCGAACGAGTGCGGCGTGTTCTCGGACGGATGTGGCGGCGACCTCACGAAGGCGTGCGACGGGTCGAAGGTGTGCGACCCGCGCTCGAAGACGTGTTGCGTTCCCCGCCCCGCCGCGGACTTCCCGAACACCTGCGGCGTGAAAGACGACGGATGCGGCGGTACGCTGCGCGTCAACAACTGCCCGAACGGAACGCGCTGCATCGAAGGTACGGGAACGTGCTGCACCCCGAAGGCCTGCACGGACTTCCCGGACAAGTGCGGCGTGTTCGCGGACGGGTGCGGAGGTCAGGTCGACTGCCGCAACACCTGCCCCGGCGGCCAGACGTGCAACACGCAATCGACCAGCTGCTGCACGCCCAAGACCTGCGGCGATTACCCGAACGCGTGCGGGACGCTCTCCAACGGGTGCGGCGGGACGATCACGTGTCCGGGTTCCTGCCCGGGCTCCCAAGTGTGCAACACGCAGACGAACGCGTGCTGCACGCCGAAGACCTGCGGGGACTACCCCGGCCAGTGCGGTCGCGTCTCGAACGGATGCGGCGGCACCCTCGATTGCGCGGACGCGTGCACGGGCGGCAAGGTCTGCAACGAACAGACGAACGCATGTTGCACCCCCAAGACCTGCGCGGACAATCCCGGCAAGTGCGGCACCATGACGAACGGATGCGGCGGCACCATCACGTGCTCCGTCGCTTGCCCCGGACAGCAGGTCTGCAACCCGGCGTCCAACCAGTGCTGCACGAAGAAGACCTGCGGCGACTTCGCCGGCACGTGCGGCATCTTCGCCGACGGCTGCGGGGACAAGTCGACTGCCGGAGCGTGTGCACCGGAGGCCAGACCTGCAACACGTCCACGAACGCCTGCTGCTCCCCGAAGACGTGCGGCGACTATCCGGGCCAGTGCGGCTACTTGAGCAACGGATGCGGCGGAACGCTCGACTGCACGAACGTCTGCACGGGCGGCAAGACGTGCGACACGCAGGCGAAGTCGCTGCTGCTCCCCGACCACGTGCCAGGACCAGAACGCGGCGTGCGGGTTCGTCTCGAACGGCTGCGGCGGCACGGTCAGTTGCGGCAACTGCGGCGCGGGGCAGCAGTGCACCACGAACCACACGTGTTGCGCCGCGAAGACCTGCGCCGACTTCCCCGGCCAGTGCGGGTCGATCGCCAACGGATGCGGCACCAACATCCAGTGCGGCTGCGGTTCCAACGAACTCTGCACCTCCGGCCGGTGCGAGTGCAGGAAGAAGACGTGCGCGAGTTTCCCTGCGGGCACGTGCGGCATCCTGTCGGACGGTTGTGGCGGATTCATCACCTGCTCGTGCTGAGGAAGGAGGACACCATGAAGATCCGAAATTCGAACCTCGTCCCCTCCTCCGCACGGTCGTCCGTCCGGGCGTCCATGGGCATCGTGCTCGCGCTCGCCGGGGCGGTCACGACGTGGGGAAGCCTCGTCGCCTGCTCCGGGTCCCAGGAAGCCGCCGTCCCGCCCGATCCCGACGGGGGCACGTCGGGCAACGCCGATTCGGGATTCGGTCGGGACGACGGCGGTGCCATCGCGAACTTCGACGGCAGCGCGTGCGCGACGTCGTCCGCCACGGCCGCCCTCGACCCGCTCGACATCCTCATCGCCCTCGACAAGTCGGGGTCGATGTTGGCGGAGAACAAGTGGGGCGCCGTCACGAGCGCCATCAAGGGGTTCGTCAGCAACCGGAACCTGACCTCCCTCGCCGTCGGCCTCGAATACTTCCCGCTCCGTCGCATCTGCGCCGTCGACGCGTACGAGCAACCCGAAGTGCCCATCACGGAACTGCCGCAGGGCACGCCGAACATCATCACGTCCCTCTCCCTTCAGGAGCCCAACGGCGGAACCCCCATGGCACCCGCGCTCCAGGGCGCCGTGAACCACGCGCGCGCCTGGGCGCGGACCCATCCGGATCACACCGTGGTCGTGGTCCTCGCGACGGACGGCGTTCCCGACGCGAACTGCGCCGGAGGATCGGGTGTGACGCCGAACGACATCGACGGCGTCGTCTCCATCGCGAACGCCTCGGCGAACGCGTCCCCGCGTATCCCGACGTTCGTCATCGGCGTGGGCGACACGCTCTCGGCGTTGAACCGCATCGCCGTCGCCGGGGCGACCGACTCGGCGTTCCTCCTCGACACGACGAAGGACGTCCAGAAGAGTTTCGCGGAGGCGCTGGCCCAGGTGCGCAAACGCTCGCTCTCCTGCCAATACGGCATTCCGCGGTCGGCCACCGGCGACATCGACTACTCCAAGGTGAACGTCCAGTTCCGCACGGAGTCGTCCGCGGCGGTGGAGACCTGGCCCGCCGTGACCAAGGCGGACGCCTGCAAGAACACGCGGAGTTGGTACTACGACTCTCCCACCCAGCCCACGAAGGTGGTCCTCTGTCCGGACGCGTGTGCAGCCGTCACCGACGACGAAACCGCGAGGGTCGACGTGCTGTTCGGATGTGCGACCGTCCTCCGGTGATCCGATCGTCGTCCTCCGGATGACGAGACCGGGGTGAGCCCGGAATCGGTGATACCTTCGATCCCCATGGAGCACCCGTCGTCGTCGCGTGTGCCGTTCGTCTGCGTCTTCGCACTCGTCACGTCGGTCGCGACCGCGGCCCACGCCGACGACGCGACGCCCCCCGCCGCCGCATCGGCGTCGACGGCGCCGACCGCACCCGCCCCGGACCCACTGGCTCCGGGAGTTCCTGCGACGACGACGGTTCCGGAGCCCACCCCGGCACCGACGACCACCACGGCTGCCGCGCCGCAGCCGGCGACGACGGCACCGGCGATTCCCGCGGCTCCCCCCGCGGCGCCGGCCCCGACCGACGCCGTCCCTCCGACTCCGAGCGGCCCTCCGAGCGCGGATCCCAAGGCGGTCCCGAACGATCCTCTGCCTCCGCCGGATCCCTACGACAAGTTCCGCGTGGGTCCGGTGCTCTCGTTGGGCATCCCGCGCATGCTCGGAGCGGGTCTCTTGGCGCGGCTCGGCAAGTACGTTTCCCTCGGCGTGAACTACCAGGTGCTGCCGAAGATGAAGTTGCCGATCTATTCGGCGACCGCCACGAGCTTCCTCGTGGAGGGATACGGCCGACTGCATCCCTTCGGTGGCGCGTTCTACCTCTCGTTCGGAGGCGGCTACCAGGAGACCTTCGGAACGGCATCCGCGGGCGCGGTGGGTGCGGAAGCCGAGCTCAAGTCCGCGGTGCTGACGGCGTCCATCGGATGGTTCTGGCAGTGGAACGACGGATTCGGGATCGGCATCGAGCCCCTCGGACTGTCCATTCCGGTCGGTTCGCGGGACGCGACGGCGACCCTCGTCGGCGATCCCGACGTCGTCTCCGCGGCGAACGAGTACACGGACATCCGCCAGCAGGTCGAGGACACCGTCGACCAGATCGGCAAGTACCCCGTGCCGCAGTTCAATCTCGTGCGGATCGGTCTGCTCTTCTGACGTCGTGCCGGACGCGCGCGCCCTTCAGTTCGGGCGAGCCGCGCGCGGCAAAGTGACCCGGAACGTGGTGCCTTCCCGCTCGCAGGACGTGACCTCCACGTCGCCGTCGTGGGCGCGCACGAGCTGATCGACGATGTAGAGACCGAGTCCGAGTCCTTCCACGCGTTTCCGGGGCCCCGTTCCGGTGTGGAACGGCTCGAAGAGCCTCGCGATGAGCTCGGGAGGGACGTGCCCGCCGTTGTGGATCGACGCGACCACCGAGTCGTCTCCTCCTTCGAGGGTGACGACGATGGGCTCTCCATCGGTGCCGTGCCGCGCCGCGTTCCCGACGAGGTTCGAGAACACCTGCTCGAGGCGTGGCGCGTCCCATTCCCCCCGGAGGTCCCCGCGAGCGTGCACGTCGATCCGTCGCGTGGGGTTGGCGAGCTCGATTTCCGCGATCGTCTTGTGGACGACCGTCGCGAGATCCATCGGACGGGGCTCGATCGGAATGCCCCCTCCGAGACGTGATCGGGAAAGGTCGTTCAGGTCGGAGATGATCTGGAGCATCCGCTTGCCACTCGTCTGGAGCCGCGTGACCGCCTTCTTCGTCTCGACATCCGTCGCCGACGCCCCCATCAGGGACGCCGTCATCAGGATGACGTTGAGGGGGTTGCGGAGGTCGTGGCCGACGATGGCCATCAGCTCCTCGTTGAGTCGGAGCGTCCGGGCGATCTCGTTCCGTTTCCGGTGGAGCCTGAGGAAGATGTCGACCTTGTGCTTGAGGATCGTGGGTTCGACCGGCTTGAACAAGAAGTCGACGGCCCCCGCGTCGTACCCCTTGAAGAGCCGGTTCCTCTCTTCGGCGCCCGCCGTGACGAAGATGATGGGGACGTGTTTCGTCCTCTCCGTACCGCGCATCAGTTCCGCGAGTTCGAAACCGTCCATCTCGGGCATCTGCACGTCGACGAGCGCGAGCGCGACGTCGTTGTCGAGGAGGATCTCGAGCGCCTCGCGACCCGACGCGGCCTTGAGGATCTCCACCGACGGGTCCTCGAGGAGCGCTTCGAGGGCGAGGAGGTTCTCCGGGAGATCATCGACGATGAGGAACTTCACCCGGACGTCGTGCGCCTTCATCGGACACCTCCGTCGGACTCGGCGGGGTGGGGCACGTCGGAAGTTCCGGGGGCCACCAGCGCGCCGACGAGCCTCGCGATCGTCGCGAGGTTCGCACGGAGGTGGGGTCGGGCGACGCGCAGGGCGGCCTCCGGCATCGCGCGGGATTCGGCCTCCTCCGGATCCTGGACGACGACCCATCCCCCCGCTTCTCGGACGCGCCGTGCCCCTTCCGCGCCGTCCTCGTTCGCGCCGGAGAGCACGACGGCGAGCATGTCCGGTCCGTACGCGTCCGCGGCCGATTCGAAGAGCGCGTCGATGGACGGACGCGAGAAGTTCACGGGGGGCTCGAGGGACAACGCGAAGACTCCGTCACGTTCGAGGAGGAGATGGTAGTCGGGCGGAGCGATCCAGACGGTGCCCGCGGCCACGGGTTCCTTGTCCTCGGGTTCGCGCACGGGGAGCGGACATCGTGCGCCGAAAACGGAAGGGAGCAAGCTCTCCCGTCGCGGCGACAGGTGCACGACGACGATCACGGGCACCCGGGCCCCCGCGGGGAGCGCCGGCAGGATTTCGCCGAGCGCACGCACGGCCCCCGCCGACCCTCCGAGCACGACGGCACGGAGCCGATCGCCACGGCCCGGCAGGAAGGCGAGGACGTCCCTCGTATCCGCGTTCTCGAGGTCCGCCGACGTCACCGGAGCGCCACCCGCTGGTACCAGCGCTCTGCGGCCGCGAAGTCGAGGAACTCGCGACCGTGCTTCGAGTGGCCGAGGGACTCCTTCGCTCCGAGCCCCAAGAATCCGCGACGGCACAGGGCGTCCTTCATCACGCCGATGGCCCGCTCCTGGAGCGTGCGGTCGAAGTAGATGAGCACGTTGCGGCAGGAGACGACCTGCACCTCCGCGAACACGTTGTCGGTCGCCAGGCTGTGATCGGAGAAGACCACGTTCTTCCGGAGGGAACGGTCGAACACCGCGGAGCCGTACGCGGAGGTGAACCACTTCTCGAGGGGCCCCTTGCCACCGGAAGCGACGTGGTTCTCCGAGAACGCTTGGATGCGGTCGAGCGGAAAAATCCCGGCCTCCGCCTTGCGCAGCGCCTCGGGGTTGATGTCCGTCGCATAGAACGTCGTCCGGTCGAGGAGCCCCTCCTCCGCGAAGAGGATGGCGAACGAATACAGTTCCTCCCCGGAACTGCAGCCCGCGATCCAGACCCGGAGCGACGGGTACGTGAGGAGCGTGGGGACGATCTCCGTGCGGAGGACGCGGAAGTACGCCGGGTCCCGGAACATGTCGCTCACCTGCACGGTGAGGTACTGCAGGAGCCGCGTGAACACCGTGGGATCCCGCAGGATCCGCTCCTGGAGCGCCGACAGCGACGGACTCCGTAGTTGGAGGCGCGCGAGTTCCAGACGACGGCGGAGCGACGCCATCGAATAGTTCCGGAAGTCGTAGTGGTAGCGGAGATAGATCGCGTCGAGGAGGAGTTTGATCTCGATGTCGTCGGCAGGGAGCATCGGAGGGCCTCATCGTTGGGGCATCCAGACGCGGACGAGCGAAAGGAGCATGTCGACGTCCAGCGGCTTGGCGACGTAGTCGTTCGCGCCCGCGGCCAGGCAGTGTTCGCGGTCGTCCTTCATGGCCTTCGCCGTCAGCGCGATGATCGGGATCCTCGACCAGCCCTCCCGCCGCGCGCGGATGACACGCATCGCTTCGAGGCCCCCCATCTCCGGCATCATCACGTCCATGAGGACGAGATCGATGCGCGGATCGGCCTCGAGCTTCGCGATCGCCTCGCGACCGTTCCGCGCGAGGACGAGTCGTGCACCCTTCGGTTCGAGGACCGACGTGAGCGCGAAGATGTTCCGCACGTCGTCCTCGGCGATGAGGATCGTGCAGCCTTCGAACGTGGCGTCGCGATCCCGGGCCTGACGCAGCATGCGCTGCCGTTCGACGGGCAACGACGACTCCACCTGGTGGAGGAACAGCGTCACCTCGTCGAGGAGCCGTTCGGGGGACCGCGCGCCCTTCACGATGATCGAGTTCGAGTACCTACGGAGGTGCTGTTCTTCCTCGGCCGTGAGCGTACGTCCCGTGTAGACGATGACCGGAGGGAACGCGTACCCCTGATCCTTCGCCATGCGGTCGAGCAGCTCGTAGCCGGAGGCGTCCGGGAGCGTGAGATCGGTCACGACGCAGTCGAACGGTCGCGACGCGAGCTCGCGGAGCGCGTCGGCCACGGTGGCGACGGCTTCGATGCGCACGTCCTCCGACGCGAGGAGTTTCGTGACCGCCTCGCGCTGGACGGCGTCGTCCTCGACGACCAGGAGATGCCGGACGCGGACGAAGCCGTCCTTCAGCTTCGCGATCGCCTCGGCGATCGCCTCGCGGGCCGCCGGTTTCACGATGTACCCCACGGCGCCCATGGAGAGCGCGATGCGCGAGTGGTCCGTCGCCGAGATCACGTGGATCGGGATGTGGCGGGTGGCCGCGTTGCGCTTCAAGCGTTCGATGACCGAAAGGCCCGAGTGATCGGGCAGGCCCATGTCGAGCAGGATGGCGGTGGGAACGAACTTCTCGGCCAGTCGTACGCCCTCGTCCGCGCCGTGGGCGACGAGCACCTTGAATTCCGCCTCGCGCGCGAGGTTGGTGAGCACCTCCGCGAACGTGACGTCGTCCTCGACGACGAGAAGGACGCGCGACGTCCCTTCGAGCGAGGCGCGATCGTCCGGGATGCGTGGGGGGATGGAGGAATCGCGCTCGTCCGCGGTACGTACGGGAATCGCGGCGGGCAGCGACAGGGCGGGACGCGGAGCCTGCACCCTCGGGGCATCCAACGTCCGGGGGAGCGCGAGCACGAAGACGCTTCCCGATCCGGGTGTGCTGTCGACGGTGAGATCGCCGCCGAGCGTCCGGGCGAGATCGCGGGAGATGGAGAGACCGAGTCCCGTGCCGCCGTACTTCCGGTTCGCCGTACCGTCTGCCTGCTGGAACGCCTCGAAGATGAGACCGTGCTGCTCCTTCCGGATGCCGATGCCGGTGTCCCGGACCGCGAAGGAGACTCCCTCGCCCGTGGCCTCCACGGCGAGCGACACCGTCCCGGATTCCGTGAACTTGAACGCGTTCGAGAGCAGGTTCTTGAGGATCTGCTGCACGCGACGTTCGTCCGTGTCCACGACCTCGAGAAGGGCGGGACCGCTCGGCATGGAAAACGCCAATCCCTTGTCGCGCGCGATCGCCTCGAACATCCCGGACATGGGCTCGAGGATGCGACCCACCGTCGTCGGGACGATCCGCACCTCGAGACGCCCGGCTTCGACCTTCGCGAGATCGAGGATGTCGTTGATGAGGGAGAGAAGGTCGTTTCCGGCACCGTAGATGGTGTTCGCGAACTTCACCTGTTCTTCGGTGAGGTTTCCACGCTTGTTGTCCGCGAGGAGCTTCGCCAGGATGAGCGACGAGTTCAGCGGCGTGCGGAGCTCGTGGGACATGTTGGCGAGGAACTCGGACTTGTAGCGACTCGCGCGTTCGAGCTCCGACGCCTTGTCGATCAGGGCTTTCTGCGCGCGTTCGAGGGAGTCGCGTTGGAAGGCGAGACTCGCGTTCGACGTCTCGAGCTCCTCTTTCCTTTCCTCCAGTTGGGCCTGGGCCCCGCGGAGCGCGTCGCTCTGCTGTTGGAGTTCCTCGTTCGCGACGCGGAGCTCCTCCTGTTGCGTCTGGAGTTCCTCTCCCTGACGTTGCGACTCCTCCAAGAGTTCGCGGAGGCGGGCCTTCTGCACGCTCGATTGGACCGCGAACCCGATCGTTTCCCCGACGCGCTCCGCGAGGAGTTCCGTCCGCGGATCCATGGGACCCGTGAACGCGAGTTCGACGACGGCGCGGGTATCTCCGTCGACGAGGGCCGGGAGGAGGAGGAGTTCGTTCGAGGCGCCGTTCGTCGTGCCCGAGGTCACCCGGAGCGATTCGGCGCCGAGGCCCGTGACGCGTTCGGGCTTCTTCGACGCGGCGACGCGCCCCACGAGGCCGGCACCCGTGGGAAAGTGGGCCGGGGTGACGGAAGGATCGATGCCCCACGCCGCCTCGAGCTTGAGACCACCGGGTTCGACGACGTAGAACGTGCCCACGACCGCTCCGGACGACCGCGTGAGGCGCTCCAGGGTCCTCGACCCGATGTCGAGGAGGGAGAGATCCCCGCGCAACGTGTCCGCGAGGGCCACCTGTTCGCGACGGATCCAACTTTCGAGTTCGACGGCCGCGCGCGTCTTCCGCTCCGCGCCGAGCATCGCTTTGTAGGATCCCGCGATGGACGTGAGCTGCTTGCGCGAGATGAGGACGAGCGCCACGGCGAGCACCAGGAACAGGGGCACCGACGTCCGGAGGAGGGCGTCCGTGGCGGCGCCCGATTCCTTGAAGCGTTCGCTCCGGAGGAACTCCTCGTGCGCGAGGATGTCCCCGAGGGTCTTCCGGACGGCGTCCATGCGTCGACGTCGTTCGCTGATCGACTCGAGGGACTTCAGGACGGCGACGGACTTCGGATCCTCGACGTTCCGGAGCCCCTCGAACCACACGCGGTACCGCGAGATGGCTTCGTCGACGCGCGCGAGTTCCTCCGGGTTGTCGGAGACGGACAGACGCAGGTCGTCCAGGGCGTCCATGGGCTTCGCCTTCACGAACGGCTCGAGGTACTCGGGACGTTCCGTGAGCAGGTAGCCCCGGATTCCCGTCTCCTGGTTCACGATGTCGAGCAGGACGCCCTGCGTCTTCGCGATGACGGCGTCCGTGTGCTCGACCCACCGGGTCGTTTCCACGAGCCGAACGATCTGCAGGGTGAGGACGGTCGCGACGACGGCGAGGAGCGCGGCCGGCGCGGCGACGGCCACGAGCAATCGAGGCGCGAGAGATTCGCTCGGTGTGGCGTTCGGTTCGGAAGCGGACACGGGCTGGGTATACACAACCACCCGGAAATATGGCTTCGGATCGACCCGGGACCGTGGTCGGAGGAGGACGTCGCGAGCGTCCCGTGGGAGGTGCCCACGCACCGATTGCGCTCCCCCGACGTCGGCAACTTCCCCGGAAGACCGCTGCAGGCCTCGCCCGACAGTCCATCTCCGTCGTCGTGGAGCCCAGCCGACACGGTGACGTCGTCCACGGAACGGATGCGCTTGCCGACGGGGAAATCCTGGGAGTTCGTCGCGGCACGACCGCTGCAATTCGTCCTTCCACCGTGACGGGCCGACCCATGGCCCCAACGAAAGGACTTCCCATGAAACGCGTGCGCATCCATCCGGTCGTCGTCGTCGGTCTCGGATCTCTCCTCGCGCTCGCCGTGGCGTGCGGTGGAGGCACCGGCGGAGGCGCCGACGACGGAGACGAGTCGTCCTCGGGGAGCGGGTCGTCCTCGGGCGGCTCGGGATCGGTGGGTGGCGCCGGTCCGGCGGGCGGCGCGGGATCGTCGGGCAGCGGAGGTTCGTCGGGCGGCGCCGGTTCTTCCGGAAGCGCCGGTGCCCCGGGCGGTTCCGGCGCGTCGGGAAGCGGCGGCTCCGGCGGAGGCGGCGGTCTCGGCGGAGGAGGGCTGGGAGGACTGTCGGACGGTGGACTCGGCGGACTCGGCGGAGGGAACGACGGCGGACTCCTCGGTCAGCTCAAGGACGGAGGCCTGCTCGGTCAACTCAAGGACGGTGGATTTCCGGGGGATGCCGCGAGCGTCGTGGCCTGTACGAACGCGTGCGCCGCCGCGAACCCTGCCGGCGCCGCGGAGCTCACTTCGGTCACGAAACCTGCGATCTGCGCACCGACCGCGTGCGGGACGACCTGCGGCTCCGCCTGCACCGCCGACGGCGGCATCTCCGTCGCGGGCGCTGCGAACGTGTCCGATGCCTGCAAGACCTGCGTGCAGACCCAACTCTCGTCGGTCGCCTCCGGCGGCGGCGCCCTGCTCAAGTGCCTCGGAAGTGCTCCATGCATGGAGTACTTGAAGTGCGTCCAAGCCTGCCCGTAGTCCCTATCCCGCCCTCCACACCGGCCGCGAACGCCAATACGAACGTGAACGTGAACGTGAACGTGAACGCGAACGTGCCCGCGAACGGCCCGTGAACCTCAGCGTGCTCGAACCCGACGAAGTCCTCGGAAGTGTCCACCCACTCGCCGGGTGTGTCTTCGTGACGTCTCCGACACCTTCGGGTGTCGGAGAGCGCCGACTCTCCCGTACCGTTTCCTCCCGCGCGAGCGCGGGTCGCTCGCCCGAATTCGACTCGGGAGGAACGTGCGATGAAACGTGGAGTGTCGGTTCTCGTCTTGGGCGCGCTCGTGGGCGCGGTGGGCTGTAGCAGCGCGGCGACGTCGGACGACGTCGGTGAAGTGGCTTCGCCGGTCATCGGCGGCGCCTCCTACGGCGGTCACCCGGCCGTCCTCCTCTTCAACGTCGACGGCCACAACGACGCCGGCAACTACGACTACTTCGGCACGTGCACGGCGACGCTCATCGCTCCCGACGTGGTCCTCACCGCGGCCCATTGCGTGGAGGACTACGCCAAGAACCACGAAGTCGGTCGGGTATCGAACGCCCAGGCGCCGAACCGCGCCGACGCGTCCCAATGGACGAAGGTCGCGAGCGTCGACATCCATCCGGCGTGGGCCACGCAGCAGTACATCAACGAAGGACACGACTGCGCGATCCTGAAGCTCGAGAGGCCCCTCGCGGGCGTGTCGCCCATCAAGGTCTATCGCGGCACGAACACGGCACGCGATCTGGCCGTCGGCAACGCGGTGAAGATCATCGGATACGGGAACAACGACGGAAATAGCGGCACGGGTGCCGGCACGAAGCGTTACCTCGACAGCTCGATCCACGACGTCTACGACGGCGTGATCGGCGCGGGACGTACCGGCGCGACCTCGTGCCAGGGCGACTCGGGAGGCGGCCTCCTCGAGGTCATCGACGGCGTGGAACAGGTCATCGGCGTCACGTCGTTCGGCGCGCCGAAGTGCATCGAACAGGGCTACTGGACCAACGTCTCGAAGACCTGCCTCGATCTCGTGCGCAAATACGTGCCGGACGGTGACACTCCTCCGCCGGATCCGACGTGTTCGCCGAAATGCGCCGGCAAGACCTGCGGCGACGACGGCTGCGGCGGCGTGTGCGGAACCTGCGCGTCCGGCATGGCGTGCTCCGCGGCCGGCTCGTGCGTCACGATCCCGACGCCTGCCGAGTCGTGCAACGAGAAGGAGCCGAACAACGACTCCGGATCCACGAACAAGCTTTGCGCGGCCGGTCACTTCGCGGGCGCGACGAGCGGCACGGACTACGACTACGTCGGGTTCACGGTCATGGCGGGGCGCACGTACACGCTCGCGTTCACGTCCGCGTCGTCGAACGCGAACTTCGTCCTCTACAAGTCGACGGCGAGCGGTTGGTCGCAAATCGGCCAGGGTCCGGGTGCCCTCTCCCGGCAGACGGCCGACGGAGGTTCCTACGTCGCCATCACGTGGTCCACGAACGGCGCCAACGCGACCTACGACCTGTCGATCACGAAGTGAGTTCGGGCGCGGCGGGCGTTCCCGCCGCTTCGTCCATCTCGTCGAGGATGGCGCGGTTCCGACGGACGGAATCGCGCCATTCGATGACGTGCATCAGGATGATGTAGTGCCCGCACCCGAAGATGGACAGCCCCGCGATGAGCAGGCCGAGTCCGGCGAAGGTGGAGAAGTACCAGCCGACGGGTGCGAGGACGATGCCGCCGAGGAGCACCCAGACGAGGCTCTTGCGGCTCCGTTCGATGTCGGTGATCTGCTCCTCGAGGCGGAGGATGTCGGCCTCGTAGAGGCGGCGGCGTTCGTCGCTCATGGTGGGATCGGGCCCGCGAAGGCGCCCTTCTTGGTTAGGTCCGACCGGGGAAACGGTCAATCCCGTGACGACGGGACCGCCTTCGTTCGTCCCCTGCCCCGCCTTCCCGGGGCGAGCTGCGCGCGGGCCGCCGAGAGTTCGGCGAGGGTCGCGAGGAACCGCGCGTTCCCCAGCCGTGGGCACGGTTCGGCGAGTCCGTCCGCGTCACCTCGCGCGCGGGCGACGGAGACGATCTCCGCGTCGAGGACGGCGAACGCGCGGCGGAAGAGCACGTCGGCCGGGGTGGACGCGAGGACGCGGACGGCGGCGTCCTCCGCCTCGGGCCCCTCGACGGGCGCCTGACGGGACGCCACGGACATCTCGAGTCCGAGATTCGTGACCGCCAGTGCCGCGGCGACGGCGTCGAAGGGTTCCATGGGTTCCCCTCCCACCACGATTCCCACCCGGAGGACGTTCGCGAGGTACGCGAGCTCGTCCGAGCGTTCCCGGAACGTCACGACGTCGTCCGACGCGAGGGAGCGCAAGGCGCGGGCGAGCGGGGTCTCGGACGTCGACGGCGTGGACGTCGGTGGCTCGGAAAGAGACCGCGATCCCGGTTCCCTTTCGAGCAGCCCGAGCAGGCTCCGCGACGCAGCCGGTTCGTCCCGCGCGGGTCCGACCTCACGCGACGAGCCCGCGTCCCGGAAGTGGGCGCGCGTCAACGGATCCCGATCGTGGTCCTCCGAAGGTCGACGCGCGAGGGCGAGGAACGCCTTGGCGTGCGAAGGCTGGACGAATCCCTCCCGCAGGAGGCGTTCCTCGCGGTCGGCGGCGACGTCCGCCTCCAGGGTCTCCTCCGCGGAGAGGACTTCGTGGAGCCCGCCGGCTTCCTCGAGCGCGTCCGCCCCGAGGACCGCGCAGCGTTCCAGGACCCGACGCGCCCGCTCGGGATTCTCCCGATCGAGGGCGAGAAGGGCCGCGAGAACGTCGTCCCACCCCGCGGGATGCCGCGCGACGACCTGGAATCCGTCGAGGTCCTCGGAGAGTGCGTCGGCGAGGGCCTTGTCGAAGCGCTCGGCGCCTTCGTCGTCGTCCTCGAGGCGTTCACGGAGGACTTCGACGTCGAGGACGACGAGCTCCGAATGGAACGCGAGCACCACGAGGTCTTCGTCGAGTTCGGAGAGACGGGCGCCGGTGAACTCCTCTCCGACTTCGAGCATCACCGCGAGCCAGAGCGCGAAGCGCGCGGGATCGAACCGCGGGTCCTCCGTGGCGCGTTCCTGCCTCCACACGTCGTCGTCGAGAATCCTCGCGAGTTGGGACGTGGTCGCGAGGCCCACGATCTCACTGGCGTCCTCGAGACCGACCTCGTCGAGGAGGCGCCCCTGGGACGTCGGCGAGAGCGCGCGGATCCGCTCCGGGAGACGGGGCTCGGCGAGGACGCGCGCGAGCAGGAGGCTGGACGGAGTCTTGCGCGTGGGGACGATCGTTCGGGACATCGGGACCTCCTCGGGCGGACTCCGCCCAACTCCGGAACAGAGCGCCGAGACCCGCGCGGTGGTACGTGCCGAGGTCGGCGACGAGCGGACGTGCGTCGTCCGCCGCGTCGACGTTTCCGAGGACGTCCGCGAGACCGTCCAGGAGCGACCGGTAGACACGGGCCAGGGCCGTCCGGCGCGTCGGGGTGATTCCGAGACCCGGCCAAGTCGCGTGCACGTAGTCGATGGCGAAGCCGACGAGGTCGCGCACGAGTGCTTCCTTCACGCGGGCGTACGGTGTGCCCTCCGCCTTCGCGAGGAGGAACACGATACCGTGACGGTTCGCGATGCCATGGGCGATCAGATCGTCGACGAGCCGGGGATGCTCGGCGCCCGGTGGGAGGTCCCGGGGGTCCTTCGTGCCATGCAGGGACCTCACTTGCGCGGCGAGGCGCGTGGCGAGATCGGTGGCGAAGGACGGCGGGATCGCGGCGCGGAGGAGGACGTCCTTGTCGTCGAAGTAGCGGTAGACGTTGCCCGTGGCCGTTCCCGCACCTTGGGCGACCGCCGCGACGGTCGTCGCCGCGAAACCGTGGCGCGCGAAGCGTTGGCGGGCGGATCGGAGGATGGCCTCCCGGACGTCGTCGTTGGGTCGCTGCACGATGAAAAGTGAATATGTCATTCACTTTTGGTGGAGGCAAGTCCGCCCGTGGAAGGCGGGACGCGGTAAGCTGGTCGCGTGCTCCCGATCTCCCGCACGAGGTCCCGACTCGGCGCTGCCGCGACGGCGTGGTGCGTGCTCCTGGTTTTCGCCGCGGGATGTTCTCGCAAGGCGACGCCGGGGGCCGATCCCACGGCGGAGTGGTTCCGGGACAACGAGCGGAAGCTCGTCATGTTGCGGACGCTCGTCGTCATGGACGGCGGCGACGTGACGTCCATGAGTCGCAACGAAACCGGTGCCCTCACGTCGGCGGCGGGTGCGAAGGGTTCGTGCGCGTCGTCCGTCCCATCGGGTGCGTTCCCGTGGTCGTGCACGGGAGGGTCCAAGGTCTCCGACGTGCGCGGAGTGGAGTCGTTCCTCGGGATCCCCTCGGGCCGCCTCGGACAGTACGCGGACGCCATGGCCCCGCGCTCCTTCCGGGAGGGCGATGCCTGCGTTCCCCCGGGAAGTTTCCACTTCACCGTGGTCGATCCGAAGGAAGCCGCGTGTTCGGGGACGCACGACGTCGTGTGGTCCCCGTCGCCTCCGCCGCCGACCCCCACCGCGGGCTGCACGCGCACCGCCCCGATGCGCTACGCGCCCCTCGGTGGCGGGTTCTACGCCGTCCCGTGCCCTTGAGCGCAGGGCGACGCCGCATGGGCGCCCTCGTCGGTGCCCTGGCCGCGATGGCGGGAGCGCTCGTGGCTTTCCCACGGGTGGGTGCGGACGTCCTCGCGAAGGCACCGAACTTCGGCAAGGGCCCTCCGCCGTCGGTGCCGGGAGAGTTCCGGGTCGGTGTGGAGGGGGACACGCTCTCGCTTTCGGTGGCGATCCTCGAAGCGCCGTCGCCCCGGGGCACGGTGTTCGTCCTCCATGGCATCCGCGATCGGAAGGAGTCCATGCGGGGCTGGGGAGACTCGCTCGTGCGCGCGGGGTTCCGCGCCGTGCTCGTCGACTCGCGTGGGCACGGTCGATCCACGGGCGACTACCTCACCTACGGCGTCCGGGAGTCGGACGATCTCGTGCGTGTCTTGGACGCCCTTCCCGCCCGCGGCGTCACGACGGGTCCCGTGGGCGCCTTGGGCTTCTCGTACGGCGCGGCGACGGCCCTCGAATGGAGCGGAAAGGACCCGAGGGTGCGGGCGGTGGTGGCCGTGGCACCGTTCGCTTCCTTGCGTGACGTCGTCCCGGGATACCTTCCCTTCCCCGTGCCGAAGGCCCTGGTCGACGACGCCGTCGATCGGGCGGGCGTCCTCGCGCGGTTCGATCCGGACGACGCGAGTCCCGAGCGCGGATTCGCGCGCGGACACGCGACGGCGCTGTTCCTCCACGGACGCGACGACACGCGTATCCCTCCGTGGCACTCGCGACGCATCGCACACGGTGCGCAGGATCGCGCCACCGTCGTGGTGCTCGAGGGCGAGACCCACGAGTCGATCGTGCGCGACGTTGGGGGTGCCCTCGGGGCCCGGGTCCCGAGCTTCTTCGGCGACGCTCTCGTGTTAACCTCCGACGGCCGGCCGTGAAACGTCTCCACGAATACGTACGGATGGTGATCGAGCCCGACACGGGCCGCCGTGTGGAGCGCCTCGACCTCGAGAAGCTTTGTCCGCGGGAGGCCACCGATCGGCCTCACGTGCATCTCCTGCCGTGCCGCGTCGACGAGTCGGAATCCATGAACCGCGGCTGTCGCCTCGGCGGCCTCCCCCTCCTTCCTCCGGGCGCGCGGTGGCCGCGGAGCGACGACGGCCCCCTGAGCTTCGTCGGCCAACTCGACTTCGACGAACTCTGGTCCTTGCACAAGGGCACGCTGCCGATGCCCGCTCGCGGGATCCTCACCTTCTTCTGCGACATGCGTCATCAAGTCGCGGGCGCGACGTCGTCCCGTGCGGGCCGTTGGGCCGTGGGTTACGCGAACGAGGTGACGCCGACGGCCGAACACCGCGCGAGGTCCTTCCCCACGCGGCCGCTGGACGGCGAGATCACGCTACCCCCGGCACACGCCCTCGACGAGCCGACCGCGGCGGAGCCGGAACATCGCGCGATGTGGGGACGGCGGCTCGACGGGGGACGGTTCGTGGAACTCACGCTCGGCATCGAGCTCGGTTCCCACGATTGGGACGGCACCGTCGCCACGTTGGCGGCCGTCGAGATCCGAGGCCTCGACGTCGTCGGGACCATCCGCCGAGCGGCGGACTGGACCGTCCTCTGGCAGATCGACACGGACGACGAAATCGGACTCCACTGGCTCGGCGGTGGGCGGGCGTTCCTGCTCGTCCGCAACGACGATCTCGCGCGGGCGCGGTTCCGGGACGTCATGCTTTGCATCGACCGGCCCCGGTGACGGACGTCGCCGGAACGCCGTTCCAGGGATCGGTGTGCGGACGCTCGCGATTCGACTAGGCTCGTCCCGTGGAGATTTTCCCTTCCCCGTCCGGATTCGCGCGGCGCCCGTGGATCGCGCTCGTCCCGTTCCTGATCCTCGGATCGGGATGCGGAGGCCGAATCCAGGAGGAACCGACGGCGAAGGACGCCGGCACGCGGACGGGCCGTCGCCCCGACGGCGGCGTGATGACGCCGGGCTTTCCTTGGAACGAGCCCGAATCCGAGACGACGCCTCTGCTCGCCTGCAGTGCGGCTCCTTGGAACGCGCCCGCGACGTCCTGTTCCGGAGAAGTGCTCGCGAGTGGATCCATGGAGGACTCCGACGATCCCGAAATCGCGGCGGCGAGCTGCGAGCGTGCGGGCATCCCGGGGACGTGCTGCATGTTCCAACTCTACGGCGTGGGCCGGTGGTACTTGACGGACGGCGAACCCGTGAGCGGCACGCGCGAATGCGAGAAGACGCGCACGGGCTCCAACGACTGCGCGTCGGGCGGCGTCTGCGTGCGACGTTGAGGGCGCCTCCGTTCCCGGTCCCCATCGACGCCACACACCTCGACGCAGCGACCCTGGTCGTACGGCTCCTCGACCGGGAAGGTCGGGCCGGACTGGGCGCGGCGATGGACGCCGAATCCTTTCCGCGACGTCCCGTGGCGGAGGCATACGGGCGGGTCGTGCGCCGCATGGACGCCACGCCGGACCAATTGCGCTCGTTGGTCGTCGTCTTGCGGGAGGAAGGACGCGACGAACTCCTCGAGGAGCTCCTCTTCCATCCGGACGTTCCGGAAGACGTGCTCCTCGCGTTGTGCGAGGAAGGCGCCTTCTTGGGCTCGCTCGGTCATCGGCGGGGTCCACGCGCGCTGCTCGAACGCATGGCGGAGCTCCACGCCTATCCCGAGGCGATCGTGAGCCTGGGACTGCAGCTCTATCGGAACCCGGACTCGACTTCCGCCGAGTTCGAGGCCTTCACGCGACGTCACGGACACGACGCGTGGATGGTGCGTTCCTTGGCGGAATCGGACGGCAGTGACCCCGTCAAAGAAGCGATCTACGAGGGTCTCCTCGGAGGTTTTCCCGAGGCGACCGCCTTCCACGCGCGGCACCTCGCGCTCTCGCCGGGGGTCTCCTCCGATCGGTTGACCGCGTTCCTCGATCGTCACGACGCTCCGGACTTGTGGGTGCTCCTGCTCGCGACGGACTTCGCGGACGAAGCCAGGCGTGTCCTCGTCGAGACCCGCGCGGAGAAGAGCGCGGACCGGCCCGAGGTGGCGGCGGCGCTCCATCGGGTACGCTCGTCCCGCGAAGCGCGATCCGACGACCTGGGACCGGAACGGGCCTCCGAACTCCTCGCATCCGGCGACGCGACGGTGCTTCTCGCGCTCGCCGGGAACCCCCGCACCCCACGCGAGATCCTGGAGTCGTTCGCCCGCGCGAAGTCCGTTCCCCACGCGCGGCGCCTCCGCGAGCTGGCCCTCGCCAATCCGTCGCTCCGCGACGACGACGTCAGCGCCGGACGCGGCGGATCTCGAACGACGTCGAGAAGTAGACCCACTCGGGGGTGAGCGCGATGGCGGAGACGTCCCCGCTCCGTAAGTTGCCGTAGAGAATCTCCGGAGCGCCGGAACATCCCGTCACCGGACAGTGCAGGAGCTGCCGGTAGAGACCGTTGGTCCAATAGACGTCCCGACCGTCGGTGGTGACCTCGCCCGGCGAGTACGACGTGCCGACCGTCGTCGGATGGGAACAATCGGAGACGGGGCAGCGCACGATCGCGACCGGTGTGCGGGTGACGAAGATCGCGTGGCCCGCACGCACCACGACACCGTAGCCGTCGAGCGCGGAGAGTTGGCGCGGCGCGCCGCCGCAGCCCGTCACCGGGCACTCGAAGAGGGCCCCCGTGGTCCCGTGCCAATACACGTTGCCCGCGGACAGGGAGAATCCCGAGCGGATGGACGGTGCAGTGACGACGTCGTGCGCCGTGGCCGCACACGCCGACAGCGTGCACGCGCGGATCGTGTCGTCCGTGCGGGAGATGCGCCAGGCCAAGGTGTCGCCGTCGCGCGTGACCTCCGACGGGTACGGTTCGTTCACCATCACCTGCGTGGGGCCGGCGGCACTCCCCGCCATGGGCAGCGAGAGGATCTCGCCGGCCGCGAAGTTCCCCCAGAGGGCGTTCGTGCCGTCGTTCGTGAGTCCGTTCGTGGTCTGGGGCGACGTCACGAGATCGACGGGCGTGCAGGCGTCGCCGTCGCACCCGCGGAGGACCGAGCTGCCGTTGTTGCACCAGACCACCCGCGAGCCGACGACGGTGAGCGCCTCGGCTTGGGACTCGTCGTCCGCGATCGTCTCCACGACCACGCCGGCGTCCCCGGCACCCGACTCCGAAGCTCCCGCGTCGGTCCCCGGACCGTCCGGAACACCGGAGTCGGAGGCACCGGAGTCGGAGGCACCGCTTTCGACGTTTCCGCCGCCGTCACGCGGCGAGTTCGCATCCACCCCGGCCGCGGACGCGTCGACGGAGGGCCCGGTCGGTTCGATCGCCGAGGAATCGACGCTCCCCGAAGCGTCGACTCCGACGACGCCCCCGTCGTCGACGTCGCCCACGATGACGCCGACCTGACGGTTGACGATGCTGTTGCAGGCGGAGAGCGCGAAAACGGTGGCGAGGAGGGCGCTGCGGTGGAAGGAACGATGCACGGGGCCCCTGTATCAGAGGGCCGGGAAAAATCAGCGGCGCACGCGTCGAATCGTGTCGGAGGTGGCGAAGACGACGTGGTCGTCGCCGAGGGCGATGGTGCGGAAGGTGTGCCCCGCGAGGCTCGCCCGCTCCCATCGCGAAATGGGACCGGAACACCCTCGACCTTCCGCGAATCACCCAGCGATCAACGGCACTTGGGGATGATCGTCTCGTTCACGTCCGTTCCATCGTCGCCGATCGAGCTCTCCATGAGGATCGCTTCGCCCTGACCGCGCCATTCCTTCCAGAGTTCGGGCGCGTCGTCGCCCCAGAATTCCGCTTCGTCGGCGGCGCTCATGGGCTGCGAATCCCGGTCGAACTTGGCGGTCTTGTAGCGCCAGCCGTTGAGCGAGAACTGGTCGGAGAGGATGCCGTCCCCGAGGGACGTGAGCAGATCCATGGCCTTCTTCGGCTCGCCCGTGTAGCAAAGCCGGACCGCGGAGGCGCCACGGCCGATGGAGTATTCGGGGCCGGCGCCGAGGGAGATCGTCTCGATCTCCTGACCGTCGGGGAGCTTCTCGCTCAGGTCGTCCGCGCGGGACATGGCGTCGTCGAAGGGCTTGCCGCCCGTGGCCGCCGTGATCGTCACGAACTTCGGGAACGGCGCGATGCCATTCGCACGCGCTTGGGCGTTCCGTCCTTCGAGGAGACGCTTCTCCTGGACCTTGACCTTCTTGCCCCGCACGGTCTTCGTGATCGTGACCTGCTCGAGCAGGGGCACGCGGAGACTGACGGTGGTGGCGGCCTGACCTTGGTCGCCGACGGTTCCCTCTTCGGACCCGGCCGACGCGCAGCCAGCGCCGAGAGCGACGAAGGAAATGAGGACACCGCACGCCATCGATCGAAGAGCCATGGAAACCTCCCGCCGGCGGAATCGCCGTCGGCCGTTCCTGACATGCGACTACATGTGGGCAAGTGTCGTTTTCGAATCGGAAACGGGGTCCACGGCAGTCCCGGAGGGAAAGCGGCAGAGTTTCCCTCGTTTGCGAGACGGGTCCCGATCCGAAACCACGACGTCGCCGACCTGACGGGGATGGCGCCCGGTCCGACTTCGGCGCTGCGCCCCGTTTCGGCGGAAAGTTCCGCTGTGAGACCGGTGGCCTTGGCTGCGGCGCCCGAAACGAAAAACCCCGCCATGGAGACGGGGTTTCGTGGAGTTGGTTCTGGGCGTCCCCAGGGGGATTCGAACGTTCTCGGAAGCGCTGAAAACACTACGGAAAGTGCTGAGTTTCGTAGTGGCGCCGCTCCTCTGAACACGACCGAATCCGCCCCGTCGACGCCCTCCCAACCCGAAACCTTGGCACCAGCCGAGGCCCCGCCGGACGCCGTGGAGGTCGCCCTCGCGCGAGCGATAGCGGACGCCGCCGCCGCCGGTCAATGGGCGGCGGTCGCGACCGTCGCCGCGGAGCTGGAAGCGCGCCGCCTCGCGCGTCTGGAGAACGTCGTCCCCATCCGTCCGCGGGTGAAGTCCGCGCCGTGACGTCGCGCCTGCGCTCATGCCCTCGACCCTCGTGGCCGTCGGCATCGGCGTGGGACCGACCCACGAGAAAAGGACGGACAGGACCATGAAGAAGACGAAGGCGAAGGCGCCGACGAGCAACCCGATTGCGTGCGTCGACGAGATCGGGGACCCGCGATTCGCGGAGCAGCGAGACGAGCTTCGCGATGTCGCAACGGCGAGGGCGAAGGGCGGCGTCAACACCATGGAGATGACGGCGTTGGGCCTGCTCGCGCGAGGGCTCGGCGACGGCACCGTGTATCACCCACTTGCAGCCCTCCTCGACGAACTCGATGTCCTCGCGAAATCCGCGGCGCACATCGACGGAAGCGCACGCGGTGCAGTTCGCGAGCGCCTCTTGGAGATGATCGCGAACAAGCTCGAGATCGCCGCCGAACTCTTCAATCGGATCGATGCGTCGGCCCTCTTCGCGAAGCACGGCAGGCCCGAGGTGGCGGAGGTCGACGATGCTGCGGAGTAGCGTGTGCCGAAGATCGCTGATCGGGGCAGCGGCGAAGGGGATGTTTGAAGAGGAAGCCGCATCACGCCGAAGGGCGACGCAGAACAACGATAGGGCCCGGGCAGACGTGGCAAATATGCCACCTCTGAGCGAGCCCGGGAAAACAAGAGACAAGGCCGCCGCCCTCGTCAACGTCTCTACTCGCTCCGTGGAGCGGCTGAAGGAGATTCCGAAGAGCGAGGGTGGAGCGAAGTCGAAGATGGGACGGCCCGGAAAGTCCGGACCAAGATCCGGACATTCTGAGTCCCGCGACGAGGCCGCCAAGATGCTCGGCGTCGGACCTCAGGAAGCCCGCGCCCTCGAGACCGTCTTCACCACTCCCGGCGTTCCGGACGAACTGAAAGCGGCCGTCAACGCGGGAGCGATGTCGCCGTCGAGGGCAGCTAAGGTGGCGACGTTGCGGAACGGATCGAACCAGCATCGCAGGAAAGTGGACGGCTCAATTGAGCCATCCACGGAGAAGACCCCCACCCAAACGGCGAACGCTCTCCACGTGGGCGAGCGCACGGAGCGGGAGTACGATGGGGGCGCGATGGCAGCGAAGAAGAAGTCCGCGGCGCCGAAGAGGGTTCCGGAACCGACCGTTTGGCCGGCCGGCCCCGTCGATGGTCGCTACACGCGCGCGGCGTCGTCGAAGGCGGGCCGCGCCTTCATCGCGTCGAACCGAGATGCAGAGACCGCGCACACGCTCGGGAACCACCTCACGACGCTCGCCGATCTCCTCGCCGATCCGAACCTTGCAGCGGAACGACGTGAAGCGATCACGGCGACGGTTCGAAGGTTGCAGTCTGCATTCATGCACAACGTCGATCCCGATTCAAGCGCGCGGAAGGCGCTGGCGATTTCGGAAGCCGCGGAGTGGGCTTCGACGGCGCTTCGACACATGACGCGAGTGCCGGAGTCGTACCGCAATCGAACCATCGGCGACGGCGTCAGAACCATGCTCAAGAGCGCGGGCCTGCCTGGCGATCGATTGACCGACGCCGACGCGATCGAGCTCGGCGAAGCCTGGACGAAGGCAGCCGGCAAGCCGCGCAAGGGGCGACGATCGAAGGCCGACGTGGTTCACACGGTGGCCGTCGAGCTCGGCGTGGTCTCGCGAAACTCCTCGGCGGGGGCCACCAAGAAGGCGATGGCCGACGCGGAGAAAGCATCGAGCCAGCGAATTAGGGGTGTGACGTAGTCGCTGTATCACCATGCGCCCGGCGCCATGCTCTGGGTCATGGCACGCATCACCGCTACGCCGGCGCCCGCGTCGGCACCTACTCCGCCCAGCCCCGCACTGACCGACGACGACGTGCGCGCCATCGCGCGCGACTCGGTCTCTGACGTTCGCACGGTGCTCCGTCGCATCGCTGGCCTGCCGGTCCGCGGGAGCGTCGGCGCACGCATCGACCGTGAACTCGCTCGCCGTCGCGAGCCGACCACGCACGCCCTGCCTCCCCGCGAGGCTGCCTAACCCTCTCACCGCGCCCGTTGTCGCCCTCGTCGGACTCCCGACATGGCGACGCCCGCACCGCTTCCGACGGCACGGGCGCCTAGGACCTGTGATGAGTAATACACCTATCGATCAAAGTCGCAATACGGACCCCGACGCGCTCGAAGAACTTGCCGACGAACGTCTCGCCGAAGCGCTCGCACTCCGCCAGCGCGCGCGTCGCCTTCGCCGTGCTTGCTTGCCCCGGACCGTGGGCGCAACGCACTACACGAGTGCGTCGGCGGGGCCGAACCCACCGACGAAGTCGGTGAAGTGGTCGGCCCGCATGATTCCGACCATGCCGGGCGCTCTGAAGGTCGGGCGCGCGTGGGTCATTTCCGTCGAGAACTACGAACGCTGGGTCACGGAACGCCAGCGCCCTCGAAAGACGACATCGCCCACGGTCTCGTCAACGATCGCCGAAGACGTGGAGGCCGCGCTCCGCGAAGGCGGCATCCGCTTCACGCGGAAGGTGGGCTGATGGACGAAATCTTCCGTCTCCTCGCCGCCGCCTCGCGCGTGGAGGATCGCGCTCTGCGCCTCATCTACACGGCCGAAGCTCGCATCAGACTCGACGAAGCCCGTCTCGAAGTCGAGCAGGCGGATACGCTCCTCCGCGCCGCCGAGGCGGAGATCGTCCGCGTGGAAGGGCTCGCCGGATGACGGCCTGGATCATCGACGGGACGGTCCACGCGACCGGCGTCCCCTCGCGTGACGTTGAGCAACTTCGTCGACGCCTTTCGGTTCGGAATCCCGATCGCGCGACGGCCGAGCGTCGTGGCGATGCGTCCGCGTGGCGGCTCCCCGAGCACGTATCATCCCTCGTCGTCGTCGGTGACACCGTCCACGTTCCCCGCGGTGCGGGACACTTCGTGCGCGAGCTTGGCGACGTGACCTTTGACGATCGACGCGTGTCCTTCTCGCCGCGCGTAATCGAGTGGCGCTCCCCGATCCGGCCCGCTCAAGCGGAAGCCGCCCGCGCTCTCGTGCGGAGCCAGCAAGGCGTGATCGGCATGCCGACGGCCAGCGGAAAGACGAGGGCGCTGGTGCTCGCCGCGTCCCTCACGAAGCAACCGACCTTGTCCATCGTCCCGACCGTCGAGATCGCCAACTCCTTCGCCGAAGAGATCGAGCGCTCCACCGGCATCACACCCACCTTCGCCCTCGGCGGCTCGAAGGAACTGTCCTTCTACACGATCGCGACGATCGAAACCCTCGACGGCGATCCCGGCCTGCTCGCGGAGGCCGCCGGCTTCTTCGGGTGCGTCGTCCGGGACGAGGTTCACCGATCGGCATCCGCATCGTCGATGCGGGTCCTGAACTCGCTTCCGGCGAAGTTCCGGTTCGGAGCGTCAGCTACGCTCACCCGACAGGACGGACTCTCGGCGTGGATCGGCCACGTCTTTGGTCGAGTCGTTCACCGTGTCACCATCGGCGAGGTCGCATCGACCGGCCACGTGCTTCGTCCCGAGTACCGTACCGTCGAGACGGACTACCCCTATCCCTACTCGGGTCCGGACGACTGGCACGGTCTCCTTCGCGACATCGCTGCCGATGACGGGCGAAACGCCACCATCGCCGACGTCGTCGTCCGTGAGGTCGCCAAGGGCGCCTCGGTAATTATCCTCACGGGGACCAAGGCGCACGCCGCGACGCTCCGGGACCTGTGCGCTTCGCAAGGGATCGCCGGCGAAGTACTCACCTCCGACGTCGGCAAGCGCGCCCGCGCGGACATCGTGGATCGTGCGCGCGGTGGGCAGCTTCGGGCGATCTTCGCCACGAGCTTGGCGGACGAGGGCCTCGATATTCCGCGCCTGGACACGCTCGTCCTCGCGTGGCCGGCGAAGGCGGAAGGCAAACTCCTCCAACGCGTCGGCCGGATCGTCCGCGTGCACGACGGCAAGCGTCCACCCAGGGTGATCGACATCACGGACACGAACGTCGGCGTTCTCAAGTATCAGGCGCAGCAGCGTCGCGCGGCGTTTGAACGGCACTGGGGAAGCGAGGGCGAACATGCCGCGTGACTTGACCCTCACGTTTTGGAAACGCGTGACGTCGTCCGTCGGCGTCGAACGCGCGCTTACCCCGGTCGCGATCGGGAACTTCTTCACGACCGCGCGGGTCATTGCGGATCCGAAGATCAACGCGCCCCGATTCAGTCCGACGATTTGCAACGAGAAGCGCGGGGCCGCGGCCGTCCAGTACGTGACCGCGGTTGTGTTCGACCATGACGAAGGTCCCGAACCGTCGATCATCGCCGGCGCTCAGTCGATGGTGCGCGGGTATGTCTACAGCTCCCCGGGGCACGACTTGGGTCGGCCGCGTTCCCGTTCCGTGCTCCTCCCGTCGCGGCCGATGACGCCCGCGGAGTTCAAGCGGGTCCGCCGATGGCTTGCGATCGGACTCGAAGCCAACGGTGTGAAGGTGGAGCACGGGGCGGCGGCATCCCCCGCGCACGTGTGGGCGGTGCCGTCGATCGGATCGAGCGACGCGGAGTTCGAGAGTTACTGCCTTCGCGGGTCGCCCGTCGACGTCGACGCAATCCTCGCTTTGATGCCCGCCGAGCCTGAATACGTCCCCACGCCCGTTCGGTTCCTGCATCCGCCGGGAGTTTTGGAACGTGCGCGGAGGTACGTCGCCTCAATGCCCGGCGCCATTTCCGGATCGGGCGGTCATGCGGCCACCTTCGCGGCCGCGCAAGCGCTCGTGCAAGGGTTTTGCGTCGGCGAGGAAGAGGCCCTCTCGATCCTTGTCGAAGAGTTCAATCCGCGGTGCTCGCCTCCGTGGAGCCTCAAGGAACTGCGACACAAGATCCGATCGGCATCCGCACGATCGCGACGGTCGCCGGGGTACTTGCTCGCGGATCGGGGGACGCGATGACCGAGCGCGCCAAGAAGAATTCCGTGATTCGTCTGGCCAAGGGTCCGTCCGCGGAGGAATGGGAGCGACACCTCCTTTGGCGTCACACGCAATCGGGGCCGAAGCTGGAACGCGTCGTTGCGAACGTGATGACGATTCTTGAGAACTGCGATGCCTGGACGGGGGCCGTCGCATTCGACCAATTCGCGGAACGGACGACCATCGTCAGGGCGTGCCCCGCAACTGAGGCGAGCGAGTCCGTCCCGGTCCCATGGAGTGATGTCCACGACGTACGGACCCAAGCTTGGCTCCAACGCAGCAAGTGGAGTCTGAACGTCGGGATCGATGTCGTCGTCGCCGCGGTGTCGACCGTCGCGCGGTCCCGAAGGTTTCACCCCGTGCGCGACTACCTCAATTCGATCGCGTGGGACGGCACGCCGCGTCTCGATAGCTGGCTCACCACCTACCTCGGCGTCGAGGCGACGGACTACTCGCGCACCATCGGAACGAAGTTCCTCGTGAGTGCCGTTGCCCGCGTGATGCACCCGGGTGCGAAGGCGGATTGCATGCTCATTCTCGAAGGTCTCCAAGGCCAGAAGAAGTCCACGGCGGTTCGCAACCTCGTCCCGGTCGCTTCGTGGTTCACCGACGAGTTCTCCGACTTCGGCACGCGCGACGGCGCGATGGTCCTCGGAGGTGCATGGGTCGTCGAGGTGCCCGAACTCGACGCGATGGGACGGGCGGAGGTCTCGCGCATCAAGGCGTTCGTGAGCCGCACGGTCGATCGATATCGCTCTCCCTACGGCCGACACGTCGAAGACCATCCGCGCCAATGCGTGCTCGTCGGGACGACGAACGGTGAGGCGTACTTGCGGGACGAGACGGGGAACCGCCGCTTCTGGCCGGCCAAGTGCGGGGCCATCGACGTGGACGGACTCGCACGAGATCGCGACTTGCTCTGGGCCGAAGCCGTCGCCCTTTACCAGGACGGGGCGTCGTGGTGGCTCGAAGACGCGGAGACGGTGCGCGCCGCCGCGGCCGAACAGGATGCACGGTACCAGTGCGACGCGTGGGAAAGCGTCGTGGTCCCCTGGCTTCGTCTTCGTGCCCTCGAAGCGACGGAGGCTGGCCAGTCGAAGGGCGTGACCGTCGGGGAGGTGCTTGCCGGGCCTCTCGACCTCGACAAGTCGAAGTGGAACCAGAGCGAGCAAAGCCGCGTCGGTCGGATGCTCAAGCGCCACGGATGGGAGCGGCGTCGCCTCCGCAGCGGCGACGAGCGCGAGTGGCGATACTTCCCCGTGGTCCCAGTGGTCCCAGTAGTGGGGGCTGGCCAAGGTCCAAGTGGGGACAAGATTGGCAGCCTAATTTCCACTCTGGTCCCAGAGGTCCCAGTAGGTCCCAGTAAGGGCAAGATTCCACTGTTCATAAACGAGGGAGTAAGGGAACCCACTGAGACCACTGGGACAGGTGGGACCACTGGGACCGGAATTGGGATTGGGGGTGACTCGTGAGACTCACCCTCTCGCCTCGCCTCGGCGTCCCGGAATCCCACCCCCTTCTGGCCCGCCCTGTTTTCAAGGCGTTCCTCGTCGTCGGAGTGACCGTCGCGGTCGCCCGGTTGGCACTCTCGCTCTCGGTGGGTGCTGCCACCGGTCGGGGCCGTCTCCGCGAAGACGCGGGCGCGGTCGACGGAGGCATCGGTTCCGCCGTGCGGGTACGTATCCCGTCCGGCTGCGCGGTTTTTCCCGATGCGGCGTCGCTCGCCTTCGTCGAAACACTCGCCGTATCTCCGTGCGTCATCGTTTCCGAGGGCGACAAACGCGAGGCCCGGGCACCCATCGAGGTGACGTCATGACCTTGCGCAAAGGCCATGGCACCGGCGCGGGAGTCCCTCGCGTCGAAGTGCTTCCGGCCGACGAACTTCCCGCCGGTGTGCCCGGCAACGCCCGTCCCGAGAGCCCGACGGACCGCGGAGAGGGCGGACGCTTCGCCCCCGGCAACGCGCTCGCGCGCCAGGGCGGCAAGGCGCGCGCGGGGAAGACTCGACTGGCCGACCGCCTCGGACTCACGAAGCTACCGCAGGGCGCTGCCTTCGCCCCGTACAAGGCCTCCGCGGTCTCGTTCCGACGCGCCCAGTGTTCGGCACTCGCGGCGAGCGTAGGGGGCGGCTATTGCGGCCCGGCACCGTCGTCGTTCGTGGCCTCCGCCGCGTTGCAGTTGGCTTGGTCCCGCTACTTCTCCGACCTCGCCGCACAACTCGGAGATCCCGAACTCGCGTTGACGGCGTCGAGGCTCGCGGACGCGTCGAGGCAAAACCTCCTCGCCGCGCACGAACTCTGCGCCAAGGAAGCCGCCGCGAAGCCCAAGGCGAACGGCATCGACGCCGTCCGGGCCCGCATCCTCGGGCCGAAGGGGGACGAGTGAGCGCCTCTTTCGCAACCCTCGCGCGTCTCGACGACGAACTCCGTCGCCACGGCTTCCCCGGCATGTCGCCATGGTGGCGCGCCGAAGCCGAGCGCTTCTACGGGACCCCGGGCGTTCGGGTGTGGGGAGCCCAAGTAGGGCGCGCGGGCGCGAAGTCGACGCAGATCGTCGAGGTCGCCCTCAACGAAGTCCTCTTCGGTTCGTGGGTGGTCCCGCCCGGCGAACGACACTACGCCGTCATCGTCTCGGAGAACGTCACCGAGGCATCCGGGCGCCTCCGCCTTCTCGAAGCCCACCTCCGCGCCCTTGGCATCAAGTACACGCGCTCCGGCGACGTCATCGACCTTGAGCATGCGCCCCTCGGCTTCCGCGTCCTCGCGTGCCGCGTCGGCGCCGTCTCGGGCTTCCGCGCCATCTTCTTGGCCTGCGACGAGCAAGCAAAGTGGCGCTCCGAGTCCTCTGCGAACCCCGCCGGGGAGATCGTCGCCAGCGCGCGCGCGATGACGGTGACGCACCCGAATGCCAGGGAGCTTCACTTCTCGTCGCCCCTTGGCTTCGACGGATTCCACGCGACGCTCATCGCGAAGGGCGACACCGATCGGCAAATCGTTTCCCGCGCTCCCTCGTGGGTTGCGAATCCGTCGATCACCGAAGCACAAACCCGCGCCCTCGAACCGGACGAACGCGTGTGGCGTCGTGAGTACCTCGCCGAACCGCAAGCCGGGGCCCTCGGAGCCTTCGACCCTGCCGCCATCGCCTACGCAAAGCGGGATGCGCCCTACGGCGGGATGTCTGTCGGCGACACCGTCATCGCGATGGATTCCTCCGCCGGCAGAGGGGACGCCTTCTGCTGGATTGCAGCGAAGTGGGTCCTCCCGTTCGTTGCCGACGAGAACGATCGATATCTCTGGCTCGCCCACGACGATCCGCAGGCGGACCCGCGCGCGCCCATCGTGTTCCACAAGGGCAAAGGGGCCCGGATGCTCCTCGATGCGACGGGCCTTCCGGTCCCGAACCCGGAGTTCGCGCGCTCGCATCGCCCCATCCTCGCCATCACCAACATCGCCGGCATCGACGGGCAGTTCCGCGGAACGCTGTCGTCCGAAGAGGTCGTGGCCCGCGTGGCCGACACGGCGCGCGAGGTCGGTGCCTCCGAGATTCTTGGCGACCAATTCCAATCGTTCTTCTTGGAGTCGGAGTTCGATCGGCGCCACGGGCTCCGGTACCGCACGCAGGTTTGGACGAACGACACGAAGACCCAAAGCGTCCTCGCCCTTCGTCGCCTCCTTCGTGACCGCGCCATCGCCATCGAGCCGGGCGTTGAGGGCGAGCGACTTTGCAACGAACTCCTCGCGTTCGAGGAGCGCATCGCACCGAGCGGCGCGCTGAGCTTTGGTGCGAGACGCGGCGGGCACGACGACAGAACCGCGTGCCTCCTGAACCTGATGATGCGTGAGGTCGTCGGCCGTCTCGACGGCTCGCCGCACGCCCTCACGTCCACACGCTTCGAAATCGACGGTTCCTAGACCGTCGGAAAGGAAACACATGTCCCTGGAAAACCTTCAACAGATCAAAACCAAGTTCGGCCTGTACGCCCCGCGTCTCGGTCGTCGCGTCGTCGCCCACGTCGGCGACACGATCGAGTTCGTCACGCGCCCCGGCGTTGCGACGAACATCCGCCGCGTCCTCCTTCGTGAGCCCGCTCCGAAGCCTGGCGCGTCGGCCGCCCTCCGCGGCGCATCGCTCACGCTCGGAGGCGTTGGCTTGTACGCCGTCGAGACCGACGCCGACGGATGGCGACAGTCCGTGGAGATCGCGGCGCTCACTGAACGTCAACTGCTTCGCTTCGGTCCTCGCACGGTCACGGCGACGGAGCGCGTCCGCGTCGCGACGGCCGTGTTCAGCGATCCGGAGGCGACCACCGACGGCATCGAAGCGTTTCTGACGTCCACCGAACTCGTCCCGCCCTTCGGGCTCATCTTCGGCGACCTCCGACGTCTCGTGAACCTCACGCACTTCGGCGCGGGTTCGTCGTCCTTCGCTCCCTCTCCGGAGGCGGCATGAATCCCTTCAACCGCCCCGAGCCCCCTCCGCCTCCCATGCCTTCGGCCTCGGACATCGAGATCGTCGCGACCCTGCGCGCGATGAGTGCAGATTCCACGCGCCTGTTTGAGAGCGCCGCCTTTGCGCTCGAGCACGCCGAAGCGATTGAACGCGTCCGCGCGGCCGTCGCGCACAACCAAACGAAAGCCAAATGACCATGCCGACTCTCGACTTCATCTCCTCGCCCAAGGCCAAGTCCGACGGCGCGTTCCCGCGCGGCACTTTTGTCGTCGGCGACACCATCGCGCTCGGGAAGCTCCCCGCTTCGGTTGGCCAACCGCATCTCACGACCGTGACGCTCGCGTCCGCGCCAGGCGGTAGCAGCGCGACGATCTCCGCCGGTGAGATCGTTCCCGACGTCCCGGGCGTCTATACGTTCAGGGTCTCCGATGCCGACGGCACCGCGGCCGGGTCGCAGACACGCGAAGCCGTCGTGTATCCCGCCGCTGCTCTCACGGACTCGCGCATCTCCGACAAGAACGGGACGAACCCGCTTCCCCCGTCGACGACGCGCGTCGCCGCACCGCGAACGCCGGAAGAGATCCGCTTCATCCTCATGGCGATCGGAAACGACGCTCGCATGACGTCAACCGTCGCCGCAGCTCTCACGACGCCCGCGCCGCTCCCGCCGTTCGCGACGGGGAACCTCCGCGCATTCGGCGCGTGAACCTCAAATGATGGCTACGGGGCGCGCGTTCGAGCTCTCCCTTCTCCCCCTAAAGGTCCTCAAGTCGCTCGGCGTGCCTTGGACCTCGTGCCCTCCGCTCGTGGAAGCGGATGGGCACGGCCACGCGGCGTCCCCCTTGAAAGGTTTCCAGATGACTCAACCCATGAAATTGAAGAGCGCGTCGGAAGTGCGCGACGACATCCTCCGAACGTTCCGAGGCGCGATTAAGGAGCACGGACACGGAGACGTCAACGTCACGCCCAAGTCCGACTTCTACGCCCTCGCGCAAGCGATCGGCGACGAGTGCGAGGTGGCGTTCTCGAACGTCCAAGTGCTCGCCGATCGGCAGATGCCTGATACCGCAACGGGAGAGGATCTCGATCGGCTCGTGGCGAACATGCCGATGGATCCGCGCAAAGAAGCGCAAGGTGCGAGCGGTTTTATCCTCGTCGATACCTCCGCGCCGACGAATGTCTCGGAGGGCGACGAACTCACCGGCGGGAATGGCCTCCGCTACGCCGTCACGCGCACGGAGACTGTTCCTCCGGCTGGTGTCATCCCGATCGTTGCCGTCGACACCGGCGCCGAAACGAACCTGGGCGAAGGCGAGACGCTTCGATGGGTCCGGATTCCAGCCTTCGCGGCTCCGACCGCAATCGTCGGCACCGGCGGACTTGACGGTGGACGCGACTCCGAAGGTGACGAAGAGCTTCGCGCGCGACTGCTCGCCGTCTACCGCAACCCGCCGCGATCCGGAAACACCGGTGACATCAATCGGATCGCCGAACAGTCGTCGCCCACGGTGCAAAAGGCGTTCACGTATCCGGCGCTGTTCGGGCCCGGTTCGTACGGCGTCTCCGTCATGGCGGCACCCGCGGCGACGAACAAGAACCGCGACATCGCGATCGCAACCGTTTGGGACGTCATCACGCCGGCGATCGAAGCCGTGTTTCCAGAGCACGCCCAGGCGAACGTCACGACCGTGGAGAACGTCGCCAACGATGTGACCTTCGAAACCGAGGACAAGATCTGGCGCGACCCTTCGCCGTGGCCTCTCCCCGGCCCCATCGATTCAGTGTGGACGTGGGCGCGCGCTGAGGTCACCGAGATCGTCCCGCTCCTTCCGGACGCTCCGCCGGAGGACAAGCGTTACAGGATTCGTGTGCGATGCCTGAGCTCCCCGACGCCTTACACCACCCATCTCGCGTGGCTCTCCACGTCTGAGTGGACGGTGAAGCGCGCGGTCGTCACGCGCGTCCGCAGCTTCGCGAACAACATCGCCGACATCGAATTGGACGCCCCGGTCCCGAACCTCGCCGCCGGGGCCATCCTCATGCCGGACGCCGACGCCCTTGACGACGTTTTCGCTTCGGTGCTCGACGTCTTCGCGAGCCTCGGGCCGGGGGAGCGACGGCCTAACGCGGAGACGCTTCGTTGCGAGCGCGTTCCGCGCCCAACCGAGAACTGGCCTCGCACCATATCGAGGCGCGTACTCCGAGCAGTTCGGGCGAGGACGGGGATCGACGTCAACATCGTCCGCGAGTCGTGCCCGACTCCGCCGACTCCGCCCGAGCCCGGCAACCCGCCGGCGATCTTGGTGCCCGGGCGCATCGCCATCTACCCGTCCTCCGAGGAGTGACGCGCCCTCGGGCAGAAAGGATTTTCGAATGTCCGAAATCAAAGTGAACTTTCAGGCGCACGGCGTCTCCCGCGTGATGGAGGCTTTTGCGTCGATCGAGAAGCGCGCTGTCCAGTTCCAGACGAAGGCGATCCGCGCTCAGCAGTTGCTCACGTCCGCCGTCCAGCGCGAGGCCGGCAAACAAGAAAAGGCCGTCGCGACGTCGGCGGACCGGGAAGCGCGCGCGTTCGAAAAAGAGTCCGCGCGCATGCGAAAGCTCGCGGAGAAGTCTGCGAACGCCAGGACGAAGGCGGCGGATAAGGCCACGAAGGAAGTGGAAAAGGCCGCGCAACGGGAAACGCGTGCCTTCGAACGGGAGAGCGCTCGCCTCGGGCGCATTGCCCAGCGTTCGGCGGACAAGCGCATTCAGGAAGCAACGCGCGCCGCGAAGGCCGAAGCGGAGGCGCGTAAGCAATTCGCCTCCGGCGTGTCCGGCAAGGTCGTCGGCGCCACGGGCCGCGCGGTGGGAACGGCCGCGAACATGGCCGGCGGAATCCTCGCTCTCGGCGGCGGGTTCACCTTTGCGGATGCGACGAAGACGATGATGAAGAACCGTGGCAAAGCGGCCGACATCGCGATCCAGTCAGGTGGCACGATCAAAAAGGACGAACTCCTCAACCGCGCATCCACGACGGCGACGGCCTACGGCACGAGCACCGAGAACGCGTTGAACGCTGTCGATCGGTTCTACGCCAAGAGCGGCGACGCGAAGATGGCGAGCGGCATCATGGGCGACGTCCTCGCGCTCGCCACGGCGACCGGTGGTGACGCCGGCGAAATCGGTGAGGTCGGCGGTCAGATCGCAAAGGCCGACTCCAACTTGACGCAAAAGCAAGTGGGGGACGTCATGCGCGGATGGGCTGGACAGGGTCGCGCGGGATCCGTCGACATGCGCGAGCTCGCCCAGTACGGCAGTCGTCTCGCCGCGAGCGCCGGACTCTTCTCGGGCGACAAGGCGTCGAACATGGTCTCGCTCGGTGCGGTCGCCCAGGTCGCCACGGCCGGCGGTGCGTCGTCCGCGGCCGAAGCCACGGAAGCGGCCGCGCAACTTGGGTCGGACGTGTGGAAACACAAGGACGCCTTCAGTCAGGTCGGGGCGTTCAAAGACGGCAAGCTCGTAGATCCGGAGACTCTCATCAAAAACGCCGTGTTCAAGACCCAGGGCAACCGCGGGAAGCTCCAAGACATGTTCGGGGAGCGCAGCATCAAAGCCGTCCAGGGCGCCGCGAACACGTACACCGATGCCTACGGCGCCGCGAAGAAGGGCGGCGCGAACGAGAAGGACGCGCGTGCCGCGGGCGAGAAGGCGGTGAACGAAGCCTTCGACGTTTTCAAGAAGGCGGCGCTCACGGACGAACAGGTCAAGAAGGACGCGGCGGAACGTCTGGCCGAAGCCGACAAGAAGTTGGAAGGCGCCATGAACGACCTCAAGGATAAGGTCGGCAAGGAACTCCTCCCGGTCGTCACGACGCTCGTCAACGAGCTCTCCCGCGCCGTGCCGGACATCGTCCGATTCGCGAAGGTCATGGCGGAGCTCGTCGCATGGGTCGCCAAGAATCCGTTCTCCGGACTCGGCGCGCTCGTCGCCGGACTCGTGACGAAGGATCTCCTATCCGCTGCGATCGGGGCGAAGGTCCAAGAGGCGATCACGAGGCTCATCGCGGGCGGAGGTGGCGGAGGGGTTCCAGGCGCCGTCCCCGGTGCCGCGGGAGGAGGCACGGCCGCGGGCGGAGCGGGAGGCGGACTCTTGGCCAGCGGGGTTGCGGGTGCCGCGGCGGGCGTCGCGCTTGCAGCGGGCACGCTTTATACGGGCGTGAACGCCGCAAGCGAAGGAACGAAGGTCGGCCAAGGTCGCGTGGCCGGTCTCTACGATCAGGGCGCGACGACGCTCCGCCGGCTGAAATCGGGGACGATCGATGTCGGTGCCGCGAAGCGCGCCGCGGACTTGATGGCACTCGAAGTCGAGTCGGCGAAGGAAAACACGTCGGGAGCTCGCACGCTCGAAGCGGGCGCGGCATCGATGGGCACGCTCGTCTCAAAGGACGCGCGGCAGACCGTCGGTCGCTACAACGAGAACTCGGTCGTGGCCGGAGCCGCTTCCGACATCATGGAAATGGTGAACGCCATCCGGAAGGCGACCGCGGCCGCGGAGGGCGCAGCGAAGGGTCTAAACGGCGTCGGGGAAGCGTCGTCCAACGCCGACCCGAACAACCCGAAGAACAAGAAGCCGATGTCCTCGCCGGACAGGCATTGAGGTGTCCGTCATCGGCAAGAAGTCGCTCGACCTGTTGACCGTGTCGCCGTCGAGACAGGGGGAGCGGACGGATGTGACCTCGCACAACGGTTGTGCAAAGTCGAAGCACCGAAACACCGAGGCCAACCTCCGCGCCGTCCTCCGCGCTCCCGAGGTCATTCAGGAGGCGTATCGGGTAGGGCTACTTCTTGGCTCGCCAAGGAGGCTTCGGAATCGGACGCGTCGAAGGCTTCGGCGAGGTGTAGTTCTTCGGCAGCCCGCACGCCTTCAAGAGCTTCGCGACGTAGTCCTCCCCGACGGCAATCCGGCCGCTCTCCGCCCCGGCCACCATCGATTGGGAGACGCCCATCTTCTTGGCGAGGGCGACCTGACTCATGCCCGCATCCTCGCGCATGATGGCCAGTTCCTCGCCGAAGTCCTCGCGGACGGAGTCATGGGAAACGACGTCCTCCCCGGAGGAGCGGAGGAGCTTCCGATAGGCCCTCTCGGGGACGAGAACGAAGCGTTTCCCCTCGATGGTGATCGTCTGCGGTTCGGTGTTCGCCATGGGTTCCTCACTCGTAAACCGAGCCGCGCGAGGCGACCCGGATGATGAGCACGTTGTCCTTCACTTCGAAAATCACGCGGTACTCGCCGACGCGGAGACGGTGCCGACCGGCGGGCTTGCCCTTCATGGCTTTGATGTCCCCATCGACAGGCCAGCCGGCGAGACGTTCGACCGCGACGAGGATCCGGACCTTGTCGATCGCCGGGATCTTCCGGAGGTCCTTCGTCGCCGACTTCGTCCACTCGATGCGCACCCCGATAGAGTACCTGCTTAGTAGCTACTTGCAAGGTGGCAGTCTGCGAGCGGCGACCGGAAAAAAACGACGGAAGAATATGGAATGATTCCTTAACCTTAACGCGGTGCGGCTCGTTTTTCGGTGTTCGACGGGCTTGCCACGAACGAACTCAGGACGCATGGTCACTCCCATGGCGAAGCGCGAACACATGGTGTCGATCCCGATGACCGACGACGAACGCCGGATGCTTCGGGCGCTCTCCGAGGTTACCGATCGATCGATGTCGCAACTTGTCCGGGAATGGGTGCGCGAAGCCTTCGACCGGCGATTCGGCTCGGGGCGCAACGCGGCGGAGTAGTCCGCAAAAAAGAAGTGGCCCCGCGACGCGCCAACGTCCGGGGCCTTGGCCGAACCTTCATCAGAGGATCGACATGAACAGGATTAACACGAAGTCGAAGGGCGGACGACCGGTCACGGGTCGCCCGAAGTGGAGCGAAGCGAAGGGGCTTTGGCAGGCCTGGTGCGCCGTCGGCGGTCGCCTCCGTCCGTTTCCGATGCGAGGCATCCCGAAGGAGGACACCGCGCGCGCCGCGGCCGTCGCGAAGGGCATCGCGATGACGTTGAAGAACGGAGGGGCCGTCGAGGTCGCGTCCTCCGAGACGGTGAACGAGTGGGTCGAACGCTGGGTGGAGTCACGGAAGGCGAAGGGCCTCACGTCCACGCGCAACGACGTCGGCCGGTACGCGAAGTGGATCGCGCCGACCATCGGGACGATGCCCATCGTCGACGTGACCCGCGCCGACGTGGAAGCGATCGTGCGCAAACTCGACGAAGCCGTCCGCGCGTCGACGCGTGCCGGCGACGGGAAGTTCAAGTGGAAGACGGCCGTCAACACGTGGGGCGTCCTGACGAAGATGTTCGCCGACGCGTGCCGCTCGAAGGTGAAGGAGCTTCGCGTTCGCGAGGACAACCCGACGCGAGACGTCGAAGGCCCGGACCGTGGCGCCGAGCGAAGCGGCCCCTACCTCTTCCCCGCCGAGTTCCGAATGCTCGTGGAGAGCGAACGCGTCCCCGTTCGGTGGCGTCGCCTCTTCATGCTGTCGACGTACCTCTACGTCCGCGGTGGCGAACTCGAAGCCCTCGACTGGTCCTCCGTGAACTTGGACCAAGGGTACGTCCACGTTCACCAGGCCATCGACTCGGACACGGGCGAGGTGAAGACCACGAAGACGAAGGACACCCGCAAGGTGCCGATCGAGGCGACGTTGATGCCGCTCCTCGTGGAGATGCACCGGGAGTCCAAGGGCGAAGGTCGCGTGGTGACGGCGATGCCTCCCCGGGAGTCCCTGGCGGAGCGCCTCCGGAAGTACCTCGAATGGGCCGGCGTCACGCGCGCGGACCTCTTCGCCGACGACGAGACGCGCCGGCCACTGACCTGGCACGACCTCCGTCACACCGGCATCACCTGGCGAGCCATGCGAGGGGACGAGCCCCTCAAGGTCCAGCGCGCGGCGGGGCACGACGACCTTCGGACGACCCAGAAGTACATCAACGAAGCGCAGACCTTCGAGGCCGACTTCGGGGACGTCTTCCCGTCGATTCCGATGTCCCTCCTCTCGCCCTTCCCGGGCACGCCGAGTTTCGGCGAGGAGTTTCGTCGTAATTCCGAGGTTTCGATGATGCCGCCTCCGAATTCGGAAGCGATGTCGGGTACTTCTGGGCGTCCCCAGGGGGAGCCTTACGGATTTTTCGTAATGATTCCAGTGGCCCATCGGCGGTCTTTCTGTGCCACGTTCGGGATCTCGGGACGACGCGCGCCCGCCGGCTCGTGCCGGACTCCCGGTGCCCGCCGCGCTGACCGCCGGGACGCTTCAGAGTCGAGCGCCTGATCCAGGGCCCGCCAACCGGCTCCTGCGAAGGTCCAAGGAGATCCGTGTTTCCGGGCCATCCGGCGGCGCTTGTTCCGCCTACGTCTCCGTCGACTTCAAGGTACAAGAACAACGCCCCGCATCGGCTGCAACCGTGCGGGGCGACGCTCGTGCGTTGCGTGGCGGCACGAACGAGCCAGGGAAACCTAGCACGGCCTCGTCACGCATCGGGACGAGTGCGCGTGGCGAAGAAGAAGAGCAAGCCCGGCGATTGCTTCTCGTCGACCGAGGCCCCGCAGGCCGCCGCCGCGCGCCGGATCGACGGCCACCTCTACGCTGCGCTCGGCCCCGACCCGCGGCAGGCCGTCATGCGCCTGGCGCACCGGGCCCGGCTCCTTGCGGGGCTCCTCGTCGAACACGCCGTCCTTCTCGAGCGGCTCGATCAGGAGGCAGGCGTCGTCGGCCCGGTACTCCGCGCGGCAATCGAAAGGTCGCTCCCGGGCACCGAGCGCATCAACGCCGCCTGGCGGGCGTTCTTTGGTCTCACCGAGGAGCGGCACAAGCGCTTGGCTCTCATCGAGTCCATCGAGGCGGCGTGCGAGGACGAAAGGGTGATGGCCTCGCACTCTACGGCGGCAGAACGAACGGACGTTGCGAAGAGCCTCTACGCCCTGAACTTCCCCGAGGCCGCCTCCCAGCTCGACGGGAAAAAGCTCGAGCGGGCGGTAACGCTCTGGAGCAGGAAGGCCGGCCGGCGCCCCGGCAAGGTGTCCAAGTGGAGCGCCATCGCCGACCTGATGGCGGACGCCGGGCTCGGTGGCGGCACCGTCGCCAGCATCCGGCGTGAGTGGACCCGATTCGCCGACGAGGTGAGGGCCTCCGGCGAAATCAGCGGCACCAAGAACCGCTGAATCTCTGACGAGCGGCTTTCCCTACCGGCTTTTCATCGCACCACGGCCTCGTAGCGTTGCCGAAGGCCGCACCCGCGGTCTCGGCGCGATGGAGATCCACAGCTCGACCAGCACGGGAACCACCCGCTTGCGGGCGGTCTTCTTCATCACGCGGTTCCCCCGGCGACGGCGCTCGGGATCGGCGCGCCGTGCGAACGAACATCGTGAGGAGCGCATGAACAGCACCTATATAGCCCACGAATTTTGGAGGGCTCAATACGCGGAGCGCGCGAGCAACGGTCCTGGGGGAGAGCACCCCGCACCGGACACGCGGCTCCCGGGGGTCCGGTAGCGGTGCCCCGCCGACCTGCCGCCTTGCACGATTTCGTTGGCCAGCCCCGAGTCGTGGCCCATCTCCGCGAGCTCGTCGCCGGCGCCCGGGCTCGCTCCGAGGCCGTGGTGTCGCTCCTCCTCGTTGGGCGGTCCGGCATGGGGAAGTCGGCCCTCGCGGCGGCCATCGCGCGCGAGTACGCCGGCCCACCAGGCAGCGACGCGCCCTCGAGCTTCAAGCGCATCATGGGCGGGACCGGCATCACCACCGCGTTGGTCGAGGTTCTGGCGACGCTGCAGCACGGCGACGTCCTATTCATCGACGAGACGCACTCGCTCGACCGGGAGGGCCAAGAGCTCCTGTACCTGGCGCTCGACGAACACAAGACGTTCGCGCGAACCCCGAAGGGCGCCCCGGATCGAACCCAGCTTGTCAGCGTCGCGGAGTTCACGCTCGTCGCGGCCACGACCGAGCCCGGCAAGCTCGGCCGGGCACTCCGGAGCCGGCTGCACCAGGTCCACCTGGATCCATACTCGGGCCGTGAGCTCAAGGTGATCGCCGAGAAGGTCGCCCTGCATCTCGGGCTGACCCTCACACCGCAAGCTGCCCGTCACCTCGCCGAGCGATCCCAGCGCACGCCCCGCAGCGTCCTGAAATTGGTGGAGCTGATGGCCATCACCGGCGGAGGCGCGGGCACGATCACCCAGGAGACCGTGCGCAGCTTCATGCGGAAGCAGGGCATCGACGAGCAAGGCCTCAACCCGTTCCAGAGGTCGCTGCTCGAGGCTCTCGCCGTAGCGCAGCGTACGATGAGTCTGGACGTCCTATCGGCGAAGCTCGGCGTCGATGCCGCGTACATCCGGACCGAGGTCGAGCCGCTGTTATCGGATCTGCATCTCATCGAGCTCGGCCCTCGCGGTCGGGTGATCACGGCGGCGGGGCTTGCGGTGGTGAACGACATGGTGCCGCCGGCCGACGATGTCGCCTCGGACGCGGCCGAAGCGGAGGTGCCCTGATGGGTACGATCATGACCGTCCCGGCCGGCGTGCCCGCAGTGCGCCAGATCAAGCTCGCCTACCAGGCGAACCTGCCAGTTCTCTTGCACGGCCGACACGGCGTCGGGAAGAGCGAGATCATTCGCGCTGCCGCGGCGGAACTCGGCGTCAGCGTCGTCGTGCGCGATCTCTCCGTGATGGAGCCCCCCGACCTCATCGGCATCCCTCGCGTGGGAGCCGACGGCAGGACCTACTACGCGCCGCCCGCCTTCCTCCCGACCGGCGGCAGCGGGCTCCTTGTCTTCGAGGAGCTGAACAGGGCACCGCGGTATGTCGTCGCGCCGTGCCTACAATTGCTGACGGCCCGATGCTTGAACGACTACGAGTTGCCCGGCGGCTGGGTGCCGTGCGGGGCCGTCAACGACGCCGACGACGGGTACCACGTCGAGGAGCTCGACCCTGCGCTCCTGTCGCGCTTCGTCCGGATCAAGATCCAGGCAGACCAGAGGGAGTGGTGCGCGTGGGCGCGCGGCCACGACGTCCACCCGAAGGTCGTCGCGTTCGTTGACGGCAACCCGAAGATCTTCAGTGACCCGCAATCGAACCCGCGGGCCTGGACCTACGTGAGCCGCCTGCTTCACGCGGCGGACGCCGGGTCCTACTCCCCCGACGAGCTTGTGGTCGGCATCGCCGGTCTCGTGGGCGAGGTATGGTCAGGGGCCTTCGCGGACTCCTTGGGCGGGGACACGCCCTTGACCGCGCTGAAGATCATCGATGCCTACCAGGGTCACGCCGGCATCGTCCGCCGCTGGAAGAAGGAGGCCCGGCTCGATCTGCTGAGGTCGAGCTGGATCAACCTGCGCAACCACTTGCAGCGCCAAGCTACGTTCGACGCCGTCGTCGCCCAGCCCGCGCAGAAGAAGAACGTCGAGAACTTTCTCCGCGAGCTGGTCCCCGACTTGGCCGTGCAGGCCCGGGGCTGGTTTGAAGACCGCGGCCTCACGGGGCTCACCTTCCCCCGCCCGCGAGCGGCATGATGTGCACGCGGAAGGAAGGACACCCGCCCCGGAGAGCCGAATTTGGTTCGGCACGGGGCCGATTCGGTCCGGTCAGGTACCGAATCGGGGGCGCTCCGGTCCGATTCCGCCCGCGCGACATCGAAATCCGGGGCTCTATCGGCCGAAAGGCGCCGCGATGAGCCCGAGGTCGAGCGAGGCGCTCGGCGTGCTCAGGATCGCCGTGAAGCGGATGGTGCACGCATACCCGTTCCACGTTCACCTGCTTTCAATGGGGTCTATTGAAGAGGATCCCGACATCGAGACGATGGCGGTGACCGTTCGTGGCGGGCACGTTGTCTTTCTTTTCAATGCCGACTTCGTACTGGCCCTCGACCTCGACCGGATCGTCGGCGTGCTGCACCACGAGGTGCTCCACGTCGTCTTCGGGCACTTGTTCGCCGATCCCGAGCGCTACCCCGATCGGGACGCGAGGGTCATCGCCGAGGAGGTCACAGTCAACGAGTGGGTACCGGAACGCCTGCCTGGCGCGCCCGTCTTGCTCAAAGACTTCCCGCACCTGCCTCTCATGGAGGACACGGACACGCGGTACGCGCGGCTGGCGGAGAGGCATCGAGCTCATGGTGGCCCACCCGGCGGCCCCGCCCCTCTCGACGACCACGACGTCTGGGAAGAGGCCAGGACCACGGGGCGCGTAGGCGAGGCGGTCGTGATGAGCGCGGTGGGACGCGCCGTCGCAACGCTGACGCCCGACGAGCTCGCGCGCATCCCGATGCCGCTGCTCGAGGCGATTCATCTGGCGGGTCGCGGCAAGGCAGCCGGACGCGACGTCGATCAACTGCCCCCCTCACCCACGGCGACGGTCTCATGGAAGACGGTGCTGCAACGATTCGTGAGCCGCGCAGCGTCCCCGCGACCGAGCTATCTTCGGCCTCCACGGCGCTTCCCGCACCTCGTCGGCATCGTGCCGGGCGGCACACGACGCCCCGAGAAGGCGCGCGTCATGGCCGTGATCGACACGAGTGGCTCCATGACGCGCGAGCTCTTGGCGAAGATCGGGGGCGAACTCCGGAAGATGAGCGCCCATCACGAAATCGTGGTCGTCGAGTGCGACGCTGAGATCCAGCGCACGTACCCGTTCAAGGGCGAGCTCGGCGAGGTCCACGGTCGGGGCGGGACGGACTTCCACCCTCCCTTTGAACGGGCGTTCTTGGCGGCGCACCGGCCGGACGTCGTCGTCTACTTCACCGATGGTGCAGGGCCTGCGCCCGAGAATGGACCGCGGGTCCCAGTACTGTGGTGCCTGACGCCTGGAGCTGTCGCACCGTCCTCGTGGGGCAAGTGCGTCTGGATGACGTAGATCGAACGGCGAGCACGAACGACCCACGATTGTGCGCCTGACTTGGGGCGAAGGAACACACGATGAGCTCGACCACTCGAGGCAACCGCAGCGGCTCAAAGGGCAAGGACTTCTACCCCACCCCTTCCTGGTGCGTGGACCGGCTGCTCGAGCGTCTTCACCTCCCCGGAGGCGTATGGCTCGAACCCTGCGCCGGGGCGGGCGCCATCATCGACGCAGTATCAACACGCAGAGAGGACGTGAGCTGGTTCGCCGTCGAAAAGGACTTGAAGCACGCCGCCGGACTGAAAGAGCGGGTCGGGGCCCGCTCCGTCCGCATCATGGATGCACGCGACCTCACAACCGCGGGGCTCTTGCGCACGGAGCCGACGCTCACCATCACGAACCCACCGTTCAATATTTGGTCGGAGATCAAGGACGCGGTCATCGAGCTCGCCGCGATGACGGTGATGCTCCTCTCGATCGACATGCTGGGCTCCGCGGAACGCAACATGTGGATGCGGGTTCACGCACCCGATGTCTACGTCATTCCGGACCGACCGTCGTTCACCGGCAAGGGGACGGACAGCAACTCCTACGCCTGGTTCGTGTGGCATCGGCGCCGCCGACGCCGCAGTGGGCGCATCGAGGTCCTCCGGCTCACGCCGCGTGAGGTGCGGAACGCCGGCCGACGTCAGGCTGATCGAACCGGTCGACGCCCCAGGTGAAGCTGGACGGGCCCATCCACGGGCAGCCCTTCCTTCTGGCCACCCGGTGTCCCAGCGCGCACGCGTCGCCTTCGCCACCGCGCTAAGGATCGTGCGCTCGCCCCGCCATGCGGGCCACGCAAGACCCGAGTGAGTGCCCCCATAGCCCGCCAATCTCCTTCTGACGCCGCCGGCCGCGCCGACACCTGCGAGCGCGCCACCGTGGCGCGCTCGCGCGCTCGACACCCGGCAACTGCGTGCGCTGTACCCTGCAGTGCAGTGCAGCGCACGCATGCCATGCGGCTTTCCCGTCTCGAAGACAACCGGCTCTCTTCAGGACGGGGAGCACTGATGGCCGGGTGTACACCCCAACCCTGCTCGTGGTTGGTTGGCGTCCTCCTCGTCCTCGTCGAGATCAAGGTCAGGAACGATGCCCCAAACGCGCTTCGCATGCGCCCGTGAGCAGGCGCTGCGAAGCACATCGGCATCCAGCATCGCGTGGGTCACCTCGACGCTTACGGGCGCGCTCAGGTCGCTCAGGGTGTACGGCGTCTTCACGAAGATGGCCGCGACGGGAACGACAGCACCGTTCGCATCCCGACCGAAGAGCGTCCATCGCGTGCCTTCCTCGGACTTTCTCCGCCCACAGTAGCGCTCGCCGAGCTGGCCACGGACCCGGCGGACCATGGCAGAAATCGCTGAATTCCTACGGGCCATGATTCGCCTCCATGCGGTTCGGTTCGCGTCCTTGCGGAAGATCTTCGCGAGCTCCCGGAACTCATCGACGCTGCCCCCGAACGCGACGGCGTGCTCGAGGAGGACCGAGATTGTGGCATCCCCCGTGCTACGCGTGCGTGCGCCCGCGCCCGCGCGCGCGTAAGGTCCTTCGCAGGACTCGTAACACGCGTCGGGCACTGCTTCGTCCGTCGTTGTGACCACCGGGGCATGATCCCACAAGAAGCTGCGAAAGCCCCCATGGGGTCGACGTTTCTTTCGAGCTCATGACCATCAGCTTGGGGGGTACGGCGGGTCCTCGGCGGAGCATCGGGCTTCGAGCCCCCGTGCTTGTCCGAAGGGCATTGGGAGACGATCTGGGCGTCGTCAGCGCTGCCGCGACAGCTCTCTGATTCGATCGGAGGCCGCTAGCGCTGCGCCGCTCATCCCGTCGAATCGAGAGTCGATCGCTCCGGCCTGGTCGAGCACGGTAATGACCGAGGAGTGATTGAGGGTGCCGTCATCCCGGCGGTACTTTACGCCGAGCACGGCCGCGATCTCGCGCATGGTTTCCGCATCCGTCCGAGCGAGTCGCCACCGTGCTGTGTCGAGGCCGTGACGGTCCACGACGCGTCGAAGAGTCGCCGGATCGTCGGTCTCCGGATCGATGCTGATGAGGAGCACGCGGAGCTTGGCGCGCGCGGCGGGGTCGAGCGCGGCCTCGATGGCCTTGATGTTGGAGATGAGCCGGGGGCACGCCTGCGGGCAGGACGCGTAGAACATCGCGACGATGGTGGGTTGGCCACGAAACAGCTCGAAGCGAATGGAACGTCCAGTTTGATCCTCGAGCTTGGCCTCGAGCGCATAGAGCGAGATCCCCCGGACCACGTCGGTCGTGGGCAGGACACCGTCCGTCGTGACGACCGGGGCGAGGGCATCCCTTGCCGCCGGAGGTGGGCTCACGGTGGGCGGCACGCTTGCGATTGCCGTTGCCGCAATGCCAGACGCTCCCTCGGGGCTTCGCTCGCGGCACGAGAGCACGAAGGGGAGCAGGAGGGCCGCGCACAGCGAGACGCAGCACCGTATCCACGGCCGCATCACTTGCCGACCCCGGAGCTCGTGGGTGGGGTCCGGGCGCACCGAAAACCGAGGTTCCTCGTCGTGTAGTCGGCCCTTAGAGCGCTGCGAAAGGCGACCCGCATGAACGCGGCGTAGTCGGTGGTGTCGTTCGCACCGAGGGCGCCAGCGCCGCAGAACTGGTTGCGATCGCCGCTCGCGGCCTCGCGCGGGTCACCGCCGACGAGGACGCTGTTGAAATCCGAGACCCACTCCCAGACCAGACCGTGCAGATCCCCGATGCCCCATTCGTTCACCGGTGTGGAGCCGACCGGCGGCAAGCGAAGAGGAGCGGGTCGCGCGTACCAGTCGAGGATCCGCTGGCGCACCTCGTCTTCGCTCCCGCCGTCAACGCTGCGGCCCTTGGCAGCGAGCTCCCACTCCGCCTCCGTGGGAAGCCGAGCCGCGCGGCCCCGGCAGAACGCTCTTGCGGCGAACCAGCTGACCTCCACCACCGGCGCTCTCGGGTCCAGGCGCGCACCCAGGTGCGTTGCGTCCTCCCACTGGGAGAGATACCCGGCGTCCGCAAAGATGCGCGCTACACGATCCCTGCGCCACTCGGGGTGCGTGACCGCGAACGCGAGGTACTCGCGATTCGTCACGGGGAGGACATCGAGCTCGAAGAGCGCGACCTGGACCGGCGTTCCCTTGCCCCCACCACGCGCATAGACCGGCGTGTAATCACCCGGCCCCACGCGCCGCATGCCCTCCGCGTGCGACACGTGCGTGAGCGAGATGGCGGACGCGACGACCGCGACCGCAAGGGACCACGCGCGCACGGCCAGGCTCAGTTTCCGGCGCCCGGAGGGCGCTTGGTCGTGCTGCGAATCTCGGTGACCTCCTTCGCCGTCACCACGTCGCCCGAGTTCCCCCACGCGTTGCGCACGTAGGTGAGAATGTTCGCGATGTCGTCGTCGTTGAAGTGGCTCATCGCCGGCATGACGGACGTGTATTCGGCGCCGTTGACGGTGACGGGTCCCGTGAGCCCATTCAGAACGATCGCAATCGCGCGCTTCTTGTCGGCCATCAGGAAGTCCGACTTGGCGAGCGGCGGAAACACGCGGGGCACCCCCTGCCCCTCCGCCTGGTGGCAAGCCGAGCACGTCCCCATGAAGAGCTGCTGTCCGGCAGCGACTTGCGCCTCCTTGGAGACCGGACCGCGCTCGAGTTCGTTCGCCGCGCGCTGAACAGCGCCCGCCGCGCCCGCCTTGTCGCTGAGGTAGATGGAGTCGACCTCGCGGCCCGAGTACACGTCCTTCCGCTCGGCTCCCTCCACCTTGAGCATACCGAGCGCGCCTTTGTTGAACGCCCGAAAGATTGAGTGGTCCACGAGGACGTAGGTTCCCGGGACCTCGACGGCGAACTCCATGATCGCCGAGCCGCCCGCGGGAACGAGGCTGGTCTGGACGTTCTCCTGAACGTGCATCCCGCCCTCGGTGTACACGCGATCGAAGATCTCCCCGATGACGTGGAAGCTCGACACCAGATTCGGCCCACCGTTGCCCACGTAGAGGCGAATGCGCTCACCGACCTTGGCTTTGATGGCCTTCTCGCCGACCAGCGCCCCCTCCGAGCCGTTGAAGAGGACGTAGGTCGCGTTCTCCTCGATGGCCTTCTGCATGTCGAAGGGCTGCAGCCCCTTCTCGCGGTATTTTCCGACCGTGTAGAAGTCCCCCTGCATCACATAGTACTCGCGATCGACGGGAGGCAGCCCCTCGGGCGGCTCGACGAGAATGAGCCCGTACATCCCGTTGGCCACGTGCATACCGACCGGAGCCGTCGCGCAGTGGTACACGTACAGGCCTGCGTTCAGCGCTCGGAAGGTGAACTGGGTCTCATGACCGGGCGCCGTGAAGGTGCTGGTCGCCCCGCCTCCCGGCCCCGTCACCGCGTGCAGGTCGATGTTATGGGGCATCTTGCTGTCGGGGTGGTTTTGCAGGTGAAGCTCCACCACGTCCCCCTGCCGCACCCGGATGAACTTTCCGGGGACTTGACCGCCGAAGGTCCAGAACGTGTAACGAACCCCCTCGGCAATGGGCAGCTCGACTTCGCGGACCTCGAGCTCCACGATCACCTTCGCTGGCGCCTTGCGACCCGTCGGGGGCGGGACATCCGGCGCATGGGTGAGCCTCGCATGAATCGGCGGTCCTTCGGGCGGAGGCAGCGGCTGACTCGCCTGGACGCCGCTCGCCACGGGCGGCGCAGGGGGGGGCGGCCGCGACCGATCACAACCGACGGCTCCGAGGATGACAGCAAGCACGCAGGGCGCCGCGAGGAGTCGAATCATCGCTCCGAGCGTTACCCGGCGCGATGCTTCCTCGCCATGATCCAGATCATCGCGCATCGAGCTCGCGTGTGGTTCCGTCCAGGACATGATTCACGCCGAAGTCACGGTCGGGGATCTCGCCGCGCGGGTCCCCGGCGCGGATCGGGTCTTCGAGAAGCTCGGGATCGACTACTGTTGCGGAGGCTCCCACTCGCTCCGTGAAGCGTGCCTCGAGGCTCACGCTTCTCTGAGCGAGGCGCTCGCCCTTCTCGAGCGGGCGGAAGCGGAGAGCGCGGCGATCGACCACCCCGCGCCCGCCGCCACTCTCGGGCTGGGCCCCCTCCTTGCGCACATTCTCGAGACTCACCATCGCCCGACCTGGATCGCGCTGGCGCGCCTGGACGCGCTCGCGGCCAAGGTCGCGCAGGTCCACGAGGCGTGTCACCCCGAGCTCCGCCGTGTGAGCGAGCTGACCGCCGAGCTTCGTCGCGAGCTGGAGGCGCACATGCGCAAAGAGGAGAACGTTCTCGGCCCTCCCCGGGTCCCGCGGCCCGACGGGGCGGGCGGGGCGGGCGCCGGCGCATGGCGCGCTCCGCCGTTCGGGACCGCACAGAATCCCATTCGCTGCATGCTCGCCGAGCACGACTCCACGGGGAGCGTTCTCCGGCAACTGCGGACCGTGTCGGGCGGCTACCAAGTCCCGGGCGACGCGTGCGCGTCGTATCGCGCGCTCTACGAAGGGCTCGAGGATCTCGAGGCGGACATCCACCAGCACATTCACCTTGAGAACAACGTGCTCTTCCCGCGCGCCCTCGGCCTCGAGAGCCAGGCGCGAGACGCTGCCTCCCAGAAAGAGATCCCGTCATGAACCATGCTCCCCGCTCGTCCCTCGTCGGCCGTCGCACGGTCTGCTCGCGCCTGCTCGCCGCCGCGCTCCTCCCAGCGCTCGCGGCGTGCACGAAAAAGAAGGAGGAGCTTCGGTGCGACGACACCATCGGCATGAACCCGGACGACGCCAACGCGCGCAAGCTTCTCGTCTACGTGGACAAGTCTCCCGAGCCCGCGAAAAGCTGCGCGAACTGCGCCCTCTACAAGCCCGGAGCGCCCGACGCTTGCGGGGGATGCGCCGCGCTGAAGGGCCCCATCAACCCCGCCGGGTACTGCAAGTCCTGGGCGGCGAAGCCCGCGTGACGCCGGATGCTCTCCAAGTCGGGTGCCAAGGCATTCTTCCTCGTCGGAACGTTCGCGTGCTCAGCGGTGTTCATCGGCCTCACGGTCGATTCGTTCGCGCGCATCCCGGCGCAGACTCACGCCGAGGCCATCACGCCGGCGGTCAAGCGGGGCAAGGATCTGTGGGACGAGAACAACTGCATGGGGTGCCACACGCTCTTTGGCGAGGGGGCGTACTACGCGCCGGAGCTGACGCGCGTGCACCAGCGCCGCGGCCCTGAGTTCATCCGCGCCATGTTGCGCGATCCGGAGGCCATGTACCCGGGGCAGCGCAAGATGCAACGCTACAAGCTCTCCGCGGACGACATCGAAGCCCTCGTTGCCTTCTTTGCCTGGGCCGGTCGGGTTGACCTAAACGGCTTCCCTCCCACGCCGAACCTCATCCCGCAGGCGGTCCAGGTGGGACCGGCCAGCGGCGCCATCGCCATCACCTCGAACCGGCCGCTCGTCTTCAACCAGCTCTGCATCGCCTGCCACGCGCTCGGCGGCCAGGGCGGCGCTGTGGGGCCGGCCCTCGACCTCGTCGGCGATCGCCGTGACGCGGCGTACATCGGGCGGTGGCTGAAGGATCCTATGGCCGTCAAGCCGGACTCGAAGATGCCGAAGCTCCCGCTCTCCGACGATCAGGTGGACGAGCTCGTGGCGTTCCTCTCGCAGCAGAAGACCGAGCCGCTCCAGAAGACCGACAAGACCGAGGTTCGACCATGAAGTATCGCTCCCAGGTGGTCGCGTACTGGTTCTTCGCCACGTGCATGCTGCTGCTGAGCCTGCAGCTCGTCTACGGCTTCATCATGGCGTTTGCGCACGCGGGCTACGACGGGCTGCACGCCGTCGTCCCCTTCCACGCGGCGCGCGCGACGCACACCAACCTCCTCGTGATGTGGCTCTTGGCCGGCTTCATGGGCGCCGCCTACTTCATTATCCCGGAGGAGTGCGAGCGCGAGCTATGGAGCCCCAAGGCTGCCTACGTGCAGCTCATCGCCCTCGTCGTGACAGGCGTGACGGCCATCGTGGGCTTCCATTTCAACTGGTGGGAAGGCCGAAAGTTCCTGGAGATCCCTCGGCCGCTCGACTTCCTGGTCGTCCTGGACGTGCTCCTGTTCATCTGGAACATCGGCATGACTGTGCTGAAGGGGCGCAAGAAGACCACAACCTCGCTGATGCTCTTCTTCGGACTGCTCATGGCCGCGCTGCTGTATCTGCCCGGCATGGTCCCGACCACCAACCAGACGCACGATTCGTACTGGCGCTGGTGGGTCGTTCACCTCTGGGTCGAGGGCGTCTGGGAGCTCATCATGGGCGCCATCCTGTCGTTCCTCCTCATCAAGCTCACCGGGGTCGACCGCGAGATCATCGAAAAGTGGCTGTACGTGATCGTCGGGCTCACCATCCTCTCCGGCCTCCTCGGGACGGGGCACCACTATTACTTCATCGGGACGCCGCCCTACTGGAAGTGGATAGGCGGGCTCTTCAGCGCCCTCGAGCCGCTCGCCTTCCTCGGCATGGCGATCTACGCGGTGTCGATGGCGCGCAAGGGTGGGCGCGCCCATCCCAACCGGGTTGCCATGCTGTGGACGCTCGGCTGTTCGATCTTGTCCTTCGTCGGCGCCGGCTTCCTCGGCTTTGCGCACACGATACCGCAGGTAAACCTCTACACACACGGAACGCTGGTGACAGCCATGCATGGGCACATGGCGTTCTGGGGCGCGTACGCCATGATCGTTCTTGCCATCATCACCTATGCGATGCCCCTGCTCACCGGGCGCAAGCTCTACGACACCGCCGCGGCGCAGTGGGCGTTCTGGATGTCGAACGTGGGCATGGTCGCCATGACCCTCGCGTTCGCCGTCGCCGGAATCTCGCAGGTGGTGCTCGAGCGCCGCGTAGGGCTCGACTTCTTGACGGTGCAAAAGGAGATCGAGGTTCACTTCATCGGGCTCATCCTGGCCGCTTCGCTCTTCACCTCCGGCGTCGCACTCTTCATCTACAACTTCATCCGGCACGGGCTTCCCAGCATGGAGGCGCTCGAGGCGGACGGAGGCGCCATGGCCGCGGCCGCCGAGTGAACCCGATGACGACGGCCGGGCCCACGCCGTACTACCGCGCCGTCGGCCGCGAGGAGGACGTGTTCCGGCACGCCTCCACCGCGCGACTCCCTCTCCTGCTCAAGGGACCAACCGGCTGCGGCAAGTCACGCTTCGTCGAGGCCATGGCTCACGCGAGCGGGCGACCGCTGGTGACCGTGGCGTGCAACGACGAGACGAGCGCCGCCGATCTGCTCGGGCGGTGGCTGGTGCGCGGGGGCGACACCGTCTGGCAAGACGGACCTGTCACGCGCGCGGTGCGCGAGGGCGCCATCCTCTACCTCGACGAGGTCGCTGAGGCCCGGGAGGACGTGATCGTCGTCCTTCACCCCCTCAGCGATCACCGGCGGGTCCTGTTCGTCGATCGCAAGGACGAGACGCTCGCGGCGCCGGACACGTTCATGCTGATCGCCAGCTACAACCCGGGCTACCGGCGTGGGCTCAAGGAGCTGAAGACGTCCACACGCCAGCGCTTCGTGACCTTGCGCTTCGACTACCCGCCGCGCGAGGTCGAGATCGAGGTCGTGCGCACCGAAGCGGGCGTGGACGAAGCGGTGGCGCGTCGCCTGGTGGGGATCGCCGAGAAGGCGCGCTCGCTCGACACCCTCGCCCTGGTGGAGACGGTGTCGACCCGCCTGCTCGTCCACGCCGGGACGCTCATCCGTCACGGACTCCCGCCGCGAGCCGCGTGCGCGGCCGCCATCGTGCAGCCCCTCACCGAAGACGCGGATGCCGCGCGCGCGCTCCAGGATCTGGCAGACCTCTCCTTCTAGCTCGACGAGGCGCCGCGATGGGGATCGACGAGCGCTTGTTCGGATGGCTTTGGAAGCGGCTGCGGCCCCGCCGCTCCGAGCCCCTTCCTCCTCAGGCCGTGCCGCTCGAGGCCTGCGAGCGGAGCCTCTCGCTCCTGGCGTCGATGCTGGCCGGCGCGCCGGTGGCGGTGGTCCCGAGCGGGACCACGAGCTCTGCGTTCGTGGTGGTCCCCGTCGTGATGAGTGAAGGCCCTGCGCCCGCGGACAACGAAGCGCTCTACCGGGTGCGCGTGTCGTTCGACGCCGAGGTCCGGCGACAGGGGTGGATGTTGCCGTCCGGGGCGAGCCTCTGCGAGCGAGACCTGGGAGCCCTCCTCGCAGGAGCGCGTGTCGAGGGCGCCTTGACGGCCGCGCTCCCGGGGCTCGAGCGCGACCTCGCCCGATGCCGCGCGCTCCTCCTCGAGGCGCGACCGGACGTCGCGTCGCTGCCGCCGCGGGAGGGAGCCCTGGAGGCCTGGGTGCAGACGCGGCTCGGTCGGAAGGACGCCGCGCTGGCGGTGGACACCAAGGCGGCGCGCGCCTGGCTCGACGAGGCGTTGAACGCTCGGCCCTCGCCGGCGGATGTGGCGTCCACCGCGCGTGGGCTCGCGCGCGCACTCGGGGCCTCGAGCCGACCGCTGCCTTCTCTGTGGGGACCTTTGCCTTCTCCCCGAGCGGCAGGCGAGAGCGTACCGGCTTCGGACGACGGTCTCGACGGCCGGGGCCGGCGTGTGGCAGACGGACGCAGCGCGCCGCTCCGCGTGAAGACGAGGCCTCTCATCGAGCGCGTCCGGCGCCTGGCGCCGTCGCTCTCGGACAACCCGGTCCTCCATTCCTTCGAGAAGGTCCACACGCTGGAGGAGTACCAGGGAGGGCATCGCACCACCGACGAGGCCGACGAGCTCGACGCCCACGCGAACGCCCTCGAGGAGATCACCCTCGGGCACACGGTCCGCACTGGTGAAGCGAGCGCTGCATGCGTCACGACCGACGCAGCGCTCGACGCCGATGCGAGCGGTGACGGCCCGACCGAGGAGCGCGCCCACGAGACCGTTCGCTACGACGAGTGGGACGACCGTCGCCGCGCATACCGCCGCGAGTGGTGCACGGTCCTCGAGGCGCCTGCCGCCGACCCGGTGGGACCGCTCGAGGGGTGCCGCTGGGAGGCGGCGATCGTCCGCGCGCGCCGAGCCGAGATAACGCGACTTCGCGCCCTCTTCGCGCGGATCGACAGCGAGCGGCGGTGGCGCGGGAAGCAGCTCGACGGGCCGGACATCGACGTCGACGCCATCGTGGATCGGTACGCGGCGCTGCGGAGCGGTCACACCCCGCCGGCCGCTCTCTACGCCGATCGCCGCCGCGCCGCGCCGTCTCTCTCGGTGACCTTCCTCCTCGACGCCAGCTCCTCCACCGACGCGTGGGTTGCGAACCGGCGCGTCCTCGACGTCGCCAAGGAGGCGGTCGTGGTGGTGGGCAGCGCCCTCGAGAACATCGAGCTCGGCCTGCACCTGGCGGCCTTCTTCAGCGCGACCCGGCACGCCTGCCACTTCTCCACCCTCAAGGACTTCGACGCGCCGTGGTCGTCGATCGGGGGAAGGCTTCAGGCGCTCGCCCCTGAGGGGTACACGCGCATCGGCCCGGCCATTCGCCACGCGACCACCAAGCTTGCCGCGCGCCCGAGCAAGCGCCGCGTGCTCCTCTTGATCAGCGACGGCAAGCCGACCGACTACGACGCCTACGAGGGGCATCACGGCGTGGCCGATGTTCGCCAGGCGCTCCGCGAGGCGCACGCCGCCGGCGTCGAGTCCTTCGCCCTCGCCGTGGAGTCCCGCTCGCGGCCTCACCTGGCGCAGATGTTCGGTCCGGGCCGCTACGGCGTGCTCACGCGGCCCGAAGCGCTTGCGGGGGCTCTGGGGACGCTGCTCGCGCGGTTGCTCCGGTGAGGTGCCTCACGCCCCCGCCAAGCGACTCGATCGATCACAGGCCCGACGCAGTGCTCTCGAGAAGACCCGGCGTCACGAGAGCGAATCCATCCGCGTCGGTCCTCACCCAGCCGAGCTTCTGCCAGCGACTCATCACCCGAATCACCGTCTCGGTCCGCGCCGAGACGACGATCGCCAGATCGCTCCGCGAGAGGGCTACCGGAACCCACAGCTCACCGTTCTCGGTCTCGTCCCCAAAGCGTTCGGCGAGGTGGAGCAACAGCGTGGCAAGCCGCGCCGGAATCGAACCTGCGCTGAGGATGTCGATCTTGGTCCGCAGCACGCGCGTGTGCTCGAGCAGAGCCCCGTTCATCGCTGAGGCCAGGCTGGGGACGCGCCCCATCACCTCACGCATTCGCTCCTCCGGGACGAGCGCCACTTCGACTGCCGCCGATGCGGCGATGGCGGAGCCTGGATAGGCCTCTCGTCCAAGCGCCGCCGTGTCTCCGACGCTCTCCCGAGGGCCGAAGAGGCCGAGCGTCGCCTCGGTGCCTCCGGCCATGGTTCGAACAATCTGCACGAGACCGCGCCGGATGAACGTGAAGTTGGCGGCCGGCTCGCCTGCCATGAAGATGCGCTCGCCCTGCGCGAACGACCGCATGCGCGCATGCTGTGCCAGTTCGGCAACGGCTACCTCGTCGACGTTGCGCATCCAGCGGACGGACCGGAGGCACGTCAACGATTCGGACACCATGGGTTGCGTCACGGCACGACGCACAGCAATCCGTGCGCCATCCGTCCTCCAGGTCCTCGCACCTGCCTCCCTTCCCCTTGCGCTCCGGGCTTGGCGCAGGTTCTGCGGACAGACGCACGGAGTGCGCGCGTGAGACACGGCTCTACGCGCAGCCACTCCGCGAGCCGTGAAATCACGCTTCTCGCGATTCCCGGCTTGTCGGTTGCACGTCGAGCAATGCCGCATGCGAGACATCACCCTCGTCGAGCTGAACGGGCTGTCCCGCGTCCTGACGCATCGATTCATCGCGGAAGGAGTGCTGCCGAGCTTCAAGCGCGAGGCGATGCCGCCGCCCCTGCCCGGGTTCGCGGACTGGGCGGCGTAGCAGCAGGGAAGATGCATCCGCTCTTCCTGCTCTCGGTTTGGCTGCATATCCTCGCCGCGAGCACGTGGATCGGCGGGATGTTTTTCCTGGTTCTTGTCGTCGTGCCTTGGCTGCGACACGGAGGACGAGAGCAAGCTGGCTCGTTCTTGCGCGAGACAGGCCCGCGATTTCGGACGGTCAGTTGGGCGTGTCTCGGCCTGCTGCTCGTGACCGGCTTGTTCAACGCGTGGGTCCGCGGCGTTCGCCTCTCGGACTTCGTCGGTGCCGAAGGCCTGTCGCCCTACCACAAGATTCTCTCGTGGAAGGTCGGCGTTTTCGTGGCCGTCCTCCTTGTGAGCTCAATTCACGACTTCGTCATCGGCCCGCGGGCGACGCGCGCGATCGTTCGGGATCCGGTATCGGCCACGACGATCGGGCTCAGGCGTAACGCGTCTCTGCTCGGTCGTCTCAATGCGCTGCTCGCGCTCGTCCTCGTGGCGCTCGCGGTGACGCTCGTGAGAGGCTTGCCGTGGTAAACATCCGCTTCCGCCGGCCACGTGGCGATCGCCGTCGCCATGCACGCCTGTGGCGTCTCGAAAGTCTGGCGGGGATCGTCCAGAAATTCTGGCGGGTCGTCGGGACGCTACCCCGAGCCCGCCGAGGATCCAAGGGGCTGCCCGTCCTGGCGAGCGAGGCAGCGTGAGGTGACGCCGCTGGGCGCGGCCGGGAGTTCCTGGATTCCCGGCGGGCTCATCCCTCGTCCTCCTCGAGGGTTTTCGGATCCATGGCTCGGGTCCGGAAAGACCTTCCCCCGAGGCGGATGTGCTCGCCGCGCTCGAGGACCCGGTCGAGCAGAGCCTCGGCCAGCTCCTGGTCGTGGAGGACGTCACCCCACCGCTTGAGCGCCTTGTTGGTGGTGAAGACCATAGGGCGCCTGCGAAGGCAGCGCTGGTCGACGACACCATACAGCACGTTGGCGGCGTCGCTGGCGCACTGCAGGTAGCCGACCTCGTCGATGACGAGGACGTGGGGCTGGACGTAGCTCGCCGTGGCGTCTCGGAGTGTCCCGGCGCGGGCCGCGGCATGCAGCTCGTCGACGAGGTGGGCGGCGTTGACGAAGCGCGCTTCGAAGCCGTTCTGGATGGCCTTGTAGGCCAGCGCGACAGCCAGGTGGGTCTTGCCGCGGCCGGGCTTGCCGGACAGGATGAGGTTGCGCCCCTCACTGACGAACTCCGGCCCGAGGTACGGCCCGAGCTGTTGCCTGCGGAGGTTGCTCTGGAAGACGAAGTCGAACTCCTCGATGGTCTTCACGTAGGGAAAGTGGGCATGGCGCACGAGCTTGTGCACCCGGGTGTCGGCCCGGTGGGCAACCTCCTCGGCGAGGAGGAGGGCGAGAAACTCCCTATGGGACCAGCCCTCCTTGGCAGCGCGGGCCTCGTAGTCTGCGAGGAGGCGGGCCACGGTGGCCAGGCGAAGGCGCTTGAGGAGCGCGGGGACGTCGACAGGGGGAGTCGCCATCACGCCACCTCCGCGAGGGCGCGTCGGACGGCTTCGACGTGGTAGACGCCGTCGCGGACGCAGCGCTCGAACGCCGCGCGCAGGACGTCGTCGCCATGGACGGTGAGCAGGTCATAGAGCTCGGAGCAGGGCTCCTCCCAGCGCCCGTGGGGGCAGCGATGGACGAGCACGCTGAGGAAGGCCCACGCGCTCTGCCCCAGCTCGAGCAGGCACTGGCGACGGAAGGTAGAGAGCTTTCGCTTGCCGTGGACGGCGGCGAGCATGTCCTGGCGCTGGTGAGGCAGGCGCCGCACCTCGCCAGAGTGGTCCTGACGCGGGTGCACGGCGCGCTCCTCGCCCACGAGGATCTCCACCGTGCGGGCGCGAACCAGGAGCGTGGCGGGGGCGCCGATGCGCTTGGCCGACGCGAAGTACGAGGTCCCCGCGAAGGGGACCGTACCCATGGGCGTGACGGTGACGGTCGCCCGCAGCGGCCAATCGTCCGCGGTGGCAGGCGGGGGCCGCTCGGCGAGCCAGTGGGCCTCCTCGACGAGGGCCTCGGCGGGGATGCGTCCCGTGGCGTCCGAGGGGCGCTCGTGGTTGACCTCGTGAAGCCACTGGGCGAGCTGGGCCTCCACGTCCTCTCGGTCCCTGAACTTCCGCGCCAGGAAGAAGCTACGTTTGACGAAGCCGACGAGGCGCTCGACGGAGCCCTTCTGGTTGCCGGAGCGAGGCGCGCAGAAGGTCGGGATGACGCGCATCTCGGCGACCAGGTCTCGCAGGTGGTCGTGCAGCACGATGGGGACCGTGCCAATGGGGGAGACGCGGATGGTCCTCGGGTTGTCGAAGACCCACTCCTTGGAGCTCCCGCCGAACGCGGAGAGACAAGAGACGATGCCGCGTACGACGGTCTCCGCCCGCTGGTCCGGGCCGATGCGCACGTGCATGAACCGTGAGAACTTGAGCCGTCCCGCGAAGAATACGAGCTTGTCAGGGGTGCGGTCCTCGTACGTGACGCCCACCTCGCCGAAGTCGAACTGGGTGTACTCACCGGGCAGGCCATCGAAGAGCACCACAGGCTCCTGCTTCGGGGCAGGGCGGAGCTGCTTCACCAGGGCGGCCATGGCGCTCCGTCCGCCCGTGTAGCCCCAGGCCCGTGCCCGGCGGCGCACCTCCGTCGCCATGATCCCGGGCTCCGCCTCCAGCAGGGCGCGGACGCGGTCGCGTAGCTCGTCGCTCGCCTTCGGGGGGCGGCCACGGCGCGGGGTCCCCTCACGAGCCCCGGCGACCACCTCCGCGAGGGTGGGCATGGGCTCCGTGAGGATGCGCTCCACCGAGCGCAGGCCGATGGAGCACTTCGAGGCGATCTCACTATGGGGGACGGCCCCCTCGGACAAATGGTGGACCTTGAGGCGGGTCATGACGTCGATCACCGGGGCGGTCTCCAGGGGAAACCCACCTGCCACGGGAGACCGGGGTGCGCGGCCGGCGGGGATCGACCCGCCAGAATTTCCGGATCCTCACCCGCCAGAATTTCCGGACGTCACAACGCCATGCGCTCGGACGCAAACGGCGCGGGTGGGAGCACAGCGTTCGACGCTGGAATGGCTGGATTCGCCTCCACCCACGCGGGTGCGGAAACTGCATTGTTACGGGTACAGGAGGGGCCGATGGCGTTGAATGCGCGGGCACCGAGCTTCGACGACGACGATCCGACCGCTTTTCTCCTGGCGGTTCACGCAGAGGGGCGAGCCCTCCTGACGCGTTCGATGCAGGTTCTTCGCGGCGGGACGGACGACGTGGAGGCGATCGCCGCCTTCGCCTCTGAGATGCATCGGTTCCTGACCTTTTCCCAGCCGCTCCACGAGCTCGACGAGGAGTGCCTGGTCCTACCGGCGATCCTCGCTCACGCCCCGCGGGCGGTGCTGGACGAGCTCCGACGCTTCTTCGTCGACGATCACGTTCGCCTCGAAGAAGCCCGCGCTTCGCTCGCGGCAACGTGGAGCGAGCTGATCGCCGCCCCGTCCTCGCTCCCGAGCCTTCGCGAGCCCCTTCGACGACAGAGCGAGGCCTTGGTGCGGTTGCTCGGTCCTCACGCACGCCGCGAGGAGCGACACATCTTCCCGCTCATCGGCAGGTACGTGCCCCTCGACGTGCAACGCCAGATGGTCGCTGTCATGCGCTCTCACCGAACCGTAGCCGTCGGTCTCTCCATGCACACTCTCGCGCCGCAGGTGACGTCGGCACGCAGCACGCGACCTGAGCAACCGCTGCGTTGACGGTGGCGGCGACTCGCTATGGTTGCTTCGCCGCAGGCTGGCCGGTGCCCGGCCCGAATTGTGCTTGGGTGCGCGACGAAATGCGTTCAACAGTGAGAGCACGCGTGGCCCGCATCCTGGTGCGGGCGATCCCGGTCCTTGCGATGCCTCCGGCTGCTACGGCGCAGGCCCAAGAACTCATGGCCGCCGAGCCGCCCCCACCACCGCCGGAGCCCGCCAAGCCGCTCGCCTACTCGATCCCGTGGCAGCTTCGCCCGATCCTGGCGCCCACCGTCGTTCGCATGGACGCACTCGCCGCCGTGTACAGCGCAGCTCCCCCGAGCGGCGCCGGCTTGACGCTCTCCTCCGTCGTCACCGCGGCGTACAAGATTCCCGGAACGGGTCCAAAAGGGTCCGGTCTGGCCGCGGTCCTGCGCTTTGCCGCGGTCGGCGACGCGCCTCCGACCGGCACCGGCGGAGCCGCCCTCGTGAATCCGCTCCTGGGCGCCACGTACGCGCACCTGCTCGGGGGAGGCTTCCGCGCGAACGCCTTCCTCGGTGTCACGCTCCCCATCGGCATGGGCGGCGGCGACACTCCCGATGCGGGGCCCGCGGCCGCACGGACGAAGGGGTTGAACGGCCGCGCGCAATTCGACAATGCCCTCTTCGCGGTCAACGACCTCACCGTGATCCCTGGGCTGGCGATCGCTTACGTGGACCATGGCTGGACCGTGCAACTCGAGGCCACCCTGTTTCAGCTCACCCGTGTCCGTGGCGCGCTCAGTCAGCCCGATGCATCCAAGACCAACTTCACGACCGGGCTGCACGTGGGGTACTTCGTCCTCCCCAACGTCTCGGTGGGCGCAGACCTTCGTTACCAGCGCTGGCTGGAACCGCCTCGCTCGGTCGCCACGGACCCGACCGGCGACGCGAAGGACACGGCGAGCTTTGCCATCGGCCCGCGCTTCCACATCCCGATCGATGGGGTGGGCTGGCTGAGGCCGGGTCTCTCGTATGGCCACGCGTTCGACAAGCCCCTCGCCGCCGCCCCGCCGGGCTACCACTGGATCCAGGTCGACGTTCCGCTGTTCTTCTAAACGTTAGCCGGGCACGCGCACCAACAGCACGCCGTCGATGCCTGGAAGAAGCGTATCGAACCAGGACTCGCCCTTATAGACGTAGCGAAGCTGCACGGCGACACCGTCCGCCAGAGCCTCGCGCACGCCGGCCAGCGAGGATCCGCTCGTCTCGGCGTAGCTGTCGGCCCCACTCTTGCGCGCGACGTACTGGAGCGTGCAGAGCGACTCCACGTCGAAGAGGAGCGCGCCCAGGGTCTCCGCGTCGAGCACGGCCTGCTGGATCGGGGGCAGCTCGCCGAGCTCCTCAGCGTCGTTCATGCCACTGGATCCTTCACCGCCGACGCGTCGAGGAACTTGAGCGCCAAGGTCGGCGCGGGACACGCGTGCACGCATTGACCACAACCGTCGCAGAGAGAGGCGTCGACGGTGGGGCGCCCTCCGTCGGTGGTGATCGCGCCTTCGATCGGGCAGCGCTCCACGCACGTCCAACACGGTGAGCCCTGCCACGCGAGGCACGCGCTCTGCACCACGCGCACCTTCTGTCCCGGCGGAGGGGCAGCGAGGGCATGGCTCGCGGTACGCGCTAACGCCCAGGGCGGTGCGGGCGCGCGCGTCACGCCGACGCCCGTCGTCGCGATGGCTTCCGCGGGGGCATGCACGGCGAATCTCGGGAAGGTGGGCACCGGTGCCTCACGACGCGCGTAGAACGCCTCGAGAGAGAATGACTTCGGCTCGGATGCGCCGGCGGCGCTCGCCGCATCGACCGGCGCGGCCTGAGACTTTGGGCGAAACAACCCGAGGAGCTCGCGTCGACGTAGACCGTTCGTCATTCACCCGTCTCCTTTGAGGAGAAGCCCCTCACGGGACTGCACCGACCGCGACCGCTGCGCGCTGATCGAGATCGGCCCGCCCGGCGTGACATTGGAGGCAGTTCGCGCGCCACACGTGCGTGGACCGTAGTCCGAGCCGGCCGCTGACACCATGGCAGCTGCCGCACTCCGCCCGCATCGCCGTCGGATGCGGAATGGTCGGCGGCGCACCCGGCCACGCCCGCTCGCCAGGTCCCCAGGCGTGGCCCTCGAACGTGCTCCGACTCGGCTCGCTCCGAGGGGCGCCTGCCGAGGGGGAGAGCGGAGACGCCGCGACGTGGCACTGCGTGCAGTTGGCGAGGCGTGCATGGCTGATGGCCGGCGCCGTGCGCCCTTGGATGACCGCCCCGCGCTCGTGGCATACCAGGCAGCCCGACGGCGTGCCCTGATCGATACCGTGCGGTATCGTCGGCGGCGCCCCGTCATAGGCGCGGCGCACCTGCCGGTCCGCGAGGGCACGCGCGCGGTCCTCGGGTCCCTGGGTCACAGGGGCGTCTTGCGCCGGCAGCCCCGCCGCGAGAATCGCCGGCGCCATCGCGTACACACCCTCGTTGCCGCGCCGGTCGACCGCACGCAGCTCGCCGTAGCTCGGCGCGCGCCCGCTGCGCGGGGCCTCCGTCGCGGAGCGCGAACCCGCCGCAAACGGCGCGCGGTCGAGCTCCGCCCGCGTGCCTCCCGCGCGCGTTCCGGTGAAGAACCCGGCGACCGCCACGGCGACGACCACCGCCGCCAGCGCGCTCGCCGACTTGCCCCCGGAGCGTGACGTCATCGCGAAGGAGCGGCGACGGGCGCACGCTTGCGGATACGCACCGCGCACTTCTTGTAGTCGGGTTGCTTCGAGAACGGATCGTAGGCTTCCAGGGTGAGATCGTTGATGCGCAACGTCTCGTCGAAGAACGGAACGAACACGGTGCCCGGAACCGGCGCCGCGCGCCCTTCGACCCATACCGGAAGGTCGATCGATCCACGGCGGCTCTCGAGCGTCACCACGTCACCGTTCACGACGCCGAGGCGCCGCGCGTCCTCTCGGGCGAGCTCGGCGTAAGCCTGAGGCATCGCGCGATGAAGCGGCGAGATCCGGCGCGTCATTGTCCCCGAGTGCCAGTGCTCGAGCACACGCCCGGTGCACAGCCAGAACGGGTACGCGTCGTCGGGCACCTCGGGCGGCGGATCGTAAGGACGAAACCAGATCTGCGCCCGGTCGTCCTTGCTGGTCGAGTGATAGAATTGAATGCCCGCGCCCGCCTTCACGTACGGGTCCTCGTGCTCGGTGAAGCGGAACCGCGTCTCCTTCCACGTCCCGTCCTTCTGTTCGACGACGGGCCAGCGGAGCCCGCGCGCCTTCACGTACTCGCCGTACGGCGCGAGATCCTTGTGCTTGAAGCGCGAAAAACGCCGGTATTCCTCGAAGAGATGCGCATCGACGTTGACATCGTAGTAGTGCGCGAAGTCCCAGAACGGGACGGGCTTGCCCTCCTTCTCGATGTGGAAGAGGAACTTCCCATCCTTGTCCTTCATCCCCGGTAGGCCCCCGTCGTGGAGCTTCTTGGCGACGGCGAGGATCTGCCAGGCGTCGTCGCGAGCTTCGCCGGGGGGCGACACCATCTTGAACCACTGCTGGGTGCGACGCTCGGAGTTGCCCACCATGCCGTTCTTCTCGACCCACATTGCGCTCGGCAAGACAAGATCAGCGAGCTCCGTGGTGGCGGTAGGGTAGACGTCGGAGACGATCAGGAACTTGTCCTCGAGCTTCCTCGATCGCTCGAAGAGCGCGTGCCGGTTGGGCAAGGTCTGTCCAGGGTTGGTGACCATCACCCAGATGGTGTCGATGTCACCTCCCTCGGCTGCCGGCGTGGAGAAGCGCTTCCACATCTCGACAGCGTGGTAGCCGGGCTTCGGCGCGATGCGGCCGCGCGGCACGTTCCAGACGTCCTCGGCCTCGTGGCGGTGCTCCTCGTTCGCGACCAGGAGGCCACCCGGCAATCCGTGCGAGAGGGTCCCGACCTCCCGCACCGTGCCGCACGCAGAAGGCTGCCCGGTGAGGCTCGTAGGCGCGTCGCCGGGGCGCCCGAAGTGCCCGCTGAGCAGGTGAAGCCCGTGCACCAGCGTATTGATGGCCGTGCCGCGGGTGTGCTGGTTCATGCCCATGCACCACAGGCTCGTGATGCGCAAATCGCGGCGTCCGAAGAGATCGGCCAGCATGCGGAGGCTCTGCGCCGGCACGCCGGAGATCTGCTCCACGCGCTCCGGCGTGTACTCGGAGAGGCTCCTTCGATACTCCTCGAACGTCACGGCCTTTCCCTCGAGGGTCGGCGGATCGCTGTCGGCGCGGAACGCGCAGTACTTTTCGACGAAGGTCTTGTCGTACGTCCCGCGCTCCAGGAGCAAGCGCGCAATGCCGTTGGCAACGGCGAGGTCGCTCTGCGGCTTGAGCAGGATCACGTGCTGGCACTGCGCGGAGGTGCGGGTGCGGCGCGTTCCGAGGTCGATGAGCGTCACCTCCTCGCCGCGGGCGCGACGGTCGACCACGCGCGAGAAGAGGACGGGATGCATCTCCGCAGGGTTGTTGCCCCACATGATGAGGACATTGCACGCGTCGAGATCGTCGTAGCAGCCGGCGGGCTCATCCACCCCGTAGGTGGCGAGGAAACCGGTGACGGCCGACGACATGCACAGGCGCGCGTTGGCCTCGATCTGGTTGCTCCCCAGCCCCGCCTTCATGAGCTTGTTGGCGGCGTAGCCCTCGGCGATCGTCCACTGGCCGCTTCCGTAGATCGCAAAACCCGCCGGGTTCTTGCGCACCCGCCTGGCGATGGTGTCGAGCGCCTCCTCCCAGCCGATGGGCATGAGCTTGCCGTTCTTGCGGAGCAGCGGCCGGGTCAGGCGGTCGGCGCCGTAGAGGGCGAGGCCGACGTGGTAGCCCTTCACGCAGAGGAGGCCCTTGTTCACCTCGGCCCGCGAGTCGCCTGCGATGCTGACGACCCGCCCCTTCTCGACGCCCACCTGGACGTGACACCCGGTGCCGCAGAAGCGGCATGGCGCCTTGTCGAACTTCACGCTCGGCGGGTAGCGGTCCTGCAAGGGATCGCTGGGCGCCGCCGCGGCCGATCGCAAATCCCCGAGCGCCAGCCGCTGCGCAGCGGCGGTGGCCGCTGCCATCGCCGCCGCCCGCAGGACGTCACGACGCTCCATCGCGAGCCTCCGCGCGCGAGAAACGAGGGGATGGCACGCGCGCATCGATGTCGTCCTCGGGGTCGAACTCCACAGTGACCACGTCCACAGCCAGGACGCCGGCCTCGGCGCGCAGTTGCTCGACCGTCGCCTCGGCCGCCGAGAGCCCGTCCACCTCGACGACGACCGGAACCCGGGGCCCGATCGGTTCCCCCACGTGTAGGCGTGGATCGGCGGCAATTCGCGCTACCACCGCCTGGCGCCGCGCCGGATCGAGCAGCAGCACGCACGCGCTGGTGACCATGGGGTGGAGAATCTCTCGCGAGCCGGTTCGGTGCAAGCCGAACCACGGCGGTCGACCGAGAAAATCGGAGTCGCTACGGGCACTCCCGAGCAGGTCGCGCAAAGCGTGCGCGGTGGGTCGAGACCCTTGCGGTGGACGGGATTGCCCGTGGCGCGTGGTAGGGTCTCCCGCACGCTGCGATGGATCGGATCACCAACCCCTGGCTCGCCCGGCTCGGCACGGCGACGGTCGCAGGCGGCCTCGTCGCGTGCGGTCATGATCGCCCGGACGGGCCGCGCGAACTCCACGATGCGGGTGCCGGTCCGACGGTCGTGCACGCCTCACCGAAGCTCACTTCGATTGAGGTCCCCAACTCAGACGGCGGCCAAGAGCGCGTGGCGTGCGCCACCTGCCATACGCTGAAGCGCGTGGTGCGCTTGCCTACCTCGATGGGCGACTTGCGTGACTTTCACCAGGGCATCCGCTTCTCCCACGGGGACCTCTCCTGCGCGCACTGCCATGTGGCCGGCGAGCGGAGCCACGACAGCGTTCACCTCGCCAATGGCGACCTCATCCCGATGACCGAGGCACTTCGCCTGTGCGGTCAGTGCCACGGGCGTCAGCGGCGCGACTATGCCCACGGCGCGCACGGCGGCATGCAGGGCGCCTTCGCGATCGGTCTCGGTCACCGGCTGCAGAACCACTGCGTCGACTGTCACGATCCGCACGCGCCCCGCTTGCCGGCGTATCAACCGGTGCTTCCTCCGCGCGATCGCGGCACGCTCGACTCGCTCGCCGGCCAAGGCGGGCACGGCGGGAGGACACCATGACGGAGCCGACCGTGAACCCCGTCACGCGGCGTCGCGCGCTCAAGATCGTGGGCGCCACACTGGGCGCCAGCGCCTTCGCATATGCCCTGGCGCCACTCCGCGACGCGCCGCACTTGAGCCTCTCCGAAGTCCTTCAGCGCCACTACAAGGAGCTCACGAGAGACGAGCTCACGGCAGTCCTCCGGCGCCTCGAGACCGACGCCGAGGCCAAGCACGGCCGAAAGGTGACCATCTCGGACTACCCACCGCTTGCTGGTGTCGAGTACGGCTACGCGCTCAACCTCAGCCGGTGCATCGGGTGCCGCAAGTGCGCCGAGGCCTGCCACGTGGAGAACAACCACGACCGCGCCACCAACAACTCTTACATTCGCGTACTCGAGATGGAACAAGGCTCGTTCGACCTCGAGAAGGGCAGCGCCGTGTACGACCATGCGGTGCCTGCCGACGGCAAGTACTACATGCCGGTGCAGTGCCATCAGTGCGACGACGCTCCGTGCGTGAAGGTGTGTCCGGTCCAGGCGACCTGGAAGGAGAAGGACGGCATCGTCGTCGTCGACTACAACTGGTGCATCGGCTGCCGTTATTGCGAGGCTGCGTGCCCATACCACGCGCGCCGCTTCAACTGGACGGCGCCTCAGATCGCGCCTGAGGAAATCAACCCGGATCAGGGCTACCTCTCCAACCGTGTGCGCCCGCAGGGCGTGGTCGAGAAGTGCACCTTCTGCTTGCACCGCACGCGCCAGGGCAAGCTCCCAGCCTGTCTCGAGGCGTGCCCGACCGGGTCGCGCGTCTTCGGCAACCTCCTGGATCCGAACAGCGACATCCGCTGGGTGCTCGACAACAAACGTGTCTTCGTCCTCAAGGAGGAGCTCGGGACGCGACCCCGCTTCTTCTACTTCTTCGACGTGTGACGGAGCCCCATGGAGCCCAGGGACCACATCGACACCTACCCCCGGTTCCTTCTCGCGCTCCTTCGCCGCGCCTTCTACGGCGGGCCTCGGTTCTACGCCTGGATGACGCTGCTCACGGCGGTCGCGCTGGTCGGCGCCAACGCCTGGGCCCGTCAGGTGGCGAGCGGCATGATCGTGACCAACCTCACGGACCACGTGTCGTGGGGGCTCTACATCGCCAACTTCACCTTCGGCGTCGGACTGGCGGCAGGCGCCGTGATGATGGTCATCCCCGCGTATCTCTACGATGACCATGACATGCACGAGGTGGTCATCCTCGGAGAGCTCCTGGCCATCTCGGCGATCACCGTCTGCATCGGCTTCGTGGTCGTAGACATGGGGCGCCCAGACCGGCTCTGGCACATCGTGCCCGTCGTGGGCCGCTTCAACTGGCCGGTCTCCATGCTGACGTGGGACGTGCTGGTCCTCAACGGGTACCTGCTCCTCAACCTCCACATCACCGGCTACCTCCTGTACATGCGGTTCCTTGGCCGAAAGCCGAACCCGCGCTGGTACCTGCCCTTCGTGTTTCTCTCCATTGCCTGGGCCATCTCAATCCACAGCGTGACGGCGTTCCTCTACAGCGGCCTTGGCGGGCGCCCCTTCTGGAACTCGGCGCTCCTCGCCCCCCGCTTCATCGTCACGGCCTTCATCACGGGGCCGGCCTTCGTGATCGTGCTGCTGCAGATCGTCCGCCGCACGAGCCGTCTCCCCGTCCCCGAGGGCGCGATCGCCACGTTGGTCAACGTCCTTCGGGTGACCATCGTGGTGAACTTCTTCATGCTCGGCTCGGAGGTCTTCACCGCCTTCTACACGGGCGGAGGCCACGGGGCGTCAGCGCGTTACCTATTTTTCGGCGCCCACGGCAAGCACGCCCTGGTGCCCTGGATCTGGTCGGCGGTGGCGCTCAACGCGACCGCGCTCGCGATGCTCGGCGTCCATCGAGCGCGCGGCGGGCACCGCGCGCTCAACGCCGCGTGCGGCTGCGCCTTCGCGGGCGTATGGATCGAAAAGGGCATGGGCCTCATCGTGCCGGGCTTCATCCCAAGCACGCTGCACGAGGTGGTGGAGTACGTCCCCAGCCTCACAGAGTGGAAGGTCACCGCGGGCGTCTGGGCCGTCGGGTTGCTGGTGCTCACCGTGAGCTTGCGGACGGCCCTCCCCGTGCTTGCCGGGAAGCTTCGGCTTTCCCTTTCCTAAAGCAGCCGGTCACTACGGCGAGTCCAAGCGGTCGCGGTCGCTCTTCACGGGTCGCATCCGCCGGCCGTTCACGCCACGAAAAGCGTGGTGGCCGAGGTCAGCAAAACGCGGCTGCAGATCGGAATAAGAACAACGGAGGTCCTTCACGGCCTCCAGGGAGGTTCTTGTGCTGATTCTCGCCCTCGAGCTGTCCGGCGTCGCGCTGCTCACCATCGCTCGCGTGGCCCGCATCGTTCGATGAGAGTCGGTCCGTACGACGGCTCCACGTTTCGCAACCACCGCATGTCACCCAATTTCAAGGACGCATCTATGTTCACCAAGACTGGCAACTCGACCGACGACTCCGACGCGGCCCCCTCGTTCCTCTCTCGCATGCTCGCCAACGACACGCTCCGGAAGGGCGTTGCCGGGGCCTTGGCCGGCGTTCTCGTCGCCGCCGTCTCCGAGACCCTGTGGCCGAGCGACCGTTGACGCCCAGCGTCGGCGACGCACTCGTTGATCTGCTCGATGTCGGCTGGCCCGAGGTGAGCGCGAAGGCGAGGGAGCTTCTGGCCACCGTCGCTGACGTCTTCCGCCCCGACCCGCCGATCACGCTCCGGACGCTCGAGGGCCACGCGCTCACGGGGCTCGCCGTCATGGACCGGGGGCAGGTCATCGCTTTTCTCGGCTCCCGGCATCCGGGGGCCGTCCCAGCTCCCCACGGCCATCCCCGCTACCCGTACGGCGACGACGACGAGCTCCCGTGGACTGGTTCGCCGGCTCCGCGTTGGCGCTGACACCCGTCCTCTACCCGAACCGGAGCCACGGCCGCGGCCATCGCCGGCGGCACTGGGCCCGTTCATTCCTCTGTGGAGATCCATCATGCGTATCCAAGGTCGTATTCTTCGTCCCGCCACACTCGGAGAGCGCCGTGTCCTCAAGGCCCTGGGGCTCGACAGCCTCAAGGTCCGCCGCGGCATGAACCCGTTCGCCGTGGCGCGCCACGTCCGCAAGCTCGCCGTCGGGCGCGGGGGAGACCTCCCCGCGCTGCGGTCGATGCTGCTCGCCACCAAGCCGGTGCCCGAGCTCCCCGACTCGACGAACGAGCCTCGCACCGACGGGCGCGGAGCCTAGCGCGCGCGGGCACGTCTGTCCGAGCGCGAGCATCTCCCGCGGCCGCGATCCGGCACCGGGAAGACCTTCAAGGAGCGAGGGTGCGACGTCTACGTCTGCACGCGCTCCTCAATTCTTCACCATGCTCATCATCGAAGATCAGGGGCACTTCAACGCCGTCGTCGCCCACGCAAAGGCGATCGGCCTCTACGAAGGCGAAGGCGACAGCCACAACGCCGCGCTCAAGAGCCGCCTCGAGTACCTCGACCAATACGGCGGCAAGGCCAACGACCGGACACGGGTCCGCTTGTTCCGGGACTTCGCGCCGTACTCGTTCTCCTTCGTCGTCGAGAAGAAGAACGACGCCGGGGCGTGGTCGACGCTCTTCAACGGCGGCCTCTTGTTCCACGGACCTCACGACGGTCACGGAAGCGGGGCTGTGCCGACGTTCGCCGTCTCGATCACGCCCGCGACGGGCTGGTCCATTCACACGTAGTCGTCACCGGCTCCCGGGCGCTGATGCGTCACGAGCCGACTCGAACCTCGGGCTGCGCGGATCCTCGCGCGCCCTCCCGTTCACTCCAAGGATTTTCATGAACTACACCAACGGCGTAACGGCCGACACCCGCGCGCTCCCGGCGCCCCTCAGGACCGCACCGGACATGACGGCCCGGTGGGACGACGTCGAGCTCGATTTCGACACGGCGGCCGAGCGCATCGTCCGGGCCCACGCGGACGACGGGGAACATCGTGATCTCCCCATCGCGGACATGAAGACGTGGGCGGTGGCGCCGTACCGCGGTCAGCTCGCCCTCGTGCCGCTGACTCGGCACCACGAGCCGAGGCCGCTTCGGAGCTCCGCCTTCGCCAACCTCATGGCCCGTGTCGGTGCCCCCGCCGACTTCCTGAAACGGCTGCCCGCCCCCTTGCAGCTCGCGACGATCAACCACTTGCTCATGGAGAGCAGGGAGAACCCGTCAGCGACCCTTCGTATCCGCGGCAACGAAGTCGCGGCGGTCGTCAGTGGACGATACGCCCCCCTCGATCCCGTTGAGCTGGTCGAGACGGTGCGCGTCGCGCTCAATCGCTTCGACATCCTCCGCGACGTTCGCGTTCGCGGCCTCGCCAGCGGGCTCGTCGACAATTTGCGCCTCGTGCTGCCGGCGGAGCGGATCGCCGTGAAGCCCGGTGACGTCTCGGCCGTGGGCATCGACATCACCGCGTCGTCGTTCGCCCGCTCCGCGATCCACGTGAGCCCAGTCGTCTGGCGTCTCGTGTGCTCGAACGGGCTGAAGTCGGCGGAGAGGAAGGGGGGCTTGTCCTTCCGGCACGTCGGCGAAAGTCAGCGTCTTCGCGACGGCGTGGCCGAGGCGGTGCCGTCGGCCGTCGCTCACGCTCGCGGCCTACTCGACCAGTGGCGGCGCGCCGTCGACGTCATGATCGAGGACGTCGCGCGCCAGGTCGACGAGCTGCGCGTGCTCACCGTCCAAGAGCGAAGATCGTTCGAGGCCAAGCTCGTCGAGGAGGGCGAGGGCGCCGAACTACCGAAGCGGCTCTCCGTCTACGGCGTCGTGAACGCCCTAACGGCGTCCGCGAAGGCGGTGGGACCTGCCCGGCGCCTCGAGCTCGAGGCCGTCGCGGGCGACGTCCTTCACAGCCACGTCGGAGGTGGGCCATGAAGAAGGAAGATCTCGCGCGACCCTTCCCGCCGGAGTTGATCAAGACCCGCCCCGGTCGCAACGGGCAGCAGCTCGCATACGTCGAGACCCACGCCGTCATCGCTCGGCTCAACGAGGTCTGCGAGACCTGGTCGTATGAAATCCTGCGGCACGAGATCCTCGACAACGAGGTCATCGTCTGCGGGAAATTGACGGCCGACGGCGTGTCGAAGATGGCCTTCGGCACGTCGGCGATCACGCGGGATCGCGACGGCCAGGCGATCTCCGTCGGTGACGATCTCAAGAGCGCGAGTTCGGATGCCCTCAAGAAGTCGGCCACGCTGCTCGGCGTCGGCTTGCACTTGTACGGGGCTGGGGCGCCGGCGGCGGCGAGCCCGAATCCGGCAACGACAACGCCGCGTCCGCCCACGGCACCGGATGAGCGCATCACCTCGAAGCAGCTCGGCGCCGTGCAGTCCATCGCGAGGCGCAAGAACATCGACCGCGACGATCTCGCGGCCCGGCTGGGCGAACGGTTCGGGAAGGCCGAGCTCCAGCATCTCTCGAAGCGCGAAGCGTCCACGCTCCTCTCCGAGCTCCTCGAAGCGAACGGCGCAAACCGCGTCTGAGCGACCACTACAACCTGAAGAGCGGCGCGCCCGGCATCGAGGCGGCGCCGTTCTTTTTTTGTCCATCGAGCACACCATGACCGAGCGCCTTCAAGACTTGCGACGGAAGCCACACACGAGCGTGTCGGCGATCAAGACGTTCGTGACGTGCCCAAAGCAGTACGCCTTCAGGTACATCCACCATGCCCCGGCGGCCTTTCGCTCCGTGGCTCTGGCCTTCGGGACGGCGTGGCACCGCACCGTCGGCGAGTACTTTCTGAGCGGGGACGCCCCGATCGCCGTCGGGGAGCTCCACGATCTCTTCGCCGCTACGCTCGAGGGCGAGCTCGATGCCGATGGTCCGCCCGTGCTGCTCGAGGATGACGAGACCGTCGACGACCTCGTGAGTGCCGGGAAGCGGATGCTCGACGTCTTCGTTGCCCGCGTGCCGGTCCCCGAGAAGGTGCTCGGCGTCGAGGTGCCGTTCTCGCTCGAGCTCGTCGACCCTCGCACCGGAGAGGTACTCCCTGTTCCACTCGTGGGCGCCCTCGATGCCGTCGTTCTTCATGCCGGACGCGGGGCGGTCCTGGAGCTGAAGACCGGGAAGAAGAAGTGGGCCGCCGACCAGCTCGAGACCGACGTCCAGATGACGGCGTACAGCCTGGCCGCCCGCGCGCTTGGCTACGACGGCGCGACGCTGACCCTGATGGTCGCGACGAAGACGAAGGCACCCGACGTTCAGATCGAACACCTCGTGCGCACCCGGCGGGACGAGGACGAGTTCGTTGCGACCGCGCTCTCCGTTCACCGCGCCGTCCGAGCTGGCGTAGATCACGCCATTCGAGGATGGCAGTGTAAGAACTGCGCATATTCGGACGTTTGCCGATGAGCCGCCGCCTTCATCGTGCCCCGGTTGCCGTCACGTGCACCGGCGACGTCCTGCTGAACATCGGGCAGTGCGACGGCGTCCTCAACGCGCAGGAGGGCGTAGAGCGCGCTCTGGCGGAAGGCGTCCCCGTATTCATCGGTGTTCCTCTGCCGACGGGTGAGGCTCGCAGGGTCCTCGCGGGCCTCCAGGCGGGGTGTTCGGAGGCAGCAGCGTTCGCCGCGGGACGGCTCCAGCGCCGCGCGCGGCGACGACACCGCCGACGGCGCGGTCCGTGAACCCTACGCGGTCGACTTCTTCGGGCGACCCGGGCGTGGCTTCGGCCGCGCTGGGCGCTCGAAGAACGACGCGGCGGGGACGCCGAGGGCGATCGCGAACTTCGCGATCGTGGTGAGCGTGAGGTTCTCACCTCCACCCTCCACGCTCTGCACGTACCTCGTCGCCACGCCGATTTTCTCCGCGAGCTCGGCCTGGGTCACGCCGACGTCCGATCGCAACTCACCGATCCGACGACCAACGTCCTTCACAAGTCGTTCGGGTGGGACCTGGCGCACCCACCAGTGGGTGCCCCGAAGCGTCCAACTCTAAAACGAACCCATAGCTTCGTGATACGCTCCGGGGTTGACCTCGACGCGACCAACAGGGAGGGAACTCATGCTCATTCGGTGTCTCCGGCTCCACGATGCTCAGCTCTTCGCGGCGTCCGCGATCTTCGTCATGGCCTGCGGTGGATCGGCGCCTCCTCCGGCAGCGGCACCTCCCCCTCCGCCCGCAACGCAGGACGTCGCGAGCCTCACCCTGTTCGTGAAGCCGACCCGCCACCCGGCCGTCGATGCGGCGCTTCGCTCCGCCTTCGTCGGCGCCGGCTACGCGCTCGCTTCGGACGCCAAAGCAAAGCACGACGTGGACGGAGAGGTCGCCGTGACGGCCACGCCCGAGCGGTCCATGGTCAGCGTCTCGGTCAACGGCGAGTCGCAGGCCAAGAGCCGGTTCAGTGTCGCCTTGACGCTCTCGGCGGAAGGGCGCGTCCTGGACAACGCGACCGTCGAGTTCGTCGCACCGGATCGGGAGGTCTCCGAGCCCAACGTGCGCCCTCTCGTGGCGGCGATCGGGACGTCGGGCAAGCTCGCGGCGTTCGCGACGGAGCGCCGATCTCGTCAGGAGCAGAAGGCGCACGACGTCTCCGAGAAGGCGGCAGAGGCGAAGCGAATCCAAGAGGAGACGGACTGGAACAACGCTCACGCGCCCGGGTGCAAACTCCCCACGGCGCTCAACGCCTGCGACGCCGTGCGCGTCTACGTCGCCAGGTACCCCAACGGGGCCCATACCGAGGAGGCCAAGGCCGCGCTGAGGGACGGCGATGCGGCGATGGCGCCTCTCCAGAAGGACGAGAACGCCTGGAAGGCCTCCGGCGCAGCGGAGTGCCTCACCGCAATGACGAGCGACGCCTGCGCGGGCGTCGAGGTCTACGCCACCAAGTACCCCGCCGGTCTCCACGCCGAGCAGGCCAGAAAGCTCCTTCGGAGGTGATGTGATGAGGCAATTCAAAACGGGCCGGCTGGCGGTGGTCGTAGCGATCGCCGGGACGCTCATCGCGTGCAAGAAGGACGAGGGGCGGCAGGGACTGGTCGCAGCGGCGGCCGCGGCACCAGCGCCGCCAGCGCCGAGCGTCTCGGCAGCACCCCCTGCGCCTCCGCCGGCGCCGAAGACACCCAAGGAGCTACTGGAAGAACACCGCGCCCAACTCAAGAGCCTGGCGAGCGATGGGAAGTACCCCGAAGTCTGCAAGGGCGCGCCGTGGATCAATCAAACGATCTGCGCCTGGGTCGCCGCGCGCGCGGAAGGCAGGGACGTCGGGCGCCCGGACGGCGAGCTCTTCCGCGCCTTCTTCACCAAGGAGCATTGGAAACACGCCTACGGCCGAATCGTTGGTGACCCGTCCGATCACCTCGGCGGTCTCGAGGTAACCGTCAACGGGTACCGCAATCACTGCCTCCTCGATCTCGACGAGACGCGGTTCAGCTCCCGCGGCCGGTTCGACCTATGGGTGCAGGAACAGCCGGAGACGAGGGAGGTCAGTTTGAACTCCGGCTCCACGTCGAACTGGGTGGTCGTGGAGGAGATGTCGCTCGCCAAGACGCTCATGGATCTCGCGCACTCGGGGGGCGGGCTCGAAGCAAGGGCTCTCGCGAAGAATGCCATTGCCATGATCGCGACGTACTCGACCTACGCCGAGCGCAAGGGGGAGTTGCCGACGATTCCCAGCCCGGGAGGGGTGAAGGTCGACGCCGTCGCGGCCCTCCCTGACAAGGCAGCCCCCTTGGGCACCACCCCGCAGGGGGCCGACTCCAGGGCCAAGGGCGCCGGCGACATGCGTCCAGCGGGGCTGTCGGACGCGGCGAAGAAGCAGGCTCGTTCGAGCTGCCTCTCGAAGTGCATCTCCGCGTGCGCGGACGACCCGAGCTGCGAGCGGGCGTGTGCGACGACGAAGTGCCCGCCGTAGTGGGCGCTCCGGTGCGCAGCCACGTCGCCGTGGGGGGGACCGCGTTCGCCGGTGCTACGCGCGTAGCGGACGGATCGGCCGGACCCAGCGCGAGGTACGACGGGTCAGGAGGTCGGGTCGACTTTCCTTAGCCCCAGTCTCGCGGCAGCCGTCGAGGGGGCGGCGACCCTGCTATGCGGCGGTCGTCCACCCTTCGACAAGCCGCCGCGCGAGCCGACCGAGGCGGGGATGCGCGAGCCAAAGGTTCGTGATCACTTCGGCCCGGCGCTCGACGAGGCCGGTCCCGAGCTTCTGCGACGCGCCCACGAACTGCACGAGCTCGGAGATGTTGCCCCTGACCCCACGCGAAATGGGGGCGCTCTGGACTCGCTTCGTGGGATCGCCATTCAGGATGCGACCGTCCTCCGCCGCTCGCAGGATGTGCATGGCCAGCGAGATCCACGTCACGATGGAGGCGCCGTCCAGCCAAGACGTGCGCAGTGGCATGTTCACGGCGTCGCGGCCCGCAAAGAGGGGACGAAGATCAAGCATGTCGTACCCGTCCGTCTCGTTCGCGACGAAGCCACTCCACAGATCGAGGTCTGCGAGCTGCCTGGTCGTTGGGACAGCGCGACGCGCCGGCCGGAGGCGCGTCCTGCCGGAGACCGGGGGCGGCGGCGCCAGCGATGCGAGCGCCGGCTCGTAGTACCCCACGATCTCGAAGAGGCGGCGGAGGTCGCAAGCCTCGGGGCACCAAGCAAGCGACACGTCTATGGGCGCGTCTTGGGATGGGCCGAAGCCGTGGCCGGCTGCGATGAACCCGATGACCCTTACATCGTCCGCGAGCACGGCGAGTCCCCACGAGCCCAGGAAGACGGGGCTGCGCATACGCAGCCGCCCCTCCTCGACTCGCATCGTCCACGCGGCGCCGGGATGCTCGCCCAGTTCGCCCATCCCCGAATCGGGCAGCGCTTGCAGGAGGGCGCCCGCGAGGCCAGGAGCGTCGCCAGCGCTCCCGCTGACCGGAGCGAGTTGGACCTCAATCGAGAACGACTGACGCTCCTGGATGGCGAGGCCCTCGACTCCGGCGATGCGCCACGTCACGGTCGTGAGGTCCGCCGGGATGTACTCGTGCCGAGGCCGACGCGCCCCCTCCCACGACGGCGTCCCGAGAAAGCCCTTCGGCCGCTTCACATAGACCGCGCTCGGTCCGTCGAGGACGTCGACGAAATCTACGACGTTGAAGCGACTCTTCGTCGCCGTGCGACGCGATCCTCGACCGATCATCTGCGTGAGAAGAATGTCGCTTCCCGTGGGGCGGGCCAGGAAGATCGTCTGAGTGTAGGGGATATCGACGCCGATCGTGAGCGTGCGGACATTCACGATGACGTCCAGGCTCTTATCGCGGAACTGCCCAATGGCATGTCGCCTCTCGTCCGCGGGCATCCGGCAGTGGACTGCCGCCGCACGGACACCCTCGGCCTTGAGCTTGGTCGCGAGGACGTTCGCGTGCTCGACGTCGCACGCGAAGAGGATCGTCGCTCCGAAGGCCGTCCGGTTCTCCAGGTACGTATTGACGATCAAGTCGTTCCGCGCCCCGCTTCGCCCGAGCTCGGTCAACGAGCGCGCCGCGAAGTCGCCCTTGACGACATCGAGCTTCGGGTTCCACTCGACGCACGTCTCAACCGTGGTCAGGTCGGGACGAGCCAGGACCCCGCGCCCCACCAACTCCGCGAGGTCGTACGAGCGACCGCACAACCTGAACCCGGACTCGATTCTGCGAGTCGCGGTCGCACCCACGAAGAATGCCGTATCCTTGTACTGCTCGTAGAGCGCCTTCTGCCACTTTCCATATTCGCCGTAGTGCAACTCATCGAGCACGATGACGTCGAACGGACGGGTGGCAAACTCCGCGTTCCGGCGCGCGTAGTACGTCTGAAGGGTGCTCACGGTGACGAGCGCGTTGCGAGCGCGCGGCGCACCGAACATTTCGACCTCGGCGCCGTCGCCGCCAAGGTAGGTCATGACGGAGCGGGCGCTCGGATAGCGCGCACAGGCGTCATCCACGATCTGCGCGTTGAGCTCCCACTGCGGCGAGGTGACCAGGACGCGATACCCCATCGGAACCAGGTGGCCGAGGACGAAGTCGTTCATGACCCGGGTCTTCCCGCCGCCCGTCGCGAGGGAGATCATCACTCGGTCCCCCGCGGAGGCACCGTCCGCGGCATCGCAGAGTGCCTCGGTCAGCTCGACCTGATAGTCGCGCGGTGGCATCGCAGCCCGGCGGGGGTCGTACTGGAATGTTCGGGCTCCTGGCGCGACGAGAGCGCGACCGGTCATCACGGTGTGGCTCAACGCGGCGCTGACGTTGTTGGCAGGCTGCTGAAGTATCGGATTCATTCCCTCTTTCCTTTCACTTGGACCATTCACGAGATGGAGTCACTTCGACCAATCACGACGAACCCCCACGTCGACTTCGATCGGCACGCTGGCCACGAATTCGGCCATGCCTTCGAGCATGCGGCTCTCGAGCCCCGCCTTCGCGGCGTCCGATGACGCGAGCGGGCATTCGAGGACGAGCTCGTCATGCACGCTCAGGACGAGGCGCGCGTCCCACTTGGGCAGGTCCGGGAGGAGCAACGCCATGGCGCGCTTCATCCCGTCCGCCGCGAGTGCCTGTATCGGGAAATTGAGCCGTTTGGTGTCGGGGTCGTGATCCGAGAACGCGCGGCGGCGTCCAGTCTGGCTCACGACCACGCGCCCGTGCGCGCCCCTTACGTCGGCCTGCCACGCAGCAATTCCGGGGAAGAGCTGCCGGTATTCGAGAAGAGCCCGCTCGGCTTCGACGATTGAGAGAGAGAGCCCGAAGTCGACGAGCGCCTGCGAGGCGAGGCCAGAGGCCGACGTGCCGAAGAGCGCACCGAAATTGACAGGTTTCGCTCGCTCCCGTTCGTCGACCGTGATGTCAGCGAGCGCCTTGCCCGTCATCCGCTGCGCCATCAACGTGTGGGGGTCCCTGCCGTCTTCGAACAGCCGACGAAGGGTCGCATCCCCCGTCACATGCGCCGCCACGCGGAGTTCGATCGCCTTGTAGTCCCCGATGACGAGGACGCGATCGCCGGCGGGTCGGAAGCACCGACGGATGCGAGGGTCCTTCTTCGGGACGCCCTGCAGGTTTGGCTCGGAATAGGTGAAGCGACCGGTCACGGCGCCGAGCTGCTTGATCTGCGGACGCATCCGACCGTCGGGCGAAGCCGCCGCGGCCGCGATCATCTTCGGACCGAGGTCGTTCAAGAACGCCTGTTGCCGGTTCAACAACATCACCTGTCGTGCGACTGGCGAGTCGAGGTAGTGGGATAGTTCGTCCTTTCCTCTGCTCCTCACGGCGATGCCGATCGCCGCGAGCGCCGGCAGTAGGTACTTGTCCGTCAGCTTGGGGACACCGAGCCAGACGCGGAGTTCGGATTCGAGGGCATGAACTTCACGCCCAATGGTGGCCACAACGTCGGCGAGGGCGTCGCGGTCGACCGGCACGCCCGACTGGTGCATGTGAAGGACGGCCGGGATGACGTCCTGTTCGAGACTGTGGACACGATGGAGCCCGGCGTCACAGAGTGCGGTTCGCTGGGCCGCAGCAACGGCAACGAGCGCGCGTCCGACGGACCCGTTCGCTGGGGCGCCTTCGAGGCGGCGGGCAAGGGTCAAGAGATCGTACCCGACGAAGCCCTCGCCGCGCTGCCCCTCGTCGAGGAGCATGGCGGCCACGTTCGTGTCGAACACCCTTCGGGGCCGAAGGCCGAAGCGGGCAGCCATCGCCCCGAGCAAGGGACCGCCGGCGTGGACGATGACCTCCGTCGCGGCGAGGGCCACGTGGACCGGGCTTCCGCGCTCGAGCGTGCGGGGCTCGAGGACGTGCACCTGCCCGTCCGGGAGCGCGAGGGTGACGGTCGCTCCACTCGCAGCGAGCGAGACCGCTGGGGGGCCGTCGACGGAGATCGCGACCTCACCGCATCTCTCGATGGTCTCGGCGAGGCGCGCCAGGTCGGTGGGTGGGCATGGACAAGAAGCCGTCCGGTCCCCGTTCTCCACGTTCTCCCCGTTCCTACGGGGAGGAGAGCTCTTCATATGGGAACACGCACAAGGGATCTCGGAATCCCTCTCGATGCCCCTATGCGTGTCCTCAACCAACAAAACGGGGTGAACGTGGACGCCCGGGATAAAGGGCTGAGATTCTTGCCCTTCGTTCGCCCCGTTCATCTCCACGTTCCCCGTTTTGGATACGGGGAGCTCGCGAAAGCGACGCGGCTTGGTGGAATCGTTGTACGGCCGGCGGGTCGGCACCTGCGCGCGGTTGCCCTCTGAAACGGGGACGCCGGGGTCGGTCGCCCCGGGTTGGCCGTCCCCTCCGTCGGTGCAGACGTCGCCGTCCGGCGGACTCGGGTCGGGCCCATCCAGATCGAGCGCCGACCATGGCATCATCAGCACTGTCGTCTTCACGCCGCGCACGACGCGCTTCACGGTCCGTCGATCCTGCTCTTCCGTGGCAAGGACGCCGAGAGTGTTCAATCGTTGCCAGAGCGTGCACTGTTTCACCGGCATCGACCCGCCGCCCGCCTTCAAGGCCTGCACGACGGCTTGGTAGGAGCCGTCCGGGTCGAGGAAGACGTGCGTCCTGTCGAACCAGCCAACGACCTTTGCCGTACGGCTCTTGGTGGCGTCCGCGTCGCCCGCTTGCTGCGCGATGATCTGCGCCTGCAGCGCGGACCACCCGCCGCCGACGGTCGCGGCGCCCCGGAGGTCCTTGTCGAGGAGACAGACCTCACCCCGAACCAGCAACGAGCGAAGGACCTCGAGGAACCGTCGCGCGGGATCGGCTTCGGCGGTGTGGTGGCTCTGCGCCTGCCCTGTGGCCACCAGCGCGGTGAAGGCGGCGTCCGCGAAGGCCGCCCGCTCGCTGGCGGTGAACACACCGATCGCCTCGGCGAACTCCGCAAACATCTCGCCGCCGAGAGCGAGATGAGCAATCGTCGCAGGCGCGCGAAGGTGCTGCCCCATCCCCTGCGCCTTCGTCCGAATCGCGTTGAAGCGCTCCTTCAGTCTCAGCTCGAGACCGAGGGGGACCTCGCGCACGTAGTGCAGGTACCCCGCCATCACGTGAGGAAAGCGATGGGCGACGGCCTGCAGGCGCGTGAGCACGGCGAGGTCCACCTGTCCCTTCTCGATGGCGACGGGGAAGATGCGTGCGAGGACGCTCTCGCCATTCGGCAGGTCTTCCCCCGTCCCGACGACGAGAGCGCGCGGCGGCCGGTTCGGACGTAGGGTGAGATCGGCGCGCGCGCGACCACGGGAGGACTGGTTCCCGATCGACCGCAGTACGGTCGCGGCCGCTGCCCTTCGCTTGTCGTGGGCGTCGGCGGTGGTGGGGGCGAAGTCGTCGATGACGACGAGCACGTCCTTCGCCGCGAACAAGAGCTGTTCCAGCCACGTCGACGTCGACTCCCACGAACCGGGAAGGTTTTCGCGCTCGAACGGGCCGAAGAACGCCATCAAGAGCGCAACGAGCGAGCTCTTCAAGGCGCCCGACGGGCCGTGAACCCAGACGGCCGAATCCGCATAGAGAAACCCCTGCAACGGGGCTCGGAACACTACGCTGAGGAGCACGTGGCCCAGGGGCGCGCCGGCCACCTCGAGCAGGTCGAGAGCATCACGGACCGCGCCTTGCACGTCGAACGGTGCCGTCGGCAGCGCGTACTTCCTCAGGCGCTCGTCGAGTACGACGTCGACGCTCACGGGACCGATGGCCCCTTGTGCATGCAGGAAGACGAGCTGGCCGTCGTGCTCGCGCCATCCCGTGTGGGCATAGGCCGAGACCTGAATAGGATGCGAGATCGTCTGAATCCCAGCGGCCAGGTGCTCGCGTCCGTGCGCCATCGGTCGGGTGATGGCGCTCGCGCCCCAGTGGGTAAGCGGCCACGCCTCCTTGACGAAGGCCTCTGGAGACACGCGAATCGTGTCGAACGGAGTCCCGTCCGCGGCGACCCCCGAGATCTCGAAGCACCGACGCTTCTCGACGCCGTCGTCCAGGACGAGCTGGCGGTCGATCTGCGCGACGAAGTCTGCAACGACCTCCTCTTGGTCGCCTCGCAGAAGAACGATGCACCCGCCCTTCACGTCGTAGGGTGCCGGGGCCTTCGCCGTGGATCCCGATTTGAGCCAACCCCGCGCGCGCCGGATCATGTCCGTCAGCGGCTTCGTCAGCCCGGACCGCTTGAGCAGGGAACGAAGATGCTGCTCGCACTTTGTGCCTCGCACGACGACGGCGACGCCCAACGCCTTGTCGTCGAGCAGATCCAGCAATCGATTCCGGCGGGTGTCCTCGTCCGCCTCGGCGAGCGCCATCGAGATCGCCCTCGCGGGGCTCGCCGGGAGCGCTCCCTCGAGGACCGACCTGAGCGCCTGCGGTCCGTGCGAGGCAAGGAAGTCGTCGGGGCCCCACGCCTCACCGGTAGGGGACTGGGGGAGCTTCGCCATGAAGACGTCAGCGCCGGCGCGCTCGAGCGCCTGCGCGAGGCGAGCCTGGTCGCGCGCGACGTTGGGGTTCGTCGATGCGTTCGCGTCGAACAGCACCGTCACGCGACGGTTGCCCGTGCGGACAGTCCAGTGCTGGTTGAGGCGCCGCTCCTCGTCGGCCGAGTGCGCCGTGGTCAGCGTCGTCCCGGTACCGCCAAGTCCGATGGCGCTGACACCGGCCGCTTCGAGGGCGAGACACTTGATCGGGCTCTCGCACACCACGAACGGGGTCGTGCCGTCGAGGTCGAAGCCGGGCGGCACGTACGGCGGAACTTCTCTCTCGGCTGGCGCGAGGTAGCGCGTCGCCCCGTCGTTCATCCGGATGCGCCAGTACGGTGGGCTGACGCTCGGGTACGGCATTGCGAGTCCGCCGCTCTCGAGCGGGCGCTCGAAGCCGAGGAGGCTCGCCCCCGTTGCGCCATCGACCGAGCGAAGGCCGGCCTCGAGGGCGAACGCCACGGGAACCGCACGCGCGGTGAGGTACGCCTCGTGCTCAGGGGTCAACGGATGCGACGCCTGCGTCTCGGACACCGCCCCGTTGCCCTGAGGCGCCGCCGTCTGGTCGCTCTCGTGATTGACGGGCGCGTTGCGAGACGCCGCGTCGCTGACTACAATCATGACGCTAACCTCGTCGAACGGCTCCTCACCCGCCGCCAAGCAGGAGGAGCCGTTCGTGTTTCACTCGTGGGTGGTGCTGTGCCCCGTTGCCGGCCGCCGGAGGTGCTGCATTCCCAGGTCGACGAGAGCGTCTTCGATGCGGGCGCGCATGGAGACAGTCAGCGGTCGATCCGCGAAGTAGCGAGCGACGGTGCGCCGGTCACACAGAACGTGACAGGCAATCCGGAGAACTTGTGGGTCGGCAATGCGCGGCATCGTTGTGCCGTAGATGCAACCAGGGGCACTTGAGCCGTTGAACGCGCATCCTCGAACCGCGGATCGCGGATTGCGATTGACTGCGGTCAGACCTTGCCGGGTGAAGATGGCGCGAAGTTCAGGAAGTACTCCGTCTTCTTCTTCACCGGGATGAGCCCGAGCTCGGCGAGAACGTCCGCGCAAACCGCGTCCGCCTTGCAGACGCCGCTCGCGGCATGACGGCGAACGACGCGAGCGATCGTGTGCATGGCGTCGTCCGGCACCTGTCCGAACTCGGCGATGAATTCGTTCGCGTCGAAGGCGGCCACGAAGACATCGAACGCAACTTGGTACTCTGGTGAAAAGGACGATGGGTCGTCGAGATTGGCCCGAGGGATCCCTAAATCCTTCGAGCCACGCGCCGTGGACGGTCGAATGGTCTGAAGATGCGCCGGCGGCATGCGGCGAGCCAGCGCGCGATCCATCACGTCGATCAGGGCTTGCTTTAGGGCTCGCGGCGTTCGCATATCCGTTCGCCCGAAGTGATCCGGGGTTCTGGTGATCTTCCGCACGGCAGCCGCGGCTTGCGCGGCCTCCCCACGGCGCTGACGTGCAGACTCGTCCAGCGCCTGCAAGAGGACGAGCGCCGCCTGGGCGACGAGCTCGACCTCGAGAGCCTCGGCCCGCTCCGTCTTCGACGCGGCCCCGCGGACGCTCCTGTACCCCGCGAGCAATAGGTCCACGACCGCCTGCTCGGCCTTCGCTCTCAACCGCTCGAACGCGTTTGACGTTGCCCGTTCCGGTTGCCGCTGGGTCGCGGCGATGGACGCCTGCGAGCGTGCCGCACGAGCGGGGTGGCTCTTCTTGGGCGTCATGGGGCGCGATCTACCCTCTCGTACCGTCCTGGTCACTCCCGGCGTCTCACGAGCGGCGGCAGACCTCGTGGGTCGTGCTAGAAGTGGAGCCGCGATGGGCGCCTTCGAGGACGTGACCGTGGACGATGACTGGGGCAACGAGCTCCCGGACGACCACCTGCGCGAGTGCCTTGGGTACCTCGAGAGCCCCGAGCCGCCCCCGCCCGACCAGCGGCCGGTGCGCTTTAGAAGTCCGCCGGTGTCCACGGTGACGGCCGCGCAGTTGCAACGGCGCCGGGGGCGCATCCTGGCGAAGCGACAACTGTTCGCGTCGGCTCGCCCCCTATCCCGCCGAACAGCCCGCAGGCAGCCCCGGCGACGCCGCACGACCCGCCCAACCGCCTCTGCGGCGGGCAGCTCCGACCCAGAACCAGCGCGCGTAACGCACGCTTGCCATCCCCGTTTGGGCGCCTCGCACGGAGGCGTTCATGTCTAGGCGGGCGCGGTCTACAAAGGCCATCGATCGTGATGACGTCCCCAAGGGCGTAGGTGCAGAGCGTGGCGCTGCCCAGGAGCCCGGCTGCGTCCTGACCGTGGACGAAGTCGCGCGCGTTCTGCGCGTCAATCGCAAGTCCGTCTACCACCTGATCGGGCGCGGTGAGATCCCCGGCGTGCGGCGCCTGGGACGCTCCGTCCGCGTCCACCGAGAGACCCTGTTGGCGTGGCTCGCTCAAGGGCGAGGCCACCCTCTGTCGCCGAGGTCGCCATGAGCGTGCCTCGTGGGTCGCCGCTCGAAAGGAGCGAGCTCGTTCGCGCCTCCCGCGTCATGGACACCAACGCGACCGTCACGCGGCGCCACCCCTACTGCGACCAAGACCAGCGAGGCACGCATGGGTGAGGTCGACGGACTCGTGGCGGCCGCTCGCCGCGCCGGCTGGGCGGTGGACCGAACGCGCAAGAATCGCTGGGTGCTGCGTCCACCACGGGGTCGCACCGTGGTCTGCACGCGGACGCCGCGTGGGTGGCACGTCTACTGGAATCTTCGCGCAGAGCTTCGGCGCGCAGGACTGGAGGTGTGAATACGAAAATCGCGCTCTCACTCGCAACTCCATTTCACCAACTCAATCCAGGAGCATGTGACACATGACTTTCGACGGTATCTCGGCGCAGGAGAAGTTGACGGCGGGGGGGCAAGAGGTGGCCCCCGGGACGCTCGCACATCTGGCGGGGCTTGCCACGGGCACCATCTTGCGCGTGGACGTTTCCTCTCTCCGTCCGCACCCCGACAACGCTGACCTGTTCCCCCCCGAATCCCCCGAGAGCGACAAGGCTCTGGATGAAGACATTGCCAACCACGGCGTTGAGAGACCGCTGCTCGTCACCGGCGATGGGTGCGCAAGCCCGCCCGGCACCGTGCTGCGTGGACATCGTCGCCTTCAGTCGGCCATCCGGGTTGGCGTGAAGGAGGTTCGTGCCGAGATCGTCACGGGCTACTCAGCGGACGTCGAGAGGCTCGCGATGATTCGCGACAACCTCGCCGGCACGCATCAGCGTCGCTTGTCGCAGGAGCGGAAGGCGGCGCTCGAGGCCGAGGTGTACAAGATTCTGGGCCGCCGCAAGGGTGAGCGGACGGACCTCGGAACCTGGGTCAGATCTGAACCAGGTTCACAAGTGTCGGCAAGGACTAACAAATTGGTCGCCGCCGAGGTGGGTGAGACAACATCTGCAGTGCGCGACCGGCGGAAGATTTTCGCATCACCGATTACGCCCGACGTCCTCAAGGCAGCCGTCAACGACGGGAAAGTGTCTCGCAGTCAGGCGGCAAGTCTCGTGCGCTCGGCGGAGGTGGCATCGACCGCCAAGGGCAAGCCTGTCGACGTCGCGGTCGCGCGTGCGCGGCTGACCGAGTCCGTCGAGAGAGTTCTGCAAGGTCGCGGTCCCGGTCGCTCGTCTTCCGCGGGCCGGAAGACGCGCGGCAAGGGAAAGGACGTACGGGGGCGCGCGACCCTGGCATGGAAGAGCGGCCTGTCCGTCGTCCCTCAAACGAACGGCCCGCACGCGCCGACGAGCATGGACGAGCTGCGCGACGCCGTGAAGGTTGCGGCATCGGCGCTCCTGGCGCTCGTCGTGCCGCGGACCGTGAGGGCGGCCTCGAAGCTGCTCGACGATGCCCTCGGCGTACCCGGCGTCACGGAGGAGCGCGTTGAGCAGATGCAGGTGACTCTGGACCAAGTCTTTCGGCTCACGGCCCTTCTCAAGCCCATCATCGATGGTCCCTTCGACAGCGTTCTCGATGAGCTCGCCGGTCCGGAGGGGACGTCAACGGACGCGCGGCCTCCACGGGGAAACGAGTGGCTCGCTCCGGCGGCGCTCTCCCTCATCGGCGACGGCGACGCGCGGAATCGGGTGAGTGCATGAGCCCGCCCGACGACCTTCTGCGCCAACTTGTGCTGGCCGACGTCCTCGCCCTCGAGCTCGATTTCACGGAGGAGATCCGCGCGTACATCGCCAAGGTGGGGACCGCCTTGCCCGACGCGCCGATCCACCACGAGCAGGAGCTCGAGCAAATGCGGGAAGCGGCGACCAACGAGCTCCGCGACATCGAGGAGGAACGTCGCCTTGGGCACCTGCCGGCCGCCCGAAGGTTCACCGCGGAGCTCACGCAGGCGAACGTCCTCAAGTACCTCGCCCAGGACGTGGAGGAGGCACGGATGCGGCGCCTCGAACGCGATCGGCGCCAAGCGCGGGCCCTGGAGCCCAGCCCGTGGCCCCGGCCCGATCCTCGGGCTGCAGCGGTCCCCTGGAGCACGCCGCGCCCCCCGTTCCGGCCGCTCCCCGCCCTCTCGCGACCGCTGGTCGGCTTCAAGGCGGGCACGTAATCCGACGGAATTGGCAAGGGCCCCGGGCCGGAGGGAGACGTGCATCTGCCCGTGCCCGGGTCCCTTGATGTGACACACCGATCATGGAAACGTCCTCGCTGCAATGACGCTCCGCTGCGCAATTCACGGCCGCTTCTCGACGGAGATGCAGTCCCCGCGCTCGACCGCCGACCAGGAGCGCGAATGCCGCGGGTTCGCTGAGCGGCAGGGCTGGAACGTCGTCCTGGTGGAACATGACGAGGCGGTTCGCGCAGGCGCTTCGGCGGGCCGCCTCGGATTTCAACGGCTGCTTGCCGCTGCGAAGCAGCGCAAGTTCGACGTCCTCCTCGTCGAGGAGATCAGCCGCTTCTCGCGCGATTTCTTCGGCGGGTTCGCCGCCCTCGCCGAACTTCAGAAGTACGACGTGCAGCTCGCCGACACGAAGCTGGGGCTTCTGGATCTGAACACCTCGCTCGGCCAACTGCAGGTGGCCTTCGGCCTCGCGACGAGCCAGCAGGAGACGCAGCGCCTCGGAGAGCGATCGAAGCGCGGGCTGAAAGGAAAGGTGCTCAGCGGATTTTCTGCCGGCGGACAGCCCGCGTACGGCTTCACGAGGCAGGCCGTCTTCTCGACGACGCAGGTGGATGTCGACGGGCGCCCTCTCCGTGTCGGCGTGCGCTTGGCGCCGGCGACGGTGGAGGCGGCCATCGTCAGGCGCATCTTCTCCCTCTACGCCGGCGGGAACACGAAGCACGGCATCGCGACGCTCCTGAATCGAGAGGGCGTCCTCACGCGTGATGCCGGCCGCGTACGCAACGGAAAGCGGATCTCGGGGCTGTGGTCGACCGCGCAAGTGAAGGCCATGCTCGAGAACGAGATCTACGTGGGGGAGCGCGTCTGGGACCGGACGAGCCGCAAGGGTGAGAAGAGCCCCGTCACCGGCAAGAAGGAGCAAAAGCCGAACCCCGAGGCCGGGTGGACGCGCGTCAAGGAGTACGTCGAACCGATCATCGACAGCGAGCTATGGGACGCCGTGCAGGTCCGGCTCAAGAGCGACGCGCGGAAGTACGACCGGAAGCACACCGCGAACGAAAACAAGCGGTACCTCCTCAGCGGGCTCCTTCGCTGCGCATCCTGCGGCGGAAGCTTCGTGATCGGCGCCCATCGCGGGCGGCCCCCCGTTCCTCACTATCGATGCAGCTTCCATGCGTCCCGCGGGCGTACTGCCTGCCAGAACACGACGGTCGTGTCCCAGCCCGGCGTCGAGGCGCGGGCGAAGGCGCTGCTCGACGTCGTCGTGAAGGACCCGAAGCAGCTCAAGGCCCTCGTGGTCGAGCACAACAAGCGCATCTCGTCGGCGAACGAAGGCCAGCTCGCCACAGTGAGGGCTCTCGAGGCGCGGAAGAAGGCTGCGGCCGACGAGCGCGATCGATTCGTGGGCGCAATCGCCGCGGGCTCCGGGGCTCCGAAGGTCCTCGTCTCGGAGATCGAGAAGCGGGAGCAAGAGATCGAGCAGCTCGAGACGCGCATCGCGGAGGCCGCCGCGCTCGTCCAGCCGCTGCTCCTTCCCCGACCCGCGGCCCTACCGGACTTCGTTTCCGGAAAAGCCACCCTCTTCACCGGAGAGCACGCGCGCGACCGAGAGCTCTTGGAGCGGATGATCGAGGGCATCATCGTCTACCCCGACGGATCCCTCGTCGCGGCCTTCCGGGAAGCGAGCCTGTTCGAGCCCATGCGCTTCGCGCAACTCCCCCCGACGGCGTCCGTGACCGAGACCGCGCCGTTGGCCCAGGCGCGAGGGGCCCACGCCACCGAGCTCGCCAGGATGCGGGCCGAAGCCGCGCAGGTCCTCAGCCCCGAGCAGCTCGCGAACCTCGAGGTCGACGTTCTGCAGGATGCCGACGGCAAGCCGGCGTTCGTGATGATGACGAAGGGCGCTGTTTCACGGAGCTTCGCCGGGGTCCCAGTACCCCGGCGTCCTTCCGGCGAAATAGCGTTGGCGTCCCCAGGGGGATTCGAACCCCCGTTAGCGACGTGAAAAGCCGCGGTCCTGGGCCTCTAGACGATGGGGACAGTCGGGTCGGGCCTTTCGGCGCGACACGACAAAGCTGCGGGGAAACCCGGTGGGACGCGAGGCAGCGCCCGGATCACCGGGGGTCAGGAAATCACTTCGCCGTGGCGAGCTTGTGCATCCGGGCCGTGAGGCGCGACACCGTACGGGACGCCGCCTTCACGTGAAGCACACCCTTCGTGGCCGCCTTGTCGAGCGCCACGATCGCCGTCGCGAGAGCCGTCTTGGCCGCTGCGCCGTCCTTCGCGTCGAGGGCGACGTGCACCTTCTTCACGAGGGTGCGGACGGAGCTCTTGACGGTACGGTTGCGGAGGGTGCGCTTGAGGCGTTGACGGTTGCGCTTTTCGGCGGAGGGATGATTGGCCACGAGATGAAATCCTCTTCGATGGGCGCTGACCGGAAAGGGTCTGGCGCGGGACGCGGGACTCTATTGATCGCCGCCCCGATGTCAAGCGTCCTCCGGGGAATCGTCCCAGGGGCGGGCGCCTTCCCGGTCTCAGAGTCCCGGAGTCCCGAAGTTCGGAAGTCATTCACGTCCCGGCTCCCAACCGCCCCGGAGCCCACCCTTCGTACCCTCACCGGGAGGGGCGGGCAATCCAGGCGCCGGCGCAGGAGAGGCCGAAGGCGACGGGGGAACTCGCGAGGGCGAACACCAACGCCACCGGAGCGGCCATTCCGAGGACGAACAGGGAAAGACCGATGGCGAGGGCCGTAGCCATGGCGGCTTCGATGAGCCCCGTCTTGCCCGAAGCGCGGGTCATCACGTAGCCGCTCACGGGGAACGCCGCCATCAGGCCCGAACCGAGCAGGGCGACAGGGGCCGTGGTGGCGACGTCCCGTTCGTCCACGATGGCGAAGTCGACGTGGGCGTAGTGACCGAACGCGATGGCCGCCGCGAGTCCCAGCACCATGGCTCCGGTGGTGATGAGGGCGCCGAAGAAGACCCACGGCAACGTGATCGCCCGGTTCGATTTGCGGAACGCCTCCCGGAGGACCCGGGAACTCGGCACGGCCGACATCGGGCCGCTGCCCTCGAGCGTGGACGACGACGGGATCGCCTCGATCGACAGGCGCGAAGGACGGTCTCCGCGACGATTCAGATCGCGGCCCGCGAAGAACACCACGACCCCCATGGCCACGAGCATGGGGACCACGCCGAGGAGCGCGCCGGGACCGCGTCCGTAGACGAAATGGATGTAGAGCGCATGCCCGCAGGTCGCGAGCAGCCAGGTTCCCGGGAAGATGGCCCCGGGCTGTTTCGTGGTACGGGACCGACCGAGCGCATAGCCCCAGAGGCACGCGAAGAACCAATGCGCGGGTAGCGCGAGGAGGGCGCGCCACACCCAGATCGCTCCCTCGGGATGGGCGCGCAGCATCACGACGTTCTCGGCGACGGCGAACCCGAACGCCGCCGCGGACGCGTAGACGATGCCGTCGTACGCCTCGTCGAAGTGGTTCGACCGGAAGGCGAGCCACGCCGCGGTGACCTTCGCCGCCTCACGGACCGGAGCGACGAGACCGAAGACGAAGAGGAGCGCGCCGGCCTGTCCCGCGACCTTCGTCTCGACGTCGAGCCCCGTCCACGCGGCGGCTTTCCCCTCGATCCAGAAGCACCCCGCGGCCGTCACGATCGCGGAGAGGAACGTCCCGAGGACCCACGTCACGGGTTCGCGCCGCTTGTCGGATCGCCAGACGAGGGCGAGGAGGAGCAGCGCCGGCGTCACTCCCGGCAGGATCCATCGTAGGGCGGGCGTCATCGTGGGGGCCTCGCCGCGGGATTAGAAATGGAGGCCGGCGTGGAGCGACAGTGCGAGGCCGATGCCGGCCGTGCTGCCGTCGCGCGCGTAGAGGGGCTCGGCGGCGACGGTCGGAGTCGGCGCGGCGACGCGAGGGCGCGAGAGGAAGAGCGTGTCGAAGGTGACGTCCGCGCCGACGGAGAAGAGACTGGAGAGGTAGTAGTCGCAGCCTCCGGAAAGGCCGAGATTGAAGCCCCGGTACGCCACGTCGTTCTTCGACGGCAACGTCAGCGGTGAAAACGCGCCGTCGCCCATGGCGAGGGTGAAGTCGTACCCGCCGCGGAGCGCGACGTAGGGGTCCCACTTTCCGAGAGGCACGTGGAACCCGGCCTCCGCGTCGATCTGCGCCAAGGTGAAGGGCGAGAGCGCGTGGACCCGGAACCGGGCACCGAAGGTGAGCACGAGGAGGCGCACGCCCGCGCCGACGCCGAACATCGGGCCCACGGCGGTGAGGTTCTGGAGGCCGACGGCGTCGTTGGCGAACGCTTCCGAGGCGACGAGACCCGCGCCCACTTCCGCGTTCGCGTACACCCATTCGAGGCCTCGCCCGGAGTCCTCCTTCTCGGCGCGGGAGAGGGTCGACGCGGTGGGGGAGGACACGTAGTTCCCCGAACCGGAAGGAACGCCGGAGGACGGCATCGTCCCCATGGGCGGGGGCGGTGCGAGCTGGGCGTGGGCGCTCGTCGGCAGAGAGGCGAGAAGACCGGTGGCGAACACGCCGAGGATCGCGTTCGTCCGGGACGTCCATGGGAGCGTCGCGTGCATCAGGCGTCCTCCGGGTCGGACGGTTCGCCGTCGCCGTCCTCGTCCTCTTCCGGCGCGACGGGCACTCGGTATTCGCCGTCCAACCATCGACCGAGATCGATGGTCCGGCACCGCTCGGAGCAGAACGGGAAGAGGGGACGCTTTCCCGACGGCGCGCGGGCGAGGGTCGCCTCGAGGTCGGTGGACCGCGAGCGCGCCCCCGACTCCGGTGCGATCTCGGCGCTGCAGATGGGGCACGTCACCATGCGTGCCCCAGTCTACGCCGCGTCAGACGGAGGTGGAAACGGAAGCGGAGGCTTCCGGAATCCCGTGCGGGATGGCCGCGTGCACGGCCGCGGCGGGGGAGCAGCTCTTCTCGAGGAGTTCGGCGACGTCGAGCTGCTTCACCTGGTCCTCGAGGCTCTGGCTCTTGAGACCGTCGGTGAGCATCGTCATGCAGAATGGGCACGCGCTCGCGATGGTCTTCGCTTGCGTGTCCACGAGCTGCAGGGTGCGCTTCACGTTCACGCGATCCTGGTTCTGCTCTTCCATCCACATCTGCGCCCCACCGGCGCCGCAACAGAGACCCCGCTGCTTCGTCCAGTAGTCGGGCTCGACGAGCTCGACGCCGGGAATCGCCTTCAGGATCTCGCGGGGCGACTCGTAGATCTCGTTGTACCGACCGAGGTAGCAGCTGTCGTGGTAGACGACCTTGCCCTCCACGGGGTTCTGCGGCTTGAGCTTTCCTTCGGCGACGAGGCCGAGGAGGAAGTCGGTGTGGTGGACGACCTCGAGCTTCGCCCCGAAGTCGGGGTACTCGTTCTTGAGCGAGTTGAAGCAATGCGGGCAGGCCGTGACGACTTGCTTGATGCCGCCCTGGTCCTTGTACCCGTTGAGCGTCGCGACGTTTCCCTCGGCGAGCATGGCGAAGAGGAACTCGTTGCCGGCACGGCGCGCGGGATCGCCCGTGCAGTTCTCTTCCTGACCGAGGATGGCGAAGTCGACGCCGGCCATCTGGAGGAGCTTCGCCGTCGCGCGCGCGATCTTCTTCGCGCGGTCGTCGTAGCTGGCGGCGCAACCGACCCAGTAGAGGACCTGGGCGTCCGGTTTCTCGGACATCATCGGGATGCCGAGACCGTCGGACCACGCGGCGCGTTCCATGCGGGTGAGGTTCCAGGGATTGCCGTTCACTTCCATGCCCTGGAACGGCTTCGCGAGTTCGTGGGGGAACTCGCCGCGGACCATGACGAGGTTCCGGCGCATGTCGACGATCTTGTCGACGTAGGAGATGAGGACCGGGCACTGCTCCTCGCATGCACGGCACGAGGTGCACGCCCAGAGGACGTCGGGGTGAACCACGTCGGCGACGAGGTTCACGGCTTGCGCGCCCATCACGACGTCGCCTTCGCCGAGGCCCACGACGGGCGGCGCGTCCGCCTTCGGCTCGGCGCCGGGCACGGCGTCGGGATTGCCGGAGTTGGAGCCGCGCTTCGAGACGTCGAGTGCGAGGAATTCCTTCTCGCGGGAGTAGAGGTTGTCGCGCAACGCGAGCGTGAGGTGCTTCGGCGAGAGCAACTTGCCGGTGCGGTGCGCGGGACAGTTGTCCGAACAACGGCCGCATTCGGTGCACGTGTAGAAGTCGAGGACGGCCTTCCACGAGAAGTGCTCGAGGCGCGCGACGCCGATCGGCGCGGCGTTCGGATCGGCGAGCTCGGACGCGGCGCCGACCACCTCCATGAGCTTCTCGGCGTTCGGCGCGAGGGGACGGAGGCGACCGCGCGGGGATGTCGAACGGAAGAACACGTTCGGGATCGCGGTGATGACGTGGAAGTGCTTCGAGTGCGGGAGGAGATTCAAAAAGACGAGGACGAGCGTGATGTGCGTCCAGAAACCGGCCGTCGCGAGCACGATCAGCGTGCCGGGCGAGAAGTCGCGCACGATCGACTTGAACACCGAGCCGGCCGGCATGAAGCCGTTGAAGCCGACGTGCGGGACGGGTCCGAGGGGCGCGACGATCTTGTGGATCGACGCGCACTGGTCCTCCGTCGCGACCTTGGTCGCGCCGTCGCAAAGGTAAAGGACACGCTCGTGGAGGGCCGTGGCGGCGCCGTCGTACAGCATGTCCGCGAGCATCATCGTCGCGATGATGCCGAGGATGAGGATGGCCTCGCCGGAGAGCGTCATGCGCTTCTGGGGCTTCGCGAGGCGGTAGTAGAAGAAGACGCTGACGCCGCCGAGGACGAGCACGGCGACGGTGTCCTTCGCGAGTTCGTAGAGGCTCCCCTGCAGCGTGTCCGGCCCGAGGACGAAGAGGTTGAACGAAGGCGAGAAGCCGCGGCCCGCGAGGACGATGGTGCGGAGGAGAAGCACCGCGAAGCCCAGGAAGATGAGCTTGTGGGCGGCTCCGGCCGGTTGGTAGTAGTCCATCTTCTCCTGCCAGACGGCGAACCGGAACACGCCGGCGACGCGGTCGCCGAGGGAGTCGAGGCGGTTCTCGTGCCGGGCGGCGCGGAGAAGTTGGGCCCGTCGATTCGCGGACCACGCGAAAGCACCGAGGGTAACGACGAGCAGGGCGAGCATGGCGACGGCGTTCATGAGCGCCCTCCATGTAGAGGTGTCGAGCCCCTCGCGTCAACGTGACGGCACCGAACGGACGTGCAGGTGTCTCGCACTTCTCCCCATCTCGGCACATACTCCTTCATGCGTCGTGCGAGGATCGGGTTCGCGATGAACGTTTTCCGCAATCATGTCGACACTTTTCGCATGAGTCGGACCCTCATCGTCGCCCTCGTGGCCGCCTCGATGGCGGGCATCGCCACCACCCCCGACGCGCGGGCGGACGAGGCCACACCGGAGGCGGGCACCGCCCTGCCCCGTCGGGACCTCCCGTCCGTGTTCTTCGTCTCGAAGAACGAGAACAAGAACGAGGTGCATTACGGTCTGCACCTCGACGCGAAGTGTCGGCCCGTCGGCAAGGCTCCCCTCTTCGCGTATTGGCGGATGAAGGAGAAGGGGCCGGCCGTCACCGAGCCGCTGCTCACGCGCGAGCTGGCCGGCTACGGGCTCGGAGCGCAGCGCGTGGAATCCCGCGAGGACGCGTCGCTCGTCACGTTCACCGTGCGTGCGCTCCCCGAGCGCCCGATCCTCCTCGAGGTGAAGGAGATCGACGGCACGTGTTCGGCCACGCCGTGGATCGTGATCGGCGAAGGTACCGCGCACCTCGCCAACATCCACGTGAACGTGTCCTGGCCTTTCGGCATCGGCTCCGTGGTCCTCCGCGGGACGAAGAAGGGCGACGGCACGAACGTGAGCGAGACCATCGCGAAGTGAAGGAGACGCGGGACCTTCCGCGTCGTCCGGTTCAGAGGTCGAACCCGAAGGACTTCTTGTCGTCGGATCGCGTGAGTACGACGTCGGCTCCGTAGGTCCCGGCGCCGACGCGCGCTCCGAAGCGGACGGTCACGGGCCCCGAGCTGGCTCCCGCCTCACGGAGACGGATCTCGACCTCGTAATGGCCACGCAGGATGGACGCTTCCTCGAGGTACACGTTCTCGTAGTCCTGGCCGTGGCAGGTCTCCACGGGACAGTCCTTCTCGAAACGCAGCCCGGACGAGGGGGACCGGTTCTCCTTCGACGTGCGTTCGCCATTCGGGGCGGTCACGGCGAGGTCCACGTTCGCGTCCGAACCCGACCACGCGATCATGAATTGGAGGGGCCCCGTACGGAGGCCGCACCCTTCCTCGAACACGCCGTTGCAGTTGTCGTCGACGGCGTTGAAACACAGCTCCGCGCCCGTGGGCGTGCACGCGGCGACGAGCGTCACGCCGGCGGGCGCGACGACGGACTTCGGGGCCGGCGTGGAGGAACCGGTGGAGCGCGCACCACCGCACGCGGCGACGATCGACGCGACGAACGACGCCGCGACGACCGGCAGCAGGAGGTGCGACGGCGCCTTCACGCGACGTCGAGGGGCGAGAAACGTTCCTCGTCGGGCGAAGCGAGGAGCGCGGAGACGCAAGGACCGATGACGTCGACGATGGCGCGGCGTGCGACGTCGTCGAGCTCCTCACGACCGAGACGTCCCATGGCGTGCCAGGCGTCCGGATCCACGTCGCCGTCGGCCACGGGCATGGATCCACGGGCGATGCGGCGGGCTTCGGCGTCGAACGCGTCACGTGCGGCGAGGGTCACCGAGTCGCCGCCACGGGCGAACACCCACGCGACGAATCGCCACGCGAGTTCGGCGTGGCGTGCTTCGTCGCGTGCGACGATTTCCAGTACGCGGCGCGTGTCCGGATCCTTCACGAAGGACAACGCGCGTTCGGCAGCGAGGGCGGCGATGGTCTCGCCGATGCAGCCTTCGACGACCGCGGCGTGCACGACGTTCTCCACGCTCGTCGCGAGGACGACGCCGGAGACGTCCAGCGACGACGGTCCGACGGGCGTGCCCCGGAAGCGCGTCGCGAGCGCGAAGGCCATCTTCGCGTGGGAGATCTCGTCGGCGGTCGCACGTTGCGCGTCCGCGACGAACTCGGGCGGCGCTCCGACCGCGAGAAGTTGCAGCGTGAACCGCGCGAACGACGCGATGGACGCGTGCTCCATCGCCGCGTCATGGGTCCACGCGTCGGCGAGACGATCGCGGAGCCGTGCGTCGAGCTGGATGAAGTCGTCGGCCATGCCGAAGATCCCGGCGTCCTCGATCCAGTCGCCCCGGGTGAGGATGCCGGCGGTACGGGTCTCGGCGTCGACGACGAACGGGCGGCCGCAACAGGCGCCTTCGCAGAAGGTGTAGCAACAGCGCTTGTCGGTGACGCGAGGACCCGACACGGCGGGATTGCAGCAACCGTTCTTCACGTACTTGAGTTCGAGACAGCCGTTGCCGTCGATTTTCGCGTCGGGAAGCGGCGGGGAAGGAAGGCGGTCGGTGTACGAACCTCCGCCTTCCTTGATGCGCGCCATGCGCTCGCGATCGAAGCATTCGACCGTCGTCGCTTTGCCGCCGCAGAGCGCCGCGTCCTCCTTCGGCGCCGGGGGATCCTTCGGGAGGGAGTCGTCGCCGGCGGTGGCCGACGACGCGGACGGCGCGATGGCGGACACCGACGCATCGGCCTTGGCGATCGCGGAACCGCTGGCCGAGTCGGCGGCGACGGGTCCCGCGTCCGCGGGTGCCTTGGCGCAAGCGGCGCCCTGGAGAGCGCTGCCCGCCGCCATGGCGGCCGCGAGACGACGTCGGAATTCGGTGTTCGTCACGTCAGGGAGATCCGGCGCTCGCGGCCTTCGCCTGTTCGGGAAGGGCGCCGACGATGGTCTTCGGGTTCATGACTTCGAAGAACGCCTGACGCGCGAGCTCGGCGACGGGACCGGACTCGCCGCGGAGCGCCATGAGCACGCCCTTCTCCTTCATGAACTTGAGGATCTCGATGGCGTCCTTGCGCTTCGTGTCGTCCGCACCGCGCGCGTCCTTCAGGAGCTTCATGCGGAACTGCACGCGGGTCATGGAGTGCGGACCGCTGTCGTACTCGATGCCCGAGATGGCGCGACCGAGGATGCCGCGCGGCCAGTCCTGGAAGGCGTCGTGCACGCGCACGCGACGGACGGCTTCCGCGTTCGCGATCCACCGCGCGACGTTGCGGACCTCGTAGTCGCGGTCGCTCCAGTAGCCGAAGCTGCCGTTGTAGATGGTCTTGAGTTCTTCCATCTCTTCGGGCTTCGCGTCGTTGTAGGAGGCGAGCGCGCGCATGGCGGCGTCCGTGTCGCCTCCGATGAGGAGGGCGAGCGCCGCGTCGGCCCGCAGGTTGATGTCCTTGAGTTTCGCGAAGAGTGCCGTGGCGGTCGCGGCATCGACGCCACCGGCGCCGATCGCGCGGGAGGCCTGGTGGCGGACCTCGAGGGGAATCTCGGTCTTCAGGATGTCGAGGAGGACGGGAGCCGCGGCGGGCACCGGGTGACGGATCAGCGTCTCGAGGTAGCAGGCGCGGATGAGGGCGGTCTTCGGATCGGGCTTGTCGAACGACTTCACCTTCGATGCGACCTCGGCCATCTGATCGTCGGTCGCGACCCACGCGAGGGCGAAGCACGCCTCGAAGCGCGACTGCTCGTTGTTCATCGATTCCTCGATGTACTTCACGAGTGGTCCGTAGGCCTTGGAGTCCCCCCACTGGGCGAAGCCATGGGCGGCGCCGGCGCCGATCGCGTGGAGTGTCATGCCGAGGACCGCGAGTCCGCCTTGCTGGAGCGAGTCCATCGTGGCGTCGACCTTGGCGGGGCGGCGCGTGAGCTCGCGCTCGAGGAGCGACCAGCTCGGCGGGTCCTTCATCCATCCGAGATAGCGGAGCGCGCTCCGCGCCGTGGCCCACGAGCTCGGGAATTCCTTCTGGCCTTCCTTCGGGAAGCCTTCGGCCGGCTCCGCCCACTTCCGGAGACGACCCACTTCTTCCCGGGCATCGGCCGCGGCGAGGAAGCGGAGTCCGTTGGCGTGGGGCTGCGGCTTGTCGGTGATCCAGAAGACGACACCTTCGAGGCCGTCCTTGCGGAGTTCGGCTCGCTTGTCCGGATTGAGGACGGCCAGATCGGCGAGCATGCGGGCCGCCACCACGCGCTCGTCGTCGTTGCGACGGAGTTCGGGCCACTCGGCGTCGTTGTAGAGCTTCAGCGGGTCCTGCTTGAGGCGCCAGCCGAGGTGCGGCGCGGCGCGGAGGTCGCCGATCTCGGCGAGGCGGAGGGCCGCCTCGGTGCGCCAGTGCGGCGCGGGGTTCGTCGCGAGGTACTCGACGAGGGCGTCGCCCGTGCGCGGATCCTCGAGCCCCTTGAGCATGTCGAAGATCTGCTTCGTCTCGTACTGCTCGACGTTCGCGGGAGTCTTGTGGACGCTCTTGAGCGCGAGGACGAGGCCCTTGCCGCCGACGCCGTCGCGGAGCGCCTCGACGAATCGCTGACGTGCGTCCTTGTCGGCCTTCGCCAGGGCACCGAGGAGCGGTGCCATCGAGCCTTCGTTCGCGATCTTGCCGAGACCGACAGCGGCCTCCTTCGACACGTCACCGGACACGTCCTGAACGAGCTTGGTGAGCACGTCGGTCCACTTCGCGTCGCCGGTGCGCGAGAGGCTGGTCGCGACGAGCTGTCGGAGCGCGGGGCTCTCGTCGCCGGCCATGCTGGCGAGCTTGTCGATCGAGACCATCGACGCGAGGACGTCGAGATCGAACGCGGGCGCTTCGTCGAGCTTCTGGACGCGCGCGAGATGACCCTGCTTGTACTCCGCGATGACCTGATCGAACGCGGCGGCTTCCTTCAACGTCGCGAGGGCCCAGGCGATCTGCGGCTTGTCGCTGTTGTCGGCCTCGGCGAGGGCCTTGAGCAGCATCGGCTTCGCCGCTTCGGCACCCGAGCCGAACTCGAGGAGGGCCGTCGCCGCGGTGCCGCGGACGCGGTGATCGTTCGAGGAGAGGCCTTTGATGATGTACGCGAGGCCCTGCGTGTCCTTCGCCCACGCGAGCTGCGCGAAAGCCTCCTGCTGCATCGCGGGCGCTTCGTCCTTCTGGGCCCACTCGCGCCACTTCGGGAGCTGCTCGGCGACGGGGAGGAGCGCGAGGGCCTTCTTGTCGGTCGCGACCTGCACCGGCGAGACCTTGCCCTCCTCCGATTTCACCATGAGCACACCGGCCACCACGGCGCCGATCGCGATGAGGAGTCCGACGACGATGGCGACGGGCTTGACCGCGCCGCGCTTGAAGTTGCCGTCGTCCGGGATGTCGTAAGGCGAGTTGGACATGGAAGCTCCTCCGCGGGCGCACCTCGACGATCCTGCGCCGGCCGCGGCGGACCATACCCCAGAGTCCCCCCGCTCTTCCCGAGAAATTCGCGTAGTCTCGGCTCCGATGCGAACCGTTCTCGTGGCCGCCGGAATCGTCGTCGAATCGGGAAAAGTACTGCTCTCGCGGCGACGTTCCGGCACGCATCTGGCGGGCGCCTGGGAGTTCCCGGGAGGGAAAGTGGAGCCCGGCGAAGATCCGCGGGACGCGCTCGCGCGGGAACTCCGCGAAGAACTGGGTATCGACGCCGTCGCGGGTTCCATCGTCGAGGCGACGTTCCACACGTACGCCGACGCCGAGAAAGCGGTGCTCCTCCTGTTTTACGAGGCCACGCGCACGGCGACGTCGCAGGCTCCCCGAGCCCTCGAGGTGGCCGAGGTGAAATGGGCCACCGCGGACGAACTGGACCCGACGGAGTTTCCTCCGGCCGACGTGGACGTCCTCCGGATCGTCCGGAAACGCCTCACTTCGGGCGCGTGACGGTTTCGCGGGGCGCGCCGAGCACGGCGTCCGTCACGACGTCGGCGGTGTGCTTCGCGAGGAGGATGCCGTTCCGGTGGTGGCCCGTGGCGAGGAAGAGACCCGGGAGCGTGGACGCACCGAGCATCGGTCCTTCGCTGTAGGGGCGGAAGTTGGACCACGACGACGCGAACTGCGCGTCGGCGAGGGAGGGCACGCACGCGAGGGCTCCGGCGAGGATCGCGTGCACGCCTCCCGCGGTGACTTCGCGGCGGAACCCGACGAACTCGAGCGTCGATCCCACCAGCACGCGGCCGTCGCCGCGAGGCACGGTGTACGTGCCCGCACCGGCGACGATCGTCCGGACGCGGGGAGGTCGTTCCTCGAGGAGGACCATCTGTCCACGTGCGGGCTTCACGGGCGGCATCGACGACGGAATGCCCGGCACCAAGGAAGACCAACTGCCCGCGGCGAGAACGACGGCGTCGGCCCGAAGTTCCCCTTGGTCGAGGAGGACACCGACGCAGCGCCCTCCCCGCTCGACGATGCGTTCGACCGTGGTCCCGGAACGGACGTCGACTCCGGCACGTGCGAGCGCGACGGCCAGGGCCCGCAGGAGACTCGGCGGATCGACCTGGGCGTCGTCGGGAAAGTGCGCGGCGGCGACCACACGCTTCGTGAGTTCGGGTTCGACACGGAGGGCACGGTCGGAGTCGAGGAATTCCGCGTGGAGGCGCGCATCCTTCTGCCAACGCACTTCGTCCTCGAGACCGCGGGCCTCGTCGTCCGTCGTCGCGATCCTGAGGACGCCGGAAACACGGTGTCCGACGTCGACGCCCGTACGGCGCCGGAGCTCGTCGGCCCAGGCGCCGTACCCGTCCCGGGCGCGGACGAACGTGGGGACGAGCGGGCGCGCGGCGTGGGCTTCGAGCTGCGCCCCCAACATGCCGGCGGCGGCGCTCGACGCTTCCGCGCCGGGAATGGCGCGTTCGAGGAGGACGACGTCGACGCCGCGATCGCGGAGCGCGAGCGCGACGGCCGAACCCATGATGCCTCCTCCGACGACGACGACGTGCACGGAACGCGACGTAGCACGCCCGGACGGACCGCGAAACGCGGCGGCGAGTGCGTCGGACGCGACTATTCGAGCGCCTTGTAGCCGAGCTTGAGAGCCCCTCCGGAGAGGACCTTCATCTGCTCGGTCGCCTTGTCCTCGATACGGGACTGGAGCTGCTGGATCGCCGCGGCTTCGAGAGCCAGGGCCTGGCTCTCGAGGCTCGCCCCCTTCGCGGTCGTGTACTTCACCGCGGCATCGGTCTCGACGTTCAAGGGAGCGGCGCAGAGCGCCGAGCGCGACTCGAGGTCCACGATCACCATTCGACCCACGAAGGATCCGCCCGCGTAGCCGGCCTTGCCCTTCACGACCTTGCCCACGGGCCAGTCGCGTGAGTCCGTCACGTACGCGACGACGAGGGACTCGCCGCGTTTCGACAGTTCCTCCGACGCCTTGCCCTTCGCGTTCGCGTCGGCGGACTTGTCGAACAGAGGCACGAGCTCCCGACTCGTGAGCGTCTTCCAGCGCGCCCCTCCCGCCGCGTCCTTCGAGCCTTCCTTGAGGAGCTCGGCGTCGAACGTGAGCGGCTTCAACGGGCTGCCGGGCCTCTTGGCCTGGAGGTCCTTGAACCGTGCGACGGGGCACGTGGCCGGGGCGGTCGTTCCCTTGAGGATGCGAGGGAGATCCGCGAGGGCGGAGGTCGTCTTCTCCGATCGCAGACGCGACACCTCGCCCCTGTAGTTCACGCGTGCTTCGGCCTCGGCGACCTCCCACTCGACCGGAGTCGGGCCGGTCGCGTTCGTGAGCTTCATGGCTTCGCAGGTCCCGCCTTCCTGCACGGACACGACGAACCAACGCTTGTCGTTCCGGAGGAAACACGCCTGGAGCTTGAACGTGACACCGCTCATCTCGGCGTCGATGCCCTGGAGAGTGGGGTGGGTGCTCTTCGAATCGAAGGGACCGCGGCACGTGAACTTGTCGAGGAGCGTCTTGCCCGAATACCCGTCGGCGATGATGCGGGCCTCGGCGAGAGAACACGCCGTCGCCATGTCGATCTCGGCGGCTTTCCGCTTCTCGTCGGTGGCCTTGGCGATGTCCGCAGCGCGGTTCGCCTGCTGCGCGTGTTGGATCGCGACGACGATGCACATGCCGGTGAACGCGAGGATCGACAGCGCGCCGACGACGATGCCGACGAGGGCCTTCGGATCCTTGTGGAGGTTCGCCTTCTTGGCGAGCCCGTTCGACTGTACGCCCATGACGATCGCGCCGATGCCGACCGGGAAGCAGCACGTGACGAGCGATCCGAGCCCCAGGAGCATCGCGAGATTCGCGCGACTCGCCATGGCGCGTCCCGCGGCGTCGCGCTCCTGACGCTGACCGTGCGCGTGGAGATCGGCCTCGCGGGCGCGCTCCTGGGCGCCGTGGTGCGTCTCGAGTCCGCAGTACTGGCAGGCTCGGGCGAGGGGCGGAAGCTGGGCGGAACACTTGGGACACTGCATGGCGGGGGCCCCGGAGAGTACGTTCAATCGACCGTCCCGGAAGCCGGAAATCGTGGCTCACCGGCGCCGGGTCCGCGGGGGCCCTCCCGGGCTCCCCGCGGCGTCCGGATCGTCACTCGGCGTGGATCGCCTTGCAGTCCGACGCGACGACGACGCGCTTGGTTTCCTTCGTCACGTTCGCCTTCACGAGACCGTTCTCGTTCTTGTCCGTGATCCAGACCACGAGCGAACCGTCCGCGCCGCGGCCGATGGAGTTGATCGAGTTGCCGCCGAGGGTCGACTTCGTGCCGCTGCCGAACTTGGGCTTCTCGCCGTAGAAGACGGGGACGCTCTTCGTGCACTCGTTCTTGATCTCGACGGTGGTCGGGACGGGATCGCTCGCCTTCGCGCGCGCGGCGCTCTGCGGATCGTTCGCGGCGCCCGTGATGGCGCCCACTTCCTTGGGCGTCGCGGCGGCGAGCTGCTCGCCCGCCTTCGCCTTCAGGGCCGCCTGCGGATCCGCGGCGATGGCTTGCGCTTCGTTGGCTTTCGCGATCGCGGCGTTCGACTGCGCCTGGAGGGACGAGAGCGCGCCGCAGCCCGTGACGAGCGAAAGGGAGCCCGTGGCGACGAGGACGAGGGAAGACGGAAGGATGCCGAGTTTCATGATCGAGGTTCTCCGGGGGCGCCGAGGGGATCGCGGCACCGACACGGCGCGTTCAGCAACGGACGTGCCGGAAGGCCCGTGGACGAAAACGGCTCGTTCCTGCGGGAATCGAGGACGTCGGTCGCTGTTCCGGAACCGGGACGGTGCCCCGAAGGACTCAATGCCCCCGTACGAGCGAGCCGGCGACGACACACCGCGGAAGCCGACGTCGCCGCGGATTCGGGCGACACGAACCGACGTGGGCGTGGGGTGTCAGCGCACGCGCCGCACGAGACGCGCCACCGACACCACGTTCCATCCGAAGAACGCCGCGAAGAGCACGACGAGCACCAGCGCCCAACGCGCGTGCCTCGGCTCCTCGTCCATCACGAGGAGTAGCGCGTTCGCGGGGATCTTCGTCTGCGACGTCGCCTCGATGGCCGCGGCGAGTCCGCGATGACGGATGCCGGCCTCGTCGAAACGCACGAGCCGCCCCTGCACGAAGTTCGGCGGCACGAAGCGACCGTTCTCCTGCTCCATGGGCACACGGAGTTCGACCCACAGATCCTGCCGACCGAGGGCGGGGAGGACCCGGAACCCGTCGGAGGTGAAGGGACGCTCGAACCGCACGCCTCCCGCGGCGCCGAGGCGCGCACGGCCACATGCGAAATGGTTCGACTGCGGCGCCAGGACGTCCATCGACGCAGCCGTGATCTCGGAAGCGCACGCTTCGCCCCGGGCGACGTCGCCCGAAAGTCCGTAGGCGGCGTCGCGCGCGAGGGCGACGATCATGGCGACGGACGCGACGGCGGTCGCGAGGAGGAGGAGCACCGTCCACGTCCGCTCGCCCTTCGGCGGCGGCGGAAGCGCGAGGAGCTCGGGATCCGGACCGGCAGCGTCCCCCGGCCGGAACCCTGCAATCGACACGTCCCCGTCCGCGGACGTCGCTCCGGACGAGGAACTGGGGGGACGAGTGGACGGTGTCGGCACGGCCATGACCTTACCTCATGGCCTTGGACACGGGCACGGACGGAAAGTTCCGCGTGTCAGGATTTGCGGAGGCGAGCGCGGACGGCGTACGCTTCTCGTTCGATCCCGCCCCCGTCCTGACCCGAGGAATTCGATGGCCGCCAAGAACGTCGCCTGCCCGTCCTGTGGATTCGCGAAGAACCCCCCGGGTTCCGCCCGCTGCGTGTCGTGCGGCAACAAGATCGAGGCCATGGGCAAGGCGTCCCGCACCCGGGAAGAGGAGCTCGAACGCCGCTACCAGCAGGAAGGCCTCTCCATCCAGTGGGTGGCGATCGCCCTCGGCGTTCAGGGTCTCCTGACGGCGGCGCTCGTCTTCGGACTTCCACGGGTCGTCACCGCGCTCGACTTCGAGGGCGGCAACGGCATGACGGTGTGCATCCCGGTGTGGTTCGCCGGAGGCCTCCTCGTCGGTATGATTTCCCCGGGCCGTACGTTCGTGGAGCCCGTCATGGCGAGCTTCATCGTGGCGATCCCGAGCACGTTCTGGCTCGTGCAGAGCCAGACCGTCCGCACGATGCCGACGTTCCTCTACGTCATCATGGCCGCCATCGGGATTCTCTTCACGCTCATCGGAGCGTATATCGGGGAGCGCATCCAGCTCGGCCCGCCGCCGAAACCGGCGGAGTGACCCGCGCGTCCCTCGCGGGTCCGAATCGCGAGGAGACGTACGACATGACGAAGTTCGACGTGGTGATCGCCGGCGGTGGGCCCGGCGGATCGGTGACAGCGGCACGTCTCGCGCAATTCGGTCGTCGTGTCCTCGTCCTCGAGAAAGGAAGTCACCCGCGCTTCCATCTCGGCGAGTCCCTCCTCCCGCAGTCCATGGCGACCTTGCGTTCGCTCGGTCTCGGGGACGCCCTCGACGCGAAATTCATCCGCAAGCACGGCGCCCACTTCCGGGACGATCGGGGCCGCACCAACCGCTACGATTTCTCCGAGGCGTACGACACGTCGGCGCCCTTCGCGTATCAAGTGCCGCGCGACGAGTTCGACGAGCTCCTCTTCCGTCATGCCGGAACCTCCGGCGCGGACGTGCGCGAAGGATGGAGCACGGACAAGATCCTGTACGAAGGATCCCGCGCCGTGGGCGTCCTCGCGACCGGTCCTTCCGGCGCGCAGGAGCGCATCGACGCGGATTTCGTGGTCGACGCGACGGGACGCACGGCACTCACGGCCCACGCGTCGAAGCGTACGCTCCGCGTTCCCCGTCTCGACAAGACCGCCCTCTTCTGCCAGTGGCGCGGCGGGTACCGCGACGACGGCGTGCGCGCCGGCGACATCCAGATCGTCGTGACCGCGAGCGGCTGGTTCTGGTTCATCCCGTTCAAGGACGGCCGCACGAGCGTGGGCGTCGTGCAATCCTCCGAATGGCTCAAGGGCCGGAAGCCGGGCGAGACGACGGATGCGCTCTACACCCGTTCGATCGCGGAATCGGGGGTGGCCACCGGACTCCTGCGCGGCGCCGAGAAACTGTGGCCCGTCGCCGACGCGACCGCCGACTTCAGCTTCCGTGTGCGGGACATCGTGGGAGACGGGTGGCTCTGCGTCGGCGACGCGGGGGGCTTCATCGATCCGCTCTTCTCCACCGGAGCCCATCTCGCGATCCGCGGAGGTTTCCTCGCCGCGGAGGAAATCCACGCAGCACTCGCGGAAGGTGACGTGTCGGCCGCGCGGTTCCGGAAGTGGGAGGCATTCAGCCGCCGCGGCACCGACACGTTCCTCGGCGCCGTGCAGGCGTTCTACGAGGGACCGCTCCAGGAATACCTCTTCGCGGAGAAGCAACACGTCTACCTCCGTCGCGCGATCACCTCCATGCTCGCGGGCGACGTGTTCGACGAGGACGCACGGTGGGTCCGCGACATGCGGATGCGTTTCCCGGCCCATTGGGAAGGGTCGCCGGAAGGCGCGCGATCAGGAAACACGTCGAACGACGCGGCACCGCTCGCCTGATCCCTGCCGCCCGAAGACGGGCCCGCAAATGACCGAAGGCCCCGACCGGAACCCGGCGGGGCCTTCGTCGTTCGACGCTGCGGGAGTCTCGCGACTCCGACGGGCTCAGGCGTCTTTTTGGTCGCGAACGCGGGCGGCCTTGCCCTTGAGGTCGCGCAGGTAGAAGAGGCGGGCGCGACGGACGACGCCCTTCGCGACCACGTCGATCTTCTCGATGCGGGGCGAGTGCGAGAGGAACACGCGCTCGACGCCGACGTTGAAGCTCATCTTGCGCACGGTGAACGTGCTGCGGGCGCCCGCGCGGTGGCGCTTGATGACGACGCCTTGGAAGACCTGGACGCGATCCTTGTCGCCTTCCACGATCTTGTAGTGAACGCGCACGGTGTCACCGACGCGAAATTCCGGAAGTTCGGTCCGGAGCTGCGACGACTCGATCTCCGCGATCTTGGGTGACGTATGCATGAATCTCTCCGCGTCCTGCCGGGGCAATCCCCCGGTTCAAGTAGGGCGGCGGCTTAAAGCACGCTGATCCGGCAGTGTCAACGCGGTGCCGCGACCGTCCCCGCACGAAGGGACGCGACTGGGATGAATCTTTCGAATCCAGCCCCTAAAGTAGAGCGGACCATGGCCCTCGCGATCGGCACACTTGCCCCGGATTTCGAACGAACCTCCAGCGACGGGCGCACCATCCGCCTGTCCGATTACCGCGGCAAGAAGGACGTCGTCCTCTTCTTCTATCCGAAGGATTTCACGCCCGTGTGCACCGCCGAGGCGTGCGGATTCCGGGACATGTACGAGGAGCTCGGAAACGAATCGACGGAGATCATCGGTGTTTCGGAGGACGACGACGCCTCCCACCGGAAATTCGCCGAGCGGTACAAGGTCACCTACCCGCTCCTCGCCGACGCGGACCGGAAGCTCGTGGAGCTCTTCGATCTGAAGCCGGGTCTCCTCGGCGTGGTGGGACTCAAGAAGCGGGTCACGTACGTGATCGACAAGCAGGGACGCATCCAGTCCGTCCTCGACGCGCTCATCAGCGCCGACCACCACCTCGAGGGCGTCAAACAGGCCCTGGCGAGCCTCGGGGGACGCTGATCCCCTGAGAATCCGCCTTGACGACGGGGGTCAGGCCCCGTAGAGGAAGCGACCCTTTCGGGCTGTGGGCGCTTCCGTGTCCCCGGTCCGACCGCCTCGCGATGGGGGAGCTCGCTCCCTCGGTCGATTCGCTCCCGACCGATCCCCAGGACCATCCACGGGCAGTCCCTCGTTTCCCCCGAGGGAACGGTTTCCTTCCTCACCCCGGAGCGGATCGAGAACGAACGACATGAACCAGAACCCCGGCATCTACGGCCGCAAGCTCGGCTTCACCCAGATTTACGACGCGGACGGCACGGTCCGTCGCGTCTCCGTCATCGAGGCGGGTCCCGTCACGGTCGTGGCGAAGCGCACCCCCGAGAAGGACGGCTACACGGCCCTCGTCCTCGGCCTCGAAGAGAAGAAGGAAAAGCACACGACGAAGCCGGTCGCGGGCTACTTCAAGAAGGCGGGCACCACGCCGAAGCGCGTCCTCAAGGAGCTCCGCTGCACGCCCGAGTTCGCCGCCAAGTTCGAGACCGGTTCGGTCATGAAGCTCGACGAAGTGTTCAAGGATGGCCAGAAGGTCGACGCGCAGGGCCGCACCCGCGGTCGCGGCTTCACCGGCGTCGTCCGCCGTTGGTCCTTCGCTGGCGGCGTTCAGACGCACGGTACGCACGAGTACCGTCGTCACGGCGGTTCGATCGGTACGAACATGACGCCCGGTCGCACGCTCCCCAACCTCAAGATGCCGGGTCACTACGGTGACGAGACCGTCTCGATGTTGAACCTCACCATCGCGAAGGTCGACGCGGCGAAGAACCTCCTCCTCATCGAGGGTGCGGTTCCGGGTTCGAAGAACGGCCTCGTTCTCGTCCGCGCGACGGTGAAAGCACCGCCGAAGCAGCGCCCGGCCTGACGTCCGCGTTCGGCCTGCTGCGCTCCCGTCCTCGTCGGTCGGGGTCGGTCGCCGTACGGGAGGACGGCTCTCTTCCCCTCCCTAGCGGACGGGCGCTCGCGACGGCCGAACACGAACGTCATCGCTTGCACCGCTCGGAAGAACGAAAGCCCCGCGACCTTCGGTCGGCGGGGCTTTCTCTTTGGGGACTTGGGGGTCGCGATGCAGAGGTCCGGATTCGTCCTTCGAGGTTCGTCGCGAATCGACGGGGGTCAGTCTTCCGAGGTCCAGATGCGGGAGCGGGAGGCGCTCGGGTAGTCGGAGCCGCGGGGTTCGGGGAGGCTCGGGGATTCGCCCGTGGCGTCGTCGAAGTCCACGTCGATGTCGACGCTGATCGTCGGGAGGGGGCCGCGGATGCGGGGCACCGGATTCTCGCGGGTCGATCCGAGATCGAAGGTCTCCGAATCGAGGGACTTGGCTTCGTACGCTCCGCTGGACCTTTGCATCGTGCACTCCGTCTGCCGTGACACGTTCCGACTCGGGGTCCCCACCCTGAAAAATCGCCTTAGCGCAGCGCGGCAATCGGACCAAGAGAGAACGTTCGAGGACACCTAGAGCAAGGGACGCGCCGTCGCGACGATCGCGGACGGTCCGGGAAATTCCAAGGATTGCCGAAAGCGATCCAGGATCCGGTTCCGCCCACATCGTAGGCGCTGCGATCCAAAAGCCGCGGTGGTGCGGCATCGATTGCTCTACGATCCTTACGACCGACCGAGGCCCGCGGATCCCGACGCCGCCTGCCCCGTCCGCCCTGCCATGACGCGAAAGAACGCCTACAAGGGAGCCGACCACTTCACGAAGGCGGCAAAGCTTGCGGGCTACCCCGCGCGCAGCGTCTTCAAGCTCGAGGAGATCGACCGGAGGGTGCGCCTTTTCCGGCCGGGCCAGAAGGTGGTGGACCTCGGAGCATCGCCCGGAAGTTGGAGCCTCTACGTCGGCCAGAAAATCGGCAAGGACGGTCGACTCCTCGCCATGGATCTCAAGCCGTGCGAGTGCACGTTCCCGGCGAACACGTCGTTCATCCTGGGCGACGCCTTGTCCCTCGAGAACGAGGCGCTCGCGACGTACGCGCCGTACGACGTCGTCCTCTCGGACATGGCCCCCAACACCACCGGCAACCGTCTCGGCGACCAGACGCGGAGTTTCGAGCTCTTCATGCGCGCCCTCGAGGTGGCGAAGGCGCTCGCGAAACCGGGAGGTGCCTTCGTCGGGAAGATCTTCATGGGCGAGGACTTTCCGCTGGCGAAGAAGGCCGTCCGGGAACTCTTCGACGAGGAGCGCACGATCCGTCCGGAAGGCACACGGAGCGTCAGCTACGAGGTGTTCCTGATCGGGCTCTCGAGGCGCGCATGACGGGAACGGCGGGGGACGGCCGTGGGGCGACGAAGCTCCTCGGGGGTCGGTTCGAAGTCGAACGCGAAGTGGGGCGGGGCGGAGTCGGCATCGTGTACCGCGCGTTCGACCGCGCGACGGGACAACCGACGGCCCTGAAGGTGATCGCGATCCCCGGAGTCGACGCGCGGGAGGAGGCCCGCTTCCGTCGCGAGGGGCAGGTGCTGGCGGGACTGAAGCACCGCGGCATCGTGCGGCTCGTGGACTTCGGCCAACTGGACGAAGGCGCGCCGTACGTCGCCATGGAGTGGCTGGACGGCGAGGACGTCGCCCAACGCATGAAGCGACGCCCGTTCACGCTCCTCGAAGCCGTGAGCGTCGCTGCCGACGTGGCGGACGCACTCGCCGCGGCCCACGCCGCCGGGATCGTGCACCGCGACGTCAAACCGTCGAACGTGTTCCTCGTCGGGAGCACCACCGACGCCCCTGCGAGTAGTCGTCGTGGAGCCGTCGCGCTCGTGCCGAAGCTCGTGGACTTCGGCGTCGCATCCGCGGACGACACCAACGTGACGAACACCGGTGCCATCGTGGGAACGCCTGCCTACATGGCGCCCGAACAGGCGCGGGGCGACGCGGAGGTCGACGCGCGCGCCGATCTCTACGCCCTCGGCGCGACGCTCTTCGAGATGTTGACCGGGAGGCCTCCCCACGTCGGTCCGACCCCGATCGCGATCCTCGCCCGCCTCGTGACGACGCCCGCGCCGCGACTTGCGGAGCTCTTCGTCGACGTGCCCCTCGCCCTCGACGAACTCGTGGCCCGACTCCTCGCGACCCACGCCGCCGATCGACCCGATTCCGCGAGCGAGGTCTCCGCGGGATTGCGTTCGATCCTCGCCGACGAGACGCTGCCGGAATCGACGCTCACGAGGACCCTCGCGGGCGGTGGAGACACGATGCCCCTCAGCGTGGGTGGAGTCGGCGAATCGGGGACGCACAAAGCAGCAGGCGGTTCCCGGTTCGTGACGTCCATCCTCGCGACGCACGTGCCCAAGGGCGCACCGCGCGCACGCATCCTCACCCATCTCCGGGCGAACGGCGCCGAAGCCACCGAGCTCGGTGGGGACGCGATCGTCGCGCACCTCGGCGTCCGGCGCGCCATCGGCGACGAAGCGGCGCGGGCTCTCGACATGGGTCTTCGCCTCGCCAAGCTCGGAGCGACGGTCGGGATCGCGACGGGACGTACGCGGATCGATCGCACGAAGCCGACGGGTGAAGTCGTCGACCGCGCGGCCGCGCTCGCACGCGACGCGCAGAAGGGACAGGTCCTGGCCGACACGACCACGGGCGAGCTCGCCCGCGGGCGGTACGAGCTGCAGGTACGGAGCGACGGGACGGCCGTCGTCGGTACGGCGGTCGTCGGCAAGAAGGAGTTCGTCGGAGGCGCTCCTTTCGTGGGTCGTGAAGCCGAGCTCGCGCACGTGACCGGAGCGTTCGACCGGGCCGTCGAGGACAAGACGCCGATCGTCGTCACGCTCACGGGCGCGCCGGGCATCGGCAAGACGCGTCTCAAGCGGGAAGCGATGTCGTTCGTGTCGTCCCACGCGAGCCGACCGCGCGTCGTGCTCGTCCGGTGCGAGACGTTCGCGCGGAGCCACGCGCTCGGCGTCATCGCGGACGTCGCGCGCGGACTCTTCGGCGTGGCGAAAGGTGTCGACCTGGACGAGGCGACCCGCGCGACGCGGGCCGTGCTCGCGGCCACGGGAGTGACCGCGACGGACGCCGCGGCGGACACCGTCGCGCGGCTCGTCGCCAACGAATCCCTGCCCGAGAACGCGAACGAACGCGGCGCACGTGACGCGATCTGGATCACGCTCACCGACGTCGTCGTCGCCCTCGCCAAGAAGGCACCCGTCGGCATCGGCGTCGAGGACGTGCAGTGGGCCGACGCCGAGAGTCTCCTCTGGCTCGACCACGTCATCGCCCGGGCCGTCGATCGGCCCCTCTTCGTGCTGCTCACGGCACGTCCCGGATTCTGGCGGGACGATCCCGAACGATTCGGTGGACGGGACCACGTGCGCATCGAGCTCCGGCCGCTGGCGAAGAAGACCGTGCGCGCGATCGCGAAGGCGATGCTCGGCGACCGTGCCGAGGGCGACGTCGGCGAGCGGATGGCGGAGACGATCGCGTCCCAGGCCGCGGGTTCCCCGCTCTTCGCCGAGGAACTCGCACGCCTGCTCGCACAAGGACGCGACACGAGCCAGGCACCGACCATCGAGGCCGCCATGCAGGCCCACCTCGACGCCGTGGACGACCACGCACGCGAGGTGGCGGCGAAGTTCTCCGTCTTCGGCCTCTCGGGGTGGGACGCGGGCGTGACCGCGCTCGGCGTTCCGGACGCGGCGGACGTGCTCCGGGACCTCGCCGCGGCGGAAATCCTCATCGAGCAGGCGAACTCGCGGTTCAAGGACATGCGCGAGTGGGCGTTCAAACACGCGCTCATGCGGGAAGTCTCGTACGCGTCGCTCTCGGAGGACGCGCTCCGAGGCCTCCACTCGAAGGCGGGGCAGTGGCTCGCGAAGATGGGCGAGGACGATGCGACGGTCGCGCGGCACCTCGAACTCGGTGGGGATCCGGTTCACGCCGCGAACTACACCGAGAAGGCGGCGCGCCGCGCGCTCCTCGCGAACGCCCTTCCCCAAGCCGTCTCGCTCGCGGAAAAGTCGCTCGCGTTCGCCGAAGCGAAGCCGGCGCAGTTCTCCCGTGCGCTCCTCCTCGACGAGGCGTGGCATCGTCTGGACGCGCGCGCGGCGGACCGGGAGAGCGCCGTGTTCGCGATGGAGGAAGCCGTCTACGACGCGACGAGCGAAGTGCGCGCGCGCTGCGCCCGCATCCGCTACGAGGACGCGACCGGCGGCGGACCCGACACGAACGCCCGCGCGGAGGAAGTACGCATGGCGGCCCAAGCCGCGGGGCTCGCCGAGGAGGAGGCGCGCATCGCGGCCGTCCTCGCCGCCCGATACGCGTTCGCGGGCGACCTCGATCGCGCCAAGCGCGTGTCGGACGACCTCCTGGCGACGGCGCAGAAGGACGGCATCCTCGCCGCCGCCGTCGACGGGTGGCAGACGCTGGCGGTCGTCCACCAGACGCGTGGCGAAGTGGGAGCCGCGCTCGAAGCGCGACGATCCGCGGCCCGAGCCGCGCGCGAGGCGAACTTGAAGACGCGCGAGGCCACTCTCGTCGTGAACGTCGGCTTCGCGCTGACGACGCTCGGCGTGAAGGACGAGGCGCGGAAAGCCATCGAGGAAGGCATCGCCATCGCGGAGGCCATCGGTTCCCACGGCACCGAGCGCCACGGCCGGATGATCCTCCTGTGTTGGTCGGCGACGTTCGGCGCCGCGAAGGAGCACGACAAGCGGCTCGCGGAGCCCCGTGCCATGGCGGACGCCGCGGGTTCCGGAAGCTGGGTTCCCCACGATCGCGCCACCCTCGGCGTGCTCTTCTACCGCGGATCGGAGCTCCTCCATCGAAGCGACGCGGAATCCATCGAACGCGCGCGCACCCTCCTCCGCATCGCCGCCCAGGGTTACCGCGCCACGGGCATGATGGACCTCGTCCCCGTCGCGCTCGGACTCTGGGCGGACGCCGAACGTCGCGCCGGCGATCCGACGCGCGCACGCGAACTGGCGCGCGAAGCCGCGGCCCTGCTCGACGAAGGTTCGCCGAGCCTCCTCAACGAGGCCCCCGTGTTCCTCGCCCTCCACGACGCCGCCGCGAGCCTCGGCGACGAGGCGGAAGCGCGGGACGCCATCGCACGCGGCATGCCCCGACTCGTCAAACGCGTGGAAGGTCTCCGGGGCACACCGTACGTCGAGGCGTTCCTGAACGAGCTCTCGTCGAACGCGGGCCTCCTCCGCGCCGCGGAACGGTACGAATTCGTTCCTCCGTCCCTCGCGGGCGTCAAGGAAAGCACCCGCGGCGGCGCGCGCTGACCCGGGCTTCAGGGACGGGCGACGCGTTCGAGGACGGCCGCGAGTTCGGCGCCACTCTCGGTCCACGAGCGGGGCCCCGTGGCGCGGACGACCTCCGGATCCCACGTGCGACCGAGGGCGGCGACGAGCGCTTCGGCCAGCGCCGCCGGATCCCGCGCCGGGACCACGAGACCGCTCCGCGGATCGGACAGCACGTCGGGAATGCCTCCCACGTCCGAACCGACGGCGGGTCGACCGCTCGCCAGGGCCTCGAGGACCACGTTCGGCGTCCCTTCGGCCCAACTCGGCAACGTGAACACGTCGGCGGCGGCCATCCACGTGGCGACCTCCGCGAGAGGCCGCGCGCCGGGAGCGTGGAGCGCGTCGCCCAGGACCGCCTTCTTCGCCGCCACGTCCGCTTCGAGGACGCCCGTGCCCACGAGGGCGAGCATGGCGCCGGGCACCCGCGATCGCACACGCTCGAACGCGGCGAGGAGGTCGACGACGCCCTTCTGAGGTTCGAGACGCCCGCAGAAGACCACGAGCGGTCGATCCTCGGGAACGCGGAGTTCGCGTCGGGCCCCCTTCTTGTCGCGCGGTCGGAAGAGCGCGGTGTCGACCCCGTTCTTCACGAGATGGATGCGGTCGCGGGGCACGCCGATGGCGGCGAGTTCTTCGCCGAGGGGACGGGAGACGGCGACGAGCCCGGCGGCACGGGGAAGCGTCCGGGCGAGCAGCGGCCGGACCGTGCGCTTCTTCGCGATCACGTTCACGTCCGACCCGTGGACCTTCACGACGCACGGCTTGCCGAGACCCTCCGCGAAGAGGACGGACGCCGCACCGTCCGGATAGGCCCACGTGGCGAGGACCACGTCCGCGGACTTCGCGAGAGCGCGGTAGGGAAGGAGGGACGCGAGGTACAGCGGAATCCCCACCGCGAGTCCCACCTTGGGCACGTACAGCTGCCGCATGTAGACGGTCTCGATGCCCTCGATCACCTCCCGATCGGGGAGCTTCGCGAGCTTCGCCGCCCGGGCGGGCACTCCGGTCCGAGAAGCGCCCGGAACATACGGAATTGCCTCGAGAACCGTCAGATCCACGTGTTTCGCCAGCGCCTTGAATTGCTGGCGATTGAACGGCGAGCTCAATGGTTCGAGACTGTTCGGGAAGATCTTGGTGATCGCGAGAACGCGCATCGGTACAAGAGAGTATCCGATGCGCATCGTCCACGTCGTGCACAGCCTGGACATGGGGGGGCAGGAGCGCCTGATCCTGCACCTCACCCGGGAGCTCTACGCGCGCGGACACCATGTCGCCGTCGTTTCGCTGTCGCCGGGTGGGACCCTCCGGAGCGATTTCGGCCCCATCCAGGTCCACGACGCACCCCGGAAGGACGGTCCGGACCCCGCCCTCTCGTTCCGGCTCGCGCGGCTCTTCAAGCGGCTCGGAGCGGACGTCGTCCACACGCACAATCCGTCGCCGTTCTTCCCGTCGGTGCCCGCGGCGCGGCTCGTCGGTGTGAAGCGCCTCGTGCACACGAAACACGGCGCGAACATCTACGGCATGCGGTCGCTCTTCACGGCACGCATCCTCGTGCGTGCGCTCTCGGCGTTGGTCGCCGTTTCCGAAGGGACGGCCGAAGTCGCACGAAAGAAGGAACGGGTGCCCGAGCGCCTGCTCCACGTCATTCCCAACGGCATCCCTCTCCGGGACTTCGAACCGAATCCCACCAGCCGCGCGCGCGTGCGGAAGGAACTCGGCATCCCCGAGGACGCGTACGTCGTGGGCACCGTGGGGCGCCTCGCCGTCGAGAAGAACTACCCGCTCCTCGTGCGCGCGATGACGCCGCTCCTCGGTCCGAAGGTGCGTCTCGTGCTCGTGGGCGAAGGGGCCGCGCGCGGCGAGATCGAGGCGAGCATCGCGCCGGAAGTCCGTGAGTGGGTCGTGCTCACCGGCGTCAAGAAGGACGTGCCCGCGCTCCTTTCGTCGTTCGACGTCTTCACCCTCACGTCGAAGACCGAAGGATTGCCGTTGGCGGTTCCGGAAGCGATGGCGTGCGAGCTGCCCATCGTGACGACCGCGGTCGGTGGACTCCCGAACGTGGTCACGCCGGACGTGGGCCTGCTCGCACCTTCGGGAGACGAACGCGCGCTCACGGACGCGTACCGCCTCCTCCACGACGACGTGATGAAGCGGAAGGCCATGGCCCGACGCGCACGTGAACGCGCCCTCGACACGTACTCGCTCGAGACCATGGTGGACGCGTACGAGGCTCTCTACCGCGGCGATCCCCGCGGATGACGGTCGCCGCGTTCGGACTCGTCGTGCACGTCTTCCTCGCGCTCCAGACGCAGGACGGGGGACCGCGCGCGCCGTCCGGTGCTCCGGCGGCGAAGTCCGGCGCGGCGCCCGAACCCAAGGCGGAGGCCAAGGCGACTCCGGCAGCTCCTGCGACGAGCGGGACGTCGTCCTCCGCCGTGCCCGCGGTCCCCGGCCAGCCCGACCAACCGCGGCAGCCGGCGCTCCAGCCGAGACAGCCCGAGCAACCCCGGCAACCGCTCCAACCGTGGGAGGAGGATCGCCTCGCACGCGAAGAACTCGATCGCATCCGCGCGGAGCAGCGCGCGAGAGGCGCGACCGAGTCCGGGTCCCTCTTCCAACCCGGCGCCCAACTGCAACGCGGACGTCTGGTGACGTCGAACTTCGGTGCGGGTGCGGCCGGGGGGATCGGCGGTGCGGTCGCGGCCGAAGGTGTCGCGCCCACCGGAGCGCAGAAGTTCATCTCGGGCCTCCGCGTCGACGTGTTCGGTGGTCTGAACGACAACACCTACCAATCCGTCACGCCTTCCGACCCACGCGTCATCAAGCGCCACGCCGCGGTCATGGGAGGTCTCGAACTCGCGTCCGACTTCCTCTACACGACGGCGAACGGCACCCAACATTCGCTCCGACTCGGTGCGCGTGGTCAGGCCTACGCCGGCCTCGACAACGCGCCCCAGACGCCCGACGGCAACATCAGCGGCGGATTCTCGAGCCGGTTCCCGCTCGGTCCACAGACGGCCCTGACCGTGGGCGTGCTCGGTGCGCTTCAGAAGATCAACTCGCTCCGCATCACGGACGGCATCGCCCTCCAGCTCGATCCGACGTCCGTCAATCGCACGTTCCTCACGACGGGCGTCGAAGGTGGTCTCCAACACGTCGTCTCGAAACGGTGGACCGTGGAGCAGACGCTCTCGGTGCAGGCCATCACGACGCTCGAGCAACCACCCCTCGATCTGCCGGGAGGTTCGACGGCGATCGCGCGGCGTGGTCTGGATTTCGTCACCGCGAACTCGGGAACCGAGGCCGCGTACGACGTCGACGACAAGAACCGCCTCTTCTTCTCCGGGCAGTACACGTTCACCCGGGCCGTGTTCCTCCTCGACGTGACGCAGGTCCCACCACGCGACGTGGGACCCGACGACTTCCACCAGGTCGTGCCGACCATCGGTCACGCGCACATGTGGTCGGAACGTTGGCAGACCGAGGTGCGCGCGGGCGTGACCTTCCTCACGGCGTCGCGTCTCGATCCGGACCAGTCCGTCAGTGTGACGCCGACGGGCAACGCGTCGCTCGCGTACGCGAGTCCGTATTTCCAGATGGTCGCGGGCGTCGGGTACATCAACGCGCCGCTCACGGCACGTCTCGGCGTCGGCCCCAACGTGACGGGCAACCTCACGCTCTCGGGCGTGCCGTTCCCGAACAAGCTGCGACGGTTCTCCGTGCTCGGCCAGAGCAACGTGAACTACGCGACCGTGGGGGCCGTCGAGGGCACTCCGGGCGTCACGTTCTACACCGTGGCCGGGGGCGCGGCGATGCGGTACGGCCTCACCGAGACCATCGGCCTCATCGGCGGGTACGAGGGGCGCTACACGTCGCTCGGGCAAGGTCCGGAGATCGCGCCCTTCTTCCGGAATCTCGTGTACCTGGGGCTCTCCGCGTTCTTCTCCACGGACAGGACGCGGCCAGCGTCGACGGGGTTCGTGCAGACGCAGTGAGCCGCGCCGTGGACGGCGCCCGGAGGCGCGGGAGGATTCAGCGCGACCCGACGCGGAGGAGTACGACCTTCACCGTGTCGAACATGACGGAGAGGTCGAAGAGGAGCGTGTACGACTTGATGTAGTAGAGGTCGTACTGGAGCTTCTCGAGCATGTCCTCGGCGGAGGCGCCGTAGCGGCAGCGCACCTGCGCGTGCCCCGTGACGCCCGGCTTCACGTAGAGGCGCTGCTTGAAGAACGGGACCTGTTGTTCGAGCTGCTCGATGAACACGGGGCGCTCCGGTCGCGGACCGACCATGCTCATCTCGCCCATCAGCACGTTCCAGAGCTGCGGGAGCTCGTCGAGACGGGTCTTGCGGATGAATTTCCCGACGCGCGTGACGCGGTCGTCGTTCTCCTTGGCGAATTGGGCCCCGTGTTTCTCGGCGTCGATGCGCATCGAGCGGAACTTGAGGATGGTGAAGAGCTTGCCGAACTCGCCCGCGCGGACCTGCTTGTAGAGGAACGGACCGGGCGACTCGAGTCGGATCGCGACGGCCGTCATCAGCATGAGCGGCGCGGCGAGGACGAGCCCGACCACCGCGACGATGACGTCCATGATGCGCTTCAATCGGCGGGTCGTCGTACGGGCCGTGAAGCCCTCCGCGAAGATCAGCTGGCTCGGTTTCAGCTCGCGGACGAAGATCTTCCCCATCTCGCGTTCGTAGAAGTCGACGCCTTCGTAGACCTCCACGCCCCGGAACTTGATCTCGAGGAGCTGCTCGACGGGCAGCGTGCCACGGCGATCGGGGTAGGCGACGAGCACGAACTGGATCTGATCGCGGGTGACGATGTCCTGGAGTTCCTTGTAGATGCCGATGACGCCCGAGCGGGGACCTATCTGCGCGCGGTCACGCGCGAGCATGCCCACGAGTTCGAGGCCGAGATCGGCGCGGGACTCGATCATCTGGGCGAGCTCGCGGGCGAGTTCCCCGTTGCCGAGGATGAGCGTCCGACGGAAGCCTCCCGCGCTCTCGGCCACGGAATTGTAGAGGACGCGCCACGCGGGGACGACGAGGACCACGAGCGCGATGGCGACGAGGAAGATCCCGCGGCCGATCTCCAACGCCGGTACGACGTAGAAGATGCCGACGAGGAAGATGGACGCCAGGAGCGCCGAACGGAGGACCCGTTCGAAGACGACGCGCGGGATGCGCGTGATCGCGAGATCGTAGAAGCCGGCGTAGTAGAGCGATCCCTGGACGAACAAGGCGAACAGGATCGCCTTCAAGGCGATGTGCGGATAGACGAGGCCGCGGTGGACGCCGAGGCGCAGGCACGCCGCCGTCACCACGATGACGGCCGACAGCACCGCTTCGAAGAAGAAGAGGAGGAACCGCCGGGGGGAGCGAAGCAAATCGAACATGCGCGCGCTTCGTCTTTCGAGTCCGTCCTTCGGACGATGGAGCCAGGGAAGGCCGTCGAACGTGCCCCGACGTCAGGGAACGATGACCGTGTCGCCCGTCTGGAGCAGGAGATTCTGGGCCATTTCGCCGCGTTCGACGACGGCGGAGAAGTCGAACGGGATCCGACGCTCGCCGCGGGCGTCCTTGCGGACGATGATCACGCGATCCGGATTGGCGAAACGCGTGAAGCCACCCGCGAGAGCCATGCCCTGGAGCACCGAGATCTCGTGGTTCGGCATGAACTCGCCACCGCGGTTCACTTCACCCACGACGTAGATCTTGTAGGACCGGACCTCGGAGACCTGGACGGTCACGGGCGGCTTGTCCTGGTAGTACTTCTCGAGGCGCGTCGTGATCTCGGCGGCGATCTCGTCGGCGTTGCGGCCGGCGGCCTGGATGTCCCCGACGAGCGGGAGCGAGAACCCGCCGTCCGGACGGACGACGATGTTCTGTTGGCTCAGCTCCTCGTGTTTCCACACGTTGATGCGGAGCACGTCGGCCGGACCGACGCGGTAGCCCATGCTCCGCTCCGCGGTCCAATTGTACGTGGGAGCACCCGAGCATCCGGAGACGATGACGGCGAACACTGCCGACAGGAACGCGAAGCGTCGCATGATGAATTTGGTATCACGGAATTCGGCGTCACGGTGAAGTCATGCCTCGCGCCCGGGAGACCGCTTTGCGCAGGACTTCCGCGAATTCCCCGGCCGTATTTCGCCGGTCGTACCGCTGGATCCCGGACCCCACGCGCCCTCTCTTCGCGCCGTTCGCCCCCTCGGAGCCGGTGCTCGGCGGGGGAGCGTTCGAGCCGTCGCGGAAGGCCAGGAGGGCCCCTTCGAGCTCGCGCACGATGGCGTCCACGTCCCGGGGAGGGAGCACGGGGCCGAGCGCATGGGCGCGGACGAGTCGCGTCAGCGCACCTTCGGGTGCGAGGGTGAGGACCGGCCGCGCGAGGAACATGAGCTCGAAAATCTTCGCGGGATAGATTCGCTCGACGTTCGGGACGTCGTCGAGCAGACAGAGGACGCGGTGGCTCGCCGAGAGCTCGCGCACGACCGTCACGTGGTCGACGTACCCGAGCCTCGTGACGCCGAATTCTTCCATGCCCTCGAACGCGTCGAGCTCGGTGTCGACGATGCGACCGATGAAACGGACCTCGAGAAGCCGTGCCAGCTCGGGGTTCTTGGCGTGGAGCTTCTTCACGGCCGCGAGGAACCCGCGCGCGCTCGTGAGCTTGAACACGGTCCCCGCGTAGGTGACGACGAAGCGGTCCGAACGCGGGCTCGGCAAATCTTTCGGGAAATCCTCGGGATCGTAGCCGTTCGGGATGTACGTCACCTTCGCGGGGTCGACGAACGTGAAGCGCTCCAGGAGGTTCTTCCGGAACTCCTCGGTCGCCGTCGTGATGGCGTGGGCGGAGCGGAGGAGGGCGGCCTCGAGCGGATCCCCCACCCACCCGGCCAGGCGACTGCCCATCATCTCGTACGTCGAACGGTACGTGCTCCATTCGTCGCGGTAGTCGAGGACGACGGCGGTTCCCGGGCGGAGTCGCGCCGTGGGAGCGAGCAAGAACTGCGAGAACGGTGGCCCGCTGATGACGACCACGTCGTCGTGCGAGGGACCGGCGAGACGCTTCGCGAGGGCGAGCTGTGCCGCCGGCTGCCAGAGCACCTGGGGATCCGGCACGAGCAGCTGCTTCGCGACGTCCGCCGCCCGCTTCACCGCGCGCTTCGCGAGGCTCGGCTTCTTGGCGGCGCTGGCGGTCCACGCGGCCTGCTTCACGGCGTAACCGGGCTCGAACGTCCGCGCTCGGAGGATCTCCATGCCTTCGGGGAAATCCCGTTCGAGGGTCTCGTCGGTGACGGGCACCGACGGATTCGACACCGTCAGCACCGACGGCGTGACGCCGTGGGACGGGAGGTACTTCGCGAGCTTCAGCGCGCGCTGCACCCCTGCCCCGCCCACGGGGGGGAACGCGTACGCGACGAGGAGGGCGCGGAGGTCTACCGCCATCGCTTTCATGAGGTATCACGAAGCGGAAGCGCGCGTGCGGACAGCGCGCCCCCGCGCCGAAAATCGGGGATATACTCGGGCCCACGATGAGCTCCCGACCCATGGTCACCATCGCGATGCCGTGCCTCAACGAAGAGGCGTACATCGAGGCGTGCATCGCGAGCGTGTTCGCGCAGGACTACCCCGCGGACAGGCTCGAGATCCTCGTCGCGGACGGCATGAGCGTGGACCGGACCCGCGAGATCCTCACGGCGCTCTCCGCGAAGGACCCGCGGGTGAAGATGGTCGACAACCCGCGTCGCATCCAGGCCGCGGGGATGAACGAGATCCTCCGCATGTCCAAGGGGGACGTCGTCGTGCGCATGGACGTGCACTGCGAGTACGCGAAGGACTACGTCTCGAAGTGCATCGACGCGCTCGAGAAATCGGGCGCGGACAACGTCGGAGGGGCGCAGCGCGCGCGGCCGAAGTCCCTCTTCCAACGCGCCCTCTGCGCGGCCCTCGAGAGCCCGCTCGGGGTCGGCGGTGCGAAGTACCGCTCTCCGGACCAGGAAGGGTTCGTCGACACCGTGTTCCTCGGGGCGTTCCGTCGCCGCGTGTTCGAGACCGTCGGCATGTACGACCCCGCCGCGATCACGAACGAGGACGCCGAATTGAACCAGCGCCTCCTCGAGTCGGGCGGGAAGATCTTCCTGTCGAAGGACGTGGTCGTCTTCTACTACCCGCGTGCGTCGTTCGACGCGCTCGCGAAGCAGTACTTCAAGTACGGCATGGGGCGGGCGCGGACGCTCCTGAAGCACAAGAAGTTGCCGACGGTGCGCCCGTTGATCCCCTTCGGCATGACCGCCGCGGGAGCCTTGCTCGCCGCCGTGCCGCTCCTGCATCCCGCCGTTCCGTTCGCGTACGGTTCGTACGCCCTCGGCACGTTGGTCGAGGCCGTGCGTGTCGGGCGAAGCAAAGGGCTCGAGACGATTCCGATCGTGTGGGCCATCTTCCCGACCCTCCACGTCTCCCACGGGACGGGGTTCGCCTACGGCCTCGTGAAGTACCTCGCGAATCCGGACTGGAGCGATCCCGAGAAACTCGAACGCACGGCGACTCCCGCGCCGGAAGCCGACACGGTCCCCTCGAAGCTTTCCTCCGTTCCGAACGGGACGAACGGGAAGAGCAAGAACGGGAAAAGCGCGCGACGCGCGGGGAACGTCCCGGACTGACCCGTGCTCAGGAAGCTCGGCGATTTCCTCATCGAGTTCCCGCTCGCCGCGTTCGGCGTGCTGCTCCTCATTCTCGTCATCCTCGTGCGGCCCCACGAGTTCATGTCGATCCTCGAAGGGGTGCCGCTCCTCAACGGCGTGTTCGCCCTCACCATCGTGGGCCTCGTCGTCGAGACGGCGCTCGGCCGCATCCGGAACTTCTGGTCGCCGCAATTGCCGTTCGTCGCGATGTTCCTCGCGTGGACGTACGTCGCGAGTCTGAAGAACGACGGCATGCCGGCGCTGAAGAACGTCACCATCGATCTCGCGTTCTCGGTCCTCTACTTCGTGGTCGTCTGCTACGGGATGCGCTCCCTGGGGCGCTTCAAGGCCATCGCGGCGACCTTGCTCGGTTGCGCGATCTTCTTCTCGGCCGTCGGCATCCACCAGTCGCGGCAGGAATTCGAGTGCGTCGAACTCGAACGCGACGAGATCACCGGAGAGTCGGATCCCCAGGTGGGTTTCCCGAAGGGCAAGGAGTGTTCGGGCGTCAGCGATTGCGAGAAGAACTTCCTCCACTCCAAGGTCGAATGGGAGTGCGAGAAGTACGGACTCTTCGACGCGTTCACCGTGGCCCACGGCCGAATCCGTTGGAGGGGACGCCTTGCGGACCCGAACGAACTCACGCTCTTCACCTGTTCGGTGCTCGCGTTCGCGTTCGCGTTCCATTCGGAGGGCCGGGGCAAGCTGCGGAACGTCCTCCTGCTCGCGACCGTCGCGGTCATCGGATACGGAGTCATCCTGAGCCAGTCCCGGGGCGGCATCCTCGTGTTCGGCGCTTCGGTGGGCGCGTACTTCATCAAGAAGTACGGCGCGCGCGGCGTCATCACGGGCGGCTTCCTCGCCTCGCCGATCGTCTTCCTCGGAGGCCGCGAAGACCAGGAAGGTTCGTCCCAGGAACGCCTCGGCCTCCTGTACGACGGCTTCGATCTCGTGCGCGAGTCCCCCCTCTTCGGCGTGGGTCAGGGGCAGTTCAAGGAGCACGTCTTCCCGCCGCTCACGGCCCACAACGCCTACCTGCTCTCGTGCGCCGAGCTCGGCTTCCCCGGCCTTTTCCTCTTCACGTGGCTCCTCTACACGACCGTGAAAATCCCGGTGGTCCTCTCCTTCGCACCCCCTCCGGGACTCGACCCGGGGTTCCGCACGTGGGGGACGGCGCTCATGGTCCTCTTCGTCGGTACCTGCCTCGGCATCTTCTTCCTGTCGTTCACCTACCACCCGCTCCTCTTCATCTTCTTCGGGCTCTCGGGCGCACTCTACGGGGCGGCGAAGCAGGCGAACCCCACGTTCAAGGTGTCGATCTCGGCGAAGGAGCTGGCGATCGTCTCGATGCTCGCCGTGGGCCTCATCGGGGTCATCGGCGTGTACACGCGAATCAAGGGAGCGCCTTGAGCGTTCGGGGGTCGACAGGAAGCACGATGCCTCCCGCGATCCTGGAGGGGATGGGAACATGGATTCCGGAAAGAACGAGACGGTGAAGGGGCATTCCACGGCGTCGAACCGGGCGGGCGCGGCGAGATTGGGCGTGGCCGCCATCGTGGGACTCGCCATCGTCGCGAGCGCGTCGGTGTTGGGTCGCTCGGTGGTCGCCTCGATCCGCATCAAGCACGCCGATCAGAGGATCAGCGTGACGGGTTCCACCACGCGCCGCATCCACTCCGATTTCGTCGTCTGGCGCGCGAACGTGAAGTCCCAGGCGCCCGAGATGGCCCAGGCCTACAAGAAGCTGTCGACCGACGTCCCCGCGGTCGTCGCTTTCGTGAAGTCGCGCGGCATCGACGACAAGCAGATCAAGGTCTCGGCGGCGTCCATCGAGGAGATCCATCCCCGCACGAAGGAGGGTCAGGTCATCGAGGAGACGACGAGCGCGTACGTCACCGAGCAAGTCGTCGAGGTGTCGTCGGGCGACATCGAGAAGGTGGAGAAAATCTCGCGCGAAGCGACCGAGCTCATCGACCGTGGCGTCTACATCCACTCCGAGCAGCCGCTCTACATCTACACGAAGCTCTCGGAACTCAAGGTGGAGCTCCTCGCGGAGGCTTCGAAGGACGCGCGCCAGAGGGCCGAGCAGATCGCCCACAACGCGGGATCGAAGGTCACGTCGCTGCTCACCGCTCGGATGGGCGTCATGCAGGTGAATCCGGCGTGGTCCACCGAGGTCTCGGGCGAAGGCCACAATGACAAGACCACGCTCGACAAGGACGTCCTCGCGATCGTCAGCGCGACGTTCGGCGTCGAGTGAGACGGGACGCGGCGGCCGGCGCGAGAGGGCTCTTGCCGGCCGTCATGCACGACCACGGAACCTCGGGGCGTCCCTTTCGAACTCCGCGACGAGGTGATCGAGCACCGCACGCACCCGTGGGGACGTCCGCAGATCCTTGTGCACCGTGAGCCAGAGCGGCTGGCCGGGCTCGTCCGGCATGGGAACGTGGACGAGGTCCGCCTCGGCGTCGCCCACGTAGCGGGGTAAGAGCGCGATCCCCGATCCCGCCTTCGCCGCCCCGAGCATCGCCAGAGCGAGCGGCGTCGTGAACACCGGCGGACGGCCGCCGCTCCACCGCGCGAGCCAATCGCCTTCCGGAGTGCCGGGCGGGTCGGCGAGGAGCGGATGCCCGGCGAGGTCCTCCGGGCGCTTCACCGGTCGCCTCTTCAGGTAGGCACGGGTCGCGTAGAGCCCGTGACGAACGTCGGCGACTTTCCGCACGAAGAGATCCCGCTGTTTGGCGCGGAAGGAACGGACGGCGACCTCCGCCTGCCGACGGCCGAGATCCATGACGACTCCGCTCGGATCGAGATCGACGTGGAGTCCCGGATGCACCTTCGTGAGCGCGGCGAGTTTCGGAGCGAGCCACGCGATCCCGATCGTCTCCGGCGAAGTGACCTTCACCGTACCCTCGAGTTCCCCGCGGGACGCGCTCGCCCGTCGCTCGAGAGCACTGACCGCCGCTTCGACCGCGCCGAAGGCGTCGAGGAGACGCTCCCCTTCGACGGTGAGGTGGAAGCCGGTGGTGCTGCGCGAGAAGAGCTTGGCGCCGAGCGCCTTCTCCGCCGCGTCGATACGACGCCCGACCGTGGTGTGCTCGACGCGGAGTTCGCGGGCCGCGGCGAGGAGGGATCCCCGACGGGTGACGGCCGCCACGAAACGAAGGTCGTCCCAGTTCATGATGTGCATCATTGCACATCCAAGGTGCATCGTTGTGCATTCCGAGTCGGGTGGCGCTCCGCTACGACGGGATCACCCTCCGAAGGAGTTCCCCATGACCCGTCTCGTCTCCTGCCTCGCTCTCGTCACCCTCACGGCCTGCTCCGCCCCGGGCCCGGAATCGCAGCTTCCCGATCCGGGCGACCGGGACGAGTCCCCCTCCTCGGCGGAAGGAGCGAATTCGGGTCGCACCTCCCACGACGCGCCGGCCGCGGCCGCGGCCTCGCCGGAGCCGGAAGGACGCGGTCCGGCCTCGGCCGCTCGGGCACCGGGCGACGATCCCGAGATCCGCGACTTCTTCCCCCGTCGCGCACGACCGGGTACCGGAGTCATGGTGTGGGTCCGGTCCTCGGCCGCGGCCAAGTACACCGCCGTCACCATCGGAGGAATGCCCGCGGCCATCGAGCCCGATCGGGTCGTCCGGTTCCGGGTGCCCGTGGGCGCGAGGACGGGTGAACTTTGCGTCCTCGGTGGAGGAGATCGCCATTGCGGCGGGATCTTCACCGTCCTCGACGGTCCCGTCCTCGACGCCGTCGAGACGTCGTCACCGCTCACCGCAGGGGACGCGGATCGCGAGGTGGAAGTCCGGGGCGAAGGGTTCGACGCTTCGAGCGTCGTCGTCCTCGCGGGGACGGCCCTGGCCACGGTGCGCCGTTCGTCCCGCGAGCTGATCGCGACCATTCCGCGGGCCATGCTGGCGAGCGGTGGAGTGCACGAACTCCGCGTCGACGCGACGACGGAAGCCGGAAGGGTCCACACCGGTGCGCTCCCGGTGGTCGTCACCAATCCCGAGCCGCACGTCTTCGTGATCGAAGCCACGAAGGAAGCCGGACGCGCGCACACGATGACCGTCCGCGGTGTCGGCTTCGTGCCGACGTCGGTGGCCGAGCACCAGGACGTCCCGCTCGCGACGACCTACGTCTCTCCACGGGAACTCGTCGTAGGACATCCGGACGTACCCCGACCGAACTGCATCGTCGTGTACGTCCGGAATCCGGCACCCGGAGGCGGGTTCGCGGGCGCGCGCTTCAACATCGCGCCCTGAACCGACCTCCCGGGGAACTCAGAAGCACTGCACCGCGTAGCCGCGGGTGGCCCAGTGGTCCTCGCCGCGGCAGACGCCGCCCGGGCAGGGCGAGCACCACGTGTCGAGGAAGTGACCGCCGAACTTCGAACAGCTCGTCGTCTGCGAGCCGGACGCGCGGCAACCGAACGCGGAGTGGAAGGCGACGACGCCGTCGTCGTCCCCGGGGAGGATGGCGGCGGTCACGTACCACATCCGGTTCAACCAGTTCGTGTTGCCGCCGACGTGGTACCAGGGCACGACGCTGTTGTGATCGAACGCGGCGCGCGCTCCGGAGACGGAGAGGGTCGCGTCGACGCCGTTCGGGTAGCAAATGTCCCAGCCGCTGACGGCGCCGAGAACCGTGCCGACGCCGCAGAGACTCACGAGCTCGGAGCCACCGATGGCTGCTCCTCCGCTCTCGACGTAGAGGACGCCGTCGGCGAGATCCGGAGCGATGTCGAGGCTACGACCGGCCTGCATCGTGCCGTTCGAATAGGCCACGATGACGCACTGGTTGCCGTTCGTACAGACGTCGCGGAGCGCCTTCGTCACACCGACGTTCGCTTCGGCGAGGGTCGCCGTCGTCGCGTTGTAACGGATGTCCACCGTGCCCCAACCGGCCGGCGCGCGGAACTCGCCGCCCCACCCGTCTTCGCCGCGGCCGTGGAGATACGCGACCCACTTCGTCGGCGCGGCCTCGGCCGAGGTCGCGGTGGTGTCCGCCGCCGCCGCGTCGCGGCCGCTGGTGAAGATCGAAGCCAGACCCAATGCACAAGTGAACGCCCAACGCGCCGTCGCCATGAGTGCCCTTCTCTCTCTCGTCCCGCGCGTCTTCCGCGAACCCGTTCGCGCCGCTGCGAGCGCGAGGACGGTATCAACGTGCATGTGCGCTTCGCGACCCCGACGCGTCTCAGCGAACGCGCACGCGCGTTTTCGTTCAGACGCACGTCGTCAATGACGGCGAGCGTCAATCGCGACGTCGTGCGTCACATCGGAGACTTCGGGAGCACGATCCGCCGAAGTTCGCCATGGGACGTCGAACCGATACCCTCGGAGGACGGCACCGGGCGATCGTCCGGCGCCGCGAAGACTCCTCGTGTCGGCCTCCTCCACCTGCCTCCCGACGTCCCGCCGTCGTGTCCGCACGCGCGCGTCCGTCGCGACGACCGGCCTCGTCCTCGCGTTCGCGGCCCCCGCATGTTCGACGGCGGAGCCGACCGGGATCCTGGTGGGCCTCTCGAGCCAGCTGCCCCTGAGGACGCTCGTCGTGCGCGTCGAGAACGACCGCGGCGATCTCGCCCATTGCCAGGCCTACGACGTGGGCTCGGGCGATCCCGGAGCAATTCCGCTCCCGGCGACCCTCGGTGTCGAACCCGCGGACGACGACGCGGCGTCCCACGGGGTTCGCGTCCGCGTGACGGCGTACACGGGGATCCCGGCGCGGGATCCGTGCGCGCGGGAACGTGACTCCGACGCCCTCGTCCGCGCGGAAGCGGTGACGGCCTATTCGCACGGCCAGGTCCTCGATCTGCCCATGCCCATCACCCTGAGCTGCGTCGGCGTCCCGTGCGAAGGCGAGACGACCTGCCGATTCGGCAAGTGCCAGCCGGTGATCGTGGGCGCGGACGGACTCGCCCGCGTCGATCGCGACGGAGCGGGTTCCGTGGCCTGCCAGGATCTCTCGTCGTGCTCGGAGGCCGTCGTCCTCGCGCCGGACGGGGCCTGCAGGTTCGCATTTCCCGGGAACTCGACCGTCCCGAGCGGCCCCTTCCTCCCCTTCGTCGTCCACGAGGTCGACCCCGCTTCGGGTCGCCGCGAGGAATTCCTCGATCGCCTCGACTACGACCTCGTCGCGGACGGGAAGACGACCGGCATCCGCCTTTCGGACGGACTCTGCAACCTCGTCGCGAGCGGCGTCATCGGCAAGGTCGCCGTCGCGTTCCCATGCGGGCCTCTCGACGGACGGACGGTGTGCGCGGGATCCGCGCCGGACGTGAGACGGATCGTCGACGCCGTGGACGGTCCCGTCGACGCAGGAGTCGACGCGACGGGTCCCTCCGCCGACGCCCCTGGGCCGGACGTCGACGCGTCCCCTCCTCCGACCGACGGCGGCACGGACGCGACGATTCCCGACGGCGACACGACGGACGGCACGGACGACCCGGTCGACGTGCCGACGGTGGACGCCACCGCCGTCGGTGACGCCTTGCCGATCGACGCCGAGGTGAGGGACGCGTTCTCGCTCGACGGACTCGTCCTCTTCGATTCGTCCCGACCGGACGGTGGCTCGGTCGGTCCGGGAAGCGCCGGCGATTGCACCGGTATCGGCACGTGTTGTGGAATCTGCGACGACGCCGGCGACTGCGTCGAGGACGTGTACGCCGCTTCGGTGGACGAGGCGACGTTCACGTCCTGGGCTGGACCGCGGATCGCGGCGACGCAGGACGACACGTTCGGACTCGCCGTGGACGGCCTCTCGTACTTCCGACTGCATCACGGCGATCCCTCACTCTCGTGGACGTCGCTCCCTTCGGCGATGAACGCGATGGCCGTCGATCCGCGCGTGCGCGCATTCCTCGGACGAGCGACGGGAACGACTGGGGACACGAACGTGTGGTTCGAGTCCGACACCGGCAACGGACTGGTCGTCGTGCCTCCTCTCGTCGCGCCGTTCCTCGCGATCGTGGAGGGCAGGCCGGTCGTTCTCCGGCAGCCCATCGCGTCGGTGGACGAGTGGACCCTCGAGCGCGCGGGCTCCGGCCAGGTCCTGGAGGAGCTCGGACGAATCGTCCTCCCGAGGTCCGGCCTCGCCCCGGTCGCGATGACCCACGACGCGAAGTGGATCTTCGTCGCCTTCGAAGGTCCGTCCAACGTCGCGGGTGTCACGATCCGGTACGACGTCGCGACGCGGCAGGTCTTCGCGTTCCCGGACGTCGGTCGACCGGGGGAGCGCGTCGAAGCGATGGCACTCGGTGGGGGAGCTCTGTTCGTCGCCACGCGTTCGCCGACGACGGGCCTCCTCTCCTTCACCCGACGGGATCCCGCGGACGCCTCGTCGGCCGGTCGGACCGACATCGGTGCCGCGACGACGGGGGTGGTCTCACCCATGGCGTGGACGCGCGCGGCGTCGCGACCGCGGCCGGCCGAAGCGCTTCTCTACATCGAGGGGTCGACGGGGTGGGTGCGGAGTCTCCGCACGGACGTCGGCGGTCTTCCGACGTTCGCGGAAGCCACGACACGGAACCTCGGGCGCTCACTCGCCGCTGCCGGGGAGTGCGCGGCGTGGACCGACTGGCACGACGACGCGGGCGCGAGGGTGCGGACCATCCGTCTGCGGCTCGAAGGAACCCTGTGACGGCTCGCGGACACGGGGACCCCCGGCGAACGCGAGGACTCACCGCGCGATCGCGCAGTCCTTGGCCGGAAACGCGACGACGCCCGCCGACGACGCCACGACGCCGACTCCCGGTGCCACGGTGACCTTGCATCCGTCTCCCTCGCGCGCGAACGTGACCGCGTAGGCGGCGCGCGGAGCCAGTCCGGCGATCACGTGACGGGTCGCGAGGGTGGGAGCCTTGTACGCGACACGGGCGGCCTTGGTCTGGACGTCGCTGGTGAACACGTACGCCTCGGGCTCGAGATACGCGCCGTCCGCTCCTTCGCCGTCGATCCTCGTCGGCGCGACCGGCTTCGCGCCGACGTCCCCCACCACGATCGCGTGGAGCGCGCGGCGATCGTTGGACCCCTTCGGCAACGCCAGTTCGAGGCGCGTGTCGTTCAGTCCCTCGAAGGGTTCGTTGTTGTACCAGATGGAGTCGCCCATCTTGGTGGGCTCCTTCTTCCAGTCGTACTTGGGCTCCTTCGGAAGGAGCGTCGTCAGCCACGCGGCGGACCGTCCCGCCACGACACGGATCACGTTGCCGGTGACGGCGGGCTTCGTGAATCCGTGGAGGAGCCACGACACGCCGTAGCTCGGCTTCGTCACCGTGAACCGATCGTAGACGACGAGGCGGGCCGTGGCGCCCGGTGCCGCCGAGGGTACGGGCGTACGGGAGAAGAGGAACTCGCGCTCGGCGCGTGTGACGGCCCTGCCGGGGTGCCCGTCAGGATACGAATCGTTGTCGTAGGCGGAGGTGTACTCCGCCTGCACGTACGCGATTCCGCCTTCGTCCTGGTGGCGAGCGATGGTCGCCGACTTTCCCCAGAGCCCCTGGTTCGGCGCGTAGGTGAGGTGCTCGCCCTTGTCGTCCACGGTGATGGCGTTGTGGCTCTGGGTCGAGTTCGAGTCGTAGTCACCGGGGTCGTTCACGATCCAATCGGAACCGCGCGCGAGCTCGAAGTGACCCTGATCGAGGTGCTGGTGATCCCCGAAGATGGGGCCGCTCGTGGTCGCGAACCAGACCGATTGCGGCGTCCAGTCCGTGCGCGCCGTGAAGGTCCCGGTGCCCGGAGCGAGGTAACTGGTGGCGCCGCGCTTCGGGTCCTCGCCGGGCTGACCGTCGTCGGCGACGAGACGGATCCACGGCCACTTGGAGTCGGCCTTCACGTCGGTGGGCGCCTGCGCGAGGAAGGCAGCGTGTTTCGCCGCGGGATCCCCCTTCGCGAACGCGAGCTTCATGGCCCAGAACTGGTTCACGTTCGGGCTCGGAGGCTTTTGCTGCCAGTCGTCCACGTCGAAGACGTGGCGCGCATCGGGCATGAGCGAGTGGATCTGGTAGTCGAGCGATTGCCGGATCCACGGGAGCTCGTCGGTGACGGGCGTGCCCTCCTTGCCGCCGGTGGCGATGCGGTTCTCGGCGTCGGCGTAGAGACAGAGCACGGTCTCGGAGAGCGGTGCGTACTGCCACCCTTCGGGCCAGTGGCCTCCCGCGAGGCGTTTCGTGAACGTCGGCGTGATTTCCTTCGCCCACATCTCGCGCGCCTTGCGACGCATGGCGAGAGCCTTCGGTTCGTCGGCTTCGAAGGCGAGCCCCGTCATGGCGACGGTGCCGAAGTAGCCCATGTAGTAATTCGCGGGTGGTTCGTCGTGCTTGTAGCCGTCCTTCGCGTACCAGTCGACCCACGTGACGAGGCGCTTGGCGACCTTCTTCCGGAACTCCGGTGTGACTTCGGGCGCGGATCCGAGCACGTCGACCGCGATCGCGCTGAACATGCCGCGCGTCCGGATCGAATAGCCGTTGTCGCCGTGGACGCCCTTCTCGCCGCCCTTCTTGTCCCCGACGGCTTCCAGGTCGTCGATCATGGCGTTCACGTACGTGACCGCGGCCTTCGCGTAGTCGGCGCGTCCCGAGGCGCGGAAGCAGACGGCGCTCGAGACGGCGGCGATCGCCCAGTCCCAGGCTTCGTAGCCGGAATCGGCCTTGCCGTTCACGACCTCGTCGCACGCGGCCTTCGTGTCGCGCCAGGCCTGAGTGTTCGCCTTGGCCGCCGCTTGGATGCGTCCGAGTCGTTCGGGCGAGAGGAGGATGCGCGTCGTGCCGACGGCGGCGGGTGCACTCGCCGGGAGCGCGGGGGATACGGTGCTGAGGGCGGCGATGGCCGCGGGAGAGTTGTCGTCCTTCGGAGGGCCGGAGTTGGAGCCGGACGGAGTGACCGCGCCGGGACCGGGCAATTCCACGGGCGTGCATGCGCACCACGAAGGCCAGATTCCGAACGTGACGAGGGTTCCGAGGGCCGCGAACGCGGAGCTCCTCGAGACGAGACCGCGGGTGTCCACGGGGTCAGCCCTTTTGTTTGCGTTCGACGTACGCGGCGATGTTCGCGACGGTGTCGAAGTTTTCGGGGACGGCGTCTTCCGTCTCGACGGTGAAGCCGAAGGTCTCCTCGAGGAAGAGGATGATGTCCATCACGCCCGCGGAATCCACGATGTGCGCGCGTTCGAGGGAGGTCTCGTCGCCGAGCTTCGACGTGTCGCCGCCGGACATGAAGTTCGAAGCGATGAAGTTCCGAATCTGTTCTTTGACCGCGCTCATCGATCCCTCGTCGTCTCGTCCGGTGTCAGGAGAACTCGCCCGCCGCGTGCCGACTGCGACCGATCGCGTACTCCTTCCCGTCATACACGAGCTCGACGGGGGTGTGGTGCCCGAGGAAGAGGAGCGGGCTCGCGGAGTACGAATAGGCGCCGGAGTTCAGGAAGCCCACGAGATCCCCGGGCTCGCACTTCGGGAGCTCGAGCGCGCGGCCGAGGGAATCCATGGGCGTGCAGAGCGGGCCCACGATCTCCTGCGCGACGAGCGCGGTGTCGCCGAGTCGCGACAGGTTCTTCAGGGGGTAGTTCTTCTTCACGAGCTGGCCGAAGTTGCCCGTCGGCGGGAAGCAATGGTTCATGCCGCCGTCGAGCACGGCGAAACGCTTCCCGCGCGTTTCCTTCACGTCGACGACGCTGGCCACGTAGATGCCGAACATGCCGATCATGTAGCGTCCGAGTTCGAGGATGAATTCGGTCTTCGCGAAGCGGGGTTCCATCGCACGGAACTCGCGCAACGCCCGACCGACGGAATCGCTCAGGACCGACGTATCCATCGACTCCTGTCCGGGGAAGTACGGGATCCCGAAGCCTCCCCCGAGGTTCACGATGGAGAACGGGTGATCGAAGGTCTCCGAGAGACGCTTCGCGATGCCGAGGGTCTGCCGGATGTTGTCGACGATGGCGTCGACTTCGAGGCAGTTCGTTCCCGAGAAGACGTGGATGCCCTCGAGTGTGAGGTGCTCCCGGTACGAGAGCGCCTCCTTCATCACGGGCTCGACGTCCTCCTCGGCGATGCCGAACTGCGAAGGCAGGCCGCCCATGCGCATCGCGAAGGCTTTGGCCGTCGAGAGCGGGTTGATGCGGATCGCGATGGAGACCTTCTTCTTCGCCACCTTGGCGAACGCGTGGAGGCGCCGGAGTTCGCTGGGCGACTCGACGCTCACGAGATGGACGCCCGTCTCGATGGACCGCTTCAATTCGGCGTCCGTCTTGCCCGGGCCGGCGAAGCTCATCTTCCCGGCGTCGTGGCCAGCCTCGAGGGCGAGCTCGAGTTCGCCGCCCGACGAGATGTCGATGCCCCACACCTTGCCGCGGAACGCCTCGAGCACCTTGCGGTTCGCGTTGGCCTTCATGCAGTAGAGGAGGTTCACGCCCTCCGGCAGCCCCTTCTTGAGGCGCTCGACGTGCAACGCCGCCTCCTCCATGTCGTAGAGGTAGAAGGGCGAGCCGTACTTCGCCGCGAGCGCGCGGTAGTCGTGTTTCTCGAACTTGTGCATGGGATCACTCCGCGGAGGCGGTGGGCTTCGGGGCTTCGGCGTCGGCGACCATGCGTTTGACCACGCGCGCCGGATTGCCCATCACGATCGAGTCGGGCGGGATGTTCGATCGCACGATGGACCCGGCACCGATGACGGAGCGCGCGCCGATACGCACGCCCTTCAGGATCATGCAGTGCCGGCTGATCTGGACGCCGTCCTCGATGACGACGGGCGCGATGTCGTCCCCGGTGGCGGGGACCTCCCAGATGGGCTTCTGGGGGTTGTAGTGGCTGTGGCCTTCGGTGTCGGCGATGTACGTCATGGCGCCGATGGAGACGAAGTTGCCGATGGAGACGCTCTCGGCGACCTGGAAGTGGCACCCGTGGGCGACGAACACGCCGTTGCCGATGGTGAGACGCGGCTTCCGGTGCATGTTGCCGCTGATGCCTTGCAGGCCGGAGAAACGGATGTCGTCGCCGAGTTCGATGTGGATGTCCCCGTTCATGTAGGGGATGCGGTCGACCGTGATGCGCTCGCCGTACTTCGCGCAGCGCGAGAGGAAGATCGGGGTCGCGACGAGGGACCGGTGAGCCCACTCGAGGGCCTCGCGCGCGGACCAGTGGGCCTCGAACGCCGCCGAGTAGCCGACACGCGTGAAGGCGTTCGGGCGCACGGCCTCGAAGAGGACCTTCTTCGCGACCGGAATCACCTGCTTCTTCAGCTCCTCGAGAAACCCGAAGCTGCCCGACTTTCCTGCCGCCATGCCGTCCCTCGCTCGGGGAGTGAACTGGGTCCCGGGAGTGCCGTGACCGTCGAAACCGTGTGAAACGCTGGGCTTTCCATCTTCGACCGACCCTCGAATCGTCGGGGCGAAAATCGACTTGCGCACGAAAACGTACATGTCATACACGGCCCCACAACGACGCCGGACGCGCGGTGGGCCGATGTTTTCGAGGCCTTCCCCGTTCCGAGACCGAGGGGGACGGGCCGACGTGCGCCCGCCGCCGAGCGGTCCCGCGCCTCGGCCCCGACTTCCGAAAGCAGATCCTCCATGCTCCCCAAGAACCTCCTCGGCATCGCGTCCCTCTCTCTCTTCGCCCTCGTCTCGTCGAGTGTCGTCGTCGGCTGTGCTGCCGACATGGCCGACGCCGCCGACGAGACCACCGAATCCGACGATTCCGTCGGCGTCTCGGCCGACGAGCTCTCGAAGGCCGGCAAGGCCCTCGTGGGCACGTACCTCGAGACCCCCGCGGAGGTTCGCAACGATCGCTTCCGCGGCCTCGTCCTCTCGTGGAAGGCCGTGAACGGCTCGGCGAACAAGTTCATCGCCGACGTCGACACCGGCATCCGTTGCATCGTGGCGCCCTGCCCGTCCGGCGGCCGCATCGAAGGCACGTTCACCGCCACCAAGAAGACCATCACCCTCCGCGCGAACGCGTCGAACGTCGCCATGGGCGCGTCGGCGTTCCTCGGCACCTACCGCTACAGCGTTTCCGGCGACCAGCTCACGCTCAAGCGTGCGGGCTTCGAGCAGACGTTCGACAAGGGCGGCTCGTTCTGCGACGTGCCCGCGGACTGCGAGCTCCAGGACATCGTGCACGTCATGTGCGCGGGTCACTGGACGTGCTCCGAGAGCCGCACGTGCGGGTACACCTGCGGCATGCCGATCCGTGACGTCTGCGAAGGCAAGGACCGCGACGAGTGCCTCGCGGCGCCGAAGTGCGCGCCCCAGTTCGGCCCGAGCGCCTGCTCGCCGGACGGCCGCATCTGCACGGCCGACATCGCTTACAAGGGATGCTTCCCGAAGAACTGAGCGAAGACGTCCCCTCCCCGGTCGTTTTCGTTCCGAAGGGCTCGCTGCCTCCCCGCAGCGGGCCCTTCGTCTTCCGGACGTGTCACTCCCAGGTGAGCTTCGGGGGCGCGCCGTTCGGCGGGGCCCAGGTCGACGTGAAGTCGAACCCGGTGAAGGTCGTGACGTCGCGCAGCTGGGCGGCGGTGACGGCCGTCCCGCCTCCGGCACTCGCGCTGGTCCCCGCGGCCGCGGAATCGAAATAGGCGTTCGTGACGGTGACGGTCGCCGTCTGGTACGCCGCGACGATCCCGCCGCGATCCCGGGGACCGCCCAGCGTCGCGTCGGAGTAGGAGTTCGTGACGACGAGGGGATCGTCCTGGGGCGAGACGAAATAGTTCGCACCGACGATGCCGCCGACACCGCCGGGTGCGGGGATCGCGGTGAGCGCGGTGAACGTTCCGTGGGCGTGGCAGTCCTCGACCCGGGTCTCCGTGTGCGAGAACGTCCCGAGCGAGAGGAAGGAAGGACGGCCGACGATGCCGCCGACGACGTAGCCGTCGAGGACGGTACCGGACTCCACGACGCTCGCCTTCACGTGCGCCGCGAACGCGTCGCCGGCGATACCTCCCACGCTCTGCGCGCCACGGATCGTCCCACGGTAGCGACCGCGGAGAACGACGCCGTCGAGGGTTCCGACGATCCCTCCGAACGCATTTCCCTGACCCGTGAGGGGCGCGAATTCGAGGGACATGGTGCTGGAATCGTCGGCGAGGGTCCCGGAAAGGTAGCCGCCGATGCCACCGAAATCGGTCACGCGTGCGGCACCCGCCGCAGGATGGATCGTGCCCGACGTGCGCGACGCGCTCACGTCGACCCGGCCGGATCCGACGATGCCTCCCGCCCGGGAGAGCACGGTGTCGGTGACGACGAGCGTCCCGTCGAACGTCGCCGAATCGAGGCTCGTGCGATCCGAACCGGAGCGGCACGCGCCCACGATGCCACCCACGTACCCGGCAGCGGTCACCGACGCGGTCGACGAGACGCCCTTCATGCGGACGTCTTCCGCGGCCGAGCCGACGAGGCCGCCCGTGAAGTTGCCCTGACTCAGACGATCTCCCGTGGCGATCGCTCCACCGAGGACCGAGGACCCGGACACACGCGATTGCGTGACGAATCCCGCGATGCCGCCGACGGAGTTCGTGCCGGAGACGTCGACGTCGACGTCGGTCACTCGAATTCCGGCGAGCACGCCCTTGTAGAGACGGTCGACCAGCGCTCCTCGTCCCATCACGAGTCCGGCCTCGCTGGAGGGCGCGGCGCCGCGCAGCACCGGGTGCTCGACCGCCACGTCCGACACCACGGCGCACACCACCGTGCCCAGGATGGCGCGGCTCGACGACCACCCGCGGATCGTGTGACCCGCGCCGTCGAGGACGACGTTCTCGGTGTTCGTCGACGGCGGGGTCGTGCGTTCGAGGCCCGTGAGGTCGAGATCGTTCGCGAGCCGGTAGTATCCGCCGTTCGCGAGGTTCAGGAGTTCGGTCGACGTACGGATCGCGGTCGGCGGATTCCGGAGGAGCGCGGGAAGTCCCGGACAGAGGGTCTTCACGAGTCCACGTTCTCGACGATTTCGGGCGGCGGACCGCCGGCGTCCGTGGAGGCCTCGGACCGTGCGTCGGCGCTGGCGTCCGTGGCCGGAGACGCGTCCTTCCCGCGTCGGTCGCGGTCGCACCGTCCGTCGTCGCGTCGCCGAGGGTGGCGTCACCGGCCGGAGCGTCGGTCACTCCGGCGTCCGCGGAGGCGCCCGCGTCGCCGGCGACGCAGACCGTCGTCTCGAGCTCGCCGCTCCGCCGCTTCACGCAGGACAGTCCCGTCGCGCAGTCCAGCGTCGCTCCGGCACGTCGCCCCCGCCGTGCCGCCTTCCAGGAACAGGCCGGCGTCGGACGTGCCGCCGTCGACGGTCGGGGAACCGCACGCTCCGACTCCGACGGCGGCGGTGAGGCACAGGAAGCGGGCGACGGTTCCGAAGACACGGCGCGGAGTCATGTCCCTGGATCGGTATCCCGAGTCGGGATCCGGTCAACGTGCGCCGGTCTTCCGCGACGTTCGCATTTCGGGAGCGTCGCCGGACGATTCGCGGGAGGTCCCGGAGTCGTCGGAGTCGACGCGGAGCCCGGTCGAAACCTCCGCGATCCGCTTCCGACCACGGTAGTCCGTTCCACGCGTCCTCTCGGCGACGACGAGTTCGTCGAGACGGGCCGCGAAGCGCGCCATGAGCGCGGGGCCCGCGAACTCGAAGGGGAATTCCTCCGAGCGTCCGTCGTCACGCACGAGGACGAGACGACGCGACGACGCGGTGAACGAACGGACGGTGTCGAGGGGGACGAGGCGCGGCGGCGCGTCCTTCCGAAGGAACGTCAGGTTCCCTTCCTCGAAGCGGAACTCGAAGCGCTCGTCGTGGTCCTTCTTCCCGAGGCCGCGCTTGCGGTACACGAACTCGGTCGCGACGACGGGCAGGACGAGCGTCACGAGCGCGACGAGGTAGGACCACTCGACGGCATGGGGAAGGTGCCGATCCACGGCCCACCGACCGAACGTCGTGAACGCGAGGAGCGCGGCGAGGACGGCGACGAAGACGACCGAGAACGTGATCGGGTCGAGGGAGTGGACGGGCCGGGAGAACCCGCGCGGACGGAAGACGTACTCGTCCTCCTTCGCGGGTTCCTTGATTCGCCTCCGGAAGTCCGTGATCTCGTCGGCGTCCCGACGATCGGCCGCCGTCGCCGTGAACACGAGGACCCGACCTCCGTCGCTCTCGGTCCACGGCGTCGTCACGCGCCGGGCTCCGTCACGTCAGCCCGGTCTTCTTGATCTTGCCGGTCGTCGTCTTCGGCAGTTCGGGGATGAACACGACGAACTTCGGCACCATGAAGTTCTCGAGCTTCTCCTGGCAGGCCTTGATGATTTCCTTCTCGGTCATGGTGACGCCCTCTTCGAGGACGCAGAACGCCTTCACGGCCTGGCCGAAGAGTTCGTCCGGAACGCCGATGACGGCGGCTTCCTTCACACCCTTGATGTTGAAGAGGACGTTCTCGACCTCCTTCGGAGCCACCTTCTCGCCGCGGCTCTTGATGATGTCGTCCATGCGGCCGACGAAGTAGAGGTAGCCCTCGTCGTCGAGCTTGCAGAAGTCGCCGGTCCAGAGGACCTGCTCGCCGGGAACGGGACCCGGCTTGAGCTTCGCCGCCGTCGCCTCCGGTTTCTCCCAGTAGCCCTTCATCACGGTGGCGCCGCGGATGACGAGCTGGCCGACCTCGTTGGGGCCGAGCTTGTTGCCGTTCTCGTCGACGATCCAGAGTTCGGTGTTCGGGATCGCGATACCGACGCTCGTGGGCTTGCGATCGAGATCCTTCGGCGGCAGGTACGTACACCGCTTGCACTCGGTGAGCCCGTACATGCTGTAGATGCGCGCCTTCGGGAAGAGGTCCTTCAGCACGAGGATGTGCTTCACCGGAAGCGCGGCGGCCGTGTTCGAGACGTAGCGGATCTTGGAGAAGTCGTACTCCTTCAAGTTCTTCATCTCGGCGAGCATGGCGTAGATGGTCGGAACGCCCGGGAACCCGGTGACGCCCTCGTCCACCATCGTCTTCAGGATCTTCGCGGGATAGGTGAAGCCGCGCTCGAGCACGAGACGCGCGCCCATCCGGAAGGCCATGATCATCTGGTACAGGCCGTAGTCGAACGACAGCGGCAGGAGACCCATGATCACGTCGTCCTCGACGTTCTCGAGGTACGTGCTGATCGACGTCGCCGCCGTGAGCATGTTCCGGTGCGTCAACATGACGCCCTTCGGGTCGCCCGTGCTGCCGGAGGTGTAGATGATGGCGGCGAGATCGACGTCGATGTTCTTCCGCGCGGGGGGCGCCTTGCGATCGCCTTCGGCGAGGGCCGTCTCGTACGGGGCGACGGCGGGAAGTCCCTTCCACGCATCGGCCACGAAATCGCCGGCGACGATGACGGACTTCACGGACGCGGCCTTGGCCGCTCCCTCCTGGACCTGCGCGGCGAGGTGCGCCTCGGTGAAGAGGATGGTCGCCCGGCAATCGTTGAGGAGGTAGGCGAGCTTGTCCGGCTTGGTCTGGGCGTTGACGATGGAGATGATGCCGTTCGCCTTCAGCGTCGCCCAGAAGGCGACCACCGTCTCGACGGTGTTGTCGGCGAAAACCACCACCCGGTCCCCTCGCTGGAGTCCTCGCTTCCACGAAGGAGTGCGCGAGGGCGTTCGTACGCGCCTCGAGCTCGGCGTACGTGACGCGGTGACCTTGGCACACGAGAGCGATCTTCTCGCCGAGGCGCGCGGCCGAACGGTGGACGTAATCGTGGAGCTGGGGAATGGCGTCTTCGAGCATGGGGACGAAAACGTATCATCGGACGCGGGTCGAAGACGTGTATCTTCGTGGGCCTTGACGTCGTCCGCCGCGCTCCGCCGAAAGACCGTGTTCGGTGCCCTCTGGACCATCGGCACGAGCCTGGGCGCGCGTGTCCTGGGGGTCGTCTGCACGCTGGCGCTCACCTGGTACTTGACCCCCGAGCAGGTGGGAGAAGTGTCGGCTGCCATCGTCGTCGTCTTCAGCGCGAACGTCTTCTCGACCCTCGGTCTCGGTCAGTACATCGTCGCCAAGAAGGACGTCGATCGCGGCACCGTTTTCCAGCTCACGGCGCTCTACCTCGGCATCGGCCTCGTCGTGATCCTGGGCTCCTGGGCCATGGGTCCCTTCTTCGCGGCGCGACTCAACGCTCCCACCATGACTCGGTTCTTGCCCGGGATCGTGGTGTCCGTGGTCGTCGAACGCCTCGGGTTCGTGCCCGAGAAGATCCTCCTCCGGAATCTCGAGTTCCGCACGCAGAGCCTCGCGAAGACCGGCGGGGAGCTCACCTATTCGCTCGGGTCCATCGGACTCGCCGCGTTCGGTTTCGGCGGCATGTCCATCGTCTGGGCGAACGTGGGTCGGGCGTTCGTGCGTTCGGGCATCTGCATCGCGGCCGTGAAGAGGGCCGAGTGGCTCACGCCGACCCGCATGTCGTGGACGACGCTCAAGGGCGTGCTCGGCTTCTCCATCCCGACGTCCATCGCGGCCTCCGCGGCCTTCGCGGCCGGTCGGTGGGACAACGCCTTCGTCGCGAACCTCTACTCGGCCGAGGTCATGGGATTGTACGAACGCGCGTACAACCTCGCGGATCTGCCCGCCGATCAGATCGGCGAGCAGCTCGCCGACGTGCTCCTCCCCTCCTTCGCGCGCATGGAGGGCGAACAACGCCGGAACGCACTGCTCCGCGCCATCGGCGTCATGTCCATCATCATCTGCCCGCTCGCCATCGGTCTCGGCGCGGTCGCACACACGCTCGTCGCCACCATCCTCCGGAAGGAATGGCTCGGGGTCGCGCCCATGCTCGCGATCCTGGCCGCGCTGTCCGTGGTGCGGCCCATCGGCTGGCTCATCGCGTCCTACTTCCTGGCCGCGAACAAGCCGCGATGGACGCTCGGCCTCGAACTCGTGAAGCTCTTCTTCCTCGCGATCTCCATGTACTCCCTCGGACGCATCGGTCCACTCTGGGCGTGCGTCGCGGCGGGTCTCGCGTTCGCCGCCCAGGCCGTGGTGGCCACGTGGGCGGTCATCCGTCTGGACGGCGGCTCGTACCTCGCGTTCGCCAAGCGCCTGCTTCCGCCCATCGTGGCGTGTGTCCCCATGACGGCGGCGGTCGTCGGCGCGCGGACGGGCCTTCTCGCCGTCGGCTGGCACGCCGGCTGGAAGCTCCTGATCGTGGAAATCGCGATCGGCGCCGTCGCCTACGTCGCGGGCGCGTTCGTGCTCGCGCGCACGCTGGCGTTCGAGGTCGTGGACCTCGTGATGGAAGTGGTCAAACGTCGCCGCGGCGGCGGCACGCCGTCGGATCCTCCCCCGTCACGTTGACGCACCACCGCCCGACGATCGCGCTTCGATTCCTCCCGGAGGATGCGTTCTAGGGTCCCGCTTCGGGGTATCCGGCGTCGACGTTGAGCGATCGGATCCACGTCTCCACGATGCCCACGCCCGCGTCGTCCACACGGTGGGTGGCGATGGGCGGCATCTGTTCGACCGTGCCTCCGTCCGTGTCGCGTCGGCTCATGCGGTAGATCATGGAGCTCCGCGACGGGTCGCCCGGGCGGATGATGTAGTAGGTGCCGCCGTCGACGCCCATGGGTTGGAAACCGGAGGTCTTGTTCGCCGCGGTCTTCACGACGGAGACGTCCGTGGCCGGCTCGAGGCGGTTCTGGGCGTTGAAGTCGAGCTTCGCGTTGAAGCGACCGCCGCCTTGGCCCTGCGGGTTGTGGCAGGACACGCCGCAGTTCACGTGGAGGTAGCCGAGGGCGGCCTTCTCCGTCAGGTTGCCCTGGATCTGGAGGTTCGCGACGTCGGTCATGTGGACGCCGTTCGTGGAGGTGAGCAGGTCCTTCTGCTTCAACTCGTTCCACCCGAGACCCGCCGAAGGCGCCCCGAGGAGGACGGCGCCGAAACCGAGCAAGTTGTCGAAACTCCCGCCGTGGCATCGCACGCATGCGGCCTGGGTCGGGATCTCGTAGTTCTGCGTTCCGGGAACGTTGCTGCGGCCCGAGGTGAGTTCGCGGGTGGACGACTCGTCTTCCGCCCACTCGTAGGTCGTGCGGAACCAGTCGAACTCGCCGGTCTTCACCATGTAGCGCGTCTCGATGCGCTTCAGGGACGACCCGACCTGCACCTTGAACTCTTTCCAGACCTGGGTGCCCACGGGGAACACGAACTTGTTCAGATCGGTGACGTCGACCTTGGAGCCCGGAGGGAACCGGATCCACCGGCGCTTCACGGCGGCGTCGCTCCAAAGTTCGATGCCCGGCTTGAACTCGAACGTCTCGGGCGCGACGGTCTTCGTCGCGAACGTCGAATAGAGCCCCGAACATTCGAGGCTCGGCGGCTGCCCCGTCGTCGTCGTGCAGTCGAAGGTCTCGCCGGCGTCGGCATCGGCGTCGACGGCGGAGTCCGCAGAACCTTCCGAGGCGCCGGCGTCGTTCGCGTCGACGTCCGTCCGACCGGTATCGGTGGTCACGTCGGCGGCCCCGTCCTTCGTGACGGGCGCGTCCGTCCCGGCGTCTTCGGCGTCCGTGGAACCGCCACTGCTGCAGGCGGCCATCCAGGCTCCGGGAACCGCGAGGAGGAGCAGCATCGCGAGCGAGCCACCGCGTCGCACGGAGGAAACACGGAGGTGAGGGATGCTTCGGAATCCACCGTTCGTCGGATCGTTCATGGGACCCGAGACATCTTAGCGGAAATGATCCCGCGTGGGTCGGCGAGGCGGAGGGGGAATCTCGTAATCGAAGTGGTTCGAGGGGTCGCCGTCCAAACCGTCCATGGCCGCTCGCGCGACGTTGTACATCTCCCGTGCGGTCACGTAGTGGAGCCGGTACCGCACGCGATCGTTGTAGGCGGCGAGCGCCTCGTGAAAGGTGCGCGCGGCTTCTCCGAGGAGGACGGCCGCATTTCCCTCGGGCGCGCCGTGGGTGTGCACTTTCACGAACGTCCACTCGGGCCTGCCCGCGACGTGGATGTCCTGCTCGATCCACGTCGCGAGACGAGCGGACGTGGGCGGATCGGAGTGGTCGATGGCCGCGCTCTCGATCCGGATCTTGGGGATCCGACGCGGCGCCCCGGATTTCGACGGTCGAGCTGCGAGGGCCAACGGACCTTCGATCATGAGCAGGCGGTCCTGCCGGGCCGATCCGACCCGCACGGGTTCGCCGTGTTCGTAGGCCCGACGTTTCGCGAGGTCCCCCGTCGGGTAGTAGATGGAGTTCACGATCGCCGGTTGGCACTGGTCGGGCGCGCTCGGGAACGTGAAATCCGCGTAGCACCCGAGTTCGTGGAGAAGGAGCATCTCGTCGTCGACACCGCACCACCGGCCGTCGCGACGCGCGTTGGCGAGGCACCAGTTGCCGTGGATGAACGCCCAGGCGGGCCGTCCGTCCTTCTTGGAGATCACACCGTGACGTCCGAGGTCCTCGAGGGTCTTCTCGAGGGAGGCTCGGAGCGTCGCGCGTGTGTCGCCGTCGTGGTGGAGATGGACCTCGAAGTCCCCGAAGCCCTGCTCGACGAGTTCGGCGACGGGTTCGACGAGATCGGGATGGTATTGCTCGCCGGGGTAGAAGAACGAGTGCTGCGGCGGCCGTCCGTTCGAGTCGCGGAACGGCGCGAGCACCTTCGGATAGAGCTCACGCCAGGCGCGCACGCGTTCGACGCCGCGCTCGTGCGTCGCGTTGCCGTGCAAGGGTTCGTAGTGATCGCACACGGCGAAGAGCACGTGGCGGACGCCGTCGGGTGCGGGACGGGCGATACGCTTCGCACGATCGGCCAACCATCCGCCGACCCACAGGTGCATCTCCTTGCCGAAGATCTTCGCGAGGGGGCCCGGCAAGCTCTTGGGATCGAGCTCCCAAAGGGGACGCATCAGCGGCCCTTGCCCTCTTTTTTCGGCGCGTCCCACAGGACGACGCCGATGGTGCGACGTTCGCCGAGCTGGCGCATCGCGTCCCGAAGATCGGTTCCGCGCGTGACCTTGCTCCGCGCGACGACGATGACGCCGTCGACGGAGTTCTCGACGACGTTCGCGTCGCCGGCGCCGAGGATCGTGGGGCCGTCGACGACGAGGAAATCGTAGCCGCGGCTCAAGAACCCGATGGCGTTCTGGAAATGGGTCGAGTGGAGGGTCTCGGGGAAACTCGGCTCGGTCGTCGACTCGGCGAGCACGTGGAGCGACGGGCCCAGCGCGACGACGCACCACGGTTCGAGACTGCCCCGCATCTTGCGGACGATCTGCGCCGAGAAGCCGTTGCCTTCGGGGACCTTGAAGCCGAGGATGCGCGCCAGACCGGGCCGCGTGAAGTTCGACTCGATCATGAGCACGCGCGCGCGCTGCGATTCGGAGAGGACGAGGGCGAGTTGGCTCGCGAACGTGCTCTTGCCTTCGCCGTCCCGCGCGGAGACGACGCCGAAGGTCCACATTCCTTCGGCGCGCTTCTGTTCGAGGCGGTGTCGGATGACGCGGAGCGCGGCGGTCTGATCCGTCTGCGGATCGCCGAGCATGACGAGGACGTGGGTGTCGGGAGGCGACGCCCACGCGGGAACGACGCGCACGGGGGACTCGCCCGCCCCGGCCGCCATGTCGCGGCGCTGGACGACGATGGTTCGGTTCGGCGACTCAAAGGACACCGGACGGACCCTCCTTCGGAATCGCTGGCGCGGGCGGGAGCTTCGGCATCACGCCGAGGACGGGGATCACGCCGAGGGCCTTGATGTCGCCTTCGTCGATCACCCAGTCGCTGAAGACGACGCGCGCGAACGCGTAGAGCAGCGAGAAGAATGCGGTCATGGCGATGCCGATGAGGGCGACGTTCGTGCGACCGCCCTTCGACGGATGCACCGGCTTGAACGCGGGGTCGATGACTTCCATGTGGTCGCCGATGGCGACGGCACTCGCCTGGAGCCGGGCCTTCTCGAGCTTGTCCCTGAGATCCTGGTGCTTCAGCTTCGCCGACGAGAGCGAGCGGAGGAGGCGCTGCCACTCGGTCTCGAGCTCGACGTACTCGAGCCCCTTCGGCGCGACGGACGCCAGAGGGGACGCGGAGTTGGCCTTGCGGAGTTCGTTCTGCCTCGCGGCGATCTGCGCGTCGAGCTGATCGAGACGCGCCTTCAGTTCCGGACTCACGCTGCCCGGGGGAGGCGTGAACCCCGAGTTGGCGGCGGCGCGCGCCTGTTGGAGCTTCGCGTCGGCGGCCTGGAGCGCGCGGGCGCTGACGTCGGCCTGGGCGCGGGCGGCGATCATGTCCGGGTGCTGATCGGTGAACTGCGTCTTCTTGAGCGCGAGATCGCTCTGGGCGGCGGCTGCGGCACGGGCGGCCTCGTCGCGGACGCGGGTCGCTTCCTCGATGCGCGCCGCGTTGGCCGCCGCATTGGGATCGGGGATGGCCGACGGGTTCGCCGCCCGGGCCTCGTCGAGCGTGCGCGCGCGACGGGCGTAGAGGGCGGCGAGTTGCGGATCGGAGGAAGTGGGCGTGGGGACGCCTCCGGCCGTCGGCGTCGCGGTTCCCGCACCGGCGCCGAGCTGGGCGGCCTGGGCCGCACGCGCGAATTCGGGGTGAAGCGCGAGGAACGTGGCGAGGGCCTTGTTCGAGACCTCGAGATCCGCTTCGGCACGCGCCACTTCACCCTCGAGGAAGGCGGCTTGCTCCTTCACGACCGACGAATTCGACTTGTCGAACTCCTCGATCATGGTCTCGGCGAGGCGCTGGGTGACCTTCTGCACTTCCTCGGGCGTGTCCCCTTCGAAGGAGATGACGTACGTCTGGGATTCGCTGCCGCGGAAACCCACGTGCCCGCGCATCTCCTCCACGGCGTCGAGGAGCCCGCGGGAGTCGACGATCTTCGGGTAGAGCTTGAACTCGTTGATGACGCGCTCGAGGCGACCCCGCGTGAGCAACATCTCCTTCAGCTTCGGAGCGAGGCGCACGGCCTTCTCGGACGCGGGCAGCTCGTCCCTTTCGGTGACGCCGCTCTTGAAGAGCACCTTGCACTCGGAGCGGTACATGCGCTTCACGCGCGTCGCCGTCACGAGGGAGATGGCGGACCCGAGGATGACGACGAGCAACGTCGTCTTCCAGAACCAGAGGGCTCGGCTCGCGAGGGTACGGATGCGTGCGATGCGTTCGCGCGGATCCGGGACCGCGGGTGTCGGACTTCCGGAGCTGGCGGGAGAGGGACCCATCGAAGGCTGCGAAGGAGTATACGGCCCCCAAAACGGCGGCGGATCCCAAAAAGCGATGCGCGTCACCGTTCCCCGAAGCGGCGCGGGAAACCACGCAGGAGGCCCGTCCGGATACGACACCGCGGGGCGCCACGATTCCGGGTGGCGCGCCGTCCTCGGCCTGTGATGAGATTCGCACACCATGGCGACCTATCTCGTGACGGGCGGTGCAGGTTTCATCGGTTCTTCCATCGCCGAAGAGCTCCTCAAGAAGGGCGAAACGGTCCGCATCCTCGACGACTTCTCCACCGGCCGCCGGCAGAACGTCGAATCCCTGCCGGGCAAGGTGGAACTCTTCGAGGGGAGCATCGTCGACCCTGCGCTCGTGACGCGCGCGGTGAAGGGTGTGGACGTCGTGTTCCACGAAGCCGCCATCCCTTCCGTCGCCCGCTCGGTCGAAGCGCCGCAGCCTTCGATGTTGGCGAACGTGCAGGGGACGACGGTCGTCCTCGACTGCGCGCGGAACGCCGGCGTGAAGCGCCTCGTGTTCGCCGCGAGCTCCTCCGCCTACGGCGACACGCCGACGTTGCCGAAGGTCGAGACCATGACTCCGGCGCCACTCTCGCCTTACGCCGTGTCGAAGCTCACGTGCGAGCACCTCCTCCAGGTGTTCGCCTCGCTCTACGGCATCGAGACCTTGAACCTCCGTTACTTCAACGTGTTCGGTCCCCGCCAGGATCCGAAGAGCGAGTACGCGGCGGTCATCCCGCGGTTCGTGACCGCGGCGATCCGGAACGAGCGCCCGGTCGTCTACGGTGACGGCGAGCAGACGCGCGACTTCTGCTTCATCGAGAACGTCGTCGCCGCCAACCTCCTCGGCGCCACCACGAGCTCGAAGTTGAAGGGCCAGGTCGTCAACGTCGCGTGCGGCGAACGCATCTCGCTCAACACCCTCCTCCGGAACATCGAAGGCGAAGCGAAGAAGGCGGGCACGCTCCCCGCCGGTGCCGACTGGAAGGCCGACTACAAGCCCGGTCGGGCGGGCGACGTGCGCGATTCCCTCGCGTCCATCGAGGCGGCGAAGAACCTCATCGGCTACGAGCCGAAGGTCCTCGTCAAAGAGGGTCTCGAACGCACGTTCGCCGCGTTCCTGAAGTTCACGGCGCGCTGACTCAGTCCTTGTCGCGCGAGAGCACGGCGTACTCTTCCATCTTCGCGTAGAGCTGGGGACGACCGATGCCGAGCTGCCGGGCGGCTTCGGAACGGTTGCCCTTCGCGCGATCGAGGGCGGCCACGATCATGCGCCGTTCGAGCTCGGCGACCGCCTCGCGCATGGGGCGGTTCGGCACGGGCGCGTCCGTTCCGCCGTCCTTGGGAACCGCGCGCGGAGCGCCGGAAGCGGCGGCACGCACGGCGTCCGGCAACGCGGTCACGTCGATGACTTCGCCGCCCGAGATGACGGCGGCGCGCTCGATCACGTGCACGAGCTCGCGGACGTTGCCCGGCCAGTCGTAGGCGACGAGGCGCTCCATGGCCTGTTCCGACACCGCGCGCGCCGGGGTGCTCCGGAGCGCGTGCGCGACGAGGAGGGGGATGTCGCTCTTCCGGGCCCGGAGCGGCGGCACCTGGATCTCGATCACCGCGAGACGGTAGTAGAGGTCCTCCCGGAGGACGCAGCCGGGTTCGCCCGGGTGCACGGGCTTGTTCGTGGCCGTCACGATGCGGGCACGCGTGCCGAGGGGCTCGGTGCCGCCGACGCGCTCGAACGTGCCGTCCTGCAGGACGCGGAGGAGCTTTGTCTGGAGGGAGTGTTCGAGATCTCCGATTTCGTCGAGGAACAACGTACCGGCCGCGGCCGACTCGAAGCGTCCGCTCCGACGGGTGACGGCTCCGGTGAACGATCCCTTCTCGTGACCGAAGAGCTCGCTCTCGAGGAGGCTCGGTGGAAGCGCGGCGAGGTTCGCGGCGACGAACGGCTCGGCCTTGCGTGCGGAGTAGTCGTGGATGGCGCGGGCGACGAGCTCCTTGCCGACCCCCGTCTCGCCCGTGATCAGCACGGGCGCGTTGGAAGCGGCCGCCCTCCCGACGAGCTTCCAGATCGCGAGCATCGCTTCGCTCGTGCCGACCATGGATGCCCGGACGCCCTCTTCGGCTTCCGGCGCGTGCGCGGCTTCGACGCTGCGGACGAGGCTCCGTTGCTTCACGGCGCGCTCGACCGTCGAGAGGAGGGACGGGAGATGGAACGGTTTCGTCAGGTAGTCGAACGCTCCGTCGCGCATGGCGCGGATGGTCCGTTCGCTGTCGCCGAAGGCGGTGGCGACGATGACGGGCACGTCCTTCTGGCCGCTGCTCTGGAGCTCGGCGAGGAATTCGAGTCCGTCACCGTCCTTCAGGCGGATGTCGAGGAGGATGCAGTCGGGGCGCTCGGTGAGCTTCTGCCGGGCGTCGGCCAGACCGGGTGCGAGCAGGGCGCGGAAGCCGAGGGAACGGATGGCGGTACCCAGACCTTCGCGGAGACCGAGTTCGTCTTCGACGACGAGGACGGACGGAACGTTCATGACACGGCTCCTCGCGCCGGCTCCCCGCCGTCGCCTCGTGGACCGTCGAGCGTGAGCTCGAACCGGGTCCGTTCGCCTTCGCGGACGTAGGAGACGTCGCCCCCGTGCGCGCGCGCGATGGATCGCGAGAGCGCGAGGCCGAGTCCGGTGCCGCTCGGTTTGGTGGTGAAGAAGGGTTCGAAGAGTTCGGGCACACGCGCTTCGGGCACACCGGGACCCGAGTCCTCGATGCGGACCGCGATGCCCGACGGCGTGCGGACCACGCGGACGTCGACGCGACCGCCCGCGGGGGACGCTTCGACGGCGTTGCGCACGAGGTTGTCGACGGCGCGGGAGATCGAATCGGCGTCGACGGACGCGCGGGCCTCCCCGCTCGTGCCGAGGGTGACGCCCCGGACACTCGCCCACGGAAGGAGGACGTCCACACGCGATCGGAGGAGGTCCGCGATGTCGGTGGAGCGCTTCGGCCCCGTCGCGCGGCCCGCGACGACGAGGAGATCGGCGACGAGACGGTCGAGTCGGTCGATCTCGGCGGAGGCGTGGGTCACGGCTTCGTCGGCTTCCCGGGGAAGGCGGGTCGACGTCGCGGCGAGATCGAGGCGGAGCTTGATCGACGCGAGCGGATTCCTGACCTCGTGCGCCACGCCGGCGGCGACCCGACCGAGCGCGGCGAGACGTTCGTTGTGCGCGAGCTCGCGGACCATGCGCTCCTCCTTCTCCCGCGCGACGGCGAGACTTTCCGCCAGTTCGCGGATGCCGTCGGCGATGCCACCGAGTTCCTGCACGGCGGGCTTCGGGATGGGCGCGCGAAGGTTCGTGGCCAAGGCTTCGAGGGAGGCGCGCAGGGCGGACGCGCTGCGGTTCATCGTCACGATCGAATAGAGGGTGGTGGCGACGAGCAGCACGGTCGCCATCACGAGGAGCGAGACGATGATCTGCCACTTCCGGAGCGACGGGAGGGGCTTCACGAGGAACGCCGACCATGCCGTCCGCGTGGGCGCGTCGTCGGCACCGGTGACGACCAGGGGTTTCGCGGCGATGACGAGCGTGCCCGTGGCGATGGGCCACTCACGGCTCGCCAGGGACTTGGACTCGCGACTCGCTTGCACGACGTCGCGGACGACCCACCCCCATTCCGGCGGGAGGTCGCCGACGGCGACGTCGGTCGTCCAGACGCCGCCCCGGACGCCGATGAGCGTGGACGACGTGGATCCGTCGGGGGCGATGCGGCCGGACTTCGCGATGCGGTCCACCTCCTCGACGACGGTGTCGCGCGATCGCTCGATGCGCTGCACCGTGCTCGTCGACAAAAGTTGGATGAGCGCGGCGACCGACAACGCCGACGTGATGACACCCAGGATGAGGATGGTGAGGATGCGGTAGCGGATGCGTCGGCTCATACCCTTCCTCTCCCCCGAAGCAAGGGTGGTTCCCGTTCCGGGACCCGCGAAATGCCGGAAAACGGTCGGGTTCAGGAAGCCGAATGCGCCGTGACTGTCGCCCTCGGGGACAGGTGTCCCCGCGAGCGACAACCCGACGAAGGCCCCCCACGGCGCGGGAATGCCCGCGATTCCGATCGACCGTCAGGGTGTCCGGCGACGGCGGCGGGCGGTCAGGGCGACCGAGACCAGGGCGAGGGTGGCGAGGGAGCCGAAGCGGACGGTCTCCGGGGAAGGTCGGGCGACGCCGCATCCGCCGCCCTTGCCCGAGTCGCCCGCCGCCGCTCCGGACGTACCGGCCGTGCCGGCCCCCGGGGCGGGATCCGCGGGCCTTCCCGTCCCCGGATCGACGCCGATGGCGACGTCGTCCTTGGCCTTCGCGCCGCAGGTCTCGCCGAGATCGACCACGAGGGGGCGCCCCGTCGAGCCACCGTCCGTGCCCTCACGGGCGGTGACGACCACGGAGCAGGCGTCGCCCGCGAGGGTCGCGACGACGTCGGAACGACCGCCGGAGCCCGTGGGTGCGTCGAGGACGACGTGGGTCGCGCCCTTGGGCCCCGTGTACGTGAAGCTCGCGCGCGAGGGGTCCACGGTCTTCGCGACCACGACGGCGACATGGGCACCGTCCCGAGGTACGTCGACGACCCGGAATCCGTCGCCTTCCGTGACGCGACTTCCGGGCATGGCCGCGTCCTTGGGGACGCCGTCGGCCACGACGATCGACTGCACGGAAGGTCCCGTGAGATCGATCTTCACCTCGCCCACCTCGAAACGCGCGGCGTCGCAACGTCCGCGGTTGTCGTCGTCGTACGGGCAATCCCCCTCCGGGATCGATCGGACCGTCGGTTTGCCGGACGTGGCGAACGCCTGGTTCAGGTAAAGCGTGGAGTTTCCGAACGTGCCTTTCGCGACGCTCCCCTCGAGCGTGAGCTTCGGCTTCGTGCGGATGCGGAGGTGGGCGCCGCGCTTCGAGGACCCCGTCTCGACGCGGTCGACGACGACGGTGGTGACGTTCTTCCCGTTCGGGACGAAGATCCAGTCGCGGACCGCCACGGGGACGTCGCTCGCGTCCTCGTCGTGCCGGAACGCGTCGGCGTAATTCCCACGAGAGACCGCGAGTCCCCCGTCGAACGCGCGCGTCCAGGCGAGGTCCTCCTTGCCGAAGAGCGTGAACCATTGCTGGCTCGGTCTCTGGGACTCCGGCATCACGTCGGAGTCGACGGCCGGTGCGTTGCCGGTGAGGGTGGAGAGCGTCCCCTCGTAGGGCGTCGGATCGACGACGAGGTCGTCCTTGCCGCGGGTCATCACCCAGTTGCCGGCGTCGACGTGCTGGTGATCGGGGACCAGGCGCGGCGGGCAGAGGAACGCCCCCCAGGACGCGTCGTCCTCCCACGAGCTCCGGGAGAATACGACCCGCGTGGACCGCGTGACGTAGGTGAGCGGCGACGTCTTGGGGAACGGTTTCGACTCGCCCTCGGAAGCCTCGGCGAGGGCCTCGAAGATGCGGAGCATGTTGTCTTCCGTGAGCTCGCCCTTCGCGATCGCGTCCCGCGCCCAGGACTTCGCCTCGTCGCTCGCGTTGCCGACGAGGACGGCGAACATGGAACGTGGCGGGAGATCCATCGTGTACTCGGTGGAATCCCAGTCGCCTCCGACGAAGATCTTCCGGGCGCCGGGGGGCGCGCCGTAGATCGTGCGGAGAGGGATTTCGGACAGGAAGCGGGACATGTACGGGACGGGAATCCCCTGCTCCTCGAGCGCCCGGCTCGCGAGCGCGTATTCGAGGACCGAGAGTGGTCCGTACTGCCACCCTTCCGGCCAGTCGCCGCCGGAGAGCACCTTCCCGTTCGCGCTCGCGGGCTCCATGTCCTTGGCGAACAGTTCGTCGACCACGGTGGTCCACATGCCGTCGGCGACGGGAGACTCGCCTCCGATCGCCACCGCCATCAGGGTGGACGCGTACAAGTACCCCGCCTGGTAGTTCGAGCCGGGCGTGTGCGGGAGGTACCCGCTCTTCGTGTACCAATCGAACCACGCACCGAACCGTTCCAGGACCGTCGCCTTCTTCGCGGCGACCTCGGGTCGGTCGTGGAGCCAGTCGTACGCGAGCGCGACGTACGGCGGGTAGATGCGCATGTCGAACCCGCTGTCACGTCGGACCGTGTCGTTGCCACGGGCCAGGATCATGTCGATGCGCTTCACGGCGGGCGCGACGAACTTCTCCTCGCCGGTGAGTCGGAACGCGAGGGCACACGAAGTCGCGACGATGCCCAGATCCCAGGACTCCGTGTCCCAGTCGTTCGGATCGTCGAGGACGCGTTGGCACTGCGCGACGACGCGCTCGGCACCGCTGCCCTTCGTCGCGACCTTGCGTTTCATGGCGTCGACGACGCCCGGCGTCAGGAACAAGCGAGGATGGGCACCGGTCGGAGCCGGGCGCGCTTCGGCGACGCCCTCGCCCACGATCGTCGACGCGGTCGTCGCGGCGAACGTGCCGCCCAAGGTCCAGAGGCACGCCGCGATCCCCACGTTCGTCCGTCGCATCGAGTTCTCCTCCCCGGTTCGCGCCCGGGGCGCGCCTTCAGACGCGCGAATCGGTGAGATCCATCGGCCACCGCCGGCGACGGCGCGGTAGTCACGAAGGAAGCGCGTGACCTTCGAGTTCGGGTCGTCGAGGTTCCAGAGGTGCGGGCGACCTCCTCCGATGGGGCTCACGAGGTTTTTCACGCACCAGGCGTCGATGGCGACGGGGTCCTCGCCCACGACCACCGTGTTCGTCCGGAACGCGGAGGCCTCTTCGAGACGTAGGTCCTTCGACTCCTCGTCCCACGCGACGCCCTTCGGCACGGATCCGACCCACTCGGCCACCGCCACGACGAGGTCGGCGCGCCGGACGTTCTTCGCGAAATGCGCCAGAGGTCCGGCCATGCGCCAGGTCGCCTCCGGATTGCCGAAGTAGTGGACGGACAGGTACTCGAGGATGCGCGGGTCCGTCCCGAGGCGACCAGCGCTCATGTCGACGAGTCCCATCGCCGACTTCACGGCGCCGGTGAATCCGGTCGACGCGTGTTCGTTGGTCGTCACCATGTTGAGGAACGTGATCTTGCGGCCCGACGGGATCTTGCGACCACCCTCGACGCGGAACGCACCTTCCTTGAAGTCGACGAGGAGCCCCGACCGGGGTGACACGAACACGGGCCACGTGAGGGGCACGGCGGCGGTCTCGACGAGGCTCTTCTTCACACGGAACGTGCCGTCGAAGTCCCACACGTACCCGTCGCGCACCTCGCCCGGCGCGATGGGGCCGCGCCCGTCGCCGCCGTACACGCCGTGCTTGCGACCGGGATCGTGCCACTCGCCCTCCGAAAGTTCGGAGGGACCCGCGTCGACGAGCCCGACGAAGGAGACCGGGACGTTCCGTGACGCGAAGTGAGGGATCAGATCGCCGAGCGTCTTCCACCCGGGGACGTCCACGTTGCGTTCGCTGGGCCGCACCCAGGCGCGGGAGAGCGGATTGCCGTCTCCGAGTCGGAAGTGGGTGTTCTCGAAGACGATGACCTCGCCCTTGAACCCGGGCACCTCGAGGATCTGTTCGATCATCCTCTTGGCGGCGGCGACGTTCGTCATGCCCTGGTTCCACCACTGGGCGCTCACGCGGAGGAGGACCACGTCGTCCGTGCCGACGACCTTCGCGAGGCCGCCGAACTTGGCGAGCGCGTCGTCCACGTTCTGCGCGGGCGAAGCTCCACGTGCGACGAACAGCGTCCGGCGTTCGGTGGACGGATCGTGGGGGAGGAGCGCGGGCGTGCCCACGAACTCGGGCCGGATGGTGAGCTTCGAGACGCGGCTCTTCACGCTCTTCCGGAACGCGGCGAGGGCGGCGAGACCCGCCGTCGCCACGGACCCGAAGACGAGGTTGCGACGCGTGAGGAGGCGCGACACGGTGGGACCTCGGCGCGCCGAGGTCGGAGGGGACGCGCCGCGGCGACGGCGCGCGGACCCAAGATCGCGAGCAAGGCGGACAGCGATGCCAACGTCGTCGCCGGAGCGCGCGTCCCGATCCTCGCCGTCGCACACGAGACGCGAAGACCTCCGCCTTCGAGGATGCGGGTCTCCGTCGTCGACGCATCACCGGTGCCACCGGCTCCACCCGATCCGGCGGCCCCCGCCGCGCCCGCGGCGCCGTCCGTCCTCGCCGCGCCGTCGTCGGAACCGTCGCGCGAACCGTCGGTCGCGGCGCTCGCGTCGTTCCCGGTTCCGGCCGTGCCGGCGGTGCCGTCGAGGCTGCCGTCCCGGCTTCCGTCGACGCTTCCGTCCTGTCCGCCGTCGCCCGACGTCCCGCCGGTGCCGGCGGATCCGTCGTTCGTACCCGCCTCGAAGATGCCGGAGTCGAAGCCACCGTCGTTCGCCGGAGTGACGCCGCCGTCCTCGTCGTTCCTGCAGACGCCCCCCTGGCAGGACGCGTTCGGCCCGCAGGTGGTGTTGTCCGGGATCAGGGAGTCGGCAGGGCACGTGCCGTTCGTCCCGTCGCACTGCTCGGGCGGATCGCAGATGCCCGTCGATGCACGGCAGCTCGCGCCGGTCGCGCGGACCCCACAGGTGCCATCCATGCCCGACGTCGAACCGGCGGCGATGCTGCACGCCTGGCAGCGCGTCGCGTCGTCACGACCGCACGCGGTGTTGCAGCAGAAGCCGTCGACGCAGAAGTTCGTCGTGCACTCGAAATCGCCTGCGCACGGTTGCCCCTGGTTCACCTCCGGCGTGAGGAAGCGGCCGTTCAAACGGATGCCCTGCACGGTGAGCGTGGGATCGTACCGATCGTAGAGGACGAGGGAGCGACCCGAACCTTGGGAGGCGATGGTCGCGTCCGCCTGGAAGTAGGTCGGATCGTCCGAGATGGGGAACCCGGCCGGATCGAGCGTCGTGCCATCCAAGAAGATGCGTGCGCCATACACCTTGTAGAGACCGTCCCGGGATTCGGTCCACACGCTCGTGTAGTGCGAACCGTTCCAGGCGACCTCCGGGGCGTAGTTCTGGAAGCCGGACGAGAGCACGATGCCCACGCCGTCGCCGTCCCGCGGGTCGAGTGCGCCCGCGGTCACGCGGACGCGGTTCGCGTAGAGGTCGGGTTGGACGCCGTCGCGCCAGTCCTCCCAGACGACCATGAACTCGGTGCCGTTGGTGGCGATGGCGGGCTTCGTCTGGACGCCGGTGCCGTTCGAGATCGGGACGTTGCCGCCGGTGATGGCGAGCGTCGCGGCGGAACCGTCGATGCGACCGCCACGGATGTCCGACGACGCGTTGTTCGTCAGGACGTCCTGCCACACGATCGTGTAGCCGCCGGATCCGTAGGCGACCGACGGGTAGACCTGGGCCCCCGCGGCGTTCGTGAGCCGCTCGCCGGTCGGCGGATCGAGGAAGACGCCGAGATTGGAGATGCGTTGTCCGGCGAGCTCGAGGTTCGAACCTCGGTCCTCGGACCAGACGACGAGGAATTGGGAGCCGTCCGACGCGATCGACGGGCGCGTGCGGAAGAAGTTCCCGATGGCGATCGGTTCGTTCGCGATGCCCACGGGAGTGCCCGTCGCCGAGAGGACACGACGCCCGAAGAGATCTCCGTCGGTGTTCCAGACGGCCATGAACTGACCGTTCGCGTAGGCGACGGCGACCTCGGAGAGGTCGTCGGCGGAGTCACCGAGGCGGATGGCGTCGGCGTGCAGCGGCGTTCCGTCGGGACCGAGGCGCATGCCGTACACGCGCCACTCGTCCGCGAACGCGCGACCGTCGACCCAGGCGACGAAGTAGACGCCGTCTCCGAAGGCGACCGAGGCATACCTCTCGGTGTTCGCCGCGAAGGTCACGCGGGTGGTCGCGAGCGCTCCGAGGACGAGATCGTCGAGCGTGGAGACGTTCACCGGCATGCAGAACACGTCGTTCGCGCTGGTCGCGCGGAAGCGCTCCTCCCAGAACACGAGGAAGCCCGTGTCCGTGGCGCCGATCGCGGAAGCGCCTTCGTCCCGGAGGGAGAACGCGACGGGGAGACCGGCGCCGTCCCGTCGGACGAGGGAGGCGTCGTTGGCGGCGAGACGCGTGACGTAGACGTCCGTGTTGGTCGAGGAGACGGCCCGCGTGTGGCCGACCAAAAATCCACGGGTCGACGACCACGCGATGGAGGGCGCCGACTCGTTCAGGTTCGAGTTGGCGACGACGACGCCCGTGGGATCCAGGACCTCGAGGCTCGAGGTCGTGCGGACCCGCGTCGCGAGGACGTCGACGTTCGCGGCACTCGCCACGCTCTCCCACGCGACGACGTAGCGGGTCCCGTCGTTCGCGACGACCGGGTTGCGATCGGATTCGCCCGGGTTCGCGACGAGGACGCCGTCCGTGTCCAGCGACATGATGGCACCGGCGTTCACCGTGAGCCGCGCACCGTAGACGTCGGTCGTGCCGCCGCCCGCGCGCGCGTCCGTCCAGACGACGAGGGCGTTCGAGCCGATGGCCGAGACAGTGGGATTGGTCTGGGCACCCGCGGCGCCCGTGATGCGCACACCACCGGGGGACGCGACCGTGATGCCCGAGCCGTCGACCCCGAGGAACGTGGAGTAGACGTCGTCGGTGCCGCCGCGGTTGTCCTGCCACACGACGAGGTAGCCCCCCGGCGTGTGGGCGACGGACGGGAACCGCTGACGGTTGCCGGCGCGGGAGACGGGGACACCGAGCGGATCGGAGACCACTCCGGCCGCGGTGACACGCGTGGCCGTCAGGTCGGTGTTGACGCTCTCGCGTTCGTCCTCCCACACGACGAGGAAGTCCGTGCCGTCGGTGGCGACGACGGGATTGCGCTGCTCGTTCTGGGCCGTGGACACGGGGATGCCGAGTGGCGAGGAGACGACGGCGGCGTCGGTCACGCGTGTGCCCATGATCGCGGAACCGAAGAGGCGGCGGCGGTCGCTCCAGACGGCGAAGTATCCACCGGCCGCGTGGGCCACCGACACGTGCTCCTGCTCGTAGATCGCGGCGACGGTGATGGGAGCGTCGACCGCGAACTCGGCGTTGATCACCGGATCGAGGACGGCGGGATACGCGAGACCGTCGACCACCTTCGCGGGGACGCGGAGAACGATCGCACCGCCTTCGAAACGTGCCGGCACGTCGACGCGTTCGCCACGGGCGTCCACGAACGTTCCGTGACCGTAGTGGACGCCGAGGCCCGTCGCAGGATCGACGAAGTGGAGTCCGCTCGACGTCTCTCCGCGGAACGACTCGCCCGTGACGCGCTGGGTGACCACGAGATCGCCTTCGCCCGCGGGTCGCGCGGCGAAGCGGAAGCTCTGCTCGATGCCGTCTTCCCGGTTCTCGTGGAGAACCTCGACCTGACCGTCGCGCGACGCGGCGACGACGGACGAACGATCGCGCAACGACGGCGCGGCGACGCGTACCGTGGAAGCTCCGCGGCGCATCTCCGGGACGGCGAAGGCGGCAGGTTTGCCCACGGTCTCGCCCCGCTCGGGCGCGAACTCGGTTCCCGCCGAGGACACGCGCACCTCGTGCGTCATGCCGGTGGCGGTGAAACCCCCGCCCTTCGCGTCGCGGAAGGAACGACGCGTCTTCGTGATCATCGCGCCGAGGTCGAAGGACGGCGGAAGGGTCACGCCCTTCGTCTCCACGACCGGAGACGGGATCGCGGCCGGAGCGTCCGGCGACGGCGCACGCGAGGACTCCGCGCTGCACCCGAGAGGGATCTGCATTCCGAGGGCGGCGAGGACGACCGGAGCGAGGAAGACGAAGGCCCGTTTCATGGGCTGCATTCTCACACGGTCCGCGCGAAAAGGGCGCGTTCTTCGAGGTTCCGATCAGGTCGGAGGTTTGCCGGTCCCACGCAGCTTTTTCCGGACCTCCCGCGAAACTTCCTTGAGCCGGTACCCCACGACGGAAGCCACCCCCGGCGCGAAAAGTTCGTCGAGCCGCGCGAGGACGTCGTCGTCGAGTTCCACGTCGAGTGCGCCGAGGTTCTCGTCGAGTTGGGCGAGGCTCGTGGCGCCGAGGATGACGCTCGAGACCGAGCGGCGGGAGACCGCCCAGGCGATGGCGAGCTGCGCGCGCGAACGACCGAGGTCCCGCGCGAGCCGGCCGAACTTCTTCACCAGGCCGAGGCGGCGATCGTCGAGCACGAGATCGCGGAGCCACGCGTGGTTCTCGAGACGGGAGCCCGTGGGGATGCCCGCGTCGTACTTGCCGGTGAGGACACCGGACGCGAGCGGACTCCACGTGACGAGGCCCATTCCCGTGGCCTCGGCGACCGGTTCGATGTCGAGATCGAACTTGGTGCGCTCGAGGAGACTGAGTTGGGGCTGTTCCACGGAGGGACGGACGAGTCCCCTCGCGTCGGCGATCGCGTGGGCGTCGCGGATCTGCGGGGCCGTCCACTCGCTCGTGCCCCAGTAGAGGATCTTGCCCTGCCGCACGAGATCGCTCATGGCGGCGACGGTCTCCTCGAGGGGTGTCTCGGGGTCGAACCGGTGGCAGTAGTAGATGTCGAGGTAGTCGGTGCCGAGACGACGGAGGCTCCCGTGGACCGACTCGAACACGTGCTTCCGCGAGAGGCCGCGGTCGTTCGGCTCGTCGCCCACGGGGAAGAACACCTTGCTCGCGAGCACGAGGGACGTCCGCGGGAACTCCGCGAGGACCTTGCCCATGGCGCGCTCGGACTCGCCGCGCTCGTAGCTGTCCGCCGTGTCGAACGATCGGATGCCCGCGTCGTAGGCGGCGTGGAGGATGTCCCGAGTCACCGAGGCGTCCGCGATGCTGCCTCCGAAGGTGGTCCATCCCCCGAGCGAGAGCGTGCTCACGCGGAGACCGGTCTTCCCGAGGCGTCGATAACCCATCGTCTTCATGGCGGAACGCAGCTTCGGTGATGCCGGCGTCCGCCGCAAGCGCGGACCCGTGTGTCGAACGTGCGGCGGGGCGGGCGGTGAACGGGTAGAGTGCCGCCGCTTTGCCGACCCTTCTCCCTCCGTCCACGCACCGCCCGCGCCTTCCTTTCCTCGCCACCCGCGCCGTGTCCGCCGCCGCTCTCGTCGTCGGGGTATGGTCCCTGACCGCGGGATGCGCGCGCACGACGTCGATGGCGATCGGTACCTCCCACCGGAGTGGCGCCACCAACGACCCCGAAGCCGCCCTTCCCGCCCGTACGCGTGCGCTCCAGGATCGCGGCCTCGCGTCGCGCCGCGCGGCGGAGACCGTCCGATCGTTGACGGACGAGGTCGGTCCACGCCTCTCCGGATCCAAGAACTACCTCCGAGCGGTCTCCTGGGCCGAACGGGTGATGGCCGAAGAAGGACTCACGAACGTGCGACGGGAAGCGCTCCGCGAGCCGGTCTGGGTCCGCGGCGTGGAGACGGCGACGTTGTCGGCGCCCGAGCCCCACGCGCTCGCCGTCACGGCCCTCGGCAACAGCGTCGCCACGGCGGCGACGGGCATCCGTGCGGGCCTCGTCGAAGCGAGCTCGCTCGACGCGCTCGATGCCGCGGGTCGGACGAAGGTCGCCGGCAAGATCGTGTTCCTCAACTGCCCGATGGAGAAGCAGAGGGACGGGTCGGGGTACGGCAAGGCCGTGGGCTGCCGCAGCCAGGGTCCCGGGCGCGCCGCGAACCTCGGAGCCGTCGCGGTCGTCATCCGATCGGTGGGTACGGACACGAACCGGCTCCCGCACACGGGCGCGACGCGCCGACAGAAGGACACCGTCCCCGCCGGTGCGCTCTCCGTGCCGGACGCCGACCACCTCCACCGCGTCCTCGCGGCACATCCCGACGCCGAACTGGAGCTCACGCTCACGCCCAAGACGCTCGAGGACACCGAATCGTTCAACGTGGTGGGCGAGGTCGTCGGAGAATCCAAACCCGAAGAGATCGTCCTCCTCGCGGCGCACCTCGATTCCTGGGATCTCGGCACGGGCGCCCTCGACGACGGCGCCGGCCTGGCGATCATCCTCGAAGCCGCACGCCTCGTGAAGGAGAGCGGCACCCGTCCGAAGCGGACGATCCGGGTGGTGTTCTACGCCAACGAGGAGGTGGGCCTCGCCGGCGCCATCGCCTACGCGAAAGACCACGCCGCCGAGCTCCCCAACCACGTCGCCGCCATGGAGGCCGACAGCGGGACGGCCAAGGTCATCGGCGTGCGTGTCCTCGGCGCTCCCGATGCCGCCGGCCGTGCGACGTCCCTCTTCTCGGAACTCTCCCACCTCGGGATCGTGATCTCGGGAGGGGACGCCGAAGGAGGCGCCGACACGTCGACCCTTCGTGCCGCGGGAGTTCCGGTCGTCGACCTCCGCCAGGACTTCTCGACCTATTTCGACTTCCACCACACCGCGAACGACACGTTCGACAAGATCGACGCCGAAGCGCTCGCCCAGGCCGCGACCGCCTTCGCCGTCACCGCGCGCACCCTCGCCGACGCCGACTTCGATCTCGGTCGCATCCCGGAAGCGAAGCGCGATCGGAAGCACTGATCCGGCAGGTCGCGCGTCCCGTCCAGGCGCGACGCTCCGGAAGCTTCAGGTCGCGACGGGGATGCGGACACGGAACCGGGCACCGCCCTCGGGCGCCCGGTCCACGGTCACCCGGCCACCGAGATCCCGCACGACGTCGGCGACGATGGGGAGCCCCAGACCGGAGCCACCCTCGCTGCGTTTGGTGGAGTAGTAGGTGTCGAAGATCTGCTTGGCGGCTTCGTCGCTGACGCCCGGTCCCGCGTCGGCGACGTCGAGGACGACGTCGATCTTCGGCGGCACGCCGTTTCCTCCGACGTGGACGATCTCCTTCGTCACCTCGATGCGGAGGACGCCCCCTTGCGATTGGGCCTGGAGCGCGTTCATCGCGAGGTTCATGACGACCTGGATCAGACGATCGCGCACGCCGTGGACCGTGGGGAGATCGTCCTCGACCTTCACCACGACCTGGATGCCCCGGGCCTTGCAGTCCGGCGCGACGAACGCCGCCACTTCCCGGACGACGCCGTCGAGCTTCACGGCCTCGTTCGACTCGATGGTCGGCCGCGCGACGGCGAGCATCCGTTCGACGATGCGCGTGATGCGTTCGCACTGGGTCGTGATCGTCTCGAACTGCTTCTTGAGTTCCTTCGGCACCGATTCGTCCGAGGCGCCGAGCCGCGACCATCCGAGGATGGTGTTGAGCGGGGATCCGATCTCGTGGGCGAAGGACGCGGAGACCTGCCCGACGATCGTGAGCGGCTGGGCGCGCATGACGCGACGTTGGATCTCCCGACGTTCGAGCTCGGCGCGTTCGAGATCCGTCGCCGCGACGACGAGGGACGCCGTCATCTCGTTGAACGCGCTCGCGACGCTGTCGAGTTCGAACGGCTGGGACTCGTCGATGCGGACGTCCAACCGTCCCTGGCGGACTTCCCCGGCGGCGTGGACGAGATCGCCGATGCCGCGTCCGAGCGATCGGGACACCCAGAGTGCGAGGGCACCGATGATGACGGTGAGCGCACCGCCGACGAGGGCGATCTTCTGGAGAGTCTCGCCGACGAAGCCGCGCACGCTCGCGAGGCTGTGCGTGAGGACGACGGCTCCGAGACGCGTGGGACCCGGCATGAGGTCGGCGTGGATCAACGCGTCGGCGTCCCCCAGCCGTTCGACGTCGTGGAACGCGCGCTTCTTCGCGAGGACTTCGTGGGCGATCTCGTCGATGCGGGCGCGTGCGGAGGACGAGCGGAGGTCCTTCGATCGCGCGAGGGCGTGTCCCTCTTCGTCGTAGACGGCGACGCCGTGCACGATCGCGCAGTCCGCGATCGCGTCGACGGTCTTCACGAGTTCCTGCTGACGCGAAGGTTCGCCGAGGGGCACCAGGGCGGCTTGGAGGAGGGCGACCTGGTCGGCGAGATCCTCGCTCGCGTCGAGGATGAGCGTCTTCCGCCACATCTGCCACATGAGCACGGCGAACGCGATCATGCAGACGGCCGTCGGCGCGAGGAAGTACGCGACGAGCTTGCGCGTGAGGCGCCTCCGGGGGACGTCGATGGATCGCGTTCGATTCATGCGGAAGACACGTGGAAGGTGGGTCGCGGAAGCGCGCCGGAGGGACGCGGTTCGCCGGAAAAAAGCTCGCACGCGCGCGGACAACAGCGCTACACCAAGCAGGCCATGGGTCAACAGGGCGCCAACTTGCTGATCGTCGAGGACGACGAAGCCCTCGCCGAACTCTTCGTGAACATCGCCACGCAGAAGGGTTTCCGGGCGACGGCCGTCCACACCATCGAGGCGGCGAAGGCGCACCTCGCGGACCACGAAGTGGGCGTCCTCGTGACCGACATGCGCCTGCCCGACGGCGACGGCCTGCAGATGATCGAGTGGGTCCGTCAGGCGGATCCGCGCACGGTGATCGTCGCGGTCACCGCGTTCGGCAGCATCGAGCTCGCCGTCCGCGCCGTCCGGCAAGGCGCGTACGACTTCCTGACGAAGCCGGTGGAGCCCGCCGTGTTCGGCGTGGCGGTCGCGCGAGCTGCGGAAGCCCGGAGTCTCCGGAACGAGGTGGAGCGCCTCCGCGACGCCCTCTCCGCCGAGATCGTCTCGAAGGGAATCGTCGGGAAGAGCCGCGCCCTGGCGGACGTCGTGAGTCTCGTCCAGAGGGTCGCCGACACACCGACCACCGTGCTCGTCATGGGACCGAGCGGTGCCGGCAAGGAGCTCGTGGCCCGCGCGCTCCACGACGCGAGTCGCCGCAAGGACGGGCCCTTCGTGGCCGTGAACGCCGCCGCCATCCCGGAAAACCTGCTCGAGAGCGAACTCTTCGGGTACGTGCGCGGTGCGTTCACCGATGCCCGCGCCGACAAGCGAGGACTCTTCGCGGAGGCGGACGGCGGCACGCTCTTCCTCGACGAGATCGGCGATCTGCCCCTGGCGTTGCAGGCGAAGATCCTACGCGTGCTCCAGGAGCGCGAAGTGCGGCCCATCGGGGCGACGAAGGCCACGCCCGTCGACGCCCGCATCGTCGCCGCGACGCACCACGATCTCCGGAAGGCCGTGAAGGAAGGTCGGTTCCGCGAGGACCTTTTCTACCGCCTCGCGGTCATCGAGATCGCCATCCCTCCGCTCCGCGATCGACCGGAGGACATCCTCCCGCTCGCCGAGCACTTCCTTCGTCGCACCTCCGAACGCGCGGGCAAGGTCGTGAAGGGCTTCTCGGCCGCGGCGGCCCGACGCCTCATGGCCTACTCGTGGCCCGGCAACGTCCGCGAACTCGAGAACGCCGTGGAGCGCGCGATCGCCCTCGCCCGGGACGAATACATCAGCCCCGACGACCTTCCGCCGACCCTCGAGGCCGACGCGACGCCGAACCTCTTCGCGTCCGCTGCCGAGCGCATGCTCACCCTCGACGAGGTCCAGAAGGGGTACGTGAAGCACGTGCTCGTTCGTTTCGGCGGCAACAAGGTGCGTGCCGCCGCGGCGCTCGACATCAACCGCCGCACCATCCAGCGTTGGCTCGGGGAAGGCAACGCGGCGGACGACTCCGAATCCGGCGACGGCTCCGCCAAGGGCTGAGGCTCACCACGTCCAGACGAAATCGCCCGTCGGGTAGACGTCGTCGGAGCGCACGCCCACGCGTTCCGCGAAGCCGTCCGGTCGCGTCCGGACGACGGTGCGACGTTGATCGTGGTCGTACCACACGGCGCCCAGGGTGAGACGCGTCCGGGCGGTGACGCGTACGTCGAGGGTGGCGGAGGTCGCGAACGTGAACGGCGACTTCGGCGGGTCGGGCGCGCGCCCGACGTAGTACGCGTCGAAGGAGACTCTCCCGCGCAACCACGTGGTTATCGGGAAGTCGTAGGCGAGCCCACCGCGGGTCCGGAATCCGTTCAGGGCCGGAGCGAACGCCAGTTCGAGGGGCGCGACGGTGTCGAGGGGGGTGGCGTCGTTCGGGCCGACACCGATCCCGAAGGCCGTGTCGAGACGCACCGTGGCCACGTGGTTCGTACCGTAGGACAGGGCGGCGCCGACGGACGGCACGACGAACCAACCGACGCGCCTGGACGAAGTATCCCACGAAGGAAAGAGCGTTCCCTGCGTCAGGCGCATCGCGACCGTGGGAACGGAGAGACCGTACTCCCCCGTGAGTCGGAGCCTGCCGTCGTCGACGAGGCGGACGCGGAGATTCACGTTGGGCGAGGCGACGAGGAAGAACAGCGGGTGCGTCTCGAGCTCGAGCCCTTCTTTGGCCGAGATCCTCAGCGGCGCGAAGAGACCGATGGACCCGGATCCTTTCGGTCGGACGGCCGCCGTGTCCCAGGCTCGGAGCGGCTCGGCGGCACGCGCGTCCGCCATGGGAGCGGCGGACGACGCGGCCACGAGCACGACGGCGGAAAGGGCCCGGACGCACTTCACGGTCCGACCACCCACGTGCCCACGACGGGCGCGTGATCGCTGAGGCGCATCGGGTCGCTCCGGATTCCCTGACGACCCGGCGACTGGAGCACGTCGGAACTTCCGGCGACCCACGCTCCGCCCTTCTTCGCGAAGAGGTAGTCGAGCGTACGGTTCCAGAAGCCGCGCTGCCCTTCGGCGTTCGACGTGTCCGGACCGAGGACGGAGTGCGAGTAGAAGCGGGCCTGCTCCGCTTCGGTGGTGCCGTAGTCGGCGAGCGGGATGGCCGGCTCGAGATCGTCGTAGAACGGCTGCATCTTCTCGGGCGTGTACGGCGGCTGCTCGTAGTCGGTGCCCTTCGCCTTCGGATGTTCGTCGGGAAAGTCGACGAGCTTCGCGGCCGTCGGCGGCAGTTCGTTGAAGTCGCCGCCGAGGACGAAGGGCAACGTCTCCGCGCCGACCACGTCGTGGATCTGGGCGAGCTGGCGCTGCTTCGTGCCGTCCTGATCGTAGGCCTCCGTGTGGACGACGTAGGCCGCGACCTTCCGCTCTCCCGTGTCCAGCACGGCGCGACCGATCGCCCGGTGAATGTAGAACGCACGCGTCAGCCCCGACTGGTCCGTGCGGTCCTCCTGGGGGATCCGGTTCGCCTCGACGATCGGGTACTTGGAGAAGATCGCGTTGCCGAGGTTGATCCGGCCGAGCCCCTCGGAGGGCACGTAGCGCGCGTCCCACGTCGGGTAGTACGCCGCGTAGTTCAGCGACGTGTGCTCGAGGAAGCCCGTCACCATGTCGTAGTAGGCGCTCCGCCGTGAATCGACCTCGATCTCCTCGGTCATGAAGACGTCGGGGTCGACTTCGCGCACGAGCGCGTAGAGTTGGTTCATGTTGCCCACGACTTCCTGGCGCGTCATCTGGACGCGGTCGCCCCAGTAGTCGAACCAGAAGTCGATTCGCGCGGCACCGTACTTCACGTTCCACGCCATCACGCGCAGGGACGTCGGCCGTGCCGCGGCGGGAACGATGGCGCTCCGCACGAAGACGGGAACGTGGTCGTCCCGCTCGGCGAGACCCTGGGCCGCGGGCTCGCAGGCGGCGACGAACGTGCTCGCCGTCGCGAGGAGGATCGCCCGGAGGAACGGGAGCGCACGGGGAAATGGAGCGAGGGTCACGTCCGACGGAATACCAGACGCGGGCGACGACCTGCAAAAAGTGGCGCAGTTCCGAGAGGTTCCATCCCCCACGCGAATCCCCACAGAGCCGTCAGGGAGCGTTCGTGGTCGGTCCGGCGGCGCTCGCTATTTCCCGATCGTCGCCACTCGCGACGCGCGCCGCGGCTCGAAGCGGCCGTCCCCCCCTCGCCCCTCCCGGAGTCGTCGCCATGAAGTCCCTCTCGATCGCCCTCGCCCTGTCACTGTTCCCCCTCGCCGGTTGTGCCTCCGCGTCGTCGTTCGACGACGTGGAACTCCGGGACCCGGACCTCACCGTCCAGGGCAACGAGCGGCGCGGCGGCGGTCGCACCGGCGGCGGCGAAGTCGGCCCGGTCTCGGGCTCGGCCACCGCGGACGCGGGCGCGCCCGTCGTCGTCTACCCCTCGGGGTTCGTGCGCGGCGATCACACGCTCCCGCTTCCCGCGGAAGTGCCGGTCGCCTGGCCGCAGGTGCTCGACTGCAACACGACCAACCCGCTCTGGAACCGCCGCAGCTTCTACCCGATCACGGAAGCCGGCGTCGCACGCCTGGGCGACGGCTTCCACGTCCGCGAATACTCCTACGGTCTTGGAGAGACCGGTCCCGAGGATCTCGGCGAGGGTTCCACGTACAAATACAACCTGACGAAGACGGTGCCGAACGCGTACGCCCGCACGCAGAACGCGCTCACGCTCCTCGACCTCCACGGCACGCACACGCAATACAACGAGGCGCCCTTCTACGTTCACGTGGAGGAAAACGCCGGCGCCATGACCGGGACGTATTCCTACTATTCCTACCAAGCGAGCGAGCCCGCCCCCGTCGACAAGCCGCTCACGTGCACGTTCCAGCCGTTCCCGGCGCCCATGGTCTACAACGTGTACCTCCAGTCGAACGTCGAGCCCATGGCGCACCGCGGTCTCGCGTGCCACGTCACGAGCGGGCCGCGCGCGGGCCGCAACATGGTGGTCCACCCGATCGTCGACGACATCATCGTCCGCGTCGGCGGCGTGTTCCTCTCGTACTACGACGGCCCCCTCGACGGCGTGTGGAACGAGAGCCGGGCGCAGCTCCTCGCGCGTCACGACGACACGACCTTCCTCCGCGCGAGCCGCGACCAAGTGAGCGAGGTGTACCACTTCACGCCGTTCCGTCCGGGCGACGCGTGGTACGGCGCGTACTCGAAGATCTTCGACTTCCACGGCGTGACGAAGGACCTCGGCACCTGGGACGTCCGGTTCACCGAAGCCACCGAGATGCGCGGCTACATCAACGCCATGGATGCCGTCGCGAGCGACGGTGCGGGCCTCGCCGACTGCCAGCTCGTGGACATCCCGGCGTCGCTCAAGGTCCGCGAGATCGAGCGCAACGTGGAAGCGGGCTTCCCGCTCGCGCCGGTCGTGAGAGTCCAGCGCTGACATTTCCCCCTCGTCGGCGTGGGCCGGGCGGGTCCTCCCATTCGGGGGGGGCCCGCTCGTTTTTTTCCGGGCTCGGCAGAGGAAGCGCGGGCGCGTGCCGGAGGGACGTCAGACGACGACGAGCTTGCCGAAGTGTCCCGCGCCGCGCAGCGCCTCGAACGCGGCTCGCGCGTCGTCGAAGGCGAACGTGCGATCGACCACGGGCTCGAGCTTCGACGTCGCGATGGCCCGGTTCATGGCCTCGAAGCCGTTCCGGGACCCGACGAGGACCCCCTGCACCCGGACGTTCTGCATGAGCACGGGCAGGAGCGACACGTCGGTGGACGAGCCCGCGAGGATGCCGATGAGGCTGATGGTCCCGAAGGGGCGCACCGCGCGGATGGATTGGCCGAGCGTGCCTCCTCCTCCGACCTCGACGACGTGATCGACGCCGACGCCGTCGGTCATCGCTCGGGCGACCTTGCCCCACTCCGGCTCGGCCTTGTAGTTCACGCATTCGTCCGCCCCGAGCGCCTTGGCACGTGCGAGCTTCTCGTCGCTGCTCGACGTCACGATCACGCGCGCGCCGAGGAGCTTCGCGAACTGGAGGGCGAAGAGGCTCACGCCGCCCGTCCCCTGCACGAGGACGGTCTGCCCGGGCTCCACGCGTCCGAACGTGACGAGCGCGGACCACGCCGTGAGCGCGGCACACGGGAGCGTGCTCGCCTGCTCGAACGACAGGTGCGACGGGAAGGTCACGGCGCTCTCTTCGTCGAGCACCATCTCCTCCGTGAGCGTGCCGTCGAGCGGACCGCCGATGGTCGCCTGCAGCACGGACTTGGGGGCCTCGCCTCCGACGAAGTTCGCGAAGAACGTGGGGCACACGCGATCGCCCACGGCGAAGCGCCGCACGGCGGGCCCCACCTCGACGACCTCGCCGGCACCGTCGGAGAGCGGGATGACCGGCAGCTTCAGCTTGGGGTTGTACTTGCCCGTGACCATCAGGAGGTCGCGGAAGTTCAGGGAGCGTGCGCGGATGGCGACGCGCACCTCGTTGGGTCCCAGGGCGCGCGACGCCCTCTCCTTCACGACCAAGTTCTCGAGTCCGAACGCGCCCGCGAGTTCCGTGACCTTCATGCGGGCCATCCTCGCGTCACTTGTCGTGGCGGGGAATACCGTTTTTCGGCGGGACGAATTCGATGCGTTTCGAGGCCGCTTTGTAGAGCCCCTTCATCTCCTCGAGGAGCTTCGGATCCTTGCGCGCGAGGTCGTCGGCCTCTTTCGGGTCCGCCGCGAGGTCGTAGAGGGCGAACCATTTGTCCTCGCCGAACGCGATGAGCTTCTTCGTCCCGTGGACGAGGGCCCGACGGCGTTCGTTGTACTCGTCCTCCGGCAGGTCCACGATCACGTCACGGGGCGGCGCCGATTCGCCCCGGAGTTCGGGGAGGAGGCTCGTCCCGGCCAGGGACGGGTCGGGCTTCTGTCCGAGCGCGTCGAGGATCGTCGGAACGAGATCCACGTGGCCACGGGGCTCGTCGATGAGGCGGTGATTCGCGCCGGGGATGGAGAAGAACCAAGGCACGTGCACGAGGACTTCCCAGAGCTCGTGGGCGTGCCGCGTGAGTCCGTGCTCGCCGAACGCCTCGCCATGGTCGGCGGTGACGATGATCATCGTCTTCGTCGCCCAGGGCTGGGACTCCACGAAGTCCAACACCTTGCCGACCCAGAGGTCCGTCCAGAAGACCTCCTCGTCGTACAGGTCCCGCGGTTTCGATCCGAAATGCGGAGACTCCTTGTGCCCCTTGTACTCGTCGTGGGGGTCCATGAAATGGAACCACGCGAAGAAGGGACGCGCGTCCTTCGCGACCTCGGTCAGCGTCGCGATCGCGAGAGGCCCGAGCTTGTCGCTCGTGACGTACGGATCCTTGTTGTAGTCGAAGGGGATCGCGGGGACGAGCTTCCACGTCGTGAATCCCTGCTCGAACCCGGACGTCCCGTTGCCGAAGTAGGCGTGCGCGTGGGCGGCGACGCAGGGAACGTTCGCGTCCTTCAGCGTCTCGCACATGAAGCGGTTCGAACCGAGGTACTTCGTGAAGAAGTCCCCGGTGCGCGCCATCTCCGAGGGGTACTTGCCGGAGATCATCCCGGCGACGCTCTTCGACGTGAACGACGACGTGGCGTAGCCGCTCCGGTACGCGATGGACTTCGCGTGGAGCTCCGAGAGTCGCGGCGTGATCGGGCGCGGATAGCCGTTCCACGGCATGTCCGTCCGCAGGCTGTCGATGCTGAGGAGGAGCACGTTCCAAGGTCCGGGACCGAAAGACGTCCCCGACGTCTTCGCCACCGTGGCCGTCGCGGCCGGAACCGAAGTCGCACGGGCGGACGTGGCGACCGCCGGTTGCGTCGTGACACGTGGAGCTTCGAAGGGATCGGAGCTCGCCGTCTCCTTCGCGCGCCCGCAGCCGGCGACGAGTCCCGCGGCGACGATCAGCGCGACGGACGACTGGACTCGGATCGGTGCCGCTCGGACCATGGTCCCGTCTCTAGATCGACCTTCGGGACGCTCCCACGAAATTCGTGGCGCGTCCGTGCCGTCGTCGCGCGGTCGTCACGCGCGGAGCGTGTCGAAGCGCCCTGCGTCGAGGACGGAGCGGGCCGTGCTCGAGACCTGCTGCACGTGGTTCAGCATCTGCACGTAACGTGGCTCGGCGGTGAGTCCGTCTTTCACGCGGCGATAGAGCTGTTGCGCGACGACGCCGAGCTTGTACAGCGCGAACACGTAGTAGAAGAGGACGTTCGAGACGTCGCGTCCGGTCAGTGCGCCGTAGCGCTCCACGATCTGCATGCGGGTGAGGTTGCCCGGCAGGTGCGTGGGACCGAAGCGTGTCGCCAGGAGCCCCGGCGGATCGTCGGCCTGGACCCAGTATCCGAGCGTGGTGCCCAGATCCATGAGCGGGTCGCCGATGGTCGTCATCTCCCAGTCGAGGACGGCGACGATCTCCGAGAGCGACTCGGGGCGGAGGACGACGTTGTCGTACTTGAAGTCGTTGTGGATGAGGGCGGGCGCCGTGTCCTTCGGCATGTTGGCGAGGAGCCACGCGCCGACGTCGTCCATCGCGGGGATGTCGTCGGTCTTGGAGGTGGCGTAGCGGTCGATCCAGCCACGGACCTGCCGCTCGACGTATCCCTCGGGCTTGCCGAAGTCCCCGAGGCCCGCGGCGACGAAGTCGATGCCGTGGATCTCGGCGAGGGTCTTCACGAGCGATTCGGAGGTGGCGCGCATGCGCTCCTCGCGGAGTTCGAGGCCGTCGCGCACCTTCGCGCGGAGGATGACGCCACGCACGCGGTCCATCACGTAGAACGGCGCACCGAGGATCGACTCGTCCTCGCAGTAGTGGATGGGGCGCGGGACCTTCTTGTAGACGGGCCACACTTTCGACAGGAGCCGGTACTCGCGGCTCATGTCGTGGGCGCTCTTGATCTTCACGCCGACGGGGGGCCGACGGAGGACGTACTCTCGCTCGCCCGCACGGAGGAGGTACGTCAGGTTCGAGAATCCCTTCGAGAATTGCTCGACGACGAGCGCGCCACCGACGCCGTCGAGGCGCCCGGCGAGGTAGCGGGCGAGACGCACCGCATCGACCTCCGCACCTCCGCGGATCTTCTCGGGTTCGTCGCTCGGGTGCCGGTTCATCCGCTCGACGAAATACCGTACCCCTTCAGGACCATGCGCGCGACAACCGATTTGTGCACCTCGTCGGGCCCGTCGTAAATCCGCGCCCCGCGCTCGTGCCGGTACCAGAACGAGAGCGGCGTGAGCTCGGTCAGCCCCAGGGCGCCGTGGGTCTGGATGGCGCGGTCGAGGACCGTGTCGAGCACCCTCGCGACGAAGAATTTGATGAGGGAGATGGCCTCGCGCGCCGCGTGGATGCCCTCGCCGTCGAGGATGCGTGCGGCGTCGAGCACCATGAGTCGCGCGGCGTGGATGTCGGCCCGGCACTCGGCGATCCACGCCTGGACGATCTGCTTCGACGCGAGGACCTCGTTTGATCCGATCTCGCGGGTCGCGGCGCGGGCGCACATGAGGGAGAACGCGCGTTCGGCGATCCCGATCCATCGCATCGCGTGGTGGATGCGTCCCGGACCGAGCCTCTCCTGCGCGAGTCGGAACCCCGCGCCTTCGTCGCCGAGGCGGTTCGTCACGGGAACCCGGACGCCCTCGTAGCGGACTCGCGAGTGACTGAAGTAGTCGGCTCCCCGTTCGCCCATGATGGGCAGGTTCTCCACGACGACGAACCCCTTCGTGTCGGTCGGGACGAGGATCTGACTCGCACGTTCGTGGGGCTTCGTCGCTTCCGGATTCGTGACCGCCATCACGATCGCGAACGCCGCGCCGTCGGCCCCGGAGGTGAACCACTTCTCGCCGTCGATGACGTAGTGATCGCCGTCGCGACGCGCGCGCGTGCCGAGGACCACGGGATTCGATCCGGCGTGGGCGGGTTCGGTCATGGAGAAGCAGCTCCGCACGTCGCCGCGAGCGAGCGGTTCGAGGAAGGTCTTCTTCTGTTCCGCCGTCCCGAACAGCTGGAGGAGCTCCATGTTGCCGACGTCCGGCGCCTGGCAGTTCATCACGTAGTGACCGACGGGCGTGGTCCCGAGGATCTCGCTCACCCGGGCGAAGGTGCCGAGCGGAAGCCCGAGGCCTCCCAGGGACCCGGGCAGATGGGGTGCGAAGAGGCCGGCCTCCTTCGCGGTCTCCCGCAGGGCGCGGAGCGCGGGCATGGACGCGGCGAAGGGTTGGCCGAGGAACGTCGGCTCGAACGGGAGGAGGTGATCGCCGACGAAACGGCGGTAGCGACCGAGGAGTTCCTCGACGTCCGGGAGCTGGGGCATGGCGCATGGTCGCCCGCGCGCGTCGGCGGAACAAGGCGAACTCCGTCGTTTCGTGAATCGTTGAAACGACCTACGACACTGCCGATCCGATTGCGGGCCGTGATTCGTTTGCTTTAAGTCCTCGGCCCCATGGCTCTCCGAACGGCCTCCGAACGACGTCGCGTCCCGCGCTCCCGCGGGCGCATGCGTTCGTCGTGCATGGCCCTGGCGCTCGCGTCGACCGTCCCGTTCGCGGACGAAGGCGTCGTCCACGCGCAGGCCGCCGTCCCCGCGGGCGTGACGCCGCCGGAAGTGCAGACGCACGTGGACGCCGACTATCCGTCCCACTGGATCGGCACCGGCAAACACGCCGACATCCTCCTCGCGCTCGTCGTCGATTCGTCGGGGCACGTCGCGAGCGTCGAAGTGAACCGCTCGTCGGGAGACGCGCAAGCGGACGAAGCCGCGGTCCGCGCCGTGCAACGTTGGACGTTCGTGCCCGCGACGCGCCGCGGGCGGCCCGTGGCGGCGAAGATCCGCGTCCCGTTCCACCTCGCTCCCCCGGAAGCCACGAAGACCATGGAGCCGGCGCCCGACGGGAGCTCCCTCGTCCTGCCGACGACGAAGCCGAAGCCGGTGGAAGCGCCGGAACCTCCGCCGCCGACCTCCGAGTTCGTGCGCGTGCGGGGCGTGCCGCAACCTCCGAGCCGCGGCGCCTCCGACTTCAACCTCAAGATCGGGTCCCTCTCCGAAGTGCCCCGCAAGAACGCGACGGACATCCTCAAGCTCGCGCCCGGCATCCTGCTCACGAACGACGGCGGCGACGGTCACCCCGAACAGGTCTTCCTCCGCGGGTTCGACGCGCGCGAAGGGCAGGACATCGAGTTCTCCGTCGGCGGCGTGCCCGTGAACGAGGCCGGCAACCTCCACGGCAACGGGTACGCGGATCTCCACTTCGTCCTCCCCGAACTCGTGGACTCGCTCCGCGTGATCGAGGGTCCCTTCGATCCGCGTCAGGGCAACTTCGCCGTGGCCGGCAGCGCCAACTACGAACTCGGTCTCGAGAAGCGCGGACTCACCGCGAAGTACACGCACGGCTCGTTCGGCACCCAGCGACTCCTCGTGCTCTTCGGACCGAAGGAAGCGAGCACGCGGACCTTCGGCGGCGCCGAACTCTTCCGGACGGACGGGTTCGGCCAGAACCGCGCGGCGAAACGCGCCACGGCCATGGGGCAATACGAAGGCTCCCTGGGCGATTCGGGTTCGTACCGGATCACGGCGACGGCCTATGCGAACGACTACCGGAGTGCGGGGCTCCTCCGTGCGGACGACGTCGCGCGGGGACGCGTGGGCTTCTTCGACACGTACGACGCGAGGCAGGGCGGCGCGTCGCAACGCTTCTCGATCGCGGCCGACCTCGACGCCAAGTCGGGGGATATCCTCTTCCGTCAGAACTTCTTCGTGATCTCGAGCTCCCTCCGGCTGATGGAGAACTTCACGGGGTTCCTCCTCGACGTCCAGACGCCGTTCCAGTCGCTCCACGCGCAGCGGGGCGATCTTCTCGACCTCGCGGTTTCCGGCACGACGATCGGCGCGAAGGGGTCGGCGCGGTGGCGCGGGAAGTTCCTGGGCGAGGCGCAGGAAGTGGAGCTCGGATACTTCGCGCGCGGGGACAAGACGCATTCCGCCCAGAGCCGCCTCGACGCGACGACGAGCGCGCCGTACCTCCTCGAGACCGATCTCGACTCGAAGCTCGCGGACGTGGGTCTCTACGCGGACGCGAATCTGCGCGTGACGCCGTGGCTCGGGGTGCGGGGAGGCGTCCGGGCGGACCTTTTCGCCTACGACGTCCTCGACGGATGCGCGCAGAAGGACGTCCGGCAGCCGTCGAGTTCGCCACCGCCCGGAGACGCGAGTTGCTTCTCGCAGCAGGACCAGGGTCGCTACCGGGAACCCGTGCAGCGGACGAACACGGCGAGCACGGCGATGATGCCCCGCGGCTCGGTCATCCTCGGCCCGTTCACGGACTTCACGTTCTCCGCGAGCTACGGCATGGGCGTCCGCTCGATCGACCCGGTCTACGTGAACCAGGGTCTCGACACGCCCTTCGCCACCATCCACGCCTACGACGGCGGCGTGTCGTGGGGGAGGAGCGTCGGCTCCGTGGACGTGACCGCGCGCAGTGTCTTCTTCCAGACGAAGGTGGAACGTGACTTCATCTTCAGCGAGACGGCAGGACGCAACGTGCTCTCGAACGGCACGACCCGCACGGGTTGGGTCGGCGCACTCCGCGCGACGGGTTCGTTCTTCGATCAGGCGGCCAACGTCACGCTCGTGCGTTCGACCTTCGACGACACGCACCTGCTCATCCCGTACGTGCCGGATCTCGTCCTGCGATCGGACTCGTCCCTCTTCCACGACCTTCCGTGGCGGGTGATGGGCGACAAGGTCCGTGGCGCGGTGTCGGCCGGCATCACGTATGTCGGTCACCGGCCCCTGCCCTACGGCCAGAGGAGCGACACCATCTTCACGGTCGACGCATCCATGTCGGCCTCGTGGAAGGCGTTCGAGCTCGCGTTCGTGGCGACGAACCTCGGCGACCGCCGCTACCGGCTCGGCGAATACAACTTCGCGTCCAACTTCCGTTCGAGCCCGCAAGCGACCCTGGTTCCCGCGCGCCATTTCTCGGCGGGCGCGCCGCAGGCCTTCTTCGTGAATCTCTCGATGACGCTCGGCGGTGCCGACGAAAGGACCGCCCGATGAGCGTCCGCGTATCCCGTTTCCCGGCCGCCTCGCGGTCCCTCGTCTCCGCGAAGGCGACCGCGACCGCGATCGTCGCCCTCGTCGCGACGTGCGCCGCCGGATGCGTGGGTTCCACCGGTTCGGACCTCGTGGAGTTCCGCGCCTACGCGGCCGGCCCCACGGACGCGACGGGATCGTCGTACTCGTTCGTCACGAGCCTCGGCTTCGAAGTCACGCTCACACGCGCCCGTCTCGTCCTCGGAGGTCTGTACCTCAATCGCTCGATGCCGATCTCGGGTGGCCAGGCCCGGAGCTGCATCCTGCCGGGTACCTACGTCGGGGAGGTTCCCGGCGGCACGACCATCGACGTGCTCGACGGTCGTCTCCAGCCCTTCGCGACTCCGGGGCACGGTACGGCCGACCGCGCCGTGACGGGCGAAGTGTGGCTCACGGCGGGGGACGTCGACGCGCTCGACGACAAGGGCATCCCCATCCTCGACGTGGAGGGAACGGCCTCCCGGGGTTCGGTCGTGGTCCCGTTCGAAGGACGCGTGACCATCGGACGGAACCGGCTCGTGCCCCCGACCGACCCCGCGCGGCCGGGCGCCAATCCGATCTGCAAGCAGCGCATCGTCTCGCCCATCCCGATCGATCTCGTTCCCGTCGACGGGGGCGCGCTCGTGGTGCGGATCGACCCGCGCGGGTTCTTCACCAACGTCGCGTTCGACGACCTCGAGCTCGTGTCGGACGCGCCGAAACTCTACCGATTCAAGGACGACGCCACGACGTCGTCCGGAAATGAACTCTTCCGCGGCCTCCGCGCCTCGGAGGGCGTCTATTCGTTCTCGTTCGAGAGGAATGCACCATGAACGTCCGACACCGCCGATCCCGATCCTCCATCTCCCGTTTCGTTTCCATGGCGTGCCTCGCGACGTTCGGCGCGCTCGCGTCCGCGACCACTCCCGGATGCAGCTCGGATTCGTCGGCGACACCCGGCGTCGTCTTCACGGTCTCCGGCGAGGACGTCGCGCTTTCTGGGTTCGCGTTCCCGCCGGCGGCGTCCGGAGAGCCCGCGTTCGTGGACGGTTGGGAAGTGCGCTACGAGCGTCTCCTCGTCACCGTCGATTCGATCACGCTCTCCGAGAACCCGGACACGAATCCCGGAGACCAATCGCAGACCGGAAAGGTGGTCGCGAAGGCCACCGGGCCATGGGCCATCGATCTCACGAAGGCCGGGAGCGACGACCCCTCGACGATCGCGGTCCAGGGCATGGCGCCGTTCCATGCGCCGCACCTGGACGTCCGGCACGAGGGAGACCAGGTGCTCGCCACTCCGGCGACCGGACGCGGAAGCCACGACGATCCGGCCGTGCGACTCGTGCGGATCGCCGCCCAGAACCAGAATGCCGACGCCCTGTTCGACACGTCCGTCCGCTACGCCGTGGGATACGACGTCGTGCGGGCGACGAGCGGAGCGACCAAGATGAACCTCGATGCCGCCGCGAGCGCCGACTACGACGACATGATCGCGAAGGGGCAGTCGGTCCTGTACGTGGGCACGGCGACGTTCCGCGGAGGCGCCTCGTGCGCTTCCTCCGATCCGGCCTACGACTTCTCGAAGCTACCGACCGTCGTGAAGTTCCGGTTCGGATTCGCGACACCGACGTCCTACCGGAATTGCCAGAACACCGATCTCGAGGGCCAAGCGTTCGCGGGCGAAGAGAAGCAGCGCGGCGTCCAGGTGAAAGCCGGTGCCGCGACCTACGTGCAGCTCACGCTCCACACCGATCATCCCTTCTTCGACTCCGTGGACCACGACGCCGCCACCCCCAACTTCGACGCCATCGCGGCGTTCGCGAAGGAGGACGGCACCGTCACCCTCGACGATCTCGCCGCCGCCGACTTCACGTCGTTCTCCGACAAGGCCGGTCGCCCCCTTCCCTGGCGGTCCTGCATCGCGTCGAAACCGCCGAAGGCCGGGACCCGCAGGTACGATTCGGGAAGCGTGCCGTTCGACAAGAACGGTGACCCGGCGTCCGCCCTGCGCGGGTACGCGGATTTCGTATCGTACGTGCAGAGCGCACAAGGTCACATGAACGCCGACGGGCTCTGCGCCACCAGTCGGCAGTACCCGTCGCCGCGCTGATCTCCCCACGACGGTGCCGTTGTCGCACACGTGAAGCGCGGTCGGGCGCGAGCTTCGACGGCGCCTTTCGTGTACGTTTGATCTCGTGCCGTCTTCCTCCGCCGCACGGTCACGCGTGATCGGAAGGTATGCGCTCTTCGACGAGATCGCGTCGGGAGGCATGGCTTCGGTCCATCTCGGCCGTCTCTTGGGACCGGTCGGGTTCGCGCGCACCGTGGCGATCAAGCGGCTGCACCCGCAATTCGCCAAGGACCCCGAGTTCGTCTCGATGTTCCTGGACGAGGCGAGGCTCGCCGCGCGCATCCAACATCCGAACGTCGTCCAGACGCTCGACGTCGTCGCGGAGGGCGGTGAGCTCTTCCTCGTCATGGACTTCGTGCGGGGCGAGACCTTCGGCAAGTTGATCCGTGCGTCGCGGGCGGCCGGAGCGATCATCCCGCTGCCGATCCTCTCGGCGATCGTGGCGGGCGCCCTGCACGGGTTGCACGCCGCGCACGAAGCGCGCGACGAGACCGGCGATCCGCTCGGCATCGTCCACCGGGACGTCTCTCCCCAGAACATCCTCGTCGGCACGGACGGCGTCGCGCGCGTGCTCGACTTCGGAGTCGCCAAGGCCGCAGGAAGGATCCAGACGACCCAGGAAGGCCAACTCAAGGGCAAGATGGCGTACATGGCGCCGGAGCAGCTCCGCGCCAACGAGGTGACGCGACGCACGGACATCTACGCCGCGTCCGTCGTGCTCTGGGAAGGCATCACGGGCCGTCGCCTGTTCGACGGCGACAACCAGGCCTTCATCTACGGACGCGTGCTCGAAGGGGACATCGAACCGCCGAGTCGCTTCGCGAAGATCCCCATCGGCCTCGAAGCGGTCGTCATGCGCGGTCTCGCGATGGCGCCGCAGGCGCGCCACGCGACCGCCCGCGACATGGCCATCGAACTCGAACGCGCCGTGCGCCCCGCGCCGCCGAACGAAGTGGGCGAGTGGGTGCAGTCGATCGCCAGCGCGGCCCTCGAGAAACGTGCGGCCGTCATCCGGTCCATCGAGAAGAGTTCCCGTGCGTCGACCGGTTCGCTCGTCGACGTCCTCGGAGACACGGGACCGAACCGCGCTCTCGACGGCGCCGCGGCGATCGACGTCACCCTGGAATCGGATCGCACGCCGACGGTGAGCTTGCCGCCGGGCTCCGGCATGTGCCCGCGAACGGCAACGACGGCCGCCCTCGAGCCGTCGTCCGGAATCCTCACGCGCGAGCCGCGGTATCCGGTGCACGAGCGCGTGTCGCAGCCGTCGTCCATCTCGGTCTCGGCCGACGGCACGGGGACCTCGAACCCGCGGAAGAAGAACGCCAAACTCCTTCCGCTCGGCATCCTCGTGGCCGCGTCGACGGCGTTCGGCCTCGTGGCCTTGTTCCTCCTCGTCGCGCCGAAACACGAGAGCGTGCCGATGGCGCCCGATCCGGCGGCGCTCGCGAAGTCGCCGGAGACGACGGGCACCGAGCTCGCCTCGACTCCACCGACGAATCCGCCGGCGAGCGTCGCCACGCCGGACCCGAAGAGCACGGGCACGATGCCGAGCGGAGGACCGTCGATTCCGACCTCCCCGCCGTCCCCCGTCGCGGGCCCGACGAAGGCCGTCGAGCCGTCGCACGCCGTGGTCGCGAAACCCCCGGCGACGACCGACGCGAAGGTTCCGTCGACCGCCGCCGCGAAGCATCCCGCCACCGATCCGGTGAAGCGCGTCGTCAAACCGGCCGCTCCGGAACCGAAGGCCGTGACACCTCCCAGCGCGAAATCCACGAAGGCCGACTGCGATCCTCCCTGGACGCGGGACGCTTCCGGCGTCCGCGTTTACAAGAAGAATTGCATCGAATAGCCTCGTTTCGAGTGCTTTCGCGTATCGGGAAAACCCGCGTGCCGTTGGCGATCACCGTCGCCGCGAGCCTGCTCTCGCCGCTCCTCGCGCCCGTCCGGGCCCACGCCGAGAGCGAAGGGGTCGTTTGCGCGAACGCGGCCGAGCGCGCCCAGCGACTCCGCGCGGAGTCCAAGTTCAAGGCGGCACGCGAGGAGCTCCGCACGTGCTCGCGCCCGGTGTGCCCGGGTTTCGTCCGGAAGGATTGCGACACCTGGATTCCCGAAGTCGAGGCCAGCCTGCCTTCGGTCGTCCTGACGGCACGCACGCCGGACGGTCGCGACGTCATGCAGGTCAAGGTCTTCGCCGACGGCATCACCTTCACCGACGCCCTCGACGGTCGGGCGGTGACCATCGATCCCGGCATCCACGTGTTCCGCTTCGAAGCGCCGAACACGAAACCGGTCGAGGAGAAGGTCGTCGTCAAGCAGGGAGAGAAGAACCGCCAGATCGGCGTGACCCTCGTCCCGACGGGAGACTCCTCCCCGAGCCGTCCCCGCGACACGTCGCCGACGAAGGACGAAGGCACGTCCGACACCACGTCGTCGTCGGATTCGGGCGGCGGCGTGCCGACCCTCACGTGGGTGTTCGGCGGCGTCTCGGTCGTCGCTCTCGGCACGGCCCTCGGATTCCGCGTCGCGGCCAACAACTCCATCACCAATCTCCGGAAGCCCGCACCCGACGGATGCGCCCCGAACTGCACCGACTCCCAGGTCGATCCGATCCGGGGGCAAGTCACGGCCTCCAACGTCGCGTTCGGTGTCGGCATCGCGGCGGCGGCGGCGGCGACGTTCTTCTTCCTCACGCGTCCGAAGTCCGGTCCTTCCGTCCAAGCGTTCGGCGCGCCGTTGCCGAACGGCGGCGCGGCGGGCGTCGTCGGATCCTTCTGATCGCGACGTGACGTCCCGTCACTCCGGGCGTGCGATGGTCCGGACCGAGGAAACGGGAATCCACCCTTCGACGACGCCCCAACGCACGAACGCGTGACCGCGATCGACGTCCCCCACTTCGACGTGGGCGGCCTCGGGAAGGGTCTCGGCGTTGGGAGCGGCCTGGCCGGGGGCCTTCGCGGGTCGGGCCTGGGTCGACACGACGACGCCTTCGCGGAAATGCAGGCGCTCGTGTCGCGCCGCGAGCGTGAAGGCCGCGAAGACCAGGGCGACCGGTCCGAACACGGCCATCGCGACGTTCGCGGCGATGCGGATCTCCCGTACGCGGGAGAGTCCCCGTCCGTAGAGCGCGACGCCGAAGAGGACGCTGGCGACCGCGAACCCGATCGCCCAACCGTTCTCCGAGAGCAGTCCGGTGAGCGTGCGACCGAGGGACGCCCCCTTGTCGAGATCGGTGACGGATCCGTGCTGCGCCCGGCGACGCGCGACCTCGCCGCGGAGGATCGCGAGGGCGGACGTCGCCTTCTCGGCGAGCGGACCGTCCGGAGACAGACTCTTCGCTTCCTCGAAGCCGTGGGCCGCGCGTCCGAGGTCGCCGGGCACCTCGGCACCACTCCGCGCCCTGTCGGCGTACGCGAGTCCGCGATCGAAACTTAGGACGGCGTCGACCACGCCGCGATCGGCCAGGCTCTCGCACGTGGCGATGGCGTCGCCGTAGCGCTCCTCCGCGAGCGCCTTCGCGACGTCCGCCACGCTCGCCGCGACGTCGGGCGCGGCGGGAACGTCCCCCTGGGCCCGCGCGTCGGATCCGAGGAGGGCGACGACGGCGGACACCACGAACGCGGCGAAGGCCGTCGACGCGGACGAGGAGGCGGTGCGGAGTCCCTGCGTGTTCACCGGGACGTCCTCTTCACGAGGTCCCGGAGCTCCTGGAGACGCGAACGCGCGGCGGAAGGATCGGAGGCCTCGGGGGAATAGCGCGCCAATTCGCACGCGGCGTACAACGTGCGGACGAGCGCCGCGTCCTCCGGGGAGAACCCTTCGCGGGTCAGTTCGTCCACCATCCGATCGGTGGTCAGGCCGCGGAGGTTCACGCCGGCGCGGGCGAGCGCGAGTGCTTCGAGCACGCGGAGGGTGGCGGCGTCGACGACACGTCCGTCGTCGGAAGCGGAGACGGCGTCGGCATCGACGAGTCGCTTCCCGAGCGCCTCGCGCGGAGACTCCCCGCGCTCGCGCCGACGCTTCCGGATCGCCCGGGCCGCGTGGAGACCGGCGAAGGCGAGCCCGTAGGAAGCGGGCACGGCCACCGAACCCGCCCAGAAAATCGGCGACTCCGCCACGAACGTGCGGCCCTTGGCGGGAGCGATGGGCGTCGTCCACGGCGCCGGGAGGCCCGCGAGAGGATCGAAGGCCGCCGCGGCGGACGCGACCGGTGCTGCCATGCTCGGAGTCACGTCCACGGTGCCGAGCTTCGCCCGCGCCACGCCGTACGACTTCGCCTCCGGGTCCCAGAACGGGAGCGCGAACTCGCCGAGATCGAGCGCGCCTTCCTTCTTCGCGCGCACGACGAACGAGAAGGTCCGGGTGCCTCCCCATCGGTCGCCCGCCTGGACACCGAGCGCTTCGTGCACCTCCGGGTCGAGCCACTCGACCCCCGCGCGGAGCGGCGGCGACAGAGCTCCCGGCAGATTGCCGGTGCCCGCGAGCGCGACCTGGACGGAGACGACACCCCCGCGCTCCACGCGGTTCGGCGAGACCGTCGCCGTGAGCGTCATCTTGCCGACGTCGCCGATCGTGTACCCCACGGGACGCCCCGCCACCGGCGGTTCGGTCACGCGGACGTGCACCGACTCGCTCTTCCTCTCGCCTCCCCCGGTCCGCCGCTTCAGGACGAGCGACATGGGCCCGAGTTCGAGGTCTCCGGTCTTCAGCGGGAAGAGGGCGATCTTCCGCGCGAGGCGGACCGCCCAGAGTTCGCCGCCGACGTTCGCGTAACCGAGGGCCTTCGCTTCCTTGTCGTCGTCCGAGAGGGAATGTTTCGTGAACGCGCCCGCGCTCGGCTCGTGGACGTCCGTGAACTCGACCCGATCCTCGGTCGCGCGGATGTAGATGTAGACGGACAGCGTGATCTGTTCGCCGACGACGGCCTGCGTCTTGTCGGCGACGGCGTGGAGGAACACGGTCTGTCCACGGGGGGCGTCGAGCGCGTACTTCGGATCCGTCGGGACGGTCTCGCCGAGTCCGCGTGCGGGATCGGGCGCGTCGTCCATGCCTTGGAAGAGGCTCTTCCACGGATCGAAGGCGGAGCCTCCGAACGGCGATCCGAACGGATCCGAGGGACGGCGGGGCGCCTGATCGGCGGGCACCACCTTGATCCTCACAGTGCCGACGGCTGCCTTCGCTCCGCCCACGACGACGGTGGCGGGACCTATCACGTGGTCCCCCACCTTCTCGGCGCGGAGTTCGTAGGTCGCCTGGATTCCCACCTTCTGGGTCATCTGGCCGTTCACGATCGAGATCTGTTGCGAAGGCCCCGCGCTCTGCCCGACCAACTTGAATCCGGGGGTCGGCCCGAGACCGCCGTTCGTGACGGTGTCCGTGGACGACGAGACTTGGACGTGGATCCGCACCGTGTCTCCGACGCCGACGACGTTCGCGTCGGCGCGGATGGATCCTTCGGCGGGCGCGGCGTACGCGATGGCCGTCTCCCGCACGGCTTCGGGGAGCGCCACGAACGCGCACGCCGTCGCGAGGACCAGGACGAAGGAGCGGAACCCCCGCCTCATTTGTCCTCCGCCGCGCGGATTCGACGACGCTGGGCCGCCTTCTTCGCCGCTTCCTGCTGCACCGTCGGCGCGCGCTCGAGTTGGTCGAGCATGCGATCGTCCTGGTTGGCCCGGGAGGGCGGCGGAGGCCCGGCGTCCTCCGGAGGAGGAGGTTCGGCGTCGCGTCCTCCGTCGTTCCCGTTGCCGCCTCCGTCGTTCGCGTCGGGACCGGCATCGTCTCCGCTGCCGCCTCCGCCGTCCGGCGGATCGTTCTTGCCCGAGTCCGGGGACGACGACCCGTCGCTCGGGGCGTCGTTCTTCGCGTCGGAAGACGCGTCGCTCGCGCCGTCCGGAGAGGCGTCGTTTCCGGCGTCCTTCTTGTCCTCGATGCGGCGGAGGGCGATGGCGCGGTTCCACGCGGCGTCACGCCCCACGGCGTCCCCGCCGTCGGGAAAGCCGGGTGCGAGGACCAGGGCTTGGTCGTAGGCCTTGACCGCCTCCTCGTACTTGCCGTCGAGGAAGTTCAGGTTGCCCTCGAGGTAACGTGCCCGTGCGCGGACGGCGATCTCCCCCTTCGGATCGTCGGCGACGACGCGCACGACGCGCAGGGCGCAGAGGATCCGCGCGCCACGTTCCGCACGCGTCGTCTCGTCGGCGCCGGCGTCTCCCTCTTCGTCGCCGAAGCGGCGACCGAACGATTCGCCGATGGAGAAGAGGGCGAGCCCGAGATCGAACGCTCCGTTGGGCAGGTTCTTCAGACGTTCGGGCGTGCCGATGTTGCCTTCGGCACACGGGCCCGTCGACAGGTAGTCCGTAAGGACGCTCGCGGCCGCGCCGGCCTCGCCCGCGTCGAGCCCACGGATGGCCGCACGGACTTCGGGGGACTCCCGCTCGAACGGACGCTCGGGGTTCCATCCGCACGCGACGAACCCCGCCGACGACAGCGCGAGGAAGACGACGAGAGAGCGACGGCAGTCACGCACGGGCCACCCCCTTCGAACGCTTCGATTCGGGCACGAGCGCCTCGAGCACGAGGAGGAACACGGCGAGTCCCAGGGGGAACGCGTACTCCTCGGCGAACACGGTCTCCACCTTCTCGGAGAGCTCCTCGCGCATCATGCGGGAGAGCTCGCGGGCGATGACGTCGATGCCGGTCTGACCGTGTTCGGCACGGACGACGCGTCCGTGGGAAATCTCGCCGATGCGGGTGAGCTGCGCTTCGCCCTCGGAGGAGAGTTCCGTCGTGATGGGCTTACCGTCCTCGTCGCGACGGATGCCGGTGACCTTGCCGTCGGCGGAGACCTCCGGAATCACCTCCGAGAGGCGGCCGCCGATCTGCACGACGTCGATGCGGGTCCCCTCCTCGGCGCAGGACCTCGCGACGTTCTCCGGATCGCCCTCGAGATCCTCTCCGTCCGTCACGAGGACGATGACGCGCACGTGCTCCTTCGCCTTGGGATCCCGGGCGAGGAGTTCGCGGGCGCGCTCCAGGGCGCGGGCGGTCGCGGTCCCGCCGACGGGCATGTCGTTCGGTTCGAGCTGGCGGAAGAACTGCGCGATGGCCGCACCGTCGCTCGTCAGCGGGAAGCTCATGGGTTCGCCCGCGAACGCGACGGCGCCGAATCGTGCCCCCGGCAGGTCGTGGACGAGGCGTGCCACTTCGGCCTTCGCGCGCGCGATGCGACTCGGCACCACGTCGCGCGCGTACATGCTCTTCGAGTAGTCGAGCACGAGCACCACGTCGAGGTTCGTGGCGGGGATGAGGCGCGTGCCCTTGCCGAACTGGGGCCGTGCGAGCGCCAGGAACGCCGAGACCACGGCGACGACGAGGAGGACGCTCTTGACCGTACGGCGCGCGGTCGCGTCGTAGGTCGTGAGCGAGAGCACGAGCGGCGCGGAACCGAACCTCTGGATCGCGCGCTTCCGGCCGAAGGCGACGGCGACGAGCATGGACGCGAAGCCCACGATCGTCGCGAGCGCGAGGATGGAGACCAGGATCACGGGGAGGCTCGTGAAATCGTAGGCGAACCTCACGGGAACCTCCGGATGACCGCGAGGCGGACGAGCACCTCGAGGACGAGGAGCGCGACCGCCGGCACGAGAAGGAACGGGAAGAGGTCCTCCATGGCCGCGGCCTGGGCGACGAATCGCGTCTTCTCGAGGCGATCGAGGATGGCGTGCATGCTGTCCTTCAGCGCCTTGCCGTCCGTCGCGACGAAGGACTCGCCGCCCGTGTCCGTCGCGATCTTCTTCAGGAGTTCGGGGTTCACGGGAAAGTGCGCACGCACGTAGTGAGGCTGACCGAAGAGGTCCGTGCCGTCCTGGACCTCGACCTCGTCGCCGTTGCCGATCTGTACGGTGTACACGCGGACGCCCTGGGTCTCGGCGAGGTGGGCGGCGTACTCTGGCGCGATGCTGCCGGCGTTCGAGTCGCCGTCGGTGAGGAGGATGACGGCCTTCGAGCGTGCGTCGCTCCGACGGAGACGTGCCACTCCGACGCCGACCGCGTCGCCGATGGCGGTACCGTTCCCGTCGATGACCTCGAGCTCCATCTTCCGCACGAGTTGGGTCAGGAGCCCGTAGTCGAGGGTCGGAGGAGAGAGGACGTACGCGTTCTTCCCGAACACGACCACGCCGATGCGGTCGGTCTTCCGGCGGGAGACGAAGTCGGCGATCACGTCCTTCGCGACGTCGAGTCGGGTCGGTCGTCCGGCTCCGCGACGGGGCTTCGTGGGTGCGTCGACGTCCCCATCCATCACGGCGCGCATCGACCCCGAGAGATCGAGGACGACCACGATGTCGATGCCGCGTTCCTCGGATTCTTCGCCGCGGAGGACGTCCTGCGGACGCGCGAGCGCTCCGATGGCGAAGACCAGGGCCGCCGTCCGGAGGACGCCGGGGACGTCCCGAAGTCGCGTGCGGAATCCGGCAGGTCCCGCGACGATGGGCGCGATGGTCGGGAGGAGCAGACGCGGGACGCGTGCGTCGACTCCGAGAGTGGACCGCCAGAGCACGACGGGGATCGCGAGGAGCGCGAGGAGCCAGGGCATCTGGGTCCACGTGACGTGCATCCACGCCGAGCCTCGCTGGAGCGCGGGATACAGCGCGGCGACGGACACGGCGAGCACGGTGCCGGCCGTGACCATCACGCCCCGGAGAACGCGACTCATGGCGTCCCCTCCGGCGCGTGGAACGCGCGTTCGCGGGGCATCGTGGAGCGGACGATGCTCTCGCTCGTGGCGAGGGCCCGGAGGCAATCCTCCTTGGAGGGCGTGACGTTCGCGAACTTCACGAGATCGCAGTCACGGAGGTAGGCGACGACCTCCGGAACGACGAGCCCCGGGAGATGTTGGCTGCCGAGGCGGGCGACGATCTCGTCGGTCGTGGATTCGAGGCCGTCGAAGCCGAACCGCGCCCCCAGGTACGAACGGACGGTGTCGTTCACGCGGTCGAAGTATTCGCCCACCCGATCGACCTCGAGCAGACCCGCGTGACGGATCTCGTCGAGGCGCTCGAGCGCGACCTCCCACGGAGGCCTGGGAGGCGGCGGCGGGGGGAGCGGCTTCGGCTTCCGCATCTGGCGCACGATCAGCCACGCGACGAGGGCTCCCAGCGCGAGACCGAGGGCCCCCCAGGTGACCGCCTTCTTGAGGGCCGTCCATTCCTCCCGTTGCACGAGGGGCTCGGGGTTGGGCTTGGGAGCGGCATCCGGCGTGGACGACGTCGGATCCTCCACGGTGATCGAATGGCTCCGCGTGCACACCGTCGCGATCTCGCCGCTCGCACGCGCGATGGCGACGGGCAGCGGCGGCACGACGATCAGGTGGCGGCCGGGTTCGGGGGGGAGCGGGACGAGCGGGAGCTCGAGGACGGTCTTCGCCCGATCGGGCCGACCTTTCCAGGAGGCGTCGGGCGCGAGCACGGCGCGGGCGCCTCCGTCCTGCTCGGGGATCGCGAGTCCGCGGGACTTGAGTTCACGGGCGGCGTCGCTCGAGGCCTGCAATTCGAGGCCCTTCGGCAGGACGGTCTCGCCCTTGCCGTGTTCGATCTCCACCCTGAGCACGGACGCGTACCCGCTCGTGCCGCGGTTCGGGAAGGAGCTCGTGAGCACCGGACGCTCCATGCCGGTCGGAATCGTCTCGACACACCCGGCGATGGACGCGGACACGGGCGCACCCGCGTCGACGGTGCCGGCGTCGGAATCGGCCCACGCGAGGCGTGACGTCGCGAGTACGGCGACGATCAAGGGCACCGCGGAACGTCCGGAGCGACGCGGATTCGTCCTCATCGACGGATCCTCTTCGCACGCCGCGCGAACAGGTCCCGGAGGGGACGCACGAACGAACCTCCGGTGTCGATCTCGACCGCGTCGAGCCCGAGCTTCGCGAAAAACGTCCTCCGGGCGGCGATCATCCTCTGCATCGCGGCGGCGTGCCAGGCGCGCACGCGGGGGTCCGACGTGTCGACGACCACGGTCTCGCCGCTCTCGAGATCCTCGAACGTCGCGAGACCGACGTCGGGCAACTCGAGGTCGCGTGCATCCGTCAGGACGACGGGGATCACGTCGTGCTTCGCCGAGGCCACGGCGAGGGCGCGCTCGAATCCCTGCGCGTAGAAGTCGCTCACCACGAACGCGATGCTCTTCCGACGCGACACACCCACGAGCGCCTCGAGGGCGCTCTTGAGATCCGTCCCCGCGCCGAGCGTGAGGTCGCCCCGGGCGTCCCGTACCTGGAGTGGCGCGCCGGGCTTGGGCTCGAAGCCGAGGATCTCGCGCACGACGCGCATCACGTGCTTTTCGCCCTTCTTGGGCGGGACCATCCTCTCGACGCGGCTCGTCGACACGATGAGGCCGACGCGGTCGTTGTTGCGGATCGCGCTGAAGGCGAGGAGCGCAGCGACCTCGGAAGCGACGCGGGACTTCGGCGCGCGACGCGTGCCGAACCGCTCGCTCGCGGAGAGGTCGACGACGAGCATCACCGTCATCTCGCGTTCCTCGACGAACACCTTCACGAAGGGTTCGTGCATGCGCGCGGAGACGTTCCAGTCGATGGTGCGGATGTCGTCGCCGGGTTGGTAGGGCCGCACTTCGCGGAACGCCAGACCCTGACCCTTGAAGCTCGACGCGTAGTTGCCCGAGAGGTTCTCGTTCGCGAGTCGAGCCGTGTGGATCTCGATCGTGCGGAGCGCCGCCAGTAGCTCTTTCGGGATCATCGACGACTCGGAGGCTCTACGGGACTTCGACGACCTCGAAGACCCGCTTCACGATCTGCTCCGCGGTGACTTCCTCGGCGTCGGCCTCGTACGTGAGGACGAGTCGGTGACGGAGCACGTCGTGGCCGACGGCCTTCACGTCCTCCGGCGTGACGTAGCCGCGGTGGCGGAGGAACGCGTGGGCCCGCGCGGCAAGGTTCAGGGCGATGGAGGCGCGGGGGGAGGCGCCGTATTCGATGAGGGGCGCGAGGTCCTTGAGGCCGTGCTTCTCGGGATCGCGCGTCGCGAAGACGACGTCGACGATGTAGTCCTTCACCTTGTCGTCGACGTAGACCTGGCCGATGATCTTCCGCGCTTCGAGGAGCTCGGCGGTCGTGACCACGGGCCCGGGCTTCTGGGTCTCGAGAGCCGTCATTCGGTCCATGATCTTCCGCTCGTCCTCGCGGGACGGGTAGCCGACCTTCACCATGAGCATGAAGCGATCGACCTGGGCCTCGGGGAGCGGGTAGGTCCCTTCCTGCTCGATCGGGTTCTGGGTCGCCATGACGGTGAAGGGTTCCGGCAGGGGGTAGGTCTTGTCCCCGATGGTGACCTGCCTCTCCTGCATCGCCTCGAGGAGCGCGCTCTGGACCTTGGCGGGAGCGCGGTTGATTTCGTCGGCGAGGACGAGGTTCGCGAAGATGGGCCCGAGCTTCGACGTGAACTCGCCGCGCTGCTGGTTGTAGATGACGGTACCCACGAGGTCCGCCGGGAGGAGATCCGGTGTGAATTGGATGCGCGCGAATTTCGCCGAGATCACGTCGCACAACGTGCGGACGGTGAGCGTCTTCGCGAGACCGGGAACGCCCTCGAGCAGCACGTGGCCGCCGGTGAGTAGACCGATGAGGATGCGTTCGATCATGTAGGCCTGGCCGACGATGACCTTGCCCACTTCGTTCGTCACACGGTCCACGAAGGCACTCTCCTTCGCGACCAGTTCGTTCAGCGCGCGTACGTCGTACATGGGACCGATTCGCATAGCACGAATGGGTCCTTCCGGACGCCCGGGAATGGAGGGCGAGGCCTACGTGTTCGCGACGTGTCGACCGGAATTCCGCGCGCGCCGGGCCAAGTCAACGGGCCAAGTCAACGGGCCAGGTCAACGGGCCGCGGCGACGGCCGCTTCGAGGAGCGGATCCTCGCCCCGGGCGACGGCGCCGGGGTCGTACGCGGCCGTCACGCTCGGCGCGGCGGGGTGCCCTTCGAGGGCTTCGTCGGTACGGGCGTCGAAGCACGCGGTGGGATCGTAGGTGGCGGTGAGCTCGGGCGGACCCGCGAGCGTCACGGGAGCGAATCCACCCCCGAAGGCCCCGGCCGTGGACGTACCCACGAGCGGAACGTCGGAAGCGCGCGCCGTCGCGTAGGCGAAGTAGTCGCCCGCGCTGTACCCGAGGCCGTCGACGAGGACGGCCATCTTGGCGCGTGTGACGAAGGGACCTCCCGTCGTGATGGCGTACTCGGCGTAGCGTTCGGCGTCGAAGGAGGGCGGATCGGACGCCGGAACCCGGGTCTTGCAGTACGAGAGGGCACCCGCGCGCGCCGAAGGAAATCCGCCGACGATGGCGAGACCCACGGGGGTGATCCCGCCTGTGTTGCCGCGCGCGTCCCACACGATGGTGCCCGCGTCCTTCACCTTCGCGAACTCCGCGGCGACGGCGTTCCGGAACGCGGAGACGTAGGCCTCGAGATCCGCGTCCGTGGGGTTCGTGGGGAACGGACGGTCGTAGGGGAGGAAGCTCGGGATGCGTACGACGGCGACGCCGTCCGGCCGCGTCGTCGCTTCCCCGTTCACACGACGGTTGCGGGCGAACGGGTCCGTGCAATCGACGAGGTTCCGGGGATCGGACGCGGGAACGCTCACGCTGCGCGGCGTCCCGTCGGGCGCGCGAACGTGGAGGACGCGTCCTTCGTCGAGGCCGCCGAAGAACGACGCGGCTCCGGACGTGCGACGCGCCGCGAGTGACGGGTGGACGCCGCCGCAGGCCGCGCGCGCGTAGGCGCCTTCCGTGAGCGCATCGCCCCGTTCGTCGTCGAGGCCCACCACCACGTCGCCGCGGGCGAGACCGAGTGCGTTGCCCGGTCGCGCGACGGTGACCACGATGCCATCCCCGCCCGGGCGTCCGCACACGCCGAACGACGACGCGTGTTGGACGGCGCGCGCGGCGAAGCACGCGGCGTAGGACGCGTCGGAGAGGCTCTGGTGACCCTGCGGGACCGTGTGCACCGCGAACCACGTCTCCCGGAGGAACGCGCGGTCGCTCCCGTCGTCCGTCGCGACGAGCGCGCGCACGGCCTCCTTCGCGGCGGAGCGGTCGACGGCGAGCGGCCAGCCGGAATCGTCCGCGAACGTGTCGACGAGTCCCTGGAGCGCCGACGTGCGCTCCTTCCGGATCTCGGCGAGCACCGCGGGCGGCAGGGCATCGACGCTCGCGTCGGCGCTGGCATCGGCGGCGGCGGCATCGGCACGGGCTCGCGGCACGTCCGCGTCGGCGCCCGCATCCTTCACGGGAAGGACGACGCCCGACGTCTCCTCCACCGGACCGGGCGAACCGCCGGACGACGGCGACGCGCACGCGGCGAAGACGGGAACGAACACGAAAGGAACGAATGGGAGCGCGGTACGTCGACGGATCATGGCCCGCGCCCTAGCAAGACGAGCGCCACGGACGTCTCACGAGGACGGAGCGACGATCGCCCGGAATCTCGGCCGCGATCGACGTCCGGAACGTGTGCCACCGTGTGCCCGCGACCCGCGCGAGCGTGGGGGTGCCCGCCGTGCGAACGGTGCTACCCGGAGACGGCCCTCAGCGGAGACCGACCGCCTCGCGCACGGCCTTCATCACGGGAGCGGCGTGTTCCCGCGCCCGACGCGCGCCGTCCTCGAGCACCTTCTCGACGTAGGCACGATCCGACTCGAGTTCCTTCCTTCGGGCACGTGCGGCGTCGAAGTGCTCGTGGAACATCTCGAGCAGGCGCGCCTTGTAGTGACCGTAGCCCTGACCGCCCTGCCGGAAGCTCGCCTCGATCGAGGCCAGTTCTTCCGCCGAGGCGAACAGCTTCATGAGCGCGAAGATGGGCGAGGCGTCGGGATCCTTCGGCGCCTCGACGGGCGTCGAGTCGCTCTTGATGCCCATGATCTTCTTCTTCACCGTCGCGTCGTCCGCGAAGACTTCCAGGGCGTTGCCGTAGCTCTTCGACATCTTCTGCCCGTCGAGTCCGGGGACGACGGCCGTCGACTCCAGGACGCGGGCCTCCGGCAGCTTGAGGATACCGGGCGCGTTGCCCTTCTTCTTCCCCTCGGGATCGGCCGGGTCGTACTTGGCGACGAACGCGGCGTTGAACTTCGTGGCGATGTCCCTCGTCATCTCGAGATGCTGCACCTGGTCCTTGCCGACGGGCACGACGTCCGATCCGTAGAGGAGGATGTCGGCGGCCATCAGCACCGGGTACGAGAAGAGTCCGAGATCGGCGGCGATCCCGCGCGCCGTCTTGTCCTTGAACGAGTGGCCCCGTTCGAGGAGTCCCATGGGCGACACCGACGAGAGGATCCAGAAGAGTTCGGTCACCTCCGGGATGTCGGACTGCCGGAACACGATCGCCTTCGCGGGATCGAGACCGAGGGCCAAGAGATCGAGGGCGGCACCGTGCGTGAGCTCGCGCATCTTCGCGGCATCGCGCACGGTCGTCAGCGCGTGGTAGTTCGCGATGAAGTAGAGCGATTCGCCCTGGTGCTGGAGTTCGATCCATTGCCGGATCGCGCCGAAATAGTTCCCGATGTGCGGCTGGCCCGACGACTGGATTCCGGAGAGGATGCGCATGGCGAGGAGAGGGACACGCTAGCAAACGCCCCCGCTCCCCACGACGGCTGGATCGAACGACCCCGCCGGGGTGCCGTCCGAAACGGCCGAAAAGCGTCGATTTGCCGCCATTTTCGCGGCGTACGGTCGTGTGGGAGCTCGGCACGGGGCGTGCTCTGTCCCCCCTCATGTCTTTTCTTTCTTCGTGGCGTGCGGGGCTTCCGCTCGCCTTCTTCCTGACGTCGTCCGCCTTCGCTCTCGCCTGCAGTGCCGCCCCTTCCGCGGAGAACGGCGAAGAGACCCTGGAAGGCACGGAGGACGACGGCGCGACCGGCCAAGGTACGACGCGCGGCGTGAGCTCCGACGCCGGCGCCTCGACGGGCTTCGGCGGATCCCTGGGCGCCGTGAGCGACGCCGCCGTCGCGGCGCCGAAGTCCGACGGAGGGTGCGGCGTCCCGCCCACCTTCAAGGGCATCCTCCGCGACTTCAAGGACAGCCACCCGGACATGGAGAAGGAGGTCGGCTTCGAGCCGAACCTGGTGAAGCCGGAACTCGGAGCCGACAAGAAGCCCGTCTACGCACCGGCGACGCGGACCATCACCACCTCCGGCAAGGCCGCCTTCGACCAGTGGTACCGGGACGTGCCGGGCGTGAACACGTCCATCCCGTTCGAGTTGCCCGTCACGAAGCAAGCGGACGGCACCGTCGCCTACGACAACCAGGAGTTCTTCCCGCTCGACAACAAGGGGTTCGGGAACCAATTCCGGAAGCACAACTTCCACTTCACCTTCGAGCTCCACACCGCGTTCACCTACAAGGGCGGCGAGAAGTTCAAGTTCCGCGGGGACGACGACGTCTTCGTCTTCATCAACAACAAGCGCGTGATCGATCTCGGCGGCGCCCACGCGCCCATGGAGGCGAACCTGGACGTGGACGCCCTCGCGAAGGAACTCGGTCTCGAGAAGGACCAGGCCTATCCGCTCGACTTCTTCTCGGCCGAGCGGCACACGGGCGGGTCGACCATCCGCTTCCAGGCCTCCCTCGCGTTCACGGGATGCAACGTGAACGTGCCGCCTCCGCGGTGATCAGCGCCCCAGGTAGAAGAACCGGCATTCGTCGATCGCTTCGTCCGAACACGCGGCGCGGGTGACGCACGTGTGGAACTCGCGTCGGCCGACGTCGTTCAGGATCGCGACCTCGCGTTCGCATCCCACGAGACGCGCGCCGGCATCGGGCAGGTTGCCACACGCGCTCGCGCGGAGGCCGCGGCAGAAGGAGATCGCCGAATCGTCGTCGCACGCCCGGCGGACCACGTCCTCGTGACATCGTCGCCGTTCGTTCGTGGGAACGAGGTCGGAGAAGCACCGTTGCCCGTTCGCATCCGCGAGGCACACGTCGAGGGCGTCCCGGAGCCGGGGCTTCATCACGCGCGCGAAGGTGGTGCAGTCGTACTCGTCGAGGCACGCGACGGCGCCGCCGTTCGAAGGACACACGTAGCCGCCGCGCACGCCGTCGACGGAGTCGTCGCACGCCCCGGCGTCCGGGACGACCGACGAACCGGAGTCCCGTGGCGTTCCGGAGTCGGAGGGACCGGCCTCGGCGGCTCCCGCGTCCGGCACGCCGGGAGAGGCGGGCGTGCCGGTGGCGCTCCCGCCGGACGTGGGTTCGGACGTCGCGGACGGTGCACCGTCCGCGGACGCGCGGGGTGAGGCGTCGCCCGCTCCGGCGTCGAAGTCGAAGGGGACCGAGGCGGAGCCGGAGCCGGCGTTCTCACCGGGGTCGAGGCTGTCGTGGCGGGCGAAGCAGCCCACCGTGGACGCGGCGAGGACGAGGGGAAGCACGGCGGCGACACGAAGCGAGGAGGTCATGCGGCAACCCTCGCACGCGACCCGTTCCGGGGCCTGTCCCCATTTGGATGACACGAGGAGGGCCGCGGTCCGCCGGATTCGACACGTGAAATCCAGGGACGTGAATGCGAACACGACGAGGATTTCCGGGGGCTCCTCCGGGCCGATACGCTCCGAAAATGCGTTGGCACCTCGTCGTCGTCGGATTCCTCGTCTCCATCCTCGCGTGCAGCTCCAGCGGAGGGAGCGGAAACGGCCCCGGAACCGGCTCGCGTGACGGCGGCACGACCGCGGATGGAAGTTCGACGGCGGAACTCGACGGCGCCGCCGATCCCGACGGGTCCATGGTCGACCGCCCCACGGACGAGCCCGTCGTGGAGTGCGTGGACGAGGCCACCCGCACGAGCGCGCTCGCGAGCGACGCGTACTGCGCCGGATGCGGGTGCGCGACGTGCGACGCCGGCGCGGGGGTTCGGCCCGGTGAGATGACGTTGAAGGACGCGCCCAGCGACTTCTGCCCGCCGGAGGCGTCGGCGGAGGTCATGACGGGGTTTCTCCAACAAGCGCGCAAGAAGCTCGTGGCCTCGAGTCCCCTCACGCGCGTGCTCGACATCCGGGACGTCGCCGCCACGAAGTTCCGGGAGATCTCCGCCAAGGCCGCCGCGTCCACGTTGACGGACGCCGACATCGTCTCGGCCCTCGCCACGTTCCGGAGCGCGGAATCCGAACTCGTCACCCTCCGCACGGACTTCGAGGAGAAGTGCAACCGCTTCAAGATCGACGCCTGGTGGACCGGCGACGTCACGTTCACGCGTTGGTACGGCGGCAAGGAGCTCGGTTCCGATTGCATCTGGGATGCGGTGACGGGTCGGGAGGCCTGCCCCAAGGACCGGGTGAAGTACGCCCGCGCGCTCGAAGTGCGGGTCGCGAGGGCCGTCGGCTTCTACGAGGAGATGTACGCGTTCGGTCACCTCGAGGACGTCCCGTTGACGACCCAGCTCCTCGGCGTGAGGGAGACGGAACTCCTCGGAACGAACTACGGGACGATGCGTCGGAAGCTCGCCGACGCGCGGAGCGCCGACGCGGACGTCAAGGCGCAGGCGCTGAAGGCCGATCCGGAGGTCGCGCCACAGGTCGGCGACATCACGCAGGTCCTGAAGGAGAAGCCGTCGTTCGAGGAGGTCAAGTACTCGGTCGACACGTACCGGGACTTCGCCACGCGGAAATCGACCTCGCCCTCGAGCGCATGCGGCGTCGGATCGCGTCGCTGCCGCTCACGCGCACCGACGGATTGCCCGACATCGGCGAGGCCGCCCACATCGGTGTTCCTCACGTTGAACGAACTCCTCCGCCGCTACTACGACAGCGACGAGTGGAAACGGGCCGTCCTTCTCTTCTCGGAGACGGCGGATCAACTCCTGGCGAAGATCGAGAAGGAGACCTTGATGGACGAGGACATCGCCGTCCTCGTCAAGAACGACGACGAGGCGGAGCGCTCATCGAGGCGCTCCGGCGGCACTTGCTCGCGACCCTGGAACTTCGGCGATGATCGATTGCCGTGACATCGCCTCGGCGTCGAAGGATCCGGTGCCCTGCTACGTCGACTCCGCCGTGATCCAGCTCGTGGCGAGCCAGAACCAGGAAGAGTTCGACCGCCAGGCGCCGAAGTACCTGGGAGCGATCAACGAGATCTACCTGAAGAAGGGCGAAAGGCTGATCTCGCGGAAGACCTACGACGCGGAGCTCGCGAGCTACAAGGACTCGGTCATCGCCCAGTACACCCGTGCGCTCACGCAGCTCTCGGACCTCGATCTCTGCAAGGTGCGGAACGACGCGTACACCGAGACCGTCGCCGCACGCGAGCAATCGCGGATCGGCGCGTTCATCTACGACACGTGCGATCTCGCGCTCCAGGATTCGTTCGACAAGCGCATCGACGCTGCCGCCAAGACCGAGATCGCGACGCGCATCGGAGGTCTCTCGAGCGACATCCGCGCACGCACGACGTTCCGCGGAATCCGGGAGAACTGGGTCGGGGACGACAAGATGGCCGAAGTGCTGCAGGCCGCCTTCCGGGGCGCGTCCGCGGCCGTCTCCACCTACGTGCAGAGCTACAAGAAGGGGATCAAGCGCACGAGCGCGGTCGTGAAGACCGTGGCCAACGTCGCGACGGTCGTGGCCGCCACGCTCCTCGTGCCCGCCACGGGAGGCGCCTCCGCGGTCGCGATGTCCGTCCTCACCGTCGGCACGGCAGCGGGCACCGTGGAGGTCGTGCTCACGAAGCTCGACGACGTCGACGCGAGCGCCGTGAGGGCGTTCGCGCGCGGCTTCGCTTCGGGCGCGATTCCGACCCTGTTCCAGGCGGGGACGACCGCCCTGGTCGCCCAGCTCGCACGCACGCGGCTCCTCTCGGGAGCGACCATGGGCGGGCTTTCGTACCTCGAGAACGTGACCGTGGGCGCGCTCTCCGCGGGCTCCCTCCACGTCGTCGAATCGGCGATCGCGGGGAAACCCATCGACCTGACGGATCTCCTGACGCACACGCTGACCGGCGGATTCCTGGGCGGCGCCATCTTCAGCGCGCACACGGTGGCGAAGCTCGGCTGGGCGGCGCGCATCCGCACGAAGAACCAGAAGCTGCTCGATCCGATGGCGTTCGAGGGCGTCGCCACGAAGCTCGGCTACATGGGACTCGCCGGGCGGAAGGATCCCTCCGGCAACGTGGACTGGAGCGGCGTCTACGACGACCTGGCTCCGCTCCTCGCGACGCAGCAGGGGCGCGCGACGACCCTCGCGAAGTTGGCGAACGATCCGCAGGCGAAGTCCCCTCCTCCGGACGTCTGGTCGACGGGTACGGGCCGATCTTCGTTCCTCCGACGGCACCGGTCGCGTCGACCACGGCCCTGTCGGCGCGGAGGAAGATCCTCGATCGCATGGACGACATGGTCCACGCGACGGAGCACGTCCGGTCGGAGTCGATCGTGCGCCAGAGCGCCAGCGCACTCGACGACGTCTGCGACTACGCCGGGCGCGTCTTCAAGAGCGACCCCGTCTTCTGGACGGAGGGGCAGGTCTCGGCCGGCGCCGGCTTCTACGTCTCACGCCCGGTGCTCTCGAAGTTCCTCTCCGAGCACACCGCGGAGGCCCTCGAGATCCAGCGCCTGATGCGTCGGGCCAAGGAAGTCTTCGCGGACGCGGACAAGAACGCCTTCTTCGGCAACGTCTTCCCGCGCATGGTGGACGGCAAACTGAAGCGCGGGGCCATCGGCGACATGCTCGACGACAAGGTGCTCTGTGACCTCGGGATCACGCTCAACCCGAAGGTCCGCGGATACACGCCGGTCGAACAGCCGGTCGTCATCAAGTTCGAAGGCGAGATCCCGGCCGTCGTCAGCAGCGATCGCGACGTGACCGAACTGATGAAGACGTTCCGCGCCCAGTTGAAGGAGGTCAACGGACAGGCGCCCGCGGGCGGCGTCTACGTGACACCGGACGGCGGCCGGAAGGAGTTATCGTCACCCCGATGATCGGCGGCGTGCGCACCAAGTCGGGGACGCTCGTCGACATCAACGACCCGCGCCTCTTCCCCCTCGCGAAGCGAGGACACTACCCGCATGGTGAAGGAGGAGATGATGCACACCGTGCAGTTCCGGCCGAAGGACGGCATGGCGCTACTACTCCGACGACCTCCGGTCCTGGTACCGGCGGCGCTTCGATCGGGGCAGCGAAGCGGAAGATCGAACATGGCGAGGTTCCGCGAGGAGCTCAAGTACCTCGAGGAGGTCGACATCGTGACCTACCAGTCGCAGGGAACCATGGACCCGACGCTCTCGACCGACGAATTGATCCGGAGCTATCCGCAGCGCCTCGCGTTCATGAAGAAGGTCCTGAACGACCCGTTCGAACGCGGTCGGGACTTCAACCGAGACTGGTCCACATCCTCCACAAGCAGAACGTCACCGCCGGCGAAGTCCGCACGAGGGGCCAATGAAAGCGAATCTCGTCTTCGCCGCGGTCCTCGCGGTGGCTTCCGTGGGCACCACGGTCGCCGTCGTCGCGTGTGGACGACCGGACGTCGCCCGCACGAACCCGACGCCGACGACCGGAACGTCGAGCCTCGCCTACGGCGTCGGACCGTTCTCCGCGCCGCCTTGGGACACGGCGTCGCCGCCGTCGTGCCAGACGGACGCGCAATGCGAATACGCGGCGACGTTCCCGACCTGCGCCGCGTTGCCGGGCACGGTGCGTGGCCGCTGCGCGATCGCCCAGGGCGCCGAATACGGCACGTGCGTCGACGACGTCGCCGTGGGCTGTTCGGCGGCGAAGGGGTGCGACGAATGCAACGTCACGTGCTCCTGCGATCGGGACGAGGAGGATGCCGGTGCGTCCCCGGACGCGGGGGACGACGGCGGGTCCAGCACACCCGGCTGCGGCGATCAGACCTGCGACGGGGACCAGGGCGAGGACTGCACGTCGTGCCTTCCGACTGCGGTACGTGCGGGCAATGCGAACCCGGCAAGAAGTACTGCGCCGTCGAAGGCATCTGCAAGGACACCTACCGGTGCCCGAACCCCGGCGCGTTCCGGTACGGCGGCTTCGAGTGCTGCTACCAGGTGCATCCGCTCACGCCGGGCGTCTGTTACCTCTACCTGCCGCCTCAGAACGTCTACACCTGCGAGACACCCCAGACGTGCGGCACGTGTTCGATCCGACGTTCGCTGTGCACGGACGACTCCGAGTGCGACGACGCCGATCCGACGACCGTCGACAAGTGCGACTTCACCGAGCGCAACGGGTATTGCAGCCACGCGACGGACACGACCGTCGTCGTCCCGACGGAGACGTGCGCGACCTGCGACTCGAAGGCGGTCCTGCGCGTCACGGTTTCCGGAGCGGGTGCCGTCCGCGTGAGCGGGGGCGGGGTCGATTCCGCGTGCCGCTCCGACGTCTGCTACTTCGACGTCGACCCCGACGCGACGGTGACGTTGTCGTCGGTCCGCGACTCGTGCGTCGCCGGGGGCAACGCGGCCTGGTCGGGCGGGTGCACGTCCGAACCGTGCACCGTGCGCGCCGAGGACCGGAAGATCACCACGGTGAACGCCGCGTTCCCCTGAGCATCCGCCGAGGGCGACGACCCGAGCCTCGTCCCGGTCCCGTCCTCAGGCGAGGATCTCGGCGCCCGTGTCCTTCGTTCCCGACGGCGCCCTGACGGCGTGCGACAACGCGAGCGTCACGAGGAGCACCATCCTGTAGACTTTGTGGACGTCGTCGATGTCGGCGGCCTCGGCGTCGTCGGTCTCCGCTTCGTCGTCTCCACGCGTGACGTCGAGCGCGGCTTCCACGTGCTCGTTCACGAACCCCATGACCGCCGGCTGCAACGCCATGACGACGTCGTCGAACTCGACGGGCTCCTCGGCGTGTTCGCTCCGGAGCTCCTCCTCGAGTCCGAGCGCCGCGTCGCTCGCGACGATGGCCTCCTTCGTGACGACGGCGAGGCGCTCTCCGAAGCTCCGATCGAACGCGAGGTAGACGGCGATCGTGAGGAAGTAGCCGAGGGCGAGGGCGGTCTCGTCGAGCGGCTTGCCGAGGAGTTCACTCACTTCGTGGGCGAGTTGCGGTTGCGACGCCTCGAAGCGCTCGAAGGCGCGATCGAGGAGACCCTGGGCGGCGTCGGTGTCTTCGGCGAGCTCGTCGCTCACACGACGCATGGTGCCTTCGCCGACGACGGCGAAAGGAGGGACGGGTCGAATCGCGGCACCGTGCAGCCACACCCTCCTGAGTGTAGCAAAGGTCGTCGCGGACGCCGGCGAGGGGAAAATCCGCCCGGGACGGCTCAGCGGCGCACGCCGCGCACCGCGAGGGCGACCCCCATCACGAAGACGCCGGCGAGGAAGACGAGAGTCCGTCCGAGCGCGCTCGCGCCGATGGGCTCGATGCCGAATCCGCCGTGGAGTTGGGCGTAGGTCGCGCTCACCGACAGACGCTCGCGTAGGGCGACGCCGAGCCCGACGGCGAGGAGCATGGGAACGGCCACGAACGCGCGCAGACGGTCCTCACGTCGTTCGCGCACGGCTCGCACACCGAGCGCGAAGCCGAGAGGCACTTGTCCGACGGCGATCGCGATCGCGAGGACGTCCATGGTCGGCGGAACGTCCCGCCAGGGCGTCGCGAAGACCCACGCCCAATCGCCGTGGAACGCGACAGGCCACGCGACCGCCGGGAGGACGGCGGCGACGGTGAATCCGAGCACCACCGACCACAGACGTTCCATGGCGCCGGTGTCCTCGTCGCGCACGAGGGTCTTCCGCGCGAGTCCCGCGAAGGAGGCTCCCGTGGCGAATCCGACCAAGATCGCGAACGGCAGGGGCACGACCGGAAGTCGTACCACGGTTCGAGGAGGGCCGAATTCCTGCGGGAGAGGGCCTTTTCGAATGCTTGCCTGCCGCAGCGGGGATAAGAGGGCCCCCGCAGCCATGGACTCCGCCCAACTGAAGGCCCTCCTCGACGCCGTGTCGAAGGGAACCACCACCGTCAACGACGCGGCGAAGGATCTCGCCCGCCTTCCCTTCGCCGACCTCGGCTACGCGAAGGTCGATCACCACCGCGCGCTCCGGCAGGGCGTTCCCGAAGTGATCCTCGGGGACGGCAAGACCGCCGAGCAGATCGTGGGGATCGCCAACGAGATCGCGCGGGTCGGGCAGAACGTCCTCGTCACCCGCGTCGATCCCGTGAAGGCGAAGGCCGTCCTCGCGGGCGTGGACGGCGCGGCGTACGCCGAGATGGCGCGCATCGTCAGCGTGGAGCGAGCGCCCATCGCGCCCCTCGGCGGTCCGGTCGCCGTCGTGAGCGCGGGCACGAGCGATCTTCCCGTGGCCGAAGAGTGCCTCGAGACGCTCCGTATGTTGGGCGTCACCGTCGAACGGGTCGTCGACGTCGGTGTCGCCGGGATCCACCGCCTCCTCCACCAGCGAGAGACCATCGCGAACGCGAAGGTCGCCATCGTCGTCGCCGGCATGGAAGGCGCGCTTCCGAGCGCCGTCGGTGGACTCGTGGACATTCCGGTCATCGCGGTGCCGACGTCCGTCGGGTACGGGGCGGCGTTCCATGGCTTGGCGGCGCTCCTCGGAATGCTGACGTCCTGTGCGTCGGGGATCACCGTCACCAACATCGACAACGGATTCGGGGCGGCGTTCGCGGCCGTGAGGATCCTGCGATCGCGGGGGGCGTGATGGCGCACGAAGGGCATGATCATGATCATGATCACGTGCATGGGCACTCGCACTCGCACGATCATGATCATGACCACGGGCATCGGCATGGTGAGGGAGAAGCCGGGCACGGGCACGGGGGGCTTCTCGAACGGGGAGCGGGTCTTGGGCGGATCCTGTTCTTGGATGCTCCGAGCGGGCTTGCCGGAGACATGATCCTCGCCGCTCTCTTCGACCTTGGCGTTCCTTGGGACGTCGTCGACGAGAGTGTGGCGAAGCTCGGGCTCTCGGGGTTCCACCTGCACCACGGCACGAAGTCCGAGAGCGGGATCGTGGCCGCCACCTTCGACGTGCACGTCGACGCGGGGCAACCGCAGCGGACCTACGGGTCGATTCGACGACTCTTGGACGAGGCGCCCCTCGATCCCGCCGTCCGCGCGCGTGCACACCGCACGTTTCTTCGGCTCGCCGAAGCCGAGGCGCGTGTCCACCGCATGCCCCTCGACGACGTGCACTTCCACGAAGTGGGCGCCATCGACGCCCTCGTGGACGTCGTCGGCAGCGCGGCCGCCCTCGAGTACCTCGGCGCCGAAGTGTGGGTGAGTCCGTTGCCCATGGGGCGAGGGTTCGTGAAGGCGGCCCACGGTGTGCTGCCGTTGCCGGCGCCGGCCGTCGTCTCGTGCTTGCAGGGCTGGCCCACCTACGATGCGGGGATCGACTTCGAGTTCGTGACGCCCACGGGCGCGGCCATCGTCGCCGCGCAGGCGGCCGGGGCGTCGCGATGGCCGGACATGGTGCCGCGGGGAACGGGATGGGGAGCGGGGACCAAGAAGATCGTGGACCGGGCCAACCTGCTTCGCGTCGTGCTGGGGGATTTCGGGCACGGGCACGGGCACGGGCACGGGCACGGGGAGAGTTCCACGCACGTCGTTCTCGAGGCCAATGTCGATGACGCGACCGGGGAGCTCGTCGCCTCGGTGATCGAAGTCCTGTTGGGCCTCGGGGCCAACGATGCCTGGGCCACACCCATCGTCATGAAAAAGGGGCGACCCGCCGTGACGATCCATGTCCTCGGCGAGGTGCATCGGGAGGACGTGCTCGCCCATGCGTTGCTCCGCGAAAGCACGAGTCTGGGGCTCCGGCGGACCCCGGTTCGCCGGGTCGAACGGCCGCGGCGCACGGTCGAGGTGGACACGATTTACGGCCGAATTCCCCTCAAAGTCGCCGAAGGTCCCTTCGGACCTCCCCAGGCGAAACCGGAGTTCGACGCGTGCCTCGCGGCCGCGAAAGCCCACGGAGTGCCCGTGAGGGTCGTGATCGCGGCCGCGGCCGCGCGTTGGGCCGTTCCGGGCGGGTGAACCGGCCCGCACGTTGAACTCGGCGTTCGCCCGAGACTCCGATATCCTTTCCCGCGCGCGCGCTCCCTTCCGAACGATCGCCGCGCGCAGAAGGCAATCGGCCGCCCATGAATTCGTGCTCGCAGTGCGGTGCCGTCAACCGCCCCACGGACAAGTTCTGCAACACCTGCGGCATGCGCCTCGCGCCCGTGGCTCCGCCGGCGGACGCTGCGCCTCCCCATGCTCCCCAGGCGCCGCCGCCGGCGGTCGCGCCCCAGGCCTACGCGCCGCCGCCGCAACAGCCTCCGTATTCGCCGGCGCCGCCCCAGGCCCACGCGCCGCCGCCGCAACAGCCTCCGTATTCGCCGCCGCCCCAGGGCTACGGTCAAGGTCCGCAGCCGAGCCCCGGGATCGCCGGTCCTCCGCAGGCACCCCAACACGGCGGCTACGCGCCTCCCCCGCCCTATGCGCCGCCGGCCCCTCCGCAGGCGACGCCCCAGGCCCCGGGCGGTGCCGTGTCCCGTTGCCAACAGGGACACGAAATCCCGAAGGGTGCGAACTACTGCGGCTTCGGTCACCCCCTCGCCCTCGACAACATGGCCTTCGCCGGCACGGACGGGTACCCCCAGGCGCAGCAGGGCTATGCACCGCCGCCGCAGCCGCCCCATCCCGGTGTCCCGGGAGGTTCGCCCTTCGGTTCGGGAGGCTACGCGGCCCAGCAGCCTCCGCCCCAAGCCCCCGCCGCCTACGCGCCTTCGGGTGCCTACTCGCCGGCCGCCATTCCTCCGGCTCCGGTCGCGCAACGGCCCCAAAGCCACGCGCCGGCCGCGTCGCCGGCGGCTGCCGCATCCGGGGACAAGGTCCTCCGTGGTTTCCTCGTCAGTTACCAAACCAACCCGAAGGGCGAGTTTTGGCCGCTGACCGGAGGCACGACGACGCTCGGTCGCGCCGGTTCGGGGGAAGCCCTCGCGATCGCGATCGCGGATCCGACCATCTCCTCGCGTCACGCGAGCCTCCACGTGGACGGGTCCACCGGATCGGTGGTCGTCGAGGACCACGGTTCGACGAACGGCACCTACGTGAACGAGGACCACCTCGGATTCAACGGCAAGCGCGATCTGCGAGACGGCGATCGCGTCCGATTCGGCGGCTACACCGCCCAAGTGAAAATCATCGCCCGACTCTGACAGGTTCCATGATCCCGCGACTCTCGAAGCTCCTCCGCCGCCGTTCGTCGACCTTCGTCGCCTTCGCCATCGCCTTCGTCGCGCTCTTCTTCGCGACGCGCACCGCGAACGCCGCGCCCGAAGGGCACATTCTCCGCATCGATCCGCGGGCGGGCGTCACCGGAGGTTCTCCCCTCCTCACGACGGTCGTCGAGGTCGTCCAGTTCAACCGGCTCACGGGCGTCCTCCAGCCGTGTGCCCAACTCACGAACTACAACCAGACGCTGGATTGCTGGAGCAACGAACTCGAGAAGCCGGGCGCCCTCTGGACACCCTTCCCCTTCCCCGAAGCGAACGCGCGCCTGTTCGTGAAGGTCGCCGGCGACGACACGCTCGCCACGTTCGCGACGAAAGAGAAATGGAGCGACGCTCAGGCGAAGGATCCGCTCGTCGGCACGGCGTGGCTCATCGCACTCGACGCGTCGGCCAGCATGGGCAGCCGCTACGCCGAGGCTCGCGAGGTCGCGCACAAGTTCATCGGCGCCATGGGGCCGAACGATCTCGTCGATCTCATGCTCTTCAACGACCAACAGGTCGTCATCGATTCGAAGTGGAAGACCATCGCCGAGCGCAACGCCCTCGTCGACATCCTCACGAAGCAGCCGGGTCCGTTCCCCGCGAAGTCGAAGGATCGCGCGCTGTTCAACATGTTGAAGCAGATGACCGGCGACGCGTTCCGGGACCTCGGCAGCACGTCCGGGCCGCAACAAGTTCCCATGCACCAGGCCATGGTGTTCCTCTCGAACGGTGCCGGCCGCAACGACCCCGCGACCTTCTCGGGCACCGCCGAAGTGTTCCGCAAGTACCTCAACGACGGCCGTTTTCCCGAGGGAAACACGTCGGTCCCGAAGAATCCGCTCCCGGTGATCTCGATCTGGTTCCCTTCAGGTGGGGGACTCCAGAACGACCTTTACAGGAACAACGACGCGCAGTTCATGCAGTCGCTCGCGAACGTGGAGATCGGCGGCTTCTTCGACGTCATCCGCGACGGCGCGGCCGCGAAGGCTCCGAAGATCATCGACATCGTGAAGCAGCGCTTCAACTCCATGTGGGTGGTGCGCTGGAAGATCGCCTGCCTCAACACGACGGTGGAGCAGTCGTTCAACCTCACCTTCGAGAACACGAAGCCCGTCATCGCGCCGGACGCCTCCTTCAAGGACGTCCCCATCGGCATCGATCCGACGCAGTGGCCGCTCGACGTCGACTTCGCCAAGACCACGCAGCACGCCACCGAACATCCGCTCCAGCCGGGGGGCACGTTCCAGGTATTCGGCAACTTCTGCTGGGGCGGCGACAAGGGCCGCGCGGAGTCCTACTTCATCCCCGCCGGCACGAAGCCCCCGCAGAACACGAACAGCCGTGACCCCGCCGTGGCGCGCAAGGCGCAGCAGCAACTCATCGCCCAGGGGATGCGTGGGAGCGCGGAGGAAGTGGGCGACGGGTTCGCCACCTTCCGCATCCCGAACGACGAGAAGATCCTCGAAGGCACGGGCGACGCGATGGTCTCCCACGTCATCCTCTACGACAACAAGGCGAAGCGGACGAGCACGGTCGATCAGAAGACCCTCCTCACGCTCAAGGCCGAGAAGGCCGGCCTCAACATGCTCCTCGTCGCCGGGATCGCCGGTGGCGCGCTCGTCATCGTGCTCCTCCTCCTCGTGCTCCTCCGCGGTGGCGGTGGCGGCGGCGGTGGCAAGAAGCGCGGCGGCGCCCAACCTCCGCAACCGATGGTCGCGGGCGGCCCCGGATATCCCCCGCAGGGCGGCTACGGCGCTCCCCCCGGCGGCGGCTACAATCCCCAGGGCGGCGGCGGTTACGGTGGTCCCCCTCCGGGCGGCGGTGGGTACGGTCCTCCGGGTGGCGGCGGGTACGGTCCTCCCCCAGGTGGCGGCGGCGGCTACCAGCAGGCGCCGGTGGCGAACGCTTCCGTGCAGCATGCACCGATCGCCCACGCCGCTCCGGTTCCGGCCGTGACGCCGAACATGGCGCCGCTCGCCGTGCCGCCGGCGGTCGCGATGCCGGCGCCCGTCGCGCCCGTGGGTTCGCCGTACGCGAAACCCGCCACCGAGCCCGTGATGCTCGGCGGCGGCAACCCGAACGTCGTCCAGATCCGCTGCCCCTCGTGCAGCTCCATGACCATGGCCACGCCGGGACAACCGTCCGTGTGCTTCTCGTGTGGACAGCCGCTCCGTGCGGATCTCGTGGCGTCGCAAGGGGGTGGCAGCAACGTCGCTGCCCCCACGTTTCCCGCTCACGGGCGCCCTACCGCAGCGAGCGCTGCCGCCTCCGAATCCCTACGACGCCACTAGGCTGTGGCGCGGAGCGTCCCTCGTGGGAGCTACCGGCCAACACTCGATCATGGGCGCCGCGGAAGTGCGTGTCGGTCGTGATCCCGTCCTCTGCCCCGTGCACCTCGAGGAACCACGGGTGAGCGGTGTCCACGCGACCCTGAAGTTCGAGAACTCCGAACTCTGGGTTCGCGACGAGAACTCCAACAACGGCACCCACGTGGGTGGCACGCGCGTCGGCGCCTCCGTGTGGACGCCCGTGCCGAACGGCGCGCTGCTGCGCTTCGGCCCGGTCGAGTTCACGACGCGGTACGAAGCATGACCGAGACCGTACGCACCGACGGCCCCACGGAAGTCACGCTCCCCGCGATCGAGTTCGCGGAGAAGACGGACCCGGGGAGGGATCCGAACAAGCAGGTGAACGAGGACGCGTGCGGATGCCGCGCCACCCGCTTCGGCCACCTCGTCGTCGTCTGCGACGGCATGGGAGGTCACGCGGGAGGGCGCGAGGCGTCCCATCTCGCCCTCGCGACCATCTTCGAGGTGTTCGAGAACGCCGATCCGAAGGCGGCACCGGGCGCGGTCCTCGAAGCGTCCATCGTCGAAGCGAACCGTCGCGTCTACTCGATGCCGTCGGACGAAGCGGGTGGCAGGCCCGGCTCGACGGTCGTCGCGATCCTGGTCCACGGCGACGGAGCCGAGGTCGCGCACGTGGGCGACAGCCGTTGCTACATGGTCCACGCCGCGCAGATCTTCCAGATCACGAAGGACCATTCCATGGTCCAGGAGATGGTCGACGCGGGTGTCCTCACGCCGGCCCAGGCCGCCACGCACCCGGACGCGAACAAGATCATGCGCGCCCTGGGCATCGCGGCCAACGTCGAGGTCGACCTCCGCCGCGAGCCCGTCTCGTACGTCACGGGTGACACGTTCGTCCTCTGTTCGGACGGACTCTCGGACATGGTGCCCGTCGACGAGATCCTCCGCGTCGCCGGGACGTCCCCCCCCGCCCAAGCCGCGGGGCAACTCGTGAACATCGCGAACGCACGGGGCGGGCACGACAACATCACGGTGCTCGTGGTGCGCACCCGCGAGAGTGCGGCGCCCTCGGCTGCCCGCACGACGACGACCGTGAACCAGACGACGCCGGGCTCCGACGTACCCGGCGGATCCGCCCTCCCGAACCGCACGATCGTCGCGGGGATTCCCGAGGCTCCCGGCTCGAATCCCGCCGCCTCCGCGCGCGCGACCACGGTGATGACGCCGTTCGGCCCGCCGCTCGCGGTGTTGCCCCCGAACATGAGCCAGCTCGGCGGAGCGGTGCGTTCGCTCCGTCGTCAGCAGGAACGGACGACCATCCTCGGCATCCTCTTTCTGGTGTTCACGCTCGCGGGCCTCGCGATCGCGTACGCGGTCGTCAAGCGGGTGCGCACCCACGGCGCCCACGTCACGGAGGACGCCGGGATCGATCTCCACGAACTCGAAGGCGAGGCGGGCGCCCACGATCCGACGAAGCTCGAACCGGCGGAAATGCCGTCACCGGCGACACCGACCCCCGCCGCCGTTCCCGAACTCCCGGCCCTTCCGCCCCCTCCCGGCGCGTCCCCGTCCCAAAGGCGGAGACCTCGTCCGCCGACTCCATGACTTCGTCGTTCCCCGTGTCCTCCCAGCCCGTGTCCACCTCGAAAGGGTCCTCATGATCCCCGGTTTCGGAAAAGAGCAGGTCTCGCTCGGCAGCGCCCCGGACAACGACATCGTCCTCCAAGGGCAGGGTGTCGCGCCGCACCACGCGCGGATCGTCCGGCAGAACGGCCAGCTCTTCTACGTCGATCACGGCGCTGGACCGAGCTTCGCCAACGGCCAACCGCTCCCGCCGGGTCAACCCGCACCGTTCGACTTCCGCACCCAGTTCGCGGCCGGGCAGGCGCTCGTTCCCCTCGCGCATCCCGCCATCGTGCTCATGCTCATGGCGAAGGGCGAGGCGGCCGCCGCCCCGGGTCAGATCCTGCTCGGGCGCGAACCTTCGCGCGCGTCCCTCGTCGTCGCGCACCCCGCGGTCAGCGGCCACCACGCGACCGTGATGCTCGATCGCATGATGGTGGTCGACGTCGGCTCGACGAGTGGCGTGTACTTGGCGAACCAGCGCATCCCACCCCACCAGCCCACGCCCCTCGATCCGAACGGTGTCGTCGCGTTCGGGCCGGTGCCGGTGCCGGTCAGCCTCTCATGCACCTCGCCCGCGCTCCGCAGGAAGCGCCTCGCGCGGAGGAAGTCCACGGCGCGGGAGGCGAAGCGCCCCGCAAGCACCGCACGGTCATCGGCGAGACTCTCCCTCGACAAGCTCGCGGGCGCCATGATCACCATCGGCCGCACGCCGGACAACCAGATCGTCGTCCCGCACGCGCAGGTGTCGTCGAAACACGCGCACATCGTCAACGAGGGCGGACGACTCTTCCTCGTGGACATGGGATCGGCGAACGGCACGTTCGTCCGCGGCCAGCGCGTCCCGCCGAACCAGAAGATCCCCGTCCAGAACGGCGAGAAGGTCTTCATCGGCCCCATGCCCCTCGTGATCAACATCGCGGGGCAACAGGTCAACGTCGTCGTCGAGGACCAGAGCGCGCAGTGGGCCGGCAAGCCCACCTACGAGATCGAAGCATGGGACCTCTTCCTCGAGGTCCCCGACCGCGACGACAAGTCGGTCATGAAGACCTTGCTCGACCACGTGTCGTTCAAGGCCCTCCCCGGAGACATGATCGCGCTCATGGGGCCGTCGGGCGCCGGCAAGACGACGCTCCTGATGACGTTGAACGGCTACCTCCCGCCCACGAGCGGCCAGGTCCGCATCAACGGCGACGACCTCTACGCCATCTACGACGCGCTCCGCGGTTCCATCGGCTACGTCCCGCAGGACGATCTCGTCCACCCCGAGCTCACGGTGTTCGAAGCCGTGAAGTACTCGGCCAAATTCCGACTGCCGCCGGACTACACGGAGGAAGAAATCGACGCCCGCGTCGAGCAGACGCTCCGCGACCTCGGCCTCGAGTCGCTCAAGAACCTGCAGATCGGCAAGCCCGAGAAGAAGGTGCTCTCGGGCGGTCAGCGGAAGCGTGTCAACATCGCGCTCGAGCTCGTGACCGACCCGGTCATCGTCTTCCTCGACGAGCCGACGAGCGGTCTCGCCGCCGACGACACCACGGCCCTCATCAACCTGCTCTCCGAGCTCACGAAGCGGACCGGCAAGACGATCGTGATGACGATCCACCAGCCCGCGAAGGACGAGTTCGAGAAGTTCAACCTCGCGTTCATCATGGGGTACGGCGGCATCCCGACCTACTTCGGCCCCACGGGAGACGACTCCTACAAGTTCTTCGCCTCCATCCTCGAACGGCAAGGTCAATCGCGGAAGATCGACAACCCGCGCGACATGTTCGACATGTTGAACATCCGCGAACGCGCCGTCCTCGAGGACATGAAACGGCGGGACCCGAACGCCCTCAAGAACACGGCGCGCCTCGAGGCCGCGCGTGGTTGGCGGAGCGAGTTCTTCAACAACGCCAACCCGGTCTTCCAGAAGATGTTCTCCGGCCGGCGCGCCGTCGGCACGGCGCAGGCGGCCAGAGGCGTCCCCTCCCGCGCGAGTACGAACCTCGTGCGCCAGCTCTTCCTGCTCATGGGGAGGTACTGGAAGCTGAAAATCAGGGACCGCGCGGGCGCGACGATCATGTTCGCCCAGGCGCCCGTCATCGGCGTGATGCTCGCCATCGTCTTCGGCAAACAGGAGCAGGCCATCCCGTTCTGGCGCCTGGGCGTCCTGCAGGAGCTCGCGAAGAAGAGCACCGCCGAACTCGAGCGGCAACCTGCTCCAGAACATGGTCGCCACCCAGGACAAGACGGCGGCGATGTTCTTCGTCGTCGAGCTGCGTGTATTCGGCACGAGCAACGCCGCCCGCGAGATCGTCACGGAGAGGGCGATTCCACCTCCGGGAACGGATGGTGAACCTCTCGGTCGTCAACTACGTGCTCGAAGGTCTACATCGTGCCGTCGCTCATCTGCATCTTCCAGTGCGCGACGCTCCTCGGGGTCGTGTTCTTCAGCCTCGGATCTCGAAGGCGGCTCGTGGCGTCTTCGCCGAACTCGTGAACATGGTGGCGGTCGCCATGAACGCGACGGCGCTCGGCCTCCTCCTCTCGACGGTCGTGCAGTCCGCGGAAGCGGCCATGGCGCTCACGCCCATCGCGCTCATCCCGCAGGTCGTCCTCGGCGGCCTCATGGTCCCCATGACCACGAACCGACTGCTCGGACCGCTCATGCTCGTCATGCCGGCACGGTGGGGATTCCAGGGTGCGATCGCCCACGAGCGCATGGCCATCGAGAACCAGCCGGCGTGGCTCATCGACCTCAAACAACCGTCGCTCACGAGTCCCGTCGACTTCATCGCGAACGGGAAGTTCCGGTGCGCCATCGCCCAGATGGCGAGCGACACGATGCCCGGAGCCTGGGGCTTCGCGAATTGGAACGACACCTGGTTGCCCGGCGCGGTCCTGGGCGGGATGACGTTCCTGATCATGCTCGTCCTTCTCGTCGTCCTGAAGCGCCGTGACCCGGTCTGAGCGACCCGGGGGCACCATGGAGTCCACGGAAGACGCGATCCAGGTCTACGTCCTCGAGAACGACACCTGCCTCCGCACGGTCCCTCGAGGACGCCGCGCGCGCCCTCGAGTCGGAGAAGTTGCCCTTGGGTCCACGTCCAGCGGAAGACCGAGGAGGCCGACGCCTTCCTCCGGAGCACGCTCCGCCTCCACCCCCTCGTGATCGAGGACATCTGGAACGACCAGGCCCTCCCGAAGATCGAGGACTTCGACGAGTACGTGTACCTCCGCGTGCACGGCGTCCAGCAGGACTCGGCGAGCGATACTCCCTCTCCCTGCTCGAAGTGGACGTCGTGCTCGGACAGACGTTCGTGCTGTCGCACGGCGTCTCGGCGTCGGTCTCGGCGGTCGCCGAGGACCTGAAGCGGTCGCCCCGTCTCCTCAAGAAGGGTCCGGTCTGGGTGGTCCACGCGCTTCTCGATCACTTGATCGACGACTACCTCCCCGTGCTCGACACCATCGACGTGCACGTCGAGGAGCTGGAGGATGCCGTCCTCGCGAGTGCCGAGTCCAAGGACAGCCCGGACATGATGCGGTCGATCTTCTCGATGAAGCGCTCCCTCTACGCCCTCCGGCGCGTGAGCGTTCACCAGCGGGACATCCTCCTCCGCCTCTCGCGCGCCGAGTTCGACGAGATCCCGCGCGAAGCCATGCCGTTCTTCCGGGACGTCTACGACCACTTCACGCGCGTCACCGACATGACGGACAACTACCGGGACCTCGTGACGAACGCGTTCGAAGGGTACATGAGCGTGCAGTCGCACCGCATGAACCAGATCATGAAGACGCTCACGCTGATCTCCACGGTCATGCTCCCTCTCACGTTCATCGCCGGCGTGTACGGCATGAACTTCCACGCGATGCCGGAGCTGTCGTGGCAGTACGGCTACCCGTTCGCGCTGACGCTCATGGCGGTGGTGGGAATCGCGATCGTGGTGTGGTTCAAAGTGAAACGCTGGGTGCGAAGGCGAGTCGGAGGGCCTGTCGCGAGGTGCCTTCGACGGGCGAGCACCCGCGACAGGCCCTCCGACTCGCGTGCACTCCGCTGCCCATCGTCGGATGGGTTTCAGCGGAGGTGAATCCCCAGGACTACCCCCTCACCAACCGGATCTTGATCTCCGGAGATGCCGCTTCGCGAGGTGCCTTCGACGGGCGAGCACCTCGCGACAGGCCCTCCGACTCGCGCACTCCGCTGCCCATCGTCGGATGGGCGAAGCGGAGTGCGAATCTCCAGGATTCACTCCCCTCACCAACCGGATTCGACTTCCGAGATGCCGCTTCGCGAGGTGCTGACGGGCGAGAGCACCTTGCGACAGGCCCTCCGACTCGCGCACTCCGCCGCCCATCGTCGGATGGAAGAGCGGGAGGTATCCCGGGGATCTTCCCTTCGCCAACCGAATCGGGGTTGGAATGGACGTCACGGTGGGGGAAGATTCCGCCGCGGGGATCGGCGGCGAGTTCTTTCCAGGAAGCGCGCGGTCTGGCGCATGGCGGACGGACGGTGAAAACCACGAAGTGACCGTCCACGCCGCGGGCGGGAACGTATTGGGCCAGGGCGCCTGTCGCGCGACCTCCGGCGAGATTGCCACGCACGCCCGACGCCGGAACCACGAGATCGACGTCCCCTGCGACGAGGCTCGGGACCGGGAACACCCCGGGCGCGAGACGGGGCAGTCCCGCCGCGGTCGCCGCGAGCTCGATACCCACGGGCGGAGCGAACGCGTCGCCGATGCCGTCGGGACCGATGCCCACCGTCTGGAGGATGCTCTTCGGCGCGTGGCCCATCGGGGGGACGCGGCGAACGCCCGGGCGTAGTGGATGGGGTCGGTGACGTCGACGAGGGTCTGGGCCAGGTTCAGCACCGGATAGGGAACGTGTCGAGCCCGGCCGCATCCCCCTTCGACGTCAGTTGCAGGAGAAGACGGAGGGCCGAGGCGACGCTCGGCTCCGGTTTCGTCTTCGCGAGGAGAGCCGTCGTGATCATGCTCCCGGACCCGCTGAGGACCCCTCCGCGGGCCCGCGCGTCGGCGGCGAGGAAAAGGGCCCCGTTGAGCCCACCTTGCGAATGTCCGAAGAAGAGCACCTTCGATCCGTCGAAGCGCACGGGCGATCCGCCGCGCGCGACGTCGGCGGGAATCGTGACCTTCGAATCGGTGAAGAGCCGCGCCTGTTGCACGACGTCCACGGCTCCCTGCCGTCCGTTGGTGCGACCGGCGAGCAGGTTGCCGAAGTTGTAGAAGAGGAGCTCGATGTCGGAATCCCGCGTGGGACTTCCCTCCGGAGGTGCTCCCGGTCGCGTGCCGTGGAGCACTTGATCGATGCCCATGACGGCGAGACACGAAGGCGCGACGATGGCAGCGACACTCGTCTCGCCCTCGACCGCGGTGCGGTAGTCGCCCGTGGTGCCGTGGGCGGAGAGCACGACGGGGTACCCGTCGACGGGAGGAGGACACCGGGACGATTCGGGGACCGCGAGGGTGAACCGGAGATCGAAGGATCGCTGGAGCACGGGGGGCCCCGCGGCGTCGAACGCGAACCCTCCTCCCTCCGCGCTCGTGCGGAAGGGCGTGGTGCCTTCCTGGTAATCCGGCGACGGACCGTAGGTGCCTTCGTACACGTCGTAGGTCGCCGTCCGTTCGGCGGCTCGCCAGGTTCCGGCGCGCACGGTCGGTGCCTCGATCTGGGTCGGTACGGCGTCCACCACGCGGTACGTCTCGGCCGTGGGATCGTTCGTCGTGAACACCGTGAGCGCGGCGATGCTCTCGGGCGCGACGCCGGCCTCGCGCAACGTGGCCACGTCTCCCGCGAGCGAAGCGCGCATCGCTTCCGTGGGTCCGGTGGCGGCTTCGAGACCGAGCACCTGACGCATGGACGCGTTCGGACCCACGGCGCCTCCCCCCTCGGCACGGAGGGTCCGCGTCACGAGGAACGCATAGCGCCGGCTCGGCGCGAGCGGATAGCCAAGGGCCGGCGCGACCGCGAGCGTCCGAGGCAGCCAGTAGACGCCCTCCTCCTTCCGGAACGACGCGGACGCGAAGTGCCGTTTCCCCTTCTCGGGCGACGCGGGATCCACGTCCACGATCTGGATGGCCGAGGACGACGACGTCGAATCCTTGGCGGAGCTCGGAAGGCTCGCGGGATCGATGGCGCCGTCGAACCGGAAATAGCCCGCCGCGACGGGGGAGAATCCATGGAACCGTCCTTTCGCGAGCCGGACGTATTCCGAGAGGAGGACCAAGGACTTCGGATCGAAGAACCCTTCGAAGCGCACGGTGCCGTCGGCCTCGCGGCGGAGGTCGCTCGGCCACGGGTGATCGAGGAAGTGGGTACCGCCGAGTTCGTCGAGACTGCCGGGTACCGTGTACACGACGGAGACGGCGGTCCCCGCCGCGCCGCCGTCGGCGGAGACCCCACCTTTCCCGGAGGATCCGCAGGACGCGACGGACGCGATCGTCGACGCGAGGCAGAGCGTCGCGAGGAACGGGAACGACGGCACTCCCCGGACCCGGGACGAAGGGGGAAGACCGCTGCCGACGCCTCGCATCCTCCTTGTCTACGGCGAATCGTGGAACCGTGCTACGCACGGGACCGATGGCGCCTTCCGAACCCGATCGCCCGGCGTTCCTCGCCACGTTCCCCGCGGACCCGGAGCTCGACCGTCTGGTCGCGGCGTTCGTGGACGGCCGCTACGACGTCGTCCGGAAGGATGCCCCCCTCCTCGCCGCGAAGACGGAGGACGAGAGCGTGAAGAAGGCCGCGCTGGAGCTCCGCGAACGCATCGAGCCGGCCCCCATGGTGCGGGCGCTCCTCGGACTCACGCTCCTGCTCCTCATCCTCCTGTCGGCATACTGGATCGCGAAGCGCGGCGGCCCGCACTGACGATCCCCCGGGAAATGTAGGCGTTCCGGCTTTCCCACCATGGCCGTCAGGTCCCGTTCGTGGGCCGCGGCGCGGAGTCTTGTCACAAGACGCCCGCCGCCATGAAAGACACGATCTTCGTCTCCGGGCTGTACTCCGGTCCGAGCCCGTCCGCGGGCCTCGGGGTCGCCCGTTCCCTCCGCCAAGCGTTCCCCGACGTCCGCCTCGTCGGTGTCGACTACTGGTCCGGCAGCTCCGGACTGCACGACCCGGTCTTCGACGACACGTGGCTCGTTCCTTCCTGGGATCTCCTCGACCCCGATCTTCACGCCGCCGAGATCGCCGCGCGTCTCGACGCCGGTCACACCTACGTGTCCACGCTCGACGTCGAGCTCCTGTGGCTCGCGTCCCGATTCCCGGGACACCCCGGCATCCTCGGTCCTTCCCCGTCCGCACTCGCGGCGACGTCGAAGTCCGACTTCACGCTCGCGAAGCTGCTCCCGTTCGCGGTGCCGCCGAGCGTGCCCATGTCCGCGCCGGACGACGTGCTCTACGCCTTCTGCCGTCGTCATTCGTTCCGCGTCTGGCTCCGTGGCCCGTACCACGACGCCGTCCCGATCACGACCTGGCGCGACGTCGCGCCGGTCCGTAGGTCCCTCGAGGCGAAGTGGAAGACCGACGACCTCTCGCTCTCGGCGCACGTCCGTGGACTCGAGGAGTCCATCTGCATCGCGGCCCATCGCGGCCGCATCGCCGACGCCGTGCACATGACGAAACGCGTGACGACGCCCGACGGCAAGACCTGGGCGGGTCGCGTGGCGAACGTGCCGAAGGATCTCCTCGATCCGATCGAAAAGGCCGTTCGAGCCCTCGAGTGGACGGGAGGCGCGGAGTTCGAGTTCCTCCGGGGCGTCGACGGGCGCCTCTGGCTCATGGAAGTGAATCCGCGATTCCCGGCCTGGATTCACGGCGCCACCCTCACGGGCAGGAATCTCCCCGCCGCGCTCCTCGGACTCGCGAAGGGGGTTCCCTTCGAGGCGAAGGTCACCGCCCCGAGCCACGAATTCACGCGTGTCGTGTCGGAGATCGCCGTGCGCGGCGATCTCCCCCTCCCCTTGCCCGCCGAACCGCGTCACGCACGGGGCGCTTCGAACGGCAAGTACGGCGCCGCACTCCCCGCCATCGTGGCCATGCTCGAGGGAGCGAAGAAGCGCGGGACCGCGACGGGGCCGGCCGTCGTCGACGACCTCCGTGCGAGCGGCGTGCGCTCCCCGACGCGCACGAACGAGTCCACGCCTTCCTTGCCTCCCACGTTGGCGACGGATCTCCGCGCGACGGACGCCCTCGGCCTGGCGACTCCCGCCCGGGTCCTCCTGGGTGGCGCGTTGGACGAGGCGTTCCGGACGGCGAAGGAGCTCGGCAGGGTGTCCCACGCCGGGTGCCGACTCCGCCTCGGTTACAGCGTGAAGACCTGTTCCGACGCCCCGTACCTCCGTGCCGCCCGCGAGGCAGGCATGTTCGCCGAGTGCATCAGCCAGCTCGAAGTGAAACGCGCCCTCGAGTCCGGCTTCGCGCCCGAGGACGTCGTCCTCAACGGACCGGGGAAGTGGTGGCCCACCGAACTCGCGTTCGACGGCCTCGCCGCCGTGTTCGCCGATTCCCTCGCCGAACTCGGTCGTCTCGTCGCGTCCGGCCGGAGGGACCATCTCCTCGGCGTCCGCATCCGCCTTCCCGAGTTCGACTCGAGGTTCGGGATTCCGGTGGAGAGCGCCACGGATTTCGGTCGCCTCGTCGACGTCGTCCGCACGATTCCGAAGGACAAGACGTTCGGAGTGCACGTCCACATGGCGAGCACGCTCGTCGGCACGGGCCACTGGCTCGACGCGGTCGAATCCGCGATCGGATGGGCGACGGCGCTCGAACGGGCCGCCGATCGACCGGTGCGCGTGCTCGACCTCGGAGGTGGGTACCATCCGGAGGACTTCCCACGGCTCCCGTTCCAGGAGGTCGTGGGCCTCGCCAAGAAGTCGCTCCATGCGTTGGAGACCGTGGTCCTCGAGCCGGGCCGCGCGCTCTGCCAGTCCACGATGGCCCTCGTGACGCGCGTGCTCGACGTGCGGCGCACGGGGACCACCGTCGACGAAGTCGTCGTCGACGCGAGCATCGCGGAGCTGCCCCTCGCGAGCGTGTACCCCCACCGTCTCGCCGTCCTGCACGCGGACGGCACCCTCGCTCCCGTGGGCCGAGGCAAGACGCGCGTCCTCGGTCGCATCTGCATGGAGGACGACGTCCTCGCGCACGCCGCGGATCTCCCCGGCACGTTGGAACTCGGTGACCGCCTCGTCTTCTGCGATGCGGGCGCCTACGAAAGGAGCATGACCTATGAATTCGGTCGCGGCGGTTATCCCCTCACGCATTGACTCACGCGGCGGTTCCCGGAAGCGGGAGTGGCTCCGCCCTCCGGTCTCGGAGCTCGCCCATCACGGGGAGTGCTGCGAACGGGCGCGGCGATGGCTGCTCGCCCGGAGTCGCTCCGCCGAGTTCTCCGTCACCGACGGTGTCGACCACGTCGCGCCGCGTTGGCTCGCCGACAGGTTCACCTGGGGTCCCACGACGTGGCCGGCCGCCTGGTGCGACGTGGTCTCGGCGGAGACCATCGACTGCGGCGTGTTCGCCGCCTTCGCCCGGGAGATCTTCCGGGCGAACGGCACCGTCGCCTACGGCGGGCAAGTGCTCCGCCACTACGACCGGGCCAGCCTCGGTCACTACCGGAAGAAGTGGGCGGCCGTTCCCGGCGCCTTCGATTGGATCGACGAGGACGAGGTCTATCATGAGGTTTGCATCGTTCGTGTGGGAGGAACCGAGGTCAGGGTCTACGATCCCACCGACGGAGTCTGGCTCGATCCCCGCGTCACGCGCGGCCACGGAAGCCACGTCGCCCTCCGCGCCGACGTCCCCGTGGCTCTCCGGTGGGGACCGCACACCATCGTCCGTGGTCAGTGGATCACCCTCGACGGCGCGTGACGCGGACGGCACGGACGCCACCACACTCTCACGTTTCCGTGCCGCGCTCGTCCTCGCGGCTCGCGCGCCGAGTCGCATCGTCTTCCTCGAGGACGCGCGTGTGGGAGCCCTCCTCTCGGCCGTCGTGCTCGTGGCGTCTCCTCGACATGCGCTGCTCGGGGCGGTCGCCGCGGTCGCGGCCTCCCTCTCGGCGCGTGCGGTCTCCGCCTCGCGAGCCCTCGCGGACTCGGGTCTCGTCCCCTTGAACGGGCTCTTCGCGGGACTCGCCGCGGCGACGTTCTTCCCCGGCGTCGGGCCGTCGCTCGCGGCGGCGGTCCTGGCCGGCGCGCTCGCCGCCCCCACGGCGATCGCCCTCGAGCGTCTCCTCGCACCGTGGGATCTTCCGCTCCTCGTCGCGCCCTATCTGCCCGCGTTCGCGCTCGTGATGCTCGGCGCGCGGGATCTGCCGTGGGCGCTTCCCGTGGCGGCCCCCGTCCCGCCCCCGCTCCCTTCGGACGTCGTGGCCGCGTCCATCGCCTCGGCTCTCCGTGGCGTCGGACAGATCGTGTTCCTCCCGAGCGAAGCCGTGGGTGCGGCGTTCCTCCTCGCCGTGGCCGTGATCCGTCCGCGCCTCGCGCTCGTGCTCCTGGCCGTGGCCATCCCGTCGGCGGCGTGGGCCCACGCGCTCCGGGTGCCCGGCTGGCACGCGGGCGGGGGCCTCTCGGTGTTCACGCCCGTGCTCGTGGCGTGCGCCGCGGAGACCCGCTTCCGCGGTTTCCGCGCCTCCTACGTTCCGATCGCGGTCCTCGTCTCTCCCCTGCTCGAGTCCGCGTGCATCCGTACGTGCGGAGCGTTCGGACTCCCCGCACTCTCGCTCGCGTACGTCGTCTTCACGTGGTGCGCGATCCTCGTCCCGCCGGTCCGCGCGGCGGAAACGCGCCCGTGAGACCCGTCGCGGTCAGTGCCGGAGGAGTGCACCGAGGAGGGAGAGGAGCACGAACCCCAGGAACATGACGCCGGCGATCAGGCATCCGAGCGGGTTCGCTCCGCGACGGATGCCCTCCGCCGCACCGGAGTTCACGACCGCCGCGGCGAGCGCCGCTCCTTCCGGCCGCGCCTTCATCTTGAGGGACGACTCCTCCATGATGACGGCCTGCGGGATCAGCTGCTCCGTCTCGGGGCGCATGCCTTCCGTGCGCCGGATCGCCGTGCCCACCGCGACGATCTCGATGAGCCCCGGCGCGATCTCCATGATCGTGAGCTTGTTGCCGATGACACGCTCGGCCCCGAAGTGCGTCGCTTCCTGGCGGATGTGTTCGAGGCAGTTTTCCCGCGCTTTGTAGACGAGATCGGTCACTTCCGGCAGCTCGCCCTTCGCCATGCTGCGGAAGAGCGTACCGATGCCCGCCGCGAGCCCGAGGGAGTACACCGACGTGGCCATCACCAGCCGCACGGGCACGTACCCCATGGACGCGAGGTTCCAGAGCTCCTCGCCCGAGAGTTCCGAGGTCACGACCTGCTCCGGCCGGAGGCGTCCCTGGGGAAGTGCGGCGTGGTGCGCCGCCGTGCCCGTCATGAGGAGCTCCACGGTGCCGACTCCGAACGGGACCATGGTGATGTCGACGTCGACGACGGCGTTCGCACCCAACGCGGCCGCTTCTTCCTGCATGCGCGCGAGCGCGAGATGACGGATGCCGTTGTACATCTGCGAGTACTCGACGACCTCGCCCTGCGCCATGGTCCGGAGTCCACCGGTGATGCCGCGCGCGAGGCCGAGCGCGTACGCCACGTTCCCCATGACGAACTTCATGGGCACGTAGCCCGCGTCGACGTCGCAATACATCTGGATGCCCGAGGCGGCGGTGGAGAAGAATCCTCCTCCCTCGCGGGGACCTCCCGCGGCGAGATGCACTCCCGTGCCCTGCGCGAGGAACTCCGTGTAGCCCGAGAGCGTCTTCAGTTCGCTCGAGACGCCCGTCACACCGACGGCGCCACGCCGACGCGCTTCCTCCTCCATCCGCGCGATGGCGGCGTGCCGCCCTTCGGAGATGAGCTGCGTGACGTTCGCGATCTCGCCTCCCGCCAACGTCTGGAGCGAGGACCCGAGCGCACCCGCGAGTCCCAACGAGCGCACGCTGTTGCCGACGGCGATCTCCCCGGGCATGTAGCCCTTGCGACCGAGGCAGTAGATTTCGTTCCCGGAGAGGCCCGCGATCAGCATGCCGAGGTTCTACGCCGACTCCTGATTCGCGCGCGAAAGCGGTATGCGGGGGCCGACGACGGGACCTTCGTGCGGGGGCCTGGAGGGTGCTCTACACTCGTTTCTCCCCATGAGAACCGCGCTCCGCTCGTACCGTCCCCGCTCGATCCGGGTCTTGCCGGTGATCGTCGCCGCCCTCGCGGGCTCGACCGCGATCGTCGCGTGCGCGACGGAGGGGACCGAATCCCCGCCCACCTTCGGTCCCGTCGTCGAGGCGGGCGCGAGCGACGGCGGCACGAGGGACGCGGCGACGACCGACGGTCGCGCCGGGGACGGTGGCGCCACGAATCTCGACGCGTCCGCTACGACCGACGCGACGAGCGCCGACGCCGGCGCGGACGCGCGTGTCGACTCCGGAACTCCGGACGCTTCCCGGGACGCGAGCGTGGACACGGGTTCCGCTTCGGGATCGACGACCGTCGATGCCGGCTGTCCCGACGGCGTCATCGCGATCGTCGGCGGCACCGTGACCACCGCCTTCGGCGCGTTCTGGACGAACGGCAACGCCGCTCCAGCGACGACCATCGGCACGAGTACGGCGAGCACGCCGGCCATCCTCGCCTCGGGTTCGACCTTCTACACGCTCTTCCGCACCTCGGGTTCCAACGCGCTCCGTGCGACCGAAGGGACCGCCGGAACGTGGGGCACCCTCGCGAACGTCGGGACGTCCCTCGTGCTCGACGCGCCGGCGATGGCGCTCGTCGGCACGCAACCGAACGTCGTGTACCGGGGAACGGACTCGAAGATGTACGGGGGCGTCTATTCGGGTGGCGCGTGGAACGGTGCGGCCGATCCGGTCGGTGGAAGTGGCACGGCGCAGAGCTTCGGACCGAGCGCGCCCGTGGCGATGGGCGGTGCGACCGAACTCCTCGTCGCGCAGTCGGGCGACAACGGGCACGTCTACGCGCAGAAGCGCACGACCACCTGGGAGACCGCGACGCAGATCAGCACCGAAGTCGCCGACAAGGCGATTTCTCCTGCCCTCTCCCCGCTCCGCGGTGGACCGCGCGACGCGATGCTCGTCTGGGTCAATCAGCAGGGTCACACGTTGAAGTACGCGACCCGATCGGCGGGCACGTGGACGACGCCCGCGAGCGTCTACGACTTGCCGTCGAACCTCGCGTTCTCGAACTACCCCGTCGTCGTCTCCGCGCTTCCCGCGGGGCGCGCCGTCCTCGCGTACCGGGGCACCGACGACAATCTCTATTTCTCCGTGTTCGACGGCGCGACCTCCCCGACGTGGAGTGCTCCCGCGCGCGTGACGTCCGCGGCGAACATGACGCCCACGGTTCCGTCCCTCGCCGAGGGCACCTGCGGCAGCGACGCGGTCCTCGGATTCGTCGACGGGACGGCGGGCGGCCTGGTGAAGCTCACGCGATTCACCGGGAACGGCACGTGGACGCCGCCGGAGGTCGTCCCCCAGACCAACGGGACCACGTTCGTGGCGATCGCGACGCGCTGAGCGGGGCGCCGCACGTCCCTACCGTGAACACCGCGACACCGCGGGCACGGTGTCAAGGTCCCACGGGACACGTGGCCGCGAGCGCGGCACCCAGCGTCTGGAGGGCCCGTTCTTCGTCGGCGAACGCGCTCCGACGATCCCGGATCTCGTCCGCGCTCGCGACCCAGACCTTCGGGAGCGTGTGCAGGCGCGAGGCCGCCTCGTACCCGCGCGTCGCTTCTGCGCACCGTCGGCCCTCGAGAGCCACGACCGCGTAGCGGAAGCGATCGGTGGCGCGCATGCTCGCGAACGGGTCGCTCCGCGTGCGCGCGACGAGGAGGAGCGCCGAACCGGCGACGAGGAGGATGGATGCGACGTCGAAGACGGTCGCCAGCGTGCGGGAAGGCGTGCGACGGCGCCACAAGACCGCCACGATCACTCCCGTGAACGCGCCCCCGGCATGGGCTGCGTTGTCGACGAGGAGATTCGCTCGCGTCGCGAAGAACCCGACGATGGCCATGAACGCGAACCACCGGAGCATCGCTTGCGTGAGGGGTCCTCGGAACCCCTGCACGCGCCAACCGAGGACGAGGGTCGCGCCGATGACTCCGCAGATGGCCCCCGACGCGCCGACACTCACGCGCTCCGGATTCGTGGCGAACGCCCAGCCCGCGGACGCCGCGCTGCCCGCCACGCCCGCGACGAGCGTCATGAGGAGGAAGCGGGAAGAGCCGACCGCCCGTTCGACCAGGGGCCCCACGTTCCGGAGCGCGAACATATTGAAGACAATATGGAGCAGCGACCCGTGGAGGAAACAGGCCGTGAGGAGCGTCTCGACGCGTCCCTCGAGGACCGTCGCGGGCGCGTAGTTCGCGCCCATGCGGAGCAGGGTCGCGAGCGGAACGTCGAAGAGCGCGGCCGTCGTGTGGGCGTGCAGGAGCTCGCCGGCGAACACGAGCACGTTCGCCCAGACGAGCAGCCGGGTCATGGGCGCGCCGTCGAGCCACCCCGGAGGGCCGGCGAAGAACCGGACGACCCGGTCCGAAAGGCCGTTCGAGCCGAAGCTTCCGGAATCGGATCGTCGGGGTTCGGGGTCGCCCATCGCCGCCGGACCAGAATCCGGGCCGGCTCGGGCGTCAATCCGAGCGAGAAGTTGGCCGGAGGAAGCCATGCTTGATAGCGCGAAAGAGTATGGACCCGCTCGTCCAGGCGTCGCTCTTCCTGCGTCGGAGCCTGCGGCGCGGGCACGGTTTGGTCGTGACCGGGGCCCTCGCGGCGTTCGTCGCGCTCGGGGGGGCGGAAGCACCCTTGGGACCGCTGCCCGTGATCGCGGCCGGGACGTTCGGATGGCTGTTCGTCTCGCGCCTCTCGAAGAAACTGCGGCTGTCGGGCGAAGCCCCGACGCTCCTGGACTTCGAGCTCGGCGCGTCGCTCGCGGTCGGCGTCTACGCGGCGCTCCTGCGCGTCGAAGGAAACCTGAACGGCGAGCTCTCGCCGGCCATCTACGTCCTCGTGGCGCTCGTCGCCGCCTTCGCACGTCCCCTCGCCGGCATCCTGGTGCTCGCGTGGGTGGTCGTGCTCGAAGCCATCCTCCGTCGGGTCCGATTCCACGAGACGTCGTTCGACGCCCTCGTGACGCATGCGAGCTTCGTCGTCGCGTTCGGCGTCCTCAACCTCGCGTCGCTGCGCGCCGAGATCGTGCGGACGCGCATGACGGCCCGCGCCCGCATCGAGGCCGAACTCGTTCGGCTCCGGGAGGACGCGCGCAGCTACCGGCTCCTCGGTGCCGGTGACGAGAACGGACAGGACGAGCGGAGCGAGGAGCGCCTCGCACGTTCGAGCGTCGAGGAGATCCACCAATCTGTGCATTATGCACTGGAACTTCTCCGTCGCTCGTTGAACCTCCACACGGCCGTCCTCCTCTGGTTGAACGACGCGGCGACCCACCTCCGCATCAGCGAACTTTCCACGAGCTCGGAGGACGTCAACGACGCTCCTTTCGTGGCGGGCGACGGCGTCCTCGGCGTGGTGGCCCTCCAGAAGGAGCGCGTCTCGCTCAAGGGCCTCACGCCGTCGTTCAAGATCCCGTACTACACGGGCGAATGCCCCGTGCAGGTCCTCGCCGCGATCCCCGTGGCGGAGGAGGGCGCGCTCCGCGGCATCCTCGCCATCGACCGCGTCGAGAACGTCCCGTTCTCCCCGCACGAGGAAGAAATCGCCGCGCACACGGCACGCTTCTGCCTCCGCGCGATCCAGAACGAACGCGTCTTCGTGCAACTCGAACGGGCGAAGGTGGAGCAAGGAAAACTCTACCGCGCCGCACAGTCCCTCGGCGCCGCCTTGAGCGAGCGCGAGGTCCTCGACGCGGGCGTCCGCGCCGCGCGGGAGATCGCGAGCTTCGACTTCGCCGCGGTCACCACCTACGACGACACGACGAAGCGTCACAAGGTGTGCGCGGTGACGAGTTCGAACGGCGAGCTCGACGACGTGGAAGGCGCCGAGTTCCCGCACAACCAGGGCCTCGTCTCCATGGTCGTCGCGAACCGCTACCCGCTCCCGTACAAGGGCGACTTCGGGGCGGCGCACCAGTCCGTGCTCGCGCGGAACTTCCCGTTCCCGCGCGTCCCGTCGCTGCTGGTCCTCCCGCTCCTCATCCGCGATCGCGTCCTCGGCACCCTCATCCTCGGCGCCACGCGCCGTCACGCCTTCGGCGACTCGGTCCGACCCACGCTCGAGGTGCTCGCGAGCCATCTCGCCGTCTCCCTCTCGAACGCGCGGATGGTCCAGAAGCTCGAGACCCTCGCGACCACGGACGGACTGACCGGCCTCTTCAACAAGCGCGCGATGCTCGACGTCGCGAAGCAGAAGATCGTCGCCGCTTCGCGCTTCGGGCGGGAACTCTCCGTGCTCGTGACGGACATCGACTTCTTCAAGAAGGTGAACGACACCTACGGTCACGACGTCGGCGACCTCGTGATCCGGGGGCTCGGGGACATCCTCGCCCGCCAGAAGCGGGAGACCGACGTCGTCGCGCGTTTCGGCGGCGAGGAGTTCGTGGTGCTCTGCGAGCAGACGGACGAGAAGGGCGCGCTCCTCCTCGCGGAGCGGATCCGCGAGGAGTTGGAGAAGACGATCTTCCGTGCCGCGACCACGTCGTTCCAGGTGACGTGTTCGATCGGCATCGCGACCTTCCCCGTCGCGGGCGGCGATTGGGACGCCATCTTCAAGGCCGCGGACGAAGCGCTCTACGCGTCGAAGCACGGCGGTCGGAACCGCACGACGACGTGGCGACCCGCCCCGCGGAAGAGCGACTTCCGCGTGAAGGAAGGCGACCCGTCGCGGGCGAAGGTCGGCTGATCGTTCAGTTCGCCGACGTACCCTTCGGCTCGTCGAGGTGGTGGAGCGTGCACTTGCCGGCGACACAGCCGCACGTGTTGGCGTCGGCCGTGTCGCAGCGGAGTTCCTTCGTGCACATGGCCTTCGGATTCGGGGGCTCGGCGTGGCCCTTCGCGACGCAGGCCTTCGCGTGGCACGCGGACTTCGGGGCGCAATCCGCGTCGACCTTGCAGGTGTCCTCGCTGACGACCGGAGCCGCGAGACCGCACTTGGGGAACGCGACCTCCGGCTTGGAGGCCGACGGCACCGAGGACGGGACCGGAGACGGCGCGGAGGCGGAGGACGCGACGACCGCGGGCGTCGCCACGGGAACCGCCGACGGCGCACCGGAAGCGGTCGTCGCCGTGGACGAGGAAGGCACCTCGGGCGTCGCGGGAGCGCCACAGGCGCCGAGCACCAGGGCGAACGGGACGAGGGCGAACGGGACGAGGGCGAACGGGACGAGGGCGAACGGGACGAGGGTGCGGTACGTGGGGACGGAAGCCATGCCCCAGTCCTCCCTCGCCCGGTCCACGGCCGCAAGGGCGGAGGCTCCCCCTCGACACCGCACGGTCCCGTGTGCACGATGAAGCGATGACCGAGCCGAAAAAGACGCCCGATCCCATGGAGGACCTCCGCGAAGGTCTCGGTCTCCTCTTCCGGGCCGCGCGCACCGCCGTCGAGAAACTGCCGACCAAGGATCTCGAGGAAGCCGTCGTCTCGGGGGCGAAGGAAGTGGAGCGCGCCGTGAAGAGCGTCGCGGAGGCCGTGGAGTCGCAATTCGCCGGCAGGAAGTCGGAGCCGGCCCCGCCTCCTTCCGACGGTCCCGTCGCCGTCGATCCCGCTCATGGCGCCACGCAGGCGGTCGACGCGGGCGACGAACCGCCCGCCGGCGCCACGCCGAAGGACGATTCGTCGCACTGACGCGAAGAACCGCGCCGTACGTCGCTACGGGCAGTTCAACGTCTGGGCATTCGTGGTCGGCACGCTCGTGCACACGCTGGACCCCGAGTACATCTGGGACTGGTTGCAGACCGCCGTGCTGCTCCCGGCGGACGGAGAGTTCGCGCAGCTCGACCCGCCCGCGACGTAGTTGCGGTCACGCACGCGCACGGCGAATCCACGGACACCCGTCGTGAAGGCGGGCGTGCAGGTGATCGTGTACGTCGCCCCGCCCTGACCGTTGGCGGAGGCGAGCGGCGACGTCGACGTGCCGCAGGTGCCGCCGATTTCGGACCACGAGCTGTCGGCGTTCTGACGGAGGAAGTAGCCCTGGAGGCGATTCTGTCCGTTGGCGCCCGTGAGCGTCGTGCTCGCGGTCAGGGTGAACGTGTCGCTCGTGGAATTGCACGTGGTGCCGGAGTCGGATCCGTCGTTGCAGCGCACAGTCATGGTCACGGTGTCGTTGCGACCGCGGTACTTGCGCGCGTCGAACCGGACGTCCGAACTCGCGGAACCGGTGAGGCCGCCGAAAATCAGGAGTTCGGCCGAATCCTCGTTGTAGACGGCGGTTCCCGATTCTCGCCGTCCCGGGAGGCCGGTGTTCGAACCACTCACGCCGGGATCGGGCGCGGGAACGCGCTGCCACGCCGGAGGATTCGTCGAGAAGTTCAGGATCCACGCGTCCCAGAGTCGGTTGTCGTTCGCGTCCACCCCCGTCCCGTAGAAGATCTGGTTCGACGGCGTGCGACCTGCGAGCGCGAGGTAACGGGCCGAGGGCGCGACGGCACCGAGGGCCGCGGTCGTGACGAGGCCGGTATCGGTCGTCGGGAGGGGGGCATCGGCTGGAACGATCGACGACCAGGTCGAACCCGTCCACTGATAGACCCCGCTCGTCGCCGTGGAGTTGTTGTGTCCGCCGAGCGCGTAGATCGTCGGACTCGCTTCCGTGCCGCGACGTGCGGTGGCGAACCCGTACAGACCCGGAAAGCACGAGGCACACGCCATCGTCCAGGACGTTCCGTCCCAGGTCCACGTGTCCTTGAGGAGGACACCCGCGCTCGTCACGCCTCCGAAGAGGAGCACGCGCGATCCGGTCCACGCGAGACCGTGCATGAAGCGCTTCGTGGGCCACGTGCCGGACTTCGTGAGCTGGGTCCAGTTCGGTTGCTCGGGACGACCGCGGTAGAAGTCGTCGGACGTGTCGGTGGCTCCGTTCACGAAGCCGCCGAACATGTACACGCCGTACCCGGATCCCGGGAGGGAGGGTGCGTTCGTCGCGGCGGCATAGATGCGCCCCGGCGGATTGGGGGTCGTGTTGAACGTGCTCCAGGCGTCGTTCCCGAAGTTCGGGCACTGGACGAAGGTGTCACCGAGGAGCGAGAAGCCCGAGCCGCCTCCGCCGAACGCGGCCACACATCCGTAGGACGAGTAGTAGACGGCGGTGGAACCCGCGCGCGCGGCGATGGAGCCCGAGGTGTCGTCGTTGTACCAGAGCGGCGTGTCGAACGCCGGGTCGACCACGACCGGGAACTCGAGACCGTCGAAGTCGAGGCGCGCCCGCAGGAGCGACGTGTCGCCGATCGCGTCGAACGACCACGTGCCCGTACGACGGGTACCCCGGGCGTCGACGACGACGGGATCGAGCATGCGGAAGAGCGCGCGACCGAACCGGTCCCTCGCCAGGTAGCCGCCTTCGGTCGCGTCCCAACGGCCGAACTCGCTCCCGTATTCGAGTCGGTAGAGGATTTCGGGGACCTTGTCTCGCGAGGGAATCGCGAGGTGCTCCTCGACCTTCGACGACGTACCGCCGTACGCCGCCGTGACTCCGCTCCACGCGCCTTCGAACGCGACGAGCGCGAGATCGTCGCGGAGCTTCGGATCGACGGCGTTCGCACCGAGGGGGATGACGTCGACGAACGCGGCGGGACGCGCCGGCGATCGCACGCGAAGGCCGTCCGCGAACGTTCCCTTGAACTCGGATTCGACGGTGAGCGCGTCGATGGGATCGGTGGACGGTGCGTCGTCGGGAAGGCCGGCTTCCATGCGCTTCACCCGGCGGATCGCCGTCGCGGTCGACACGATCGTCCCTCGATCCGCGAGGAACGTGGAGGGCGCCGCCGCGATGGCCGCGGCCGCGTCTTCCGTGAACCCGGGCGGTGCGGTGAACGCTTGGGGCACGACGACACGCGCGCTCGGCTTGGTCGGAGGAGCTTGGAGTCGATCCCAGGGAGGTGCGCCCGGGTCGTCCGTGGGCGTCGAGGTCGGAGCGCCGGGCGTCGGCGGAGTGTCCGTCCCACCTCGCGAGCCGGACGGCCCATCGCCCACGCCCCCCGTGCCGGTGCCGCAACCGACGCCGAGCAGGACGAAGACGAGCGCGATCCTGGACCGAGGATGTGGCATGGCACCTTCCGTCGTCGCCCGAAGTGGTCCGGGCGGGAATGTCAACGTCGAGGGGTCAGGAACCGATGTTGCGGCACGGCGGCCTGCCAGACTTCGGCGTGAAACCGCTGCACGCGAGCGACATGACTTCGAGGGGGAGGTCTTCGACGACCCGAGGAGCTTCGTACGCCGGCCCGCCGCTCTCGGAGCGACGGCCGCCCGAGGGTCCCGACGTGGCCTCTTCCACGGCGGCACCGTCGTTGCGTCCGGATGCGAATTTCCCCTTCGTTCCCAACCCGAAATTCTCCCGATGCCCGAGGCGAACGCGGGGGCACGATTTCAATCTAGGTCAACGCGGACGGGCGTCAATCGAACGAATCGGCGACGAAAAGATTCATGGGTGCAGATCGCACGCTTCGTCCGTTTGTGCTCCTCGTATGGCGTCCGGATCCGGTCGGAGGGGACATTCGCCTCTCCGATTCTTCCGAGGTTCGTTCTCGGCCTCGGCTTCCGCGCCCGCTCGGTTCGCGGGAGGTCAGCCGTGACGACGGATGCGCACGGGGCAGGCGGACGTCACGCGCCGGACCCGTTCGAGCACGACCTCGACCACGTCCGCGGGCGCGTGTCGGGCGAGCGCCACCCCCGTGAGGAGCCGCGACACCGGGGACACGGGCCGGGCGTCTCCGTCGACGGCGCCGCCCGTGAGGACGAGTGCGCCGAGGAGGGGGAAGGTGCCGCCCACGACGCCGTCGTCCCCCTTCCCCGTCAGGGGCAACGCGACCACGGTGGGGCGAGCGGAGACGAACGGTGGGTCGGATGCCCCTTCGGTGACGAGGGCCACGTTCGAACCGAGGGCCCGAGCGCGATGACGACGCGCCAGCGAGGACTTCCCGGAACCCGATGGCCCCACGACGACGACCGCTCGTTCCCCGAACCGCAAGGTCGCCGCGTGCAGGACGAGGATCGGACGCGTTCGCTGGAGATCGACGAGGACGGCCGCCAACGCCCCGGCGACCGAGGCTGGCGCGGAGACCCGAGCGGCGTAACTGTCCCGTCCCGAAGCGGCGCCGGACGCAGGCCCCGTCCCGCGGTCCACCCTCACGTCGAATCCGGGTCCGACGTACGAACGCCCCGTCCATGTCAGGCCACCGTCGTGACCGGCGCGTTCGTCGAGGGCGATCGTGAGCGCGATGGCGTCTCCATCCTCGGCTCCCGCGACGTCGGAGGCAGCGAGCGCGCGGGCGGGCGGCCACGGAAGGTCGCTGGCGATCGCGAATCGGATCGATCCGAACGTCAGCGCGACGCGCACGGGCACCGGACGTTGCGCGCGCGCATGCGTCGCGTCCACGCGCCGAACGTCGTGGGGACGGCCGTTCCGCGGTCGACGTGGCGCACGCGTCCGAACACGCGCGTCGTCCATCCGTCGTGGGTCGCTTGGCCGTCTCCCCACGTGAGGATCGCGTCGCAACGACGGCAGCGTGCGGCGACACGATGCAACCGGATGCCGCCGTCGGGGCGTACGACGGCGACCACCTCCCCCACGTGCGCGTCTCCGGCGCCACAGGGCTCGACGCGGACCTTCGTTCCCGAGCGGAGGGCACGCGCCATGCTCCCTCCCCGTGCGACGAACGTGATCGCGAGTCCGCGATCGAGCATTTCGAGCACCGCACGTTCGACGGCGACCGGAGCGACTCCGCGCGCGTCGAGGCTCGCCCCGGACGACGGGTGCGCCGGCACGGTCACGGAGGTCCTCCGCCGTCGCGCACGTCGTGGGCGACGACGGCCGTGGAAGCGAGGAGCGGACGTCGACGCTTCGCCGCCGCCTCGCCGTGACTCATGGCCTCGAAATACGGGCGCGTCGGCCGTACCCACGGGAAGCGCACGCGACGTGCTTCGTCTTCGGACGAGACCTCGTCGACCGCGGTCTCGAGACGTCCCGCGACCACGATGCGGTAGGGCCCGGTCGTGCGTCCGGCCGGAACGCCTTCCCCGTCGGTGACCACGAGCGTTCCCACCGCGAGGCCGTACCGCGCTCGCGCGCTCGCGCACGCCGACGGGTAGGGACCGAGCAAATCCCCGGACTCGAGGGAGGCCGACGCGTGACAACGCTGGCACCCGGGCAGGAGATCGCAGTCCCGGCAACCGTGCACGTCGTCCCAGGTGATGGACTTCACGAACGCCGCCTCGGGCGACGCGTAGAGCTCGGCGAACGGACGTTCGGTGACGTTCCCGAGCGGGGCGACGATGTCCGTGCACGGGCGGAGGTCCCCGTTCGCGAGAACCGTGACGGACTGTTTGCAGGCGCCACACGGTGCCTCACGACGCGTGGCTGCGCGCGCCGCGTCCCGATCCTCGGGGAGCCTGGCCGGACCGAGTTCGCCGAGGCGCGCGAGTTCGTGCGGATCGGGAGCGAGCTCGTGCGGAGCGAGATCCCCGGTCTCGGCCGGTGTGATCTCCACGCTCGACACGACGATCACGTGCAGGCGCGGATCCGCGATCGTCGCGTTCAAGCGATCCGCGAGGCGGCGGACCCGCGACGCGGCATCCGGCACGATGGAGGTGGCGGGGACCTTCAGGTGGACGCGGAGACCCGCGTCGACGAGGGCGCGCACGCCTTGCAGGGTGCGCGCGTGGGATCCGGGGACGCGCGTCACCCTGTCGTGGGCGGAGGGTTCGTCGCTGTAGACGCTGACCTCCACGGCGAGCAGTCCGATGGTCGCGAGCTCGCGCGCGAGGGGCTCCGTCATCGTGTAACCGTTGGTGAAGAGACGGATCGCGAAGCCACGCGAACGCGCGTGCCGGAGGACGGGGACGAGATCGGGCCGGAGCGTCGCTTCGCCGCCGCTCACGTTGAGCACGAACACGCCGGTCGCGGCGAGCTCGTCGATCACGGAGAGGATCGTCGCCGTGTCCATCTCGCCCTTCCGCCCCTGCACTTGGTAGCAATGGACGCACGCGTGATTGCACCGATCGGCGATCTGCAGGTGCGCCCCCGACGGCACGTTCGCATCCCCGGCGATGCGCGCGAGGAGGTGGTGGCCGTCTTGAGGCGGGGACATCGGGCGCACTCTAGAGCAATCGACCGACGGAAGGGTCGAATGTCGACCGAGGGAAATGCGGCGCCGATCCGGTCCTTTCTTCGCGAAGCCAGGGTGCTAAACACGTCGGGGCCATGGAATCCTCCCGACTCACGACAAGCACGGTGATCGGTCGTACGACCGATGCAGTTTCGCGTGTTTACGACGATCGGGCCGTGGTCATTTCCCTGGACGAAGGGCGCATCCGAACCCTGAATCCCAGCGGCACCGTGCTCTTCCACGCCCTGGCCGAACAGGACCTTTCGGTGGGCGATCTGGTGACCGTCCTTGCAAACGCCCATCCCGAGGTCGACTCCGCCACGCTCGAACGGGACGTCGTCGCGTTCGCCGAAGACCTCGTGACGCGCGGTCTCGCCGTCGTACGCGCTCCGTGACCGCCGTCGCCGGAACGCGTCCGTGATGCGCGCGGAACTCCGCATCGCCCGCGTCCGGACGACGCTCCGCGTCCACGGGCCCTTCGACGTCGAACGTTTCGTCGCGCGCTTCGGTCCCTACGTGATCGCGGACGACGGGACGTCCCCGACCTCGGTCGTCTCCCGCGCCCGTCTCGACGTCCGCGTCGAGGCGACGGGAAAGGTCTACGCCACGGGGGTGCCCCATCCTGGTCTCCGGACGTGGGTGACGTCCACGGGGACGAAGTTCCTCCGCGACGACCTCGCCCTGTGGGTCGGGGACGACGGCTCGGCGGACGCGTGGATGCGGGGTCCACGGAGCTTCCCTCCCCTCCCCCACGACGTCGACGCGGGAATCCTCGACACGCCTCTCCGCGTCACGACCACGTTGCGCCTCCTGGCCAGCGCGGAAGGCGTCCTCGCCCACGGGGCCGGCGCGGTCGTGCGGGGCATGGGCGTCGCGTTCCTCGGCGAAAGCGGCGCCGGCAAGTCCACGACGGCGCGTTCGCTCCCGAAGGACACCATCCTGTCGGACGACCAGGTGGGACTGTTTCCCGGCGCGGCCGCCGGGGCGGGCGCCGTCGTCGCGTCGACGCCGTTCGTCGGCATGCACGGTCACGTGAGCCCACCGCGCGAGGTCCCCCTCGCGGCCCTCGTGCTCCTCGATCGCGGAAGGAAGGGCACGTTCACGGACGTGCCACGCGCGCGAGCGCTGCCCCGGATGCTCGCGTCGATCCCCATGCTCGCGCGTACGCGCGCGGCGGCCTCCGCGGCCATGGACGTGGCGACACGACTCTGCGACTCCGTGCCCGTCTTCGAAGGATCCGTGGACGTCGCGGAGGGAGGCACGTCCTTCGTGGACGCGATCCTCGCGGCCGTCGGTCAGAAGTCCTGACCGTCGGCGCAGAGATTTTCCGGTCCCTTCGCGTAGTGTTCGTTGGCGAAGGCGACGAGGCTCGGGGCATCCACGCAGTCGGCGCGGTAGATGAATCCCCACGCGAGGGCGACGATGGGTGTCTCGAGGTTCGGATCGGGCACGATCAAGGTCCGCGCGTGGATCGGCGGGACGCACGTCGGATCGGCGGGAAGGGACGCCACCACCGCTTCGAGGGCCTTCACCGTGTCCGCGCAGGTGTCGGGCGCGACGCACTTGTGGAGGAACACGATCGATCCGTGCTCGAGGTTGTGGACGTAGTACCCGGGCTCCACGGGCTTGTCGTGGGTCCTGTACTTCGCCCAGACCGGATAGTGCGGACCGCTCGACGGCGGCTTCGAATGGCACACGAGCGGCTTGCCCACGGAAATGTGGAGCGCGTTCATCACGGGCGGCGCCTCCACGCGGATCGCACACGCGCCCGCGACGTCCTTCGATCCTTCGAAAGCGCCGGGCGCGACCTGGTAGCACGCGCTCGCGTCGGAGACGGCGTCCATCCCGGCATCCGCTTCGCCACCGGTGGACGTACCGCACCCCGTGGAGAGCGCCGTCGTCGCGGCGACGACGAAGGCCGTCACCGGGGCGGACGGGGACGGCACGGGACGGAAGTGAGCTTTCGCGTCGTTCGGGCGCTTCATGGCCTAGGATCCCTACCATGGCCCAGGCCCGAGATCGTGCGAGCTTCGTACCGGCCCCGCCGCCGAAGGACGTGCGGGAACTGGTCAAGCGCGTCGTGAAGGGTCTCTTCGAGCACCACGCGTTCGATCATGCCGCGGCCATGTCGTTCTACTTCTTCCTCGGCATGATCCCGCTGCTGGTGGTCGTCGGCCTCCTCCTGGGTCGCGCGGTGAACGAGCAAGGCGCGGAACATCTCGCCGGTCCACTCTTCGAACTCATGCCGAACACGGCGGCGGAGTTCCTCCGACGGGAGCTCCACTCCATCGCGGAGACGTCGTCCGGAACCATCGCCCCGCTGAGCTTGGCCGGTTTCCTCATCCTCACGTCGAACGGCGTCCACAACCTGATGGACGTGTTCGAGCTCGTCGCCCACGCACCCCCGCGCCGCTGGTTGAAGCAACGGATCATCGCCATCGCGTGGGTCCTGGGCGTCGCGATCGTCATCCTCGGCGCGGGATTCGGCGTGTATTGGATCGACACGGTCGTGTCGCGGGCTCCCGTCGAGGGTGCACGGGGTCTCCACGTGCTGCTCGACCGCGGTCGCCGATTCCTCGCCGACGGATGGCGCCTGATGGGCATCGCCGTGCTCCTCGTCCTGCTCGTCGCGGGTGGACTCGCCACCTTCTACCGGACCGGCATCTCCCACCCGCGTGAGGTCCGCCGACGTGTGTGGCCGGGCACGCTCGTGGCGCTCGTGGTGTGGCTCGTGGTGTCCACGGCCTTCGGAGAGTACGTCCGCGCGCTGGGTGCCTACGCCGTCTATTACGGCAGCCTCGCGACCGTCGCGACGTTCCTGGTGTGGCTCTATCTCACGAGCCTCGCGTTCATGATCGGCGCGGAAGTGAACGTCCAATTGGAAGGCTCGCGGATGTCCGCGTCGGGTTACGCGGCGGTGCCTCCGCTCGCCCCTCCGCAAGTGCCCGCGGGCCGAACCGATTCCTGATCCGGTCCGAACGGGAGGAAGCGGGTCTCCAGGTTTCGGGTCGGGAAGCGGCGACGGGAGGGATGTCGGGGTCCTGGGCACCCGGAGCGCCCTCCTCCTGCGATCCGTCGCCGCGGGCCTGCGGCAAACCGTACGAGGGCGTCTCCGGGACGAACCGGCGAATTGCCGGGACAATCCAGGAACCGCGTCGCTCCGGTCGGCGTTCGGCAAGGCGCGCGCCCGCGAACCGGGTGGGCGAACGGGCGACGCCGAGCTATAGGAGCGCCCCTCCGTGACTCCGGATTCGCGCACGTTCGAAGACCTCTTCCGCGGCCAGCCCGCCATCCTCGCGCCCATGGAGGACGTGAGCGACGTCGTGTTCCGTCGCCTGTGTCGCACGTTGGACGCGGACCTCTGCGTCACCGAGTTCGTCAACTGCGAGGGTCTGCTCCGCGGATGCCGCAACGCGAAGCGGAAGGCGACCCTCACGCCCGACGATCGCCCCACCGCCATCCAGATCTACGGGTCCGATCCCGGCCGCCTGGCGGAGGCCGCGCGCATCGCCGAAGCCGCGGCGCCGTCGTTCGTGGACGTGAACTGCGGGTGCTGGGTGCCGAAGGTGGCGGGCCGAGGCGCGGGAGCAGGGTGGCTTCGCGACCCGAAGGCCATGGTCGCCATGGCGAAGATGGTCGTCGAGTCCGTCGCGCTGCCGGTCACCGTGAAGACACGCATCGGCTACGGCCCCGAATCCGAGATGCCCATCGTCGACCTCGCGCGTCGCCTCGAGGACGTGGGCGTCCGCGCCCTCACGATCCATTGCCGCACCGCCAACATGGGCCACTCGGGACAGGCCGATTGGACGTGGGCCAAGAAGGCGCGCGACGTCGTCTCGATCCCGGTCATCGTGAACGGCGACGTGAAGTCCGCCGAGGACGCGAAGACCGCACTCGATCTCACCGGATGCGCCGGTGTCATGGTGGGACGACGCGCCATCGAACATCCGTGGGTGTTCCGCGAGATTCGGGCCTTCCTCGATCGCGGCGAGTTGATCGCGCCGCCGACCCCCGAGGAACGCATCGCGCTCTGCCGCGCCCACCTCCTCGCCAACGTCGAAGCCCGGGGCGAGATGCACGGCGTCCAGGTCACGCGGCGCCACCTCTCCGGCTACTTGCGCGGTCTGCCCGGCGCCGCCGCGCTCCGGCAGCGTCTGAACACGACGCCCGAGCTCGCGGCCTGCCTGGACATCCTGGACGGCGCTCTCCACGACCGCGAACGCGCGGCGTGATCCGATTCCCGGACGCCCGGGGGTGGGGAAATTCCGAGGGGCTTGCGTTTCGGGGCGGAAGGTCCGAAAACGCGGGGCGCCGCCGTCGCGGCCCGAAAGGAACCCACCATGCGCGTCTCGAGCCTCGCCGTCTTCACGTTCGCCTCCTCCCTCGTGTTCTCCTCCGCGCTCCTCGCATGCGGCGGCGACAAGCCCGCGGCGACCCCCGCGGAGGTCGCCCACCACGACGAGCACGGCGAGCACGGCCACGGCGACGCGCCGAAGAGCGCGAACGTCAAGAAGGCCGGCGAAGCGAAGATCGGTGACACCCAGGCCTGCCCGATCTCCGGCGAAGAATTCGTGGTGGCGGAGACGTCTCCGAAGTCCGAATTCAACGGCAAGACCTATTACTTCTGCTGCGCGGGCTGCAAAAAGAAGTTCGACGCGGACCCGAAGAAGGCCGTCGAGAAGCTCGGCGGTAGCTGAGCTTCCGGGCCCTGCACGTCGGGGCCTCGAACCCGGTTCCGAGGGCCCGCGATGCCGGCGTCGCGGGCCCGATTCTGGGCTACCCAAGGGGCCTGGCGGCGGTCTAGGTTGCCCCCGTGACCGATCGCGAAATGCCCTTTTTCAGCCGGCTTTGGTTCGCTTGGGCCTGCTTCTTCGCCGTCCTCTTCGACGGTGCGTTCGCGGCGCGCGCCGCCGCCGTCCGATCGGGGGAAGCCGGGCGTTTGCCGTCCGGTGATCCTTCCCCGGAAGCGACGTCGTCCCCGCCCGTCGCGGCGAAGGAGACGGTCCGCGCCGACGCCGCGAATCCGACGTCGGCCCTGCAGTTGCTCGCGCTGTTCCAGCGCGAAGGCCGTTTCGTGGATTTCCTCGAGCAGGACATCGCGTCCTTCTCCGATGCGGACGTCGGCGGCGCCGCGGGTGGTGCACGACGGTTGCCGGAAGGCCCTCCGGTCCCACGCGTCGCTCGTGCCCGTGCGCGCCGAGGACGAAGGCGCCACGGTGAACCTGGACGCCGGATTCTCGCCGACGGAGATCAAGTTGAGTGGCAACGTCGGAGGTCCCGCCCCGTACCGAGGTGTCCTCCGTCATCGCGGCTGGCGCGCGGAGTCCCTCTCCTTGCCGAAGGTCCTCGAGGGTCACGACGCGTTGGTCCTCGCGCCCGCGGAGGTGGAACTGTGAGCACGCTCCCCATCCTCGGCATCGATCTCGGGACGACCCATACCGCCGTCGCCAGCGTCGACCCGGAAGCCGAAGGCGCGAAGCCGGGCATCTTCCCCGTTCCGCAGCTCGTGGCCCCGGGAGAGATCGACGCGCGCCCACTCCTGCCTTCGTTCTTGTACTTCGCGCACGAGTCCGAGGGGCCGCAATCGCTCCCGTGGGACAAGAAGCGCACGTACGTGGTCGGGGAACACGCGCGGGCACGCGGCGTCGATGCACCGCTCCGGGTCGTCGCGAGCGCGAAGAGCTGGCTCTCCCATGCCGGCGTGGATCGCCGCGGCGCCGTCCTCCCCGCCGGCGCGCCGGAGGACGTGACGAAGGTCTCGCCCGTCGAGGCGTCGCTCCGTACCCTCGAGCACCTCGCCGAGGCGTGGAACCAGTCCATGGGCAAGAAGGGGGCTCCGTTCGCGGATCACCCCGTCGTGCTCACCGTTCCCGCGTCGTTCGACGCCGCCGCGCGCGAACTCACGGCCGAAGCCGCGTCCCGTGCCGGCATCACGAACCTCACGCTGCTCGAAGAACCGCAGGCCGCGCTCTACGCGTGGATCGACGCCATGGGGGACTCGTGGCGGAAGGAATTCAAGGTCGGGGACGTCGTCCTCGTCGTCGACATCGGAGGCGGCACGACGGACTTCTCGGCGATCTGCGCGACCGAGAACGGCGGCTCCCTCGAGCTCGCACGCGTCGCCGTCGGCGATCACATCCTGCTCGGCGGCGACAACATGGACCTCGCCCTCGCGCACGTCGTCCGCACGAAGCTCGCGGCCGAGGGCAAGGAGCTCGATCGCTGGCAGATGACATCCCTCACGCACTCGGCCCGCGGCGCGAAGGAGCTGCTCCTCGGCGATCCGAAGGCGAAGTCGGCGCCGATCACGATCCCGTCCCGCGGCGCGAAGCTCGTGGGAGGCTCGATCCGCACCGAGCTCACGCGGGAGGAAGTGATCCGCACCCTGGTCGAAGGCTTCTTCCCCGAGGTCGACAAGGACGCGCGCCCCGAAGTGCGCGCCCGCGTCGGTCTCACCCAACTCGGATTGCCCTACGCCCAGGACGCCGCCGTCACGCGGCACCTCGCCGCGTTCCTCGCGCGGCAGGCCGACGCCACGTCGAAGCTCGACGGCTTCGTCGGCGCCACGCGGTCGGGCTCGAAGCCGGCCACGATGCTGGCACCGACGGCCGTCCTCTTCAACGGCGGCGTCATGAAGAGCACCCTCCTCCGCGAGCGCATCATGCGCACGCTGAACGACTGGCTCGAGGCCGACGGCGCGCCTCCCGCCCGCGTCCTCGACGGCGCCGATCTCGATCTCGCCGTCGCACGCGGCGCCGCGGCCTACGGACGCGCGAAGCTCGGCAAGGGCGTCCGCATCCGCGGAGGCACGGCGCGTTCGTACTACGTCGGCATCGAAGGAGCCGTTCCCGCGGTCCCCGGCGTGGAACCGCCCATCACCGCGATCTGCGTGGCCCCCTTCGGCATGGAAGAGGGCACGTCCGCGTCCTTGCCCGCCGAGGAAGTCGGCGTCGTCGTCGGCGAGCCGGTGCGCTTCCGGTTCCTCGGATCCACCGTGCGCCGCGGCGACGCCGTCGGCACCGCCCTCGAATCGTGGAAGGCCGGCGAACTCGAGGAGCTCGCGCCCATCTGCGTCACGCTCCCGGCCGACGGACGGAAGCAGGGCGACGTCGTGCCCGTCCGCATGCACGCGACCGTCACGGAAGTCGGCACGTTGCTGCTCGAAGCGGTCCCCCGCACGCCGAAGAAGGCCGACGAGCGCTGGCGCGTCGAGCTCAGCGTGCGCGCCGACGGCTGATCCCGATGGAGGTCCGTCGCGTCGTCGGGATCGACCTCGGGACGACCCACACCGTCGTGGCGTGGGCGTTCCCGAAGACGGCGCCGTGGTCGCCGGACGACCCGCCGCTCCCCGTCGCGACGTTCCCGATCCCCCAGCTGGTCACGGCAGGCGAGATCGGCGAGGTCCCCCTCCTCCCCTCGTGCCTCTACGCACCGATCGCGGGAGAAGTGCCGAAGGATCCCTTCGGCGACGCCCCGTGGGCCCTCGGTACCTTCGCGAAGCGACGCGGTGCGGAAGCGCCGGGTCGCTTCGTTTCGTCCGCGAAGAGTTGGTTGTGCCATCCCGATGTCGATCGCCACGCCGCGATCCTCCCGTGGGGCACGGAAGACGCGCAAGGAGCGCCGCCGAAGCTGTCTCCTATCGAAGCGTCCTCGCGGATCCTCGCCCACGTCCGCACGACGTGGAACGCCGCCCACCCCGGCGCGAAACTCGAGGACCAGGAAGTGATCCTCACGGTCCCCGCGTCCTTCGACGAAGTGGCCCGGGAGCTCACGGTCCTCGCCGCGACGCGTGCGGGTCTCCACGTCCGTCTCCTCGAAGAACCTCAGGCCGCCTTCTACGACTTCCTGAGGCTCGGAGGCCCGTCGGCCCTCGCGAAGCTCACGGACCGCCATCCCGAAGGTCGCACCGTGCTCGTCTGCGACGTGGGCGGTGGGACGACCGACCTTTCGCTCGTGAGGATCGAACGCGCGCTCGGAGCGAAGGGCGACGCGTTTCCATTCACGATCACGCGCATCGCCGTCGGCGCCCACCTCCTCCTCGGTGGCGACAACATGGACCTCGCGCTCGCGCACATGCTCGAAGCGCGGCTCGTCGCGAAGCCTGCACGACTCGACGCGACACGCTTCGCCCAGCTCGTCCTCGCCTCGCGTGCGGCGAAGGAGGCGCTCCTCGGCGAACGTGAGAGATCCCCGGAGTCGTTCCCGATCCGCGTCGTGGGTGCGGGTTCGAGCCTCGTCGGCAACACCCTCTCCGCGGACCTCGCCCGTCGCGACGTGGAGCAGGCGATCCTGGGCGGATTCTTCCCGTCCGTCCCCGAGGACGTCGACGCTCCGAAGGCGAAGAGCGCCCTCGTCGCCTTCGGCCTTCCCTACCAGCGCGAGGTCGCGATCACGGCCCACGTCGCCAGGTTCTTGCGTCGTCATTCGGCGAGCGGCGACGCACCGTCCGCCGTCCTCTTGAACGGCGGCGTGTTCCGGTCCCCGGCGATCCGGGAGGCGCTCGCGAACGTCCTCGCGAGCTGGTGCGGACGCCCCATCGACGTCCTCGCCCACGTCGACCCGGATCTCTCCGTCGCGCGGGGTGCCGTGAGCTACGGTCTCGCGCTCCGGGGATTCGGCGTACGCATCGAAGGCGGCGCGGCGCGCGGATACTACGTCGCCACCTCCTCCGGCACCGGTACGGACGGTCGCCAGGCCGTGTGCCTCGTGCCCCGTGGAGGCCACGAAAGCGAACTTTTCCGCGTCCACGACAGGACGTTCGCGCTCACGCTCGGGCAGCCCGTACGGTTCGATCTCTTCGCGTCCGATCTCCACGTGCACGAGCCCGGCGCCGTCGTGACGCTCGACGCCGCGGGATACGAAGCGCTCGCCCCCATGGCCACCGTCGTCGGTGAAGCGACGAACGGCGGGCCGAAGGAACTCCGCGTCGTCGTCGAGGCCGAACTGACTCCGGTGGGTACCCTCGACGTCGCCTGCGTCGAAGCCTCCCCGCCCGTCGGAGACGATCCGCGACGTTTCCGTCTGGCGTTCTCCTTGTCGGAAGGCGTGAAGGCCGGCGTCCTCCCTTCGGCGGCCCGCACGAGCCTCGCTCCCCTCCCCGGCCGTTCCAGCTTCGCGCCGCCGAGCACCGCCACGAAGGTGTCGGGCCCGAAGTGGGACGAGACCTTCGCCCTCGTCGACGCCGTGTTCGGCAAGAAAGGCGAAGCCGGAAGTCGCGAGGTGAAGGATCTCGTGCGCGAGCTCGAACGCGTCCTCGGCGCCCGCCCCACGTGGACCCTCGAAACGTGCCGCGCCCTCTTCGACAGGGTCTCGGAAGGTCGGGGATTCCGGCGGCGTTCGGCGGACCACGAACGAGTGTTCTGGATGATCGCGGGCTACGGCATTCGTCCCGGTTTCGGTGACGTCGCCGACGGCGAACGCGTCCGCTCGCTCCTTCCGCTCTTCGAACAGCGCCTCGCGTTCCCGGCCGAGGCGCGCGGTTGGCAGCAGTTTTGGATCGCCTGGCGCCGCGTCGCCGGCGGGCTCGACGGGACGTTCCAGGGCCAGATCCGCGACCTCGTGGACCCGTTCCTCGCCAGCGACTCCGCGGGCGTCAAGAAGCCGAAGAAGTGGAAGCCGGAAGCCGAGGACATGATGCTCGAGATGGCCGCCGCCCTCGAACGCGTGCCGGCCTCGCGACGACTCGCGCTCGGCGAATGGACACTCGAACGGACGTGGACTTCGAAGGACGCGCGCCTCTGGTCGGCCATCGGACGCGTGGGCGCACGTCTGCCGAGCTACGCGAGCGTGGATCACGTCGTATCCGCACGCGCGGCGACCACGTGGCTCGAGCGTCTCTTGCGTGAGAAATGGTCGGAGGTCTCGAGTGCGACGCTCGTCGCCCGCGACCTCGCGCGCAAGACCGGCGATCGCGCACGTGACGTCGACGAAAACGTACGGCTCGAGGTGATCCGGCGCATGACGGAAGCGAACGCGAAGCCGGAATGGATCGTCCAAGTGCGCGATCTGGTCGTCGCCGACGCGGAGGACGCCGCGGCGTTCCTGGGCGAGTCGTTGCCCGTGGGCCTCCGGCTCGTCTGACGCCGCGTCGGGCGCCCGGTGCCGGGCCCGAAAACGACACGAGCGCGTGTCCGGGAAGGAAACGCGCTCGAGGCGGCCCGCCTCACCGAGACGGCGAGGCGGGTGTTCGTGGGAGGAGCGTCAGGCGCTCTTCTTCCGGTTCCGTCGGACCACGGCGAGGGCCGCGAGGGCACCGAGGCCGAAGGCGAAGGAGCCGACGGGGGCCGAACCGTGCGTCGAGCAACCGCCCTTGGACGGGGTCTCGACGGGCGTCGGCTCGAGGCGCGGCGTCTGGGTCACGTTCTCGTCCTTGCCGGTGCCCGGCTTCTCGGGGAGCTTCGTGCCGGTGCCGTCGGCGTTGCAGAGTTCCGTCTCGTCCACGAGGGACGCGAACGGCGTGCCGGTGATGCCGGTGAAGGCGATGTCGTCGATGTCCCAACCGAGATCGCCCACGGCGTTGTCCGTTCCGACGCGGAACCGCACTTGGACGGCGCCGGCACGGGCGGAGGCGGGAACGTCGATGGCGATCTTCGCGTTCACCCAGGCCGGGTACCCCGCGCTCTTGCCCACGAACGCGTCGCGGCCCTTGAGCGGGTTGTCGCCGTCGGCGGAGAGCTTGCCGCCGTATCCGGCGACCGCGGTTCCGACGTCGGTCCAGGTCTTGCCCGAGTCGAAGCTGACCTCGATCATGCCGCCGTCGTAGTTCGCGTCCTTGTCGGCCTCGAACGAGTAACGGTGGCGGAAGGCGATCTCGAGCTTCGTGCCGTCGACGGCGAGGTCGGTGGACGTGAGGGTGTGGTCGGAAGGTTCGTCGTTGTCGACGACGTGCCAGACCTTGCCGACGCCGTCCGCGGTGCGTTCCCACGGGAGGGTCATGCCGGAGCCGTCCTTGCCCTTCGCCGTCCACGTCGTGTTCGACGGGTCGACGGTGTCGGTGGCGGAGGAAGCTGCGACTTCGTCCGTGTTGGTGCGGACGGAGAGCTTGCCCTTGATGGTGCGCTTCACGGAGAGATCCGGGTCGTCGATGGCGATGTCGATGTCGACGAGCTCGGAGGGTTCGGCGCCCTTGAGGGAGACGCCGATCTTGGCCGTGAGCTTCTCGAACGGCGCGGCCGTGCCGAGCTTCACGAGGCCGCCGTTCTCGAAGACGACGCCCTTGGACGCGGACGAGAACTTCGCCGTCGTGCCCGTGAGGGTACCCGTGCCGGAGTTCTTCACCTCGATGGTGACCGTGCCGGACTCGCCGTCGTCGAGGATGCCGTCCTTGTCGCAGGAGTTGCCGTCGTCGGTGATCGACGCACCGAGGAGCGTGACGTCGTTGCCGACGACGAAGCTCTCGACGACGCCCTGGTTCGTGCGGTCGCCCTTCGGCGGCGCCTTCGCACCGACGCCGGCGCCGCGGCGCGCGAACGCGTTGGCGAAGAGCTCGAAGTCGGCCTTGTCGGTCGCGAGGGCGGCCGCGAGGACGGCGTCACGCGCGTCGAGGAAGTCCGGGCTGATGGGGGTGAGCTTGAGGGACGAGACCAGGTACTGCTTCATCTTGGCCTGCGCCTGCTCGAACGAGTAGCGCGGGTCGCGGAGGAGCGAGACGTAGCATTCCCACAACATCGAGGCCCAGACCTCGCCGGTGTTGTGCACTTCCGAGTTCGACTCGCCGCCCTGGCCGAACGCACTGCGCACGTTGGCGGGGAGCTTCACGCCGTCCTGGATGTGTTTGAACGTGAGCGGGTTCTTCGTCATGTCGACGGAGTACGGGTAGCGACGGATGCCGAAGTAGAAGTCGTCGCCGGCGCCACTCATCGCGTACGCACCGGAGGGGTACGCTCCCGCCCAGTTCTCGTTCGCGGCGACGCGGAGGTCGTCCTTGCGCGCGAGCAGCATGAGCGACGAGAAGTCACCCCAGCCTTCGCCCATGCCGACGGCCTGCTGGATGTTGATGCCCTCGCCGTCGCCGATGAGGCGGTTCGAGATGAAGTGGCCCCACTCGTGCGAGACGATGGCGGAGTCGAGGGAACCGTCGAGGTCGATGGACTCTTCGCGGTAGAGCGTCACGTTGACGCCACCCGCGACGAGGGCTTCGAGGGCGGCACCGTCCGGCTGCGAGAGCGAGACGACGGGAACCGTGACGCCGGTCGCCTGACCACCGATGGCCGGAGCCGTGTTCGGGCTGTTCGAGGAGGGGACGTTGACGATGATGACACCCGCGGCTCCTGCCGCTTGCGCCGCCTTCGTCTTCGCCTGGAACTCGCAGGAACCGCGGTGGATGAGCGCGATCTTGCCGGCGATGGCGGAAGCGTTGGAGATCGCCTCGCACGCGTCGTTGGGATCGCCACCCTGACCGTCGACCGCGAGGACGACCTGACCGGAGGTCTCGAACGCCTGCGGACCGAAGGGCGCCACGCCGACGTCCTTCACACCGGCGGCGGACGCGGGGCTCGTGATCGTGAGCCGGGCGACCGACGGGCCGGAGAAGATGTACATCTGCATGACAGGCGACTCGCCGTCCGGCGGCGTCTGCATGTTGGCGTTGTTGCGACCGCTGAAGTCCTGCGCCTCGGCGCGGAGCGGATCGTTGCCGAGACCGCCGCGACCGAAGTTGTCCTTCTGGTGGTTGCCCGAGGCCTCGTCGAATCCGACGTCGTAGTACCAGTCGTGGAGGAAGTTCGTGAGGTAGAAGAGGTGCTGGATCGAGCCCTGCACGTTGTCCGCCGTCGACGTCGGCGACTTCCTCGTGTCGTAGAGCGCGTCGAAGGCGCCGCCCGTCCCGATCGCACCGCGGACGTCCGCCGTGTTGGCGGAGAAGCCGTCGGGCTTCGCGAGATCGGCGTACGCGTCGACGTTGTTGCCCGTGGTCACCGTGGCGCCACGCGGGAGCCAGGGGTCGTTCTTCTTGAAGGGGAAGTTCTCGATGGAGACGAGTTGCGGCGCGATCATGGTCGGCACGTAGCCGCTCGCTTGCGCCGTCGGATAGGGCGTGGAGTCGTTGCCCATGGGCCCGTCGTAGGGGATCTTCGTCGTCGGGTCCGCCCACACGCGGTAGGTGTACGCGTCCGCCGCGGAGAGGGACTTCTCGAAGAGGATCGAACCGTCGACGTCGGAGACGACGAACGAGCGCATGTCGGCTTCGTTCGTGTCGACGTTGGCGTGCGTGATTTCGACGTAGTGCGCGGGAACGAGGCCGGCCTTCGTGGCGAACCAGAGGGCCTTCGTGCGAACGTTGGACTTCGCTTCACCGGCGGGCGCGATCTCGTAGCGGACGTAACCGCCTTCGAGCTCGCGCACGAAGTCGATGGAGCCCTTGTCGAGGCGGGCGGTGGTGAACTTCTGGTACGCGTTCGCGATGGCGGTCTTCGCGTCCGGGGCGAAGTCGCCGCCGACGCTCGCGAGACGCGGCGCGAGGAAGCCCGTGATGGCCACCGGCTCGAGATCGCGATCCATGGCGACGGCGAGCGAGAGCATGAACACGTCCTTGCCGGACACGCGCTGGTTGAAGCGGACGATGACCGCTCCGGAACCGGTGTCGTGCGTGGAGGGCTTCGCGAGCGTCTCCACGATCTCCGATTGACCGAGCTCCTTCGAGAACTTCGCGACGACCGCGCGGGCGCGGGCTTCGGCGTTCATGCCGTCGAACGCGCGCGGCACGCCGGCTTCGGTCTTCTTCACCCACGCGAAGGAGGGGACGCCGAGCGTCTCGTCGGTGTGCGCGACGGTGATCGCGTACGGGAGGTTCGCCACGTCCTTCGCGGTGAGACCGGAACCGGTGGATCGATCTTCCGCGTCACTCTTCGTGGAACAACCACCTGCGACTCCGAGGAGGAGCAGAGCGACGGAAAACCGAGAGGCGCGGACGACTTTGTTCGAAAGGACCATCGAGACTCCCCTTGAGACGACGTTCGGGCGTGGAGGAAGGTACCCGCATGCCACCGCGGCCCGGATCCGCCCAGAACTCACTCGGAAAGATGCGTTTCCGCAGGGGAAAACCACAATGTGCGATGATTGGGAATGGGAATCGTATCCCGTTCCCTCACCGAGACGCAGCCCATGCTCGAGCTACGAACGTGCAACCTACGCGGATCCTGAAACGAGCTCGATCCGCGTGATTTCGGCGGGCGCTCCCACGCGCATGGGCGGTCCCCAATAGCCCGTGCCGGCGCTCACGTAGACCTTCGCGCGTCCGTGTTCGTAAAGACCGGCCACGTACGGCTGTTGGAGCTTCACCAGAAAATTGAAGGGGAACAGCTGTCCACCGTGCGTGTGACCCGACAGCTGGAGGTCCACACCGTGCGGTTCGGCGGTGACGATCGCCTTCGGTTGGTGAGCGAGGAGGACGAGCAGGCGTTCACGATCGCGGTCGCGGTTCACGCTCTCCATGTCCATCCCGTGGCCGAGTCCGAACTGGTGAGCGGTCGCGTCGTCGACGCCGGCGAGATCGAATCCTTCGTCGCCACGGATACGCACGTGCTCGTTCCGGAGGACGCGGATGCCCAGAGTTCCCAGGAACGCGATCCATTCGGGCGCGCCGGAGTAGTACTCGTGGTTGCCGGTCACGAAGTAGACGCCGTCCTTCGCGCGGAGGTTCCGGAGCGGTTCGACGAACGCTCCGAGCGCAGCAACGGAGCCGTCGACCAGATCTCCGGTGATGGCGATCATGTCGGGCTGGAGCGCGTTCGCCGACGCGACGAGTTGTTCGATGAAGTCCTTGCCGATGGTCGGGCCCACGTGGATGTCCGTCAGCTGGACGATCGTGTACCCGGAGAGGTGCTTCGGAAGCCGCGCGAGCGTCACGGGGACGCGTTTGACCGCCACGTCCCGAAGGACGGACGCGAGACCGACGCCGGCGAAGGACGTGGCGACGAGGGCGGCCATGCCCGACGCCACACGCGCGAGGAAGGTGCGTCGTGCGGGGTCGACCGCCGCGTCGCCGGAGGGGACGAGCGTCCAGAGTCCGCGGGCGAGATCGAGCGGGACGAGGGCGACGAAGAGGAAGAACATCACGCCCATCCATACGTAGGCAGGCCACGCGAGGAGGCTTCCCCAGAACCGTGGCAACCCACGCGAGGCGAGGAGCGCGACGGGGAGCGACGCCGCGAGGACGATCATGGCGACCGTCAACACGCGGAACCACGGCGCCGGGAGCGCGGCGTCACGCACGAGGCGGCTCCACAGGTACCAGTGGACGCCGGACGTGACGGCGATGACGACGACGAGGCCGACGAGGATGCGCGACAGGGGCATGGAGCGTGACCCGAGGGTGGGTGCTGCGTTCAGTTCGACGGGAACGTCCTGCCCCAGAAGAGGCGGACGGCGTCGTTCCAGGCTTTGGGATTCTCGAGGCTCGCGAGGTGTCCCGCGCGCGGAATCTCGACGAGTTCCGCGCCGGGGATCGATCGCGCGAGCGTCTCGGCGAACGGCTTCGGGGTGACGGTGTCGTCGGCGCCGACGAGGACGAGCGTGGGGACGGCGACGGTGGGGAGCATGTCCGTGCGATCGGGGCGGTCACGGAGGGCGGCGAGGGCCTTGGCAATCCCGAACGGAGACTGGATGGAGGCGATGGCCAGGAGTTCGGCGGAGACCGAAGCACGGTCCTCCGCGTTCGCGCTCGTCATGGCCGGCACCAGCTTGTCGACCAGGGCCCGCGTTCCCTTCTCACCGACGAGGGCGATCTGTTCGTCGCGCTTGGCTTTCGCTGCCGCGTCGTCGCCCTCGGCACGCGTGTCGGACAGGACGAGCGCGCGAAGCCGGGCGGCGTACTTCGCGGCGAAGGCGAGCGCGACGTAGCCCCCCATGGAGAGACCGACGAGGGTCACCGGTTCGCGGATCTCGCGCGCATCGAGGAGGGCGGCGACGTCGTCGGCCATCGCGTCCATGGTCGTCGGACCGACACCACCTTGCGTCCCTCCGAACCCTCGGAGGTCCGGCGTGATCACGCGCGCGAATTCCCGGAACGTCTCGACCTGCGGCCGCCACATGAGCCGCGAGAACGGGAACGCGTGGAGGAAGACGATGGGATCGCCGGCGCCGGTGTCCTTGAAATCCATGACGACCTTGGTGGAAGGGAGCGGCGCCTTCACGGAGGTCACATCCGTTCGACGACGTCGATCCCGAGGAGGTCCAGACCCTTCTGCAAGGTGTCTGCCACGAGGGCCGCGAGGGTCAGCCGTCCGGCGCGCACGTCGGGCTCGGCCTTGAGCACGGGCGCTTCGTTGTAGAAGGTCGAGAACGCCATGGCGAGGTCGAACAGGTAGTCGCAGAGCAGGTGGGGGCGCGTGGTCTTCGCCACGTCGTGCACGGCGCCCGCGAAGCCGAGCAGGCGGAGGACGAGCTCGCGCTCCACCGGCGTCATGGAGACGATGGGCCCGGCCGTGAACCCTTGCTCCGTGGCTTTCCGCCCCATCGAGCGGATGCGCGCGTACGCGTACTGGAGATAGGGAGCCGTATTGCCCGTCAGCGCGAGCGCCTTGTCCCACGTGAACGTGACGAGGGTCTGTCGGTCTTTCGACAGGTCGTTGTATTTCACGGCACCGAGGCCGACGACCCGCGCGATCTCGCGCGCCTCCTTCTCGTCGAGTTCCGCGTTCGCTTCCCGGGCCACGACGAGGGCGCGCCGCTCCGCCTCGTCGAGGAGGGACTCGAGGCTGATGATCTTTCCCTCGCGGGTGGAGATCGTGCCTTCGGGGAGGCGCATGAGTCCGAACCACACGTGCTCGAGGCTCGTCGTGATTCCGAGGCGACGGGCCGCCGCGAAGAACTGGCGGAAGTGGAGCTGCTGCCGTTCGTCGGTGACGATGACGATGCGGGAAGGATTCCAACGTTCCACGCGGTACAGCACGCCCGCGATGTCGGTCGTGCCGTAGAGGAAGCCACCGTCGGCCTTGCGCACCAGGAGAGGCGGGAGCGCCTCGCCGTCCCGCGCCTTGTCGAAGGTGACGACGATGGCGCCCTCGCTCTCCTCCGCGATGCCCTTCGCGAGGAGCGTCTCGACGGTCTTCGCGAGCGCGTCGTTGTAGGCGCTCTCGCCGAGGACGACGTCGAAGGAGACGCCGAGCCGAGCGTAGATCCGATCGAACTCCTTCATCGAGACGTCGACGAAGGACTTCCAGAGGGCGACGTTCTCCGGATCGCCCTTCTGGAGCTTCACGAGTTCGGCGCGGGCCTCCTGGAGGATGGGAGGCGCGGCGGCGTCCGGGACGTCGTCGTCGGCGTCGTCGACCGTCGGCGCTTTCGCGTTCGCACCGCGCTGCGCCTTTTCTTCCTCGGTGAAGCGGATGTAGATGCGAAGGAGTTCGTCGACGGGATTCTTGGCGAAGGCATCGGCGTCGAGCCACTTGCGGTACGCGACGATGAGCTTGCCGAACTGCGTGCCCCAATCGCCGAGGTGGTTGTCGGCGACCACCTCGTAGCCCACGGCGCGCATGGATCGCTTGATGGCGTCGCCGATGATGGTCGAGCGGATGTGCGCGATGTGCATCGGCTTCGCGACGTTCGGCGACGAGTAATCGAGGACGACGCGCTGCCCCTTGCCGACGTCCGACATCACGAGGCCGTCGCCCGCGTGCGCGACGAGCCAGGTGTCCGAGAGGCGCACGTTCACGAAGCCGGGTCCCGCGATCTCGGTGCCCGCCACGGCGGGGTGCGAAGCGAGGGCCTTCGCGATCACGTCGGCGAGCTCCCGCGGCGGCTTCTTCGCGGCTTTCGCGAACTGGAGTGCGGCGGCGGTCTGGAGATCGTCCTTCTGGGACCGGACGATGGGCAGGACGTCGGGGACGGCGGCGGCGTCGCCGAGGGAGGCACGGAGGGCCGCGGCCGCGCTCCGGCCGAGTTCGTCGAGGAGGGAGAGCATCGCGGACGGGAGTCTAGATCAGAACGCGCGGTTCAGGCGTCGTTCAGGGCTCGTCGCGGGTGGCGACGAGCTCGACGGACACGGCGTCGACGCTGGCGCGGGTGGGCGGCCGGGATTTCTGGATCGAGACCGTGGCGCGGGTCGCCGGTGTCTCCGCGAGGAGGCGTTCGAGGAGCCGTTGCGCGAGGGTCTCGAGGAGGAGGTAGTTCTGCTTCGTGCCTTCCTGCACGACCAGCGTCGACACGCGGTCGTAGTCGAACACGAACTTGAGTTGGTCCGACGGCGGAAGGACGGAGGACGGGAGCGTGAGCTCCGCGTTCACGAGGAAGTCCTGGGGCAAATCGCGTTCGGAGTCCGTGACCCCGTGGTTTCCCCGGAACCGGATGCCTTCCAACCGAATCTTGTACTCGCGCACGGCCGCGACCATGGGCGGACTAGACCACATCCGCTGGCCTGGGACGAGGGGGAGGACGGTTTCCCCGCCCCCTACCCCGGAACCGGGGCCTCCGCCGACGTCAGGCCCCGACGTCGGACCACCGGGGCGAGGCGGCGAAGGCCGCGTGAATCATGCCCACGTGCGAATAGGCCTGCGGGAAGTTACCCCACATCGCGTTCGTCCGGGGATCGAGGTCCTCGGCGAGGAGGCCGAGTTCCGAACCCACGGAACACACCCGTTCCATCCGGGCGCGTGCCTCCTCGATGCGGCCCGCGGCGGCCAACGCTTCGATTTCCCAGAACGCGCACATCATGAACGCGACGGCGGGCGTCCCGAACCCGTCGTCGGTGCGGTACCTCTTGAGCCAACCTTCGTGCGCGAGATCGGAGCGGATCGCGTCGAGCGTCGCGTGGAGACGCGCGTCGCTGGGCGACAGGAAGCGGAGCGGTGCCGCTTGGAGCAGCGCGGCGTCGACTTCCGTCCCTCCGTAGTCCGCCACGAGATTCCGCCGTGTCGGGTCCGTGGCTTTCGCCAGGATCTCGTCGCGGATCCGTTCGGCGGCGCTCCGGAACTCCGCGACGTCGGAGGGCAGGTGCCGCTCCGCGATCCGCGCCATCCGATCCGCCGCGGCCCAACACATGAGGGAACTGAAGGTCTGCGGCCGCCATTCGGACCGGTACTCCCAGATGCCCGCGTCGGGCACACCGGCCACGGCGATCGCCTTCCGGGCGAGGCGACGCACCAGGTCGAGCACGGTCGGCGTCACCCGCTCGCGGAAACGGAGATCGAGGAAGAGCGGCGTCAACGCCAGGACCATCTCCCCGAAGACGTCGTTCTGACGGTGCGTCGCCGCGCCGTTGCCCACGCGTACCGGGCCCTCGCCGCGGTATCCCGCCCAGTGTCCGAGGATGGACTCCTCGAGGTCGCTCTTTCCGTCGATGCGGTAGAGGGGCGCGAGATCGAGGTCCTTGGAGGACGCGGCGACGTTGAGGAGGAAATGGAGGAAGTGTTCCCGCTCCTCGAACTGCCCGAGGAGACGGAATGCGCCGAGCGCGTAGTAAGCGTCGCGGAGCCAACAATAGCGGTAGTCCCACGTGCGGCCCGACCCCGGTGCCTCGGGAATCGAGGTCGTGAGCGCGGCCGCGATGGCCCCCGTGTCCTCGAAGCAGTGGAGCTTCAGGACCAGGGCGGCGCGGATCACTTGCTCCTGGTACGCCGGCGGGATGTCGCAGTGTTTCACCCAGTCCTGCCAGTAGCGTTCGGTCTGGACCAGGAAACGATCGCAAAGGGGCGTGAGCGGCTCTTCCACTGGTGCGCCCCATGCGAGGACGAAGTGGGTCCGTTGCGTGAGCGCGAAGGGCTTGCCGTCGAGATAGGAGAGCGGGGCGTCGGTCGTGAGACGGAGCTCGTCCCCGAAGCCCTTGTATTCGACGTGGTGCGACCCCGAGCTCTTCCCGGCCTTCGCCTTCGACCATCCGAGCACGGGATCGCAGGAGACCCGGATGCGCGGCGTCTCGGAGATCGGCTCGACGATCCGGACGATCTTCGTCGGTCGGAAGCTTCGACCGTGTTGCATGAATCGCGGCGCGAAGTCGATCACGCGGAACGCGCCGTCGTCCGATCGGAACGTCGTGACGAGGACGTTGGTGTTGGGCACGTAGTGCTGCGAACCGAGCACGGTCGGGTCCGCGGGACCGATGGTGAAGGCGCCACCGTCCTTCTCGTCGAGTAGCGCGCCGAAGACGGGCGGCGAATCGAAGCGAGGCAGGCACGCCCAGACGATGGATCCGTCGCGACGCACCAGCGCGGAGATCTGGCAATTGCCCACGAGACCGAGGCTCGAGAGGTCCATCCCGATCGGATACAGGGATGATGATTGGAAATCCAATCATTTGATGCTAGCGTGGGTCCCATGTCCCGCATGGCGCGATTCCTCGGCGTGTTGGTGACGAGCCTCACGCTGATGACGTGGATCGGGTACGCGGTCCTGAATCGGACGACGCGCGAGTGGTTCGAACGGGACATCACGCTCCGATCGCGACTGGCGGTGACCGCCGCGCACGATCCCCTGGTCGTGGGTTGGGGCGGGCCGACGGAAAAGCTCGGAGACACCCTGTCCGCCATCGCGCGGGACGAGCGGATCCTGGGAGCCGCCGCCTGTTCGAACAGGGGCCGACGTCTGGCTGCCACGTCGGGATTTCCGGATTCGTTCGTTTGTGCCGACGTCGTGGCGTCACTCGACGCCTCGGAGGACCGGACGGCCTCGTCCACCGTGGAGCTTCCGAGCGGCCCCGTGCACGTCAGTGCGGTTCCCTTGGACGCCGACGCGGGTCGCCTCGGAGCCGTCGTCCTCGTGCACGACCTCGGCTACGTCACGCGCCGCGACGCGAAGATGCGGAGGATGCTGCTCGTCGCGTTCTTCGCGTTGGCGCTCGCGGCGTCGGTCATGACGTTGGTCGCGGTGCGGCTCGCGTGGCGGAGCTGGACCAACGAGCTCCGCAAGGCCCTCACCGGTCGCGCGGCCGGGGCGTTCGCTCCACTGGTGCGCGACGTCCGCGAACTCGCCGAGCGCCTGTCCCAGGAGCACGACCCGGAAGCGCGGGACGGCGCGTGGAGTCCCGAGCGGTTGAAGAACGCCCTGACCCGTCACTTGCGCGGTGAGCGGATCGTCATCCTCGCGAACCGCGAGCCGTACATCCACGAACGCACGCCCGGAGGCATCCGCGTGGTCCATCCCGCGAGTGGTCTCGTGACCGCCCTCGAACCCGTGATGCGCGCGTGTTCGGGTGTGTGGGTCGCCCACGGGAGCGGTTCGGCGGACCGAGAGACGGTGGACTCCCATGATCGCGTCGCCGTGCCGCCCGGGGACGAGTCGTACTCGATCCGGCGCGTGTGGCTCTCGGAGGAGGAGGAGTCCGGGTACTACTACGGCTTTTCCAACGAGGGACTGTGGCCGCTCTGCCACGTGGCCCACGCGCGACCGGTGTTCCGCGAATCGGATTGGCGCCACTACGTCGAAGTGAACCGGAGGTTCGCGAAGGCGGTCGTTTCCGAAGTGGACGTCGACGACCCGATCGTCCTCGTTCAGGACTACCACTTCGCGCTCGCCCCCCGGATGATCCGGGAAAAGTTGCCGCGGGCGACGATCCTCACGTTCTGGCACGTGCCCTGGCCGAACGCCGAACGGTTCGGGATCTGCCCGTGGCGGGAGCGGGTCCTCGACGGCCTCCTGGGCTCGAGTATCGTCGGATTCCACACCCGCCAGCACTGCATGAACTTCGTCGATTCCGTCGACTCGTTCATGGAGAGTCGGATCGACCGCGAATCGAACGCCGTCGTCCAGGGCCCGCGGACGACCCTCGTGCGGCCCTACCCCATCTCCATCGAGTGGCCGGTCCATTGGCTGGACCAGGTCCCGGGGGTGGAGGAGTCGAGGCGCGGCGTGCGTGCCGAGCTGGGACTCTCCGCCGACGCACTCGTGGGCGTCGGTGTGGATCGGGTGGACTACACGAAGGGCATCGAGGAGCGGCTCATGGCCGTGGACGACCTGCTCGAACGTCATCCCGAATTCCGGGGACGATTCACGTTCGTCCAACTCGGTGCCCCGAGCCGCACGAAGATTCCGCGCTACCAGGAGTTGAGCCTGCGGATCGAGGCGCTGGTCGAGGACATCAATGCACGCTGGGCGCAGGGCTCGTACCGCCCCATCGTCATGCTCCGGTCCCACCACGATCCTTCCGCGGTGTACCGATTCTTCCGCGCGGCCGACATGTGCTACGTCAGCAGCCTCCATGACGGGATGAACCTCGTCGCGAAGGAATTCGTCGCCGCCCGCGACGACGAGCAGGGCGTCCTCGTCCTCAGCCAGTTCACGGGAGCCGCGCGCGATCTCACCGAGGCGCTCGTCGTCAATCCGTACGACCTGCGGCAGGCTTCGGACGCGATCGCGGCCGCCCTCCGGATGCCTCCGGAGGAACGGCGCGTACGGATGCGATCCATGCGACGGATCGTGGCACGCTTCAACGTATACCGTTGGGCGGGTCGCATGCTCGTGGACGCCGCCGAATTGCGTCGGAAGGAGCGGATGACGGGAAGGTTCCGAGCGCCGCTCCGCTCGTTCACGGGCGACTACGCGTGAAGGTCATCCTCGACCCGAGTCACGCCGGGGTCCTCGACGAGTTGGCGCGGTCGGCCACGCTCCTCGCGTTCGATTTCGACGGAACCCTCGCGCCCATCGTCGCCCGGAGGGACGACGCGCGCATGCGAGCGTCGACGGCGCGTCTCTTCCGCCTCCTCTGCGAACGGTACCCCGTCGCGGTCGTCTCCGGCCGCTCGCGGGCCGACGTGGCCGGTCGCCTCGGGGACGCGCCCGTGCGCTTCGTGGTCGGCAACCACGGAATCGAGGTGGAAGGAGGAGGAGAAGCGCCTGGCCCCGGGATGGGCGACGTGAAGCGAGCTCTCGTACGCGCGCTCGCGACGTTCGACGGCGTCGATCTGGAAGACAAGGTCCACACGCTCTCGGTGCACACGCGGAACGCGTCGGACGACGGCGCCGTTCGCGGAGCCATCCGCGACGCGTTGACCGCTTTCGGCGGACGGTTCCGTTGGGCTGACGGCAAGTGCGTCGTCAACGTCGTGCCCGAAGGAGCCGACGACAAGGGGCGCGCGGTGGAGAAGCTGAGGAAGCGGGCCGGTGCGACGAGGACCTTGTACGTCGGCGACGACGTCACGGACGAGGACGTATTCCGGACGGCGAGCGACGGTGCGCTCGTGGGAGTCCGCGTCGGGCTGTCGCCCACGTCGGCGGCGGCCTATGGTGTCCGGAGTCAGACGGACGTCGATCGCCTGCTCACGATGCTGTGCGAACGACGTGCGGGGAGTGTCCACGGGTGAACGAACGATCCACGAAGCCGCGGTTCGAGATGGGGCCTCCACTCGAGTTCTTGCGGCGGCTCTGGCGACTGAACCACGCACTCGAGCGCGTCTCCCACCGGATGGAACGGACCCTCGGGTTGACCGCGCAGCAACGGTTCATGGTCCGGTGCGTCGGAAGATTCCCCGGCATCGCACCGGGGGAAGTCGCTCGGGCGCTGCACCTCGACCCGGGAACGGTCTCGTCCACGCTGCGGCGGCTGGAAGAGAAGGGACTCGTCCGCCGGGACAAGGACCCGGACGATTCCCGTCGTACGTCGCTGCACCTCACCGCGCGAGGACGACGCTTCGACGCTCCCACGGAACGGACGGTGGAGTCGTCGGTCCAAAGGATGCTGGATGCGACGTCCGCCGCGGACATTTCGCGCGTCGTGACGCTCCTCGATCGCCTGGCGATCCTCCTCGACGAGGAAGCCGAATTCGACGAAGACCTTGCCTGAAGGTCGCGACGGGCGGGAAGCCGCCCGGCCACGCGAGTCGGAGACAGGAGCGCGCGATTCGGATGCCTCGAGGACGAACGCCCGCTCCGGGAGAGGTTCTTCGAGGCGTGGATCGGATTCGAACCGACGTATGACGGTTTTGCAAACCGTTGCCTAACCACTTGGCTACCACGCCACCCTCACCGCGCGGACGCGGGGAGACCCGTTCTTCTACTTGCACACCCGAGGTCCGGTCAATGGGCGATGCGCGAGGCTTCCGCGGCGCCGACGACGGGCACCTTTCCGGAGCGCCTCCGTCTCCGGACGAGACCGAGACCCGCCACGACGATCCCGAGGACGACGTTCGCGACGGGGGGCCGCGCCGATCCCGGCGCATTTTCCGGTGCGATTCCGATCGCCCGGCAGCTGCAACCCGACGACGGCTCCGCGGCGCCTCCGGTCGTCTGCGCCACGCACGCACCTGCACCGTCGCACACGGTACCCGTGACGCAATCGTCGACGGACGTGCACCGCTCGATGCACCGTCCGGCGCGGCATTTCTTCGGGGCGCAGGAGGTGACCACGCCGTTGATGTCGCGGACGGTGGCTTCGTCCGTGCACGAGGCTCCGCTCACGCACGAATGCGTCGCCGTGTCGCAGGTGCTCGCTTCGGCGCAGTCGGAATCGACGTCGCAGCGCGTCTTGCACGCCGTGGGGCCGCAAGCGTAGGGGGCGCACGCACGCGTCGCGGAGCTTCCCACGGTCCCGCAACGACCGGCACCGTCGCAGGTCGCCGCCATCGTCTCCGATCCCGCCGAGCAAGCCGCCGTCCGGCAGCTCACGTCGGCGCCGACGAGGCTGCACGTCTTCGAGCTCTTGTTCGCGTCGCACACTTCGGCGCTGCACGGGTCCTCGTCGGTTCCTTTGCGGCAGGCCGCGCGGAGCCCGTGAGGTTCACCGGAAACCGGAGTGCAGGTGCCCGCGCTGCCTGGCACGTCGCACGCTTCGCAGGATCCGCGGCAGTCGGTGTTGCAACAAACGCCGTCCACACACTGGCCGCTCCCGCACGCACGGCATTCGCCGCCGGCGCGACAATCGGAGCGCGGATCGCACGCGGTACCGTTCGCCTTCTGGCGTTCGCAACTCCCGTTCGCGTTGCAGAACGTGTCGTTGGGGCAGTCCTTGTCGGCCGCACACGATCCGGGACACGTGCCGCCCCGGCCGTCGCAGAGCACGCCGACACCTCCGTCGCCACCGCAGAACGGATTCAGGCCGGTCGCGCCGGCGGGAAGTGGCGAACAGGTGCCCACTTTCCCGGGCTGGGCGCAGACGTCGCATCCTCCGGCACATGCCGAGTCGCAACACACGCCGTCCGAGAGGAATCCGCTCAGGCACGCGTCCTTCGACGCCGCGTTCGCACCGTCGACGAGCTTGCACGCTCCGGCGGCGTCGCACCTCGAGACGTTCCTCGGGACGCTGCACGTGTCCCCGTCCTCGGCGCCGACGACGGCCGTGCACGTTCCGGGATTCGCGGAACAGGTGTGGCACGTGCCGTCGCAGGCCTCCGCGCAACAGACGCCGTCGACGCAGTGCCGACTCGCGCAGGCGTCGGACGAAGTGCACGCGAGCCCCGTGGCCGTCCCCGGGGCGACGACGCGCGCGAAGGCGCGGAACGCCATCGCGTCCGCTCCCACGAACTTCTGGTAGACCGCGAGCATCGTTCCCGCGTCGTTCCGCGCGATCTTGGGACTCGCCTCTTCCTCGAGATCGTCGTCCGCGAGGGCGATCGGAACGGGATCGCGCACCGTTCCGTCGGCCCCCGTCGCGGCCGTCAGGACGTCGCTCGTGGCATTCGGCTTCCGACGCTGCCAGACGACCTGGACGTTGCCGTCGACCCCGGTGTCCACGGACCACGCGTTCGACTGTTCGTCGATTCCTCCGGCCGTCGGAATTTCGGCGCTCGTCGTCCGTGTGACGGGGTCGACGAAGATGCCGAGGACGTCGGTCGACGTCGCGAGCGGGGACGCCCTACGGGAATCGACCCAGTTCACCAAGAGTCGCGACGACGAGGGACTCGCGACGAAACGCGTCGTGGACGTCGTGGTGGTGACGGCGATCTCCGGCCCCACGAAACCGAAGGAGGCGTCGAGCTTCGCGGCGAACAACGTGGAGAGGGTCGGGCTCGTTCGCGTGTCCGTCCAGAACACGAAAGACGAGGTCCCGTCGTTCGCGAGACACCCCGAGCGCGCGCCGTCCGAAGCGACGACGAGGTGGCCCCCGTCCGCCACCACCGCACCGGTCCCTCCGATCGTGATCTCGCCACCGTAGATGCCTCGCGGCGCGCGGCTGTCCGACCACGAGGCGAAGAGCTTTCCCCCGACCCGTGTCAAGGACGCGCCACTCAGCGTCGTGGGGGATCCCGCGCCCGTGAGGCGATCTCCGTCCACCGTCGTCGTCGACACGGTCCCGGTCGCGGGGTCGATGGTCGCGGAGAGGAGGACGATCGCCGTCGAGGTCGTGGGCGGCGTGGAGATCACGCGCGTGTCGATCCAGACGACGACGTACCGACCGGACACGTAGCCGAGCGCCGGAGCGATGGACGCGTTCGCCACGTTCGCGACGAGTGCGGGCGACCCGATGCGCGCCCCGGTGGTTCCGTCGACGCGGACGCCATAAAGGGACGCGACCTTCGAGTCCGCGCGTGCGTCGTTCCAGACCACGTAGAAGTTCGTGCCGTCGGACGCGACCGCGGGATTTTTCTGCGCGGCCGCCGTGAAGGCCATCGACTGGGGCGTCGTCGCGAGGAGCGGATCGGGGCTCGCGTTCTTCGAGACGCCGCCGAGCTTCGATCCGACGAGCGACCCGAGGGGCTTCGCGCCGTTCGAATCCCCGTTCGTCCAGACGAGCGCGTAGTCCGTCCCGTCGGTCGCCAGCGCGGGACTCGGCAGGAACGCTCCACTCGGGGACTGGATCGTGCCGAGGAGGACGTCGAATTGGGCGCCACCGAACCCCGGTGCGTGTTTCACCACGAGTGGTCCGCTCGCGTTCGTCGACGCACCGTAGAGCGAGTACGCGCCGGTCCCGGCGGACGACAGCCACACCACGACGAAGCGCCGACCGTCGAAGATCACCGAGGGGGCGCCGCCGACCCCGGACGCGTTCAACTGGACGCCACCGCCGTCGCCGACGGTGGTCTCGCCCGGGAGGATACGCGCTCCGAAGACCGGACCTATCCCCCGATTGCCCCACGCGACGAAGAACGTCGACGCGTCGTGGGCGATGGAAGGCTCGCCGAACCCTTGCGTTCCCGGAGGAAGGCTCGACGACGGGACGACGAACCCCTCCGTGTCGCGGACGTCGACAGCGCCGGCCACACGGCGAATCCGAGTCGCGAGGACCGTGTTCGACGAGGGCTGACCGACCACGCCGCTCTGCCACGCGACGAGCCCGTCGGATCCGGACCAATCGACGGACGGACGGGAGGACTGCTCGTTCGCGCGCCCGAACGTGACGGCGTCTCCGACGTCGAATCCCGTCCCCGAAGGAACGGCGGGACGCAGGAGCATGCGCGCGTTCACGCCCGTCCCCGGGTACGCGACGAGGATGCCGGTCACGTCCGTCGTCATGGCGAACACGTCGTGGGCGGTGGAGGGACCACGCACCGCGAGGAGCGTCGGAGTCCGGGGATCCGACGTCGGTCGACCCGTCGTGGGGTCGACCCGGATCGCCTGGAGAGTCGCCTGACCGTCGACGAGCGAGGACCAGACCACGTCGAAATGGGAACCGTCCCACACCACCTTCGGAACGTCGTCGGACGCGTATCCTGCGCTGATCCGCACGCCCACGCGGTCGAGGGGCTCGAGCACGCCGCGCGAGAACGCGAGACGCGCGCCGAAAATCGCGCTCCGACCGAACCGGAGGTCGGACCAGACGCCGTAGAACGAATCGGGGCCACGCGCGATCGCCGCGAACTGCGAGCTCGTCGCGGGGACTTCGGACACGGATCCCTCGAGGGCGTTCTCGGGACCGACGAACGTGCGGAAGGGCGTCGTGCGGATGGCCCCGGTCCCGTCGTCGCGCTGCGGCGTCGGCGACGAGGTCTCGCACGCGAGGCCGGCGACGCCGCTCACGACAAGTCCGGTGATCCCCCCCAGGATCGCGCGAAACTCCCGCTCCCCCATGGACTTCGAGCGTACGGCCCGTCTCCCGAGGTGTCGAGAAACTGCACGTATTCGGGACGTGGCGCGATCGTGACGTCGTGCGCCGCGCGGCGCGTCAGCGCGGCACGTCGAGCTTCGTCATGCCCATCATGTAAGGCACGAGCGCCTTCGGAAGCGTGATGGATCCGTCGGCGTTCTGGTGGTTCTCGAGGAGCGGGATGAGGATGCGCGGGCTCGCGATCGCGGTGTTGTTGAGCGTGTAGGCGTACTTGAGCGACCCGTCGGACATGCGCACACGTACGTTCGAGCGGCGCGCCTGGAAGTCGCCGAGCGTCGAACAGGAGTGGGTCTCGGAGTAGGCCGAACGACCCGGCATCCAGGACTCGACCTCGTGTTTGCGGGTCTGACCGAGGCCGATCTCGCCCGTGCACGCGATCGCGACGCGGTACGGGATCTCGAGCTGCGCGAGGATCGCTTCCGCGTTTCCGAGGAGCGCGTAGTGCTCCTTCTCGGCCACGGCTTCGTCCGGCACGCAGAAGATCACCTGCTCCACCTTGGTGAACTGGTGGACGCGGTAGAGGCCACGGGTGTCCTTGCCGTGGGCACCGGCCTCCCGGCGGAAACACGGCGAGATTCCGGCGTAGCGCTTCGGAAGGGCCGCCTCGTCGAACGTCTCGTCGGCGTGCATCGACACGAGGGGAACCTCGCTCGTGCCGACGAGGAACAGTTCGTCCGCGGGAATCGAATAGGCCTCTTCGCGGCCGAGCGGGAAGAACCCGGTTCCCACGAGGGCGCGCTCGCGGACGATGACGGGCGGAACCACCATGGTGAGTCCGCGGGAGACGAGCGTCTCGATGGCGAGCCGGGTCACGGCGAGTTCGAGCAGCGCGCCGACGCCCGTGAGCGCGTACGAGCGACCGCCGGCGAAGTTCCGCGGACCGTCCCAGTTCACCATCTTGTGGAGCGTCATGAGCTCCACGTGGTCCTTGGGCGTGAAGTCGAAGGCGCGGGGCGTCCCGACTTTCCGGATCTCGACGTTGTCCTCTTCGCCCTTGCCGACGGGGACCTCCGGGCGCGGGATGCTCGGCACGCGGAGCATCAGGTCTTCGAACGTCTTGTTCGCTTCGGCGAGGGCCGGCTCCAGCTTCTCGATGGCGACGCGGACGTCCTTCGCTTCCGCGATCAGGGTCGGGCGCTCGTCCGCGGCGGCCTTCGGGATGAGTCCGGCGATCTGGTTCTTCCGCGCCCGCTTCGTGTCGAGCTCGGCGATGGCTTCACGTCGCACCTTGTCGGCATCGAGCAGCTTGTCGAGATCGAGTTCGAGGCGCTTGTTCCGGATGGCCTCGCGCACGGTGTCGGGGTGCTGGCGGATGAAGGCGATGTCGAGCATGGGGGGGCGACTCTCGGAGAATCGCCTACCTTTTTCAAGGGGATCGACACGATCCTGCGGCATCCGAAGATCCGAAACGGTGGGCTGCGTATACTGGAAGAGACGGTGCCCCGACCGAAGCGGGTGCCTACCGGCCCATTCCGACGACCGCTTTTCTCCCGAGGGATCGCACTTCATGCCGACTTTCTTGTCGAAACGCGCGGGGCGTCCCGCATTCGCGTCGTGGACCCTCGTCGCCGCCGCGTCGTTCGTCGCGTGTGGGAGCGGAGGGGAAGAAATCGGCGACACCTCCCTGGGTTCGGTGGGATCCACGAGCCAGGCGGTCATCAAGGGCGAGAACTCGGACGAATCCCAGAACGCGGTGGTCCTCCTGGCCCACATCGACGGCCGCACGGCCGACAGCTGCACGGGGACCCTCATCGCTCCGAACCTCGTGCTGACGGCGCGCCATTGCGTGAGCCTGAGCGGCGAGGGCGCGTTCGCGTGCAACATGGACGGAACGCTGGTCGGCACGCGCGGGACGGGCGGTCAGTTCCTCGCCGACTTCCAGCCCGCGGACATCTACGTGTTCGCCGGAACCGAACGGCCGCAACTCTCGAAGGCCGGCGTCGCGACCGCCGCCGGTCGGGGCTCGAAGGTCCTCCACGACGGTTCGAAGGTGGTCTGTGGTCACGACATCGCCCTCGTCGTCCTCGAGAAGGCCGTCGAAGGCGTGACTCCCGCGAAGATCCGGCTGTCGTCGGGTCCGGTGCCGAACGAGAACCTCCTCGTGGTCGGTTGGGGCCTCATGGAGAACGGCACGCTCCCCCCCGTCCGCAAACAGCGGAACAACGTCCCGGTCCTCCGCGTCGGGCCGTTCGAGGGCAACCAGAACGAGGCTCCCGTCCCCGCCAACGACTTCACGATCGGCGAGGCCATCTGCGAGGGAGACAGCGGCGGTCCCGCCTTCAATTCGTCGACGTTGGCGGTCGTGGGCGTGGTGTCCCGCGGGAGCAACGGAACGGTGCCGACGAACAACGCCGCGTCGTCCTGCATCGGGGCCGACACGGTCAACGCGTACACGCAACTCGAGCCGTTCAACGAACTGATCCTGGCGGCGTTCAAGGAGGCCGGCTCCGAGCCCCACCTCGAGGACGGCGTCGACCCCACGCTCGCGAAGGCAGGGGCCGCGTGCACCGCCGCCGCCCAGTGCCAGTCGCTGTCGTGCTCGGCCGCGGGGGACGCCGGCGGCGGAACCTGCGATCGCGTGTGTTCGGAAACCGAGCCCTGCGCCACGGGACAGACGTGCACGCCCGGAGGCACGTTCGCCGTCTGCAAGGCGGACGCAGCGACGACGCCCACCGATCTGCCGGAGGGCAAGGGTTGTTCGTGTGCGGTTCCCGGGCACGAAGGCGACGTGAAGGCAGGCTCGGCCCTCGCGTGCCTCCTCGTGCTCGGGGCTCTTTCGTCCATGCGACGGGGACGCGCGGTCGCCCGGGCACGGGCGGTCGTCCGCGTCAGGGATTCGCGGCGTTCACGATAGCGATCCCGTCGAGGTCGAAGCCCGCGCTCGTCCCTTCGCCGGTACACGTGGACGTCGAGAGGTCGCGGATGCGGACGAAGCGCGCGCGGGTCAGACCGACGTCGGCGAGGTCGAACGCGTCGCCTCCGGCGACCGACGGATCCACCGGCGACACACCGTTCGCCGGACTGGACAGCGTCGGGTGCCATCCGGCGCAGGTGCCGTAGGGAAATGCCGTGGCCGTGCACGGGAACGCGTTCCACGTGGTGCCGTCCTCGCTGACGGAGACCTCGGCCAGTTCCACGTTGGGCCGCGTCGGATCGCCGCCGACGTCGAACACGTTCTCGAACACGAGGAGATCCGGTCCGGGACCGTCGACGACGGCGTTGGGTTCCACGGAGAGGACGATCTCGCCGCCGATGCCGAGAGAGAGGACGTCGAGACTTCCCTGATCCCGGCCTCCACCGACGGGAGGTCCGAGGACCACGTCCGGCACCCGGTTGGCGCCGAAACCGGAACACGCGCCCTTCGTGAACGAGGTCAAGGTCGTCGCGAAGCGATCGGCGCGCCACGGGGAAGGGAGGGTCGCGCCGTCGGCGTCCACGGTCGCCGCGTCGCCGGCGTCGGCTCGTCCGCCCTCCCCGCCTTCCCCGGGCCCCACGAGGGCCACGGTCGAACCGCACCCTGCGAGGATCGACGTGGTCGCGACGATCGCGGACGCGGATCGCGCGAATGCGCGGAGTGGAAAACGGAGCACGGACGGCATGGTCGGGCGTTCTACGTCGGAACGCCGCGCGGTGCACGCATGCAACGCGGGATCGCGACGGCGGTCAGGCCTCGGGCGCGTCCGCGGAGGGCGAGGACGATTCCGGAGCGCGCACCACGGTGCCGTTCGCGTCGAAGAAACGCCGCGGTCCCGTTTCGGGATCCCACGCGAAGAGCTCGGCGACGGGTCCGTCGTCACCGACGTGGATCACGAGGTGCGTCCGCGCGGCGCGGTACGCACGTGGATCGTCCGGAACTTCGGGTTCCTCCTCGGCCCAGGATCCGAGGTTGATGTACGTCGCGCGGCCGGCGGGCACCTGCACGGGAACGTGCGTGTGGCCCATCACGACGAAGGCCGCGGGGAACAGGCGCGAGAGGTGCGCCGCCCGATCGAGCATGGCCTCGGCGGGATCGATCTTCCGGAGGTTCGTGAGGTACCGGTGCACGACGGCCCACGTGACGAGGACGATGCTTCCCGCCCAGACGAAGTGTCCGAGACGCGCGCTCACGAGGGCGCACACGACGAGCGCGATGACCGACGCGAGACTGAGCGAGATCTTGTCGAGCAGGACGCTCGCGAGGATGCCGTGGATGGACTTCGTGACGGGCGGTGCTTGGAGCGCCGCGAGGGCGCGCATCCGATCGATGCCGATGCGCGTCGCCTCCGCGAGGAGCGCCATGCGGCGTTCGTGTTCCTCTCGGAGGATGGCCGCCGCCTCGCTGAAGTGCGCCTGGCGGAGACGGAACAACTCGACGATGGCCACGACGAATCGCTTCGCGAGCGAGAGCGCCCCGCCCACGCCGAGGCGGAGGCCGAAGCGGATGTAGTCGAACGCGTCGTAGTTCTCGTGACCGTGCTCCGTGAGTCCGCGCGTGGGACGCACGACGTAGCGCAGGAGGATGTCCGAAAAGCCGCGCACCGTGCGTCGCGGGTCACGCGGCGAAATCGGCGCCATGACGTTCTCGGTCGCGCAGTACGGATCGTATTGGTGGCCGTGTTCCACGTAGGCGACGCCGCCGCGGTAGAAGAACCACGGATTGAATTCGATGCGGGAGGTGAACGTCCCTTCCTCGAAGACGTTCGGTTCGGACATCCGGCCCTTCGCGTGGTTCGCGAGGATGGCCTTGAACTCGGTCTTCACGGCATCCCAATGGAATTCGAGGTCGTGGTTGCCGTGGACGATGGTGAGCGCGTGGCCCTCGGCGACGAAGGCGGCGAGCGCGGCGAACACGTTCCAGTGGCGCTCGGCCACGCGTTGGAGCTTGAAGCGCACGTGATCCGCCGAACTGCCGACACCGTGCGCGAGTTCTTCCGGCGAGAGCTCGGTGTCGAGCTTCGCGTCCTTGGGATCGATGGTGATGCCGATGAAATCGATCAGATCGCCCGCGATCACGAGGTGCCAACGGTCGCCCTTCGGCGGCGTGGCCCTGTAGTGATCGAGCATGCGCACGAGATCGCGATCGACGGCCGACGATCGTCGCACCGCGTGCTCCTTCGGTTGGCGATCGTTGAGATCGCTGCCGAGGTGCACGTCGGAAAAAATGAGCAAACTCTCGCGCACGGACTCCGACACGGACACCGACGACGGGGCGTCGGCCCGCAACTTCATGGAATCGAACGCCGTGCGCAACACGCCCATCTACCTTGAATTTGAGTCGAATTCGCCGCGTTGCCTAGGGGGGTGACGGTCGTCGTGACGGGTCCGTGACAGAAAATGGCGGAGAGTGTGGGAGACGCTCCGGATTCGGTAAGATGGATCCGAGAGGTCCCACTCCTTGAACCGTGACAGCGAGTTCGACGACCTGCGTCGCCTCCGCGGGAGCGAAGTGAAGGGCATCCCGGAAGCTCTCCCGTCCACGGAGATCACCCGCAAGGAGGCCGCGGTCGACTTCGTCCTCACGATGGGGCGCGTGCTCCACAGCTACGGCGCGTCGTCGCCGCGACTCGAGGACGCCCTCGTGAAGCTCGCGAAGACCCTCGGACTGCGGGAGTCCCACTTCCTCTCGACGCCCACGGCGATCATGGCGGCCTTCGGGCCGACGCGGGACGCGCACACGGCCCTCGTCCGCGTGGAACCCGGGGAAAACGACCTTGGAAAGCTCGCCTGGGTCAACGACGTGGCCAACGAGGTGGTCGCCGGAACCCTGAAGCCGCGGGACGCCCTCGCCCGCATCCAGGCCATCGTCGACGCCCCTCCGCGCTACGGGGCGTTCGTCACCATCCTCAGCTTCGGTCTGTCGTCGGCCGCGAGCGCGGTGTTCTTCGGGGGCGGCTATCCGGAGGTCGCGGTCGCGCTGGCGATCGGGACGGTCGTGGGCGTCCTCTCGTCCGTGGCGGGGCGGAGCGTGGACACGGCACGGATCGTCGAACCCGTCGCCGCGGCGTTCGCCGCGTTCGCGTCGGCCGTCGTGGCGAGTCGCGTCAACGGCTTCTCCCCGTTCGTCACGACCTTGGCCGGTGTGGTCACGCTGCTTCCGGGTCTCGGCTTGACCACCGCGATGGTCGAGCTGGCGAGCCGGCACCTCGCCTCGGGGACGGCACGCTTCGCGGGTGCGGCGGTCACCCTCATCGGCCTCGGCTTCGGTCTGGCGCTGGGCAGTCGGCTCGGAGCGACGTGGCTCTCCCCGGCCCGGGGGACCGGCGAGACCGTGACGTGGCCCTTCCCTGCCATCGCCGTCGCCGTCCTCGTCGCGGCGTTCTCGTTCGCGGTGCAACTCCGGGTGCGGAAACGGGAGATCGGGTGGGCCGTCGCGTCGGGCGTGATCGCCTTCAGCGGTGCCCGGGTCGGAGCGCACCTGATAGGTCCCGAGATCGGCGCGTTCGGCGGAGCCTTCAGCGTGGCGCTCGCGAGCAACGCCTACGCGCGCGCGTTCGATCGTCCGGCGACGGTCGTGCAGGTCCCCGGCATTCTCCTCCTGGTCCCCGGGAGCGTGGGCTTCCGGGGCGTCATCGCCATGCTCGACAACGACGTGGTCTCGGGTGTCACCGCCGCGTTCAAGATGGTGCTCATCGCGACGTGTCTCGTGGCGGGGCTCCTCTTCGCGAACGTGGCTCTCCCTTCACGACGCGCGCTCTGAAGGCGCGATTTTTCGGCCTTCGTGCGCGGGAAAGCGGCTAGGGTCCCGCGCGTCATGAACGCGTTCCTTCCCCGTCCGTCGCGCCGATTCCCGTTGCTCCTGGCTACTTCGTCCCTGGCCGTCCTCGCGGCATGCGGTCCGTCCGAAGCTCCCGCGCCGAAGACGGCGGCGGTGCCGGCGGCGACCGCCGCGAAGGTCGAATCGAATCCGACGAAGCCCTACCCTTCCGTGGCGGAGGAAGTGCACTTGGCCGACGTCCGCCAGCTCACCTTCGGCGGCGAGAACGCGGAGGCGTATTGGTCCTTCGGAGGGGACCAGCTGATCCTGCAAGCGCGCAAGGGCGACGCCGAGTGCGATCGCATCTACCGGATGCCGATCGCGAAGGACTCGGTCTCGTTCCTCCCCGTGTCGAATGGGAAGGGCGCGACGACCTGCTCCTACTTCCTCCCCGGCGACAAGGACGTCATCTACGCCTCCACCCAACTCGGCGGCGACGCGTGCCCCCCGAAGCCCGACCACGCCCTCGGGTACGTCTGGGCGCTCTACGACACCTACGACATTTTCCGCGCCTCCGCCGACGGCTCCAACGTCACGCGCTTGACGGACACGAAGGGCTACGACGCCGAAGCGACCGTCTGCAAGAAGGACGGATCCATCGTCTTCACCTCGACGCGCGACGGCGACATCGAGCTTTACCGGATGGACTCGGACGGCAAGAACGTGAAGCGCTTGACCCACACCCCCGGGTACGACGGCGGCGCGTTCTTCAACGAGGATTGTTCGAAGATCGTGTGGCGCGCATCGCGCCCCAAGGGCAAGGACCTGGAAGACTTCAAGGGCCTCCTCGCGAAGGGGCTCGTGCGCCCGTCCAAGCTCGAGATCATGGTCGCGAACTCCGACGGCTCGGAAGCGACGCAGATCACCTACCTCGACGCCGCGTCCTTCGCCCCGTACTGGCACCCGAACCAGAAGCGAATCCTCTTTTCCACGAACTACGGGGACCCGAAGGGCCGCGAGTTCGACATCTGGGCCGTCGACATCGACGGGTCCCACCTCGAGCGCATCACGTCGAACCCCGGCTTCGACGGCTTCCCCATGTTCTCGCCCGACGGCAAGACGCTCGCGTTCGCGTCGAACCGCGCGACCGAGAAGGGCAAACACGACACGAACGTGTTCCTCGCGCGTTGGGTCGAGTCGGAGCCGAAGGTCACCGAGCAAGCGGCCGATCGTGTCGCGAAGGACGTGGCGTGGCTCGCCGACGACGCGCGCGAAGGTCGTGGCATCGGCACGAAGGGCCTCGACGAATCCGGAGCGTGGATCGAGAAACGCTTCCAGGACCTCGGCCTCGAACCGGCGGGTGGGAAGAAGTCCTTCCGACAAGCGTTCCCGGTCGTGACCGCGCTCGCCGCCGGCGCGAAGTCGAAGCTCGTACTGGACGGCAAGACGACGGCGAAGGACGCGTTCGTCCCCATGGCCTTCTCGGCGAAGGGGAAGTTCGCGGGCTCGATGGCGCTCGCGGGCTACGGAATCGCGGCGAAGGAGATCGAGGTCGACGATTTCGCGGGCGTGGACGTGAAGGGCAAGATCGCCGTCGTGCGTCGCTTCGTCCCCGACGGCGCGAAGTTCGCGAAACCGGAGGCCCAGCGCCGCTACGGCGACGTGCGGAAGAAGGCGTGGAACGCGCGCGAGAAGGGCGCGAAGGCGCTCCTCGTCGTCGACATGCCGCTCCCGCCCGAGAACGCGCCGGCGGAATGGAAAGTACCGAACGAGGCTCCCCTGCCCGCGCTCGTGCCCGACGGTTACGCCGACGCAGGCATCCCCGTGATGGTGGCGAAGCGCGAAGCCATGGCCGGAATCCTGGCGAAGCTCGAAGCCAAGACCCCCGTGAAGGCGGAGCTCGAGGTCGCACTCGAAGAGACCAAGACCGACGCGTTCAACGTCGTCGGTCGCCTCCGCGCGAGCGGTCCGAAGGAGAAGCGTCTCCCGGGGGTCGTCGTCGTCGGAGCCCACTACGATCACCTCGGCATGGGCGGGCACCACTCCCTCGCGCCCGACAAGAAGGAGCCCCACAACGGCGCCGACGACAACGCGTCCGGCACCGCGGTGCTCCTCGAGGTCGCACGCACCCTGGCATCCCGCGAAGAGCTGCTCGCGCGGGACGTCCTGTTCGTCGCGTTCTCGGGCGAAGAGGCCGGCGTCCTCGGTTCGTCGTTCTTCGCGCGGACGCCCCCGCCGGGCGTCGCCATGAAGGACGTCGTGGCCATGGTGAACATGGACATGGTCGGCCGCATGCGCGAGAACAAGGTCGACGTCCTCGGCGCGGACTCGGCCACGGAATGGAAGGGAATCGTCGACGAAGCGTGCACGCGCGCGCGGGTCGTCTGCGCTCCGGGCGGCGACGGCTACGGTCCGAGCGATCAGACGCCGTTCTACGCCGCGAACGTGCCCGTCCTCCACTTCTTCACGGGTGCCCACGGCGACTACCACAAGCCCACCGACGACGCCGCGAAGCAGAACGCCGCCGGTGAGGCACGCATCGCCCTCGTCGTCGCGGACACGCTCCGCGCGGTCGCGAAGCGCGAGGGCAAGCTCACGTACAAGAGCGTCCCGTCGCCGACTCCCCGGGGCGACCTGCGGAGCTTCAACGCGTCCCTCGGCACCATCCCGGACTACGCGGGTCCGCCCGGCAAGAAGGGCGTGCTCCTCTCCGGCGTACGCCCCGGCAGCGCGGCGGAGAAGTCCGGCATGAAGCGCGGCGACGTCCTCGTCCGCATCGGCACCCACGAGATCGGCAGCGTCGAGGATCTCATGTACGTCCTCAACGCGTCCAAGCCCGGCGAGACCGTGGGCGTCGTCGTCCAACGGGACGGCAAGGACGTCAAACTCGAAGCGACCTTCGGCGAGAGCTCGGGACGACGCTGAACCGACCCGGGTCAGTTCGGCAGCGCCCCCTCGAGGGTGAACCACACGTCCCTCGTGGTGCCGCACATGCGGCACCGCAGGGTGACGACACGTAACGCGCGACCGTCGACCGTCACCGCCTTGTGTTCGTCGACGCGGGTGGCTTCGGCGCAGCGCAGGCACGGCAAGGACTCGGCGTGGACCTCCACGACCGACGCGCTCGCGACGGCGACGGGTCGCGAAGGATCCCCTCCCGTTTCGAGTCGCGCGAGACGCGTACGACCCTCCGCGAGCTTGTCGAGCGCACGTTCGCGATCGCGCCGTTCGGTACGGGGACGCTTCTTCTTCGTCATTCCCGGGATCCGGGGCCCTTCTCGAGCGGCCCCCCCGGCGACTTCATGGGCACTTCGGCGCGCACGCGGTCGAGCTTCTGCGCGCGGTCGAGGACGTCGAGACGCTTCAGGGTTTCCGCACGGAAAGCACCGAGTTCGGAGAGCATCCGCTCAATCCCGAGCTCGTTCTTCAGGTTCACGTGGAAGTCCGTCTGGGCCTGCGCGCGATCCTTCGTCGTCTGCCGGTTCTGGCTCATGACGATGAGGGGGCCTTGCAGCGCCACGAGTACGGCCAGCGCGAGGTTGTAGAATTGGTAGGGATACTCGTCGAACGGCTTCGGCATGATCCTGTTCGCGACGGACCAGAAGATCGAGAGGCCGAGGAGGAAGAGGATGAAGGCCCAGGAGCCGTTCAACTCGGCCACCTTGTCGGCCAGACGTTCCCCCCAGGTGAGGTTCTCCTCGATCTCCTTCACCACGTCCTTGGCGGCGCGTCGACCGAGGAGGGCGTTCGTCTCGCGGAGGCGCTCGGCCATCTCGCTGAGGATGGCGAGGGCGGCCGTGCGCGAACGCGCGAGATGGTCGGCGAAGGCGTCGCGCGTGAGTTCGAGGAGGACCGTCTCGACCGTCGTGACCACGCTCGCGGAGCGAGGTTTCGCGTCGAAGAGCGAGAGTTCCCCGAAATACTCGCCGCTCCGCACGTCCTTCAGGACGACGCGCGAACCGTCCTCGTTCGGCAGGAAAATCTGCGCGGCTCCGGAGAGCACGATGTACATCGACGAGCCGATGTCGCCCTTCTTGAAGATCACCGCACCCGGAGGCGACCGCTTCTCGGTGAGGCGGGTCGCGAGCGCTTCGCTGTCTTCGTCGGAGAGCCCTTCGAAGATGGGAATCTGCGCGAGGAGCTCCGCGTGACGCATGGGGGCAATGTCGCGCGTCCGGGTTCCTCCGCGCAAGTGCGAAGGCGGCGGTGGACGACGGTGTGGAGCGGGCCCGGCGACGGACCGCGTCCGTGTCTCAAGCGGTCGTCGTGATGCCGACGTAGGCCCGCGCGCGCACGACACCGCGCTCGCGGAACGGCACGATGCGCGGCGAGAATCCCGCGGAGCGAAGGACGCCCTGGAACGCGTCCGCCGGGTAGCCGCTCCACACGGCGTAGAGACCGCCGGGCACGAGCGCCTTCTTGGCGAGGTCGAGTCCGAAGGGTGCATAGAGACGCGCGTTGGTGCGGAAGGACGCCCAGTCCGGACCGTTGTCGACGTCGAGAAGGACGGCGTCGAGATCGCTCTCCGCACGCAGCCTGTCGACGACGTCGTCCTGCACGAGCTCGACGCGAGGATCGTCGAGGACACGGCCGGAGAGCTCGGCGAGCTCGCCACGGACGAAGGCGACGATCTCGGGAATTTTCTCCACGACGATCACCCGTGCGGTCGGTACGGCTTCGAGGACGCCCCGTGCCGTCGCTCCGAAACCGAGTCCGCCCACGAGCACGCGTTTCGCGTCGGGCACGAAGTCCTTCACCATGCGCCCGAAGTCGAGCTCGGTGCCCAGGGCGGCGCTCGAGAGGAGCACCACGTTGCCGAGCACCACGTCGACGTGTTCGCCGCGGCGACGGAGGACGGGCTTGGGGGATCCGGGAGGATTCATGGGGACGTGGCGCTCAATAGGAGGAGGCGCCGAGCTTCACTTTGCCACGAAACACCCAATAAATGATGCCGGTGTACGCGAGGACGAACGGCATGCCCAGGACGGCGACGACCAGCATGAGTCCGAGTGTCTTGGGCGACGACGCCGAGTTCCAGAGCGTCAGGGTGAACCCGGGTGCCTTCGTCGAGAGGACGAGGTTCGGGAACATGGCGGCGCCGAAGAGGAACACGAGGGCCGCGATGGTGCACGACGTGCTCACGAACGCTTGGAAGGGTTTCCCGCGGTAGAGCGCGCGCGGGATCGCGAGCACGGCGAGAGCGTTGAGCACGACGATGACCCACGCCACGGGGTGTGTCTCGAGCGCCGAGGTGGCGTGTGGGATGCGGACCAGGGAGTAGGCGCTGGCACCCACGTAGAGGACGGCGAAGACGGCGAAGGCGCGCCACGCCCAGCCGAGCGCTCGGCGGTGGAGGTCCCCGTCCGTCTTCAGGAGGAGGTAGACGGCGCCGTGCATCGCCGCGGCGGACGTCGCCAGGAGTCCGACGACGACGGGGAACGGCGCGAGGATGTCCGCGAGCGTGCCCTCGAACTCGCCTCCTTCTCCGAGAGGGAGACCGATCATGGATGCACCGACGGCGACGCCCATGAGGAACGTCGCGGACGTACTCGACACGAAGAACGCCACGTCCCACGCGCCCCGCCACGTCGGACTCTCGCGCTTGCTCCGGAACTCCATCGAGACTCCGCGGAAAATCAGCGCGAACAGCAGGAACACGAACGGAAGGTAGAACGAGGAGAACGCCGCGGCGTACGCCTTCGGAAACGCGGCGAAGAGCGCGCCTCCGAACGTGACGAGCCAGACCTCGTTGCCGTCCCAAAGGGGGCCGATCGCGTTCATGAGGATGCGGCGCTCCTCGTCGCCGCGTGCGAAGAGGTGCACCACGCCGACGCCGAGATCGAAGCCGTCGAGGATCGCGTAACCCGTGAGGAGGACGCCGAGAATCACGAACCACACGAGCGGCAGGTCCATCAGGAGCCTCCCTTCGACGGGACGGCGCCCGGGGACGCGGCACGGACGTCGCTCAACGAGGCGCCGGCCGGGTCGACCAGGAGCGCGGCCGTCTCGATGAGGGACCGCGATCCTTCCGAAGGCCTCCCTTCGTCCCCACTCCCGGGATCCGCTTCGGGCCCGTGGGTGATCTTCGTGTGGAGCACGAACACCCAGACGGCGAAAAGCAGCGCGTAGACGAGGGCGAAGAGGACCATGGAGGCCCAGACGTGGGAGCTCGGCACGGATCGTGAGATCGCGTCCCGCGTGCGCAGGAGGCCGTACACGACCCACGGTTGCCGACCGACCTCGGCCGAGATCCACCCCGCTTCGTTCGCGACGTACGGCAGGACCACCGCGACGACGGACGCGCGGAGGAGCCACGTCTTCGACCACAAGGTGCCGCGGATCACGAACCACGCGAGGAGACTGGTGAAGCCCACGAAGAACGTCCCGAGACCGATCATCACGTGGTAGCTCGCGAACACGGGGAGCACGGGTGGGCGCTCGTCCCGCGGAGTCCGATCGAGCCCCTGCACGGGAACGTCGGGATCGTGGTGGACCATGAGGCTCAGGAGCTTCGGCACCGCGATGCCGAAGCGCATCTCTTCGCGCTCGGCGTCGGGGAGGCCCACGAGGTAGAGCGGTGTACCGGTGGTTTCCGTCTTGAAGTGACCTTCGAACGCGGCGAGCTTCGCGGGTTGGTGCACGGCGACGACTTTCGCGGAGACGTCCCCGGCGACGACCTCCGCCCAGGACGCGAGAGTGCCCACGGCGAGCGCGAGCGCGAACGCCTTCTTCGAGAGCGCGACGCTCCGCCCCTTGAGCACGTGCCACGCGGACACGCTCATCACGAAGAACGCGCCGAGGATGAACGCCCCGAGGAGCGTGTGGACGAGACGGGGCATGCTCGAGGGCGAGAAGACCATCGCCCAGAAGTCCACGATCTCGGCGCGGCGCTCGACGCCGGTCCCGGTCACGAGGTGCCCCGCGGGGGTCTGTTGGAACGAGTTCGCGACGATGATCCACACGGACGAGAACACCGAACCGACGAAGACCATGACCGTCGCGAAAAAATGCATCCGGGGAGACACCCGCTCCCAACCGAACACGAGGACCGCGAGGAAACCGGACTCGAGGAAGAACGCGAAGATGCCTTCGGCCGCGAGCGCGGAGCCGAACACGTCCCCCACGAAGCGCGAATAGGTCGACCAGTTCGTGCCGAACTGGAATTCCATGACGAGCCCCGTCGCGACGCCCATGGCGAAGTTGACGGCGAAGATGCGCGTCCAGAAGCGCGCCATCCTCTCCCACACCGGGTCCTTCGTACGGAGGAACGCGCCCTCCATCGCCACCAGCAGCAGGCCGAGACCGATGGAAAGCGGCGGAAACAGGTAGTGGAACATGATCGTCAGCGCGAACTGGATGCGGTGGAGGACCGTCGCGTCGACGTGCATGGAGAGAGATCTAGGGTGGATTGCTCTCGATGACGAGGGGCATGGCGGGAACCGATCCCGCGGGTCGGGAGGCGTGCGACCGTCCGTCGATGCCTGCGCCGAGTGCGAAACCGAGGGCCACGAGAGAAAGGTCCTTCCCCCGTTTGACGAGCGAGAACGCGAGCGCGACGTCCGGGCCCCCGTAGCCACACGCCCCGAAGAGCGCCACGTAGCCGAGCTCCGAGAATCCGAGGCCCGACGGGAACACGATGACGATCGATCGCACGATGGAGAGGCCGGCCTCGAACGCCGCCACGGCGGCGAGGTCGGCTGGCACGCCGAGGATGCGGAGGATCGCGAACGTCTCGAGGGTCTCCATGCACCAGACGCCGAGGTAGAGCGCGTCGAGAACGAGCGCGTCGCCTCCGGTCGCGGGGGATCCCGTCGCGCGCGGGTCGGACTCCGAAAGGAACGCCTTCGCGAGCGCACGATCCGTCGCTTCGAACGAGGGGAGCGCGACCTCGAGACGGCGTCGGAGGGCGCTCCACGGAACGCGGACGAGGAGCCCGTGGATCCGGACCGCGAGATTCCGCGATGCGAGCAGGCGACCGAACACTCCCGAAGCCACGAACGGGAGGAGGGCCGAGAGCGCGACGACGCACGGGAGCGCGTCCGTCCCTGCGAGCGTGCGGCCGAGACTCCGGAGAGCGAAGAAGCCCAGGACGCTCGCGACGAGCACGTACACGCCGTGCGCCCGCACGAGCACGCGCTTCCGGCGAGCGAGGACGGCGATGGCGTCGGGAACGGGGACGGCACCCGCGCGGGCGAAAATGCTCGGGCTCGCCGAGTCGGCGACGATGGCGCCGAGGGGAACGCTGCCGTGGATCGCTTCGGTCGCGGCCCGCGCCACGAAAAGACGTACGAGCGGAACGCGAAGTCCCACCCGGAGGAACGAAGCGCGGGACGCCACCGCGTCGAGGGCGATGGCCGCGATTGCCGGGAGGGTCACGAGGAGCACGACGGGACCGAGACCGAACACGACGCGGAACGCGGCGCCGACGTCGCTCGTTCGCGCGGCGACGACGAACAAGCCCAGCGCCGTCAGGAAGAACGCGACGCGGACGACGAGCCCGGGAAGGTTCCGGGGAGTCCTGGAAAGGAGCGGGGTGACGTGGCGCGCGTGCACCCTCCGAGGAGAGCCGTCGGACGTGGCGCCGCGCCGTCGCCGGGACGACGTTCGTGCGAACCGTCCGTGCCGACGCGGCGAACGCGGGGGGTCGTGGCAGCCACGGCCAGGTGTCGAGGACGGGGCCCGGACCGTCCAGGTCGTCGCCGTGGAGGGGGCCGGCATCGAAATTCACCGGGAATGCAGGAGGCGAGGCCGGGGTCCCGGTCGGCACGACTCGTGGAAGGTCCCCGGACATGCGACGCGCGACGCCGGCACACGATCGCGACCCCGACGATCCCGAGCGAGCCTCGTCCCTCCGGGCGCGGACTCCCTCCCCGTTCGTCGCCTTCGTGCTGGCGTCGCTCGTCGCGTTCTTCCTCCTTTCCGTGCCCGGTTCCTCCGCCGCACGCGCCCAGTCGGTTCCCACGGCGTGGTCCCCCTCACGCGGAGGTTTCGCGTTCACGATCACGACTTTCGTCGAGCGGACGTCCACGCGTTCGAACGTCGGCGGCCTCGTGGGGCTCACGATTCCGCTCGGAACGATCGCGGCGTGGCTCGTCGAGCGGTCCCCCCCTTCGGCCAGCACACCACCGCGACTCGCCGGTCCGGTCGTCGCGCGCCGAGCCGTGCTCGCGGCGTTCCGTGCCGTGGGTCTCGGGGCTGACGATCGAACTCTCGCGTCCATCGTCGCGCGCGCACGGATGGCGTCGCTCCTCCCCGAAGTCCGCCTCAGGGCGACGCGTTCGGCGAACGACGAGATCACGTTCGACGAGATGACCTCCACGTCCCGCTACTCCGGGGACGGCGGTCGATCGCTCTGGCTCGAGGCACGCCTGACGTGGCGGCTCGACCGACTCCTCTTCGTGGACGAGGAGCTCGGCACCGAGCGCATCCGCTCCGATCGGGCGGACGGTCGGGTCAAGCTCGCCATCCGCGTGATCGAGGCTCTCGTGCGGTGGGAGCGGGCAGCGTGGGACGCCGACTCCACCGAACCGGAGAGCCACGAACGGGGCGAGGCGGTCCTCGCCCTGGAGGAGGCGACGCTCCTCCTCGACGCCCTCACGGGCGGATGGTTCGCGGAGTGGGCGGCGACCACGCCGGGACTGGCCGGAGCCGTCGCCCGGAGCGCCCGGGTGCCCGAAGCGTCCGACCCGGAAACTCGGGGCGCGACGCCATGAGCCCGGGGTTCCATTCGAAGCCCCATTGCTCTAGAACCTTGTCCCGGATCGAGGGAAAAGACCGTCATGCTCAGCGAAACCAAGGAACATCTCGCGGACCTCCAAAGGCGCCTCATGGCGCTAAGGGGGCATCTTTGACCTCCCCAAGCTGAAGTCCGAAATCGAACGGCTGGGCAACGACATGCAAGCGCCCGGCTTCTGGGACGACGCCAAGAAGGCGCAGGCCGTCACGCGCCGGCGAGCGACCATGGAGAAGACCGTCGAGACGTACGAGAAACTCGTGCGCGACGTCGACGACACCCTCGTCCTCCTCGAGCTCGGCGCCGAGAGCAAGGACGAGGCGACCATCCAGGAAGCCGCGAACGCGATGCCGGACCTCGAGAAGCGCACGCGCTCCTCCGAGCTCGAACGCATGCTCTCCGGACCGGCGGATCACTCCAACGCCATCGTCAGCATCCATCCCGGCGCCGGCGGCACGGACGCGAAGGACTGGGCGTCCATGCTCCTCCGCATGTACCTCCGCTTCTGCGAGCGCAAGGGCTACAAGACCGACATCGTCGACTACCAGGAAGGCGACGAAGCCGGCATCGACGCCGTGTCGTTCACCGTCGCCGGCGAGAGTGCTTACGGCAACCTCCGCTCCGAAGCGGGCGTCCACCGTCTCGTGCGCATGAGTCCGTTCAACGCGGACCACACGCGCCAGACCGCGTTCGCCGCCGTCGAAGTCACGCCCGACACGGACGACGACATCAACATCGAGGTCAACGAGAAGGACATCGAGATCACGACCATGCGCGCCGGTGGCAAGGGCGGGCAGAACGTCAACAAGGTCGAGACCGCCGTCCGGCTCCGCCACCTCCCGACGGGCCTCAACATCGTCTGCCGCGCCGAACGCAGCCAGCACCAGAACCGCGCGATGGCCATGAAGGTCCTGAAGGCGAAGCTCTACGAGATGGAACTCCAGAAGCGCGAGGCGGAGAACGCCGCGTACCAAGCTTCGAAGAGCGCCATCAACTTCGGCAGCCAGATCCGCAACTACGTGCTCGCGCCCTACCGTCTGGTGAAGGACGCACGCACTGCCCACGAGGACGGCAACGTGGACGGCGTGCTCGACGGTGACCTCGAACCGTTCATCGAGGCGTACCTCATGGCCGCGGCCGGAGGCACGCTCAAGAAGGGCGGCGCCTCCGCCGACACCGAGACCGACGACTGAACCCGGCGCCCCGCCGCGCCCGCGAACCCACCGAGGACCGCACCATGACCAAGGAGAGCGCCGAACACGCCATCATCGAGGCGCGCAAATCGAAGGCCCGGCGCCTCCGCGATCGCGGCGAGAACCCGTTCGCGAACGATCTCGCGCACCGCGAGGGCGCCCACTCCCTGGACATCGCGGCCGCCCGTGCTTTCGCGAACCACGCCCACGAAGGGGGCAAGTACGACGAAGCGAAGGTGAAGGCCGCCGTCGACGGCGCGAAATTCGTCGTTCACGGTCGCGTGATCGCGCTCCGATCCACGGGTGGACTCACCTTCATCCGTCTCCGGGACCGCACCGGAGAGATCCAGCTCCTCTTGAGCGAAGCGGTCATGGCCGGCGCGTACGCGCGCCTCGAGGACGTGGACATCGGCGACATCGTCGAGTCCCACGGCTGCCTGACCGCCTCGAAGCGTGGCGAGCTCTCCATCGAGGCGGTGTCGCTCCGCCTGATCACGAAGGCGTTCCGTCCCCTGCCCGAGAAGTGGCACGGCCTCACGGACGTCGAGACCCGTTACCGGCAACGGTACGTCGATCTCATCGCCAATCCGGACGTCGCCGACGTCTTCCGCGCGCGGAGCCACGTGGTGCGGGGACTCCGCGCGGTCCTCGACGACTCGGGGTTCCTCGAGGTCGAGACGCCGACCATGCACACGCTCATCGGCGGCGCGGCCGCGAAACCGTTCCACACGCACCACAACGCGCTCGATCTCCCGCTCTTCATGCGCATCGCGCCGGAGCTCTACCTGAAGCGCCTCCTCGTGGGCGGTCTCGAGCGCGTGTACGAAATCGGCCGTTGCTACCGCAACGAGGGCATCTCGACGCGTCACAACCCCGAGTTCACGATGCTCGAGTTCTACCGGGCGTACGCGACCTACGAGGACCTCATGAACTTCACGGAGGAGCTCCTCCGCGGAGTCGACGCGAAGCTCGAGGCCGCGATGCCGGACGCCCACGCGAAGTGGAAGGCGGGTCGCCCGTTCACGTTCTCCGAGCCCTTCGCGCGCATTCCCATGGCCGATGCCGTCGAGAAGGGCGTGCGCGTCGCCGGGATCACCGAGTGGCTCCCGTTCTGCGACGCGAAGAAGATCGTCGGCGGCGACGATTCGCTCGTGGCCTCCCTCCGCGGGGACTTCGGCGCCAAGATGAAGGAGTGGTCGAAGTCGGGCACGCGCGCGAAGTCCATCGACTGGGGCAATTTCCGCAAGGGCATGTCCAAGTGCGACAACGACGGCGAACGTCTCTTCGCGATGTACGAATACCTGTGCGAGCCGTACCTGGTGGACGACTACCGGTCCTCCGACGGTAAGTTCTCGAAGCCGGTGTTCGTGAAGGACTACCCCTACGAAACCTCCCCCCTCGCCCGCAGGAATGATTCGCGTCCCGAGTTGGTCGACAGGTTCGAGCTCTTCGTGCACGGCCGCGAGCTGTGCAATGCGTTCAGCGAGCTCAACGACCCCGACGACCAGGCGGAACGCTTCCGCGACCAGGTCGCGAAGAAGGCGAAAGGCGCCGACGAGACCATGGACTTCGACGAGGACTACATCCGCGCCCTCGAGCACGGCATGCCGCCGGCGGCCGGCTTCGGCATGGGTGTCGATCGGCTCACGATGATGCTCACGAATTCTCCCTCGATTCGCGACGTGATCCTCTTCCCCCTCCTCCGCCCCGAAGCCAACGCGGAAGCCGCAACGCCTGCGGGCGCCGAGTGAAACCGTACCAACTCGTCGTCTCGGCGGCGCTCGTCGTCGTCGGGTTGGTCGTCCTGTCGATCCGCTTCCTCGTCCTCTTCCGACGGAACGGGAAGCTGCCCGTCGGTGCGCTCCTGGGAATCGTCTTCGGACTCGCGTTCGGCGGCCTCACCGCGATGACGTCGCGCTTGCCGCCCATGCGCGGTTCGATCTGGTCCATCCGGGACACGGTCACCCGTGCGGGAACGATCGTGACCGGCGTGGCGTTCCTCCTCGCGCTCCTGACGACGCTCATGCCGTGGATGCTCGACCGGCTCGAGGGTCGCGGCTTCACGTCGTTCGTCGCCGCGCGCCACGTCCGCTCCCAGAAGAGCGGCTTCCTGACCGTCATCAGCGTCCTCTCCATCTGCGGCGTCGCCGTGAGTTCCTGCGCCCTGTCGAGCGTGGTGAGCGTGATGGGGGGCTTCAGTCACGATCTCGAGCGCAAGATCCTGGGCAACAGCGCCCACATCGTGATCGACACGACCTCCCAATCGCCCTGGTCCGAGTACGACGACGTGCTCCTCCGCGTCCGGGCCGTGTCGAAGGTGGTCGCGGCCACGCCCGTCACGAGTGGCGAGGTCATGGTGGCGAGTCCGTCGAACATCGCTGGAGTCATCATCAAGGGCGTCGATCCCGGGACCATCGGCTCCGTGGTCGAGCTCGGCAACAACATCGAAGCCGGCGAGCTCGACTACCTCGCCCACCCGGAGAAGCTGCGCAACCTGCCGCCGGACACCATCGTGGGCATCGGCCCGGGCGGTGAACGGTACCGGCGGGGCACGGACCTTCCACCCCTCGGCTCCGACGACCTCGATCCCGCCGTACGGGACGCCCTGCAGAAAGGTCCCGGTCCCTACGATCAGCCCGGGCTCATCGTCGGTCGCGAGCTCGCGAAGACGCTGCACGTCTACGTCGGCGAAGAGGTCACCCTGGTGTCGCCGCTGGGCGACCTCGGCCCCATGGGCGTCATGCCCAAGACGAAGAAGTTCCGCATCGCCGCCATCTTCTACAGCGGGATGTACGAGTACGACGCGACGCACGTCTACACGTCCATCGACGCGTCCCAGTCCTACTTCGGCATGCCCGGCAAGGTGACGGCGGTCGACGTGAAGGTGGAAGACTCGGAGAACGCCTACGCCGTCGTCGACTCGGTCGCGAAGGCCATGGGGCGTTCGGATCTCCGCGTGCGCGACTGGCGCGAGATCAACCGGGGACTCTTCTCGGCGCTGAAGCTCGAACGCTTCGCCGCGTTCTGGATCCTGAGCGTGGCCATCCTCGTCGCGAGCTTCTGCATCGTGTGCACGCTCCTGCTCATGGTCACCGAGAAGGGCAAGGAGATCGCGATCCTCAAGGCGGTCGGAGCGTCCGACGGCGCCATCCTCCGTACGTTCATGACGGAAGGGATCATCATCGGCGCCATCGGCACGGTCTTCGGCGTGGCGACCGGTCTCGGACTCTGCGTCGGCCTCTCGTGGTTCGGCCTCAAGCTCCCGTCGGAGGTCTATTACATCGACAGCCTGCCCATCAACGTGGACGGCGTCGACTTCGCGCTCGTCGCGTTGGCCGCCATGACCATCAGCACGCTGGCGACGACGTATCCGGCACTCGCGGCGAGCCGCCTGCGACCGGTGGACGGGCTTCGGTACGAGTGACGGGCCCGGGCGGCTGCCTCGGGCCCGGGGTCCGGGGTCAGGACCCCTTGCGGACGTCCGTCTCCACGCGACCGTCCTTGAGCGTCACCACGCGCGGCATGCTTTCCGCGAGCGCCATGTTGTGGGTGACGACGACGATCGTCGTGCCGCGTTTCGCGTTCATCTGGAAGAAGAGGTCGTGGATCTGGGCGCTCGTCGACGAGTCGAGGTTGCCGCTCGGTTCGTCGGCCAGGAGCAGCCGTGGCTCGAGGACGAGGGCACGGGCGAGGGCGACACGCTGTTGCTCACCTCCCGACAGTTCACCCGGGCGGTGAAGCATGCGGTCGCCGAGGCCGACTTCCTCGAGGAGGGCGCGGGCGAGAGGCTCCATGTCCTTCTGGGACCGGCCCTGGATGAGGCCCGGCATGGCCACGTTTTCGAGGGCCGTGAACTCGGGAAGCAAGTGGTGGAACTGGAACACGAACCCGATGCGGCGGTTCCGTAGGTCGGCGAGCTTCGCGCTCGAGAGCGTCGTCAGCTCGTCGCCCGCCACGCGGAGCGAACCGGACGTGGGAACGTCCAGGGTGCCGATGCAGTGCAGGAGCGTGCTCTTGCCCGCGCCCGATTTCCCGACGATGCCCACGATCTCCCCTTCGTCGATGGTGAGATCCACGCCGCGCAGCACGTCGAGCACGCGCCCCATGTGCGGGAACGACTTCTGGACGTTCTGGGCGACGACGAGCGGGGTGGAAGCCATGGAGAAAGACCGTGCGGAAAGGGAACTCGTCTCCTACTACGTAGATTCCCTGGGAGATAGCTCTCCGCGGCGTGCGGACGCGGCCCGCTCGGATCCCGCCCGAAACCGCTCGGGGGTCGCCACCTTGCGCCGATACGTTCTAGACTCGTGGGCCCATGTCCTCCCACGGGCCCACGACATCGCCGCGCACCCGGAGGTGGGGATGGGTCGTCGTGGCGACGGCGGTGGCGACGGCCGGGTGTCCGAATTCCGCCTCCCGCGAGTGCCGGGACGTGATCCGCGTCGTGAACGTGAACGTCGATCGTGCGACCACGGCCCTCGCGCGCATCGACGCGGACGGAGGCGACCCGGCCCAACTCGACGAGCTCGTGAAGGTGCTCGAAGGCGTGAAGGCGGACTTCGACAAGGTGCACGTCGACGACGCCACGCTCCGCGGCCACGTCGAACGCTACGACGCCATGCTCGAACGGATGGTCGCGGCGGGACGCGCCGTGCGGACCGCCACGCAGGGCAACGATCCGAAGGGTGTCGAGCACGCCCTCGCGGAATTGGCCGCGGCGGGGAAGGACGAGGACCACCTCGTGGTGGAATTGAACGCCTTCTGCGGCGGGAAGTGATCGACGCCGGAGCGGCCCCGGGGAACTCCCTCGGTTCCGTCAGTCCCGTGAGCCGTCGGACGCGTCGACCGTCGCCGCCGCGTCGCCGGCCCCGTCCTTCGCTCCGTCGGCGTCGTGCCCTCCGTCCGACACGGAGAGCTGTTCGACCTTGCCGTTCCACGTCCCCGGCGGGGTCGCGGCTTGGCACGCCGCGGAACACAGATCGTCGGCCACGGCACACCGCGAGGTACGGCAGAGCGCCGCGTAGATGACCCGCTCGCTGGCGTCCTTCGCCTGGCAGATGCAGCCGACCCGAGGGCAGTCCTCGGCGGTCGTGCACGCGTCGGTGGGGAAGTCGTCGTCACGGGACGTCGAGCCCGTTCCGTTGCACGCCGCCACGAGGGCGAACGCCGAGGCCAACACGGGAAGGGTCCTCGTCATGCGGAGAGCATACCACGCGCGGCCGACCCGGCCCGGGTCACCAGCGGACCACGACCTCGCCCGGTAGGACGTGCGCCTCGCACCCGGTGAGTTTGACGAGCACAGGAACGGTTTCGCTCCCGGACGGTGCCACCGACTTCTCCTCGACACGCGCGATGATCTGCTCCGGCCTCAGGGAACGCACGATTTCCGGGGGGCACGCGAGACGGACGTCCACTTCGGCCGGCGTCGTGCGGCCCTTCGGGATGCCGACGACGACCACGGGAATCTTGGAGAAGTTGCGCTCGACGACCTCGCGCGAGATGTCGATGCTGACGAGCACGCTCGACGTCTCCGTCGTGACGCGGCCACGAGGTCGATCGACGGCGAGGTGACGCTGGTACTTGCCTCCCGCGAGGCCGGACACGTCGAGGGCGTCCGCGCGGACGTGCTGGAGAACCTGGACTTCCGTCTTCGGACCGCGGACCCGTAAGGTCGCCGGTTCGGCGACGGGAACACCGTGCACCGTGAAGCCGTTGGCCGGGCTTCCGACGACGCTGACCTGCACGGGGACGTCCCGCATGACTTGCTCTTCCCACTCGAGATCGATGACGGGAGGATCCAGCTGCTCGACACGCACGGCCGCCGGCAAGTGCACCATGCTCGGATCGAGGATGACACGCTTCTCGGTGCCCGTGCGGACGTCGACCTGGACGTTGCCGAGGTCCTCGTTCCGGAGGTCGTCCAGCACGGCGCGCGGACCGCGCAAGGTGAGCCGGATGGTGGGCGGAAGCTGGCTCACGAGGATGCGGTTCGCCGTACCGGGCGGCAGCATCATCACGAGGTTCACCGACACGCTGCGTTGGGCGTCGCTCGCACCGTGCACGAGCGAATAGAGGACGAGCGCGAACGCCAACGAGAGCAGCTTCAGCTGCGCGTTCTCGGTGACGATCGACTTGACCCGCTCGGAGATGTCGGAAGCCACGATGTCAGCCCTTCTCCGATTTTTCGCTCGGCGGCGGCGGCGTAGACGGCGTCACCTTCGACACGGGAGCGCCCGCGGCCTTTCCCTCGATGGGCTTCGCCGGAGCCATGGGCCGAGTCTCGACCCGGGGCGGCCGCTCGGAGAGCGGGACGCCGTCCCGGGACTCGCGGAGTTCGCGCGCCTCGCGGGCTTCGCGCGTTTCCCGAGCGGGCGGCGGAAGGACGACGGAGCCGGTGCCCGAAAGGTTCGTGATGCCGGTCTGCGTGATGCCGGCCACGTTCGGCCCGATTCCGGGGGACGTGAGGCTGGTCCCGGTGGTCGTGATGCCCGGGGAGGGCGGAGGCACGCTGAGGCGGAAGGTGCCCGTGTTCCCCTTCCCCTTCCCTTCGAGTTTCTTCTTCTTGCGGGCGCGTTGACCGAACAGACCGAGCAACGCCTGGCGGAGGGAGGCACCGTCGAGGTTCGAGACGATGTTGCCGTTGAAGCAGAAGGAGATGGTCCCGCGCTCCTCGGAGACGACGACGACGACGGCGTCCGTCTCTTCCGTGATGCCGAGGGCGGCACGGTGGCGGGATCCCAGGGACTTGTCGAGCACCTTGGTGTCCGGCATCGGGAAGAAGACGCCGGCCTTGGAGATGCGCAGGTTACGGATGACGACGGCGCCGTCGTGGAGCTTGTTGACGCCTTCCGGCACGAACAAACTGACGAGGAGCTCCCGCTTCACGGACGCGTCGATGTACGTGCCCTGCCCGACGACGAATTCGTCGAGGTTGGCGTCCTGCTCGAAACATACGAGGGCGCCCATGCGGTGACGCGCCAGCTCCGTGACCGCGGCGACGACCTCGTCGATGACCTTCGATTCCTGCTGCCGCGACATACCCCCGAAGAACGCCTGGGAACCGACGCGCATGAGACCGCGACGGATGTCGTTCTGGAAGACGACGACCACGATGAGGATGATCGACGAGAGGAGCGTGGAGAGGAGGTTGAAGAGGGTGACGAAGCCGGCCCACTTCGCGAGCACGTACACGAGGAAGATGACGCCGAGGCCGGTGCCCATCTGCATCGCGCGCGTACCGCGTAGGACGAGGAGGGCGCGGTAGACGACGTAGGTCACGACGACGAGGTCGAGGATGTCGATCACGACGTCGCGCATGGGTCGGCGCGAGATCAGGTGGAGGAGTCCCTCAAGCACGGAGGACCTCCTCGCGTCGCGCGGGCGTCTTCGACGTCCGGAGGGCCCGGAAGCAATCGATGGCCTGACGCGTCCCTTCCACGTCGTGGACGCGGAGGATCGAAGCGCCGTTCTGGACGGCGACGAGCGCGGCGGCGATGGAAGCGCCGTCGCGATCCTGCGGCGGCGCGTCTCCGGTCCAGAGTCCGAGGAAGGACTTGCGGCTCGCTCCGACGAGGACGGGCACGTCGACGCCGCGGACGACCTCGTCGAGGCGTCGCAAGAGCGCAGCGCTCTCCTCGGCGACCTTCGCGAATCCGAGCCCGGGATCGAGGACCATGGAACGCGGATCCACCCCGCGGGCGACGGCACGGTCGCGCGCTTTCGTCCAATCGAGGAGGACGTCGGCGACGACGTCGCCGTAGGTCGTGCGGGCGTTCGCGGGGCCTCGGGCGTGCATGAGGACGAGTGCCGCGTCGTGACGGGCGACGACCTCGGCCAGGGACTCGTCCGCGAGGCACGAGACGTCGTTCACGACGCGGGCCCCGAGCGTGAGCGCCGCGTCCGCCACTTCGGGATCGGTCGTGTCCACCGAGACGCAGACCTTCGTGGCGGCGTAGCGCACGACGCTTTCGATGCGTCGGATCTGCTCGACGGCCGGAACGCGCGTGGCTCCCGGACGGGTGGATTCACCGCCGACGTCGACGATGTCGGCGCCGCGACGGACGAGATCGTCGACCCTCGCGCGCGCGGCCTCGGGAGCGAGATGTCGGCCACCGTCGCTGAACGAGTCGGGCGTGACGTTGCAGACGCCCATGAGGACGACGCCGCGCCGTGCGCGCGCCTCCCCCACGACTCTGCGAAAATCGTCCGCCAGCGTTCCCACGGGTCACACCTTTCCCGATGGAGGGGAGACCGAAGGCCTTCCGCCCCTCCCTAAAGCCCTAGCAAGTCGAGCTTTCCCGGGCAACACGTCAATGCCCGGAAATTCCAGGGGATCGTCGCGCCGGATTCAGCGCCCGCGGCGTACGCGACGGCAGAGGCGGTCCCGGATCGCGACGACCCGTCGATTCGTCTCTCCGAACGACGCCATGAACGCCACGAGATCGTCCCGTTCGCCCGCCGAAAGGAACGGAAGGTCGTGGGCTTCCTCACGGAGGACGACCTGACGGAGGCCTTGGATCCTGCCGAATTCGGGCGCGGAGAGGGCGCGCTCGATGCTCCGGAAGTGGGTGAGGCGACCGAGGGCCGTCGTCTCGCGGAAGAGCACGAGGAGGTCGGAGGGTGCGAAGGGACGCGTGCGCCACGCGGCGGTCACCTCCGCACGGAGAGGCGCGCGGAGCGTGCTTTCGAGGACGGCGAGCCGGAAGTACGGACGGGGATCGTCCGCGGCGTACACGGGGAGCACCTCGCAGGCCTCGCGCATCGGCGTGGAAGCACAGGCCTCGCCACACCGCTCGAGCCCCGCGTCGACGGCGGCGATCTCCGCGACGGGATCGGGCGTCCCCCACGCGGGCAGTCCGGTGCGGTACCCGAGTTCGAGGGCGAAGGCGTAGGCCGCGCCGAGGACGTCCGGAAGCCGCTGCTTCGTGTCCTCCGATCCGTGGCGACCGATGGCGTCGGCGAGTCCGAGGAGCGCGCGGATCGCGACGGGGAGTTCGGTGCGACCGAATCGGTCGCTCTTGAACGCGACCGCCCGGTGGGACGTCGCACGACTCGCCGCCACGAGCGGCATGAGATCGGCGAGGGCGAGGTCGAGTTCGGCGGCCTCGATCGGGATCCGTCGTCGGGACGGCGAAGAGATGCGTTCGACGGTCTCGAGGGCGGCATGGACACGGTCGTCGGACAGCGCCCCTTCGACGAGGGTCTCGAGATCACCCGGCACCGCCTCCCCGACGTGGGATCGCCGCACGGTCGCGACGTACGTGCCGTAGTCGCGCTCGAGACGGGCGATTTCGTCGCGCAACCTCGCACGCGCACGGAGCTCGAAGGCGACGACGACGGCCGCGCCGACGACGAGGGTCGCCGCGAGCGCCACCCTCCACCGTCTCGCCGTCTTCTTCCTGCCCGCGACCATGGTGCTTTCCGTTCCCCCGTCCGCACGTTATTCCGTCACTATGGACGCCGCGGGGGGAGGAACACGGATGTCGGACGAATCCTTCACCAAAAGTCTCTTCCACGGGGTGATCGCGGAGAGCCTGATCTTCCCTTACCCCGAACCTCTCGGACGGGAGCGTGACCGAGTCACGGGACTATGTGACGCGATCCGGCGGTTCGCACAATCGTCGATCGACTCCGCGCGCATCGATCGTGAAGGATGCGTGCCTCCGGAGGTGATCCAGGGTCTGGCCGACCTCGGGCTGTTCGGGCTCACGATCCCGCCGGAATACGGCGGAACGGGGCTGTCCGTGTCCGCGTACGCCCGGGTCCTGCAGGAGGTCGCGGCGGTCGATCTCGCCCTCGCGGTGACCCTCAGCGCGCACACGTCCCTCGGGGCGACGGCGATCCTGACCTTCGGTACGGAGGAACAGAAACGGGCGTACTTGCCGGCCATGGCACGGGGCGAACGGATCGCCGCGTTCGCGCTGACGGAAGTGCATGCCGGCACCGACGCGGCCGCGATCCGGACCCACGCCGAACGCTCCCACGACGGCGCCACCTACACCCTCCAGGGCACGAAAATCTGGGTGACGAACGCCGATCGCGCGGACGTCTTCGTGGTCTTCGCCAGGACGTCGCCGCGCGAAGAGAACTCGAAGCCGAAGATCACCGCGTTCCTCGTCGACAGGAAGGAACACGGGGAAGGCGTCGTCGTCGGTTCCCCGGATCGGAAGCTCGGTGTGCGCGGCGCGTCGACGGCGTCCGTGGATTTCGCGGGCGTCGTCGTGCCGAAGGCCGCCGTCCTCGGTGAGGTCGGTCGCGGTTTCAAGCTCGCCGTGGACGTCCTCAACGTGGGACGCCTCGGTCTCGCGAGCGCGTGCGTCGGACTCTCGCGGAAGCTCGTGAAGATGTCGGTCGATCGCGCCCTCGAGCGCTCGGCGTTCGGTCGTCCCATCGGCGAGTTCGGCCTGATCAAGGACAAGATCGCCGCGATGACGTCGGAGGCGTTCGCGCTCGAGAGCATGCTCTACCTGACCACCGCGCTCGTGGACGGCGGCGGCGCGGACACGTCCATGGAGAGCGCCATCCTCAAGATCTTCGGATCCGAGACGGTGCTCCGCGTCGCGACCGAAGCGCTCCAGATCGCGGGAGGACAGGCCTACGGCGCGGAGCACGCCTGGGAACGACTCCTCCGCGACGCGCGCGTCGCCCTCGTGTTCGAGGGCACGAACGAGGTGCTCCGCTGTTTCGTCGGCCTCTCGGGGATGCAGGGTCCGAGCAAGGCCCTGGCCGACGTGACGAAGGCCATGCGCGAGCCCATCAAGGGCTTCGGACTCCTCAGCGATTTCGCGCTCCGCAAGGCGCGAACGGCCCTCGGCCGCGAGCGTCTCACGCGCGCTCACCCGATCTTGAGCCGCGAAGCCGTCGTGTTCGAGGAGTACACCACCGAGCTCGCCAAGAACGCCGACAAGGTCCTTCGTCGGCACGGCCGCGACATCGCCGAGATGCAATACACGCAGAAACGCATCGCGGAGATGGCCATCGATCTGTTCGCCATCGCGGCGCTGGTCTCGCGGACGAGCCGGGCCATCGAACGCCGGGGCGAGGAAGGTGCCCGACGCGAGATCGATCTCACGACCGTGTTCGTCACCGCGGCCGAGAAGCGGCTCGCCGCGAACACCGCCGCCTTCGACAAGAACGACGACGAACTCCGCAAATCGATCGCGTCGAAGACCTACAACGACGGCGGCTACCCGTTCGACGTGCTCTGAGGCTTCCTTCGCGGGTTCCCGTTCGCGACGAGCGGGGTCACGCCGAAGCGGCGAGCGGTTCGTCCGATCCCGAGACGGCGGGCACCGTGAGCGAGAACGTCGTGCCGCGACCGACGACGCTCTCCACGCGGACGCGTCCGCCGGACGCCTCGACGAGGTGCTTCACGATGGAGAGACCGAGTCCCGTTCCACCGAGCTCCCGGGAGCGTCCCGCGTCGGCCCGGTAGAAGCGCTCGAAGAGGCGGGGGAGGTGCTTCGCGTCGATGCCGGGTCCGGTGTCCGCGATGTCGACGCGGATCATCTGTCCTTCGAGCGTCGCGCGCACGACGACTCCGGAACCTTCCGGGCAATACTTCACGGCGTTGTCGACGAGGTTGAGGACGACCTGTTCGAGCGCACGCCGGTCGACCGAGGCGTGCGGCATGTTCTCCGGAACGCTGATGGTCAGACGGATGCGTTTGTTTTCCGCGCGCTCCCGGAGGAGCGAGAGCGCCGTCGGCACGAAGGTCCGGAGGTCCACGTCTTCCTTGTCGAGACGGAACTCCTTGGACTCGATGCGCGAGAGGTCGAGGAGGTCCTCGACGAGGTGATGGAGACGCTCGGCGTTCCGCTCGATGATGTCGAGGAATCGCGCCGAGGCGACGGGGTCGGACGCCGCGGCTCCCCGCACGGTCTCCGCCGCGGAACGGATCGCGGTCACGGGCGTGCGGAGTTCGTGGGAGACGTTGGCGACGAAGTCCCGGCGGATCACCTCGAGCCGACGGATCTCGGTGACGTCCACGAACACGGCGAGGAGGCCCGCCGGGTCGTCCTGGAGACCGCCGGCACGGACGAGGAGTCGACGCGGCTTGATCCCGGAGAGTTCGACCTCGCCCGTCGTGGCCGCCCCGCCCGCGTTCCGTGCGCGATCGAGGAGTTCCTTGAGGTCGGCGTTGCGGATCACCTCGATGGGCGATCGGCCGATGGAGTCCCCCGAGAGGAGCAGCATGTCCCGGAGCGCGGGATTCACCATGGCGATGCGGCCGTCGTGGTCGAGGAGAAGGACCCCTTCCTGCATGCCCGTGAGCATGCCTCCCATGAGATCGCGTTCGAGCTTCAGTTCCTTCAGGGACCGCGAGAGGCTCTCGGCCAACTGGTCGAGGGACTGCCCGAGTTCCGCGAACTCGGCCCTGGCGACCGAAGGCGTCCGCGTCTCGAGGAAGCCCTTCGCCATGCGACGTGCGGCGTCGGTGAGGAAGCCGGCGGCGCGGTGCGTGCGGAAGGCTCCGAGTCCGGTGAGGACGACCGCGACCCCGATGGCGGCGAGTGCGAAGAGGAAGGTCGCTTGCCGGAGATCGGAGGCTTCGGAACGGGACGGCTCCGCGACGCCGTCCGCGCGCACGAAATACAGGATCGATCCGTTCCGGCGGATCGCGCGCGTGACGGACACGTACGAGGAATTCGACGCGGCGCGCACCTCCCGCACGTCGGTCCTCGATTCGGCGTCCTGACGGATCCACGCGGGCAACGTCGCGGAGGGATCGGCACCGGAGACCGCGCGCCCTTCCCGGTCCCACACCGCGACGTGACCCTTCGCCGCGGCAGCCATCGCGGCGAGCGCGGCTTCGGGCCGTTCGCCGTCCGGGATGGCCTGGACGGTCTCGGCGACGAACGCCGCCCGATCGGCGAGTTCCCGCGCCGTGCGTTCCACCACGAACTCCCGGAGGAGCGACGACGAATAGAGGTGGGCGAACCCACCCGTGATTGCGATGACGCCGAGCGAATAGAGGAAGAATCTCGCTCGGTAGCCCAGTCTCACGGAGTGGCCTCGGAGGAGTTCGCGCTCCCCTCGATGGGTTCCGCCGCGAAGCGGTAGCCGACGCCACGGACGGTCTCGATGGAGTCGCCGAGGATGCCGAGCTTCTCGCGGAGGCGCTTCACGTGGGTGTCGACCGTGCGGGTCGTGACGTCGGCCGTGATGCCCCAGACGTCGTCGAGGAGCTTCGTCCGCGTCTGCACGCGGTCGCGACGCTCGTGGAACGTGACGAGCAACTTGAACTCGAGCGCCGTGAGCTCGATTTCCTTCTCGTCGACGAACGCCCGGTGGGCGTCCTTGTCGATGCGGAGCCGCCCGAACAGGATGGTGGAGCCCACGTCGGACTTCGTCGGCTGCGTGCCGCGACGGAGGATCGCCTGGACGCGGAGGAGGAGTTCGCGGACGCTGAACGGCTTGACGACGTAGTCCTCGGCGCCGAGCTCGAACCCGACCACGCGGTCGACTTCCTCACCCTTCGCGGTGAGCATGAGGACGGGAATGGACGCGGTGGACGCGTCGCGTTTGAGCTGCGTGCACACTTCGGTGCCCGTCATGCCCGGGAGCATGAGGTCGAGCATCACGAGTTCGGGACGGATCTTCTTCGCCAAGCGAAGGCCGTCGTCGCCGCGTTCCGCCACGTGGACCTCGTGGCCGGCTTGGCCGAGGTTGTAGCTGAGCACGTCTTGAATGTCCTTCTCGTCCTCGATGACCAGGATTCGTGCCATGGCTACGTACGTATTGAGCGTTTGTGACGACGCGGTGACGCAGGCGTCACGCGTCGGCAGAAGTCCGTGGGTCGGTCGCGTCGGACCGGCGAGTAGCATGGCTTCCCCCGTTCGCAAGCGCGGCACGGAAGGTGGGGCTGTCCCGGATGGCGTCGGGGAGCGGAGCGAGCCCCTCCCGGCCGAAGGTCCGCAGATCTTCGGGATCGTTCGCGTTTTCCGACACGATCAAGGGAGCGTGGGCGACGACGTCGAGACCGGCGTCGGCCGCGATCGCGAGGGCCACGCGGACGACGCCCCACGTGTCCGCGCGGGAGACGACGTGGACGCCCGAGGGGGTCTCGATCGGGATCCAACGCGAGTGGCGCACGGGTCCGGTCCACGCGGGTTCGACGACGACGACGAGAAGGCCCCAGGCCGACGCCTCCCGGAACGTCGACTCCGGCAGGCTCCACGCGACGACCACCGAACGGTCGTCCCCGACGATCGCGAAGACGTCGGTGGCGGAGGACGTGACCTGCGGCGCGGAAGCGACGGGCGAGGTCGGAGCCGGGCCGGCGCCGAGGTCGGCGAGCATGGATCGCACGTCCTTCCGACCGGGCTCCCGTGCGTCGAGGTCGTGGAGGACGCGGATCGCCTGCGAAGTGAGTCCCTGGCCGAGGTAGATTTTCGCGAGCGTGATCGTGGGAACGACGTCGACCTTCGCGGCCTTCGCGACGGGGGGCGGGGATCGATCCGACTCGGACGCTTGGACGAGGTGGAGCCCGCGACCGACCACGCTCGCCAGGAGTTCGCGCGCTTGACCGAAGAACCCCTTCGCCCGATCTTCGGGCGATTCGCTGGCGTGCCTCAGGAGTTCGTCGACGAGCTCGCCGCGCGTGAGCGAGCGCGCGAACGGGACACCGACGGACTCGGCGCGCACGAGGAGCGCGTCACGGTCGAGGGCTTCGAGTTCGTCGCGAGTCATGGCACGTTCTCCGGGACCGCCGCGAGGATCCCTCGCGCCTGGACGACGTCCGCGGCGATCCCCGCCTTGAGGGCGTCGAGTCCGTCGAACTTGCGCTCGTCGCGGACCCGGCCTTCGAGGGTCACGAAGAGGTTCCGCCCGTAGAGATCGCCCTCGAAATCGAGCAGATGGACTTCGATGCGACGCTCGGCGTTCCCGCCGATGGTCGGACGGACGCCGACGTTCATGACGCCGCCCGCGAGACGGGCGGGAACACCGGCCTCCAACGTGGACACGGTGGCGGCGTACACACCGTTCGGAGGGACGAGTTCGGGAACGTGCCCGAGATTGGCGGTGGGAAACCCGAGCGTGCGACCGCGCGCGTCGCCGTGGACGACGACGCCCGAAATTCCGTGGGACCGGCCGAGCACGTGGGTCGCCTCGGCGAGATCCCCGACCGTGAGGGCGCTCCGCGCGCGTGTGCTCGAGAACGGTCCGGTGGCGTCGCTCGCGATGCGCGCGACGGAAGCCTCGAAGCCGAGAGACTCGCCGAGGCGTCGGAGTTCCGCGAAGTCGCCGGCACGCTTGTGACCGAACCGGAAGTTCTCGCCGACGATCACGCGCCGGGCGCGAAGGGTCTCCGCGAGGAGACTCCGCGCGAACGCTTCGGGCGTCGAACGGGCGAACGATTCGTCGAAGGTGCGGACGACCACACGCGCGACGCCCACGTCCCGGAGCAGGACGGCGCGACGATCGAGCGTGGTGAGTCGCGGCGGAGGCTCGCGTCCGACGACGGCGCTCGGGTGGGGATCGAAGGTGAGGACCGTCAGCGCGAGTCCGTCCCGAGCCGCGAGCACACGGGCGTCCTCGAGGAGGGCGACGTGCCCGCGATGGACTCCGTCGAAGTTGCCGATGACCACGGCCGACGGGGCCCCCGAGAACACGACTCCCGCGACGGCCGGAACGCGGACGAACGGAGTTTTCGGAGGGGTTTCCGGCTCGGAGGACACGGGCCCGTGTCCATACCACGCTCAGAACGGCTTGTAGCCGGAGGGCACGGGATCGGGGTCCCTGGGCGAATTTCCCGCTCCGGGCGCGCGCGTGAGTCGCACCGTTCCGAAGGCCTTCCCGATGGTCATCGTCCGCGTCTCCGAACGGTAGCCCGCACGAGCGAACGAGAGCTTGTGCGTCGCGCCCTTCTCGCCGCCGACGCCGCTCCAGACGATGGTGCACGGCGTCCCCACGCAGAGCTCCGTCCCGTCCTCGCGGACCCGAGCGCCCGGAGGTTCCGTCTCGATACGGAGCCGCGCGACGCTCGCCCCCACCGTGGGCACGCGCGTGTCGGACTCGGGAACCGCGACGACGGCTCCGTCGGGGGAGACCCACGTGAAGGATCCGTCGGCCGCGAGGAACGCGGTCGCTGCGTCGACGGGATCGCCGGGCACGGTCGCGTCCGAAGACGCGTCGAGGGACGTCGCGAAAGCGTCCGTCGCGGCGTCGCCCGTTGCACCCAACGCACCCAAGGAAGAAGGGAGCACGGACGACGTCGGACGGGGCGCGGCATCGTCGCGTCGTACGCCCACGTCGGCACGGGCGTCGGCGGGCGCGCCGGCGTCCACCGCGCGGTCCGACTCCGCTTCGGCGGCGAAATACCCGTACACGCCGCCCGCGATCCCGAAGGCCACGAGCACGAACAGGGCGAAGCGACCGTACGCCGATCCGCTCGGCGGCGGTCCCGTGACGGACTTGAAGAGCTTCGGCGCCAGGGAGACGCGGGTCGAGATTCCGGTGACCGAGGCGTGCGTGACCGTGATCTCGGGAGGCAGGGAGCTGCGATCGTGGACGGGCGGTCCCGACGGCTCGCTGGGCGTCATCGACGGATGCGACGCGAGTCCGGGCAGTGGGCGGGACTCGGGGATGCCGTCCCCGAGGAGCGCGCTGATGGTGGCCGTCGCCGCGCCACCGGTCACGCGTTTCAACGCCTGCAGGACCTCGTCCATGCTCGCGTAGCGCGACGCGGGGTTCTTCGAGAGACACCGCATGACGGTGTCCTCCATGTCGCGGGACACGTGCACGTTCGGGTTCGTCTTCGTGAGCGGAGGGACCTCCTCGTTGACGTGCGCCATGAGGATGTTGACGCTGTTCGAACGTTCGAAGGGCACCTTCCCCGTGAGCATCTCGTACAGGAGGATGCCGAGCGAGTAGACGTCCGTGCGCGCGTCCACGCGTTCGCCCCGGATCTGCTCGGGAGCCATGTACTTCGGCGAGCCCATGAAGAGCCCGGCCTGCGTGAGGTCCTCGCTCTGCTTTTCGGGCCCGACGTGTTTGACGAGCCCGAAGTCGAGCACCTTCACGAAGTCGACTTCGTCGCCGTGACGCACGAGGAAGACGTTGGCCGGCTTGAGGTCGCGGTGGATGACGCCGAGGGCGTGGGCCTCCCTCAATGCCCGGCAGATCTGCCGACCGATGTGGGCGACGCGTTCCTCGGGCATCCCGCGGGCCTCGCGGATGGCGCGGTGGAGCGTCACTCCTTCGAGGAGCTCCATCGCCATGTAATAGATGTCGTCCTCGGTGCGGCCGTAGTCGAAGATCGTGACCGTGTTCGGATGCGTCAGCTTCGCGGCGATGCTCGCCTCGAGGAAGAAGCGCTTCTGGAACTCCTCGTCGCTCTCGACGGTCTGCGTGAGGAAGAGGATCTTCACGGCGCACGGACGCCCGAGCGGCTCCTGCTCGGCCCGGTACACCTTGCCCATGCCCCCGCGCGCGATGAGGGACTTGATGCGGTACCGCTGGTCGATGAGCCGGTCGATCAGCGGATCCGGCCCGCTCGGCGGCGGCCGCGATGATCCCCCCGATCCACGATCCGACATTTCCGCGAGCTCCCCGGGTACCGATGGGCGGTTTCGAGCGCGCGAAAGCCGCGATCGCGAGGTTGCCCGGCGATCCGGACCCTGTCAACGTAACGCCATGGAGACGGTGCGGTCGGGGGTGCGGGTTCTGGTCGCCGTGGCGATGATCGCGGTGGGCATCCTCCACTTCATGAAGCCGCAGGGGTTCGTGGACATCGTGCCCAAGACGCTCCCCCACCCGCTCCTCTTGGTCCACGTGAGTGGATTCTTCGAAATCGCGGGAGGCGTCGGCATCCTCGTGCCGAGGACGCGCCGCGCGGCAGGATTCGGTCTGATCGCGCTCTACGTCGCGGTGTTCCCCGCGAACGTGAACATGGCGGTGAACGGGATCCAACCCGACGGGATGCAGGTCTCGAGCACGGCCGCGTGGGTCCGTCTGCCGTTCCAGCTCGTCTTCATCGCCGTCGCGTGGTGGGTGGCGGTGTGGCGCGGACCGGGATCGGCTTCCGCGACGGCGCGCGCGTCGGTGTCAGGGGCATCGGCGGCAACCGGACGGGAAGACGGCCGGTGATGGTCGCGCCGTCCGCGTCGATCCGTCCCCCGAACGCGAAGACCTCGACACCTGCCGCGACCGCTTCGCGGAGCGTCGCACCGTAGACGGGATCGACGTCGTCGGCGGGTTCCCAGGCGTGGCAATCGGAACGCTGGGCGACGAACACGACGGCCGCACGGTGCCCCTCGCGGACCATGGCCGACAGTTCGCGGAGGTGCTTGGTGCCGCGTTCGGTGACGGCGTCGGGAAAGCGCGCCACGCGCGAAGAGCCCTCGCCGCTCGCCAGCGTCGTGTTCTTCACTTCGACGTAGACCCGCGCGTCCCCCTCGGGAAGACGCGCCTTCTTGTCGGCGGACGGCGTGCCACCGCGGGAGAGCAGGATGTCGATGCGGCTCCGCTCGTGACCGTAGGGGACCTCCGTGAGGAGCCGGTCGAAGCCGGCGAACTCGGGCACGAGCCCCGCCTCGATCGCTTCGACGACGAGCGGCACCGCGAGGGACGTGTCGAGGCCGACCCACGCGTGGGCGCTCTCGACCACGAGCCACGAGAAGCGCAGCTTCCGTTCGGGGTTGTCGGCCGGGCGGAGGAGGACGCGCGCGTTCTCCTCGAGGCATCCGGTGAGCGCGCCCGTGTTCGCGCAATGGGCCACGACGACGGTGCCGTCCGGCATGCGGACGTCGGTCAGGAATCGCTTGTAGCGACGGACGAGGCGACCCTCGACGAGGGCGGGTTCGAAGCGCATGGCGCGATCACCGACCGAGGGTGCGCCCGTAGACCAGCGCGAGCTTCACGCGGTCCGGATCCATGCCCGTCGCTCCGGCCACGGCCGCGACGGTGGGCGTCGTCCCGCGGGCGCGCAAATCGCGGGCGGCGCGGAGAACGGGCATCAGCGACGCCGAGAGTGTCGTGTCCTTCGGCGCGCCGACCCGTTTGCCCGCACGCTCGAGTCGTTCCACGAACGCGTCGATTTCCTCGTGGGTCGCGCCGAACGGCAGGAGCGCATCGGCGACGGCGTCGAGGCCGACGTCGTCCACGCTCCCGTGGGACCGGAGGAGGCCTTCGAGGGACGTCTGGAGCTCGGGGCGGAGGTCGGTCATCGCGGGCGCGTTCCGTAGCGTTCCGTAACACAGGAGCGCCCGGATCCTGTACCGTCTCTGGCCGATGAAGACCTCCCGCGGACGTGCCCTCGCCTTCGGTTTCGCTTGGCCCACCCTCGTCGCGTGCACCGCGCTCGGCGCGGCCGCCGCCACGACGCTCGCACCGACCACCGCGCACGCGGCGGGCGCGCTCCGTGTGAAGAGCACGGAAGTCACGGAGGTATCCGGCGGGTGGCACATCTACGTGACCCTCGAACTCCCGAAGGCACCCGCCATCGCGCACGTGCCGATGAAGTTCCTCTTCACGAAGACGGCCGTCTTCGAGCGCTCCCTCGTCGACAACCACAAAGACCCCGTCACGAACCGCATGACGGTCACCGGTCAGCAGCCGATGGTCGAGAGCCTCGACGTCGACTTCGCCGACGGCACCGGCAAGGTCTTCAAGGGCACGCGGTACGACTTCACGCTCACGCGGGTCCGCGGATACGAGGCCGGCGAGTACAAGTTCCAGGTCCGCACGAGCGACGGCGTCGACATCGGCTCCCCCGCGACCATCACGCTCCGCGGCGACAACCCCGTCCAGGATCGCCGCACCATGAACTTCAGCGCCAAGGACCCCGGCGTGAAGAAGGTCGGCGACGGCAACGGGCCGGCGAAGGCTCCCGGTGGCGCCATGGACTACGACGCCGCGGTCCCCACGAACGACGTCGAAGCCACGGGATCCGCGGCCCCGTTCATCCCGCCGAGCGCCTACGACAAGACGCCGGAGGAAGAGATCAAGACGAAGCCGGGCGGGTGCGGATGCAGCGTCCCCGGCACAACGTCCATGGGCGCGTTCGCGCTGATTCCCGCGCTCGGACTCGTCGGCCTCGCGCGGCTCCGCAAGCGCTCGCGTGGCTGACGCGACGAAGGTCAAGGCGGACGTCCAGAAGGGCGAGCTCGCGCCGGTCTACGTCCTCGTCGGCGAGGAGCGTTACGTCAAGGACGAGCTCCTCGCCCTGATCCGTGCCGCCGCGCTCGGCACCGGCGTCGCCGCCTTCAACGAGGACAAGTTCACCGCCGGGGACGTCGACGTCGACAAGGTCCTCTCCGCCGCACGCACGGTGCCCATGATGGCGCCGAAGCGCTTCGTCCTCGTACGGAGCGTGGACCGATGGGAGTCCTCCGGAGACGACGACGACAAGCCCGCGAAGGTCTCGAAGTCGGCGCCGCTCAGCCCCATGGAGAAACTCGCCGAGTACCTGGCGGATCCCGTGCCGTCGTCGTGCGTCGTCTTCGTCGCCGAAAAGCTCGACGGCCGTCGCAAGTTCGTGAGCGTCGCGAAGAAGCTCGGGCTGCTCGTTCCGTGCGAGCCGCTCGATCGTCGGGCGTTGCCCGGATGGATCACGACGCGCTGCAAGGAGAAGGGGCACGCCATCGACCACGAGGTCGCGGACCTGCTCGCGGAGATCGCCGGCCCCGAGCTCGGGTACGTGGCGGACGCGGTCGAGCGTCTCTCGCTGTACGTCGGTACGGATGCGCCGATCACCGAGGCCGACGTGAGCGAGTGCATCACGCGCGTGCGGACGGCGGACACGTGGGCCCTCGTCGCTGCCGTGGGTCGCCGCGATCTCGCGTCGTCGTTCAAGATCCTCGCGGACGTCTACGACCCGCGCGATCGGGGCCTCCCTCTCCTCGGCGCGCTCGCGTGGTCGATCCGTCAACTCGCGAGGTACCAGGCCGCCGTCGAAGGAGGCCAATCCCACGACGCCGCGGCGAAGGCAGCCGGTGTGTTCCAACCCTTCCGGGCGAACGAACTCCGGGATCGTGCGAAGGCGTCGAACGCACGCGAAGTCGAACGTTGGCTCAAGGTGCTCGGCGAGACCGATCTGGCGCTGAAGAGTTCGCGCCGCCCGGCCGACGCCATTCTCGAGGACATGCTCACCCGACTTGGTCGGCGCTGAGGCGCCCTCCGACGGCGGACGAACGGGGCATCGCACCCCGACAAACCGTGCGGGAACGGCCAGGGAAGGCAGGCTGCGGACGAAACCGCTCGTCGTCGTGCAAATTCCGCGACCCTCGACCGCAGGGGGCATCCGAACGTAGAGAACTGGACGCAGCGTCCAGGATTCGGGGACGGCGCTCTCCCCGCTCATCGCAAATTTCGCCAAGGATATCCTGGGTATGGACATCATTTCGACCAAAGGTGTGGCCGAAGTCCTCGGCGTCAGCGAAGCGACCGTGAAGCGATGGGCCGACGCGGGAACCTTGCGGTGTTTCAAGACGCCGGGCGGTCACCGGAAGTTCCGGCTGCGGGACGTGAAGGCATTCCTCGCCGACCATCCGGACGGCGTGGACGCGGAGGGCGACGCGCGACCGAAGGCGCTCACTCCCGCCGCCCCCTCGGGTTCGCTGTCGGCGGAACAGGCGGAAGCGCAGGCGCTGGCGCTCGGCGGGGACGTGGACGCCCTCGTGTCGCTCGCGGCGAGTCAGAAGCTCCGAGGCTTCTCCTTGGCCCACACGTTCGACCAGGTCATCGCGCCCGCCATGAACGACATCGGCGACGGCTGGGCATCGGGCCGACTCAGCTCCGCGCAGGAGCACATCGCGTCGAACGCCGTGAAGGACATGATCGCGCGCGTGCGTCCTCTCGTAGAGCGCACCAGCCGAACCGAACGGGGCACGGCGCTCTGCGCGTGCCTCGGAGACGAACACCACGACATCGGCGTGCGCATGGCGGCGCTCGTGCTCGCGTCGGAGGGTTTCCGAACGGCCGTCGTGGGCGCCAACGTGCCCGTGGGGGACCTCGCGTTGATGGTCGCCGGCAATCCTCCGACGATCCTCGCCGTGAGCGCCGCCCGGAGCGCTCCGGCGGAGCGGCTCCGCGGAGACTTGGCGATTCTCGCGAGCACCGCCGCGGCGAGCCGGACCCGGATCATCGTCGGCGGGGCGGGCTTCGACAAGCTCGATAGCCTCCCGAACGGCGTCGTGCGGAGCCGGGACTTGGCGACGCTCGTCGCCTGGACCCAAGAGAACGAATGAGAGCGCTTTCGGGGGGAATCCCCCGATCCTTTCGCTTGCAGCGGACTGGAGGATGGGCCATGGGAGAGCGGCACCCGAGGTGGAAGTCACTTCGTTTCGCGCGGTTGCGGGAACGCCCTTTGACGAACGTCGGGTCCGTTCCTACGTTTCAAGGACCCTCCGATTCGGAGCTTCGAGTTCAAGACGGGAAGGAACAACCTGAGATGCACGTCCCCCAACGGGTGATCCGGCCTCACGCGCGTCACGTGGCCGAAGCGAAGATCCCCACGCGACACGGCGAATTCACGACCCACGTCTTCCACGCGGCCCCGGAAGAAGGCGCTCTCGACGGAGACGGCGTGAAAGAACACGTCGCCTTGGTCTTCGGCGACGTGGCGGGCAAGTCGAACGTCCCGGTGCGGGTGCACTCGGAGTGCATCACGAGCGAGGTGTTCGGTTCGCTCAAGTGCGACTGCAAGGAGCAGTTCGACGCAGCGATGGCGGAGATCGCCCGACGGGGCGCGGGTGCGATCCTCTACCTCCGTCAGGAAGGGCGATCCATCGGGCTCGCCAACAAGATCCGCGCGTACGCCCTCCAGTCCCGTGGTCACGACACGGTGGACGCGAACCGCCTCCTCGGCCTTCCGGACGACGCGCGTCGCTACGAAGTCGCGGCCGACATGCTCGAATACCTCGACGTGAAGAGCGTGCGGCTCATGACGAACAACCCCGAGAAGGTACGGTCGCTGCGTGCCCTCGGCGTGAACGTCGCGGGTCGGCTTCCCGTCGTCGTCGCCGCGAATCCCCATTCCGCGGGCTACCTCGAGGTCAAGCGGCTGCGCATGGCCCACGAACTTCCCGCCGGCGCGGTGAAGGCTCCTCCGCCGAGTGCTCCCGCGAGCACTCCGGTCCTGCGCATCGCGGGCGGCGACGCCGAGTGAGGACGGGGCCGACGCGCCTCCCGTGAGGCGCGGACGGTGTAGACTCGGCCCATGCGTGCCCGGCCTTTCCCGATGGGATCCGTCGTCGCCGTCGGGTTCGCGCTCGCCGTCGGTACCGCGGACGCCCGCGCGGACGAAGTGCCCTCCGTGGACGTCCGCACCTTCCGTCCGTCCATCGATCCCAACGCCGGTCTCGTCACCGAACCGGCCACGACGCAAGGTGCGGGTGTGCCGAACTTCGCCGCGTTCCTCCACACGAGCGCGCGTCCCGTCACGATCACGGACGGACGGCGGACCTTCCGTCAGAACACGGTCTGGGGCTTGGACACGGTGGCGAGCGTCGGGCTCGGCGATCGCTGGGCCGTGGGCGTCGTCATGCCGATCGTGTTCGCCAGCGGACGTTCTTCGACGGCGACCGCCGCGCGCGAAGGGGGCGTCCCGGGCATCGGCGACGTGACGGGTTCGGCGGTGGGCGATCTCGCGCTGCACGGGAAGGCGACGTTGCGCTCCAACGACGACGGCGGTGTCGGACTCGCCGCCCTCGGGTCGTTCACGTTGCCCACGGGTACTCCGAGGAGCTTCGTCTCCGAGGGCTCCGCGACCGCGACCGCGCGACTCCTCGCCGATCTGGACATGCTGGTCGGTCGGGCCACGGCGACCCTTGGATTCAAGGCGCGGGGTGACTTCGAGACGTTCACGACGTCGCGGGGGACGGCGACGCTGGGCCACGAGATTCCTTGGTCCCTCGGACTCGTCCTGCGCCCGCGTGTCTTCGGGTTCGACGCCGCCGATCGGCACGCGTGGGAGCTCGGAGTCCGGGGCGCCCTTCCCGCCGGACCGACCGCCCCCTTCGGACTCGGTCCCGGGGACGCGCGATCGATCTCGCCGGTGATCTTGTCCGTCGCCGATCGGGTGGGCCTCGGTCGCTTCCGGGAGGTCGCCGTCCTCGTCGGGTTCGACGTGGGGTTCGAGTCGGCCATCGGATCACCGCTCGTGCGTTCGACGATCGGCGTGACATGGGCGCCCAAGGATCACGATCGCGACGGAGACGGGATCGAGGACGACGTCGATCTCTGCCCGCCGATCGCCGAGGACAAGGACGGATTCGAGGACGACGACGGCTGCCCGGAGATCGACGACGACGACGACGGCATCGTCGATCGCGTGGACGCGTGCCCACGCGTGCCGGGAGAGGCCACGTCCGATCCGGCGACGAACGGATGCCCCGCGGAGCGATCGCGATGAGGACGACCCGAGGAAGGGATCGGACGCCCGGACGCGCGCGGAGCCTCGGCCTCGCCGTGACGTGGGTCGCGACGATCCTCGGCGGAATCGGGACCGTGCCGGGATCGGTCCACGCCCAACCTTCGGCCGCGGCACGCCGAGCGCCTCGCATTCCCGAGCTCGCGGTCCCGAACGCCCCACGCGCGGCGGACGCGGCGCGTGCGGAGAACGCCCTCCTCCGTCGGTTCGGTCTCGACGTTCCGCAGGGCCTCACGAAGGGCGACTCTCCCGACGATTGGGTCCGCGCCGTCGAACGAGCCCGATCCATCGGCACCGACGATGCGGTCGCGTTCCTGGTCTCCACGGCCGCGGCCGACGACGACGGGCCACGGGGTTCGGCCATCGTCGACCTGGCGCTCGCACGGGCCCTCGCACGCGTGCCTCCCACGCCGGCGGTCCAGAAAGCGCTCGAGGATCGTCACGTCGCCCGCTTCGAACGGCGGGTCCACGCGTGACCTCGCACGGGCCGTCGCGGCCCTCGGCCTCGCCCGATCGGGCGACGCGAGCGCGACAGCCCTCCTCCTCGCCCTCGTCGAACGGGACGGAACCACGAACTCGCCCGCGTACGCGGCGCTCGTCGCGGCACCGCCGCGACGTCCTTTCCGTTTCGACGCGGCGACGGCGACTCCGGGCCTGGTGTCCCTCGCCGGCGACTTCGGTGATCTGCGCGCGGCGCCATCCATCGTTCCGCTGCTCGTGGCGCGCTCGGCGGGTCTACGTCGGGCGGCCGTCTCCGCCCTGGGTCGCCTCCGGGATGCCCACGTCCTCGCTCACGCGGCGACGCTCGCGGCCGATCCTTCGGCGGACGTCCGCGTCGCCTACGCTCGCGCGACCGTGGACCTCGGCGTTCCGGACGTGCGTTCGATCACGAAACTCGTCGCGGACGACGACACGGTCTCCGCCGCCGTGGACCTCGCGCGATCGGTGGATCACCCCGACGTGGCCCGCGCCTTGGCGGCTCGGGCGAAGGTGTCCACCGATGCGGAGCTCCGCGGAAGAGCGTTCGGGGCGCTCGCCTCCCAATCGAACGTCACCGCCGTCGAGGTCCTGGAAGCGTTCGCGGTGACCGACGCCGATCCGTACCCCTCCGCGTTCGCGCTCGCGCGATCGGCGTCTCCCTTGGCCGCGCGCGTGCTCGCACGTACGGCCGGGCGCGTCACCGGAGTCGCGCGACGACACGCCCTGCGCGCGTGTCTCGTCCGTCGTCTCGATGGGCGCGATCCGTGCCCGGACCTGGATCGTCTCGTCGACGCTCTCGCTCGTTCGAACGACGTGGTCGACGAGGACCTGGCGGCGTTCGCTCGTGTGACGATGGCCCCGGGAAGCTCGTTCGCGGCCCCGGCGGGCGCGACCGCGTCGGTGAAACGGTCGGTGGCGCCGTTCGTGCTGATTGCTGGCAAGGAAGCCGTCGGTGCGATGCGCGCCACGTGGCGTTCGGAGCCGGACGCGTCCACGCGTCATGCACTCGGTGTCGCGTTCGTTCCCCTCGCGGACGGCGAAGTCGACCGGGACGTGCCGAGTTCGACCCTGCGCGCTCGCGTCGACGAGGCCTCCGTCGATCTCGCGGCCCTGGCTCCCCACGCGCTCGCGCGGAGCGTCGGAGCGGAGGACCGAGCGACCCGACTCCTCGACGCACCGGACCCCGCGGTGCGCTTCGCCGCATACCGGGGACTCGCGTTCGCGTCGTTCCCGTCCGCCACGGGGCGGCTCGCCGACGCCCTCGTGAAGGAGACGGACGTGCGCGCGCGGAGACTGCTCGTCCGGGCCCTCGTCGCACGTGGAGTCGGACCGACCGTCGCCCCCATCCGTTCCGACGTGCTGGCCCTCGTCCGAGAAACCGATCCGGACCCCACCGTCCGTACCTGGGCGACCCCCTCCGGGAGTCCGGATGCGGACGTCCTCCGGGCGCGGCGCGCGCTCGTCTGTGGCGGCGGCAACGACGTCGCCTGGGTGCACGTCACGGACGGCCGTGAACCTCGGGGCACCGGGCCGATCGAGGGCACCCTACGGACTTCGGACGGATGCGCGTATCCCGTCGTGTTCGACGCCGACGGGGACGCCATCGTTCCCGGGATTCCGGGCGGGGACGTGGAGGTCGTGCTTGCGCCCGTCTTCCCGACGTACGACTCTCGGGACCATGACGGACGGCGGCAAGGGCGAGACGGCGAAGAAACGATCCACCGGTGACGCGAAGGGCGGCGACGTCCACGAGTCGTTCGAGGCGAAGATGAAGCGCCTCTCGGAGATCGTCGGTTCCCTGGAGCGCGGAGATCTCACGCTCGAAAAGTCCCTCGAGCTCTTCGAAGAAGGCATCCGCCTTTCCCGGAAGTCCCAGGCGGAGCTCGACCTCGCCCAGAAGAAGGTGGAGGAGCTCCTCCGCGTCGACGACGAAGGCAACGCCACGACGACGGCCTTCGAGCTCCGCGGCGACGTCTGAACGTCGCCTTCAGACGACGGCGGGGGGCGGGTGCGTCCGGAGGTGACGTACGTCCTCCCCGCGCACCATGAAGATGACCTCCTCGGCGATGTTCGTCGCGTGATCGGCGATGCGCTCGATGTACTTCGCGACCTTCACGACCGCGATGGCGCTCGGGATCTCGTCCGGGTGCTCGGACATGAATTCGGTCATGAGGGCGAGGGTGCGACCGTAGGCAGCGTCGACGTCGTCGTCCTTCAGGAGAACCCGGTCGGCGCGGTCGGCATCCCCGTTGACGAAGGCGTCGAGGGCGTCACGCAGCATCTTCTGCGCGTCCTCCGCCATGCCCTTGATGTCCTCGTGGGCGCACGCCTTGGCGCGCGGCGTGGCCGCTTCGGCGCGCTCGGAGATGTTCACGGCCTCGTCGCCGATGCGCTCGAGATCCGTGACGAGCTTCAGCGCCGTGGTGAGGACGCGGAGATCGTACGCGACGGGCTGACGCAGCGCGAGGATGCGGAGGACGAGGGCGTCGATGGCCATCTCGTCCTTGTCGATGCGTCGGTCGATCTCGAGGACCTCGGCGGCGAGAGCCTTCGATCCCGTCCAGTACGCGTCGAGCGCGAGTTCGAGCGCGCGCTCGCAGCGGGCTCCCATCGCGAGGGACTGCGCGCGTAGATCGCGGAGTTCCGATTCGAAGTCGCGGCTGGTGTGGGACGTGGGCATCGTTCTACGGGGCTCCTCGGGCGTTCGTTCGGTCGTCGTTCAGGGTACGTCGTGATTCACCGGGTGGCCCGGCGAAATCGGCCCCCCGCGGCTCCACCCATCTTGGCGAAGCGGGCCGACAGCGTGTTGGTGGCGACGATCAGGAGGACGAGCACCGCCGCGGTTCCTGCGCTCACCTCCGCCTTGTCCGGACTGAGGCCCGACGAATTGACGTACCAGAGGTGGACCGCGAGAGTTTCCCCCCCGCGGAACGGATTCAGCGAGTAGGCGTTCGTGCGCGAGATGGTCGTGCCGGCGGTCATGATGAGCGGGGCGCTCTCCGCGAACACGCGGCCGATGGATAGGACGAGCGCACTGAGGATGCCGGGCCACGCGTACGGCAGGGTGACGCGGAAGGCCGTCTGCACGGGGGTCGCGCCGAGGGCGAGGCTCGCGTCCTCGAGGTCCCGCGGAACGGACCGGATGCTCTCTTCCGCGATGCCGACCACGAGCGGCAGGTTCAGGAGCGCCAGGACGAACGCTCCGGCGAGGAGCGAGTAGCCCGCCCGGAGTCCGACGACGAACACGAGGAAGCCGAAGAGACCGTAGACGATGCTCGGCAACGAGGAGAGCGTGTCGAGAGCCGTGCGCACGGCGCCCACGAACCGGGGACCGTCGGCAAATCGCGCCATGTAGAGCGCGGCGCCGACTCCGATGGGGACTGTCACGAGAGTCGAGAGCACGGCGAAGTAGACCGTGTTGAAGATCTCGGGCCCGACACCGCCGCCCGCGGTGGTCTCGCTCGGCATGGAGACGAGGAACCGCGGCAGATGATCCCGGAAGAACGCGGCGCCCAGGACGGCGACGAGCGTCACGACGAGCTTGAGTCCTCGGTCGACGCGGACGTCGGGACCGCGGACGAGGTCGTGCAACGCTCGCGCCGCCGAGAGCACCGCCCAAGCGAGCCCGCCGAAGACGGCGAACGCGAGTACCACGCGCATGGTGACCTCGCCTTCGACGCCGGCGAGCGGCGTGGGGTAGGCGGTGAAACTCATGGCGCGTCCGCCGCCCAGGACGAGCAGGTATCCGAGCGCGACGACGTACGCCGCGAGGATCGCCATCGCGAACGCCCCGAAGAGTCGGAGGAGGACGTTCTCGCGTCGGGCGCCACGCCGATCGACGTGGAGGATCGTCGCGCGGGTCGTGCTCACGAGGCACTCCCCGATCGGGAGAGTGCACGCGTCACGAGGACGACGGCGACCGAGATGACGAGGAGGATGAGCGACATCGAGAAGAGCGCGTTGCTGGCGGGCGTGTCCGGTCGCGCGTTCTGCATGTCCATGACGATCTGGGTCGAGATGGTGGTCGTGGGCGAGAAGAGGTTCTCGGGAAGACGCCGCGCGCCACCGATGACCATCTGCACGGCCATGGTCTCACCGGCCGCGCGCGCGAAACCGAAGAACACGGCCACGAGCAGGCCGCGCCAAGCGTAAGGCAGGCTCACGCGGAAGGCCGTCTGCAGGGCGGTCGCACCGAGGGCCGCGCTCGCGTCCCGCAGCGAACCCGGCACGCGCGAGAGCGCGTCGAGGGACAGGAGGAGGACGGTGGGCGCGACCATGATTCCGAGGAGGAGGCCGCTCGCCGCGATGCCTTCGCCGCCGACGTCTCCCGATGCGCCGTGGAGGGAGTGAGCGAGCACGTCCATGCCCGGCACGAGGTGGACGAGCGCGAGCCACCCGTAGACGACGCTGGGCACCGCGGCGGCGACTTCCATGACGCGGCGGTAACCGGACTTGGTGAACTTCCCCGCGAACTCCGTCACCCAGAGCGCGGCGAACACGGCGGGGATGGCGCCGACCAGCACGCCACCCGTTGCCGTGACGATGGTCCCGAAGACGAGGGGCACGCCGCCGAAGGAGTCCGCTTCGGGCTTCCACGTGGTACCCGCCACGAGCGGGAGGAGACCGACGGCCTCGATTCCGCGGAGGCCCGCGCGCGCGATGAAGACGATCATCAGGATCGTCGCCGCGAGGACGAACACGCCGCTCGCGACGAGCGACGCGCGGACGGTGCCGTCGACGAATCGACCGCGCCTCGCGCTCGGAGGAGCGGACGAGGCGAGTGCCGAGGTCTCCATCGTGCTGGCGCCCGGGGCGGTCACGGGGTCAGTCCTTCTCCTTCGTGACCTTCATGGCGGTGATCGCGACGAATCCCTTCACCTTGGTGAGTCCGCCCGTCTGGAACGCGGGGGACACCACGAAGTCGAGGAAGTCCTTCGTGAGGCCGGTCGCCTCCCCCTTCGTGTACATGTGCTCGTAGGACCACACGGGGTACGCACCGGACGTGATGTTCGCGTCGGTCGGTTCGACCACGCCCGCGTCGCCCTTGATCGAGAGGGTGAGGAGCGCGTCGTCCTTGAAGGAAAGCGCGAGGTAGCTGATGGCTCCCTTCGTCTGCTTCAACTTGTCGACGAGAGCGCCGGAGTTGTCCTCCGTCTTGGACTCGACGAACTTGTCGCCTCCAAGCACCGCGTTGCCGAACACCGTGCGCGTCCCGGAACCCGGGGCGCGGTTGATGACGACGATGGGCTGCGGTTGGCCGCCGAGTTCCTTCCAATCCTTGATCGTCCCTTGGAAGACCTTCGCGAGGTCGGCCAGGGACACGGCGGCGACCTTCTCGTTGTAAGTCCCCTTGTTCGCCATCGCCGCGAAGCCGACGACCGCGACGCGGTGATCGACGAGGGACGCCTTGAGATCTTCCGGCGCGAAGATGTCGCTGTTTCCGATTTGCACTGCGCCGGACGACACGTCCGCGAGTCCCTTCTTCGAACCGCCCGCGGAGAGCTCGATGCTCGCGCCCTTCTTCTCGGCCTCGAACTTCTCCTTCGCCGCGTTCACGAGCGGCTGCAGCGCACTCGATCCGCTCGCGCGCACGGTGCCACCGGTCTTTTCGCCGGGCTTGGCCTCGGCGGCCGCCGTCGTCGTCGCTCGGGCGGTGTCGGGCGGCGGGGGCGGCGGCGTCTTGTCGCAGGCACCGAGCGCGGAGACGAGGAGGAGGAGGCTGGCGGACGACGGGATCGCGTGGACGAACTTCATGGCGGAATTTTCCTCGGGTTTCTGGGCGGCGGACGGGAGCTCCGGAGTCATCCGAATCGTCCCGTGATGTAGTCCTCGGTCGCGCGTTCCTTCGGGCGCGTGAACATGGTCGTCGTGTCCCCGGCTTCGACGAGTTTGCCCATGTAGAAGAAGCCGGTCTTCTGGGAGACGCGCGCGGCCTGCTGCATGTTGTGGGTCACGATCACGATCGTGAGCTCCGTACGGAGCTGGGAGACGAGATCCTCGATCTTCGCGGTCGCGATCGGATCGAGGGCGCTCGCGGGTTCGTCCATCAGGAGGACGTCCGGCTCGACGGCGAGCGCGCGCGCGATGCAGAGCCTCTGCTGCTGACCGCCGGAGAGTCCGAGCCCGGACTCGTGGAGGCGATCCTTCACCTCTTCCCAGAGTGCGGCGTGGCGAAGGGCGCGCTCGACCTTCTCGGCGAGGACGCGCTTGTCGGACTCACCCGCGATCCGGAGCCCGTACGCGACGTTCTCGGAGATGCTCTTGGGGAAGGGGTTCGATCGTTGGAACACCATGCCCACGCGGCGGCGGACGAGCACGGGGTCCACGTCCGGCCCGTAGATGTCGGTGCCGTCGAGTTCGACCTTGCCGCGCACCTTCACGCCAGGGACGGTGTCGTTCATGCGGTTGAGCGACCGGAGGAAGGTGCTCTTGCCGCAGCCGCTGGGGCCGATGAGCGCGAGCACCTCGTTCGCCTGGACGTCGAGCGACACTCCCTCCACGGCGAGTTTGTCGCCGTAGAACACGCCGAGATCCTTGGCACTCATCTTCGGGGAAGGTTTGGCCGCGTCCGATCCGGCGGTGAGCGTCGAGGGAGGCACGGGTGCAACCTGCCCGCCCAATTCGAGCGGCCGGTGAGCGCCACGTGACATTCCCGCGACGGAACGACTTCCGTCGGGATTCCAGCTACTTTCAGGCGCTGGGGGACCGGGAGGACGCCCCGATCAGCGGCCGATGGCGCCCCGGTAGACCCATCCCTCGCTGGCGAAGGTCGGTCCGTACTTCACGCGGTACCAGCCCTCGCGCCCGCTCGCGATCTGCACCTTCGTGCCCCGGGCGAGCCGCGCCACGAGCGTACCCGAGCGGGGGTTGTCCCGCACGATGGCCACTTCCCAGACGACTTCGGCCGAGGGATCCGTCGCGTGGACTTCCGCGCCCGAAGCCGTGCGGGCCTTCGACTCGCCGGTGGGTGCCTTGCCGACGGGCAACGAATCCGCCGCGGCGTCGCCCGCGCGGGTCGTGAAGGTGGCCGGATAGAAGAGCGTGTAGCGCGGGTGTTCGTGTTCGATGGATGCGATCGACACGGTGTCGATGCCGCCCATCAGGCATCCCGCGAACGAGTCGAGGTTGCCGACCGTCGAGGACGGTGCCGCGTCGGCCGTGACCTTGTTCTTGCCGAAGTCGAGCGTGAAGATCACCCCGAGCTTGCCCTCGGTGCCGATCACGTTCGGGCAGTGGGAGAGCCGCTTGAGGCGGGCGAAGGCGATCGCATCGAAGCGAGGCATGGGACCGCACGCCTTCGCGCCCTTCAGCACCTCGCCCGCTTCCGTGCGGCACGAGGTGATCGTTTCCTTGCCGACCGTCACCTTCGGCGGGGGCGGTGCCGACGACCATGGCGGACCGGTCGGACCTTTCAGCAGGGCCGGGACGTTGGTCGGCGCGGGTGCGGCGGTCACGATAGAGGGCGCGGGCGGGCGGTCGAGCTGCCCGGAGGCGCTCTGCCGGACGCCGAGGCGCGTGCCGCGTCGCTCAGTTCGGTCGAGACGGACTCGGCGATGCGCGGCCATGCGATGCCGATCGCGAAGCCGAGGGCCGCAGTGATACCGACCTTGATCACGACGGTGGTCGTCGCCCTCGTCCGGCACCCGGACGGTCATGGGGATCTCGGATCGACGTTCCGGCATCGACCGACGTCTACCATGGGTCGCCGGACCGGGCGAAATCCCCGCGTCACTTCCGCGGGAGGAACGCGACCCGACGAGCAGCCCATCCTGGAACTTATGTCCAGTGCCGACGAACGTCACGCGGGATCCGCCGGAGCATCGACCCGGAACGAGAGGACGGCCGGGCCGTTCGCCCTTCAACGTCACGCCGAAGCGACGACCGGAGGACGGAGCGCCGTCCCGGAGGGCGACGAGCTCGAGCTTCTGCCGGCGTTCACGACGAGCGCCGAACCGGCGGCGATCTCCGTGTCGTTCTTGCGGTCGAGGACGCGGAATTGATTGTACTCTGCAAGTTCGCCGTGGGAAAAATCCGCGGGATCGAGCATGGGATCGACCGCCGGCGCGTCGCCCTTCTTCGCGAGGACGGCGAGCACGTCGTAGGTCGGGCGGCCGGACGGCGCGGGATCGGCGCCGAGGGAGGTCATGCCGCGTGACCGTTCGACGTCGCCGCGGGATCGCGGACGAGGAGGAAGACGGCGGCGGCCAGCGCGAGGACGGTGCCCACGGCACCGACGGTTCCCATGCGCATCGCGCGTTTGGCCCGGGCTCCCGCGAGATCGATGGGGGCGCCGACCGTGCCGACCTTCGCCATCACGGCGTCGGCGATGCCGTCCGCGCCGTGTTGAGGCGGGCTTCGGCAACGACCGACCCAATCGCCCACGCCGCGGAGTTCGGCGAGGAGGTTCTTCGCGTCGCCGTCGCTCGCGAGGAGGGCCTCGACGCGCGCGCGGTCCGCCTCGAGCTCGCCGTCGGCGTAGGCCATGATGTCCATCACGACGTCGTGGGAAGGCGGCTCATGGGGATTCGCCTCCCGATCCGTCCGCGGATTCCGGCGCGTCGGAAGACGACGCGACTCAGCCGACTTGCTCTTCGTAGCAATCGGCGAGGGCGCATTGGAGCTTCTGACGTGCGTGGGAAAAAACGGCTCACGCAGTCGTTCCCTTGGACACTCCCGTGACTTGGGCCATCTCCTCGTAACTGAGTCCTTCGATCTCGCGCATGACGATCACGGCGCGGTGGTACGTGGGCAGGGCATCGAGCGCCACCTGGAGGCGTGCGCCGATCTCCTTCCGGCGGACGAGATCCGCGGGATCGACTTCCTTCGATGCAGACGTGGAGGAAGTCTTCCTCGCTGCTCGTGTCGAGCTCGCTCCCGTCCGCGGACAATTCGGTGTGCTGGCGGCCGGGTTTGCGAATGAGGTCGATGCTGAGGTTCGTGATGATGCGGTACAGCCAGGTGAAGAAGCTCGACGTCCCCTGGAAGGTCGGGAGACTCTTGAAGACGCGCAAGAACGCGTCCTGGACGATTTCGCGTGCATCGTTCTCGTCACGGACTTGGGCGAACGCGATCGCGAAGGCGCGGCGTTGGTGACGTTCGACGAGTCGTCGGAACGCCGCCGTATCTCCTTCCTGGGCCCTCGCGATGAGCGCACGATCTTCCTCCGCTTCCCGAGCTCGAGTCTCTCGGGAATTGGACGCTCCGGAGGCGGAGGTATTCACGGCCGGCGGCGCTCCCGACCGCGGCGGGGGGGCAGCGGAGTCGCGCACCGGCGAATTTCGCGGGGATTCGGTCTCATCCTCGGGGCCGTCGGTGCCGAACTCCCCCGGAGATTCGGGGGAAGAAGCGCCGGGCTTCGCGGAGCTTCGGACCATGGGGCCCAGGGTAGTACGGTTTCGGCCTCGTCCCAAACCTTCCGATCGGGGGAATTCACGACCGACGGACGGTCCACCTCCCCGGTCTTCGGACGTTCCCATGTCCCCGAACGATCTCCTCGAACGGAAGGCGTCCTCGAATCGCCGACACCCGCGCGTTCTTCGCGTTCGTTCCGCGGCGCTCGTGGTCGTCGCGGTGACGGCCGGGTGCGTCGGAGGAACGTCCCCTTCCCCGTCGCGTTCGCCGTCCCGTTCGCCGTCGCGTGTCCCGGAGCCCGTGGCTCCGGAGGCCGACGTCGCGTCCGCCGGCACGGTCCCGGAGGCGTCGTGTGGCGGATGCCACGCGGCGATCGTCGCCGAATGGCGGGGCTCCCTGCATCGTGCGTCGTTCGACCATCCGGACTTCCGACGATCGTTCGACGCCGAGCCCTACGACTTTTGTTTCCGGTGCCACGCTCCCGAAGCGGCGACGCGGGACGACCGGATCGGGGCGGCCCGGGCGTCGGGTGCGCGAGCTGCCATACCCTCGGTTCCGACCACGGCACGCGCGAGGCGGCGAAGGGCACCACCCGCGCCTGCGCCGCGTGCCACCAGTTCGACTTCCCCGACCGCCCCGAACCCATGCAGGACACGGCCCGCGAACACGCACGTTCCGCCTTCGCGAACGTCCCCTGCGCGACGTGCCACATGGATCGCGTGGCCGATCGCGCGGGCATCACGTCCCACGTGTCCCACGCTTTCCCCGCGTCCCGCGACGACGCGCGTCTCGGCGCCGCACTCGCCCTCGAAGATCCGCACGTCGAGGGAAGGAACGTCCGGTTCACGTGCGCACGGTCGGCGTGGGCCACGCGTTCCCGACGGGCGACCTCTTCCGCCGCCTCCGCGTCCGCGCGTGGACGGAGGACGCGGAGGGGCGACTCGTCGCCGAGAAGGAGACGCTGCTCTCGCGCGTCTTCGATCACGACGCCGCTCCGGGGACCCCGCGGACGAAGAGCGACACGCGGATCGAAGGGCGACGCACCTTGGTCCTCGAACTGGACGACACGTCGGGAACGACGGCGTCGACGTCGCGAAACGTCCGGCCCGCCCCGTGCGCCTCTCCGTGGTCGTCGACTACGAACGCGGGGCGGGTCGCGGTGACGGCGACGCCGCGATCTTCGAGCGTCGCGCGATCCTCCGTCGTGACCTATCGTTGTGACCTCATGCGCGCACGCACTTCGCCTCTCCCGTCGTTCTTCCCGTGCATCGTCGCGGTCCTCGGAATGGCCTGCACGACTCCCCAGAGGGACACGAGGACGCCGGCTCCGGTCGCGACGACGTCCGACGCGTCGCCCCCGACCGTGACGAAGGCGGGCGACGCCGGCGCGGCGACCTCGAGGCTCTCCGGCGCCACGACGGCGAAGTTGGAGGATGCGCCGCTCCCGTGGGGAACGCGACCGCTCGGCAACGGTCCCTTGTGGACCCTCGTCGACGGCATGTGCATCCACATGGAGACGTGGCCCGTGTCGAACGGCGTGATGGTGGTCTACGGCAACGCGCTCGGTCCCTACACGCGCGGCGGCGATCCGACGCTGGCACGCATCGACGAGACGGGGCTGGATCCGACGTCCCTCCCGCTTCCCCCACGCGAGAAGACGGACAGCTTCTACGGGGGTTCAAGGGAACTCTCCGGGACCTGGCCTTCCGCCTTCGTCCTGGCAGGTGCGACGAGGCGGGCGGACGCATGGCCGAACAGGTCGACGTGGACCCACGACACGAACGGATGGACCGTTGCGCGTGGGTCGCGAGAAGAACGGTCGCGACGGGCGGAAATCTTCACGCGCTCGCGGCCCCGGCCGTGGAAGGACGGCTCGGGTCGTCGCGCGTGTGGACTCGTCGGAGTACGCGACGACGGCGCAACGTCCCGCGTTCGAGGTCGTCACGACGGACGGTTCGAAGGTCGCGCCTCCGCCGGCGGCACTGCTCGCCAGGCGTGACCCGTGTCGAGGACGTTCACCCTGCTCGCGGGACGATCTTCGTCTCGGTGACGATCAGCGACCCTGGAAGGAGCGTCCTCCGTTCGGCCGACGCGTCGGGCAAGGTCACCGAACATCGGCGAAGGCGGCAAACTCGTGGCCGGCACGAAGTCCCGTCGGTGTTCCTCGCGGACGGGCGGACGATCCGCGGCTGGAAGGACGGCGCGTGGGTCAAGACCCGAAGCTCGAGGAGCTCGTGAAGGGGAAGCCGGCATCTACTCGGTGAGCTTCGGCGACGACGAGACGATTTGGGCCGTCCTCGCGACAAGGACCGTGAAGGTCGAGACTCGGACGGAAAGGTGGTCGATCGCACGCCGCCTGTCAGGGTCTCGACGACCTCGGAAACCGCGCACGGTGGCGTCACCGCGACGGGCGCCGTCCTGGACGGCGCGTCGTTCGGTGCACCGTGGGTCGTCGCGACGGACGGGTCCCTCTTCCGATGGACGGGCGCAGCGTGGGAATCGGTGCCGATGCCGACACCACCGTTCTCGACCGGCGCGAAGTACAAGGCCGCGCGTGTCCTCGCACGGGCGAAGGACGACGTCCTCGTGAACGCCGAATACGCGGAGAAAGGGCGCGGTTGGCGTACGCCGGAGAGGTACCGCGCGCTCCTCCGCACGCGCGCACCGCGGGAGACGTTCCGGTGCAACCCGCCCACCAACGGCGAGAACTATTCTTCCGGCACGGGCTTCTCGTCGTGGCCACCGCTCGAGAACGCGGCGCCGGCCGGGACGTGCACCGATCTCGTCGTCTTCGTGCACCCGCACTCCGCGCGCACGCCGGTCGGAGGCGACTACGCGACGTTCCGATCGGCCTTGAAAGGGCGGAAGGACGTCGGCGAATCCCTCACCTTCGTGGACTTCGAGACGAGGAGCGCGAAGAACCTCGCCATCCGCGTGCCGTCGAAGGAGATCGGGGTCGCGGTCATCGACGCGCTCGTGAAACGCTCGGACCTGCAGGCCCGGAACTCGTCTGCGGTCGCCCCACGCCGCTCCGCGAGAAGGTCCTGGAGGTCGCCACCGGCACGTGGCGCTGAATCCAGACCGTGACCCGTCGACGTGGTGCCCGTGGATCGTCGTTCACGCCGTCGAGGACGCGTGCGGGATATCGCGAGGATTCCGTCGTTCGGGATCGGCACGAGGCGTGCTTTGGTGCGGGTCGCCATGCGACGTTCCTTCTTCGTCTTGCCGGTCTCTTCGTTCCTGATCCTCGTCGCCGCCTGCGCGCAGCAGGACATGCGTCGCACGGGCGAAGCTCCCACCTCGGAGAGCGTGCAATCGTTCTGCGACGGCAAGTGTTCGTCGGACCTGCGGTCCGACTGCAAGAACGACCTGACGCTCTACAGCGTCGCGTACATCAACGGCCGCGAGGACTGCGGCCTCGAGACGTCCTGCATCGACAAGTGGACGCGGGACGCCAGTCGTTCGAAGGACGTCACCGATCGCATCCGGAAGATCTGTTCGGTGTGCGTCAACCAGAACGGCGCGACGCCGCAGCCCACGTCGGAGGACGGCTGCGTGGACACGTTCTTCGCTTCCGGAGCGTTCGGTGGACAGCTCGCCCCGTTCAACGACGGCGAGGTGGCGCGGGTGCTCGACGAGTGCCTCGCCGAATACGGGGAAAAGCCGCTCTTCTGCGCCGCGACCTGAGCTTTCTACGTCGAAGGCCAAGGTCTCTTTCGCGGTGACCGCCTGCAACTGAAGCGAGGTCGATCCGACGACGTCGCGGCCGTATCACTTCCGACGGCGAGCGTCCTCGAGGAGACCCAGGGTCACCTTGATGTCGAAGAGCTTGCCGGCGCGCGACACTCGCAGCGTGACCGTGCGACCGACGCCCGCGGTGCTCGCGAGCCACTGCAGGTGGGTTCCCCGTTCGACCGGATTTCCGTCGAAGGCGACGATGACGTCGGCCGGCGTGAGCCCCGCCTTGTCCGCCGGCCCACCGGAACCCACGCTCTCGATCACCGCTCCCTTGTCGCTCTCGAGCTTGAGGGTGGCACGATCTTCGGGAGAGAGTTCGCGCACGTCGCGGATGCGGACGCCGAGGGCGCTGCGCGTCACGTGGCCGTCCCGGAGCAACATCGGGAGGAGTTGCTTCAACATGTTGACGGGAATCGCGAACCCGATGTTCTGCGCGTTCCCACCGCGGATGGCCGTGTTGATCCCGATGACCTCACCGGCCAGGTTCAGGAGCGGCCCGCCGGAATTGCCGGGGTTGATCGACGCGTCCGTCTGGATGAAGTCGTAGTACCCGGACGGATCGCCCAGTTCGACCTGGTCCTTCGTACGCCCCTTGGCGCTGATGATGCCGGCGCTGACGGTGTGCGAGAGTCCGAAGGGGTTGCCGATGGCGACGACCCAATCGCCGACGTCCATGGTCGTCGAATCGCCGAAAGGAAGGACGGGGAGATCCTTCGCCTCGATGCGGACGACGGCGATGTCGGTCGCGGGATCGGTGCCGACGACCTTCGCGGGGAACTGCTTCTCGTCGGACAAGGTGATGGTGATCGACCCGGCGCCTTCGATGACGTGGTTGTTCGTCACGATGATGCCGGACTTGTCCACGATGAATCCGGTGCCGAGGCCCTTGAGTTCCCGGTGGCGTCCACCACCGCGGAGGATGCCGTGGGACTCCACTTCCTCGCCGACCGTGTTCACCGTCACGACGCTGGGATCGGCGCGCTTCGCGATGGGGGCGAAGCTCACGGGCGCGTGCGTGAGATCGACGGCGGGCGGTGGCGTGGCCTTGGTCTCCGCGCCGACGGTGCTCGGCGAAGGAATGCCGGTGGGAACGGGGACGGCGCCCGTGGGCAACGCCGCCGCACCTCCAGTGCCACCGCCTCCACGACGGAGGTCGCAACTGCCCGTGCACGCCTGGAGCGCGAGCACCGTGCCGCTCCATGCGGCGACGCGTACGAAGAGCGGGACCGGACGGAAACGGCGGGCGTGGGCCATGGTCAGGGCGCGGATTTCTTCGAGTGTTCGACGAAGCGCATGCGGAGGTCGAAGAGGATCTGCGCGATCAAACGCTCCTCGTCCCCCGAAAGATTCCCCTTCGTCTTCTCCTCGAGCATGCCGATGAGGTCGATGGTCTGGCGTGCGAGGGCCAGGTTCTCCGTCTGCTGGTGCGTCTCCGGATGGGGCGCCTCACCGAGGTGCATCAACGCGGAGTGACTCAGGGACAGGACGAACGTGGAAAAGTCGATACGCGGGAACTCTTCCTGGGAAGGTCCCGCGCCCGTTCGAGGCTGGGTCACGATCGTCTCCCGGATCGTGGAATCAGGAGGACGCGCCGTTCATGGACGCGTCGGCCGCGGGGGCGGCGGCGTCGTCCGTGTCGAGATCGTCGTCCTCGTCGTCGGGAAGGTCGAGGGCCGGCTGCGGCAGCGGCATCGCCTCGGCCTGCGCCGCGACGTCGGGGAGCGCGGAGACGTATTTCTCGACGTCCTTCACGTCGAGCGTGCCGTTCTTCAGGTTGCGCTCACGAACGCGAACGTCCCAGTCCCAGGAGTTGATCGTCTTCGTCGTCATAGGCATCTCCGTCAGTTGAGGACCGACTTCTTGGTTCCGAGGGTCACGAGCTGGTCGGCACCGTGCCCATGATCGTGATCGTGGCTGCACCCGGGGCCGTGCACGTGGCCCTCGGCCTCCTCGAGCTCGGACGCCGCGCGTTCGATCTCGGCGTCCGATGCGGCGCGCACTTCGCGGACCTTCACGGAATAGTGGAGCGTCACTCCGGCGAGGGGGTGGTTCGCGTCGACCACGATTCCGTCGCCGTCGATCTCGATGACGCGCATCGGGATCTCTTCGCCATCGGGCGCTTCGGCCACGAACTCGTCACCCACGGCCACCTTCTTCGGGTCCGGGAATTCGGCGCGATCGACTTCGAGGACGAGCTCGTCGTCGTACTCGCCGAAACCGTCTTCCGCGGGGACCACGATTTCCTTCGCTTCGCCGGTCTTGAGACCCGCGAGGGCGGCTTCGAGCCCTGGAACGAGCATGCCGTAGCCGTGGACGTACTCGATGGGCTCTGCGTCTTCGACGCCTTCGCTCGCATCGAGGATCTCGCCGTCGTCGTCCTTCAGGACGTAATCGAGAACCACGTAGGCGTTGGGCTGGATGTCGTTCATGGGGGGGCGAGGCGTAGCGCGGCGGCTTCGGAAGGTCGAGAGAAACCCGCGGTTCGGGAGGCGTCCCCGTACGCGAGGGAGCGGTCAGATTTCGGCGGGGGAGACGATTTTGCCCGCGATGGCGCTCGCCGCCACGACGAGGGGGCTCGCGAGGTAGACCTTCCCGGGGCCACTTCGGCCGGGAAAATTGCGGTTCTGGGAGCTCACGGTCACCTGGTCCGGCGAGTCGCTGACGCCAGGACCGGCCTTGATGCAGGCGCCACAGGAGGGGTCCACGAGCTCGGCTCCGGCGTCGGCGAACACCTTCAAGTACCCCTTCGCTTCGGCGTACCGCCGGATGTCCTGGGACCCGAACTGGATGTAGAGGTGGACACCTGGCGCGACCTTCTTTCCGGAGGCGACGGCCTTCCGCAGGACCTCGGCGTACATGTCCATGTCCGCCTTCTTTCCCCCCGTGCACGAGCCGCCGTACGCGATCTGGATGGTCACGTCCTGGTCGCCGGAGGTCTTCCGCAGATCGCCGAGGGCGACCCCGTTCCGGGGATCTCCCGGGAGGGCGACCATGGGCTCGACGCTGGCGAGGTCGATGGTGAACGTGGCGAGGTAGGACGCGCCGGGATCGGCCTTCACGATTCGCTTGCGGACCTCGGCGGCGTCGGCGCCGCGTTGGGTCACGAGGTAGTCGACCACCACCTCGTCGGCTTCGATGATGCCGGTGAAGCCACCGGCCTCGACGGCCATGTTGGTGAGCGTCGCGCGCTCGTCGAGGGACATGGAACGCACACCTTCGCCCGAGAATTCGAGGACCTTGCCGATGCCCTGCCCCGTCTTGAAGAACGGCTGGGAGAGGATGTGGAGCATGACGTCCTTCGCGCAGACGCCGGGACGGAGCGCGCCTTCGAGGACGAACTGGGCGGTCTCGGGGACCGTGACGCGCACGTCCTCGGTGAACCAGGCGTTCGCCATGTCGGTGGAGCCGACTCCGAACGCGAAACAGCCGAGCGCACCGGCCATGCACGTGTGGGAGTCGGTGCCGATGACCAGCTGACCGGGGAGCGCGATCTCCTCGATCACCTTGTTGTGGCAGATGGCTTCGCTGCCGACGAGCTTCCCGTCGCGGTGCACTTCGCCGTAGAGCTTCACGCCCTGGCGTTTGGCGAAGTCGTCCTGGACGGTGGCGAGGGATCCGGCCTGGTCCTTGAGGCCCATCTCGACGTGCTTCTTCGGCATGACGAGATCGAGGAACGTGAGGTGGTCGCGGAAGGCGAACACGCTCTCGGGGTGGGTGACCTTCGCGTCCTGACCCATCTCGGCGCGGAAGATCGCGTCGGCCATGGGTGTGACGTACTCGTGGGAGAAACGTACGTCCGTGCGGGCGAAGAACGCGTCTCCCGGTTTCACACCGGCGACCCCGAGCTTTCCCGCCTTCGCGTCGACGATGGCGTGGGCAGCGAGGATCTTCTCGCAGAGCGTCAGCGGCCGGGAGGGCGTGGTGAGGGCCGGCGGCGTGGTCTTTCCGGCGAGGCGCGCGCGGTTGTAGGCGAAGAGGCCCCCGTGTTCGACGATGGCCGCGCTGATCGGATCCAGACCGCGCGTGAACTCGGACATCGGGATCGCCTCGCCACGGGCGATGCGCGGGATGAGGCCGAAATCGGTGCTCGTGAGGAGACCGATGTTCTGCGCGTTCTGGCGGTAGATCTTCTCGATGCTCTTGGCGATGACGAGCTTCACGCCCGCCTTCAGCTCGCTGTACGGCGCGGTCTCGCGGCTCGAGCCGCACCCCTTCGAGATGCCGCTGACGATGACGCCGAAGCCACCGTTCTTGATGCCGTCCTGGCCGATGACGCCGCCGCGGAGGCCGACGAGGCAATACCGGGCGAGGGTCTCGTCGTAATAGTAGCAAACCCACCCTGGGGTGAGCTCGTCGGTGGAAATGCTCCCCATGAGGGGGCGCTCGGGATCGAACTCGAGGTTCGTGCCTTCGAGCTGGGCCTGGATGAGCGTGGTGTCGTCGGTGACGTAGAGGATGCGTCCCGCGATGGTGACCGGACCCGCCGAGCTGCCGTTCTGCATGCCCTCCTCTTAACACCCGGACGCGCACGGGAGAAGGGCGGAAGGGTCGTCAGAAAAGATAGAAGAAACTCGTCTGGAACCGATGATTCGTGGCGGTTTGGGCGTCCGCGTACGTGTCCTGGTAGTTCGAGTATTCGAGGCCGACCCGGACCGCCGGCGTGACGTCGGCGAAGGCGGCGCCGGACACGTACAGGGAGTGATCCCGCACGCGGGCGGGCGCCCCGTAGGACTTCGCGTTCGACGATTCGAGTCGGGAAAGGAAGCCCGAGACCCAGACCTTCCCGTCGAGGCCGGGCAGGTAGTACTCGGCGCCGACGAAGAACGACGTCCACTGGACGAGGTGCAGGGAGCCCTTCGCGTCGTACACGGCGATGCCGTTGTCGATGTCCTGGGCGAACGTGGGTGCGGGCGTCGCGTTCGAAGGGTTCGGGAGCGCCGGGAACGAAACGCCTCCGTTCAGCGAGGAATATTGCTCGGCCGCGCCGTAGCCGCTCGCGAACTCGCCCACGAGGGTCAACGAGTTGCCCATCGTTCCCTTGGATGCAGGGAGGATCGGCACCAGGGCGTCGACCGCGATCGTCCCACCGTTCTTTCCACGCGTGTCCTTCGGGGCCGCGGAGAACTCCGGGAGCCGGACGTGGCGGACATCGCCCGTCACCGCGATCGAGATCGGTTGGATTCCCGTCGCCGTCGCGCTTCCCGTGTGGGCTCCCGTGAACTTCTCGTAGGTGATCCGCAGTCCCGCCTGTCCGTCCGGAATGCCCGAGTCCCGCTGGGGCGAGCGCAACGCGGCGACCGCGAGCTCCGTCGTCACGGCCCCGAACTTCATGGTCTTGGAGAGGCGGATCTGGGGCGTGCGACTGAACACCTGGCCGGGGACGCCTTGGATTTCCACGGTGTTCGGTTGGAACACCGGCTGCCATCCGAGGAGTGCCCAGGACTGGCCGACGAGGAAGTCGACGACCGGCGTCTCGAGCTTGAAGTTCAGGTGCCGCGCCCGGAGCGTGGGGTTGGTGATGAACGCCCCTTCCGATCCGAAATACGGCTGCCCGGCGCCCACCGGGAGCTGCGTCCCGAGGAAATCCATCTCGAGCTGGGCGCTCGCGCGCATGCCGTGCCATTCCGGGGCCTTCACGCGCAGGCCGAACCGCGAGTGTCGCGCGCTGAACTGGAGCCGATCGTGGTCGCCCACGAACGTGCCCGACCTGGCGACCGCACCGTTGCCCATCTGTTCGTTGAAGCTCTGAGTCGTGTCGTAGATGCTCGAAGCTTGGACGAAGCCGTAGATCGTCGTCGCCCACTTGCCGACCGCGAGCGTGGTGCCTTCCGGACCGCGGAGGCCCGCAGTGTCGATCACGTCCTTCGTGGCGGACGCGTATTCGGCGTCCGTCAGGATTCCTTTCTCCCGGAGGACCTTCAACGAAGCGAGCTCGAAGGCGCCCGCGCGCGCGTCGGCAGGGGGCGCCGGGGCGACGGGTACCGGCGTGGGGCGGAGGACGGGGGGCGGAACGGAGGCCTCGGACGACGGATTCGGGGCCGCATTGTCGGTGTCTACGGACGTTGCGTCGTCGGCGTTGGCTTTCGCAGACACCGACAAAAAGACCAACATCACGGACAGTTGAAGCGGCGCGAAGCTCACCCGTGGGACATAGAGTCGCATCGGCGGCGGAACGTAGTCGGGGATTGTGACGCGCAAGCGACACTTGCGTGCATCCCTGGAGCGACCGAATCTCGGGGACCCATCGCGCCGGGGCGGCCTCGCATGACCACGTTCGTCGTCACCACCAGCTATCCGGCGTCACCGGGGGATCCTTCGGGTCACTTCGTGCGGGCGGACGCACGCGAGCTCGTGGAACGGGGCGAACGGGTCATGGTCGTGTGTCCGTCGACGGCTCCCGACGCTCCGAACCCCGACGTCGCCGAAACGGTCCCCGAACGCGCCGGAGCGCCGGAACCGGAAGTGATCCGGATTCCGGGAGGACGTGCGTTCGGATGGCCCGGGACGATGGCGCGCGTGCGCGCGAACCCGTGGAACGCTTCCGGACTCGTCACGTTCGTCGACGGAGCCCGGCGCGTGCTCGCGTCGCGCACGCGCGAGGGGGACCGGGTGATCGGGCATTGGGTCGTTCCGTCGCTCATCCCCATCGCCCTCGGGACGACACGGGGCGTCGCTTGGGAAGGCGTTTCCCACGGGGCGGACGTCCGATTGCTGCTCGCACTCCCGATGCCCCTCCGCGTCCGGGTGATTCGAGGGCTCGTCCGGCGTACGGAGGCATGGCGATTCGTTTCGGGGACGCTCCTCGACGATCTGCTCCGCGATCTGCCGGCCCGCGATGCCGAATCGCTCCGTGCGGTGGCGCACGTGGCGCCGTCCGCCCTGGGCGATCTGCGCGTCGCGCGTCCGCGCGAGGGAGGAGACTACGTCGCGGTGGGAAGGTTGGTCGCGAGCAAACGTTTCGACGCGGTCGTTCGCCACGTGGCGTCCCGATCGGCGTCGCATCGCGGCAACGCGGCCCCTCGCCTGATCGTCGTGGGGGACGGTCCCGAACGGGGATCGCTCGAAGCTCTCGCGCGCTCGCTCGGCGTCGACGCCCGGTTCGTCGGGACGCTCCCGCGCCCCGAGGCGCTCGGCCACATGGTGGCGGCCAAGGTGCTCCTCCATGCGTCCCGCGTGGAGGGTGCGTCGACGGTGCTCCGCGAAGCCGAATCCCTCGGCGTGCACGTGGAGTTCGTACCGTGAACGTCCGGAGGACGTGGCCCTCCCTCGACCGGCTGGTGACGGTGCGCCTCGTCCTCGCTCCGATCGGCCCCGAGGACCTCGACGACGTCGCTCGCGTGTTCGCCGATCCCGAGGCCACCTGGGACTATCCGAACGGACCTTGGACGCGGGACGAATGCGTCGCGCTCGTCGGACGGATGCGGGCGATGCAGAGCGACCGGGGCTATTCGTACTTCGGGGCCCGCCTCCGGGAGAACGGGAGGTTCGTCGGATTCACGGGGCTCCTCGACCAAAGGATCGCCGGGCGCGACGAGCTCGAGATCGGCTACCGCTTCGCGCACGAAGCATGGGGACGCGGATACGCGGTCGAGGCCGCGCGCGCGCTCCGGGACACGGCCTTCGGAACCTTGCCCGTCGACAGGATCGTGTCGATCATCCGACCGGACAACGCGCGATCGCGCCGCGTCGCCGAACGGAACGGGATGGTGCTCGAGAAGATGACGCGTTGGGAGAAGCTACCGGGCATGGACGTGTGCCTCTACGCGATCGCGCGGGACGTCTGGCAGCGCACGCGCGACCTCCCGGAGGTCCCGTGAGCGACACGTGCATCGTGCGGGCGGAGGCCGAGAACTTCGACATGGACCTCCGCGAGTCGTTCGCGATCTCCGGTGGTGCCCAGGAACGGGCGGCGAACGTGCTCGTGACCGTCACGTTGGCGAGCGGTCACGTGGGTCTCGGCGAGTGCGCTCCGTTCCCCGCGTTCAACGGCGAGACCCAGGCGGACGTGCTCGCGGAATTCCGGAAGGTGCTCCCGCTGCTCGACGGCGCCGACGCCTCCGATTTCCGCGCGCTCGCTCGGCGACTCGGCGAAGCGACACACTCGGGAGCGCTCCGCTTCGGACTCGACACCGCGATCCTCGACGCCGTGTGCCGTCGCTTCGGCACGCCCATGCCGCTGGTCTTCGGTGGAAGTACCGGCGGCACGTTGCGCTCCGACATCACGATCACCGCGGGGGACGTCGCGCATGCACGCACCTCGGCGCGCGAAGCGGCTCGTCGCGGGTTCGACACACTGAAGGTCAAGGTCGGCGCAGGGAGCGCACACGAGGACGTCGCACGGATCCTCGCCATCCACGAGGAGGCCCCCCTGGCCGCGTTCATCCTGGACGCGAACGGCGCTTACGACGTCGGCACGGCGAAAGACGTCCTCGACCGCCTGTCTCACGTGCCGATCGCGCTCTTCGAACAACCCACTCCCGGTGGAGAAGACGACGTCCGCGCGCTCGCGGAGGTCCGTGCGCACGCGGCGAAACGAGGCACGAAGGTGGCGGCGGACGAGAGCGTGAACGGCGTGGGCGACCTCGCGCGCCTCGTGGGTGCCGTCGACGTCGTGAACGTGAAGCCGAGCAAGTCGGGGCTCGTCGGGGCGGCCGATCTCGCTGTCGCGGCGCTCGGCGCGGGCTTCGGACTCATGATCGGAGGCATGGTCGAGTCGTCCCTCGCCATGAGCGCGTCCGCGAGCCTCGCGGTCGGGATCGGACGGTTCACGTTCGTGGATCTCGACACGCCCCTCTTCTTCGCCGACGCACCGCTCGAAGGGGGCATGCGCTACGACGGCGCGACGATTCACGTCGACCGGTGCATTCCCGGGCACGGTGTCCGCCTGCGCGCTCGAACCCCCTGAGGACACCCCGGTCACGGATCGAGGTTCGACCGCACGGATCGGGCGCCCCCCACGGCGACGACCGGCATCGGGCGCTCCGGCACGACACCCGGGACGTCCCGGGCGGAATTGGCCGTCCTCGTCGCGTCGGATCACATTTCCGGAAGGCGGCACGCAGGTTGCGTAGGCTGGTCCCGGAGGCTTCCATGGACTTCGATTCTCGCCTTGATTCCGACGCGCGACCCCGTTCCCTGCCGAGCGCGATTCCTGATCGGTCCGGATTCTTCGTCCTCGCGATCGCATTCGTCGCCGTCACCGCTTCGGCGGCGTGCAGCTCGAAGACACCCGGAAGCGACGACTCCGAATTCGGGGACAAAGACGGTGGATCGGATGCCGCTGGCAACGCGGGATCGGGAGGTTCGGCCGGAAGCGGAGGAACCGCGGGGACGGCCGGCGCAGGCGACGGCGGCGCGGGCGGGAGCTGTTCTCCCGCGACCGTCGGCACGTACACGCCGCCGACCCTGAAACCCATCGTCGGGTGGAAGACCGGCGCGTGCACCACCGCGCAGATCGGCGACTTCGTCACCGCGTGCCTCCTCAACAACGACGCGAACTGCAAGACGTTCATGGACGCCGCGGCGAACAAGACGTGCATGGCCTGCATCGAAACGCCCGAGTCGGCGGCCGCCTACGGCGCGTTCGTGTCGACCTCGGGTGGCGTCTTCGACAACACCTACGGATGCATGGAGCACTACAAGGCCGGTTGCGGCTCGTCCGCCGCCACGGCGGACAAGTGCGGCGAACTCGCGTGCGCCACGGCGTGCACCGGCAAGAACGACGACGCCGTGAAGGCGTGCCTCGAGATCGCGGGCAAGGGCACCTGCAAGAACTACGTGGACACCGCGAACGCCAACTGCTCGCAGACGTTCCGCGGCGACCCGCCGCCCGAAGCTCAAGTCACCTGCTTCGGCACCCAAGCGGACACGGCGGACACGTTCTACAAGCGCTACATCGCGGCCTTTTGCGGCCCGACGTGATCCCGATCGGGACGCCGGAAACGGCACGACCCGAACCGCGCGCGAGCGACGGTCCGGGTCGTGGGGATGCGTGACGTCCGGACCGTCAGGTCCGGGTCACGACGGTCACTGCTGCTTGCGCTGGAACGCGGGGACGTCCCAGTCCACGTCGTAGCCGGACGGGAACGCGTTCGACGAAGACGCCGCGCGATCGCGGCCCGGAGCGCGGGAGGACGGCACCGGCGGCGGGACCACTTCGCGCTGCGTGCGCGCTTCGTGGGCATGGGCCACGCGGCGCGAGGCGATCGCGGCGACTTCCGACGAGACCGGCACGCGCATGCTCTGGGGAGCGGGTCGCGGCTGCATCGACGGCATCGTCTGCGGCGCTTGGGACATGCGCGAGAGCGAGCCCGACATCATGGATTCGTGCGTCGTGCCGAGCTCGGCGATGTCGAAGCCCGTCGCGATGACGGTGACCTTGACGTTCTCGCCGAGGGTCTCGTCGATGCTCGCACCGAAGATGATGTTCGCGTCGTCGTGCGCCTGCTCCTGGACGAGCGAGGCGGCTTCCTGGATCTCCTTCATCTTGAGATCCGGACCGCCGACGATGTTGATGAGGACACCCGTCGCGCCCTCGACCGAAATGTCGTCGAGGAGCGGGGACGCGACGGCCATCTCGGCCGCCTGACGGGCGCGGTTCGCACCCTTCGCGATGCCCGTGCCCATGAGCGCGCGACCCATGTTGCTCATGACCGTCTTCACGTCGGCGAAGTCGACGTTGACGATTCCGCTCTGGGTGATGAGGTCGGAGATGCCCTTGACGGCTTGGTAGAGGACCTCGTCCGCCTTGCGGCAGGCGTCGATGAACGTGAGGTCGTCGTCGCCGAGGAGAAGGAGCTTCTGGTTCGGGATCGTGATGAGCGTGTCGACCTGCTCCGCGAGCGCGGCGAGACCGAGCTCCGCGCGACGGTGACGCTGGCGACCTTCGAAGATGAAGGGCTTCGTCACGACGCCGACGGTGAGTGCGCCTTCTTCACGCGCGAGTTGCGCGATCACGGGAGCCGCGCCGGTTCCCGTGCCGCCGCCCATGCCGGCCGTCACGAAGACCATGTCCGCACCGGAGATGAGCTCCTTGATGCGTTGCACGTCCTCGAGGGCCGCCTTGCGGCCGCGCTCGGGATCCGCACCGGCGCCGAGGCCGCGCGTGACGCTCGATCCGATGTTGAGCTTGGTCGGAGCGGCGTTCGCGTTGAGGGCCTGCGCGTCGGTGTTCACGACCATGAACTCCACGCCTTCGAGGCCGAAGTTGATCATGGTGTTGACGGCATTGCCGCCCGAGCCACCCACGCCGATGACCTTGATGCGTGCTTGGTACTCGTGCGTCTCGTCCGCGAACTCGATCGAAAAGCTCATGTTTTCCTCCCGGAAGGGTCCGACCCGATGGGGTCGACCCGCGCATTCCACGGCATCCAATCGTCGGACGAGGGCGCCTCTTCCCGCGGCCGACGGCACTGCTTTCGAGCTGATTCAGGTGCTTAAGTCGTTCTCTAAGCGAGTGCCAAATTTGTGGTGATCGACGACGGAGCGTTCAGAACGCCGCCTTCAACCACTCCCAGAAACCGGACTTCTGCGGAGCCACCGCTGCTTCGCTCGCAGCCGCCTCTTTCCCCTTCTGGGTGAGGCGCATCATCGAGGTGGTCTTCACGTAGTGCTCGCGCAGCGCGGCATCGTGGACGGCTTGCGCACCGAACTTCACGAGACCCACGCCGGTCGCGAACTGCGGACCGTGGACGAGTTGGGTGATACCGCGCACGCCCGTCGGGAATCCGATGCGGACGGGCATGCCGAGGATTTCTTCGGCGAACTCCGGCATGCCTTCGAGCAGGACCGCGCCGCCCGTGAGGACCGCACCGGCCGAGAGCTGTTCGAGGAGCCCCGTGTCCTCGATGCGCTTGCGGATGACCGCGAAGATTTCTTCGACCCTCGGCTCGATGATGTCCGAGAGCACGCGGCGCGCCGTGCGACGCGGCGGATGACCACCGACGCCGGGCACCTCGATCTCCTCGTCGTCCGAGACGAGGCGGCCGAGCGCGCAGCCCGAGAGGCGCTTCAGACGATCCGCTTCCGCCATCGGTGTGCGGAGCCCCGCGGCGATGTCGTTCGTGACGTTGAGTCCGCCGACGGGGATGACGCTCGAGTGGGCGATGCCACCGTCGACGTAGAGGAGGATGTCCGTCGTACCGCCCCCGATGTCGATGACCGCGGCGCCGATTTCCTTCTCGTCCTCGGAGAGGACGGCGTCGGCGCTGGCGAGGGACTGGAGGACGACGTCGGCCACGGTGAGGCCACAACGCTCGGCGCACCGGATCACGTTCTGCACGCACGTGGTCGCGGCGGTGACGAGGTTCACCTTGGCGCCGAGGCGCACGCCGCTCATCCCGATGGGATCACGGATGCCGTCCTGGATGTCGACCATGAACTCGCGCGGGAGCACGTGGAGGATCTGACGATCCGCGTCGACCGGAATGGCGCGCGCGCCTTCGAGGACGCGATCGACGTCGGCGCGGGTGACTTCGCCGCCCGCGATGGCGGCCACGCCGTCGGACATCTGGGACCGGATGTGGCTTCCCGCGACGCACGCGTAGACCGTGCGGATCTCCACGCCGGCCATGGTCTGGGCGGCTTCGATGGCTTCCTTGATCGAGCGCACCGTCCAGTCGATGTTCGAGACGATGCCTTTCCGGAGTCCGCGGCACGGGACCGTGCCGACTCCGAGGATCGTGATTCCATCGTCCCCGACCTCGCCGACGACCGCGGAAACCTTGGTCGTGCCGATGTCGAGACCGACGACGATCTCACCCGATGCATGCGTAGTGCTCATCCCGGTATTTCGATTCGCACGGCCTCGATCCACGGGCCAACAAATCAGAAGTCGGTATTTGAACACTTACATGGTGGGACAGAGCCGATTCAGATGCTCGCGATTCCCTTCACGGTTTCGGTCCACGCCCCGGGTTCACTTCGAGCCGTACCCCACTCCAGGAGGTGGAGGAATCGAAAGATTCCTCCACCAAGAACCCATCCGACGAAGCGCGAGGTCCCGGGGCAGCGAGGAGGGCGGTTCGCCTGAAAGCACCCGAGAGCGAGCCGACGAATCGGAGCGCTCGCCCCGCGTGCGCTCCGATTCGACGGCGAGCGGGCTCATCACCGCATCCGCACGACGACGCGATCCGGCCGCGCTTCGTTATCCAACATGATGGCGTCCGCCTTCCCCCCTCGGCGTTCAAGCTCCGCGAACACGCGCACCGCTTGATCGAGTTTCTTCCGGTACGGGGGATCGCCGAGGACGAGGGCCACGGCGCTCTTGCCGACGGTGAGCGTGAACGCGCCTCCGCCACCGACGTGCACCTCCTGGAGCGGCGCTTTCTCCGCCAGGGGGCCACGTTCGTATTCGCCCGCGAGATCCAGGGCGCGGCGCACGGTGCGCTCCGCACCTTCCTTGTCCTCCGAGAAGGCCTGGAGCGTGAGGCCGGTGAGGACGGGCAGGTCGGCGGGGTCGCCGGCCTCGAAGCGCTTGAAGACGTCGCCTTCCTTCGAAGCGAGGTACGTGTCTCCGAGAGCGACGATGGCGCCGGCCTCCCTCTCGACGATGCGCACCGTGATTCGTCCCGGGAGGCGACGCGAGAGCTCCACGTCCTTGATCCACGGGTGCCCGAGGAGCCGCGCGCGCGCCTGGTCGAGGTCCACGGAGAAGATGTTCGCGCCCATCGTGAGTTTGCCGAGTTCGCTCACGCCTTCGGGAGTCAGGTGGTTCGTCCCGGAGACGTCGACGTCGGTCACCGCGAAGCGCGGGCTCGTCTTCACGTAGCGCCGCGCACCCCACGCGACGACGGCGGACACGGCGATCACGAGCGCCGCTCCGAGGATGCCCTTCGCGATCGCCATCGCCTTCGCGCCGACGCGCGGCACCTTCGGAAGGGCCGGCGGCGGCGTCGAGCGGGCGTCGGCGCCGGCGTTCTCGCCGGAAAGATCGAGTTCGAGCTGGTCCGGCCAAACATCGTCGTCCGACGGCGTGCGCACCTCGGGCGGGAGCTTCGGTTTCCGCGTGCGGCGATTCGAGGGCGGCATCACGACTTCTTCCCCGCGCCGTCACCGCCCAGCTTCGTCACGAACGCCCTCGCCTGCGCATTGATGTCGCCCGCGCCCAGCGCGATGATCATGTCGCCCGGCCTCACGATCGCGACGAGCAAGTCGGCGACCTTCGTCTTGTCCGCCTCGTAGATCACGTCCTTGTGACCGTGGGCGCGGATCGCCTTGGCGAGCGCCTCGCCGTTCGCCCCCGCGATGGGAGACTCGCCGGCCGGGTAGACTTCGGTGACGACGACGACGTCCGCGTTGTTGAACGCGCGCGTGAATTCCGCGAAGAGCGCGTGCGTGCGCGTGTACCGGTGAGGCTGGAAGGCGACGACGACGCGCCGATCGAATCCGCGCTGCGCGGCATCGAGCGTCGCCTCGACCTCGGCGGGGTGGTGACCGTAGTCGTCGATGACGAGGACGTCACCTTTCTTTCCGTCCTTCTCGAGGACCGGTTCGCCGACGACGGTGAACCGGCGCTGCACGCCGTGGAACGACGCGATCGCGTCCCGCGTGACGTCGAGCGGGATCTCGAGCTCGTCGGCAACGGCGATGACGGCGAGGGAATTCAGGACGTTGTGGGCGCCGGGCATCCGCACCACGAATTCTCCCAGCGATTCGTTGCGCCGGAACGCGTCGAAACGGGTCGACAGACCCTCGTAGCGGAGGTTTTTCGCACGGTAGTCGGCCTGGTTGACCATGCCGTACGTCACGTGACGACGTTCGATGCGGGGCAGGATCTCCTGCACGTGCGGGTGGTCCACGCAGAGGATCGACAATCCGTAGAACGGGACCTTGTTCGCGTAAGCGACGAACGCGTCCTTGATCTTCTCGTGCGTGCCGTAGTGGTCGAGGTGCTCGGGATCCACGTTCGTGATGACGCCGATGGTGGGCGTCAACTTGAGGAACGATCCGTCGCTCTCGTCGGCTTCGGCGACGAAGAGGTCCCCCGCACCGAGGCGCGCGTTCGAACCGAGTGCGTTCACCTTCCCGCCGACGACGACGGTCGGGTCGAGACCGGCCTGGCGGAGCACGGTGGCCACGAGGGACGTGGTCGTGGTCTTGCCGTGGGAACCCGCGATCGTGACGTTGTACTTCACGCGCATCAGCTCGGCGAGCATCTCGGCGCGCGGGATGAGCGGGATGTCCTTCGCCTTCGCCTCGACCATCTCGGGGTTCGTCGGCGAGACGGCACTCGTGTAGACGACGACGTCCGCGTCCTCGACGTTCTCGGCGCGGTGTCCCTCGAAAACGCGCACGCCGAGACCTTCCAGACGTTTGGTCGTGTCGCTCCTCTTGAGATCCGATCCGGACACCTCGAACTCGAGGGTCCGCAGGATTTCCGCGAGACCGCTCATGCCGATCCCGCCGATGCCGATGAAGTGCACGTGGCGAACGCGACCGCGGAACATCAGCGCACCTCCCAGCTCGGAAGGAGCCCCCGGGAACCCTTGCCGTTCCTCGCGGTCGCGCGCGCGGGCTCGCTCTCCCGGCCCGTGGGCGATTTCGTGATCGCGATGCCCGCGAGTCCGAGGAAGTCGCGCGCGACGTCGAACGCGGCGTCCGGACGGCCGTGGCGCATGCTCGCGTGCGCGACGCGCGTTCGATCGGTGTCCGACCGGAGGAGACTCGTGAGTTCTTCGGCGAGTCGCTCCACCGTGGCCACTTCCTGCCGGATGCACACCGCGCCACCGGACGCTGCGAGGGACATCGCGTTCTTCGCCTGGTGATCGTCGGCGGCGAACGGGAACGGCACGAGGACGGCCGCGCGACCGACCGCCGTGATCTCGGCGACCGTACCCGCCCCCGCGCGCGCGACGACGACGTCGGCTTCGGCGAGCGCTTTCGCGACGTCGTCGATGAAGGGGATCACGCGCACGTCGCCCACGCCGTTCTCCGCGTACGCACGACGGACGGTCTCCTCGTCGTTCCGGCCGGCTTGGTGGGTGATCTGGACCTGCGGAATCTCCTTCGCGACCCTCGCGAAGGTCTCGGGGAGACGCTCGTTGAGCGCGCTCGCGCCTTGGCTTCCGCCGAGCACGAGGACGCGGGCGGAGTTCGTGGCCACGTAGGGCTTCGCCGCGAAACCCGCACGCAACGGGACGCCGAACGGTCGGACGCAGTCACGCTTGAAGGGAGACGCGGCGAGATCGAACGCGAGATAAGCCCGCGCCGCGAAGCGGGCCAGGAGACGATTCGCGAAACCGACGACGCTGTTGGGCTCGAGGATCGCGAGCGGGACGCGGCGCAACGTCGACGCGAGGGCGAACGGACCGGCCGCGTACCCTCCGACGCTCAGGACGGCGCGCGGCGCGATTTCCGGCACGCGCGAGAGGGCCCGCGCGGTCTCCCGACCTGCGACCGCGGCGCCGACGACGCCCCGGAGGACGCCGCCACCTTTCATGGGGACCGAATCGAGGAGTTCGAGGCGATATCCGCGGTCCGGGACGATCCGCGACTCGAGGCCGCGTTTCGATCCGACGAACACGACCTCGACGTCCGCGAGGGCACGCATCGCTTCGGCGACGGCGAGTCCGGGGAACACGTGGCCGCCGGTTCCTCCCCCGGCGATGACGACGCGCGGAATCGAAGCTCCCCCCGGAGTCTCGGCCCTCTCGATCATCCGGTTCCCTTCTCCGTCCCTACGAACACGCCGTCGTCGTCCCAACCTTCGAGAACCGAACCTCCCACCGCGTCGTCCGGCGCGGGCTTCGGTGCCACGCGCGGAGGAGGAGGCGTCGCGGTCTCCACGACGCGGGGTCCCTGACGGGACACGTTGAGGAGGACGCCGGCGGCGAGTGCGTTCACGAGAAGGGACGATCCACCGAAGCTGACGAACGGCAACGTGAGGCCCTTCGTCGGGAGCACGGCGAGGGCCACCGCGAGATTGACCAGGGCTTGGACGCCGAACATGGTCGAGATGCCGAAGGCGAGGTAGCTCCCGTAATCATCGGGTGCCCGGAGGGCCGCACGCACTCCCCGTGCGACGAGCACGAGATATGCGACGCACAACGCGAGGACGCCCACGAACCCGAGTTCCTCACCGACGATGGCGGCGACGAAGTCGGTATGGGCCTCGGGAAGGTAGAGCGTCTGCAGACCGCGCCCCAGCCCGAGTCCTGTCGGCCCCCCCGAACCGAACGACATGACCGACTGGAACGGCTGGTAGGCCAGGTCCTGCCGGTGCTGGTCCATGTTCATCCACGCGAGGTACCGCGCGTACCGGTACGCCGTGAAGCGCACGCCGAACGCGCCGACGCCCGCGAACAGGAAGGAGAACCCGAGGATGTAGCCGAGTCGCGCACCCGCCACGAAGAGCAACGTGAACGTGAGGAGCAAGAGCACGACGGCGCTGCCGAAGTCCGGCTGTTTCATGCAAAGGAGCATGAAGAGGCCGGCGACGAGCAGGTGGGGAACGAAGCCGACGGTGAACGTCTTCACGCGCTCGGCCTTCTTCGCGAGCGAATAGGCGAGCCACATCACGAGGGCGACCTTCGCCATCTCGGCGGGCTGAACGTGCACGGGACCGACGGCGAGCCACCGGGCCGCACCTCCGCCCGAGTGACCGAGTCCCGTGACGCAGAGCACGAGCAGGAGCCCGACGCCGGCGAGCATCGGGTACGTCAACTTGTACAGCCGGTGGTAGTCGATGCGGCTCGTGACGAAGAGGATGGTCACGCCCGCGAGCGCGTAGGCCACCTGCCTACGCAGGAAGAACTGCGGGTCGTGGTGACGGACGGTCGCTTCGATGGCCGACGCGCTGTACACCATCACGATCCCGAACCCCACGAGCGCGAGGGCCACGGCGGCGAGGACGGGATCCATGGGACCGGCGGCGCGCACGGGGTTCGCCTTCGCGTCGAGCGGGACGGCGAAGGATACGTTCTTCTTCGCGACCCGGACGTTGCGACCGGACACGGGCGGCACGGAGGCGCGGTTCATGACGGGCGCCCTCCGCGGGACGCGGCCACGAGAGCGTGGACTTCACGCACGAACATGTCGCCCCGCTCCTTGTAGTCCTTGAACATGTCGAAACTCGAGCACGCTGGAGAGAGGAGCACGGCATCCCCCGGCCGCGCGAGTTCCGCGCACTTTTTCACCGCTTGGGCCAAGGATTCGGCGCGGTGGAAGGGAACTCGATCCCCGATCGCCTCGGCGATCAGCGGTGCGGCCTCGCCGAGGAGAACGGCGGCGCGCCCCTTCTTTTCCAGGGCTTGGACGAGGGGCTCGTAGCTGCCGCCCTTGTCCTTGCCGCCCGCGACGAGCACGGCCTTCGCTTCCTTAAGTCCGAGGAGGGCGGTGACGCTCGCACCGACGTTGGTGCCCTTCGAGTCGTCGTACCAGGCGACGCCGTCGTGGAGGACGACGAGCGCGGTCCGGTGAGGGAGGCCGCGAAACGTCCGGAGGGTGCCGCGAATCGCGTCGGGGGGCACTCCGATCGCGGAGACGGCGGCGACGGTCGCGGCGACGTTGAGCGCGTTGTGACCCCCTGTGAGTCCGAACGACGCGCGTTCGTAGATCTCCCCGGAGCGCCTATCGATCACCGCGTCGTCGGTGACGTCCACGTCGCCGCCGGGACCGAACGTGACGATCGCCCCCTTCCCCCGTCGCGCCTGGGCGAGGCACACCGCGTCCCCGTAAGGCACGACGGCGACGTCGCCCTCGCGTTGTCTCCGGAACGCGTTGCCTTTGGCGTCGGCATAGGCCTGCATGCCGTCGTAGCGATCGAGGTGGTCGGGCGTGACGTTGAGGAGGACGGATACCTTCGGGCGGAACGTGTCGACGCGCTCCATCTGGAAGCTCGACACCTCGAGGACCACCGCCTGCCACGGCTCGGAGACGACGTCCGCGAGGGGATCGCCAAGATTGCCGCCGGTGAACGTCTTCCGACCGTCGGCCGCAAGGATCTCGCCGACGAGGGACGTGACGGTGCTCTTGCCGTTCGTGCCTCCGACGGCCACGAGCGGCACCGAGGCTGGCAATTGCCGCACGGCGAGTTCGACCTCGCCAACGACGGGGACGCCGGCGCGCTCGGCCTCACGGAGTTCGGGAAAAAGCGGCACGCCGGGGGAGACGACGACGAGGTCCGCCGAAGCGATCGCCGCCGAACCGTGCCCTCCGACGGCGAGGACCACGCCGGACGACGCGAGCGAACGGGCTTCGGAGGAGAGCGCGCTCTCGGGCTTCGCGTCCGTGGCGACGACGCGGGCGCCGAGCTTCGTCGCGAGACGAGCCGCGGCGATGCCGCTCGTCCCGAGACCTACGACCACCACACGTTTGCCTGCGAGCGAATGCATGTCCACCGACGTGGGTTCCGTGACGTCGGCAGGACCGACGTCCGTCGTTTACCTCAACTTGAGGCTCGAGAGACTCACGAGTGCGAGGAGGATCGACACGATCCAGAAGCGCACGATGATCTTCGGCTCGGGCCAGCCCTTCTTCTCGTAGTGGTGATGGATGGGGGCCATCAGGAACACGCGCTTGCCCGTGAGCTTGAACGAGGTGACCTGCGCGACGACGCTCACGGCCTCGACGAAGAAGACGCCCCCGAGGATGATCGAGAGGAGCTCGTTCTTCGTGAATACCGCGAGGGCGCCGAGGCCTCCGCCGAGCGCCAGCGCTCCCACGTCCCCCATGAAAACCTGCGCGGGGTACGTGTTGTACCAGAGGAAGCCGATGCCGGCGCCGAGCATGGCGCCGCAGAAGATCGAAAGTTCGCCCACGCTCTGGATCGCCGGGATGTCGAGGTAGCGTGCCACTTCGAAGCGTTGGGAGACGTTCGCGATGCCGAACGTCGCGCCCGCGAGATAGGCCCACACGAGGTAGGTGCTCGCGTTGATGATGACGGGCCCGATGGCGAGGCCGTCGAGGCCGTCCGTCAGGTTCACGGCGTTCGAGGTCCACACGACGATGGTGACGGCGAACGGGATGTAGATCGCCAGCGGCACGTCGATGGGATGCTTCTGGAACGCCACGAACGGCACGCTGAGCCGACCGCGGATGGCGACCCAGTCCTCCGGAAGGTGGCTCTTGGCGAGGAAGCAGTACGAGATGACCGCGCCACCGACGAGGAACTGGCCGAGGAGCTTGTACCGACCAGCGAGGCCCTTCGAGTTCTTGAGTTTGATCTTCAGGTAGTCGTCGAGGTAGCCGATGACGCCGTACCCGGCGGTGATGGCGGTCGTCGCCCAGACGAAGAGGTTCCGCGGGTCGCACCACAGGATCGTGGGCAAGAGGACGGAGAGCAGGATGAGCGACCCGCCCATGGTCGGCGTGCCCGACTTCTTCTTGTGCGACTCGGGGCCGACGTCGCGGATCACCTGGCCGATCTGCTTCGCCTGCAATTGCCGGATGAACCACGGCGAGACGAAGAACGAGATGAGCATCGCCGTGATCGTCGCGGCGATCGCGCGGAAGGGGACGTAGCGGAGGACGTTGAGCCAGTTGAGCCAGCTCGCCGCCGATCGCAGGGGAAAAAGAAGCTCGTAGATCACGCCGCGTCTCCCGCCCCCCGAAGCCCGCGTGCCGCCACGAGGGCGTTCACGACGACCTCGGCAGCGACACTCCGCGACGCTTTCACGAGCACCACGTCTCCCGGGTGTACCTCAGGGAGGACGAGGCGGGCAGCTTCCTGGGAGTCCTTCGCGTGGATCACGGGCGTGCCCCTCGAAGCCGCGCGCACGAGGGTGCGATCGGCAAGCCCTCCCGCGCCCACGACGAGGGCCACCCCGGCTTCGGCGAGGACGTCCCCGAGCGCGTCGTGTTCGGCGTCGGCCAGGGCGCCGAGCTCCTTCATTTCGCCGAGGACGGCGATGGCCCGCGTCCCCTTCCCTTTCGCGAGTTCCACGAGCGTCCTCACCGCGGCGCGCATCGAACCCGGATTCGCGTTGTACGCGTCGTCGACGAGGATACTGCCGTCGGCGAGGGGGACGATCGACGCGCGTCCGGACAGCGCGAGGTTCTTGGCGAGCCCCGTGTCGATGCGCTCCTTCTCGAACGTGCCGGCGGTGGCCTCCGCGGCAGCGAGGGCCGCGAGGAAGTCGAGGGCGGCCACTTCCCCGACGATGGGGAGCTCGGCCTCGAGCGTCTCGCGGGCCCCGGGGGAAGCACAGTCCACGCACGGACGCTCGAAGGTCACGCGGGAGCCCTCCGTGCCGATCGGAATCCGATCGAGGAGGCGGTAGTCCGCGAACTCGGACCGGCCGAAGGTGACGGCGCGGCCGGCTCGGGTGCGCGCGAGCGTGGCCATGGCGGCGTCGTCGTCGGCGTTGATCACGGCCACTCCCGTCGGTCCCAGCGCTTCGACGAGCGCGGCCTTCTCGCGGGCGACGTCGGCGCGAGTTCCCCCCACGCCTTCCGCGTGCGCGACGCCCACGTTCGTCACGACGACGACGTCCGGTTCGGAGATTCCCGCGAGCTCCGTCATCTCCCCGCGGAGACTCATGCCCGCCTCGAGGACGAGGAACCTGTGCTCGGGTCCCGCGACGAACGCCATCGCCGGCAGTCCGATGCGGTTGTTCAAGTTCCGTGGGTCGCGATCGAGCCCGCGACGGAGGAGGGCGGAACTCCTTCGTGGTCGTCTTCCGCGCTCCGGTGATGGCGACGACGTCGGGCGTCGGCGTTGATCGGGACGCGACGCCACGCTCGGAGGTGGGCCCGTGCCGGGGCTCCACACGCGAGGAGAGTGTCGATGACCTCGACGACGACAGCGCGAGACTCGGCATCGCGCGCCCTTCTCGACGACGACGAGGACGGCGCCGGCGTCGATGGCGCGCGTGACGTGCTCGTGGCCGTCGTGACGTTCGCCGGGCGCGACGAACGCGGAGCCTTCGACGACGGCGCAACTGTGGTCGTGAACAGCCGCTTCGGCGTCGATGCGACCCCGGCGAGCGCTCGAGCACGACGTCGCGGGGGTGGAGGCTCCGCGCAATGAACGCCGCGCCCGTTCCTGGGAATGGGCGTCGCCACGATCAGCCTCTCCCCCCGGGGCGCCGCGACGCACCGCGAGGAGCCCTTGCACGTGCTCGGCGGCGTCGTCAGAGGACCAGAACCTCGCGTCCGACGATTTGATAGTCTCGTGCCCTTTGCCGGCGATCACCACGACGTCGCCAGGCTGGGCAACCTGGATCGCGACGTCAATCGCGCGTGCACGATCGAGGATGACAGCGTACGCACGGCGGGAATCGCGCAGGGTTTCGGGGATGGCCTTCACCCCCGACGCCACGAGGCCCACTCCGGCGGCGGCGATGGCCTCGAGGCGGCTGTGCGTAGTTGCTCGTTCGTGAGGACGATGCGGTCGCGCGGTTTCCGGCGGCTTCCCCCATCGGAGCCCGTTTCTTCGCGTCACGATCGCCCCCGCATCCGAACACGCACAGGAGGGCGCCCGAAGACACGCCCCGCACGGCGTCCAGCACTCGTTCGAGGGCGTCCGGCGTGTGCGCGTAGTCGACCAGGACGGTGACGTCGTCGGTCGCGGCGGAGACGCGTTCGAGTCGGCCCGGCGCGCCGATCTCGTCCGCGAGGGCCCGCGCGGCCTTCGCGACGTCCAGATCGAGGGCGTGGACGACACCGAGCGTGACGAGGAGGTTCTCGAGATTGTGTCGCCCGACCAGGGGCGACCGCAGCGGGACGATGCCTCGTGGCGTGTGCACGCGACCCTCGATTCCGTTCGGCCCGAACGTGACGTCGATCGGCGCGAAGTCGACATGTCGGCCGGACGTGCCGGCGCTCGACGGGACGGAGGACGTCGACACGCGAACCACGCCGTGGACGTGGCGGGTCTCGACGTCGTCGGCGAGCGTCGCGCCGAACGGCGAGTCCACGCAAACGACGGCCGTGCCCGGCGCGAGCTCGTGGAAGAGACGGGCCTTCGCGGCGCCGTAGGCCTCCATGGTCCCGTGGTAGTCGAGGTGGTCCTGCGTGAAGTTCGTGAAGGCGGCGACGCGGAAGTGCACTCCGTCGACCCGGCCTTCCGAGACGGCGATGGACGACACTTCCATGACCACGTTCTTCGCGCCCCGCTTCGCCATCACGGCCATCACGCGCGCGACCTCGTCGGACTCGGGCGTCGTGTGGGAGGCGGCGATGGCGAAGTCCCGGTAGACGTGACCGACGGTGCCGAGGATGCCCGTCGTGGGACCGTCCTCCGCGGCGTCGATCGCGCGACGAACGAGGTGGGCGGTCGTGGTCACTTGCCGTTCGTTCCCGTCACGCCGACGACGGCGAGGGCGAACGAAGGGTGGCCGTAGACGGCGGACGCCGCGTAGGCCCTTGGCCTTGGGAACCGTGGGCGTGGCGAGGCTGGGCGCCGAGCGAGGATGACGCCTCGAGCGTGCGCGCGTCGTCCTCGTGGAGGAGCAACGCGGCGGCGCCGCGCCCCACCGCAGACGGTACGTGATCGAGCCCGTTCGAGGTGCGACCGCGACGCGCGACGAAAAGGTCGCCGGGTTCGACGCGGCGGGAATCGTGGTGGACACCGGAAACACGCACGTCGCCGTCTCCGTGCAAGGTGGCCGTCCCGCGCATGTCGCGCACGAGGTCGCCGAGCCGGACTCCCGCTTTCGGCCTCACCTCAGCGAACGCCGCGTCGTCGCGCTCGCGGAGCCCCTTCATGAGGCAGGCTCGAACACCAGGTGCACGGTGCTCCCCTTCGGTACGGCCGATCCGCCGGAAGGCGTCTGCTTCACGAGGCGCCCGGAACCTTCGACCTCGGGGACCAGTCCCGCTTGCGTGAAGATGCGCATCGCCTCGCGGGGGCCCACGTTCGTCGCCTCGGGGACACGCACGAGGCCCGCTGCGACGGGGCCCTGCACGGCCGGGGGCGTGACGGCCACCTTCAGCGGAGGCCCGACCTTGAGCTGCGCGATCGTCGCGTCCGCGGGATCACCGGCGCGCTTCACCTGCGCGATGCGTGCGGCCGTGACCGGCGGCGGGACCCCGAGGTAGCGCAAGGTCGCTTCCGCGACCCGACGGAAGACGGGTCCGGCGAGGTCACCGCCGTAGTGACCGATGACCGGCTCGTCCAGGACGACGGCCACGACGATCCGCGGACGCTCCGCGGGCAGGTAGCCCACGAACGACGCCGTGAACTTCTCCATCGAGTACTTGCCGGTCGCCGGATCGACCTTCTGGGCCGTCGCGGTCTTGCCTGCGACGTGGAAACCCATGAGCGACGCCTCGACGCCCGTGCCGCCGTCCTCGGTGACGGCGACGAGCATCTCCGAAATCGTGCGCGCCACGTGCGGCGGGATCGCTTCGCGGCGTACACGCGTCGTGCCCTCGCGCACGGTGTTGCCGAGACCGTCCTTCACGCGTCGCACGAGGACGGGCTCGAGGAGGCGGCCTCCGTTGGCGATCGCGGCGAACGCCATCGCGAGCTGCACGGTGGTGACGGAGATGCCCTGACCGAAGGACGCGTTGGCCGTCTCGACGTCGACCCACGGGCGGGATCGGGGACGGAGGACGCCCGAGGCCTCGCCGGGGAGCGGGAGACCCGTCGCTTCACCGAAACCGAACTTGCGGAGGGCGGAATAGAGGTTCGCTTCGCCGAGACCCAGACCGATCTTGAGCGCCCCGATGTTCGAGCTCTTCGCCAGGATTTGCGTGGGCGAGAGCCAGTCGTTCATGTGCGTGTCGTGGATCGTGACGGGCCCCAACTGATAGGACCCGTGCTCGCAGAAGATCGACTCCGTGGGCTTCAAGGAACCGTTCGCGAAGGCCGCCGCCATCGTGAACACCTTCATGACGGACCCGGGCTCGAAGCGATCGGTGATCGCACGGTCGCGACGGGAATCGACCTCGGAATCCGTGTAGTCGTTCGGGTTGTATCCGGGGGTCGATGCGAGGGCGAGGATGTCCCCCGTGTTCGGGTCGACGACGACGAGCGAACCGCCCTTCGTCTCGTAGGTCTTCTGGGCGGCGTCGAGTTCGCGCTCGGCGACGTGTTGGATGCCTTCGTCGATCGTCAGGTAGACGTCGTGTCCCGCGAGCGCACGTTCGTCCGTCGCACCTTCCGAGAAGATGAGACGACCACTGCGGTCGCGGAGGCCACGGATCTCGTCGACGCGGCCGCGGAGCTCCTCGTCGAGGGCGAGTTCGAGTCCGTCCTTGCCCTCGCCGTCCGGAGCGACGAACCCGAGGACGGGCCCGAGGAGTTCACGTCCCGGATAGTAGCGACGGCCTTCGCCTTCGACCGTGAGCCCCCGGATGGCCTTCGCTTGCTTCTTCGCGTCGGCGAGATCCTTGAGGGCGGCAGCCTCTTCGCTCGTGATGCGCCTCTTGAGCCACACGAAGCGTGGCTTCTGGACGAACTTGCGGAGGAGCTCGTTGGGGTCGAGAGCGAGGACGCCCGCGAGTCGCACGGCGGCGTCGCGAAGCGTGGCCTCTTGCGCCACGTTGCCGTCGACGCCGCGGAGCATCTCCACGACGTCGGCGCTCACGCTCGGTACTTCGATGCTGACGGCGAGCGCGGTGCCGTTCCGATCGAGGACGCTCCCGCGCTTCGGTTCGATGTGGAGGCGACGCTGACGCTGACGTTCGGCCGTCGCACGCCACTCGGCGCCGTCCTCGACCTGTACGCGGTACGCGCTCGAGACGATACCCCCGAGCCCGAGCCCCATGGCGCCGCAGAGGACGCCCATGCGGAGGCGGATCCACCGCGCGCGCTTGGGATCGAGGTTCCTCACCGGGCGGCCTCGACCCCGCGGTCGACCGCAGCGAGGGGGACGATGCGATCCGGAGAGGGGGACTCCATGGAGAGCAGGGTGCGCGCCACGAACTCGACACGTTCGGGGGTCTTGTAGCTCGCGGCTTCGACCTGCAACACCCGCTGGACCTCGCGGAGGCGGGCCTGTTCCGCACGTGCGCGACCGATCTCGTAGCCGAGCGAGACCGTCTTGCCGCGGAGGGCGAGATGGACGACGAAGGCCGCCACCGTGGCCGCGACGGCCATGGTCCAGAGCGGGATGAAGGCGCCGGAGGATCGCATGCGGCTCCTTCCTCCTTCACTCGCCATCGGAGAGCCGCTCCGCGGCGCGGAGTTTCGCGCTGCGGGATCGGGGATTTTCGGCCATTTCGTCGTCCGTCGCCACTTCGGGCTTCTTCGTGTGGGGACGCCACGCGTCCTGCTTGTGGAACGCCCGCTTCACGAGTCTGTCTTCCAGGGAGTGGAACGAAAGGATGGCGGCGTTGCCACCCGGCCGCAGGATCTGGGGAAGCTCCGCGAGGAGCGTCTCGAGCTCTTCGAGCTCGGCGTTCACCATGATTCGGAGCGCCTGGAAGGTCCGCGTCGCCGGATCGACACCGCCCACGCGTGCGGGTCCCACGGCGCGCACGATGGCGCGACGGAGGTCGACGGTGGTCTCGAGCTCGCCGTCGTTCGCCGCCTTCTTGATGCTGCGGGCGATGCGGCGGGAACGCCCCTCCTCTCCGTACTTGTAGATGACGTCCGCGAGCTCGTCGTCGTCGAGGCGGTGGATGAGTTCGAGGGCGGTCTCGCCGTCACGCGGATCCATCCGCATGTCGATGGGACCTTCGTTCCGGAAGCTCATGCCTCGCGACGCGTCGTCGAGCTGGGGCGAACTCACGCCGAGGTCGGCGCAGAGGCCGTCGACGTGCTGGATCCCCAGCGCGCGGAGCTCCTCGCCGATGCGGCCGAAGTTCGTGGGGACGTAGGTGATGCGGTCGTCGTAGCGGAGCAGGCGCGCGCGCGCGGCTTCGATGGCCGCAGGGTCCCGGTCGAAGGCGATGACGCGGCTGTGATCGCTCGCGCGGAGGATCGCTTCGGTGTGGCCACCTCCGCCGAGGGTCACGTCGACGTAGACGCCGCCGTCCTTCGGGGCGAGGGCGTTGACGACTTCGAACTTCATGACCGTCGCGTGGACGAACCGCACGGATGTCTCCTCTTCGGTGTCGCTCCAGATCCACTCGACGTTCGCCTCGTGGACCAGTCCGTTGAGAGCTAGCTGGAAGTCGCTCATAGGCCCAACTCCGCGAGCCGCGCGCTGATGTCGCGCCGCTCTGCCTCGGTGGTCTCGAAGTGTCGCTTCCAGGCGTCCTTCGCCCAGAGCTCGGCGTATTTCCCGCTTCCCGCCCAGAGAACGTCCTTGGCGAGGCCCGCGTGGTCACGCAGGGTGGGCGGAATCAAGATACGTCCCGAATCGTCGATGTCGCACTCGACGGCGCCAGAGACGTAGATGCGCTTCAAGCGGAGGACGGCAGGGTCGAACTGCGGGAGCTTCGCGACCTTCTCCTCGAAGGCGAGCCACTCCGGCAGCGTGTACGCGTTGAGGCAGGGATCGAGGGCAGACGTCACGATGATCCGGCGTTCGCCCTGGGTTTCGAGCACGTCGCGATAGCGCGCAGGAACGCTGGTGCGTCCCTTCGCGTCGATCGTGTGCTCGTAACGCCCGCGAAACATCGGCGCGACTGGCCCGTGTCCTCTCCGGGGAGCGGGCAGGAACCGCGGGATGGGCGGGCCCGTTGCGGGTCACCGTCCCAATCTTTGGTACTTCCTGCCACTACTTCCCACTTCCAAGGGCAACCTATGGAAAGGGGGCCGGGGCTGTCAACGTCGCGACGGCCCTGCGTCAACTTTTGGAGGGAAACGGGGGACAGTGGCGTCACGTTTCCGCACATGGCACGACGCGCCCGTGCTGCGCGCATGGTGAGGACTGCGCGCCCGTGCGTCAAATAAGCCGCAGGAGATCGGGCCCCGGAGAAAACCCGTTCAGGGCCCCCTGGATCGCGGGCTCAACTCAGCCTTCTGACGCGGTGCCCCAGTCTCGAATCTGTCCCACGTTTGCCCACAAGGTGTGGAGACGTGTCTGCGACGCGCGATCGACGGTCCGACGACGGGCCGAACAGGGCCTTCGAACCCCAATACGGATCGGCCCCCAGGAAGCACGCGGAGGAGGCGGAACGACGCCGAGGCCCTCACCACGCCCAGGGTCCGCGATCCGTCCGCATGGAGCGAAGCGAGCGACGGACGCCACCAAAGACGCCACGAACCGCGAATCCCCGCACGGAGCGAAGCGACGAACGTCGCTTCGCTGAAAACAGTCAGGACGGGATCAGACTCGTGCCGAAGCGTCGCCGTTCGAATGCGCCCTCGCCCCTGCGGGGGTAGATTCGAATGGAGAGGTGCTCAGGAGGATCGGAGAACCGTCCGAGCGATCACCATGCGCTGCACTTCGCTCGTCCCCTCGCCGATCTCGCAGAGCTTCGCGTCGCGAAGATGGCGCTCGACGTTGAACTCGCGCGTGTAGCCGTAACCACCGTGGATTTGGAGCGCTCGGTTGCACGCGCGCGTGGCCGCTTCGCTCGCGTAGAGCTTCGCCATGGAGGCTTCGAGGGAGTGACGTTTGCCCTGGTCCGCGAGACAGGCAGCGCGGTACGTGAGCAGCGCGGCTGCATCGAGTTCGGTCTTCGAGTCCGCGATCATCCACTGGATGCCCTGGAACTCCGAGATCGCCTTGCCGAATTGCTTCCGATCCTTCGCGTAGCCGACGGCCATCTCGAGGGCGCCGTAGCCGAGACCGAGGGCCATGGCGGCGATGGAGATTCGGCCACGATCGAGGATCTGCATCGTGTCGGTGAAGCCATGATCGACCTGGCCGACGCGCTGCGAATCGGGAACGCGCACGTCCTCGAACGTGAGTTCGGCGGTGTCGCTCGAGCGGCACCCGAGCTTGAGGAGGTGCTTCGACGCGGAGAATCCCTTCGTGCCGTGCTCGACGACGAACGCAGTGATTCCCTTCTGTTTCGGCACGTCGGGATTGGTGCGGGCGAGCACGACGCAGAAGCCGCCGACGCTTCCCTGCGTGATGAACATCTTCGTGCCGTTGATGATCCAGTCGTTGCCGTCGCGCTTCGCGGTGGTCGCGAGACCGGCGGAGTCGCTGCCGCTGCCCGGCTCCGTGAGCGCCCACGCCGCGAGCCACTCGCCGGTGGCCGCCTTGGGGAGGTACTTCTTCTTGAGCGCGTCGGACGCGAACCCGAGGATGTGCCCCGTGCCGAGCCCGTTGTGGGAGGCGACGAAGAGGGCCGTGGAGCCGTCGACCCGGGCGACCTCTTCGACGCAGATGGCGTAGCTCAAGGTGTCCATGCCGGAGCCGCCGAACTCCTCGGGGATGCGGATGCCGAGGAGGCCCATTTCGGCGAGCTTCGGGACGAGCTCCTTCGGGAAACGTTCCTCCCGATCCCACTTCGCGGCGTGGGGCGCGATTTCGGCGCGGGCGAAGTCGCGGACGGACTTCCGTAGCTGGGCGTGGCTCTCGGGCAGGTCGAAATTCACGGCCCTGGAGCCTAGCGCACCTCGCCCACCTGCCGCCGTTCATTTCGCGAGGCAGACCGTGGTTCCGTCCGGCATTTTCGCGCATCCGTAGCCCGTGGGGCAGCGGTCGCCCGGACCGCACGAACGCGAACAATACTGCCGGTTCGTCTCGATCACGCAGAGTCCAGCGGCGCAATCGGCGCCGGTCTGGCACGCGGATCCCACGTCGGATTTCGGTTTCTTGGTCTTCTTCGTTCGGCTCGTTCCGGCGTCCGCCTTCGCCTTCGTCTTGCCTCCGTCCTTGGCGCTTCCGTCCAGGATCCCGGCGTCCGAAACGGCGTCGTCGGGGAGTCTCAGGAAGCCCAACGCCGTGTCGATGAACTCGAGGAACGCGTCGGCCCGGGTGTAGACGTTGAACGCCGAACGTCCCTCGCACGTCGATCCTCCCCGGGACACGACGCCCACGATCTCACCCGTGTCCTCGTCCAGAGCGGGCCCGCCCGAGTCTCCCTGGCAGGTGGCCTCGCCGACGGTGAACTCGCGGGTGCTCGTGTCGAGCACGCGGACGTGTTCCCGGAGGAGCTTTCGACCGGCGTCCCCCGCGTCCCCGGATTTGCCGAAGCCCACGGCGCGCACCGTGTCTCCCCGGGCGACTCCCGTGGACCGGACACCGAGTGGTTCGATGCCTTCCACGGGGCGGTCGAGGAACAGGAGCGCGACGTCGGAGTCGCAGAGATGGGGACCGGGAGGAGAGACGATGGAGCGACCGGCGGCCACCAAACGACCTCCGACGAGGTCGTCCCCCGCGAACACGCGGATGCTCCGGGGGTCCCTGTCGCCGAGGACCTGGGGTCCCTTCGGAGGGCAATCCACCGACTCGACGGAGACGCTCACGCAGTGGCGGGCGGTCAGGACCGCGTCCGGCGCGATGAGGGTGCCCGAGCACAGGCCTTTTCCGCCGATGTCGAGGGCGACGACGGCCGGGTCCCTCCCCTTGTCGGGAACGCCGTGGACGATCTCGACGGTGTCGACGACGACGCCCGAATCGGGTGCGCTCACCGCGTCGCGCGTGGCGTTCGGACCGGAAGGGTCCGCCGCACAGGCCACGGACACGAGCGGGAACACGACGACGAACGGCATCGGAACCCGGGAACGGGGATCGGACGAGAGACGACGGGGCAGTCGGAACATCGCGAGGCACCTCCTCCACGACCCCATCGCGAAGGACGTGCCGACGCGAGGACGGCGAAATCGCCGGAGCTTCGCGGCCCCTCGGACGTCCCGGACGGTCGTCGGGGTGTCCCGGACGGTGAGCGGACGTGGAACGCGAAGGGGCGCGGCGGACGCGCCCGAAGGTACGTCAGGCGGAACGGGCCCGCACGTTGTCCCGGACCCACTGGATGATGGTCTCGAGGGTCGTGCCGGGCGTGAAGACGCCCTGCACACCGGCGGCGCGGAGCCGCGCGTGATCGTCCTCTGGAATGATGCCGCCGCCGAACACGACGACGTCGTTCACGCCCTTCGCCTTCAACGCGTCGATGACGGCGGGGAAGAGGGTGTTGTGGGCGCCGCTCATGATGGAGAGTCCGACGGCGTCGACGTCCTCTTGGAGGGCCGCGTGGGCGATCATGTCCGGGGTCTGGTGGAGTCCCGTGTAGATGACTTCGAACCCCGCGTCGCGGAGAGCCCGTGCCACGACCTTCGCGCCGCGGTCATGGCCGTCGAGGCCCGGTTTCGCGACGAGGATGCGGATCTTCGCGGAGGTGTCGGCGGCGTCGGTCATCGCCACGAACCGTTATCGCGCGACGCCCGGGCCGTCAAACGCTCCTCGCGAGCCCGCGTCGCCCAGAAATTCGGACGGAACGGCGACGACCACCGGAACGTACCGCCCGTCGCGCAACAGGACCCCCGAAACCTCGGGGGCGCCACGCTGGAGTGCGGCCGACGCCGCCAGGACCCCCGATTCGAGATCGCGGACGGGACGACCGTCGACCGACGTCACCACGTCCCCGTCCCGGAGACCCACGCCGTATTTCCCGATTCCCCGGAGCGCGACGCCCACGGACGCCCCGCTTTCGTCGACGGCCGGAAGGACCTCGACATCGGGCGCTCCGTGACGGAACACGCGGCGCACGGCCACGGCGTCGATCCGGAATCCGGAAGGCGCCCCCGCGTCCGCGGTCCGTGGCTTCGTGCGGACGACGACGGCTTTCCCCGGAGACCGCGAGCCGCCGTCCGCGACGGACATTCCCGCGTCGCCGAGTGGCGCTCGCACCACGATCGGAACACCTCCGGGAGCCCCCTCGGGAACGGGGGTCGGGAGAAACACCGGTCCCCAAGACGCGAACGCGCGTGCGGTCCATTCGACCACACGCGCGGCGAGGAAGCGGGACGTCGTCGCCCCCAGTACGAGAGCGACGAACGCGAGGACGAAGATCGGGACGAGCCTCCCGTGCCGTCGAGGCCGCCGTCGCTCCTCCGAGGACGGGGACGACGGCGGGTCGCGGGGGACCGACGTGCTCAGGAGGGGAGCTCGGCCTCGTCGTCGTCGTCGTCGTCGTCGTCGTCCTCGAGATCGGGGAGTTCGGCGGACGGCGGCGCGACGTACGTGCGACCTTCCTTCTCGGCCTGCTGACGGGCCTTCTCGGCCGCGACCTTGGCCTGCGCGACCTTCTGGAGGATGCCCGGCTTCGGACCGACGAGGAGCGTCATGGCGCGCGCTTCCATCATCGGACGTCCTTCGACGTTCGCGATGTCGTCCGTCTTCTGGACGACGTAGTCGATCTGCTCCTGGGCCTTCTCCGGGTGCGTGATTTCACGGCCGCGGAAGCGCACCGTGAACTTCACCTTGTGGCCGGCTTCGAGGAAGCGGCGGGCGGCGCGCACCTTCGTCTCGAGATCGTGGTCGTCCGTCTTCGGACGCAACTTGATCTCTTTGACTTCGACGACGGTCTGCTTGCGCTTGGCCTCGGCAGTCTTCTTCTTCTCCTCGTACTTGTACTTTCCGAAGTCCAAGATCTTGCAGACCGGCGGCTCCGCCTTCGGGTTCACCTCCACGAGATCGAGACCCTGCTCTTGGGCCATGCGAAGCGCTTCGTGGGTTTGGAGCACGCCGAGCATGGATCCGTCGGCGGCGATGACGCGCACTTCGGGCACTCGGATGCGGTGATTGATGCGGATTTGGAACCCACGCTGCTGTTGGCGCGGATCGAAGCGGGGACGGCCCATCGACATTGGGATCTTCGAAACCTCCGAAGGGGACAAGGGACCCGTGGGAACCGACCTTCGGACCCCGGGGTTCGCGATACTCGTCCCGAAACGTCCCGCGCGTCAATGCTCGACGCACGAGAAAGTCCAGGGATCGGGCAGGAATTGGGTCCCTTACTCGGCCTTCACCTTCACGACGCTCGGCAGGGGTCGGCCCGCGTCCGGCGTCGTGTCGTAGTAGGACTGGAGGTAGAGGACGGCCTCTTCGCAGGGCGCGAGCGACAGCGCGTGCCCCCGCGACTTGAGGAGGGACGGGCAATAGTTGCTCGCCCCGCTTTCGGGACTGGGGCTGTCGTAGCCGCCGTCCGGGAAGCTGGATTTGCCGTTGGAAAGCACGGTTCCCGCCGGGCACGCGCGGCGCTCGGCCTCGGCGAGGGGCATGGTGCTTCCCTTGTAGACGGCGAGGAACATGTCCGTGTCCGCGCCCGAACAGACGGCCCAGGCCGACAGGCTCGTGGTCTTGCCGGTGCGGTTCTGGACCCGGAACGCCTGGAACGGACGTTGGGTGGATCCGAGCCCGGCCGTGATCGGGCACACGCCCGGCGAGGTGAAGGGAGCCAGCGTCGGGGACGCCGGGAGAACCACCGGCTTCGACAATTCCTCGCCCACGGTCGTGAGAACGAAGTCCAAGGTTCCGCCGTCCGCGGCGACGCACGCACCGCCGTCCGCGGACGTCGCACCGTCGCGGTTCGCGTCGCTCCCGCCGTCGGAGGAACCCGGCCCCGGAATCACGCCGCCGTCGGCCCCGGGAACGATGCCGTCGTCGTCGTCGTCGTCGACGGTTCCGCCGCTGTCCTTTCTCGAATCGACGGTTCCGAAGCCGCCGTTGCCGTTGTCGAGGTTGCGCGCGCACGCGACGAGGGCGAGGGACGCACTTGCACCGCCGAGGACCAGGGAAAGGACGAACCGGAAGGATGCCATGGCACCTTCAGGATAGCCTTCCTGTCACGACCCGGTGAGCGGCCCGAAGAAAAAGAGGTTCTTGGGACCTTCTCCGGAACCCGGTCCCGCACCGGTCGCGTCGGGAACGCGGACGTCGGAAGCGACGATCGCCCGGAAATCCGGCAGGAGGACGAGGCCCTCGGGTTTCTCGACGGTGCTGGGCAACTTCCAGACGGCCTTGAAGCGCACCTTGTCCTCCTCGGTGCTCAAACGTTCCTCGAGGCGGGCCACGAGGCGGCTTTCGTCGGACAAGACGTAGAGGATGCCGTCCGGGCCGACCGTGAGTTCGGACACGTCCTTCGTGATCTCCATGGCCTTGTCCGAGAGGTGCCAGGTCGCGAGCGGCACGAACGTCGACGTGTCGCCCGGCGGAACGGGGAACGCCGCGGAGAGTGCGGCGTCGCCGGGACGGTAGCCGGACGCGGACTCGCCTCGGGGGCCGAACTCGACGAGGGCGAGCGGGTCCTTCTCCTTCCTGTTCTTCTCCTTCGCGACGAGGACGTGCCCGTTCTTGAGGGGCACCATGCCTTCGCCGCGGCTCGACGGCTCGTCCTTCCAGTCGTCGTGGAGCGGATCCGACGAGGGAACCTCGAGGTCGATGCGGTGCACGAGTCTCCGGGTGTCCGAAAGGACGAACACGCGCCCCGGATCCTCTTCGAGCACGAGGAGGCGGTCGGCGCCGTCGACGAAGACGGCTTCCCATTGCGAAGCGTCCGGCAGCTTCGGCACGTCCGCGAACGCGAGATGGAGATTCTCGCCGCGGAACGCGAGGCTCGACGTCGACGTGGTGGACAAGAGGAACGTGCGATCGCCGACGGCAACGAGGTCGGTCCGCGTGCCGGCGTCCCCGGAACGTCGGACGAGGGCCAGGCCGGACACCTCCTCCAGGGGGAGCGGTGCCTCACGTTCCAGCTTCGCGACCTGGACGGTGAAGGCGGAGGCCGAGGCCGGATCGACCTCCGGCGAGCCGACGCCGCGACAGGCGACGGACGACAGGAAGGCCACCGCGACGATCGCGCGGAGGCCCGTCGTCCGCCGCGACCTCACGAGGCGACCTTCCCCATCACGGGCGGCCGCGCGTCCTCGGCGATCATCTCGAGGAAGTCCCCGAGCGCGATCGCGCCGAGTTCCCCCTTCTCGCGGGAGCGCACGTTGACCGCACGCGTCTCGACTTCCTTCCCTCCGACCACGCAGATGTACGGGTAGCGGAGGAGGCGTCCGTTCCGGATCTTCGCGCCGAGCTTGTCGTTGGACGCGTCGATGTCGGCGCGGATGCCCTTCGCCTTGAGCGCGCGGAGGACCTCGTTCGCGTACGCGTCGACCTCGGGGAGCACGGTGACCACCAGGGCTTGGCGCGGCGCGATCCACGTCGGGAAGTTGCCGCCCGTGTGTTCGAGGTACACCGAGAAGAAACGCTCGAGGGATCCGAACACGGCGCGGTGGAGCATGATCGGCATGTGCTCCTTGCCGTCGTCGCCGATGTACCCGAGCTCGAAGCGCGCGGGGAGGTTCGGGTCGTACTGGATGGTGCCGAGCTGCCAACTGCGCTTCAGGGCGTCCTGCACGTGGAACTCGATCTTGGGGCCGTAGAACGCGCCTTCGCCCGGCGTGATCTCGAACGCGATGCCGCCCTTCTCGAGACCGACCTGGAGGGCGTGTTCGGCGCGATCCCACTCCTCGTCGGAGCCGATGCGCTTCTCCGGACGGGTCGCGAGCTTCACGTCGATCTTCGTGAACTTGAAGGCTTCGTAGACGTCGTAGAGCAGGCGGATGAACGCCTCGATCTCGGAAGCCACCTGGTCCGGCGTGCAGAAGATGTGCGCGTCGTCCTGGCAGAAGGTGCGCACGCGCGAGAGACCGTGAACGACGCCGCCACGTTCGTAGCGGTGCAGTCGTCCGAAGTCGGCGATGCGCCACGGAAGTTCGCGGTACGAGCGACGGCGGGCCCCGAAGAGAACGCAGTGGCCCGGGCAGTTCATGGGCTTGAGCGCGAACGAAGGGCCGTGGAGCGCCTCGTTCAAGGACTTCAGCTTCGCGTCGGGCGAGGCGTCCTTCGCGGCGGCGTCGTCGGATGCCACGAGATCCTCCGTCCAGAGGCGGTACATGTTCTCGTTGTAGTTGCCGAGGTGGCCGCTCGTGCGGAACACCTTCGGATCGTAGACCTGCGGCGAGATGACTTCCTCGTAGCCGTGGACCTCGTAGGCCGAGCGCATGGCCTCGATCATCTTGTTGTAGACGAACGCGCCCTTCGGCAAGAAGAAGGGCATGGCGGGCGCGAGCGGATCGAAGTGGAAGAGTTCGAGCTCCTTGCCGAGCTTCCGGTGATCGCGCGCCTTCGCGTCCTCCAGCGCCTTCAGGTACTCGTCGAGTTCCTTCTGGGACGAGAACGCCGTGCCGTAGATCCGTTGGAGCATGGGGTTCTTCTCGTCCCCACGCCAATAGGCACCGGCGACGCTCATGAGTTTGAGCGCCTTCAAGAATCCCGTGGAGGGGACGTGGGGACCTTCGCAGAGGTCGACCCACTCCTCGTCGCCACCGTGGCGGTAGAGCGAGATGTCTTCGGAGGCCGGGATGTTGCCGATGTGTTCGACCTTGAACGTCTCGCCCTTGGCGCGGAAGAGTTCGAGGGCGGCGTCGCGCGAGACGACCTCGCGGCGGAACGGGGAGTCCTTCTTGACGATGGCCTTCATCGTCTCCTCGATCTTCTTGAGATCGTCCTCGCTGAAGGAACCCTCCGGGCGCGCGAAGTCGTAATAGAAGCCGTTCTCGACGGCGGGACCGAAGGTCACCTTCGTGCCGGGGAACAGGCGCTGCACGGCGTCGGCCATGACGTGGGCGGTCGAGTGGCGGATGACGTCGAGGCCGAGCGGGTCGAACGCCTTGATGGGCGTCATGGGCGTCTCGGGGTCCACGGGCGTGTGGAGATCGACGGTCTTGTCGCCGATGCGGACGGCGACCACCATCTTGTCGAGTTTGCCTTGGGCCTTCAGGATTTCGCGCGGCGTCTGTTTCGCGGACATGGGACCGGAATTCTTAGCACGAACCCGGTCCCTCCGGCGCCGCGGCCGGCGGTCAAGCCGGCGGGCCGTGGACGACGGCTTCGACGTCGTTCCCGTCGGGGTCGAGTACGAACGCACCGTAGTAGCCCGGGTGGTAGTGCGGACGGAGCCCGGGTGGGCCGAAGTCCTTCGCGCCGGCGGCGATCGCCTCCCGGTGGAACGCGTCGACGGCGGCGCGATCCTTCGCACGGAACGCGAGGTGGATGGGCGCGGCGCCCTGCCGATGGCCCGCGTTCCAGTAGGTCGGCGTCCCGTGTCCGATCCAGAACTCGGGCTTTCCGTTCGCGCCGAATCCACAGACGTTCGGTCGCGGCTCCATGAGCAGCTCGTAGCCGAGCACGCGGAGGACACGCGTGTAGAACGCCTTCGACACCGCGTAGTCGGCCACGCCGATCGTGACGTGGTCGATCATCGCGGGCGCTTCGCGGTCTTCGACGCCGTGGTCTTCGAGGCGGTTTTCTTCGTCGCGGTCTTCTTCGCCGTCGTCATACCCCCGGTCTTCGCCGATTTCGCCGTCTTCGTGGCCGGGGCCGTCTTGGTCGCGGGCGTCTTCTTCTTGGGACGGTCCTTGGCGGGTCCCTCGTTCTGCGCGTGGGCGCGCTTCACCCAGGCCGCGAGGGACTTCGGATCCTTTTCCACCTTCGGCGGCACGAGGACCCAGGACGACATCTTCATGGGTCCCGCCATCCACGGGTCGGCACCCTTCTGCCCCATGAGTTCGTCGTAGGACGCGTCGTCCGGAAGGCGAACACCGATGCGCCCCGTCTTCCACACGAGACCGAAGATGCCGCCGTCGTGGAAGAGAGCGTAACAACCGAACATCGTCTTGGCGGAGACCTTGGGGAGGCCGCGTGCGGCCGTGTTCAGCGTGGACTCGAGGGCGCGGAGGTCGGGCATGGACGGAACGGTATCCGCTCGTTCCAGGACCGTCGACACCGTCGACGACGCGCGCGCGATCGACGACTCAGAGACCGTGTTCGTCGATCACGCGGCCGTTCACGACGCGCCGCGGTGTGGCGTCGATGTCCGCAGGATCGATGTCGGTGCCGATTATCGTGAAGGTGATCTGGGGCACGTTGAGCTTCGTCCCGTCCGGCAGGGTGAGGGTCGCGAGCTTCGGGATCGGATCGAGGATCTTGAGGGCGGCCGACGTCTTTCCGGTACCGCCCTTCTTCACCGTCCGACCCAAGAGCTCGATGTCGACGCCAGGATCGCGACCCGAAGGGAGCTGCCACTTCGATTGGATTTCCATGCGGACGACGCGTCCCCGTCCCGAGGCCCGGATGCGTTTGCCGGCCAAGGCGAGGAGAGCGGCGCGCGCCGCGTTCCGCCACTCTTCCAGTCCCGTGGAGGCGGAGACGACGTCGAGCGTGAGGACGTCGCCGGCCGCGTTCGACGTCGCTTCGAACGTGGCCTTGCCGATGACGGGCGTGATCGTCCGCGTCGCTTCCGACGCGAGGGCCGTCAGGATCGGACCACCCGACGTGAAACCGATGGCGACGTCGTGGGCCATGGTCGCGTCCGCGAGGACGCGGGTGGCGCGCTCGGAGGCTTCCTTCGCTTCTTCGGCGGCGGACGTCGTGCGCATTCTTCCGAAGCGTTCGACGGCGGCGGCCTCGCGCGTCTCGGGAGATGTGCGGAGGCCGGGCGCTTGCCAGTTCGAGGTGTCGGGCCGGGGGGGTTGGCTTGGGCGCCGTCCTCGGCGGGGGCGGTGGATGGGACGTCGGCTCGGGCGGTCGCGGGGGTCGGGGGTCGGGGACTTGGGGGTCGGGGAATGGGGGGTCGGGGTTTCGGGGTTTTGGGTTTCGGGGTTCGAGGGATCGGGCACGGGTTCCGGTGCTGGGAGCGTCTCGATGGCGATCGGGTCTTGGGGGGGGTGTTCTTGGAGGAGGGGGTCGGAGGGGAGCGGGGGTCTTCTCGTCCACCACGCGAAGGCGAACGCCAGGACGTGAACCGTCACGGCGACGGCGAAGGAAGGGGCGAAGCGAGGGCGGAACACGGAACGGGACCTCGACCGTCTCGATCGTCGTTCTATTCCTGAGGTGCCGTTCGTCCGTGCAGGTTCGCCACAGGTCGCGCCGGCGCGACACGGCGGGAGCATGGTGCGTTCGGAGCGCATCCACCGAAAATCGCGGACGTTCGTCCCTCCTTCCCTCGGGGCCCCGAAGTTGCTCCACCTCCGCCCGCCGAACGCCCTGACCCGGAGGATGGGATGAGTTCCACGGAGGCACGGACACGAAATCCGGACGCGGCTCCCTGCCACGCGACTTCCTGCACCGGTCGCGCACGGCGACTCCGCGGGTCGCGTCCGTCACGGCTTCGGCACCTCGTCCGTCGTCCGTGGATGCTGGTCGCCGGTCTCGTCGTCGCGTGCGGCAACGACGAGCGGCCGCCCAGCGATCCTACGCGCGCCATGCTCGAGGGCACGGAATCGGACGCACCCGAGACCGAAGCCGTCGTCACGCGCACGCCGACGTGGGCCAAACCCACGAAAGTGCCGGAGGCCGTGGTTCCTGATCCCGCGATCGGAAAGCTTCCGCCGTCCGTCGCCGTCGGGGACGCCGATCACACCATCGTCGAACGGATCCGCAAGGCCGTGCTCTCCGACGACGGCCTGTCCGCCGGCGCCAAGGGCGCGAAGGTGGTCGCAGTGGACGGCACCGTGACACTCCGAGGCACCGTGCGTTCGTCCGCCGAGCGCACGGCGATGGAGATCACCGCCAAGAACGTCGCGGGAGTGAACCGGGTCGACAATCAACTCGAGATCGCGATCGCTCCCTGAGCGACTCGTCGTGGAGGTCGTCATGAAAAAGGCGGTGGTGGGAATCGTCGACACGCGCGAACAGGCCGTCCAGATCGTGGAGGGTCTCCACAGGGCGGGAATCCTGGCAGGGGACATTTCCGTCCTCTTCCCTGACGTCACCGCGACGAAGGATTTCGGGTACGAGAAACACTCGAAGGCCCCGGAAGGAGCGGTCGCGGGAGTCGGGACCGGCGGCGTGATCGGAGGAACCCTGGGACTGCTCGCGGGAATCGGCGCGTTGGCCATTCCCGGGATCGGACCGTTCGTCGCGGCGGGCCCCTTGATGGCGGCACTCGGCGGAATGGCCGTGGGCGCGACGGTCGGCGGAATCACGGGCGCGCTCGCGGGAATGGGCGTTCCGGAATTCGAAGCGAAGAGGTTCGAAGGAAAGGTGAAGAGCGGGACGTACCTCGTCGCCGTCCACCTCGAGAAGATGGAACAGCGTCGTCTCGTCGAGGCCATCTACCGGTCCGGAGGGGCCCACGACGTCGCGACCGCCCGCGAAGCCACGCTACCCGCCGGACACGAGAGGCCGGCGAAAGGGACCTGACCTCCACGGCTTCACGATGTCACGAAGCCGTGGAAGGATGCGTGCGCGCCTCGACCCGGGGCGCCTCGCGCATCGCGCGACGCGACACGACGCGACAGGAAGAAGAGAGGAACGACCATGGGAGCGACGAAACACTCGGGCGGATGCCACTGCGGCAAGGTGCGGTTCGACGTCACGGTCGATCTCGGTCAGCCCGCCATCACGTGCAACTGTTCGATCTGCGCGAAGACCGGCACGATGTTGACCTTCGTGGACGCGGAGTCCTTCTCCCTGAAGAGCGGGGAGGAATCGCTCACGGACTACACGTTCAATTCGCACACGATTCACCACGTCTTCTGCAAAATTTGCGGCATCCGCTCGTTCGCGCGGGGGAAGTTCACGAAGGGCGAGAAGGCCGGCAAGGCGATGGTGGCCGTCAACGCCCGGTGCCTGGACGATGTGGACCCCGCCGCCCTGCCGACCCACGCTTTCGACGGGAAAAAGCTCTGATCCAGGGACGCAGAAGCCGTCCGACATGGGAGCCTGTCCCGAAAAGAAACGATTCTTCCCGTTTCGGGTGATCCGATTTGTTCCCCGCCGGACACGAAGCGGACGAAGGAGTCACCCCATGCTCTCGTCCCGTTCGCTTCTGTCCGCTTCGCTCGTCGTCGTCGCCATCCTCGCTTCGTCCGTCCTCGCCGCGTGCGGCAGTTCCACCACCGGTTCCGGCGGCGGCAACCAGGCCACCGGGAGCACCTGCCCCACCGGCTCCACGCTGACGTACGAGAACTTCGGCAAGGCGTTCATCCAGACCAACTGCCTGGAGTGCCACGAGACGAAGGAGAACCCGAAGCTCACGAGCCTCGCGACCATCCAGTCCGTGGCGAAGGACATCGATCGCGAGGCGGCCTCCGGGCCGAACGCGACGAACACATCCATGCCCGAGGAAGGCTCCGTGTCCACGGAGGACCGCAAGAAGCTCGGCGAGTGGCTCGCCTGCGGCGCGCCCTGAGGTCTCCCAGGAACGACTCGGGAGTCGTGCGACGATCAGAGTCGTGATCAGAGTCGTAGCGTCACGTTCGCGACGACGCGATCGTCGTGCTTCCGTAGATCAGGAACGAACGTGGACGCCGCGACGTCCGCCGGAAGGACCCCACCCGGCCCGGTGATCCCTCCGGCACCGGAGAAGAACGGGATGCTCGCCTGCCTGTGCATGTACTCCAGGCGGGTGAGCAGCCACGGGCTCGGCCAGTAATCCAAGGTCGTGGTGACACCGCCACCGAGGAACGGATCGGCGGCGAACGGGCGCGTGTACGGACTCTCCACCGGGAAGGACGTCACGAGCGTCTGGCTCGGGTCGTAGTACACGTCCCCGCGGACGGTGAACCCGACGTGTGCGGGGAACTCGATGCGGTGCGTGAGCGACGACCCGAAGCGCCAGCCGTCGGGAGTACCGTCGCTCCGGTACTCGTAGCCGACGTCGGCGACCGCGCAGAGTGCGAGTCGACGGACGAATCCCGAGTCCTTCTTCCAGTAGAGCCACTGGGCGTAATTGTCCGTGTACGCACGCACCGATTTCGCGTCGAAGGGCGCTTCCTGCCCCACGTAGACGGTGCTCGTGAGCGACAGGCGGTCGCTCGGACGGACGTTCAGGAGCGCCCCTCCGGCGCGGCCTTCGTGCCACTGACCGAAGGTCTGCCACCCGTTCACGACCCAAAGTTCGAGCTTCGTGCGTTCGCTCGTGTACGCCTGGGCGCGGATGCCGCTGAAGTAGTACGGCGTGAAGTCGGACACGAACGGGTGCAGGTAGTTCCAGTTCTCCTGCGGGACGTAGCTCTCGAGCGCGATGTACGACGGGAAGATTCCGACCTCCAGGTTGATGCCGTGGAGGGCGTGGAAGTGCCATCCGGCCGACGCCGTCCGGATCGGGAGGAAGGCCGCCTTCGTCAGGTAGAAGCCGCGACCGAGGGATCGATCCTGACCGAAGTTGGTTTCGCCCATCGATCCGTATTGCAGGGCGAATTGTCCGACGGGGCCTCCGGCGCGCGAGTCGATCGCATTCGGCGGGAGTTCGATCCCGACGCTGGCCATGTTGAGGGAGAGCTCGTTGTGTCGGGGCGCCGTGGTCGAAGGGTACGCCGTGTGATCGATCGGACGGTGGAAGCTCCAAAGGAAGTACCCGTCCACGACGAGGGAGAAGACGACGGGGCCGACCCGGAGCAGAGATTCGGGCTGACGGTTCGTCCCGTTCATCCAGGAGAAGTCGCCTCGGGAGAACGGAGGCTCGCGCACGTCGAGGGGCCGCGTGTCGTCGTCGTCGTCGTCGGCATCGGACTGTGCGTCGGACGTCCGGTCGGTTTCCCCTTCCGGAGCGTCGTCCGGCGACGCTTCCCGTAGTCGTGCCCCCGCCGTCGATGGAATCGCGGCCAGGAGCACGAGGAGCGACAGGAATGTCCGGAAGGGTCGTCGGGGCACGGCGCGCGACTCTAGCGCCGGTGGCGACGGATCGCGCCGACGATTCGATTCCGTGGATCGATCCTCCGGAACGTCCGTCCAAGGCGCATGGCCCTCCGCTTCCCCGCGACGAATCCCGCCGTCCTTGCGCTTTCCCTCCTCCTCGGCGCCCTGCCCGCCTGCAAGACGGCGCCCCCACCGGGTCCGGCGCCCACGCCGCTCGCGGAGGTCGACGAGGACGGCACGTTCGATCCGTCGAAACCGATCGGCTTCGTCACCTTCGAGGCGAACGGCGCGCGACCTCGGGAGATGCGGGTGTTCTTCTACGCGGGAGGGAAGCGGACGTCCCCCGAGAACGCCGATCGTGTCGGACTGTGGCGCGGGGAGGACTTCTACCGCGCCACGCGGACGTCGAAGACGGCCGAACGCACAGTGTTCCGCATCGACGAAGGCCTGTTCGCGGGCGGGGAATTCATCGTCCACGCGGGTCCGGGGTCCGTCGTCGAGCTCGTCACGTTCGGTTCGGGCGTCCCCGAGGTCGCGAGGGAACGGGGAACGCTCTCCATCCCTCTGTAGAAGTGCCGCACCTCCGGAGATCACTCCGGATCGGTTTTCAGCCGGTAACCGACGCCCGGTTCCGTGACGAGGTAGCGTGGTCTCGCGGCGACCTCCTCGAGCTTCTGGCGAAGCTGCCCCATGTAGACCCGGAGGTACTGCGTCTCGTGGACGTGGGAGGGTCCCCAGACGTCCTTCAGGATTTGTCTGTGCGTGAGCACGCGATCGGGATGGCGTACGAGGAACGCGAGCAGCCGGTACTCGATGGGCGAGAGGTGCACTTCCTCGCCCGACCGGAAGACGAGACGTCGCGCGACGTCGACGCGCACGTCCCCGAAGCCGAACGCCTCGTCGGCGGGAGGCACGCCGCGCGACGCGTGACGTAGCGCGACGCGCATCCTCGCGGCGAGCTCCCCCGAACCGAAGGGTTTCGTGAGGTAGTCGTCGGCTCCGGCATCGAGGGCGGCGACCTTGTCTTCCTCCTGCCCTCGCGCGGAAAGGACGACGACGGGCACGGTCGACCACGTGCGCAGGTCGCGCATCACGTCGAGCCCGTCCATGTCCGGCAAGCCGAGATCGAGGAGCACGATCTCGGGATTGTGGGATCGCACGAGAGCGAGGCCGAGGGTCCCCGTCTCGGCGTCCACGACGCGGTAGCCGGTCGCACCGAGGGTGGTCCGGAGGAACAGCGCCATGTGCGGGTCGTCCTCGATGACGACGACGACGGGCAACGGTGTCGTCATGGCGCGACCTCCCGGCCCCCGGTCGTTCTGGACGCCGACTCCTCGGTCTCTGCCGGAACGACGGGAGCATCGCCTTCGATGGGCAACGTGAACCGGAAGGTGGCGCCACCGCCTTCCCGTGCGACGACGTCGATGGTGCCGCCCTGGGCTTCGATCATGCCCTTGCAGATCGGGAGTCCGAGCCCGATCCCTCCGGTGGCCGAACCTCGACCGCGCCGGAACTTCTCGAACACGCGTCGCTCCTCGGTGGGAGGGACTCCCGGTCCGCGATCGGACACGCGAACCTCGAGCGCCGTCCCCGTGACGCGTGCGGCGACTTCGATCGGCGAATGCGCCGGCGTGTGGCGTACCGCGTTCTCGACGAGGTTCGTGAGGACCTGCTCGACCAACAGCGCGTCGAGAGGGACGAGGGGCAGGGCCGCGGGAACGTCGAGGGACACGACGCGATCGCCGATTCGGGGTCCGATCCGCGCGAGTGCGGAACCCACGATTTCCTCGATCGAATGCCATTCTTTCGTGACTCGGAGGACGCCGGCGTCGACGCGCGTCATGTCGAGGAGGTTCCTGACGATGCGGTCGAGGCGGTCGGCGTCGTCGACGATGGACCGCGCGAATTGACCACGTTGCTCCCGGGTGAGCGAGCCGTCGTCGGCGAGGAGCGCGGATCCCGCGCCCTTGAGGACGGCGAGTGGGGTCCGGAGATCGTGGGAGACCGAACTCAGGAGCGAATTCCGGAGTCGCTCGGTCTCCGCACGCACCTCGGCGCGACGCGCTTCCCCCACGAGGAGCGAACGCTCGACGGCGACGGCGACCTGGTTCGCGAACGATGCCAAACGTCGGCGCTCCTCCGGATCCGCGAAGCGGGACGGGTCCGCGGGCACCACACCGAGGACACCGATGCGACCGCGCGACGCCGTCAGCGGCACGTACAGCGCGTTCGAATTCGGCAGGGTGTCCGTGCCGAGCCCGGCGGGCTTCTCGCGGTCCCATACCCAGGTCGCCGTCGCGAGGTCCTTCGTGTCCGGAACGAAAGTGCCTCCCGGGATCACGCGGAGCGACGACGCATCGTCCGGAAGGAGGACGACCGACTTCGCGTCGAACACGTCCAGGAAGTGCCTACCGACGACGCCCACGATGGACTCGGGATCGCGCGCCCCCGCCACGTCCCCACTGAGTGCGTAGAGGCTGGCCGTCTTCGCCTCCCGCGATCTCGCCGATGCCGCTTGACGCCGGACGCGTTGGGTCAGGCCGCTGATGACGACGGCCACGACCAGCATGACGACGAACGTGGTGACGTAGCGGAAGTCGGACACGGCGAAGCTGAAGTAGGGCGGGACGAAGAAGACGTCGAACGCGACGACGCTCGTGAACGCCGCGTAGACCGAGGTCACGTATCCGTGGCGCATCGCGACGAGGACGATCCCGAGGAGGAATGCCATCGCCGTGTCGACGGGGCGGTCTCGTCCGAAGATCCAGGCCGACGTCGCGGTGGATCCGGCGACGACGAACGTCGCCTCGACGATCTCGCGGACCGCCACGGGACGCACGTCTCGGTCGCGTCGAGCGGGACCGGCGTCGCCCTCCCCCTCTCCCGAGATGACGTGGACGTCGATGGGTCCGCTCTCGCGGACGAGTTCGTCGACGAAGGGGCGCGTGACGCGGTCCCTCCACCGCGGATGGGTGGGTTTGCCGACGACGATGCGCGTGACGTTCCTGCCGCGGGCGAAGTCCACGAGCCGTTCCACGGACTTGCCCGGCGACGGTTCCGCGACGAGCGTGTGGGCTTCCCCGCCGAGGGTCTCGGCGAGCGTGAGCGTCCGGTGGATCCGCGCCTTGTCCTCGGAGGACGGACCGCGCGCGCCGGAGACGTCGACGTACGCCGCGATCCACGGCGCGTGGAACGCGTTCGCCATCCGGTACGCCGATCGCACGAGACGCGCGGAATTGGGACTCGGGCTCACGCAGACGAGGATGCGTTCCCGCGCGGCCCAGGTCTTCTCGATGCCGTGATCGCGCCGGTAGTCGCGCATGTCGGTGTCGACGCGGTCGGCCGTCCTCCGGAGCGCGAGTTCGCGGAGCGCGATGAGGTTGCCTTTGCGGAAGAAGCCGGTCTCGGCGCGCCGAGCGGCATCCCCGAGGTACACCTTGCCGTCGCGGAGTCGCGCGAGGAGTGCGTCCGGCGTGAGATCGACGAGCCGGAGTTCGTCGGCCGATTCGACGACGGAATCGGGGACCGTCTCGCGGACGTCCACTCCCGTGACGCCCCGTACGACGTCCACGAGACTCTCGAGATGCTGGACGTTCAGGGTCGTGGACACGTCGATCCCCGCGGCCACCAACTCCTCGACGTCCTGCCACCGCTTCGCGTGCCGACTGCCCTCGACGTTGGTGTGGGCGAGTTCGTCGACGAGCACGAGTCCTGGGCGACGCGCGAGCGCGGCATCCACGTCGAACTCGGCCAACTCGATGCCCCGGTAGTTCGTGCGACGACGAGGAAGGACTTCGAGTCCGAGCACCAACGAAGCCGTGTCGTAGCGGCCGTGGGTCTCGACGACACCGACCACGACGTCGACGCCCTCCGCCCGGGCGGCCCGTCCCGCTTCGAGCATCGCGTAGGTCTTGCCGACTCCCGGGGCCGCACCGAAGTACACGGTGAGCTTCCCGCGCCGACGCTTCGACTCCTCGGCGCGCGCGCGCGCGAGGAGTGCCTGCGGGTCGGGTCGGTCCGGTTCCATGCGCGAAAGCTTACTTCATGGCGTCGAGGGCGAGATTGGCGTCGACGACGTTCACCGTGCGCGACCCCGGGAGGCCGGGCGGCGGTTCCCGCACGAGGGCACGGAAGACGTCGAGCACGCGCTCCCGCGGAACCCCGCGTGCGCGCGCGATTCGCGGCACCTGCCACCGCGCCGAGGCGAACGAGACGTCGGGGTCGAGACCGCTCGCCGAGGCCGTCACGAGGTCCACCGGAATGGGCGCGTCCTGTTCCGGATTCTCCGCCCGGAGGCGATCGATGGTGGCGCGCGCGCGCTCGGTGAGCGCAGGATTCGTCGGACCGAGGTTCGACCCCGACGAACTCTCGCCGACGTATTCCGACGCGCCGTCCGCGCGAGCGGGCGTCGCCGAGGGACGTCCTTGCAGGTGGCCAGGGTCGTGGAAGGGCTGTCCGACGAGGCGGGACGCGACGACCCGTCCGTCCCGTCGGGCGAGCGAACCGCCCGCGTTCGACGGGAAGAGGACCCAGGCGAAGACCGTGACGAGGATCGGATACGCGACTCCGGTCAACGCCGTGAGCGCGAGGAAAGCTTTGAAAGCCCGTTCGAGTTCGGTGCGCATCGTCGTTCCTTCTCGCTTCCTCACGCGAACCCGACCAGACCGAGGAGTACGTCGAGGATCTTGATGCCGACGAAGGGAACGACCACGCCCCCGAGCCCGTAGACGACCAGGTTCCTCCGGAGGAGGCTCGCGGCGGATTCGGGGCGATAGCGGACGCCACGGAGCGCGAGTGGCACGAGGAACACGATGACCAGCGCGTTGAAGAGCACGGCGGAGAGGACGGCGCTCTCGGGCGAACGGAGGTGCATCACGTCCAACACACGGAGCGCGGGATAGGTGGTCGCGAACGCGGCGGGAATGATCGCGAAATACTTGGCGACGTCGTTGGCGATGCTGAAGGTCGTGAGCGCGCCGCGTGTCATGAGCAGCTGCTTGCCGATGGCGACGATCTCGACGAGCTTCGTCGGGTTCGAGTCGAGGTCGACCATGTTACCCGCCTCCTTCGCAGCTTGCGTCCCGCTGTTCATCGCGACGGCGACGTCGGCCTGGGCGAGCGCCGGTGCGTCGTTCGTGCCGTCGCCCGTCATCGCGACGAGCCTGCCGCCGGCCTGGTATTTCCGGATCAACGCCAACTTGTCTTCGGGCGTGGCCTCCGCGAGGAAGTCGTCGACGCCGGCTTCGGCGGCGATCGACGCGGCCGTGAGCGGGTTGTCCCCGGTGATCATGACGGTGGTGATGCCCATGCGGCGAAGCTCCGCGAAGCGGTCGCGGATGCCCCCCTTCACGACGTCCCGGAGTTCGACGACCCCGAGCACCGTCGACCCGTCGGCGACGACGAGTGGCGTCCCTCCCCGCTTCGCGACTTCCTGGACGGTCGCGCGGACCTTCTCGGGAAACGTCCCTCCCCTCTGGTGGACGAACGTCACGACGGCGTCCGTCGCGCCCTTGCGGATGCTACGCCCCGCGACGTCCACGCCGCTCATCCGGGTCTGGGCGGTGAAGGGTACGAATACCGCCCCGGTCATGTCGGTGTCGGCGCCCGCGTCCTTCGCCAGCACGACGATGCTCCGCCCTTCCGGAGTCTCGTCGGACGCGGAAGCGAGACGCGCCGCCGTGGCGAGCACGTGCACGTCCACGCCGGGAGCGGGCGTGAACGTCACGGCCTGACGGTTCCCGTGGGTGATCGTCCCGGTCTTGTCGAGGAGGAGGACGTCGACGTCTCCCGCCGCCTCGACGGCGCGCCCGGAGGTCGCGATCACGTTCGCGCGGATCATCCGGTCCATGCCCGCGATACCGATCGCGGAGAGGAGGCCACCGATCGTCGTCGGGATGAGACACACGAGGAGGGCGACCACGACCGTGAGCGGGACGGTGGCGCCGGCGCCCGAGGCCTCGACCGCGAAGGTCGAGAACGGCACGAGCGTGACGGTCGCCGCGAGGAACACGAGGGTCAGCGCCGCGAGCAGCATGTCGAGCGCGATCTCGTTGGGGGTCTTCTGCCGCTTCGCCCCTTCGACCATGGCGATCATCCGGTCGAGGAACCCTTCGCCGGGATCCGTCGCGACCCGCACGACGAGCACGTCGGACAGTACGCGCGTGCCACCGGTGACCGCGCTCCTGTCGCCTCCGCTTTCGCGGATCACGGGAGCGCTCTCGCCGGTGACGGCACTTTCGTCCACGGAGGCGACCCCCCAGACGATCTCGCCGTCGGTCGGGATCACGTCCCCGCCGACGACCAGCACGTGGTCCCCCTTGCGGAGCGACGACGCGCTCACGTCCTCGTGGGGCGCGTCCTTGTCCGGGCGCGCGAGGCGCTTCGCGCGGACGTCGGAGCGGGACTTCCTGAGCGTATCGGCCTGGGCCTTCCCTCGCCCTTCGGCCATGGCCTCGGCGAAATTGGCGAAGAGCAACGTGGCCCAGAGTCCGAGCGCGATCGCGGCGACGAACGCGAAGGGCGCCTCTCCCCGCCCCACGGCTGCCTGTACGGCAAGGACCGTGGTGAAGAGGCTGCCGACGAAGACGACGAACATGACCGGGTTCTTGATCTGTTTCCGGGGGTCGAGCTTCCGGAAGGACGCGCCGATGGCCTGCACCACCAGCGACCGGGCGTCCGGTTTCGCGTCCGACGGGTTCATGACGGCCTCCGCATCGCACCGACGTGTTCGACGACGGGCCCGAGTGCGAGCGCGGGCACGTAGGTGAGGGCTCCGACGAGGAGGACGATGCCGACGAGGAGGGAGACGAACAGCGGACCGTGCGTGGGGAGCGTCCCGCTCGACGCAGGCGTACGTTTCTTCGCCGCGAGACCTCCGGCCAGTCCGAGTACGGGCACGAGCACTCCGAAGCGACCGACGAACATCGCGAAGCCGAGTGCGACGTCGTAGAAGGTCGACCCGGCGGAAAGGCCTCCGAACGCGCTGCCGTTGTTGTTCGCGGCGGAAGAGAACGCGTAGAGGATCTCCGAGAACCCGTGCGGTCCGGGATTGCCGACCGCCGACTTGCCCAGCGTGGTCGAGACCCCTATCGCGGTTCCCACGAGGACGGTGAACGCGGGCACGAGGATGACCAGCGACGCCATCTTCATCTCGAACGCCTCGACCTTCTTGCCGAGATACTCCGGCGTGCGCCCCACCATCAGGCCGGCGACGAAGACCGCGACGAGCGCGAACACGATCATCCCGTAGAGCCCCGAACCGACACCTCCGAACACGACTTCGCCGAGCTGGATCAGGACGAGGGGGACGAGGCCTCCGAGCGGTGTGAAGGAATCGTGCATCGAGTTCACGGATCCGTTCGAGGCCGCGGTGGTCGCCGTGGCCCAGAGCGTCGACCCGTCGATGCCGAAGCGGACCTCCTTGCCCTCCATGTTCCCGCCGGGAGCGTCGAGGGTCGACGCGACGTCGAGTCCGAGCGACGCGAGTGCGGGTGAGGGATGGTGTTCGAACCACGATGCGGCGACGGCGAACGGCACGAAGAGGACCAGCATCGCGGCGAAGAGGGCCCACCCTTGCCGCGCATCCTTCACGATCTTCCCGAACGCGTGACAGAGCGCCGCGGGCAGGAGGAGGATGGCGAGGAGCTCCACGAAGTTCGAGATCGCCGTCGGATTCTCGAAGGGATGGGCGGAATTCGCGTTGAAGAATCCGCCGCCGTTCGTACCGAGCTGCTTGATCGCCACCTGCGAGGCGACGGGACCGAGGGGAATCGTCTGTTCGAGGACGATCCGTCCTCCGTCGGTCCGGAAGGGCTCGACGAGCGTGGCGTGCGCGTCGGCCGCGAACGTCTGCACGACTCCCTGGGAGACGAGCACGAGCGCCAGGACGAACGAGGTGGGCAGGAGGACGTACACGGTCGACCGGACGAGGTCGTTCCAGAAGCTCCCGAGGGTCGAGGACTCCGTCCGCGCGAAGCCGCGGGCGAGCGCGAGGAGGACGGCCAGTCCCGTCGCCGCGGAGACGAAGTTCTGCACGCCGAGGGCCACCATCTGCGTGAAGTACGAGAGCGTCGACTCGCCGGCGTACCCCTGCCAGTTCGTGTTCGTGACGAAGCTCATGGCGGTGTCGAACGCGGAATGGGGATTCGGCGCAGCACGTCCGTTCGGATCGAACGGCAGGACGTGCTGGAGTCGCTGGATCGCGTAGACCGCGACACATCCGACGAGGTTGAAGAGGAGGAGGGACGTGCCGTACGCACGGACATCCTGTTCGTGGTCGTCCGTGATGCCGACGAGACGCTGGAAGAGCCGTTCGACGGGACGCAGGATCGGGGCGAGGAACGGCACGCCACCGTCCGTCACGCGCGCGACGAACAGGCCGAGCGGCCACGCGAGGAGGCCCAGCGTGAGCACGAAAACGGCGAGGACGATCGCGTCCCGCGCGCTCACGAGAGCCGCTCCGGGGCGAGGAGGGCGACGACGAGGTACACGACGAGTCCCGTGGCGACGATCGCTCCGATCCAGACCATGACGTCCTCTCCGTCCTCCGTGCCGCCCACGTCCCGCGGCGTTCTCACGAACCGTCGACGCGCCGGAGCACGAAGAGCGCCACGGCGAACGCCGCGAGGATCGTGGTCACGTAGAGCGCGTCGGCGAACATGCCCTCACCCTACGGAACGCCACGTAAAGGCAGCGTAAGGGTTCCTGCAGCGGCAGGATTCTCGACGGATTCCGACCACTTCGCGTCGCACCGGCTCACCTGTCCGGGTGGGCGATCCCGTCTTTACGCCCCGGGAGGGCACGGGTAGAAAGGGCGCCCCTCGGAGGTAACTGCCATGTCTCTCGTTCAGAAGCCCGCGCCCCTTTTCGATGCCGAAGCCGTCTACGCCGATGGCGAGACGAAGCCCATCTCCCTCGCGTCGTTCAAGGGCAAGAAGTACGTGGCGCTCTTCTTCTACCCGGCCGACTTCACCTTCGTCTGCCCGACGGAGCTCCTCGCGTTCTCCAACCACATCGCGGAGTTCGAGAAGCGTGACGTGCAGGTCATCGGCTGCTCGGTCGACAACAACCACTCGCACCGCGCCTGGCGCAACACGAAGATCGAGGACGGCGGCATCGGCGCCGTGAAGTACCCGCTCATCGGCGACATCACGAAGAGCATCGCGTCGTCCTACGGCGTGCTCCTCGACAGCGGGCTCGCGCTCCGCGGCACGTTCCTCATCGACAAGCAGGGCATCGTCCGTCAGGAGACGGTCAACGATCTCCCGCTCGGCCGCTCCATCGAGGAGACGCTCCGTCTCGTGGACGCGCTCCAGTACACGGAGAAGCACGGTGAGGTTTGCCCGGCCGGCTGGCAACAGGGCAAGTCCGCGATGAAGGCCGACCCCAAGGGTGTCGCGTCGTACCTCAAGGAGAACGCCACCAAGCTCTGATCCCGGAGCCCGCGCCGTCGGGTCCTCCGGCGGAACGAACGAAGACGCCCGCGTCGCCTCCGGCTGCGCGGGCTTTTTCGTGCCTGCGTCCTCCGGGAATCTCTCCGATTCGGAACGCTTACGCCGTCTTGATCCCCGCGGTCGTACGACGAAGGGGCCATGCACGTCGCCTTCGTCCGTCGCCCCCTCCTGCTCGCGTTCGTGTCCTCGCTCGTCCTGTCCGCGATCGCGACGGGTCGTCCGGCGCACGCCGACGACGGTCCGCGGGAAGCCGCTCCGGAACCCTTCGCCTTCGCCGACTTCTCCTGGCTTCCCGGCAACTACGGTTCCGCGGACAAACCCCTGAAGGCGGGCCCGTTCACGGGCGAATTGCGCCTGGACGGGGCCTACCACCATTCCTTCGCGAACCCGAAGGACCACACCATCGTCGGCTCGAGCGAGGTCTTCCGACACGGGGAGTTCCAGCTCACGCAGATCGGCATCGGCGGCGACTTCTCCTACCGCGGCGTCGAAGCGCGCCTGATGACGCAGTTCGGGATGTACTCCCAGACGACCCCACGCAACGACGCGAGCCCGTCCCGAGGTCAGTGGCGGCTCGAGGACGCCTACCGCTACTTTTCGGAAGCGTACGGCGGCTACCGCTTCGACGTGTGGAGCGGCATCCACGTGCAGGCCGGCATCTTCATGTCGTACGTGGGCCTGTGGAGCTACTACAACTTCGACAACTGGACGTACCAGCCGTCCTACGTGTCGTCGAACACGCCGTGGTTCTTCAACGGCATGCGCGCCCAGATCTTCCCGAGCGACAAGCTCAAGATCGAACCCTGGCTCGTGAACGGGTGGCAGTCCTACGGCACGTTCAACCAAGCTCCTGGGGTGGGACTGAAGGTCGAGTGGCGCCCCACGTCGTCGTTCGCGATGGTGACCAACGACTACGTGGGCTCCGACACGCTCGGCACGCCGGGGCGCGTCCGCTTCCACACGGACGACAGCGTCATGGTGAAACTCCTCGAACGCCCCGGGGGCACCGTCAGCCGCGTCGCCACGTCGGTCACCGTCGATCTCGGTTGCGAAGAGGGCGGCGGAGTCGGCTGCGACGAGCAGTACTTCCTCGGATTCATGGCGTACGCGCGCGCATGGTTCTTCGGCAACCACGCCGCCGCGACGATCGGCGGAGGCGCCATCACGAACCCCGGGCGGTATCTGGTCCTGATTCCACCCGTGAACGGAGCGACCGCTGCCTCCGGCACTCCCTACTTCACCGCGGCCCCGAAGGATCCCTACCGGGCGTGGGACGTGCAGCTCACCACCGATTGGATGCCGAAGGAGTTCCTCACCCTCCGGCTCGAGTTCAACCATCGTGCCGCGAACGTCCCGTACTTCGCCGGCCCCGGCGGCGTCACGCCCGACGGCGGGAACCAGGGCTCCCCCGGCTCCGCCGTCCCGGGCTTCACGCCCGATCTCGTGAAGAGCGAGGACCGACTCACGGTCGCGCTCATGCTCAAGTACTGACTACTTCTCGCTGTCGAGGTGCGCCATCTGCGCTTCCTGGTAGCGCGAGCCGGCGATCGCGTCCTTCGGGACGAGGGACTCGAGCTCCCGGAGTTCCGCCGGCGAGAGCGGGTTCTTGGTCGCGTCGAGCAGATCCACGAGTTGCTCCCGCGTACGGGACCCGAGGATGGGAACGAACTTCGGTTCACGCGCCAGCACCCACGACAGACACAGCTGCGCCGCCGTCTGTTTGCGCCCCGCGGCGAAGTCCGCGAGAGCCTTCACGACGCGATCGTTCCGTTCGCGGTTGGCCTCGGAGAAGCGCGGAAGGAACGCACGGAAGTCGCCCTTGCCCGTCGCGCTCTTGCCACCGAGGAGTCCACGGGAGAGGACGCCGTAGAGCGTCGCACTGATCCCGAGTTCGTGGAGGACGGGGAAGATCTTCTCCTCGGCCCCGCGCGTGACGATGGAGTACTCGATCTGCAGGTCCGCGACGGGCGAGACGGCGTGCGCCTTCCGGATCGTGTCGACGCCGACCTCCGAGAGACCCACGTGCCGGACCCACCCCTTCTTCACGAGGTCCGCGATCGCTCCCACGGTGTCCTCGATGGGAACCTGGGGGTCGAGACGCGCCGGTCGGTAGACGTCGACGTGATCGACGCCCAGACGTTTCAGCGTGTACGCGAGGGAGTTCTGCACCGCTGCGGGCCGGCCGTCGAAACCGACGAAGGCACCGGCAGGGTCCCGCATGGCGCCGAACTTCACGGAGAGGGTCACCTTGTCCCGCCTGCCGCGGATCGCGCGTCCGACGAGCATCTCGTTGTGGCCCATGCCGTAGAAGTCGCCGGTGTCGATCAACGTCACACCGCGTTCGATGGCCTCCTGGATCGTGGCGACACCTTCGTCGTCCGAGGAAGCGCCGTACATTCCGGACATCCCCATGCATCCGAGTCCGATGGGGAAAACGGCCGGGCCCGTGGAACCGAGTTTCGTCGTCGTCGTCATGCCCAGGAACGTAGCGTCCCCGTTCCATAGAACCAGTGAATAGTATCTATTCGTGACATGAACACGAGTTATGGACGCGACCTGGATTTGAACCTGCTCCGCGTCTTCGCCGTCGTCGCGGACACGGGCAGCGTCACCGAAGCCGCGTCGCGCCTCTACCTCACGCAACCGGCGGTGAGCGCCGCACTGGGACGGTTGGGACGTGCGCTCGGCGAGGCGCCCTTCGCGCGTCGTGGTCGGGGACTCGTGCTCACGTCACGAGGCGAACGACTGGCCGAACGCGTGCGGGAACTCCTGCCCGGTCTCGTCGATGCGGTGCTCGCTCCCGACGGATTCGATCCCGCGACGAGCGACCGCACGATCCGCCTGGGACTCGCGGACGCGATGGAAGGATGGCTCGTTCCCGGCCTCCTCGCTTCCCTGCGGAAGAAGGCGCCGAACATGCGCCTCGTGGCACTCCCGATCCAGTTCCGCACCGTCGCGGAGGCGTTGACGCACCGGACGGTCGACATGGCCGTGACCGTCGCCGACGACCTGCCACCGTCCATCCTCCGCGAGAACCTGTTCGTCGGTGACTTCGTGTGCGTCTTCGATCCGCGCCACGCGCGCGTCCGTGGGACGCTCCGCGAAGCGACGTACTTCGCCCACGAACACGTCATCGTCTCCTACGCGGGCGATCTCCGCGGCGTCGTCGAGGACGCGCTCGGCAAGTCCCGCAACGTGAGGTGCTCCGTGTCGACGTTCGCGAACGTCGGCGACATCGTCCTTGGATCTCCGTTGCTCGCGACGGTCCCCCGGGTCGTGGCGAAACGGATGCGCCACGCCCATCCCCGACTCCGGACGGCCGAACTCCCCTTCGCGTTCGCGGGCGCACCGACCGAACTCCTCTGGTCGAACCTCGTGGACGGCGACGCGGCGGGTGCGTTCGTCCGTGACGAGGTGCGCACGGTCGCGCGAGCGTTCGTCACTCGCCCGCGAGCCAGGACATGATCGCGTCGGTGTAGGGCTGTTGTTCGGCGGCCGTGAGCTTTCCACCGGCGTGGGCGAGCATGGGGCTCGTGGGCGCCAGGATGATCGGGCTCCGCGCCTTGTCCGTGAGGCCGACCTGGAAAAGGGCAGCGGCGCACGCGGCGGCGTAGTCGGGGTTCGCGCGCGCGAGTTCGGACATGTCGAGCGCGTTCTGCGCGTTGCCACCGGCGTGGCAGCCGACGCAGTTGCGCGAGAGGTCGCTGAAGTTGGACGCGATCGCCTGGAACCCCGGGACGTTCTTGCAGCCCGATTGTCCGGGTTTCGTCCCGCCGTCGAGAGTCACGCCGTCGACCACTTGGTAGGGACCGACGTAGTCGAACGTGATCCCGAGCTTGGAGTTCGCCTTCCACTGCGTGAGCACGAGCGTGCCCGGCCCGAGCGTCGCCTTGCCGCCTTCCTTCACCTTCGTGTCCACGTTGCCGCAACTGTCCCCCGGATCGGGAGTTCCCACGTTGCCGGTGAACTGGATGAAGAGCGGATGGGTGACGCGCATGCCGTTGGAGGCGGGCGCGGCGACGGTCATGTTGCTGAGCGTCAGGATCTCGCCGACGAGGGAGGCGTCGAACGTGATCGTCGCCCCCTTCATGCCGGAACCGAGGCGCGAGAGATCGATGGTCACCTGCGTCCCGTCGGAGACGCTCACGGGGGCGGTCGAGGGCTTCTGGGCCTTCGCCGCCTTCGACGACGCGATCTCCGACTGGATCCACGCGGTGATCTCCTTGCCGAGCGGTGTCGTGGTGAGGAGCTCGGGGCCGGAGTGTTTGCCCTTCGTGAAGAGACGACTCTCGTTCGCGACTTCCGTGACGAACCGCTGTCCACCGGATTGCGCGTTGTCGTAGGCGCGGATGGAGACGTACGCGTCGGGGGACTTCATCCACGCGGGGGCACCGCCCGATCCGTCGACGTGGCACACGCCGCCGGCGCCACCGCACGATTCGGTGAGGGCCGGTTCGAGCTTCCGGAAGAGGGCTTCGGCTGCCGCGTGGGGATCGCCCGCGTCCGCGGCACCGGCGTCGGTCTCGTCGTTGAGCGACCCGCCGTTGCATGCCATCGACGACGCCACGGCGACCGCGACTCCGAGGGCTCCGACGAGCCCGAACACCATTCGGTTCACGAGATACCTCCCTGTGGGTCCGCAGCGACGTCCGGACGCGACGTCCGTCCGTGGTCCTGGGTCGAGCCCACCGTCGATCTCACCATCGGGAGTCGCGGCGAGTCAACGGAACCACGAAAGGAACGAACGTCCTCGTTTCGCCCGTCACGGGCACGAGACTCCTGTGAAGTTGACCGCGATGGTCGAGCCACGCAACGACCAGCGGGTCTCACCGAGGTATCGCCTGCGTCTCCGGAACGCGGAGGTCGTGACGTGTCGTCCTGTGCCGACCGTTCGGGCGCGTGTATTCCGCGGCACGACACGTCGGCCGAGAAGGAGCGACGGCGCCGTGGTTCCTGTAGAATGGCCGCATGCGCGTGAACCCTTCCCTTCTCGGTGCTCTCCTGTCCTCCGGACTCGTCCTCTTCGCGTTCGCGTGCACGAAAAGCGCGACGAACGGACCGTCGGACGCGGGCAGCACGGACGAGACTCCCGAGCAGTCCTTCCGCGTGTTCGAAGGAGACCTCGTCGCGAGCTGCGGTGGCGTGAACGGCGGATGCCACGTCAAGGGGACGTACGTGAATCCTCAGGGCGACACGGCGAAACTCTGGCTCGGTCCGGGAGACGCGTACGCGGCGGCGAAGGGATACCCCGGCATCATCCCGATCACGGGAGACGCGAACGACAGCAAGCTCCTCACCCAGGTCGAGCACGACGGCCCTGCCCTCTCGTCGTTCCCGAAGCTCCGCGAGAGCGTCGCCGCGTGGATTTCGGCGGAACTCCGCGCGGGAGGCGTCGCCCGTCCGACGACGGAAGCGTTCTACGTGCGCGAGGGAAAGAACACGGTGGCGCTCGGCGCCCTCGCCGCCGGCGCCGACGGCGCCCAACTCACCTTCGAGGCGCAGCAGGTCGGTCAGAGCGAATTCCTCACGCAGATGAAGGTCACCGCACCGGCGTCGAAGGGACTCCGCATCGGCAGCGTCACGTTCGTGATCCTCCCCGCGACCGGCCTCGTGAAGATCGCCGCGGCCAGCGGCTTCGAGGGCGCGATCCAGATCGGCGCCGGCAAGGAAGCGTCTCTCTTCTCGGGCGAGACCGTCCTGACCCCCTGGAATCCCCAGAATCGCGTGAAGATCGTGTTCGACAAGTTCGAGCCGAACGACGCCGCGCCGGACGCCGGCGTCACCGGCTGCAAGTCGGTGGAGTCGTTCGTCACCAACGCGGTCCCCGCGTTCGGCGTGGATCTCGGCGGCGGACGCACGTGCGTGAGCTGCCACGGCGCGGACGCCCCGAAGGCCGGCTCCACCGAGGACGTCGCCGTGAACACGTGGGACATCCGCGGCCTCGACACGGATCCCTCGGCAGCCTGCGCGCGAACGCTCTTCCACGTGAACCCCGCGGACAAGGCGAAGAGCAGTCTGCTCACGTCCCCGACGGGTGGCGAAGGCGGGAGCCCGACGCACCCCGTTCGCGTCGTCTGCGGTCAGCCGCAGCCCCCCATGGACGGCGGCACCCCGCTCTGCACCCCCACGGATTGGACCGGCAAGGTCCAAGCGTGGCTCGCGAACGAGTAGGACGACCCGCGACGTGAGCGAAAGGCGTCCACTCGGGGCGCCTCTCGGGACGACGTCCTAGGGAAGCTTCGAGGCGATCGCGCAGGCGGCGCCGTTGGTCTTGTTCTTCAACCAACTGGCGATGCAGGTCTCGGCGTCTCCGTTCTTGTGGAGAGCCGGGCCGCCCTTGTGGCGTTCGATGAGGAGCGGCTTCTTGAGGAGGAGCAGCGAGTACGGGTCGCCGCCCTTCACCACCGCTTGCATGACGCGCGGCTCCAGGGCGATCACCGCCTGGTAGTTCGCGAGGACTTCTTCCTGCGTGGTCGGTTCGCCGCCGGTCTTCGGCTGGAGCTTGGGTTCGGGAGCTTCTTCTTCGGGCGCGGCGACGGCGGCGTCGCTTCCACCCTCGGGGCCCGGCTCGTAAACCGTGTCGAGTCCGACGGGCTTGCGGAGGCCGTTCTTGCCGTAAATCCGCAGGGGACGGGCGTCGTTGCCGTGGCAGTCCAAGGACGCGCAGTTGCGCTCGAGGACGGCGCTCACGCCGGTGGCACCGCCGAAGTCCGCGAGGCTCGGACCGCTCACGGAGATGAGATCGGTCTCCTCGGGAACGGGCGCGCACGCCATGGCCGAGGCGAAGGCGGTCGCCAGGGCGGTCGCGAGGATGCGGAGTGCGGTCGTCCTCGTCATGGCGACTCCGGAGGGGTGTCGGTGGGGGTTTCGGAGACCGACGCGGCCGCGGGGAAGCCCGGCACGCTGGCGTCGACCGGGCACACGCCACCGTCCGAGGACCCGGTGGAGGGGGGTTCGTCGCCACCGAAGAGTTGGACGTGGGGCATGGACGACCGGGACTCGGCCTGCGTGAGTGGCTTCGCCTTGTGGCACCCGGCGCACGAACCTTCGCGGCCTATGGGCGACTGCATCTGGACGGCGGTGAAGCCCTTCTTGATGCGCACGAGGATCGGGAACTTCGGGGACCACTCGTCCGGCTTGACGAAGAAGTTCCCGACGCAGTTCGTCTTCGCGATGTAGCGGGTGCCGACGGCGTCGGTCATCTGGACCTCGACGGAATCGACGCCGACGAGGCTCTGCGGGCCGGAGAAGATGGTGCCGGAGACCGTGAATTCCGGCTTCGCCGATCCGTTCTGACCGTGGCACGCGCTGCATTGCTGGCCCGGCCGGTGGAATTCACCGACGGGGTAGCCCGGCGTCTCGTCGCCCTGACGCTCGACGAGTTTGTCCGTCACGTAGTCGCCGCACGCGAACGAGCCGGCGGCGACCGCGAGGGAGACCATTCCGAGTGCGAAGGCGTGGATGCGTTTCATAGCCACTCGAAGTCAATGCCGGTCGTGCCGTAGATGGCCGTGCGCGACGACGTGTAGAGTGCATCGAAGTAGTGGGAATACAGGAGATTTCCCTGGATCGTGAGGCCGAGGGAGTACTTGCTCTCCGGCGGCGTCAGGGAGATTCGGCCGCCGAGCATCGGGCTCGGCGAGAGCACGGTGCCCAGTTCGCGGTCCGTCGTGCGGACGATGGGCAAGCGCACGACGCCCTGCGAATCGCCCTCGGCGTAGTAGGCGCGCGTGTAGAAGGAGGTCGCCGTCTGGAAGTGGAGGCGGAGCCCCGCCCAGACGCGGAGTCGCGTGTTGAGGTCCACGAGGTAGCGTCCCGTGGTCGTGCTCGCGAACATTCCCCAGTTGTCCGTGTAGAAGCGCTCCTCGAGCCGGAGCGTCGCATTCTCGCGGATGCGGGAGATGAACTTGCCGAGGATCGCGTAACGATCGCGCTCCAGGGGCAATTGCTCGAGAGGCCTCTCGGGGAGACGCACGGCATTCACGTAGTCCGCGGACGCGTGGTTCGGGACGTTCGTACCGGGCGCGAAGGTCGGGATGTAGCGGTACGGCTTCGACTGGTCGCCGTACTCGAACTGGAACGCGGCGCCGACGACGAGCAGGCTCGTGCGGCTCAGGATGAGCGTGCCGGTCGCCTCGACGTCGTGCGTGGTGAGGTCGTTCGAGAAGATCTCGTAGGGCGTGCCGGCACGACCGATCTTGTCGAGCGTGATGCCGTAGCCGATCTTCGGCGTGAACTGCTTCTCGAACGTGTCGAGGGACACCGCGCCGTGGATGCCGCGGGAGAGATAGTCGCTCTCGCTCGAGAGCGCGCCGTTGACCATGAAGGTCCACGGGGCGAAGGCGTACGAACCGTTCAGGGTGCCGGCGTGGCGCGTGTCCTTGAAGCGGGGCGACGCGGTCGCGACGACGTCGGCCGAAGCCGCCGAGACGACGTCGACCAAGTAGGAACCGCCGACGCTCCACTCGTTCGTCGGCGCGCTGATTTGCGCACTCAACGCGGGGCTGTAGACCGTCACGCGCTGCGTGTCGGTGTAGGCGCTGAACTCGGCGTTCGCGCGGACGGTGAGGCGGGACGGCGCCTTCTGGACGCACGCTTGGAGCTGCTGCTCGGTGGTCGCGCTGCGGATGCAGTCGAGCTGACCCGGTGCGACGGCGCGCGGCACGGGCGAGATCTTCACGAGGACCGTCTCGCCTTCGGTGACGTTCACGGTCTGGTCGTCGCTCATGATGGTGCCGGCGATGACACCTTCCACGCGGACGCGGTGCTCGCCCGGGTCGACGACGGACGGCGTGGCCCATTTCGCCTGCGGGACGGAGCGCTCGTCGAACGTGACGCGGAGGTTCTGGAAGGTCGAGGGGATCTCGAGCTTCACGCGACCGAGACGCTTCATGATCGCCTGCGTCCGCTCGCTGGCGAGGGTCACGAGGGCCGCCTTCTGATCCTTCGCGGCCTTCTCGCTCGCGGCGACGGCCTCACGGAGCGCGTCGACGACACGTCCGCCCGCGTCGAGACAATCGGCGAGGTGGAGACGGGCCGCGGGATTGTCTTCCTTGTCGAGCGCCGTCCTGATCTTCTCGACGCATGCCGCGTGATCGCCCTTCTTCTTCACCGCCATCGCGTCGACGAAGAGGAAGGCCGCTTCGCGGTTCTCCCACGTGACGTGGTACGGGTCCTCGGAAGGATGCTTGGCGTCGTATTCGGCGCGGGCCTCCGCGAAGAGCTTGCGCGTGGCGTCCTCGGATTTCGCGGTCCCCGGCAGGTCGACCGTGGGATCGGCCTCGAGCGCGGAGGCGAAGGACGCGAGGGCGGTCGGGCTCTGGAGCGTCTTCACGGCGACGATGCCGATCATCACGTGGACGTTCGCGAGCGTCGCGGGGGCGCAGTTTCCCGGCTTCTTGCCGCAACGCTCCACGAGGGCGGCGAGCCGCCGCTTGGCGGAGCCGAAGTTCGCCTCGATCACGTCCGTGGCGACGATCTTCTGCAGCTCGTTCGCGACGAGGGTGTCCTCGGCGACGGCGGGTTCCTTGGGAGCCCGAGGCGCCGCGTTCGCGGGAACCGCCGAGCCGACGAGACCGAGCGCGAGGACGAACGCGGACGAAGTCCGCAGGAAGGAGGAAGACGAACGAGACGTGGTGCGCACGCGGCCCGGCACGGGGCACGACGCTACCGGAGCCGGTCGTCCGAGGCTCAATTTTGCGGAGCGCCGCATTTGATCCAGGTCTCGAGAGCGCACACTTCGGAGGGAACGAGCGGCGGCGACGGCGGCATCGCCGGAACCTGATCGCAGCTTCGCGCCAGGTTGCAGTACATGGACGCCTTCGCCGGATCACGGTTGCCCGCGGGCAGGTAGGGGATGCCGCCGATGGGATCGGAGCCGCGCAGCGCGGTGAGCACGGACTCGGGCGTGGTGGTGTCGATCTTGGGAGCCGGGCCGTTCGCTCCGCCATGGCAGGCGGAGGCCGCGCATCGCCATCCACCGTCCGGCATGATGCGGGGGTAGAGGTCGCGGGCGAACTGGACGTTGCACGCGACGGCGCCGGCTTCGGCCGCGCCGGCTTCCCGGTTCTTCTGCACGATGTCCGCCGGGAGTCCCGCTTCGCAGGCCGACGTGATGACGAGTCCACCTTCGCCGGGAAGGTTGTCGCTGCGGAGGGCCGTGGGGTCCCCGTAGTTGGTCTCCACGACCGTCGTACACGCGAGGACGAACGCCCAAGCGGCCGCGCTGGCGAGGGAGACGGTCACGATCTTTCGAACGGTACGCGCGTTCGTCATGGCGACTCGACCGAAGGTATCACCACGAAACTTCCGAAGTAAACGAAACGCGGTGCGGTCGCGCGATCAGTCGGGCGATCCGTCGGAGGATCCGGAACCGCTGTCCGTACCGCCACCACCGCCGTCCGTCTCGCCACCGCTGTCGGTGCCGCCGCCGCTATCCATGCCGCCGCCGCTATCCATGCCGCCGCCGTCGGATGTCGTGGCGTCCGAGCCGCCGTCGCCGGTGGCGCCGTCGCCCATGGCGCCGTCCCCGGCGTCGCTCGCGTCGCGGGGCGTGCTCGTGTCCCGCTGCGTGCTGGTGTCGCGCGGCGCATCGGCCGCGGAGTCGGTGGACGCGCGTGCGTCCGCCGTGGGCGTCACGACGCTGCCGTCCGCGACGTCGGGTCCCGCGTCGCTCGGAGGATCACCGTAGAGGCCGCCGTCCGGCACGGCGTCCACGCCGTCGTCGACGCACGCCGCGAGGAGCGTGGTCGCCGATCCGACGACGATGCCCAAGGCCAGGGTCCAGCGGGTCGCGCGCGTTCGTTGATTCACGGCATTCTCCAAGGTGGAAGAAGGAGGAAGTCGCAGACCGAAATGGACCGAGGGGACCCTTCGATCCCCTCGCGTCCACCTCAGTGTAGAGGAATCGACCCGATCAGGTCGACTTGCCTTGCGGATTCACGTGCGTGACGCCCGCGATGTTCGACACGTCACCGCGCGAGGCGCTGACGATGTCACCCTGACCGGACGTGACGGCGTAGTAGACGGCCGCCGACGCGGCGTGGGCCGTCGTGGTGGAGGCCTGGCGCGGGACTTCCTCGCCCGTCGCGGGGTTCCAGCCGTTGACGGAGCCGTCGGCCTGCACGCCGCCGAACCAACCCGTCTTGAGGTAGCCGTTGCCCATGACGTAGAGCCAGTTCGAGTTCATGGGCGTGCCGTCCGGCCAACCCATGCGCTGGAGCGGGTTCTTCGGCGTGTCACCGCTCACGGTGAACACGAGATTGTCCGCGATGGAGAGACCCGGAGCCGACGGGTCGGGGATCGACGCCGCGTCCGCGCGGAACGCGTCGAAGATCTGACCGAGCACCTTCGAGTTGTTCTGCGCGTTGGCGTCGCCGGCGGCGAAGGCGCCGTGCGGGTCGTCGTTGAACGCGTTCGTGAGGTACATGCCCGTGAGGTCGTACTGGAAGAGGCGGAGCGCCATCCAGAGGTCCTTCGCGAGGTTCACGAGCGGACCGCGGGCCCCGATGACGCCGTAGCGCGCGAGGTCCTCGTTCGACATCGTGAGGCGCGACTCGAAGTTCGCACCGATGACGTTGCTCGCCACCTGTCCGACGCGGTTCGAGGGCGCGTCGGCGACGCAGAGACCGGAGGACTTGAGCGTGAGGAACGCCTTGTAGGTCGCCTCGTAGAGGGCGGCGTCCTCGCGCTTGGCGATGAGGCGCTTCGACGCACGGCTCGAGAAGAGCGACACGACGCCGTCCGCGCTCGGAACCGACGCGACCTGCGGGGCGTTGTCGGCCGATTGGTAGGAAAGGCGCATGCGCTCGTTGGCGACGACGGGGATCAGCGTCGACAGACGTTGACGCTGGGCCGCGGCGACGCTCGCGAACATGCCGACACCCGACGCGAGGCTGGCGGCGGAGAGCGGCGTGGCCGTGTGCGTCTCGTTCTGGCCGGCCATCATCGCCGTCATCTGCCAGTTCGCACCGGCATCCTGGAACGGAGATTCCGGCGCGTACATGAACGGCTTCGTCGTCGCCGCTTCCTTGGTCTGACCCATCGCGTGGAACGCGTAGGCCGGGTCGGTGCCACGGGCGACGGCGAGGTGCGGCCAGATCAACTGGAACCACGCGAAGCCACCGTTGCCGGCGACGATGCCGACGAACCGACGGTAATGGAGGTTCAAGGCGTCGGCGGCGGCGACTCCGGCGGAGCCGGAGAGCGCGTCGAGGACACCGACACGGTCGAGACCCATGACGGCGGAGGCGGCCGTCACCCACTTGAGGAAGGAGCGGCGTTCAGGGAGCGTGAGATCCGTAAAAATACGCTTTTTCATGGGCACCTCAGCGACACGTGAACTGGGCGGAGAGATAACCGGCGACGACGAGCTCCTGAGCTCCCTGCTGCGTCATGCCTTGGGCGACGGCGCGGTCCATCAGCTGGCCCGCGAGTTGGACGGCGTCCGCGCTGGCGACCTGGCCGCCGATGCACGTCAGACCTTCCCGGGACGGGTGGCCCGTCGGATCGAAGAGGGAGATCCCTCCGCACCGAGGACTCAACGCGAAGTTCGCGATGATCTCGGGGGCGGCCTCGATGAAGAGGTCGCCCATCTTGGCGAGCTGCGCCGTGCCGATCGTCGTCGACTCCGCGCTCCGGTTGGGGAAGTCGGCGACGCCGAAGGACGCGCGCGCCGCGGTGTACGCCGCCTGCGACGCCGTCGGCGTGCCGTTGTTGTTGTTGTTCCCCATGTTGTTGCCGTTGTTGTTGCCCGTGGCAGCCGGGAGGATCGGGTTGCTCAGCGGATCGATCGCGAGCTTCAGACCCAGATCGTTCAGGAGGAGGCCCGCCGTGCGGTAGGAGATGGGCGTGCAGCCGTAGTTCTTCGCCGTGAGGGACACGCTGCCCGTCGCGACGATGACGCCCTTGTCCGCGGAGGTGATGCCGCTCTGGCTCTCGTCGACGAGCGATCCTTGCGTGCACGCCGAGAGGACGAGCGTCCCGAGCGCGATCGCGATGCGATGAGCGTTCATCGTGCACCTCCCGACTTCTGGTTCACGTAGGTCTCGGACTTGAGGACACGCCGGATGAGGTTCTTGACGTTGAAGCCGTCGGCGGCGAACGCCTTCGCTTCCTCGGCCGTCAGATCCGTCGGGATGGTGGCGAGCTCGCGGACGATGTCGCCGCGGGAGAACGTGTGGTTCCACACGCGGTTGACGAAGCACTGCGCGACTTCCTTGTCGGCGGACATCGTGGTGCCGAGCTCGGCGAGCGTCTGCACCGGCTTGTCGAAGCGCCACGCGAGACCTTCGCCGTCGGGCAACCAGTCCTTGAGCTGCGCGGCGGGCGTTCCCTGGACGGGCACGCGGACCTGGATCTGGTCCGAGTAGAGGCCGGTCGTCAGGCTGAAGTTCGCGAACAGCGGCGCGATGCGGTTCATCGACTGGTGGCAGTTCGCGCAGATGACGGCGGACGTGTCCTTGAAGTTCACGCGAGCGCCCTCACCCCCGGTGATCGCGTCGAACGGCCAGGGGCTCGTGTAGAGCGACGAACCCATCGGCGTCGGCTTGCCGCCGGTCTCCGACGGGAACTTCGTGCACGCGAAGGTCTCCTGGACGAAACGCACGCGACGGAACGCCATGTTCGACGCGTAGTTCTTCATGATGCCCGGGTCGTTGAGGACACCGACCATCGCGACGGGTTGACCCGCCTCGTCGAGGACGTTGCCGTCCGTGAACGTACCGGTCGCCTCGTCGAACGTCGGACAGGTGCCCGTCGTCGCGGTGAAGAGGTCGGTGTACTTCTTGTCGTTCACGACGATCGACGCGGCGAAGGTCGCGGCGCAGTCCTGATCCGGCATGTACTGCACCATGCCGTTGTTGTCCGTCCGCATCCGCTGGTTCGCGAGGTTGCCCGTCGCGAACATGTTGTGGAAGAAGCGGACCATCTCCGCGGCGAACTCTTTCGAGGCCAGCGCGGTGTCGATCGACTTCTCGTAAATTTCCTTCTGCTTCGCCGAATCGTTCTCGGCGGCGATGAGCGCGCTGAGGTCGGACCAGCTGGGGAGCCGGCCGGTGAGTGCCAACGATGCGGAGCGAAGTGCGAAGGAGTAATCCGCGGCACACGTGACCGGCCCCGACGCCGCTCCCGTGCCCGAGTTGTCGGAAGTGGTGGGGTCTTGGGTACCTCCACCTTGTCCAAGATCCTGTGCCTGACCACACGCAGCGAGTGCGAGCAGCGACACGGATGCGATCGCGAACTTCGACGTACGCTTCATTGCATCACCTCGACGACAGCAGGTTTCATTCGCCTCTCCTTCGCGTGCAACGTCCGCAGGCCACGAGGTCTGCGCCCGTCTTGCCGATCCAAAAGGGCTGGAGCCCAAGAGTTCCATGATGCTTCGAGCCCAGCAACGTGCTGCGAACCGACGAGACCCCTCGGCGCTCCTCACTGCACGAGACGTGCTCGGTGCGGATCGTTCCGACCCGACTGCACGAACCTCGTGAATGGTCGCACGACTCCCACCACGAAGTCCGAATTCGTTCGTGTGCCAACTGCGATGTTGTCGCAGTTTTCGCGCATCGGTCGCGTCTCCGTCCGGAGTCGCGAAAACCGATGTAGGGCGCGAACCTCCTTCGACGCTGATGCCGTTCGCCTTCACGCGAGGAGTGTTTTCGTCCTCAACGGAGACGCGTTCGTAGCGCTTTTCGCGCATATTTGGGCCCCTTGATCCTCTTCGGAGACCCGACTTGGGCGTTGGCACGGGCGCGCGCGCGTCTCTCGGAATCCCTTCTTGGGATTTCGATTGGCAATCGTTATCGAAGTTGCCAATCGAGGAATCCGCTCCGGGAGGACGGGGGCTGCGTCATGACCCGGGCCGTCTCTCCCGACGAATCTTCGCGGACGCGCCGCGTCGCGACGCGTGGTTCGGGGGGCGGAGGAGCGTCGGGTCGTGTCGTTCGCCGTCCCGGGATCGGGTTCGTCGGCGACGAAAGGACTCCGCCACGCCGGTGCGCGGCCCTTCGGTGCGGCGGCTTCGGCCACGGGGCCGCGGGTGGGCGACGCGTCCCGTCGGACACGTCGGACCCGACGGACGCGCTCGACACGGCCTCGGACGGGAACGGACGATCGACGCGCATCGCGACGCCGAACGGCGCCCGGGACGCGCCCTAAGGAACCGAGGCCGCCGTCGTCGGGCAGTCCTTGGGCCCGACGACCTGACACCGATTGCTTCCGTTGCACGTCGACGGTGGCCGACAGTGCTGGGTGGGAAGGGTGTGGCACTCCCCTCCGAATTCCACGGGGTCGACGCAGGTCGAGGTGCCGTCCGCGCCCTCGTGACAGGTGCCTCCCTGATCGCAGAGGACGAGCGACTCGCCCACTCGGCCGCAGGGTCGGCCGTTCGAGGCGACCACGAGTCGACGACAGCGATTCGCGGCGGGGTCGCAAACGAGCCCGCTCGTCGTGTCGCACGAAGGACCGCCCTCTCCGCCGCAGGGCGCATCCAGCCCCGCTCCCCGGGCGCACTTCGACGACGCGCACGTCCACCCTCCGGCGCACGGATGGCTCGCGTCGCAGGACTCGTCCTGGATCCGCAGCGTCGTACACGCGCCTCCGACGCAGGCGAGCGGCGCTTCGCACGGTGTCTCGTCCGTGCACGCTTGCCCTTCCTTCGCGGCGACCTTCGAATCGCACGTTCCACAGCCGTCGAGGCGCGTGCTCGTGCACGTGCCCGAGGCGCATTGGTCGTCGAAGATGCACGGAGCCCCCGCGTCCAGACTGCCCCGGGGGTGGAGGCAGGAATCCGGGAGTCGACCGGCCCGGAAGCGATCGCACGCGAGTTCGGGGAGGGACTGCGCGCACGCGAGGGTCGACGCCGCGGTCATCGCGGAACCGGGAGCGCCGAGACGTCGTTCGCAATCGGCGCGTGTGGCCACCTGACACGTGTCGAGCGATCCGAAGCCGATGGCGATGTCGAGTTGGCCGCAGATGTCCCTCTTCGAACACGCTGCTTCGGCGAACGTGCGACACGCTTCCGTCGCCGAGGACGCCGTCCCACCGGCGTCGGGCGCAGGCGGGGCGTTCCCGGTACGTCCGCACGCGACGACCGCGAGGACGATCCACGCCGACAACGCGGGACGGAATGCCCGTCCGCGCGGCCGCCGCGGCCACGATGCGCGCCCGGGAAGTCTCACGGGTCCACGCGGTAGCGGGCCATCATCCCGCCTTCCATGTGGTTGGGAAAATGGCAGTGGACGAGCCAGTTCCCCGGCTTGTCCTCCACGAACTCGAAGGAGCGGTAGGTGCCCGGGGCGAGTTGGATGTTGTCCGTGAGCGTGCCGTCGCCGTCGACCCAGCGGTGGCCGTGGATGTGGAAGGTGTGGGCCTCCAAGCCGATGCTCACGACCCTCCAACGACTTCGTTCGCCGACCTTGCCGACGAACGGCGGGATGTTCTCCTCGTAGGCGCGGCCGTTCATCACGTGGAGATACTGATGGGCGCCCCGGAAGACTCCGGCGTCGGGGATGGCACCCGTCTTAGGATCGGCGACGCCCGGGAGCTGGACGTAGAACTGCGGTTCGAAGTCGCTCAGGACGACGACGTGCTCGTTCGCCTTCGGTTCGTCGGGCGCGTGGATGACGAGCGCCCCGACGAGACCGCGGGCGACGCCGATGCCCTCGTCGGCGTGATCATGGTACGGGACGGCTCCCGCGTAGGAGGTGATCCATTCGTACGTCACCGTTTGGCCCGGCATCGCGACGGAGGCCCCGTCCACGCCGTCCTGCGTCTGCGCGAACTCGACGAGATGCGTGTGGACGGAGACGGGGTGGTCCGTCGTGTTCTGCAGGTTCACGACGACGCGATCGCCCGCCGTGACGTCCAAGGTCGGACCTGGAACGTTCCCGTCGTACGTCCACGCGTCGTAGATCGCTCCGGGAGCGACTTCGAGTCGGGCGTCGACGGCCTTCAAGTCGAACGTCTTCGTGACGCCGGTCGGCGGGTAGCGCGTGGGGCCGCCGGAGTCGGGCGAGCTCGAGGTCGAGCCCACCTTCTCCGCGGGTGAACAACCGATTCCGACGACGGTGACGAGGACGAGAACGAACGCCGGGGCGCTTCGCTTCATTGCGTCGCGCATTTCTCGTTCGACGGCTCCGACGACGCGCCGTCTTTCTGGCAGACGAGGGTGTAGCAATACGTTCCGCTCGCGTGACCCGGCATGTCCTGGGTCGACGTCGCTTGACCCGTGACGCTCGTGGTTTTCGCGTACGTGCCTTGGTCCTTCTTCCGCAGGACGTCGATCGTCGTACAGCCACCGGACGGAAGCGTCCACGTGAGCGATACCGTACCGTGGGTCGGAATCGTGGCGGACGTGAGCGTCGGGGCCACCGGAGTCGTCGTGGATCCCCCGTCCGCGGAAACCGCGGAGTCCGCGGGTCCGGCGTCGTTCGTCGGTTTCGTCGCGTCCCCGTGCGCCATCGCGTCCTCGGACATGCCCGAATCGGCCTCGGGCGTCGTCGTGCCGGAATCCGCACCGGAGGTCGACGCGCTGCTGCACGCGGCGAGGAAAGCGGCCATCGAAACGATCGAAAGAACGGAAGGGAACGGGGGGGTGCGGCAGGGCATCGTCAGGACCTCGTGCGTGGGTGCGCGTCGAGGCTTTGGGCGCGAAACGGGGAGATGTGACCCGCTCCCCGACCGATTCGGGAACCAACCCCGCAAGCATCGGAAATAGATGGAATTTCAAACGAACGAACGACGTTCTCCGGGACGCGAAGCGGAGGTTCTCGCGTCGACGGAGGGCCCCTCGGCGGAATGCCGGGCTCGTCGGGGGACGACGTCCCGACGTCACGACGCTTCGGCGGCCGGCGTCCGCGGGGCCCCTCCGGCCGTCGGCGCGGGCCGGCGGGACGGCCCGGTTCCTCCGCGGAAATTCCTCGGAAGGCCCCACGAAGTCGCCCGAAGGTGTCGTATCGCGGCGCGACACGACTAGAGTGGCGGCCATGTACCTCGAACTCTTCAAGCAGATGAAAAAGCAACTCGGACAGATGGACCGCTGGCTCGCGATGGCATCCGATCACGCCAAGTCGAAGTCGTTCGACGCGAACGTCCTCCTGTCGGCCCGCCTCGCACCGGATCAGTTCGCGTTCGCGCGGCAGGTCCAGATCACGTGCGACACGGCGAAGCTCGCCGCCTCCCGCCTCACGGGCAAGGACGCCCCCTCCCAGGCCGACACGGAGACGACGTTGGACGAGCTCCGTGCGCGCATCGCCTCCGTCGTGAAATACCTCGACGGCTTCACGGCGAAGGACTTCGAGGGTGCCGCGACACGCACCGTCTCGCAGCCTCGATGGGAGGGCAAGACGATGACCGGCGCCGACTACTTCGTCGAGCACGCGATCCCGAACTTCTTCTTCCACGCGTCGCACACGTACGCGCTCCTCCGACACAACGGCGTGCCCCTCGGAAAGAAGGACTACCTCGGGACGCTCAGCCTCCGCTGAGTCGGCGCGCGTGGGTCCGGCGGTCGTCGAGACGATCCTCCCGCCGGACCCGTCACGATCCGCCGGCTGACGCCCAAAGGTTCGGAGATGTCACTCCACGCCTGCCCCCCCCGTTCTCCGAGACCGTCCTGCGCACGATGGCTGCGGCGGGCGACGCTCGCCCTCGTCCTCGCGACGGCCGGGTGCGCGTCCACCTCGCCGCGCGAGGCCCTCGACCGGACGCGACAGGACGTCGTCGAGCGCACCGGACACACGTTCAGGGACGGGGCGGACGATCGGGTCGCGCGCGAACTCGATCGGATCCTCGCGCGCCCCCTCGACGTGGACGACGCGGTCCGCGTCGCGCTCCTCGAGAGCGCCGATCTGCGCGCGGAGCTCGAAGAGATCGCCATCGGTCGCGCGGAGCTCGTGGCCGCTGGGCTCCTGCAGAACCCCGTGATCGGTTTCGGGTCGACGGCCTGGGAGACGGAACACATCGATCCGAATCTCTTCGGCACCCTCGAACAGAACTTCCTCGACCTCCTCACGCTCCCCATGCGCAAGCGCGTGGCGGCGGAGACGTTCGAAGCGACGCGGTTGCGGGTCGCCGCCCGCGTCCTCGAGGTGGCCGCGGAGACGCGCCACGCGTACTACGAAGCGCAGGCAGCCATGCAGGCCTCTTCGATCGCCGACCTCGTCGACGAGGCGACCGCACTTTCCGCGGACCTCGCGCGTCGCCGGTTCGAAGCGGGGACGGCCAACGAGCTCACCCTCGCCAGCGAGACCGGGTTCGCGGCCGAGGCGCGTGTGAACGCCCTTCGTCTCCGGGGGCGCGTCCGGGAGACGCGCGAGACGCTCACCCGTCGCATGGGACTCTGGGGACGCCGGACGGCATGGACCCTGATCCCACGGCTGCCGGAGCTGCCGGCCACCGCGCCGACGGACGACGCGACGGCCGAGGCGCGGGTCGACTTCGGCGACGACGATCTCGAGGACGTCGCCATCCGCTCCCGTCTCGACGTCGACGCGGCACGACGGGACGTCGAAGCGATGGATGCCGCGCTACGGCTCGCGAAGACGACGCGCTGGACGGGGAGCGTGTCCGTGGCGGTCGAGGCGGGACGACTCCGAGGTTCGAAGCGGTTCTCGTTCGGGCCGAGCGTCGCCCTCGAGATCCCCCTCTTCGACACGCGCGCGGCGCGGGTCGCGGAGCTCGAGGCCCACGCCCGTCAGAGTCGACTCACGCTCCGTGGCCTGGCCGTCGACGTGCGCTCCGAGGTCCGGGAGGCGCGTGCGAGGGTGGAGACCGCCCGTGCCGTCGCACGACACCTCGCGAACGTGCTCGCGCCCGCGCGTGCCACCTTGGTCCGCGCGTCCCAGGAGCGGTACGACGCGATGCTGCTCGGGGCACCGCAGTTGATCCAGGCCCGTCGCGCGGAGCTCGAGACCTACGGCGACGCGGTCGAAGCCCTCGGCGCGTACTGGATCGCGCGCAGCGATCTCGAACGGGCGGTCGGTCGTCGGATCGGAACGCCGCCGAAGTTCGCGCGGACGTCCGGAAATCCTTCGGAAGGGACGCCGACGTCACCCCCGGACGGGAGTTCCCACTCCCACTCCCACTCCCACGCGCACTCGCATTCCCCTGACTCGAGTCGGAAGGCCCCATGAACGCACGCCCCCCTGCCATCGGTCCCCTCGGCCTGCCGCGCGTCATCGCTCGGGCTCGGTTCTCCGGCCTCTTCATCGCCCTCCTGCTCGTCGCACTGCCTCACGGGCGCGCTCGTGCGGAGGGCCCGGCGCGCGCACCCGGAGCCGCGAAGGGTACGGTGTTCGTGACTCCGAACGGATCGTCGCTCCCGTCGGTCGTGAAGGACGGCGTCCGCGAGTTCCGACTCGTCGCGGAGCCGGTGCGCCGCGAGTTCGCACCGGGCATGTTCGTCAACGCGTGGGGATACAACGGCTCGACGCCGGGACCGACGCTGGAAGCGACCGAGGGCGAACGCGTCCGCATCTTCGTGACGAACAAGCTGCCCGAACGGACGAGCGTGCACTGGCACGGCGTCCTCCTCCCGAACGGAATGGACGGCGTGGCGGGGCTCAACCAGCCCCACGTCGAACCGGGCGAGACCTACGTCTACGAGTTCACGCTGAAGCAACACGGCGTGCTCATGTACCACCCGCACTCCGACGAGATGGTGCAGATGGCCGTGGGCATGATGGGCTTTTTCGTCGTGCGGCCGAAGGTGCCCGAGGTGCCCCGCGTGGATCGTCACTTCCTCGTCATGGTGCACGAATGGTTCGTGGAGCCGGGGACCTCGACGCCCGACCCCAACGTGATGACCGACTTCAACCTCTTCACGTTCAACAGCCGCGTCTGGCCGGGGACGGACCCTTGGGTCGCGAAGAAGGGGGAGCGCGTCCGGTTCACGTTCGGAAACCTCTCCATGGACAACCACCCGATCCACGTCCACGGCTACCGCTTCGAGGAGGTGGCGACCGACGGCGGCGACGTCCCGAAGTCGGCCCGCAGACCCGAGACCACGGTCGACGTTCCCGTGGGATCGACGCGGACGGTGGAGCTCGTCGCCGATGCCGAAGGCGACTGGGCGTTCCACTGCCACAAGTCGCACCACACGATGAACGCCATGGCCCACGACGCGCCGAACATGCTCGGGGTGGCCCAGCCGAAGGCCCTGCAGGACCGGATCCGGAAGCTCCTCCCCGGTTACATGGGCATGGGAGAGAACGGCATGGGAAACATGATGGAGATGGGCCGCCCTCCGAACACGCTGCCGATGATGGCCGGTGAGGGTCCGTTCGGTCCGGTGGAGATGGGCGGCATGTTCACGATCTTCAAGGTCCGCGCGGGCGTCGCGGATCACACCGACCCGGGGTGGTACCGAAATCCACCGGGCACCGTCGCGCGGAAGGTGTCGCCGTGATCACGCCGTCCCGCGACCCGTCATCCACGGGGTCGGCGGCGTCCCACGTCGAGCCTCCCACGAACGTCCACGGCGTCGTGCCGACGGCCGAGCTCCCCGAGGACGGAATCCCGCGGGCGATCGACCTGGTGTGCGGCATGAAGGTCCGAATCCCGACGGCGAAGCACGTGGTCCACCACGACGGGGAGGCGTTCCTCTTCTGCAATCCGAAGTGCAAGGCGAAGTTCGAGGCTTCCCCGGCCACCTACCTGGGCGCCGCCCCGGCAAGACCGGTGGCGATCGCGGCGGCGCCGACGGCGAGGAAAGGCGCCGTCTACGTCTGCCCCATGGACCCCGAGGTTCGGGCCGACGCGCCGGGGCCGTGCCCGAAGTGCGGCATGGCGCTCGAACCGGAAGACGTCGCGAGCCACGACGGTCACGACCCCGAGCTCGACTCGATGACCTGGCGCTTCCGCGTCTCGGCCGCTCTCACCGTTCCCCTGATGTTCGTCGCGATGGCCGAGATGATCCCGGGGCTCCACCTCGGTCCACCCTTCTCCGGTCCTTGGAGGAACGTGGTCGAGGCGATCCTCGCGGCGCCGGTCGTGTTCTGGACGGGCAGCCCGTTCCTCCACCGCGCGAAAGTCTCCATCGAGCGACGGAGCCCGAACATGTTCACCCTCGTCGCGCTCGGGACGCTCGCGGCGTTCGTGTACAGCGCGATCGCGACGGTGGCTGGGGACGCGTTTCCCGCGTCGGCGCGCGATGCCCACGGGAACGTCGGCGTCTACTACGAAGCCGCCGCCGCGATCGTCACCCTGGTGCTCCTCGGTCAAGTCATGGAGCTCCGCGCGCGCAAGCGTACGTCCGACTCGCTCCGCGCACTCCTCGCCCTCGCGCCCGTCACGGCGCGGAAGATCACCGCCGGCGGGGACGTGGACGTCCCCGTGGAATCCCTTCGGGTCGACGACCGCGTGCGCGTCCGTCCCGGCGAGAAGATCCCGGTCGACGGGCGCGTACTCGCGGGCACCACCACGTGCGACGAGTCGATGCTCACGGGAGAACCGGTGCCCGTCGAGAAAGGGGTCGGTGACGTCGTCACCGCCGGGACGCTGAACGGCGCAGGTTCGGTGGACGTCGTCGTCACGACCACGGGCGAAGGGACGGTGCTCGCGCGAATCGTCCGCATGGTCAACGAAGCCCAACGCACGCGAGCCCCGATCCAGGCGAAGGTCGACGCGGTCGCGGCCGTGTTCGTTCCCGCGGTGGTGGGGATCGCGCTCGTCACGTTCGTCGTCTGGTGGCTGTCCGGGCCGGAACCTCGCGTCGCGAGGGCGCTCGTGGCAGCCGTGGGTGTGCTCATCATCGCTTGCCCGTGCGCGCTCGGTCTCGCGACCCCCATGGCGATCATGGTGGGCACGGGGCGCGGCGCACGCGGAGGGGTGCTCGTGAAGGACGCGAGCGTGCTCGACCGCATGGCCGACATCGACACCCTCGTCCTCGACAAGACGGGCACACTCACCGAGGGGCGACCCGAAGTGGTCCGATACGACGTCCCCGGCGACGTGGACGTCGACGACGTGCAGCGTGACGTCGTCGCCCTGGAGGAACGATCGGAACACCCGCTCGCGGCGGCGATCCTGCGCGCGAGGCCCCGTCCGGCCGCCCCTTCGCGCGTGGAGGGCGTCCGGACGATCCCGGGCGAAGGCGTCGTCGGGTCGGTCGACGGACGCTCGGTCGGCGTCGGAAACGCCAAGCTCCTCGCGCGGTTGGGCGTCGTTCCGCAGGAGACGGGCGGCGACGCGGCCTCGTCCGCGGAAACGCGCGTGCTCGTGGCCGTCGACGGCCGGCACGTGGCGACGCTCTCCCTCCGCGACCCTCTACGGACGAACGCGCGCGAGGTGGTCGCGAGCCTCCGCGCCGCGGGGCTCGATCTCGTGCTGCTCACCGGCGATGCCGACGGGCCTGCGCGCTCCGTCGCCGGAGCCCTCGGTCTGGACACGGTGCACGCGGCGGCATCGCCCGAGACGAAGGCCGGGGTCGTCCGCGAGCTCCGCGCGAAAGGGCGTCGCGTGGCGATGGCGGGTGACGGCATCAACGACGCCGCCGCCCTCGCGCTCGCGGACGTGGGCATCGCCATGGGCACGGGCACGGACGTCGCCATCGAGGCGGCCGGAATCGTCCTCGTGAAGGGCGACGTCGCCGGTCTCGGACGCGCATGGATGCTCGCCCGGAAGACGCGGGCGAACGTGCGACAGAACCTCGTCCTGTCGTTCGGGTACAACGCCCTCGCCGTCCCCGTGGCCGCCGGCGTCCTCTACCCCGCGACAGGATGGACGTTGAACCCCATGATCGCCGCGCTCGCGATGACGCTGAGCTCGATCTCCGTCATCGTGAATGCCCTTCGGCTCCGGGGAGCTTCGCTCGACGTGCGCCGTAGGGCATGAGCGCCGCCATCTCGGGCGGAATCCGCGTCGAGACGATGGGCATGACGGACGCATCCTGCCACGGGACGTCCGGCCACCAGCGCGTCCGGTCCGCGGTGCCGGACGCGTCGGGTTCGACGCTCTGCCCGGGCCGGGGAGTGACCGTGGACGTGGGAGCATCCGTACCGGCACTCGCGACCAAGGCGCGTTCGATGGGCTCGGTCCATCCGTGGTACGCGAGGGCGAGCGCGCCCCAATGCATCGGGAAGTAGAGCTTCCCGCGAAGGACGTGGCTCGCACCGACGGCCTGCTCGGGACCGATGTGCCAGTCGGGCCAACTCGAATGGTATTGGCCCGTCTCGATCATCGTGACGTCGAAGGGGCCGAACTTGTCTCCGATGTCCTTCATGGCGGGGAAGAGACCGGTGTCGCCGGAGAAGAAGACGCGGTGACCCGCCCCGAGGAGGGTCCAGCTCGCCCAGAGCTTCGCGTCCTTGTCGAACACGTGGCGTCCCGACGCGTGACGAGCCGGCGTGCACACGACGCGGAGCCCGCCGACCTTCGTCTCCTCCCACCAGTCGAGCTCCTGGATCTTCGACGCGGGAACGCCCCAGTACTCGAGGTGGGCGCCGATGCCGAGCGGCACCACGAACGTGGTGTCCCAGTCCTTGATCCGTTCGATGGTTCCGCGATCGAGGTGGTCGTAGTGGTCGTGGGAGATCATCACCGCGTCGATCTTCGGCAAGTCGGCGAGTGCGATGGGTACGGGGTACCACCGCGTCGGCCCCACCCACGAGAGCGGGGAGACACGTTCGCTCCAGACGGGATCGGTGAGGACACGGACGCCGTCGACCTCGATCAACGTCGTCGAATGGCCGAACCACGTGATGCGGAGGCCGGAATCGGGAGGTGTGCGGAACCGCGCGGGATCGAGGTTCGGTACGTCGATCGGGACCTTGGGCGAGGTGTCCTCGCTCGCGTGCATCATGCCGGTGAGCATGCCCGCGAAGTCGTTGGCGAGCGGCTCGGGATTCTCGAAGTGGCCGTCTTTCCACTGCGGCGAGCGCTGCATGCGCGCGAGACGTTCGCCCTCGGCGCGGTGACCGAGCCCCTTCCAGGCCATGGCGAGCGTGACTCCGGCGAACACGAGGAAGAGCGCCGCGCCGGCACGCAGCACCCGGGACACGCGACGACGGATCGCCTTCCCGCGGCTCACGATCCGCACCGGAGCGGCGCGCAGATGACCTTCACGGCGTTCTTCAGACGCTGCACGAACTCGGCCCGGTCCTTCGCGAGATGCTTGAGACCACACGACGTGGCCCCGAGCGAGTCCGCGAGGTTCTTCGCCGTCACGCCCGCGGGCTTGTAGGGCGTCACGAGGCCGGACGTCTTCAGGTGCTTCGCGACGAGGTCCGAAAAGCGCGCCTCGTACTCGAAGACGGTCTCACCGAGGAGCTCCTTGCTGGCGTCGAAGATGTCCGCGGCCCCCCCCTGCATGGCGCCGACGTACGGTCCCATCCACGCGTCGAACGCGTCGACGAGCCGGGTCTCCAGCGGCGCTCCTTCGTTGGCGAGGCCCGCCGTCGCCCGCTCGAGCGCACCGTCGAGCGCGAAGACCACGACCGCGCGGAACAGGTCTTCCTTCGTCTCGAAGTGAAGGTAGAGGCCCTGGCGCGAGATTCGGGCCGCCCGTGCCACCTCGTCCATGGACGTCTTCCGATAGCCGAACCGAGCGAAGACACCGATGGCGCTCTCGAGGATGAGGCGTCGTTTCGAATCGTCTTTCGGGGGCGTTTCCCGAGAAGTCACGTTGGACATGGTAGGCTAGGTTGACAACATGGGCACCCATTGTCAAGTTGGTCCTGAGCCACCCGACGGGTGGCGGGAGACCTCCATGAACCACGACATGATCGGCAAAATCGTCCTCGTCACCGGCGCGACCTTCGGCATCGGCAAGGAAACCGCGCGTGGGCTCGCCGCGAAGGGCGCCCGCGTCGTCCTCGTCGGACGGGACGCGAAGAAGGCCCAGGCCGTCGCGGAGGAGCTCCGGGCGACCACCGGGAACGCCGCCGTCGAGTTCCTCCTGGCCGACCTCTCGTCCCAGGCGGAGGTGAAGCGGCTCGCGGCCGACGTGCGCGCGAAGTTCGAGCGCCTCGACGTCCTCGTGAACAACGCCGGCGGCATCTTCACGGAGCGGGGGACCACGGTCGACGGGTTCGAGCGCACCTGGGCCCTGAACCATCTCGCGTATTTCACGTTGACCGTGGAGCTGCTCGATCTGCTCAGGAAGACGCCGGGCGCGCGGGTCGTCAACGTGTCCTCGGCCATGCACGCCTACGGCAAGATGGCGTGGGACGACCTCCAAGGTGAGGCCGCCTACGATCCGACCCGGAGCTACGCCCAGTCGAAACTCGCGAACGTGCTCTTCACGCGCGCGCTGGCGCGGCGCCTCGAAGGCACGGGCGTCACGGCGAACGCGCTCCACCCGGGCGCCGTCGCGTCGGGGTTCGGTCAGGACGCGAAGGGGCTCTGGAAGGCGATGTTGGCCGTCGTCCGCCCGTTTTTCATCACGCCCGAAAAGGGCGCACGTACGTCCATCTGGCTGGCGTCCGCGAAGGAGGTCGAGGGCGTCTCGGGAGGCTACTTCGCGAATTCGAAACCGAAGAAGACGTCCCGGACGGCCTCCGACGTCGCCGCCCAGGAGCGCCTCTGGGCCCTCTCGAAGGCCCAGACGGGACTCGCCGCCTGACACGCCGCCGACGCCGCACTACAGTGCCGCGCGATGAAGAAGTACGTCGCGGTGGCGGGGACGATCGGTTCGGGAAAGACGTCCCTCGTGAAGTGGCTCGCGAAGACCTACGGCTTCGAGCCGTACTACGAACCGAACGAGCAGAATCCCTACCTCGACGACTTCTACCGGGACATGCCGCGCTGGGCGTTCCACTCGCAGGCGTTCTTCCTCGCGCACAAGCTCGATCTCCACCAGGCCCTCGAGCGATCGAAGAAGCCCGCCGTCATCGACCGGACGATTTACGAGGACGCGGAGATCTTCGCGAAGAACCTCCGGCGACAGAAGTACATCGAGACGCGCGACTGGAACGTCTATTGGCGCCTGTACGAAGGCATCACGAAGGCCCTCCGGCCGCCGGACGTCCTCGTGGCCGTCACGTGTTCGCTGGCCGCGACGAAGAAGCGCATCGCGAAACGGAACCGCGCGTCGGAGAAGGCCATCCCCGACGCGTACCTCCGCAACCTGCATCGGGCGTACGGCTCGTGGTTCGCGTCGTACGCCCATTCGCCCATCGTCCACGTCGACACGACGAAGATGGATTACGTCGAGGACATGATGGACCTCCTCGAACTCCGGAAGACCCTCGACAAGGCGTTCCGGTGAGGCATTCGGCGTGGTGATCCACGAGACCGTCCTCGTCGTCGTGACGTCGCTGACGGCGGTGTGCCTCCTGCACGGCGTGGCGAGCGAGCTCCACGCGCCGTTCCCCATCCCCACGCGTCCGTGCGCGCGCGAAGGGACGAGCTCTACCGCGTGCGACGGGACGGCTCCTTCGACTTCGAAGCCACGCGTCACGTCGAGGAGGCCGTCGCGTTGGAAGGCGTGCGGGTGACGATGCGGCACGAGTGATCGTGTCGCCGGAGGCCGACGGCGGACCTCCATGAACATGGGTTGGTCCTCGGCGAAGGAACGGTGCGACGATCGGAGGATGCACGTCTCCCATTCCTCCTCGTCGCTCCTTCCTCTCTTCCTCTTCGCGTCCGCCTTGGCCGTAGCCGGCTGCTCGAGCAGCTCCAGCGACGCGACCGACGGCGGGACGTCCGATGCCGCCGCGACCTCGGATTCGGGGACGACGACGAGCGAAGGGGGTTCCGGCGACGCGGGAGGAACCTACGTCGAGCCGACCTGCACCCTCCGCGACGACACGGGCGGTCCCGGCCAGTACAACGACGGATGCGTCCAGCGATCGTGGATCAAGGACTACGCCGGCACCTACACCTCGACGAAATGCGAGCTCACGATCGACCTCACGGGATCGGCTGCGGCGGTCTTCACCGTCAAGGTCCTCACCGGGCCGCTCACGGGCACGCTCACCACGCTCTGGAACGGCGGCACCGGCGTCGGCAACGACTCGTACTACCGGTTCACGACGGACGCGACGTTCACGACCACGAAGGACCTCAACTTCAACGCCTCCGAGAAGATCGACGGAGGCGAGGAGTCGATCTCGCTCCGCGTGAACGGCCTCGACAAGGGCGCGCCGACCTTCACGGGCATCGTGAGCCGCAACACGGAGGAACTGGACTGCGGGGCCTACACGAAGAAGTGACGGACGCGGCATGTGGCGCGCCGGGCCGATGGGGCGCGGCGCCACACGCCCTCCGGCCGGTCCTGCGAGAAGGGAGACCTTCCGAAGAACGTCCGCGTGCGTGCGTCGAAGGCGAAGCGCGCGCGGACCCTCTCGTCGGAGGAGAGTCCGGTCGCGAACTACCTCCGGAGAGTGGGCGCCTCTTCGGAACCTCCCCGCAAACGACGTTCGCCGTGATGGACGAGTCGTGGGACGATGGCGCCCGTGATTCCGACGACGCCGATCCACGAGGACCCGTGACGACTTCCCACGACCACGTCGTCACCGCGGCGGACGGAACGCGCATCGCGTGGACCGCGCACGGCCAGGGAGCTCCCGGCGGCGCGGCGTTCGTCCTGACGAACGGACTCAGCACCACGGAGAATTTCTGGAGGCCCTTGGTCGGAGGCCTCGCGGACCATCGCGCGCTCGCGACGTGGCGCTACCGGGGACACGGGGACAGCGAGAGTGCGAAGAGCGGGGACTACCGCGTCGCGACCCACGCCGACGATCTCGCGCGGGTCACGGAAGCGGCCCGTCGCGCGTTCCCAGAGGCCGTGTGGCCCCCGGTGCACGTGGGATTTTCCATGGGCGTCCGCGTCGTGCTCGAACTCCGCAAGCGGCGACCGGATCTCGTGGGCGGCCTCGTCCTCGTGGCGGGCGGAGCGGGGGCCCCCTACGCGTCGTCGCCCGTGTTCCGATCGGGATGGGCGGGAAAGGTCGCCCGCACGTTCGTCGACACGACGGCGAAGGTCCTTCCGAAGGGTCGGGCGGTGCTTCGCCCCGTGCTCGGTTCGACGATCGCCGTCCGCGCGTCGAAGATCGTCGGTGCGATCGGCCGCGCCGTGCCGGACGAGGACGTGCAGCACTTCTTCGGCGCGGTCGGCGACATGGATCTGGTCGCCTACGGTGAGACGCTCCGGGACCTGATGACGTGCCGTGCAGGGGACGTCCTCGGGGACGTGGACGTGCCGACCTTGATCGTCGTTCCCGAACACGACGTGATGGCGTTGCAAGGGGACTTGCGGGAGCTCCGGGAAGGCATTCCTTCGGCCAAGTCATTCCCCATCCCCGGGACTGGGCACGCCATCCTCCTCGAGGCCGGCGAGGCGATCGTGAGGCGGGTGCGGACGTTCGTCGAGGGTCTCGAGCGATCGCGCGCGACGTGACGCACGGGTCGATCCATCACGCGGAAATCGGGCGGGCGCTCTCCCCGCCGAACTGCCGGCGGACGACGCTCGCGACGTCCACCCCCGCGAGGGACAGCGCGACGCCCAGGACGAGTTTGCGCGTGGCCGACGGCGGACGGCGCCGCACGAGCTCCGCCACTCCCGTCGACGCGACGAGGACACCCACCGTCTTGACGAACCAAGGCGGTGCCGACGGGCCGACGGTTCTCGCGAAGCTCTCGTGATGGACGACGGGCCAGAGCCCGGCGCAGGCCATCAACGTTCCTCGGGTGACGGCGACGGTGCGTGCATCCATCCTGCCCTCCTTTCGTGTGTCCCGTGGGGTCCGCGGGAAGCTCATCCCTTCGCCTGCGAACGGCCACGCGTCTTTTCCGCAGCGGCCTCGGCACGCGCGGCTCCGATCGCCGACGTCACGTCCTTTCGTGCCTCGGGCGGGGGCAGGACGGGATGCATGCCGAGCGACTCGATCCAGAGTTCACGGCACCATCCCTTCGAGTGGTAGAGATGTTCGTCTTCCTGACCCTCGACTTCGTCGCAAATCTCGCGGAGGGCCTCCGCGCCTTCGCCCTCGAGGCGCTCGGCGCACTTGGAGAGGAGCTGCCAGTTCGCGTGATCCTTCGTTTCCGCGAGCACGACGACGTCGCACGCCACGAGCTGGGCCACGGCGAGATTTCCCGCGTCCAACGCGATCTCCATCGCGTCCACGAGCGCCGAACCGTTCGCGCGCGTGATCTCACGTCCGACGCTCTGGCGTTCGGTGTCGATGTCCATCGCGGCGCACACCTTCTCGAGCTTCTTCACGTGATCTTTCGTCTCGGAGAGGTACGTGCGCCATTCCTTCTCGAGGTCGGTGTTGACGACGCACCGCAGGGCCGTCGTGTAGATCTGGACGCCTCCGAGTTCGTGTTCGAGGGCCTGCAGGATGAGCTCTTCGACTTGGGACTTCTTCATGGATGATCCTCGCGTGTGGGAAAACGAGAGAGTCGCGGTCCCTGTCGTGTCACGCATCGACGGCCACGGTCCCGGACGCGGACCTGACTGCAAGGCGTGCGCCGCCACGCCGAGTCCGTAGAAGGTCGCGAATTGCGGGACCTCCGCAGGATGCGGGGCCTGTGGCGCGCCCGCCGGCGTCGGGCCGGTGTGCGTCAGCCGTGGGATCGAGGCGCCGAAGTCCGCGACGTCCGCCGCCAAACGAGGGTCCGCCACTCTTCCCGTTGGTACACGTCGGGTCGCGCGCCGCCGAGAAGAGGTGCGTAGCGTGCCACGATCGAAGGCACGTCGGTGGAGACGAGGCCGGAGAGGACGAGCGTTCCACCCTCGGCGACGCGGGAGGTGACGTCCTCGCGGAGAGCGACGAGCACCGCCTCGAGGATGTTCGCGACCACCAGGGCGAACGTCCCCTCGGGCCACGCCGTCCCGAACGACGTGCGATCCGCGACGTGGTTCTTCGCCGCGTTCGCCTCCGCCACCTCGTTCGACGGCCCGTCGATCTCCACACCGATGGCCGCGCTCGCACCGAGCTTGGCCGCGAGGATGGCCAGGACGCCCGTGCCGCTGCCCACGTCGAGCATGCGGAACGGGAGCTCCGGTGCGAACGCGGTGACCGCCTGCATGCACATGCGCGTCGTCGGATGGCGGCCGTCTCCGAAGGCGGTGCTCGGCACCAGGTCGATGCCGTGGGGCAGCGCGAACATGTCCGAACTCTAACGTGGAATCGTGGAGCTTCGCTTCCGTCCGTGGGGCGTCCCCGGCATGCTTCGCCCATGGCTTCGTTCTGGTTCGTCCGATCGGGACGCGCCGCGGGACGACGACCGGGGGGAGAAGTTTCCGGGAATCCCCGCGATCGGGAACCGGAGGTACCGGCCCACGGGTCCCGCGAGACGTGGTGCCGGCGATCAGACGAGGCTGCGAACCACGCCGCCGTCGACCCGTACCGCGGCGCCGTTCGTGGCGCTCGCCGCACGGCTCGCGAGGTAGACGACGAGGTTCGCGACTTCGTCCACCGTCGCGAACCGCTGGAGCAGGGACGAAGGACGGGCGGTCGAGAAGAACTCCTTCTCCATCGCCTCGAAGGAGACGCCCCGCGTCGCGGCGAGCTGCCGCACGAAGTCGCCGACGCCTTCGGACGCGGTGGGTCCCGGGAGGACGGAGTTCACGGTGACGCCCGTTCCCTTCGTGCGCTCCGCGAGCCCTCGTGCCACGGCGAGCTGCGCGGTCTTCGTCGTGCCGTAGTGGATCATCTCCACCGGGATCTGCACGCCCGACTCGCTCGAGACGAAGAGGATGCGGCCGTGATCCTTGGCGAGCATCCGGGGAAAGTAATGCCGCGAGAGACGCACGCCGCTCATGACGTTGGTCTCGAAGAAGCGGGTCCACTCGGAGTCGGGGATGTCCTCGAAGGCGGCAGGAGCGAAGACACCCGCGTTGTTCACGAGGATGTCGACGTCGGGGAAGGCGCGGACGATGGTCGTCGCACCTTCGGCCGTCGCGAGATCGGCTGCGACGCCCTCCACCTTCGCCCCCGGAATTTCCGACGTGACGGCGCGGATGGCAGCCTTCACTCGGTCGTCCGAGCGACCGTTCACGATCACGCGGGCGCCCTCCTTCGCGAGGGCCTTCGCGATGGCGAATCCGATGCCGGCCGTGGAGCCGGTGACGAGCGCGGTACGACCTTGGAATCCCAGATCCATGACGGTTCTCCTTCCTGATCCTGTCAGGCGCGCATGCTCGCGACGTCGATGACGAAGCGGTATCGGACGTCGCTCGCGAGGACGCGCTCGTAGGCCTCGTTGATCTTCTGCACGGGGATGAGTTCGATGTCCGAGACGATGCCGTGTTTGGCGCAGTGGTCGAGCATCTCCTGGGTTTCCTTCAGGCCGCCGATGAGCGAACCGGCGATGCCCTTGTTGCCCATGATGAGGGAGAAGGGATGGATCGGCTCCGCGGTGGGGGGCGCACCGACGAGCACCATGGTGCGGTAGGGCGCGAGGAGCTTCAGGTACGCGTTGTAATCGTGGCGCGCCGACACCGTGTCGACGACGAGATCGAGCTTGCCGGCCAGGGCTTCGAACGCGGGACCTTTCGTGACGACGAAGTCGGTCGCGCCGAGACGCTTCGCGTCCGCAGCCTTCGACTCCGACGTGCTGAGCACCGTGACCTTCGCCCCCATGGAGACCGCGAGCTTCACCGCCATGTGGCCGAGACCGCCGAGCCCGACGACGCCGACGCGATCGCCCGGTTTGCAGTTCCACCGCTTGAGCGGCGAGTAGGTCGTGATTCCCGCGCAGAGCAGGGGCGCGGCGGCGGCGAGATCGAGGGAATTCGGGATCGTGAGGGCGAACCGTTCGTCGACGACGATGCGCGTCGAGTAGCCGCCGTAGGTCGGCGTCTTCCGATCCATCTCGGTGCCGTTGTAGGTCGGCGCGCTTCCCTTCTCGCAGAACTGCTCGTGGTGCTCGCCGCATTGCGGACACGTGCGGCAGGAGTCGACGAGGCAGCCGACGCCCGCGGCGTCGCCCGTCTTGAACTTCGTCACGTTCTTGCCGACTTCGACCACGTGGCCGACGACTTCGTGACCCGGCACCATCGGGAAGATGCCGCCCGACCATTCGTCCCGCGCCTGGTGGATGTCGGAATGGCAGACGCCGCAGAACTTCACGTCGATGACGACGTCGCCGGGGCCGGGATCGCGGCGCGGGATGGTGAGGGGACCGAGGGGAGCGCCGGCGGACGCGGCGCCCCAAGCTTGGACGTTGGGCATGGGAGATCTCCGGGATGCGGATCGGGTGGATGTCGCTCCGGAAGATCTAAGCGTCCGCCGTTCCCATGACTACGCGGAAAGTCGGAATGGGCTATGAAGTGGGGCTTCACGATGAACAAAGGCCTTCTTCCGCACCTCGAAGTCTTCCTCGCCGTGGCGCGCGCCCGGAGTTTCAGCCGCGCCGCGAGGGATCTCGGTGTGTCCACCTCGGCCGTGAGCCAGTCGGTCCGGAATCTCGAAGCCCACCTCCGCGTCGTCCTCCTCACGCGCACGACGCGGAGCGTGGCGCTCACCGACGCCGGACTCCGTCTGGTGGAGACGGCGGAACCCGCCGTGCGCCAGGCACTCTCGGCGCTCACCGAGGTTTCCGCCGCCCCCGGCGAGACCGTCGGTCGCGTGCGTCTCTCGCTTCCCCACGTGGCGTGGCCGGAGGTGATCGTGCCGGTCGTGCCGAAGTTCCGCGAGAGACATCCGCGAATCGACGTGGATCTCGTCGTCGACGATCGGATGGTCGACATCGTGTCCGAGGGCTACGACGCCGGTATCCGTCTCAACGAATCCATCGAGCGGGACATGGTGCGCATCCGACTGACGGACGCGTTCCGGTTCGTCGTCGTCGGATCCCCGGCCTACCTCGCGAAGCGGGGCACGCCCGAACGTCCCGAGGATCTGCTCCGGCACGACTGCATCACGTTCCGATCGGCGACCACCGGCTCGCTCTACGCCTGGGAACTCGAACGCGGGAGGAGGAACTGGCGGATCCCCGTGCGCGGAGGCGTGGTCGCGAACCACAATGCCGTTCGACTCGCCCTCGCCGAGGAGGGCGTGGGGCTCGCGTACATCTCGGAGACGAGCGCGGCGGACGCGATCCGCGCGGACCGGGTCCGTGTGGTGCTCGACGCGTTCGCGGCCCCCGTACCGGGCTTCTTCCTCTACTACCCCAGTCGCTCGCAGGTCTCCCCGGCGCTCCGCGCCTTCGTGGAGGCCGCGAAGGAGTGGTCGGCGCGAAATCGGAAATCGGAGCGTGGAACGACGCGCTCGAAGCCGGTGCGGGCGAAGCCCCGGTGAGCTCGGGTCACGACGCGGACCAAGCCTTCACCGCCAGTCCCAAAGCCCCGCCCGCGGCCACGAGCACCGTGGCGTTCGTCCGGAATCGGAGGAGGAGCGTGGCTCCCGCGATCGCGATCAGGATGGTCGGCAGGTCCACGATCGCCGCGCGACCCAGGTCGAAGGTCACGACGGCCATGAGGGCGAGCGACGCGACGTTCACACCGTCGAGGAACGCACGCGCCACGGGCGAGCGCCGCACGACCGGAACCAGGGCGCCGCTCATCGCCACGAAGACGAACGAGGGAAGGAAGATCCCCAACGTGGCGAGGAGCGCTCCCGAAGGACCGCCGAGCACGCCGCCGACGAAGGTCGCGGTCGAGAACACGGGACCGGGCGTGGTCTGGCCGACGGCGACGGCGTCGAGCAGCTGTCGTTCGGTGAGCCACCCACGTCGTTCGACGAACTCCGTGCGGAGGAACGCGAGCAGGACGTAGCCGCTCCCGAAAAGGATCGAGCCGATCTTCAGACACACGAGGAAGAGGGTCGATCCGGAATACGCGACGGCGCCCGTCGCGCCGAGTCCGACGAAGGTCGAAGGTAGGGTCAGGAGCGCCGCGCCGGGTTTTCCGGAATCCTCGTCCGCCGACGGTGCGTCCGTGCCGGACGGACGGAACACGATGGCGAGGAGGCCCGCGGCGACGAGGATCGCGATTTCGTGGACGCGTGCGATCGTGAGGGCGAGCGCGAGGCCCCCGAGGACGACGAGGCGTCCGGACACCAGGGCGGTCCGTCCGAGTCCGACGAGGGCCTGGACGACGACCGCCACGAGCACGGGCTGGATGCCGTACGTCGCCGCACGAACTTCGGGGAGCGTCCCGTACCGGACGTACGCCGCGGCGACGCAGGCCGAGATCGTGGCGGCGGGCGCGAGGAAACTCGTGCCTGCGACGACGAGACCGGGGAGGCCCGCACGGTGGCGCCCCACGTGCATCGCGAGCTCCGTCGAGTTCGGCCCCGGAATCAGGTTCGTCGCGCCGACGAAATCGAGGAACTCGGCGGACGTGAGCCAGGCCCGCCGTGTCACGATCTCGTCCCGCATGATGGCGACGTGCGCGGCCGGCCCACCGAATGCCGTCAGCCCGAGACGAAAAAAGAGCAGGAAAAGCGCACGCAGTTCCAAGCGCGACAGCCTATCCTCCGTGCCGGTCGAACGCGAACGTGTAGGCTCCTCCGCATGCGTTTCCGTCGGCCCCTCGCCCGCTCCTCCTTCGTCGCTCTCCTCCTCCTTCCGTCGTGTGGCGGGGGAAGTTCGGGCAGCGACTCCGCCGACGGTGGCACGAACGCGACCCCCGCCCCGGCGAACGCGCGGTACGACGTCGCCTTCGGTACGACGACCTTCCTCGCCGCGCCCGAAAACGGTGCGATGGCGGCGCTCGATGGAGGCGACGTGATCGTCTCGGCGCTCACCGCCGACGGTTCCCTGTTCGCGGCGCGTCTCGGTCCGGCCGCGGAGGTCCGGTGGGCGAAGACGTACAAGGGCACGACGCCCGAGTTCCTCGTGTCCCACGTCGTCGTCGTCGGCAACCGTGTCGTCGTGACCGCGTCGTCGCAATCGGACGACGGCGTGCATCTCGTCGACCTCGACGGATCCTCGGGCGTGGTGACGAAGTCCCGGAACGTCTCCGGCGCATGCATGTATCCTGCACGTTCACGGATCCTCGCGGACGGCGGCCTCGTGGTGTCGTGTTCGAGCGAGGCCGCGCACTACCTCCGTCTGAACGCGTCGTCGGACGTCACGTGGTCGAAGTCGGGCCGCGCGGGCGGCGACGTCCACGTCCTTTCGGACGGCTTCGCGTTCGTCGGGGTCTCGAGCAGCCTGACGCCGGTGAATCCGAGCGCGCCGACGGGTCCCCAGGTGGGCACCGGCGCCGCCGTCCATCTCGTCTCGAACGACGGCGTGTCGAAGGGGTGGACGTTCATGGGCCCGGGACCGGGTTCCCACAGCGTCGGAGGCGTACGCGCCCTGCCCGACGGGAAGCTGCTCGTCGCACTCGGTGTCGATTCGACCCGCGCCGACTCGCCGGCGTCCCTCTCCCCCCTCGTGCTCGCCACCTTCGGATCGGACGGGTCCGCGGGGACGATGGCACGGGCCGACATGACGACGAAGGACGCGAACGGCCGGGACGTTCCGCTCCAGTTCGGGGGCGCGAAAATGGTGACCGCCGTGGGCGACGAGACGTGGATCGGATTCGTCGCGAACAGCGGTCGACTCGGATCGGACGTGCGCGGATCGGTGCTCGCCCGGTTCGCGGCGGACGGTTCGGCGAAGGACGCCGTCCTCGGCGCCATCGTCGCAGCTCCCACGACGGGTGGGGCCTCGCTCGCGTTCGCGTGGAACGACGGCCGCATGACGTTCCACCGCGCGGCCCCCGGAGCGGCCGACTGCACGACGCGCCCTTCCCTCACCCTGCGTTCCATCACGCCGTTCCTCGACAAGAAGGCGGCGGCGGATTCGGCGCTCACGGACGTACCTTCGACGGCGACGGATCGCCCGCTGACGGAGGCGGTGGTGACGGGCACGACCACTCCGGCCTGTGGAAAATGAGTTCTGCGCACCTCGAAGCACACGCGAGAACCCGGCGGTCGAGGTTGCTTCGGATCGGAGCGTGAACTAACCTGAAGGTTCTCACGTTCCGTCGCCCTCGACGCTCTCTCCGCTCTTCAAGAAGCCCGGGACCGCGCCATCGCGCTGCGAAGCATTCCCCGCCTGCCCGGCCGGAGAAGGAAAGAGACGATGCACCAGGCGACCGGATTCGAACGATGCAGGACCCGACCACCGCAGGCGGGAGGTGCGCGATGAGTCGCCGAGGGGAAGCCGCGGAAAAGTTCGCGGAGCGTCGGCGGCGCGAGGACGAAGCGCCGCGCCTCAAGGATCTCGTTCCCGACCTCAAGGCGTGCCGCATCGAGATCGCGGAGCGGCGCTCGAACGTCACGTCCGCCGACGTGAACCACACGCGCCACGTCGTCGTGGCGAGCGCGTCGGCGATGCTCGTCGTCCCCTGTTCCGATCCTTCGTGCCAAGGCTGGGGGCACGATATCGGTCCCTCCCTTCTCCGGGGTTACCGGGATCGCCGAGCCGAAATTCGCGGCGAAGACGCTTGCGACGGCTACGTCGGCGGCGACCGGTGCGGTCGCGTGCTCACGTTCGCCGCCTTCGCCCAGTACGCATGAACGATTCGATCCGCGCCGGCGCGCGGATCCGCCCCGACCCCTTTCGAGGAGTGCATCCATGCCCGTGAGCCCTGCCAAACGACAGCGAGAGCGCGACCGCCAGCAACGACAGCGTGAGAAGGAAGTCCGCCGCGACGCCCGGCGTGACACGAAAGTAGCCCGGCCCGTGGAGCCCGGCGTGGATCCCGACATCGCGGGAATCGTCCCCGGTCCCCAGCCCCTTCCCGACGGCTTCGACTGATCCCGACGTAGGGCG
>JAXLYL010000003.1:0-329497 GCA_046351475.1 Polyangiaceae bacterium
GGCGCCATCCAGCGCAAGGCGGGCGGCGCTCCCTCCACCAAGGAGATGAGCGATCACAAGAAGGTCATCCGCATCGAGGAGAACATCACGCTCCAAGGCATGGCCGCCAAGATGTCCCTCAAGTCCACCGAGCTGATGATGAAACTCATCGGCATGGGCATGACGGGCATCCACATCAACACGACGCTCGACGCGGACACGGCGAAAATCCTCGCGTCCGAATTCGGTTGGGAAGTCGAGGACGTCGCGGTCAGCGAAGAAGCGAGCCTCGCGGCGGCCCGCGGCGAAGAAGTCGTCGCGGCTGGCAAGGACGTCGTCGAGGACGGCGAGCGTCACGTGCGTTCCCCGGTCGTCACGGTCATGGGTCACGTCGACCACGGCAAGACGAGCCTCCTCGACAAGATCCGCAAGGCGAACGTCGCCAGCGGCGAAGCCGGCGGCATCACCCAGCACATCGGCGCCTACAAGGTGCAGACCAGCCACGGCCCCGTCGTATTCCTCGACACGCCCGGTCACGAAGCGTTCACGCAGATGCGTGCGCGCGGCGCGAGCGTCACCGACCTCGTCATCCTCGTCGTCGCCGCCGACGACGGCGTGATGCCGCAGACGAAGGAAGCCGTGAACCACGCGAAGGCGGCCGGTGTGCCGATCGTCGTCGCCGTGAACAAGATCGACAAGCCCGGCGCCGAGCCCGAGCGCGCCCGTCGCGAGCTCGTCGAACTTGGTCTCCAGCCCGAAGAGTGGGGCGGTGACACGATGTTCGTCGACGTCTCGGCCCACACGGGTCAAGGCATCGACACGCTCCTCGAGAACATCGGTCTCCAGGCCGAAGTCCTCGAACTGAAGGCGAACCCGAAGAAGCCGGCGAGCGGAACCGTCATCGAGGCCCTCCTCGATCGCGGTCGCGGCCCGGTGGCGCGCGTCCTCGTCCAGGACGGCACCCTCAAGGTCGGCGACTTCGTCCTCGCCGGACCCGGCTTCGGCAAGGTCCGCGCGATGACCAACGAGCACGGCAAGCAGGTCCACGAGGCCGGCCCGTCGACGCCCGTCGAAATCCTCGGCCTCTCCGACGTCCCCAACGCCGGTGATCCTCTCCACGCCGTCAAGGACGCGAAGAAGGCCCAAGAAATCGCCGAGACCCGCAAGCGCAAGATGCAGGGCAGCTTGAAGCCCGCGTCCGGTGGCGCCTCGCTCGAAGAGATCGCGAAGCGCATCTCCTCGAGCAACCAGCAGGAACTCCGCGTCATCATCAAGGGCGACGTCCAGGGTTCCGTCGAGGCCGTGGCCGACGCACTCACCAAGCTCACCGGCGAGAAGGTGAAACTGTCCGTCATCCACTCGGGTGTCGGCGCGATCACCGAGGGCGACGTCAACCTCGCCATCGCGGTCCGCGCGATCATCATCGGATTCAACGTGCGCCCTGCCGGAAAGGCGAGCGCGCACGCCGAAGAGAACAAGATCGAGATCCGCCTCTATTCGATCATCTACAACGCCGTCGACGACGTGAAGAGCGCCATGGAAGGCCTCCTCCCGCCGACGCTCGTCGAGAAGGACACCGGAAAGGCCGAAGTCCGCGCCCTCTTCCGTGTCCGCACCGGCGCCGTCGCGGGTTGCTACGTCACCGAAGGCCAGATCAAGCGCAACGGCCGCGTCCGCCTCGTTCGCGAAGGCAACGTGATCTGGGACGGCAAGATCGCAGCGCTCAAGCGCTTCAAGGACGACGTGAAGGACGTCCAGGAAGGCTTCGAGTGCGGTATCAGCCTCGACGGCTACGACGACGCCAAGGAAGGCGACATCATCCAGGCGTACGAGATCGAAGAGATCAAGCAGAAGCTCTGATCCCGGAGGCCGACGTCACGTCGGTCCGATCGAGAAAGTCACCTCCCGTTCCGAATGCCCAACGAAGTCAAACGCTCGTCCCGCGTGTCCGAACGCGTCCGCGAGGAGCTCTCGTGGCTCCTCACGCGGGACGTCCGTGACCCGCGCGTGGCGGGCGCGGTCGTCTCCCGTGTCGAGATGACCGACGACCTTCGCCTCGCGCGTGTCTGGGTCCGCTCGTTCCTCCATGGCGACGATCCGGACAAGCGGAAGGAACTGCTCGTCGGCCTCGAGCGCGCGACGCCGCTCCTTCGACGGGCGGTGACGAAGAAGGTGGGCCTGCAGTTCGCCCCGGAGTTCCGCTTCCAGTACGACGACGGTCAGGACAACGTGACCAAGGTCGAACGCCTCCTCGCGGAAATCCGCGACGACGACGCAAAAAAATCGCGCTGACCGTCAGATGCCGTGGAGCTTGGTCACGTACCAGGCCCCCTGCCAGCCCATCATCTCGGCGATCTCGAGACGGTGCGGCTTGCCCTCGAGCGTGAAGAGGAGCTTGGAGTGGCGCACGCGCCATAGCGGCTTCTTCCACTCCTTCTTCTTCGGCGTGACCTGCATCATCGTGTGGCCGAGTTCGAACCCGGTCACGACCGCCTTGTCGATGCCCTTCAGCTTCTTGTGCTGCGTCTTCAGCTGGCGTCGGAACGGGGCGAGGACCTGTTTCTCCCAGAGCTTCGACGGGTCGATGGCTTCGTGGGACGCGGCGAAGGCGTCCTTCGGGAACACCACGTCCGCGCAGAGTTCGGGCGAATCGGCGGCGAGTGCCTCGAGGAGATGGCGGCCGCGAACCGCCCATTCTTCGGGCGTCGAGGTGGGAATGGCATCGTCGGCGGGACCGGCATCGACGGTGGGGAGGCCGGCCGTCGCGCCGTCCAGGAGAAGTGAACCCGATCCCGACGCCGCATCGGAGAGCGCCGCGGCGTCGCGCAAGGCGCTCTTCGTCGAGCCCGCGTCCGCGCCGGCGTCCATCGTCGAATCTGCCGTTTTCGAACACGCCGGAGCGCCGAGCGCGACGAGAACGAACGCGAAGGTGGCTCCGGACGGACGGACGGCGAGGGACTTCACGCGAGGTTCGGGAGGGGCACCACGTCGATGTTCAGGACCTCGTCGAACGCGCGGATTTCGGCGAGGCATGCCTCTCCCGGACGCTGGACCACGCGGAGCTTCGCGCAGGCGGCGCTTCCGCCTTCGAAGACGGTGTTGGTCACTTGTTCCACGTTGATGCCGTGCCGCTTGATGACACCGAGCACGTTGGCGAACGTGCCCACGCGGTCGAGCATGCGGATGACCATCTGGAATCGGGCCGACGACGTGTGGGACACGTTGACGACGTGCGGTACGTCGCCTTCGAGGAGGAACGATCGGATCACGCGGACGGTTTCCGAGGCGATCGCGAGTTGCGCCTGGTCGGTCGACGCGGCGATGTGCGGCGTGCCGTAGAGGAGTCCTCCGCCCGGCACGGCCTTGAAGAGATCGGTCTGGAACTCGGATTTTCCCTTGGGTTCGTCGGGGTAGACGTCGACGGCAGCGCGCAGGCCACGCTTCTGCACGGCGTCGCGCAGCGCCGCATAGTCCACGAGATCGGCTCGGGCGGCGTTCACGAAGAAGGCGCCGTTCGGCATGTGATCGAAGATGCGCTTGTTGATGATCTGGCGCGTGCGATCGGTCAGCGTGAGGTGCACCGTGAGGATCTGGGACTTCGACGCGAGTTCCTCGAGCGTCGACGCGTGCCCGATTCCGAGTTCCGCCGCCTTCTGGGGCGTGAGCGAGCGACTCCAACCGACCACGTTGAACCCGAACGCCTTCGCGCGCATCGCGACTTCCCGGCCGATCGCGCCCATGCCCGCGATACCGAGAATCTTGCCGTGGAGGCCTTCCGCGCGACCGAACTCGGCCCGTTCCCACTTCGCCGCGCGGAGCGACGCGACGGCGTCCGGCAGGCGACGATCGAGACAGACGAGCATTCCGAACACGAGTTCGGACACGGCCGTCGCGTTCTTGCCGGGGATGTTCGAGACGTAGATGCCGCGACGGCTCGCGGCGCGCACGTCGATGTTCTGGTAGCCCGCTCCCGCGCGTACGATGAGGTGCATCGTGCGTGCGGCGTCGATCGCCTGCTGCGTCACTTCCGTCGAACGGACGACGAGGATGCCGACCCCGGGGAGTCGTTTCTCGAGTGTGTCACGCGTGAGCTCGGGGTCGTACTCGACCTCGATCGGCAATGTTCGGAGCTCTTCGATGGCACGCGGATGGAGTTTGTCGGCGATGAGAAGTCGCATGGCGGGCGGTCATGGTACCCGATGTCGCCCGCCGAGCGGAACCACGCGATTTCCGACGCGAATCGCGGGCGTACCCCCCTCGAACTCCAGGAGCGGTTCGAGCTGCCCTTGCGCGTGACGGGTGAATTTGGCTTCGAACGGGCCACCGGCGACGTTCGCTTTGACGTGCGTGTAGAGGGCGTCGTCGGACCCGGTCCGTGACGCGGTGGGATCCCATGGCTCTTCGGTGTCGTCCGAGAGGCGGAGGACGACGCGCTCCGGTTCGACCCGGAGTGCGCGGACGAAGTACGGTGCGTCGTCGACGGTGAAGTAGGTCCAGTCGTATCCGTTCGTCAGGATGAAGCGCCCGTCGTCCGGGTGGCGAGCGATCCACGCGTGCATGGCAGCGGCGAGCTTCGGGTGTTCGACGGCTTCCCCGTCGTGGAAGAAGCGTCCTTCGCCGTCGAGACGGATGGTGCTCTCCCGCGATCGACCTTCCGGGGCGGGGAAGCGGAAGAATTCGGGATGGTCGCCGGGCCGCATTTCGACACTGTGGCGCCGCTTTCGGAGGCGCGGAAGGGGGGGCTCGCGTAAAAAAGGGCATGGGCGCGCGAGCTCGTCCGACGTGGACCCCGAAAGGCGCCTCCGTGGCCGTCGTCCTCCTGCCATTGCTGGCGACGGTGGCGTGCCCCAAGCGGTCGTCCGCACCCGTCGAGATCGACGCCGCGGCGCCGCCGACGCTCGTGAACGTGACCGCGCGAACCGATGCCTCGTCGGACGCGCGCGTCGCGGAGTGGGCCGCGAGTGTGGACGCGTCGCGCCCGTCCGACGCCGCGATTGACGGACCCGGAGTGCGCGACGCGCGCGCCGACGCGATCGTCGTTCCGACGTCCGATGGCGGCGGCGCGACGTGTCGTCTCGTCGACGGTCCACTCCAGTTGCCGTCGACCGGCCCCGCGGCGCTCGCGATGGTGGGAGACGTCTTGCACGTCGTCGTCCACGACAAGGGACTGCCCCGGACGGTCACCTTTCCGAGTCTCCCGTTGCCTCCGAAAGCGGCGACGCCGCATGCGTCCATCCTCGAATCACCGGGTCCCAGGGTGTCTTCGCCTCCGTGTGCGTTGGCGACGCCGTTCGTCTACTGCATGGACGATTCGGGCGCGATCGCGCGTTCGGAACTCCGAGCACAGGGCACTCCGGCCGCACCCGCGAAGGTCGTCGCCCACGCGCTCCGAGGAACGCGCTTCGCCGCCGCGCGCGCGGGCGACGGATCCATCCTGCTTTACCTCGCCAGCCGCAAGACGACCGAAGGCTTCGTGACCTCGGCTTGGCTCGTCGCGAACGAAGGGCTGCCGGTGCACTTCTCGGAGGAGGGGAGTGGAGCGACCACGGTCGATCTCCTGCCGCGCGCGGGGGACTACCTTGCGCTCCTCGTCGATGCGCGCTTTTCCATGACGCCCGTCCACGCGCGAACGTTCGCGTGGACGGGCACGAGCTTCCGGATCGGGAAGGACGCCGTCGTGTTCGTCGGTGGGAGCGGCGAGAGGGAGACACGTGGGCTCCTCGGGTCGACGCCGAGGACCACGTTCGGATTCGTCCCGATCGCACGCGACGTGAACGAATTCGGTGTGGCGACGGTGACGATCTCGGAGCCGCCGAAGGACGACGCACCGACGACCTGGTCGCTTTATCCCGGAGGAATCGACCCCGCGCCCTTCGCGGCGACGCACGGTCTCCCGGTGGTGGTGGTCCTCCGGACGCGTCCGGACGGGCCGGGAGCAGAATCGGCCAAGGTGCTCGAAATCGGCTCCGTGGACGACTCCGGCACGTTCACATCCATGGGAATCGTCGACACCCGCGGCCGCCCCCGTGACTTGGCACTCGTCCCCGATCGCCACGGCACGCTCTGGTTGCACTACACGGATGCACGCGGCAGTTTCGTGGAGCGTCGTGCTTGCCCCGGCGCGAAGTGAACGTGGTAAGTGTCGCCCGCGAGATGGCCAGCACCGACCTCCGCGCGACCCGCGCCTACTACGACGAGTTCTCCCGGAACTACGAGCGCGAGCGGCGCCCCAACGACGCCTACGGGTACCACGCGCTCGTCGACGACCTCGAAGTCGAGCTGACCGCGAAGTACGGGACGGACAAGGCCGTCCTCGAATGTGGATGTGGCACCGGGCTCATCCTCGAGCGAATCAAGGAGTTCGCGAAGGTCGCGAAAGGCATCGATCTCTCCCCCGGCATGCTCGAGCTCGCCAAGGGGCGCGGACTCGACGTCGTCGAAGGAAGCGTGACGGAACTCCCGTTCGCCCAGAACACGTTCGACGTGACCGTGTCGTTCAAGGTGCTCGCCCACGTTCCCGATATCCGGGGTGCTCTTCGCGAGATGGCGCGCGTCACGAAGCCCGGAGGCGTGGTCCTCGCCGAGTTCTACAATCCGTACAGCTTCCGCGCGCTCGCGAAGCGTCTCGGTCCCGCCGGCAACATCTCCGCGGGAACGAAGGAGAGTGCGGTCTTCACCCGCTTCGATTCCCCGTGGGCGATCCAGTCCCTCCTTCCGGAGGACCTCACCCTCGAAGGCGCCCGTGGCGTCCGTATCGTGACCCCCGCCGCCGTGGCCATGCGCGTGCCGGGACTTCGGGAAGTTCTCCGCCGCCTCGAATGGCGTCTCGCCGACGGTCCCGCTCGCGTCTTCGGCGGCTTCTACGTCGCGATCCTCCGCAAAAGGTCCATCTGACGCCGCCCGAGGATTCCCCGTATACTTCCGGGGAATGCGATCCCTCCGCACCCTGATCGGTCCGGTCGCCGTTTTCGGCGCCTTCGGTGTTGCCACCTACCTCTCGCTCACGCTCCGCGGTTCGAGTGGGCTCTGGGAAGGCTTGTCGCCGGCCATCGCCGCGAACAATGCGGTCATCCAGTCGAAACAACCGGCGCCGTACGACCTCACGCAGCTCCGTGTGGTCAACGAGGTGCTGAAGACGGTCCGCGATCGCTACGTCGACCCGAAGCGCGTCCGTCCGAAGGACATGCTGCTGTCGGCACTCAACTTCGTCCAACGTGACGTCGCGCAGGTCAGCGTGATGAGCGAAGAAGGCGCGACCACCGTCAAGGTGAAGTGCGACACGCAGGAGAAGGAGTTCCGCGTCGACAACGTGCAGGGCCCGTGGGACGTCAGTGCGCGCCTCCGGGACGTCTTCGCGTTCCTCCAGGAAGGCCTCCGGAACACCGAGGTCGATCTGCGCGAGGTCGAATACGCGGCGTGCAACGGCATGCTGCACACCCTCGATCCGCACAGCGTCCTTCTCTCCCCCGAGGCCTACAAGGAGATGAACCTCTCCACGAGCGGCCAGTTCGGCGGTCTCGGGATCGTCATCTCCATCCGCGATCAGCAGCTCACGGTCATGAATCCGATGCCGGGCACTCCGGCGGGCCGTGCGGGCGTGAAGAAGTACGACCGGATCGTGAAGATCAACAACGAGTCCACCCTCAACATGGGACTCAACGAGGCCGTCAACCACCTCCGTGGCGCGCCCGGCACCAAGGTGACGGTGTGGATCCGCCGCGACGGTCCCGACGGCTTCCAGACTCCGAAGGCATTCGAACTCTCCCGCGAAGTGATCCGCGTCGCGAGCGTCGAACACAAGCTCCTCGAGGGGAACGTCGGCTACGTGCGTCTGAAGCAGTTCCAGGCGAACACGTCCGCCGATCTCGAGGCCGCCCTCGTCGACATGAAAAAGAATGGCGAGCTCAAGGGGCTCGTCATGGACCTCCGCGGCAACCCCGGTGGTCTCCTGGATCAGGCCGCGCGCGTCGCCGACAAGTTCGTCGCCGAAGGTCCGATCGTCGCGACGGTCGGCAATCCGAGCGAAGGTCGCGAGGAGAAGGTCGCGCATCCTGAAGGCACCGAACCGAACTACCCGGTCGTCCTGCTCGTCAACGGTTCGTCCGCGAGCGCGAGCGAGATCGTCGCGGGCGCCATCAAGAACCACGATCGCGCCATCATCGTCGGCGAAACGACGTTCGGCAAAGGCAGCGTCCAGCTCGTCTTCACCGATCTTCCGGACAAGGCCGCTCTCAAGCTCACGATCGCCCAATACCTCACGGAACCGGGCGACATCTCGATCCAAGGGACGGGTGTCACTCCCGACATCGAGCTCGATCCCATGACGGTCGACGCCCAGGAGATGGATCTCACCGTGGACACGGGTTCGATCAAGGAGCGGGATCTCTCCCGGAGCCTGTCGAACACCCGTGCGCGAGAGGGACAGAAGCCGCTCGAGGTCGTCCGCTACAACTTGCCCGCGAAGGAGCGGCAGGACATGCGCGAGCGTGGCGGTGACCCCGACGAGAACATGGCCGTCGACTTCCAGATCCGCTTCGCGCGGGATCTCGTCGCGAAGATGCAGCCTGGCAAGCGTAGCGATCAGCTCCGTTCGGTGAAGACCGTCACGGAAAGCACGCGCGTCGCCGAGCTCGAGAAGGTGAAGGCCGACCTCACGAAGATCGGTGTCGACTGGTCGGATGCACCCGCCGACGTCGCCGCGCTGCCGACGCCCGTCGCACCTCAGGGCGTCGAGGTGAAGATCGAGACGGATCGGCCGCAGAACGAGGTCACGGCCGGCGACCCGATCCAAGTGAAGCTCACCGTCACGAACAAGGGCACCATCCCACTCTATCGCCTCTACGCGACGACCAAGAGCGACAACGCCATGTTCGACAACAAGGAGTTGATCCTCGGCAAGCTCGAACCCGGCAAGTCCAAGACGGTGACGGCGCCCCTCGGATGGTGCGAGGTCGAAGGTCGGAAACCCGGTTCGACGGCACCGCTGCCGAAGGACGCCCCGCGCGTCTGCCGCATCCCTCGCGACGCACTCACACGCGCCGACGGCATGAAGGTCCACTTCGAGGAAGCGCGCGGTCGCGCTCCGGCCGACGCGGAAGCCCGCCTCACGGTGAAGGCCCTCGAACGCCCGATCTTCGCGTACAGCTACCAGGTCGTCGACAACCGGCGCGGAAACGGCGACGGCCGCGTGCAGAAGGGCGAGGGTTTCACCCTCTATCTCTCGGTGAAGAACACGGGCAAGGGGCGCTCCTACGAGACCCAAGCCAACGTCCGGAACCTCTCCGGCGACGGGCTCCTCCTCCACGAAGGGCGCTTCGACATCTCCAACATGATGCCGGGCGACATGCGCAAGGTCGCGTTCACGTTCGACGTCGAGTCCCAGCTCCCCGACAAGGAAGCCAAGGTCGAACTCTCCATCGCCGACCGCGATCTGCGGGAGAGCGTGGCGGAGAAGATCCGCATGCCCCTCGTCGACGCGTCGAACATCGTCGCGGGAAGCGGGACCGTCAAGGCGAAGGGCGAGGGCGCCGCGCTGGTGCAGTCGCCGGAGTCCGGTGCGCGCGTCTTCGGAAAGCTCCCGGCCGGGACGGCGGCGACGGTCCTCGGAACCATCGGGGACTACACGAAGCTCGCGCTCGGCAACGGCCGTTTCGGATTCGCGAAGTCGAGCGAGCTCGAGTCCGGCGGCGCGCCCCAAGGAACGGTCGCCTTCGAGGACGCCATGGCCCACGCACCTCCGTTCCTCGAGATCGCGACGCCCGCTCTCGCGACCCGGGACGGACAGATGCCCCTGAAAGTCACCGCCACGGACGACACGCGCATCCTCGACGCGTACATCTTCGTGGGATCCCGGAAGGTCTTCTACCGATCCAACCGGAACGGCAAGGACCCGCGCACGCTCGCGTTCGATTCGCAGATTCCCCTGCGACCCGGCGTGAACATCGTGAACGTCGTCGCCCGCGAGAACCCGGACACGACGTCCCGCAAGGTGTTCGTCATCCGGAAGGACGGCGCGAACGGCGAACTCCTCGTCACCCCGAAGACCGACGACGAACTCGGCGAGACCGGCGCTGCCGACGATTGAGGATCCCGTGAGCGTCCGACTCCACGTCAACGTCGACCACGTCGCGACCGTCCGCAACGCCCGCGGAACCGAGTATCCGGATCCGGTACGTGCCGCGACCGTGTGCCTCGAAGCGGGCGCCCACGGCATCACGGCCCATCTCCGGGAGGATCGCCGTCACATCCGGGACGAGGACGTGGCGCGCATCCGGTCCACCGTGAAGAGCACCTTCAATCTTGAGATGGCCGCGACCGACGAGATGGTGGCGATCGCCGTCGCCACGCGTCCCGACGTCGTGACCCTCGTCCCCGAACGACGCGAAGAGCGTACGACCGAAGGCGGCCTCGACGTCGTCGGCGGCGGATCCACCCTCCGCTCCCACGTGAAGCGACTCGTGGACGCGGGCATCAAGGTGAGTCTCTTCATCGGCACGGGTGACGCCGTCGTCCGTGCGTCGAAGGACGTCGGCGCCACGCAGGTCGAACTCCACACCGGCGAGTACGCGCACGCGTCGGGCGCCCAAGTCGCCGTCGAGCTCGGGCGCCTCCGCACCGCCGCGGCCCTCGCCCACGGACTCGGTCTCGAGGTGGCGGCCGGTCACGGCCTCACACTCGCGAACGTTCCCGCTCTCGTGACGATCCCCGAAATCGTCGAACTCAACATCGGCCACGCCCTCGTCGCGGACGCGATCTTCCTCTCGCTCGCCGGCGCCGTCCGCGCGATGAACGCGGCCATCGGCGAGGGGCGCGCGCGCGTCCCCGCATGATCGTCGCCGTCGGCATCGACGTGAGTTCCATCGAACGCATGAAGAAGGCGCTCGAACGTCACGGCGATCGCTTCTTCTCCCGCATCTGCAGCGAGTCCGAGCGCGCCGACCTCGCCGGGCGCGACGTCGCCACCAGCCTCGCCGGTCGCTTCGCCGTGAAGGAGGCGTTCGCCAAGTGTCTCGACGGTGCGCGAGGCGTCGGATGGCACGAGGTCCAGGTCCGACGCACGCCGTCGGGACGGCCCGTCCTCGAACTCACGGGCAACGCCCTTTCGCAGGCACGGGCACTCGGCGCCACACGATGGCACGTGAGCATCACGCACGACGCGGGGATCGCCGCCGCGGTCGTCGTCCTCGAAGGGCCTCCGTGATCTTCGCGTTCTCGCGCGAGGACGCCCGCGCCTTCGATCGCGACGCGTCGGAGGTGGGCAAGGTGCCGTCGCTTCTCCTCATGGAAAACGCCGGTCGGGCCGCCACCGACGTGATCGAGCGCGACGTACTCGCTCGCGACCTCGGAGGATCCCACGTCGTCGTCCTCTGCGGCACGGGACAGAACGGCGGCGACGGGTTCGTCGTCGCGCGCCACGCCTCCGTCCGCGGAGCCACGACCCGCACGTTCGTCGTCGGTGATCCCGACCGCATCCGGGGCGATGCGCGGGTGCCATTCGATGCCCATCGGGCTTCCGGCGCCGAGACGACGATCCTCGGGGAGGGTGCTCCGCTCGACGCGCTCCGGGCGGAACTCTCCCGGGCGGACGTCGTGGTCGACGCGCTCTTCGGCACCGGCCTCTCGCGTCCCCTAGACGGGATCGCGCTCACCGTCGTGTCCTTGCTTCGCGAGGTGGACGCCCCCGTCGTCGCCCTCGACCTGCCGTCCGGACTCGACGCGGACACGGGCGCGGTCCTCGGAGACTGCGTGAAGGCCCACACGACCGTCACGTTCGCGGCGCCGAAGCTCGGTCTGCTCACGCCCCTCGGAAGCGTGAACGCCGGGCGTGTCGTCGTCGCCGACATCGGTGTCCCCGTGGCTCGCGCGTCGACGACGGGCTTCTCCGCGCGTGTGGTCGAGCCCACCGACGTCGCTTCGTGGGTCGCTCCACGGTCGCCGGATACGCACAAGTTCGGGGCGGGTTCCGTCGTGGTCTTCGGCGGAACCGCCGGAACTGTGGGTGCACCGCTCCTCACGGCCCATGGCGTGCTCCGAGCCGGCGCGGGCCTCGTCACGGTCGCGAGCTCCGACGAGACCATCGCCGCGCTCGATTCCCGGGTGCTCGAGATCATGACCCGACGACTCGACTCGTCCCGCATCGACGCCGACGTCTCGAGCGCGATCGGACGCGCGAAGGCGTTGGTCGTGGGGCCCGGGTTCGGACGTTCCACGTTCGCCCGTGACGTCGTCCGGGCGATCTTCACCCACGCGAAAGTCCCCGTGATCGTCGACGCGGACGCGCTCACGCTCGTCGCCGAGGATCCTTCGCTGCTCGGCGCGCCCCACGTGGCGCGGGTGTTCACGCCACACGCCGGTGAAGCCGCCCGCCTCCTTGGCACCACGTCGGAGGCGGTCGAGAAGGATCGCTTCGCCGCCGTTCGGGCCATGGCGGCACGCTACGGGGCCGTCGTCGTCCTCAAGGGCGCACGATCCCTCGTCGCGACGCCGTCGGGGTTCGTCCACGTCCACACCTCCGGACATCCCGTCCTCGCGACCGCCGGGTCGGGGGACGTCCTCGCGGGTGCCGTCGCGGCCTTCGCGTGTGGTCTCGCGCCGGAGGTCGCCGCCGACGTCGCCGTTCATCTCCACGGGCGAGCCGGAGAACGGTTCGCGTCCCGTGTCGCCGATCGCGGCCTCCTCGCCCACGAAATCGCGGATGAAATCCCCCACGTTCTGGGAGAACTCATGCGCGGGTTCGGGGAGACACGCTGTTGCCCGGAAGACACGCCGACGGACTCCTAGGCCTTCCGAAGGTCAATTGTTTCGGGGACTTGGCGGCGTGGCCGCGGTGGCACCCCGGTTGCGAAACGAAGAGGCATCCCCGAACCGGAGGCCCTTCATGTCCACTTCGCGTGAATCGCAGGACCACGTCGCTCGCCGTGCACCCGTCGTCGCCCAGAACGCCGAAGAGTTCCGTCGCGGACTCGTCGCCCTCCTGCCGGAGCTCCGTGCGCGCGCCTTCCGTCTCACCGAGCGCCCCGCGTCCGCCGACGATCTCGTGCAGGACACCGTCGAGCGCGCCCTCCGGTTCGAGAAGCAGTACGCGAGCGGTACGAACCTCCGCGCGTGGGCGTACCAGATCCTCTTCAGCGTCTTCGTGACCGGCTATCGCCGCGGGCGACGGGACAAGAACGCGCTCCGAGAACTCGCCTCCGATCCCTGCGCGTGGACGTTGCCCGACACGTTCGCGACGCCCGACGTCGGCGCACGCCTCTCGCCGGCGACCCAGAAGGAACTCGACGCGCTCCCCGAGGGCTTCCGGGACGTCGTCGAACTCATCGACCTCGGGTCGTGGTCCTACCGCGAAGCCGCCGATGAACTCGGCGTTCCTGTCGGCACCGTCATGAGTCGTCTCCACCGTGGTCGACGGCTCCTCGCGGAGCGTCTCGACGGTCGTGTCGGTCGCGAAGCGCATCGCGACGAGGATGAACGGGTCGCCGCGTGAAGCGTGTTGCCCCGGTCAGCCCTTCGACGGGAGCCAGGGAACGTCCTCCACACCGCGCTCGAAGTTTTCGCGGCGGGAAAGGACGAAGAGAAGGTCGCTCAGACGATTGAGGTAGATCACGAGAGCGCTCCGCGCGGGGGCGTCCCGGAGCGCGAGCACGGATCGCTCCGCGCGCCGGCAAACGGTGCGCGCATGATGGAGCGCCGCAGCTTGCGGCGAGCCCCCCGGAAGGACGAAGGATTTGAGCTGTGGCAGTCCTTCTTCGGCGCGATCGATGGCGGCCTCGAGTGCGGCGGCGTCGGCGTCACCGAGGAGCGCCATGTTCATCTTGGCCTCCTTCCCCGGAACGCACGCGAGCTCCGCGCCCAGCGTGAAGAGATCGACCTGCACTCGGGCGAGGATCGCGTCCGTCGCAGCGCCGAGTCCCGTCGCCCGTGCGATGCCCAGTACGGCGTTCGTCTCGTCGACCGTGCCGTAGGCCTCGACCCGGTCGGAGGCCTTCGGGACCCGTGCGCCCCCGAAGAGTCCCGTCGTGCCGTCGTCCCCGGTCTTCGTGTAGATCTTCATGGCGCCGAAAGGAGTCGCGCAACTCGGGGACGAAGTCGACCGATTCGTCGTGGATGGGGAAAATCCACGAAATCGAGCGGGAAATCGACGCCCAAAACCGTGCCTTCGACGACGCCTTGCGGGCCATGACCGACCTCGAGGCCCGGTGCTTGAACCTCGCGCGGGGGCCTCTCGAACCCTTGTTCGAGGCGTTCGACGGGCTCGAGCTCGTCGCCACCACGGCATTCGCCCACGCGCGGACGGCGCAGGTCCTCGCCGCGGGATGGAGCCTCCGAGGATGAGTCGCCTGCCTGCGCCCTTCCCGTCCGACACCCTCCGCGAACCGACGGTCACCCATCCGTCCGTCCCGTCGGAAGCACGACGCTCCGCTCCGATCGACGGCCTCGAAGCCGTGTATGCCGCGGGCCACTGGCTCTACCTCCGCGAAGCCTACGACGACGCCGCGTGCCTGTTCCGCGTCATGATCCAGCTCGCACCCACCGAGGAACGGGGATGGGTGGGGCTCGGCGCATGCCACGAACAACTGGGCCAACCGACGGTCGCGTTGCAGATGTACGCGGCAGCGTCGGCCATCACGGACCCAGGCGTTCTCGCACGGATCGCGCGGGCGCGGCTCCTTCGGGAGATGGGGCGCACCGCCTCCGCGGACGACGCCCTCGACGACGCCGCGGACGTCGCCCGTGATCGCGGTTCCGAATCCATGAACCGTCTCGCTCTCCGGGAACTCCGTGCCGCTGGCCGAGTATCCCCGGCGCTCGCCGAGGATGATTTCGCGTGGAACACGCCATGAGCTCGGTCGGTGCCGTCGTCTCCTCCCACCTCGCGCGCCACGACCTGCGGGCGTCCACGCCCGAGCCCGATTCCCGAGGGCCCGAGCTACCCGACCCCGATGTCGCCGCACTCTCCGGAATGCGGAACTCGCTGACGGTCCTCTACGAACTTCTCGCCCGCCAGAATCGCGTGGACACTCGCGCGGGTGCCGCCGATGTCGGGACGCACGTGTCCCGTCGCGACGTCGCGGCCAGCGAACGCGAAGAAGCGACCCGGAAAAGCATCGATGCGAGCGACCACGGACACGCCGGATTCTTCGAGGAAATAGGACACTTCTTCGAGACCCTCTTCACCGATCTGCTCACGTTCCGCGTCGACAAGATTCCCATCGATACCGCCGAACACTTCCGGTCCGTCGCGGAGAATCCCCGCTTCTGGCGCGAACTCGCGGAAGCAGCATCCACCGTCGTGAAGTGGGTCGGACGCGCGGTGAGTGCCATCGGCTCCGTGGCATTGATCGCGGCCGGCGCCGTGTCGTCGCAATTCGGTGTCGGCGTGGGACTCGTCACACTCGGCGCGCTCTCGTTGAGCGCGACCGCTTCCGGTGCCCTCATCCAGGAAGCGAAGCTCGGAGGAAAGGACGGCGCGGCCATCGGTCTCGGTCTCGAAATCGGTGGAGCCGTCGCCTCGTTCACGGGCGTGAGCGTCGGCGCCCAGCTCGCCGCCCAAGGTGGTCAGGCCGCCCTGCATGCGTTCCGCGCCGTGGACGCGGCTGGTTCGGGTGTCCGTCTCGGCGCCGCGGTGTCGGGCGGTGCGGCCGCCGCCGCGAAGGTCGGCACCACCGTGTTCGAACACGCGGCGAGCGCCGCCGAAACCGCGGGTGTGCGGGCCGATGGACGCGTCCGTCACGAGACGGGCCGAATCTCGGAAGCGCTCTCGGACGTAGCGGCCCTGGTCGACTCGAACCGGCGGGCGCGCGAAATCCTGATCCGGGTCATGAATGAAACGTCGCGATCGGAGTCCGGTGCGACCGTGATGGAAGGCTGGAGGGTGTGATGAATCGCATCGGTACGAAGGACGTGGCATCCGGGCTCACCCACCTCGCCGAAGGTCTGATGTCGGGCCCGGAGGCTTCCGTCGCGCGCCTCGTCGTCGAGGTCGACGCGGGCAACGTTTCCCGGGCCCGCGACGAAGCGCGCGAACTCGAACGGGAGGCGAACACCGCGGCCCACGAAGAGCTGGATCGGATGCGACGACGAGCGGACGAGTCGTTCGCGTGGGGACTCGCCGGAGCGGGACTCGACGCCGTCGCCAGCGGCCTCGAGATTCGCGGCGCCGAAGGAGGATCCGCGACCGCGCGACGCTTCACGGCAGCGGGCGAGGCCGTGAAAGCCGGGACGAGTGCCGCACGTGCCTTCGGCGAACGCTCCCGCGCACTCGGGGACGCCGACGTGGTCCGAGCCCGTTGCCGGAAGGAACGGGCCGAGGCAGGGTCCCGTCGTGCGGAGGACGAAGCCAAGGGCGCCGCCTCCCACGCGGACAAGACGCGCGCGTGGCTCGAAAAGACGAACGCCGCCCGGCTGGACTCCCAGCGGGCGGCGATTCGTGGATGACGCTCCCAGGGTGGGTTCGTCGCGGTCAGGCGCTGAAAATCTGCGCCACTTCACTCGCCATGTCCGTCTCGGTGACGTGCTTGGCGAGGGAAAGCTCCTTCATGAGGAGGCTCTTGGCTTGGTCGAGGAGGCGACGCTCACCGAACGACAGGTCCTTGTCGAACTTGAGGCGGTGCATGTCGCGCAGCACCTTCGCCACTTCGTGGGGCGACTTGCTCTTGATCATCTCGGTGTAGATGCGGAACCGGCGGCTCCACGGCTGCACGTCGACGGCGACTTCGCGTGCGCGCATCGTGTCGAGGATGGCTTCCGCTTCCTTCGGCGTCATGATCTCGCGGAGCCCGACCTGCGCGGCCGCGTTCATCGGGACCATGACCTTCATCCCGTTGTCGAGGATGCGGAGGACGTAGAACAGGCCGGTCGTGCCGCCGATGTCGCGCTTCTCGATGCTGACGACTTCGCCCACGCCGTGGGCGGGGTGGACGGCCTTGTCGCCGACCTTGAAGATCGCGGGCGGTGCGTCGCTGGGCGGACGGAACGCGGGGGGCGGAACGTAGCCCGACGCGAATCGGGGCGTCGGAGGGGGCGGGGGAATGGCCGGACGCGACGCGACGACCGGAGCCGGCGGCGGGGAGCTCGGCGGCTTCGCGACGACGGGGGGCGGCGGGGGCGTGAGACGGGGCGCCGGCGGTGCGACGCTGATGGGCTTCGCTTGCGGAACCGGGGTCGTCGGAACGACGGCGGCGGCCTTCGGCGTCGACCCCGAGGGGCTGACGCGCGGCGAGACCTTGGGCGATTCGGACTTCGCGACGTCGCGCGCGGACTTGCGCTCCGGCGGCGTCTTGGCGCGCGCCTGGACACGGGTCGCGGAGGCGGCGGGACGGGTCGCTTTCAGACGCTCGGCCTTGACCGTCTTGACGGCGGGCTTCGAAGCGACTTTTTTCGCCGCCTTGGAGGCGGTTGCTGCGGTAGAGGAGCGTTTCGCGCTCGTTTTGGCAGGCGACTTCGCCGTTGCCTTCGGTTTCAGCGGCTCGGGCCGCAGGGTGTTGGTACGAAGAAGTCGGGGCATGACATCTACCTTCCCAAGGCGGGCTCAGCCCGCGTCCGACGCGAGTTCGACCGGGGGGGCCGCGTAGCATTGCCCCGTCTTCGGCGTCAATCGTTTTAGGTTTCGAGGCCGAAAACGTGGGGTTAAGTGGAGGGTGCACCCTCGGCCCACGGAGCTAACGTACGACCTCGTCGATTTGTGCCGAGGTCGCCGCACGAATTCCACGAGCCAGGGCCATGGAGTCGAACGACCCCTCCAAGGTGAGGCTGTTCCGGTCCGATGCAAGCTCGGCCGCATGAACGGGTCCCTCGAGCTCGAGCAACCGACCGAATGCCGAGTCGGCGAACGTGTCGGCCCATGCCCGGAGACGCGTTCCTGCGGCGCCTGCGGCGTCGCCCCATGCGCCGAACACGCGGAGGCCGATGTGGAGGCGTGGAGGGCGTTGTCCCTTCGGTTCCACACGGACGGCGAGCGATGCCGCCGAAGCGGAAGCGAGCAGGCCTCCGAGCCCGGGCTGCCAGGTCTCGTCGAACGGTCCGGCCGCGAACGCGCGTACGATTCCGGAAGGGGTCCGTTTCGCGGCCTCGTCGAGTGGGGGGACGGCGAGGGCGGGTCGGGACCGTTTCAGACGTCGCTCGGCGAAGAGGGCCGCGGCGCGCATCGGGCCCGGAGGTCCCGTTTCGAAGGCGAGGGCACGCGCGCCGAACAACGTGGCCGCGCGTCGTGGCGACGCATCGGTCTTCGCACCGCCCGGACGACCGTCGGAACGGAAATCTCCGCGGTCCTCGAGGGTCACGAGAGGATCGAACGTCGCGCCTGCGGGACTCTTCGTGCGGGTCACGAACTTCGTCACTTCGCCGCGCGCGCGGAGGTCGAACTCGCGCACGATTCGCCGGACGTCGAACGACCCGCGCGCGAGGATGAGCGACGTGGCGCCGTAGTCGGCCCACACGACTTCGTCCAGGCGGCGGAGGTCGATCCCCGCGTTTCGATCGCGGAACGCGTCGAATCGTTCCTCGGGAACGAGCGTGGCGATGGCGGGGAGCAGGTCGACCGAATCGGCGATCGACCGTGGCGAGAATTCGACGAACCCTCGCAGTCCCACCGGAACCAGGAGCGAGGCGAGCGGTTCGATGGCGTGGGGCTCGCCCTTCTCGTCGGCGAAGGACGCGGGACGCGGCGAACACGCGATCGACGCGAAAGGGACGGACGTCGCGAGGAGAGCGAGCAGCTCTCTGCGGTTCAAGGGGCGACCGTCACGTACGCGAAGCGGCGGTTCTTCGATCCCACGCGGAGGAGGTACCGCTTGCCGCGTTCGAGTTGCATCTGCGCGTCCGTGACCCGAGCTTGGTCGACTTCCACTCCGCCCTGTTCGACGAGGCGCTTTCCTTCGCCGGAGGACTTCACGAGGCCTGCGCCCGCGAGTGCCTTCGCGATCCAGAGAGTGGCCGTCTCCGTCGCGAGAGTGACTTCGGGAATGTCCGCGGGGAGGGCGTCCTTCGAGTAGACGGCTTCGAACCCGCGCGCCGCCGCTTCGGCCGCCTCCGCGTCGTGGAATCGCGTGACGATCTCGCGCGCGAAGAGCGCCTTGATCTCCATCGGGTTCTTCCCGGACTTCTTCTCGGCCTTGAGCGCCGCGATGTCGTCGTTCGAGCGGTTCGAGAGGAGCTCGAAGTAGCGGAAGATGACGTCGTCGTCGATCTGCATCACCTTGCGGAACATGGTGAGCGGCTCTTCCTGGATGCCGACGTAGTTGTCGGCACTCTTCGACATCTTCTTGCCGACGACCTGGCCCTTCTCGTCCAGCTTGGCGTCCGTCCCTTCGAGGAGCGGTGTCGTCATCACGATCTGAGGCTTCAGACCGTACTTCGGCATGAGATCGCGGCCGACCAGCAAGTTGAAGAGCTGGTCGCTCCCACCGAGCTCCACGTCGCAATCGAGGGCGACGGAGTCGTATCCTTGGAGGAGCGGATAGAGGAACTCGTGTTGGTAGATGGGTCGGTTCTCGGCGAAGCGCTGCCCGAAATCGGTCCGCTCGAGCATCCGCGCGACCGTCATCTTCGCCATGAGCTCGACGACGTCGTTCGCGACGAGCTTGTCGAGCCACTCGGAATTCGTGCGCGTTTCCGTGCGCGCCGGGTCGAGGACCTTGAAGGCCTGTTCGAGGTACGTCTTCGCCGCGGCCTTGACCTCCTCGCGCGACAGACGCGGACGGAGATCGTTCTTGCCCGTCGGGTCACCGACCATCGCCGTGAATTCGCCGACGAGGAGGATCGCGGTGTGACCGAGATCCTGGAACTGCCGCATCTTCGAGAGGAGCACCGTGTGCCCCAGGTGCAGGTCCGGACGGGTCGGGTCGAAGCCGGCCTTCACGCGGAGGGGCTTGCCACTCGTGCGGGAGGACTCGAGCCGCGCTTCGAGTTCGGAGCGGACGTGCAATTCGACGACGCCGCGCGAGAGGAGCGCGAGCTGTTCGGAAACGGGCGGGAACGTGGGCATGGAGAGAAGGAAACGAGCGGACGCTCGAGACGGTCAGTCGTCGCCGTCGTCCCCGCCGGTGATGGCGAGGTGCCGGCTGCTGTTGACCAGCTCCTTCAGCTCCTTGCCGACCTTGAAGAACGGCAGGCGCTTCGCAGGCACGTTCACGGGCGCGCCCGTCCGGGGGTTGCGGCCGGAGTAGGGCTTGTAGGGCCGCACGGTGAAGCTACCGAAGCCCCGGATCTCGATGCCTTCGCCCTTCTGGAGCGCTTCGGTCATCGCGTCGAAGACGCAATTGACGACGAGTTCGGCGCGCGCCTTCGTGAGTTCGCTACGGGCGGCCAGCGCGTCGATGAGTTCGCTCTTGGTCATGCGTGGTTCTCCGGCGACGTGGGGCCCGACTCGGAGGGGATTCGGGGCATCGAAGTTTCGGCAATCACGAGTCTTTTTATCGGTACACCCCGGCGTTCGATCCCGTCAACGCGTTCCTTCGGGATTCGTCGTCCCGCGCAGGCGTCCGGGCGAAGCCTTCCGGAACGTGACGGTTTTCAGGGATTCAGGAGGTCGACGCGATCGAGCGCCGCGGCGAACGGGCGAGGGGGTGTGGGTCCTCGCCCCTCGTCGCCGGAGGACACCGCGTGGGGTGTCCGCGCGTCCGCGCCCGGATCCGCGGCCGTCGCCCGGAAGAGGAGGAGGGCCTCGCCCGCCAGGACCTTCACGTCGCGGGCGTCGAGCGTCGTGCACGACGCCGGAGACCCCGGAGCGGTGACGTCCCAGGTCCACTCCGCGATCGCAGGGAGCGCTGCCAGTCGTTCGACGTCCGGGCGTGTGGCGATCGTTCCGCCGTGCGAGACGAGGACGAGGGACCCTCGCCCGGAGCCGGCTCCGCGCACCACCGTCGGTACGACCTTCACGGGACCCGACTTCGGGACGGGCAGGGCGAGGACGACGACACCGGTGGCACCGACGCCGGTCGTGCGGAGAGCCAGGGCGCGCCCTCCCGTGGCGCAGTTCGGCGACAGCCACTCCGGCTCGACCCATCCGCCCGACTGCGCGAGGGGTGGCCATTCCGCCTCCCCTTCGAATCGGTACCCGTTCGGCAGCATCGGGCGAGGTACGAACGATCCGACGGTCGACGAGGTCTCACCGAACACGTACCGCCAGCTGGGCACGCCGGGATGGGCGTCGACGAGCATCTTGTCGCGATCGTCGTTGCGGAGGCGTGCGACGAGGATTCCCTTCGTCGGATCCACCCCGGGCTTGTGGGCGATGGCGAATGCGTGGTCGGTGTCGACGAACACGATGCCGTTCGCGACGTGAGCCTGCTCGAGCAGCTCGGGTTGCCACATAGGCCGTCCCCCGTCCCGAGCCTTCAGGGCGGCATGATCGTGGGAGCCGTGGAACGCGAAACCCACGGTCGCCGCCGAAAGGAACGCCGTGGCCTTCGTGAGGAGATCGGCGGAAGGGACGAGGAGGTGGAGTGCGAGGCCGACGAGGACGTGTCCCAGGGGCAAGACGTCCGCGTAGAACCGTGCGCCCCCTCCCGGGTAGTCCCCGTCGAAATAGAACGGCGCGTACGCGAGGACGTGGAGCGCGACGATCGCGAGGGTCGCGCCAACGACGGGACGCACGTGCGCGACGCGGAACCGAGGAAGGAGGGGCACGAGGGTGACGAGCGCGAGCGGTTCGAAGTTCGCGACGTCTTCCGCGTGGTAGCGGAGGCGCCGCGCGGTCACGCCGAGGGCCTGGAAGAATCCGTAACCCTCCGTGAGTCGCGATCGGACGAACTCGCCGTGCTCGAACATGCATCCGACGCCGTCTCCGAATCCGTAACGGAAGCAGCCGGGGGGACCGTCGCTCGCGGCGTAATAGGCAGTCTGTGGCAACGTCGTCGCGCTGCCCGTCACGGTTCGCGCGACTCCGGCGAGCAGCAGCACGCCCGGCACCGTGCCGAACACGAACGCGGCAACCCGCTTCGCGCGCCCGATCGAAGGCGACGTGCCCGGCGCCGTCGGGAACGCGAGGGTTCCGCTCACGAGCGCGACGACGACGACGAGGCCGATCGCGAAGGACGAGACGGGGCGCGTGGCCACGACCATGCCGATGGCGAGCCCCGCACTCCACGCGTCGGCCATCTTGCCCAGGCGGAGCGCACGGAGAGTGAGCGCCCAAGCGAGCGTGACGAAGAGCGCCGTCGCCCCGTGCGACATGGTGTCGGCCGTGTGGTACCGGAGGGCGGCGGAAACGATGGAGACCGCAGCGGCCGTCGTGGCCACCGCATCCGCGACGCTCTCCCGTTCCCGGGCGCGAGGGATCTTCCGCGCGACCGAGGCGTGTGCGGTCTCCCATCCGAGGAGGTACGTGCTCGCGGTGATGGCCGCCGCGAGCAGCGGACCCAACACGAGCGGGGCGCCGAGGATGAACGCTCCCGAGAGGAGTAGCGGGTAACCCGGAGGGAAGATCCCGGCGAGCCGATCCGGTGGCACGAACAGCGAGAAGCGGCCTCGGAAACTCGCGCTCGGTGCTTCGACGGGGACCGTCACGTGCCCGGACGCGAAGGCCTTTCCTTGGAACCAGTACGTCGTCGCGTCGACGATCTTCGGTGCGCCTTCGAGGTAGTACGCCACGTACGCGAGCGACGCGAAGGCCGAGACGAAGGACAGCACGAGGACGCGGCGCGTCCGCAGCTCGGGGCCGGCGACGAGGCCGAGCGCTTCGGAGAGATTTTCGCGCGCGCGCCGCGAGACTGCGAGGACGGCGCACGCGATTCCCGCCGCGAGCGCGAACTTGCCCGGGAGATCGACGGGGGAGGCGAACGTTCCCACGGCCCGTTTCCAAGCTTCCGCGAACGGACCCACGTTCATTGCAGGACCCATGCGTGGTAGTCCACGAAGTCGGCGGGGCCTTCGTTCTCGATCCGGATTTCGGCGTCGAGCGTCAGCGCGCCTTCGGGGAGGGCGAACACCTCCTCCGTCCACCCCTCGACGCGCTCGACCGTGCGCGTGGCGACGCGAGTGCCCCCCACGACGACGTGGATGGTCGCCGTGCCTTCCGGCGCCGTGCGGACCACGAGGTGACCCGGGCGACCGGGCGCGATGCCCCGGACGTGGAAGCTCTCGTGGAGGCCACCCGCGATCCGTCGCCCGGCGTCCCACAAGTCGGCCGTGGGGTCGGCGGGATCGGCGAGGATCTTCATGTCCGTGAAGCCCCCGCCGGGACCGGGCATGCGGTAGCGGTGGGCGCGTTCGTCGACGAGGTCCGCGGCGTCGAACGAATCCTTCACGGACTCCTGGGCGATGCCGATGCGGGGCATGGTTCCCGTCCCGAGGACGGACCAGTCGGCCCGGTAGATCACTTTCTCGTAGCCTCCGCAGATGACGTTGCCTTCCACCGGGAAGCGGGCGAGGACTTCGCTCGTGAACCACGTCGGCAAGACGCCCCACCACGTGGGGTAGATCGCGAAGACGTCGGGTCGTTCGGCCGCGGGCATGCGCTCGACGAGCTCGAGCGTCGCCGGGAGGCCTTGCACTCCCGCGCGCGCGAAGGGGAGATCGTGGTAACCGCCGAGTCCGATGATGTCGAGGCCCGGTCGGTTCGACGCGTACAGGAGGGCACCGGCGTCACCGACGAGCACGCGTCGCGGATGGATCGAAGCGAGAAAGCGCCCCGCACGCGTGTGCTGGTCGCGGATGTTGCGCGAGGCACGACCGAAGAACCATTTCTGATCGCGCATCTTCGGTTCCTGGTGGAACGCGAAGAGCCCGAGGGCCGCGAACACGACGACCACGCGCACGGGGAAGACGAGGAGGGCCATCGTGGCCGCCGCCGTGAGGGGGACCATCAACGACCAGCGCAGGGTCGGGTCGAGACCTTCGGGGCGCAACGTCACGGCGACGCCTTCCCCGATCGCGACTCCCACCACGACGAGCGCGACCACCTGCGGTCGGGACTTCTTCCGGAGGAGGGCGACGACCGACACGCTCGCGAGGAGCATGAGCCAGGCCACCGCCGGCATGGTGTAGCGCTCGTTCTGCCAACGCACCTGACCGTTGAACGAGACGAGGACGAGCCAGCCGACGATCTGGAGGCCGAGCAGCCAAGCGAATCGACGCGTCGGGGCGATCGCGAACGCGAGGAGTGCGAGCCCCGGAACGAGCATCGCGTACGCGGACGCGTCGGTGAAGTGGTACTCGATGCAACGGAATACCTGGTACTTCAGATTGAAGAACCAGTCGGCGACCTTGTCCTCGCGGGACATGAACGGATTGTTCACCGCGAGTTTCACGAGCGCGCCGTTCGCGCTCCATTCCCCCGTCCAGACTCGGTTCGCGACCGATTGGACACCGAGGAGCAAGACCGAGGGGACACCCGACGTCAAAAGCGTCTCCACCGCGCGGGCCATGCCGTGGCTCCGGAAGACCGTCACCGCCGCGAACACCCCGAACACGGCGATGCACGTCGCCGCTTCCGGACGCGTGACGACCAGGAGGCCACCTGCCGATCCCAGGGCCAGCGCGCGGAGGCGCAGGGCTCGCACGTTCACCTCCGGGGCACGGGCTTCCCGTTCGAACGCGAGGAACGCGACGAGCGTGAGGGCCCACACGCCGAGGAAGAACGCGACCTCCATCCCGCTCCAGTACGACCACACGAGCGCGCCCACTCCGAGGAGCATGGGAGGAAGGACGAACGCTCCGAGCCGGGTCGCCAGGGAGGGGGAGGGGGTGTCGTCGTCCCGGAGCGCGGCGAACAAGAAACGTCGCGCGGCGAGGAGCAAGCCGAAGACGGAAACCGCCGCGACGAGCGCCGCCCAGATCATGAGCGACTCCGCACGGAACCCGCCCAGGTACCCGAGAGCGAGTGCGAACGGATACGTGAGGCTCGTGTTGCCTGACGAATAGCCGTTCCCCGGGACCCACTCGAAGGGATGACCGAGCGCGATCGAACGCGCGTAGTCGAAGTGGATGAACACGTCGTCGAGCGGCGCCGACCACTCGCCCGCGGTCTGCTTGAGCATGTAGCCGTAGAATCGGCGTGACGACGCGAGCGTCCACAGGGCCGCCCAGAGTCCGTACGCGGCGCGATCGTGCCGCGCGAAGCGGGACACGACGGGGGCGAGCGTCGAGAATTTCGGGTCGGTCGGCGAGGACGTCACGGGACGGGAAGCCGCTTATCACACGGACGAGCGCTCCCCGAAGGGGCGGAAATTCTATTGAGCTTTCGAGGGGCGGCGGATACAGATTTCCCCTCGTTCGTGGCTCCATGAACCGATTCCTTCGCGTGCGAGCGCCCTCGGGCCACAAGAGTCGGGCGCCGCGTCGCGGAGCCGCCCTCCTGTTCCTCGCGATCTCGGCGAGCGTCGCGACGGCTCCTCGCGATACGCGCGCGGCCGAACCCGCCGCCGAAGCTCCTCCGGACAACGCTCCCGCGCTCACGCTTCCCGTCCTCCGTTCCGACGACGGGGCGGCCTATCCGGACTCCGCGGTCGCCGATGGCGTACGCGAGACGGTCACCGTCGTCGTGATCGTGGAGATCGATACCCAGGGCAACGTGCGCAAGGCGAACGTCGAGACGCCCGTCGGTCACGGATTCGACGAGGCCGCGACGACTGCGGCGGGAAAACTCGTCTTCACGCCCGCCACGCGCAACGGGAAGGCGGTGGCCGCGAAGTTCAAGCACACGTACGTGTTCGCGCCTCCGTTCGCCCGCATCCGCGGAACGGTCACCAAGAGGTCGTCCAACGGGGGCCTCCGTGGCGTCGTCGTCGTCAAGGCAGCGGACGGAACGGAACGCAAGGTGGAGACCGCGGCGGACGGGACCTTCTCCGTCGACGGACTGCCCTTCGGCAGGACACACGTCGAAGCGACGGCGGACGGGTTCGTTCCAGCCACGTTCGACGAGGACCTGAGTCCCGCCGAGGAAGCGACGGTGGTTCTCCGCCTCGAATCGAGCGCGCCACTCCCGAAGGAGGCCGAATTGGCGCCCGGGGAGGAAGTGGAGGAAGTGAACGTGCGCAGCCGACGACCCGCGCGCGAGATCACGCGTCGGACGTTGGAGCAACGGGAACTGAGTCGCATTCCAGGAACGAACGGCGACGCGCTCCGCGCGATCCAGAACCTGCCCGGTGTCGCCCGACCCCCGGCCATCGCCGGTCTGCTCATCGTGCGCGGTTCGGCGCCGAACGCGACCAACGTGTTCGTCGACGGTACCCTCGTGCCCCTCGTCTACCACTTCGGCGGACTCAGCTCCGTCGTGCCCACGGAGATGATCGAGAAGCTCGACTTCTATCCGGGCAACTTCAGCAGCCAGTACGGGCGCGTCACCGGCGGCATCGTGGACGTGGGTATCCGCGACCCGAAAAAGGACGCACTCCACGGTCTGGCGCAGGTGGACCTCATCGACACGCGCCTCGTCGTCGAGGGTCCCGTCTTCGGCACCGGGTGGAATTTCGCCCTCGCCGGGCGCCGTTCGTGGATCGACGCGTGGCTCGGTCCCGTGCTCCGATCGACGGGCGCCGACGTCACCGCCGCGCCCGTCTATTACGACGGGCAAGCGGTCCTCCAGCGGGACTTCGGCAAGTACGGGAACCTGAAGTTCATGTTCTACGGCTCCGACGATCGGCTCGAGATCCTCACGACGGGCGGTCCGGCGGCGGGAAGCCTGGGCCTGCACACGGGGTTCTGGCGTGCGCAAGGTCAGTATCGAGCGAAGCTCTCCAAGGACACGGACTTCCGGATCGTGAGCGCGATCGGACGCGACATCATCGAGTTCAACCTCGGCGACAACTTCCTCTCCGTGAAGACGATCCCCGTCACGACGCGCGCGGAGATCGGCCACACGTTGACCAAGGGCGTCCGCGCCAACTTCGGCATGGACTTCTACTACGGCCCCTACGACGTGAGTGCGCGACTGCCGCCCCCGCCGACACCGGGCGAGCCGCCACCGGGCCCCGGGCTCGCGCAGCCTTCCCTCGAATCGGTCTCGAGCGGCGCCTTGTACCGGCCCGCACTGTACGGCGAGTTCGAGGTGACGCCCCGAACGGGGACGCGTCTCGTCCCCGGCGTGCGCCTCGACTACTCGAAGGACATCCAGAGTTGGAATCTCGCGCCGCGTTTCGTGGGTCGGCAGGACCTGACGACCGGTTACCCGCGGACGACGCTGAAGGGCGGCGTCGGCGTCTTCTTCCAACCGCCCCAGCCGCAGGAGACCGATCCGGTCTTCGGCATCCCTGGCGCGAAAGCGAACCGGGCCATCCACTACGGCCTCGGAGTCGAGCGCGAGATCACGCGGCAGATCGACGTGTCGTTCGAGGGATTCTACAAGCAACTCGACAACTACTTCATCCAAGCGCTCGGCAACACGGGCAGCGGCCACGCGTTCGGTCTCGAGACGTTGATCCGGTACAAGCCCGATTCGCGTTTCTTCGGATGGATCGCCTACACGCTCTCTCGCAGCGTGCTCCGCAACTCCGACCTCGCGCCCGAGCGTCTCGCACCGTTCGATCAGACCCACATCCTCACGATCCTCGGCAGCTACAAGCTCGGACGCGGATGGGAGATTGGAGGCCGATTCCGCCTGGTTTCGGGCAACCTCACGACGCCGCAGACTTACGGCTTCCTCGACGAGAACGCCGGTTCCTATCTCCCGCTCCAGACGTATCCGCCGAACTCGGAGCGTCTTCCCGCGTTTCACCAGTTCGACATTCGCGTCGACAAGACGTGGAGCTTCCGTTCCTGGAAGCTCGCGACGTACCTCGACCTGCAGAACGCCTACAACGCCGGAAACGTCGAGGGCGTGAACTACAACTACAATTCGACGAAGCGCTCCTACACGACCGGCATCCCCATCCTGCCGAGTCTGGGACTTCGGGGAGAATTCTGACATGGCCGGAAGGATTCACGGTCCCGCCCGGGCGCTCCTCGTCCTCGTGTTCGCCGTCGTCGTGATGTCCTCGACCGGGATCGGATGCGGGCTCGGCGACTTCGAACCGCGGAGCAAGGTGAGCTCGGTGCGAGTGCTCGCGAGCCGCGCGGACAAGCCCTACGCGAAGCCCGGTGACGACGTGACCCTGGAACTGCTCGCGGTCGACGGCCGTGCGGATCGATCGCGACCGATGCGCGTGTCGTGGATCCCGATCCCGTGCGTCAACCCACGGGCCGATCTCTACTACGACTGCTTCCGGACTCTTTTCGACGTCGGAGGTTCGGCGACGACGGCCGACGCCGGAGCGCCCGGAGACGGGACCACCGACGCGGGCGCGATCCCTGCCGCGGTGCGCGACCTCCTGAAGCCCGGAGTCGACCTCTCCCCGTACTTGCCTTCGGGATCGAAGTTCACGTTCCGGATGCCGGACGACGTCGTCACCGGACATCCCGTGGTGCCGGGTGCGGATCGTCCGTACGGTCTCGTGATCCTCTTCAACATCGCGTGCGCCGGGCACGTCGAGTTGGTCCCCGTCGATCCTGCCGACGCCAATCCGCAAGTCGTTCCCCTCGGTTGCTTCGACGATTCGGGCAAGCGTCTCGGAGCCGACGACTACGTCTTCGGATTCACGCGGGTCTACGGTTACGACGACCTGTCGAACCAGAACCCGGAAATCTCCGGCATCACGTTCGACGGCCACCCTGTCGACCCCGCGGTCGGCATCACCCTCGAACGGTGCACGGCGGACAAGGAGATGGACTGTCCGAAGCACCCGATCGACGTCCTCGTCCCCGCCTCCAGCCAGGAGGTCCGACCCCGGGCCTCGGGGGACGGCAAGGAGCAGATTTCGGTCCAGTTCGCGACGACTCGCGGGACGTTCGAGAGCGGTACGCGGCTTCTCTACGACGCCCTGCGCGGGAAGGTGGCGGACTCGAAGACCGACTTTCAACCGTCGTTCGATCAAGGTGTGGGCACCCTCTACTTCGTCGTGAAGGACAATCGGGGCGGGACGAATTGGCTCGAGATGCCCGTCACCGTCCGGTGACGGCTGGCGAATTTCCCCGGAACACGGCATCCTTCCCGGGTGAGTCGCTTCACCTCCGCAAGGGGCGCCGCCCTCGCGCCGCTCGTCGCCGTCGCCGTGGTGTTCGCGGCGTGCGCGAAGGAAGCGCCCGAGAAGACCGTCCTCCAGGGCCCGGATCTCTCCGTCCCGGAGCAGACGTTCGACCCGGGCGGACTCATCGACGTCGCCGAGTTCACCGACGTCGACGCCCTCGACCTCGAGCAACTCCAAGGCTTCTTCTTCCGCACGCCCTACGGTCGCGGCAGCTTCCTGGAGACCTACCAGTCGAACGGCGTGCGCGCCGCGAACGCCATCCAGCGTGCGGCGACCAAGTTCCGCATCAATCCCATCGTGCTCCTCGTGCGCGCGCAGATGGAGCAGGGGCTCGTCGGAGAGGAGTTCTATCCGTTCCCTCCCAAGCGGGTCGAGTACGTCTTCGGATGCGGGTGTCCGGGGGTCGGCGATTGCGACCCCGCCTACGCCGGGTTCGATCTCCAGGCCGAATGCCTCGCAGGTGCGCTCCGGAGGAGCCTCGACGAGATCGCGGCATCCGGAGTGACCGCCGGCGGGTGGGGACCCGATCGGGAGACGAGCACGCTCGACGGTGAGAAGGTCACGCCGAAGAACGCTGCGACCGCGGCGCTCTACCAGTACACGCCCAAGGTCGGTCTGAAGGAGAGCTCGAACTGGCTCTTCTGGCGCATCTGGCTCCTCTACACGGAGGCGCTCAGCTACTCGGGGCCGCTCGCGTCGCGCGGAGGGACGTCGTGGTTCGGCGACGCGTGCCTCGAGGACGCGAACTGCGTCGCCCCGGATTCGAAGTGCTCGCAGTCGTCGCCGGGGGGGCTCTGCACGGCATCCTGCACGGGCGAGTGTCCCCAGCAATCGGGGCGGCGCGAGAGCTTCTGCGCCGACCTCCGCGGACAGGGCTACTGCCTCGGCGTGTGCGATCCGAACGTGACCGCGTCGTGCCGGTCCGGCTACGTGTGCGTCGGCGTCACCGCCCTCGGTTCGCCCGACAAGACCGCGAAGGTCTGTCTACCGAAGTGAGCGACCGAGCGACCCGACGCGGGTCGCGCGTTCCACGTCCTCGAGGACGTCCTCGGCGACCTGGCCGGACGCGAGGAGATCCTCGGAGTCCGGCGACGCGGCGAGGCGTTCGCGGACGCGCACGTACGCGTCCAGGTAGACGATCTCCCGGCCCGCCCCCGGAGTGCGCCCCGAACTACCGCGGAAGACGCGCGCGGCGATGCTCGTGGCCGCGTCGACCGTGAGTGCGCAGCCGAGCAAACGCCGCACGACTTCCACGAAATCGGCTCCTTCCCGCATCCACGTGGCGGCCATGTGCCTCGCCCCAAGTTCGCGTCGTCGTCGCGTTCCGAGGTGGCCGTGGCGCTCCTCGAGCACGAGCGCGTAACCCTCCTGGTCGTCGGTCCCTCGCGCGGTCCCGAGGACGAGCAGAGGGTCGCCCCGCGTCGCTGCACGCACCCGCGGCTCGACGTGCCCGAGGATTTCGTGGAGCACGGTCCGTCGCGTCACTTCGGCGGTCACGGCGCGCCCCTTCGCGACCAACACGAATCCGTCGCCCGTCGCGGCGAGGGCCGAGAGTCCCTCGTGCACGTGGACCCGGAACGTGACTCCCCGCTGATCGAGGGCACGTCGCATGCTCGAAAGGAGGGACCCCGGATCCGAACCGTCGCTGGGGAGGGCCGGTCCGTCGTCGTCCGTCGCCGGAGGTTCGGCGAGCCAGGAGGTCGCGAGCGCCGTCGCGCGCGGAAGTGACCCGGCGTGGCCGGCGAAACGGCGCGCCGCCAACTCCCCGAAGGCGGGCGTCCCTGCCGCGTCCGCGAGTCGACTCTCGAGCGCCAGCTCCCGCGCGCGGTCCGCGAAAAGGCGGACGCGGATCGCGGCCTGCGAGGGCTCCGTCCGGGAGCTCCCGGGTACTCCTACCGAATCCGCCGGTGGACTCGAAAGACCGTCGGCCAGCGACTCGAGGGCCGTGGCGAGTTCGACGTCGCCGTCCGGGGCGTACCGGAATACGGGGAGGACCGGAGTTCCGGCGTGGAACGCCGTACGCACACGGGCGAGTTCCGACACGGCGTTCACGGGCGCGATCGCGCCGAGGAGGCGCACTTCGCCGGCCGCGCGCGCGACGGCCGCGACGATTTTCCGCTCGAGGACTTCGTCGTTCGTCTGACCGCGCCCCATTTCCGATCTCCGGCCGCCGCGACATGGTAGGAGAGTCGGTTGGCCTGATGAAGAAGAACTACGTCCTCGACACGAACGTCCTCCTGCACGATCCGCGTGCGATCTTCCGCTTCGAGGACAACAACGTCCTCATCCCGATCTACTGCATCGAGGAGGTGGACCAGTTCAAACGCGAAGGATCCGAGCGCGGTCGCAACGCGCGTCAGATCGCGCGCCTGCTCGACGGTCTCCGGGAGCAGGGGGGGTCTCTCTCCAAGGGCGTGCCCCTCGAAGGAGGAGGCACGCTCCGCGTCGCCGTTCCCGATCGTCGCCCCCGGCTCGAGAACGCCATCGACGGTTCGTCCATGGACGCCGCGATCCTCCAGACGGCGTTCGACGTCCGTGAACAGGAGAAGGGCCGTCCCACCGTCTTCGTGACGATGGACACGAATCTCCGCATCCGCGCGGACGCGCTCGGCATGGTGGCCGAGACGTACGAGAACATGCGCGTCGAGGCCGACGAACTCAACAGCGGCATCGAGCAGATCGACGTCGACAAGAAGCGCATCGACGAGTTCTTCCAGAACGGTCGTCTCGTCGTCGAGAAGGCGGACCTCACGCCGAACCAGTGCATCCTCCTCGCCGACGTCGCGAATCCGTCGCACACCGCCCTCGGTCGTTACGACGCCGCGAAGAAGGAAGTGATCGCCCTCCGCGTCCCGCGCGAAGGCGTGATGGGAGTCCGTCCGCGGAACAAGGAGCAAAGCTTCGCGCTCGACCTCCTCCTCGACGAGTCGATCCGCATCGTGACCCTCGTGGGCAAGGCCGGCACCGGCAAGACGCTGCTCGCCATCGCCGCGGGCCTCAAACGCACCGTCGAGGACGCGACCTACACGCGCATGCTCGTCTCCCGTCCCGTCATGCCGCTCGGCCGTGACATCGGCTTCCTCCCCGGCGACGTGGACGAGAAGCTGAACCCCTGGATGCAGCCCATCTTCGACAACCTCGAATTCCTCTTCTCCGGCGGCTCCCGAAAGGGACCCCGAGCGTATGCCGAGCTCCTCGAGAGCGGGCAGATCCAGGTCGAACCGCTCACCTACATCCGCGGACGATCGTTGCCGCAGCAGTTCATCATCGTGGACGAGGCCCAGAACCTCACGCCCCACGAGGTGAAGACGATCATCACGCGTTCGGGCGACGGCACGAAGATCGTCCTCACGGGCGACCCGCAGCAGATCGACAACCCGTACGTCGACAGCGCGTCCAACGGCCTCACCATCGCCGCGGACAAGTTCCGGGATCAGCGCATCGCCGGTCACATCGTCCTCGCGAAGGGCGAACGAAGCGACCTGGCCGAGCTCGCCGCGAACCTCCTCTGAGCGTCGACGTTGCGATGAGGGCGCACCCGGAGCATGCTGACGGCATGGAACGGGATCGCGCCCGGAGTCGCATCTCGATCGCGAAGGCCGCGGTCGTCTTGCTCGCGATCGTGTCGACCACCGGCTGCTCGTCCCTCCGCGGCAGCGCCGTGCGGACGGGGCCCATGCGTCGGCCCCCCGCGACCGGCGCCATCGCTTTGTTCGCTCCGGGTCACGTCCCGCAGGGAAGGGAGCTCGGTGTCGTCGTCGTGCACGCCACCGGAATCGACGCGACCGTGGACGTTCTCACGCCCGAGTTCGTCCGGAAGGCGGCGAGCCTCGGAGCCAACGCCGCCGTCGTCGAGGACATTCACGCGGAATTCGCGTTCCTCTCGCGACCGTTCGTCGAGACCTACGCCTACCCCTGCGGATTCTGGACGTGCACGGGGACGCGGATGTCGACCCTGAACGACGAGTTGCTCACCGTCACGTTGCGTGGCCGTGCGTTCCTGATCGAGGACGGGCCCGTCGAATTTCCGAAAGGCGCTCCGTCCCCCGGGGCGCCCCCCGAGCTCGCGCCGTCGGACGAGGTGTTCCCGTGAGCCGCGCTCGGGACGTTCGTTCCTTCCTCGCCGCCGGAGCTCTCGCCGTCGCGTCGGCGTGCCTCACCGCGTGCGGCCACACCGAGGTCTACGAGGCCATGGTCCGGACGCGCGGCGTACCGACGGGGCGTGCCGTCGAGGTCTACATGGGACCGGGCGTGCCCCCGCGCCCTTACGACGACGTCGCCATCGTCCAAGCCATCGGATACGGCAACGAGGCCAATCTCGAAGACGTCGTCCACGCCCTTTCGGAGCGGTCCGGGCGCCTCGGTTGCGACGCCGTGGTCGGGGTCCGCGTCGATTTCGGGGTGACGATGGCACACGCGACCGGCGTCTGCGCGAAGTGGACGGCCGAATAGTCCGGTGCGCTCGATTCGTGCGATCCTCGGAACCGTGAACCGTCGCACACGCGTCGCCAGGTTCCTCGCCGTCGTCGCCGCCATCGCCGCCGTTTCGGTGGGGGTGTCGTCCGCACGGGGCGACGAACCGCAGGAGAGCGACGACGATCCGTATGCGGATCCTCCCGCTCCCGCCCCGACCGAGAAGATCAAACCCATGGCTCCGTCGCGGAAGGTGGTGGAGAAGGACGGCATGGTCCGCCTCCCGGGCGGCGCGTTCACCGTGGGATCCAACGATCCCAAAGCTCCGTCGAACGAACGCCCCTCGCATGCGGTTTCCGTCGCCCCGTTCTGGATCGACCGCACCGAGGTCACGGTCGCGGCTTACCGGACCTGTGTCGTCGATCGCTTCTGCGTGGTGCCCACGGCCATAAGTGCATCCTGCACCTATTCGGCGGGCGACCCGAACTTGCCGGTGTCGTGCGTACGTTGGAAGGAAGCCGATACGTACTGTCGCGCGGTCGGCAAACGTCTGCCCTCCGAACTCGAATGGGAGTTCGCGGCGCGGGGGACGGAACCGGTCCGCTATCCGTGGGGCGGATGGTCGTCGAGCTGTGCGCACGCGGTGACCCTCAAGAGCGACGGCACGTTCCGAAGTTGCGGTGGCGAGCGCCCGCTGCCAGTCGGTTCGAAGGCCCTCGGCGCGACGCCCTTCGGCGTGTTCGATCTCGCGGGAAACGTCGAGGAGTGGGTCGCGGACTTCTACACGGAGCAACGAAGTGCCGTGCCGAGTCCCGCGGTCGGTGCGAGCCACGTCCTCCGTGGGGGTGGCTGGCTCTCGACGCCGTCGACGTCGCGCACGACGAGCCGAAATTGGGGGTCCGCCCTCGAAGCCGGACCCAACGTCGGTTTCCGTTGCGCGCGGGGCGTCTGACGACCGGGTATCTTCCGCCACGGGACGCGTTGCCGTCGGCGACGGTCTGCTAGAGTCGCCCCCGATGAACCCGTCCTCCCCGTACGCTCCGCCCGGCGCCCCGAACCAGCCTCCCGGCTACCCGATGGCGCCCTACGGCCCACCCCCCCTCCGTCCCGGCGTGCTCGTCGAACGGAATTCGGCCCTGGTTCTCGTGTATTCGTTCGTCTCCTGCGGCATCTACGCTCTGTACTGGACGTACAAGACGAGCGAGGAACTTCGAGGCGCGACCGACGACGCCACCATCAATCCGGGGCTCGACCTGCTCCTGACGGTTCTCACGTGCGGAGTGTGGACGATTTACACGCTCTATCGGAACGCCCAGAAGGTCCAAGCCATCCTCGGTCCGCGCGATCCGAACAAGAAGGACCAGAGTCAGATGGTCCTGATGCTCTGCATCGCGAATTTCTTCGTGGGCGTGACGGGCTTCGTGGCCATGTTCCTCGTGCAGGAGGAACTGAACCTCCTCGCGCGCGCGTCGAACACGCCTTCCTACTGAGAAAAGGTCAACGGCCCGGCTTGACCGGGATCGCCGCCGTGCCCATTCATGCTCCGGCGTCGTTTCGGGCGGGCGTCGGGGGTCGTGTGCCCGCGTCGTCCGGCCGAGCCGATTGACGGGCCTACCCGTCGCGGCTATCTCGACGCCGCCTGTCCGGAGGTCCCGCGGGCGCGTCGGAAGGATGGAGTCCAAATCGTGAGCTTTTCAGCCTTTTCTCTCCAGCAAGTCGCCCCGAAAGCGGGCACCCCCGGTACGGCACAAGAGGGCGCGCCCGGCGCCGGTGCGGGAGCCCCTGCGGCCCCCCCGGGCGGCGGACTCATCTCGTTCCTTCCGCTCCTCATGTTCGTTCCCCTCCTCTTCATGATGTTCCGCCGTCAGAAGAAGGAGCAGGAGCAGCGCGCGAAGCTGAAGAAGGGCGATCGCGTCGTGTCGAATGCCGGTCTCGTCGGCGAGCTCGTCGAACTCGACGAGAAGTTCGCCAAGGTGAAGATCGCGCCCGGAACCACGGTTCAAATGCTGGCGGGCTCGGTGGCACCCCTCGAGGCCGAGACCGAAAAAAAAGCCGCGAAGGCTGAGGAGAAGCCCGCGCTCTCCACGGCGACCTTGGCGACCGACAAGAAGTGACCCCCGGCGAGCGCTGAAACGCGCCGCCGAAAGCCGCGTGGTTCCGGAACCCTTCCTTCGCCCTCCGGTGCGAATGGGCTCCCGGAACCGCGCGAGCTGGGCTATTCGTTCCGGCTCCGTGATTCCGGCCCGCGAGAGACTTCCCGCATGAGTTCTTCGAAGCGCAACGCGCTCATCTTCGCCGTTCTCGCCGCAGGGTGCGGCTATTTGTTCTTCCGGAACGACACGTTCTGGGGCGTCGTGACCTGCGCGCTCCTCGTCGTCTGGGCCCTCGTCACGATGCTGCCGATCATGGACGGCGGCTGGCGATTCCGCACCGGGTTCGTCGTCTCGTCGTTCGCGCTGGCGGTCGTCTCCATCCTGCCCACGGCCCACTCGGTTTCCGGTGGCAAGGTTCCGTGTCCGAAGTACCTCAAGGACAACGTCGATTTCGCGATCGCCCCCGGTCTCGACCTCCGCGGCGGACTTCGACTCGTCTACACGGTGGAAGTCGAAGAGGCCATCCGCGACAAGCGCGACCGTTTCGCCGACGAGATGCGTCAGGAGCTGGCGACCCTCTTCACCATCCACTCCGGTGAGGGTCGCGTGACGCGGGACGAGCTGTCGAAGCTCGAAGAGAAGGTGAAGGTCTCGACGCCCGAGAGCGCCGTCATTCGCCTCAAGTTCAAGGACGCCGCCGACGTCGCCAAGATCGACGACCGCTTCCAGAAGAAGTTCACCCAGGAACTCTCCCAGGCCCGCGGCAACGTGGCCGACGAAGTGGCGTTCCACATCCGCCCGGAGGTCGAGAGTCAGCTCCGCGACCGCGCCGTCGCCCAGGCGAAGGACACCGTCAACCGCCGTGTCGACGAACTCGGTCTCCGCGAAGCGAACGTCACCACGCGCGACGAAGACATCATCGTGGAAGTGCCCGGGGAGAACGAGAAGGCCTTCGACGACATCAAGGAGATCATCCGCCGCACGGCCCGCCTCGAATTCAAGATGGTGGACGACGCCGCCGACTTCTTCGGCAAGGTGCAGGACTCCCAGATTCCCGAGGGCTCGGGCATCTCCATCTACCAAGAGGACGCCCCCGACGGTCCGGGCAAGTCCGTCCGCAGCCACTTCGCGCGCCTCGTCGCCGCCGACCTCGACAAGATCAAGGACGAGAAGGATCGCGTCGAAGCGCTGCTCAAGGCGAAGGAGAAGTTCAAGGCCTGGACCTCCACCCTCAACGTCCCCGACGACCACCAGGTCGGCTTCATGCCGGTCATGGACTCGGGAGAAGAAGGCGGAAAGATCGAGCAGATCGGCTGGCGCACCTACTACCTGTTCGCGCGCGCCGAAGTGACGGGCGACTACATCACGGACGCGAACGTCGCCCAGGACACCCAGCAGGGCATGGGGCAGTACTACGTCGGCATCAGCTTCAGCCCCGCCGGCGCCGATCGCTTCGAGGAAGTCACCGGCGCGAACGTCCAACGTCGCTTCGCCATCATGCTCGACGAGGTGATCGACTCCGCGCCGGTCATCCGCACGAAGATCGCCGGAGGTCGCGCCAGCATCACGCTCGGCGCGGGTGACCCGGAGACCCAGCTCGTCAACGCACGCAAGCTCGAACTCGTGCTTCGTTCCGGAGCGCTCCCCGCTCCCATCACGCCCTCGAACGAATCGCGCATCGGTCCGTCCCTCGGCAAGGACGCCATCGGTCAGGGGCTGAACGGGATGCTCATCGGCATCGGACTCGTCCTCGCCTTCATGGTCGTCTACTACCACAAGGCGGGAGTCGTCGCGGACATCGCCGTGCTCTTCAACATGCTCCTGCAGCTCGCCATCCTCGCCTCGTTCGGCGCGACGATGACGTTGCCGGGCATCGCGGGTCTCGCCCTGACGATCGGTATGGCCGTCGACGCGAACGTGCTCATCAACGAACGCATCCGCGAGGAGCTCCGCTCCGGTCGGTCCGTCCGTGCCGCCGTCGACGCCGGTTACAGCAAGGCGTTCTCCTCCATCCTCGACGGTCACGTCACCGTCTTCATCTCGGGCCTCATCTTGGCCCAATACGGAAGCGGCCCGGTCAAGGGCTTCGCCGTCACGCTCATCGTCGGCATCGTCGCGAGCCTGTTCACGGGGGTCTTCTGCACCCGTCTCGCGTTCGACTGGTGGGTCCGTGGCGCGAAGGTGAAGACCCTTTCCGTCGGTGGCAAGACCACCGCCCACTGAGCCCGGGACGGGCAAGCGACTCCGGAGACTACGATGGAACTCCTACCGATCGGCCGCACCTACGACTTCATGGGCCAGAGAAAGTTCTGGATCACGCTCAGCATCGCGCTGACGTTGATCTCGATCATCCTCTGCTTCGTCCCTGGCCCGAACTACGGCACCGACTTCCGTGGCGGAACCGAAGTCGAGATCGCGTTCCTCAAGCCCATCGACGATCACTCGGTCCGCCTCGCGGTCGAGTCCGCGGGCTTCCACAATCCGGACGTCGTCGCCGTCCGCAACGCCGAGGGCGCCTCGCGCTTCCTCATCCGCGTCCAGGACGTCACCGTCGTCGACGATGCTTCGAAGGGCCGCATCAAGACGGCGCTCTGCTACTCCGACGAAGGCAAGCCTGCCGACGCCGCCACGTGTCCGCCGTCGGCCCACGCCACCGAGGTGAAGTTCAGCCTCGGCGGTGACAAGATCACCGCCCGCTACGACGTGAAGCCGGACCTCGAGGCCATCAAGAAGCAGGTCGGGTCGGTCCAGGGCGTCAGCATGCGCGCTTCCGCCACGAATCCCCAAGAAGTGAACCAGCGCGATCACCGCGTGGAAATCCAGCTCCAGTCGAAGGGTGACCAACTCCTCGACGGCCTCCGCACGAAGCTCGGCGCGGACATGGTCCCCGAGCGTGCCCTCCGCGTGGAATGGGTCGGTCCCAAGGCCGGCAAGCAGCTCCGGGACAGCGCGCGGAACTCGGTGGCCATCGCCATCGTCTTCATCATGCTCTACCTCGCGTTCCGCTTCGACGTGCGGTTCGCCCCGGGCGTCGTGCTCGCGTGCGTCCACGACGCCATGGTCGTCATCGGCGTGTTCGTCGCGTTGCAGAAGGAGATCACGCTCTCCACCATCGCGGCCGTCCTCACCATCGTCGGTTACTCGATGAACGACACCGTCGTCGTCTACGACCGCATCCGCGAGAATCTCTCCAAGTACCGAGGCAAGCCGTTCGCGACGATCATCAACATGAGCGTGTCCGAGACCCTCTCCCGCACGATCCTCACGTCCGGTGCCACGCTCCTCTCCGTCATCGCGTACCTCTTCCTGGGTACGGGCGTCATCAAGGACTTCGCGCTCGCCATGGTCGTCGGCATCATCGCCGGCACGTACTCGAGCATCTACGTGGCCGCTCCGCTCACCGAGTGGATCGACAAGCGCATGTCGAAGGCGGGCCAGTCGGGTATCGCGGCGTCCCACCACCGCAACGCGGCGAACATCGGCCGCAAGGTCGCACCGCAGGCCTGACGCCGTGACGCCGAGCCCGGGTACGGACGTCCCCGACGACGCACCCGAGCGCGCGGCATCGTTCGTCCGGGACCTGGGGGTCACCGAGACGACGGCTCGCGTGCTCTCCGCGCGCGGGTTCCGCGCCCGGGAGTCGGTGGAGCGCTTCTTCGAACCCAAGCTCGCGGGGCTCACCCCTCCGGAGGGCATGCTCGACCGCGATCGGGCCGTGGAACGTCTCGCTCGTGCCGTGAAGGCGGGCGAACGTGTCGCCGTCTTCGGTGACTACGACGCGGACGGCATCACCAGCGCGGCGATCCTCACCGACGTCCTCCGCACGCTCGGAGGCGAAGTCGTGACGCTCCTCGCGGACCGATGGAACGGCGGATACGGGTTCTCCGACGAAGCGCTCGCTCGTGTACTCGAATCCGGGGCGACGCTGCTCGTCACCTGCGACTGCGGTTCCAGCGATCACGAGCGCATCGCCCGCGCCGCCGCGAAGGGCGTCGACGTGGTCGTCATCGACCACCATCGTGTGCCTCCCGATCCGCTCCCGGCGCTCGCGTTCCTGAACCCGCACCGTCCCGAGTGCGGCTTCCCGTACAAAGGGCTCGCGTCGTGCGGTCTCGCGCTCTCCGTCGCGGGAGGCGTGCGCACGGCGCTCGACAAGCCCCTCGACCTCCGCGCATGGCTCGACCTCGTCGCGCTCGGGACCATCGCCGACGTCGCGCCCCTCGACGGGGACAACCGAGCTCTCGTCCGGGCCGGGCTGGCCCTCTTGCGCGAGCCGAAGCGACCCGGCGTGCGTGCCCTCGCGGACGTCGCGGGCGCGACGCGTGGTGCCGTCGTGACGGGAGAGGACGTGGCCTTCCGGTTCGCGCCGCGAATCAACGCGCCCGGTCGCCTCGAACGGCCCGACCTCGCGCTCGCCCTCCTCCTCGCACCGACGGAAGCGGAGGCGAAACGGATCGCCGCGGAAGTCGACGCCATCTCCGAGAAGCGGAAGCTCCTCGACCGAGGGCTCCTCGCCGAGGCCCTCGGGATGCTCGAGGACCCCGGCCTCGCGTCGGCGCCCGCCATTGTCCTCGGTAGGGAAGGGTGGCACCAAGGCGTCGTGGGCATCGTCGCCGGCAAGCTGGCGTCGCGGTTCGGCAAGCCCACCATCGTCGTGGGCTTCGACGGCGCGACCGGACGGGGCTCCGTCCGCGGCCCGTCCGGATTTCCGCTCTACGACGCCCTTTCGGACTCCCGGGAATTCCTCCTCGGATTCGGCGGTCACCAAGCCGCGGCCGGCGTGCACGTCGCGCGTGCATCGTTCGACGCATTCCGTGACGCGTTCCATGCCGCGGTGCTCGCACGATCCCGGGACGTGCGACCGGTCGCCAAACGCGACGTCGACGCCGTGCTCTCCGCGTCGGACGACCCCGCCCGCGTGGTGCTCGAGCTCGCCCGTTTCGAGCCGTGTGGCCAGGGAAATCCCGCGCCGAAGGTCCGCATCGAAGGCGCCACGATCCGCGAAGCGCGGGAGGTCCGGGGGGGGCACCTGTCGCTTTCGTTCCGGTTCGGAGGCCGTTCGCTCCGGGCGTTCGGATACGAAATGGGGGCGCTCGCGAAGTCCGTCGTGGACGGCACGACGATGGACGGAACGCTCCGGTTCGATTCGTACCGAGGCGGTGGTGCGGTCGAGATGCGCCTGGATTCCGTGGGTGTTCCCGGCTGAAAACGGGCCCCAACGTCCCCGCGGCGTCATGTAGGCTTTCGGCGTGCCTTCTTTGGAGCAGACCGGGCCGCACACTCCCATCGGGGAGACGCTCATACGCTTCGAACGCGCACAGAAGCGGTTCGGTCCGAAGGTCATCTACTCGAACCTGAACCTCGAGATCCGTCGCGGAGAGACCATCACGGTGATGGGGCCGTCCGGATGCGGCAAGAGCGTCATGCTCAAGATGCTCATCGGACTGATTCCTTCGGACGGCGGGACGATCCACTACGACGGCGCCGACGTCACCAAGATGGACGACCGCGGACTCGCCGAGGTCCGGCGGAGCATCGCCTACCTGTTCCAGGGCGCCGCACTCTTCGACTCCCTGAGCGTCGGCGAGAACGTCGCGTACGGCCTCCGGGAACAGTTCTGGAACACGATGTCCGAAGAGGAGATCCAGAACCGTGTCGCGCAGTCGCTCGACGCCGTGGGCCTCACGGGAATCCAGGGAATGCGACCGAGCGATCTCTCGGGAGGCATGAAGAAGCGCGTGGGTCTCGCGCGCACGCTCGCGCTGCAACCCGCCGTGCTTCTTTACGACGAGCCGACCACCGGGCTCGATCCCATCAACACTGCCCGCATCAACCACTTGATCCAGGGCATCCAGAAGGCCCTCCGCCTCACCAGCATCGTCGTCACCCACGACATGGGAACGGCGTTCTCCGTTTCCGATCGGCTCGTCATGCTGGCGCGTGGGCGGGTCCACACGGTGGGAACGAAGGACGACTTCCGTGCGTCCCAGGATCCCTACGTGAAGGATTTCATCGAAGGGCGCGCGCCCGAGACCGAGAGCCTCGAGTCCCTCCTTTCCTGACGCCTTCCGTCTCCACCGTACCCTCGTCGAACCGGAACCCGCGAGTCACCCATGGTCAAGTCGATCAAAGTCGGAATCTTCGTCACGTTCGGCCTGGCCCTCGTCGGGGTCGCGATCTTCATGATCGGGGACAACAAGCGGATGTGGGACCCCAAGATTCCCTACCGTGCATCCTTCGCGGACGTCGCCGGTCTCAAGCCGGGCGCCCCCGTGCGGATGGGCGGCGTCGACATCGGCACAGTCACGGCCGTCGGACATGCCGACGAGGTCAAGGACGCGCGCATCCACGTCACGATGGCCATCGTGCGCAGCGAGTCGAACCGCGTCTACAACGACTCGGTCGCGAAGGTGGCGAACAAGGGGCTGCTCGGCGACAAGATGATCGAAATCACCGTCACGGACGGCACGGCGGGGAAGCTGGACCCGACGAAAGCGGAGATGAAAAGCGAGGAGCCCGTCGATTTCGGGAAATACCTCGCGAAGGCGGACTCCATCGCCGCGAGTGCCGAGGCCGCCATCGGGAACATCGAGCGGGCCACCCGCACCCTCGGCGACCCGAAATTCACCGAGGAGATCAAGGGGACCGTCTCGAGCCTCCACGACATCCTCGACGCCGTCGCCCACAAGGACAGCACGGTGCACCGGCTACTCACCTCACGCGAGGAGGCCGATCGCATCGATCGCGTCATCGCGAACGTCGAGACCGCCACCCGATCCCTCGATCAGACGCTTTCCGACGTCCGTGCGATCTCGACCCAGGTGAAGACGGGCCCGGGAATCGCGCACGCGGTCCTCTACGACGGGCAGTTGTCGGCGAACGCCGCCGGGGCGGTCGCCGAGCTGGAGAAGGACCTCCGCGCGATCCGCGAAGGCAACGGAATCGCCCGCGCGGTCATCTACGGCGACGACAAGACGCAGCAGATCATGGGGAACGTGAACGCCATGAGCGGCGATCTGCGTTCGATCGTCGCGGGGGTGAAGGCGGGGAAGGGGACCATCGGAGGCCTCCTCGTCGATCCCAGCATCTACGAGGACCTGAAGAGCGCCATCGGCAACGTCGAACGGAACGAAGTGCTCCGCGCCCTCGTCCGGTACTCGATCAAAGCGGACGAGTCGAAGCCGAAGGTCCTCTCGTCTCCGAAATGAATCCGCGGCATCGCGCGGGACCGTGTCACGGCGAATTCGGGCGGCACCCGGGATCGTCCGCCACGTGGACGTGGAAGTCGCGGTAGGAGCCGCGGACGGCCCGGAGTTCGATCGCGTCCGACGGGTCGACGGGCCCGATGCACGCCGAAAGGTCGCGCCACGGACGTTCGGCGCCTTCCGATGCCGCGCCTTCGTCGGCCGTTCCGTCCGGTGCGAGAAGAATGCCGCGCCCGGACTTCGACGTGACGACCTGGACTTCCGAGCTCCTGTCGATCCGATCCGTGCGGACGTGGATCCGCGCGTCCGCGATTCCGCGCGCCCCGGCGTAGCGGAATCTTTCGGAAAGTCCTTCCGGCACCACGCGGCCGGCGTCGAACCGTTCCGCGGAGTGCGACGCGAGACGGAGGACCCGGACGTCGCCGAGGACGGCGCTCTTTCCGACGTCGGGGCCGACGTAGCCGTGATCGTCCTCGCTGAGGACGTCGCCCACGTCGAGCGCGTCGGTCGATCCTCGGGGCTCCCCCGCGAGACTGCGTGAATCGTCCTCGGACTCGAAGCGCGACCAATCGGCGCGGTAGAGAACCTTGTGCACACCTCCGCAGATGACGTTGTGCGCGAGGGAGATGCGGAAGACTTCCGATCCGAACGTCCTCGTGAGGAGAGGGAACCAGTTCGGGTAGAGCGCGAGCCACGTGGGACGTTCGGAGCGCGGAAGACGTTCGAGCAGCTCCGCGGTGGCGGCCTCGCCGAGACGTGCCGCTCGCACGAACGGCATCCGTCGGTACCCGCCGAGACCGAGCGCATCCACGGCGTGAAGTCCCGAGAAGTAGGGGATGGCCCCGGCGTCGCCCACGAGCACCACGTCCGCCGGATCCGAGTGGGACGCGAGGTGGCGGCCCATGGCCACCTGTTGGTCGTGGACGTTGCCGCTCGCGTCGCGGAAGAATGCGACGTCCCGCGATGCGGCGATCCACGCGAGGGACACGGTGGCCACGGCGGCCGCGCGACCGACCCAGCGTCCGCGTGTTCGGGCTTCCCACGCGGACACGGCCGCGGCGCACGCCGCCACGCCGAGGGCCACGGCGGGAACGTAGTACCGGAACGCGTGGTAGCGCGCGGCGCCGTTCAGCGACACGGTCGCGGTCCAAGCCACCGCGGCGACCAGCACGGTGGACGTGAACCCACGCGTGCGTCGGGCGAACGTTCCGGAGAGGGCCAGGCACGGAGCCAACCACGCGAATGCCGGCCAGGGGGACGTGCCGAGGACGCCGACCTTCACGACGAAGTGCGCGACGTTGACCACCACTTCGCGGCTCTTGCCGAACGCGTCGAGGTGCGGATCGTGCGTGACGAGTTTGAGTTGGGCTCCGGCCGACGACCACGTGCCCGTGAACACGCGGTTCGTGGCGAGGACGGCGAAGCTCGCGACGGCCGCGGGAATCACCACGCGCGCGAACGTACGGAACGGCGTGTGCGATCCTCGTGCGAAGTACACCGCGAACGGCACGACGAGAACCGGGGACTCGGGACGCGTCAGGACGAGGGCGACGAACAGGGCGGCGACGACGACGGCGTCACTCCGGGTCGGGGCGGTCCGACTCCGGCGGAGTCGCGCGAGCGTGTGGAAGAGGAGTCCGACGAACAGGGCCGACTCCATGCCGCTCCAGAACGACCAGCCGAGCGTGCCGAGGCCGACGAGCAGGGCCGCGCCCGTGCACCATGCGACGGGGGTGCGGGCGAACGCGCGGACGGCGCCGAGCGCCGCCAGCAGCGACACCGCCGCGACGCCCTCGGCGACGACTCCGAGGCCCGTTCCCTTCGCGCCGAGGAGGACGGCGATGGCGAGGACGGCGGCGTAGAGTGGCGACGTTTCGCCGGACGAGAATCCCTGGCCGGCGATCCAGGAGCCGGGGGACCCCGCGGCCGCCGCCCGGGCGTAGTCGAAATGGATGAAGACGTCGTCGAGGGGCAGAGGGGGCTCGCCGCCCGTCGCCGGAAGTGCAGGAACCACGAAGCGGACGAAGGAGATTCCGATGAACGCGAGCGCGAGAAGGGCAAGGAGGCTTGGTCGTGCTAGACCCCGGTCGCCATGACCCGCGAACCCGAACGTCCGCGCGACGAAGCCGACCGTGCCCATTGGGACGCGGTGGACGAAGCGACGGAGCTCCTTCACGAAGAGCGATTCCAAGAGGCCCTGGTCTTCCTCGCGGACATCGCGAAGGCCGATGCCACGAATCCCTACGCGTTCTACTACATGGCCGTCGCCATGTTCGAACTGGGGCAGCTCGAACCAGCCCGGGACGCCTACCGCGCGTGCCTGAAGATCGCCCCCGAGCACCTCGGGGCCCGGGTCGCGCTCTGCCACGTCCTCAGGTCCCTCGGGGATCATCGGGAGGCGATCCGCGAAGGCATGGTCGCCCTCACGCAAGCGCCCGGGGACACCGACGCCCTCCACGCCGTCGGTCTGGCGTACCTCGCCCGCGGCGACGAACCCGCCGCGCGTCGCTACCTGCAGGCGTTCCTCGAAGCACGCCCCGAGTTCGAGGCGGCCGAAGAAGTGCGCGGCATCCTGGCCGAGATGAACGACCCGGCGTCGTCGCCGAACTGAGCGTCCGCGGGACCGAGGCGAGGACGACCGGAGGCCGTCCCGCCCGACGTCACTGCACGCAGTTCTCGAACTTCACTTCCGCCGTCGCCGCGCAGGTGCGGTTCTGGTCGGTGATGCTCGCCGTCGGGCACGTGATGTCGCCCCAGATGCGGCCGGCTGCGACGCCCATCTTCTCGACGCGGGTGAAGGAGAGCTTGCAGTCGTCCTGCTCGAACGTGCCGGTGTCGTCGCGCGTGAAGAGGGCCTTCACGGTCTGATCGCCGTTTCCGGTGACCTTGCCGATCATCGTGACGCTCCCGGCGTTGAGGCCGCTCTTCAGGATCAATTGGCTCGTCACCACGAAGGCGCCGCCTTCCGCGCGCACTTCGCAGGTGACGCTCACGGGCACGCCGTTCTGGGAGTCGCCGTCCTGCTTGGGAGCGTATTGCTCACCGACGACGAGCCACTGTCCGGGCGGGAGCGCGCACTTCGACGCGCCGTTGTCGCCGGGGCCCATCTGCGCGTTCACGTACGCCTGGGGCACGACCGGCTCCGACGACGAACAGGCCACGCCGGCGAGCGCGCTCGCGGCGGCGAGGGAGATCACGACCTTCCGCGCGAACGCGGAGAAGGAAACGGAGTGCGGGCGCCGGGTCGGCGAGGAGAAGCTCGATGCGCGGTTCATTCGTGGCCTCCAGGCTACCCTCCGCGCCGTGATCGTTGCGGCCCGTGGGTCGTTCCAAGTACGAGAGAGCATAGCGCGGGGCCCGCGCCCACGCGAGCAATCCGGCGTGAGGCGCGCCCCGATTCCCGAGACACCGTCCCTCATGCCGCCTTCCGGACTCGTCCAACGCTCCGAAAACCTCGCGTTCCTCCGGACTCTCGCGGACGAGAGCGTGGACCTGGTCTACGTCGATCCCCCCTTCAACACGGGCAAGACGCAGAAGCGAACGTCCCTTCGCACGGCCCGCGACGCCTCGGGTGACCGGACGGGCTTCGGAGGACGTCGGTACCGGACCACCCGCATCGGATCGAAGTCCTTCGAGGATTCCTTCGACGACTACCTCGCCTTCCTGGAGCCGCGCCTCCACGAGGCTCGGCGCGTCCTGAAGCCGACGGGCACGCTCTACTTCCACGTCGACTACCGCGAGGTCCACTACTGCAAGGTGCTCCTCGACGGCATCTTCGGACGCCGATGCTTCCTGAACGAGGTCATCTGGGCCTACGACTACGGCGCGCGGACGAAGAAGCGCTGGCCGACGAAGCACGACAACATCCTCGTCTACGTGAAGGACGAAGAGCGGTACTTCTTCGACGCCGAGGCGGTCGATCGGATCCCCTACATGGCTCCGGGGCTCGTCGGTCCCGAGAAGGCCGCTCGTGGCAAGCTCCCGACCGACACCTGGTGGCACACCATCGTGAGCCCCACGGGCAAGGAGAAGCTCGGTTACCCGACGCAGAAGCCCGTGGGGATCCTCACGCGCATCGTGCGCGCGTCGTGCCCCGAAGGGGGCACGGTGCTCGACTTCTTCGCCGGCAGCGGAACGGCGGGGGACGCGGCGATCCGCGAAGGTCGGAACTTCGTGCTGGTCGACGAGAGCGCCGAAGCCTTCGCGGTGATGCAGAAGCGGTTCGCCGGGCGGAAGGACGTCGTCTTCCGGAAGTGAGTCTCCGCGTCGGAGGGAGTCCTCAGACCTTCTTCGCGGCGTCGAATCCACGATCGAGGTCGCCGACCAGATCGTCGACGGCTTCGATTCCGACGGAGAGACGGATCAGGCCATCGCCGATGCCCAGAGCGCGGCGGGCTTCCGCCGGTACGCTCGCGTGGGTCATGATCGCCGGGTGCTCGGCGAGGGACTCCACGCCGCCGAGGCTCTCGGCGCAGGCGAAGATTCGGAGGGCCTTGAGGAAGGCCGTCGAGGCGGGGAGCCCCCCCTTCAACTCGAAGCTGATCATGCCGCCGGGGGCGCGCATCTGCTTCGACGCGAGCGCGTGGCCCTTGTGGGACGCGAGTCCCGGGTAGAACACCTTCTCGACCTGCGGATGCTTCTCGAGCTTCGCCGCGATCGCGGTCGCGCCGGCGACGTGCTGGCGCATGCGGACGGCGAGGGTCTTGAGGCCGCGGAGGACCATGTAGCAATCGAAGGGGCTCGGGACGCCGCCGGTCGACTTCTGGAGGAAGTGGAGCTTCTCGGCGAGTTCGTCGTCGTTCGTCATCACGGCACCACCCACGACGTCGGAGTGGCCGTTCAGGTACTTCGTCGTCGAGTGCACGGCGAGCGTCGCACCGAGGGCGATCGGCGACTGGAGGACGGGGGTCGCGAACGTGTTGTCGACGGCGAAGACGAGATTCGCCTTCTTCGCCACGTCGGCGATCGCGGCGATGTCGAAGATCTTGAGCATCGGATTCGAGGGCGTCTCGAGCCAGATCATCCGCGTGTTCGGGCGGACGGCTTCCTTCACCTTCGCAGGGTCGCTCATGTCGAGGAAGGTCGCGTCGACCCCGAACTGCTTCATCACCTTGTCGAAGATGCGGAACGTCCCGCCGTAGACGTCGTCGCCGACGAGGACGTGGTCGCCGCTCTTCAGCGTCATGAGGATGGCGGTCGTCGCCGCGCACCCGCTTCCGAACGCGATGCCGTGCTTCGCGCCTTCGAGCGCCGCGAAACATTTCTCGAGAGGATCGCGCGTGGGGTTGCCTGCGCGCGAGTAGTCGAAGCCTTTGTGCGCACCGGGCCCGTCCTGCGTGAACGTGCTCGAGAGGACGATGGGCGTCATCACGGCCCCGTGCACCGGATCGGGGTCCTGGCCCGCGTGGATGCACAACGTGTCGAGAGCGAAAGTGTCGGTCGCGGTCATGCTCCGCGTCTAGCATGGCTGTCGACGGCTCGGGGGGCTCGCGGGTGGGAAGGCCCTCGGGAGACGGGCGCAATTTGTCGTTGCCACCGGAACGGGGGCGGGGAGGACGTCCGCTTCTCGCACCGTGCCGCGGTTTTCCCTTGCCCGAATTCCAGGGCGTGGCTGACTGGCGTCGATGGTTCGCTTCCCGTGGTCGTCCGCGCCGTTCCTCTTCGCGGCCCTCGTCGCGTTCGCCCCCGGTTGCAGCACGGCGGAGCTCACCGGAGCGCCCGACGCCGCCGTCGACCCCGACGTCGTCCTCCCCGGTTCCGATGCGGGCGTGGCGACGAACGCGGACGGCTCCGTCCCCACGACGGATCCCGACGCCTCCGTTTCCGTCGATGCCGGTCCGCCCGTTCCCTCGACCGCGAAGGTCCGCATCATCGTCCAACCGAACACGGACAACGCCCTGGTCGACGCGCTCAAGGCCGCGAAGACGTCGATCCACATGACGATGTACATGCTCACCGCCGACACGATCGAGTCGACGCTCATCGAACGCCATCGCGCGGGTGTCGACGTGAAGGTGATCCTGAACCGGAATTTCCCGACCAACGACGCGCCGAACGACGATGCGTTCCAGAAGCTCCAGACCGCCGGCGTCCCCGTGGTGTGGGCGCCCGCGGCGTTCCGGTACACACACTCGAAGAGCATCGTCATCGACGGCACCTCCCTCTGGGTGATGACGATGAACGCGACGCCGACGTCCCTGTCGCGAAACCGCGAATTCCTCGCCATCGACACCGAAGCTGGCGACATCACGCAGGCCGAAGCCATCTTCCAGGGCGACTTCGCGAACCGTTCGGCGACGGCCGACGGCAACCTCGTCCTCTCGCCCGTGAACTCCCAGGCCAAGATCCTCGCGCTCATCACGTCCGCGACGAAGACCGTGGATCTCGAGGGCGAGTCCCTGGCCGACACGAAGGTGACCGACGCCCTCGTCCAAGCCGCGAAGGCCGGAAGGACCGTGCGCGTCGTACTCTCGAACGACACGAGTACGACCGACGGTGAGCAGCGGGCCATCGACACGCTGAAACAGAACGGAATCGTCCCGAAGGCCGTCACCGTCCCGTACATCCACGCGAAGGCGCTCGTCGTCGACGGCAAGTGGGCCTACGTCGGTTCGGTGAACTACACGAACACGTCCTTCAACTTCAACCGCGAGCTCGGCGTCATCACCGACGACCCCACCGCGGTCTCCACCGTGCAGACCACCATCGCCGGAGACCACGCGAAGGGCACCGCGCTCTGACGTCGGCGCACTCGCGCCCCTTCGTCACGGACGTCGGCGGAGGGAGCAGAGCGCGAACTTGTCGTTCTCCCGTGGGGTCGTGACCGTCTCGAGAGACCACCGCATCGGCGGGGAGTCCCCTCGTGCCCCGGCGGACGAGACGATCGTCTTCACGTGCGCGATGCGCGCGTGTTCGACGACCATTGCGATCGTCTCCGTGCCCTGGCCCGCGCGATCCTCGAGCCAACGGCGGAACGCGTCGTCCCCGGGAGTCGCACCATTCACGGCGAAGATCGCGACGCGGTTTCCGGAATAGAAGTTCTCCCCCTTCCAGTTCATCGCGTACGCGACGAGGGGGACGGCCGTGCCTCCCCGGAGCTCGATCGACTTCGCGACGAGGTCCCTCTGGCTCCAGTGTGTCGAGAGCTTCGGGAGGTACCGGAGCCCGAGAAAACACGAGAAGAGGACCGCGAGGCCCACGAGCGCCGTCGCGGCGTGGCGGCGCGTCCGCACGAACAGCGTCCCCGCGAGCACCACGGCCAAGGCGACGCCGACGGCGAGGAACGTGGCCTCGAAGTGCACGTCCTCCGGGAAATGGCGGCGGTACATGTACGTGACGAGATTCAGCAGCCGCTGGGGGCCGAACTCGAGACCAGCTCCGGGGCCGCTCGTGCACCCGAGGTCGAGACCCACGGCGAGAGTGACGAACGCACCGAAGAGCGTCGCCGCGCGGGGGGCAGGCTCCTTCGCCGCCGCGTGCGGGGTGGTGAGGAGAGCGTCCAACTCGCCACCCACGAGTACGGCGAGTCCGGGGATCACCGGCAGCACGTAGTGGTGGAACTTGGTTTTCATGGCCGAGACCAACACGAACGACGTCGCGGCGAAGAGGAATGCGGCGCGCTCGAGGACACGACGACCGTCGGGACGAGCGTGTCCCGGATCGGCGCCGCGATCCGGTGGCGCGACGAGCCTCGCCAGGGCCGCGGGGACGAGGCCGAGCCAGGGGAGCATGCCGTACCCGAGCTGCGCGGCGTAATAACGGAGGGAGACGTCGTCTCCCTCGTTCGTGTCGTGCAGGTGCTCGAGCGTGCGTCCGATCATGTGCCGGAGGACGAGTTCGTCCCAGAACGCGTGACCGAAGCGTGCGACGTTCGCGACGTAGAACGGCGCCACGAGGACGAGGAAGATCGCGATGCCCCGCGGCACTTCCGCGGCGAGTACCGTCCGCCACGAGCGTGTCGTGACGACGAAACCGACGAACACGGCAGCCGGCAACGCCACGCCGACGATCCCCTTCGCCATGGTCGCCACGCTCGCCGCCACCCAGGCCCCGAGCACGAGGACGTTCCGCGTGCGCGACTCCCTCGCGACCCACACCATCGTCGCGACCGACGCGACGGCGAGGGCGACCGCTTCGTAACCGGGTTCGAACCACCGGACCATCGGCGACGTCGCCCCCGCCGAGGGTTGGCCGGGAAGACCCACGTTGCCAGGGGAGCCTGCCCGCACGACGTCCCGGTGCCACGCGAATCCGTGCCCGTCGGTCGACCACACGAAGTCGACGTTCGGTGCGACGAGGACGGCGACCTGGGGAACCACGAAGAGCGCGATCGCCGCGACGAGGACGAGGCGTGGTCCGAGGACATGACCGTGACTTCCGTCTCCGTCTCCCTCTCCCTCGCCGTGGGCGCGGGAGTCGTCGGGCGTGAGGAACGCGACGACGAGCAGGCAGATCGAAATCGTGACCGCCGCCACGTACGGCATGTCGGTGATGGCCTGGCGTGCGAGCAGGAACCAGTGGGGCATGGTCGCGAGGACCAAGGCCGTGAGCATCCCGCGTCGGGTGTCCGTGGCGTGGGCGACGGCGCGGTAAAGGGTGTAGATGGCGAGCGTCGCGAAGAAGAATACGGGGAGACGTACCGCCCACTCGGGCCGTTCGTGGCCGTTCGGACCGAGCATTCTTCCGGCCGTGGCCGACACGCCGAAGAGGCGCATCGACACGGCCTCGATCCAGAACAGGAGAACGGGCTTCGAACGGAACCAACCTTCGTTCGCCCACCACGGGGAGATGGCGTCGTGGCGTGCGATCATCTCGCGCGCGACTTCGGCGTAGTGCGTCTCCCAAGGATCGACGAGACCCGACGAACCCAACGCCGGCAATCCGAGGACTCCCGTTCCCGCGACGACGAGAACCCCGGGTCGCACGCGGAACGTCGGATCGACCCCGCGCGCGACGCCCAGACGGTCGGCGACGCCGGCGGCCGCGAAGACCCACGCCACGAACGTTCCCGTGACGGCGGTCGACGCGACCCACGTCGAGGTCGTCCCCGAAACCGCCCATCGGACGGCGAGGACGAACGCGAGCGCACAGACGACGAACGGAGCGACGCGGAGGAGGGACGTACGCGCACTCATCGGACCACCACGGTGCCGGCGACGACCCGACCCGAACCGTCGTCGGGGCCACGGAGGATGGGCTTGCGCCGATCGTCGGTGCACGGGAGGACGCCGAACCCGAAACGCAGGGGGACGACACCCGACACGAACGAGGAAGGGACCGTGATCTCGAAGTCGTCGACGATGAAGTCGCCGGTCCGCCAGAGGCGCATGGGATACGCGCCGAGATCCGGATGATCGAGGGCGATGCGGTGCGGAGTGCCTTCGAGGTGTACGAACGAACACGCGCCCGTGAGGCCGCCGCGGAGCACCTCGTAGAAGAGTCGGAGATGCGTCGTCCCACGGCGGGCCACGTGTCCGCGCGGCACGCCGTCGTCGTCGACGAGATCCCACCCGAGCACCACGAGCCGTGCGCCGTCCTCCGGGTGTCGATCGTCCGCACCGTCACCGATCTCGGCGCGGAGCCGGTGTGTCGGCGTCGGTGCGACGTCGAGCACCACACGTCGCAGGGGATTCGCGTTCCCGAGGCCACGCGGAAGGTCGTTGGTCGCGACGAGGACCCGGGATCCCGCGCCGAACGGTACGGCGAGGTTCTCGCGCGTCCGCCTTCTGTGCGACGCGTTGAGTTCGGCGAGGTCGTCCTCGGAGAAGGCGAGCCACCGGCGCCCCGGACCTTCTTCGAGCCATTTCGCCGCCGTGTCCACGCGATCGAAGCGCGTGTCGATCGACGTGCCGACGAAGTCCGCGCGGACGTCCGCGAGCCGTACGGTGGCCAATGGCTCGCCGGCGTCCCGCACGTGCGCGACCTCCGCGAGGCTGTCGGCCGGCGAAAAGTGCTCGACCCAGCGTGGATGAATTCCGAACCGGAGGATCGTTCCGGCCGTCACCAGGGCGACCATCACGAGCGTCCCTCGGATCCGGCCGGGGACGACCGTCGCGAGGACCAGTCCGGCCGCGAACGTCGCGCCCGACGCGAGTCCCCAAGCGAGCGCCGCACCATGTGTCGGCATCGACGCGGCGAGAGCCGGTGCGATTCCCAGTGCGGCGGCCGTCGTGGTCGGGGCGTCTCTCCCGTCCCGGAAGTGGAGGGCGGCCAGGCCGGCGACGAGGATCCCGAACGCGACGAACGTACCCTCGGCGCGGGCCAGACGTTCCAAGGCGATCGTGGCGGCGATCGCGAGGAGGACGGGAACTCCGAAGGCGTGCACGTCGGACACGGTCGAGGCGATGGTGGCCGTTCCGACGGCGAGAGCGGATCCCCACAGGGCCGAACGCCGGAGGAACGTCGAAGCGTCCGTCGTGACGCCACCGACCCCGACGGTCGTCGCTCCTGAGGGTGTCGCGGCCAGGAACGGGAGGGCGGGAAAGGCGAAGGCTCCGAGGGGAAACGACGACCGGAACAGGTCCGTGGTGACGCGGTCGAACACGAAGGGCGTGTGCGCCGGGTCGTGCACGCGGACGCCGAGGAACGCATCCACCGCACCGGGCGCCGAGCGCGCCGCGTGGAACGCGAAGGCGAGGGTCGTGGCGCACGACACCACGCCTAGGAACCCGGCGAACGCGCGAGCGCGGCCCGTCCGTTTCGGCATCGCGATCGCGACGATCGCGAGCGGGAGCGCCACACCGAAGAGCGCCCCGCGCGCGAACGCGCCCGCCGCGATGCCCATCGCCCCGAGGACCATGCCGCCCGTTCGTCCGCGCGGGGAGTTCGCGGCGACGGAGACGGTCGCACCGCACACGACCCACGCGAGGCTGGCGAGCGAGGCCACGTCGCCGAGGAGGTGGCGGGACGCGACGAAGTACGCCGGCGTGACGACGAGCAACGCCGCGACCGTCGCGGCGGCCCTCGGACCGAATCCCCGGAAGAGCGCCCAAGCGCAGGCGAGCACGCCGCTCGCGCCGAGGACCGCCATGGGCAGTCGCGCCGAGGTCGCGCTGGCCCCGAACGCGCGGAGGCTGCCGTGGACGAGGTCCCACGCGAGCTCGCCCGAACCCAGATCGGCGAGGGTGGTCGTCGCACCGGTGCCGTGCAACGTCCTCGCCCGCTCGGCGGCCCCGAGTTCGGACGGTGCGAGCAATCCCGGAGATCCGAGTCGGGCGAACAGCGTCGCGACGGCGAACGCCACGCACGCGAGGGCGGCAGTCCGTGAGAACGCGCCCGGGGACCGAACCGGTGTGGCGAGTTCGTCCCGAGATCCGACGTCCACGTCCGGATCGGCTTCGTCGGGTCCGCGCGGGGAGGGGAGTGCTGGCGAGTTCGCGTCGGTCACGTCGGGGAAAGGGCCTTCGGCCCTCCCGTTCCGGCTCAGGAATCGACGCGTCCCCACATTCTCGTCGTCGATTCCATTTTGTTGAGCCGATTCGGCCTCCTCGGGTCTACCTCATGGTCGTGGCCTCCGCGATCACCTTGCCGGCGTCGTTGCCGTCGGATCCGCACCCCGAGCTCGAGCGCCGGGTCGCGGGTCGCGAGCAAGCCGTGTTCCGCGGCGAGGTGCACGCGCTCTCGGACCTGTACCGCGCCCACGCCCGGTACGTGGGAGGCGTCGTGTACCGTCTCATGGGCGACGACCGGGACCTCGAGGACGTCGTGCAGGAGACGTTCGTCGACGCGCTCGACGGTCTCGCCCGACTGGAGGACCCGAGTCGGGTCCGGGGGTGGCTCGTCACCGTCGCGGTCCGTCGCGCGCACAAGCTTCTCGCACGACGACGTCGACGCGGATTCCTCCTCGCGCACTGCGCGTGGTTCTCGGCGAACGCGTCCGATCCCGAGGACCGTCGGCCGGTGGACGAACTCTACGAGGCGCTCGACGGGATTCCCGTGGACCTCCGCGTCCCCTGGATCTTGCATCGCATCGAACACATGACCCTTCCGGAGGTCGCCGCGGCGACCGGTGTGTCCCTCGCCACCGTGAAGCGTCGCATCGACGGTGCGCAGGAACGCATCACGAAGAGGCTCTCCCCATGACGCCGACGTCCCGGATCGATTCCCTCGTCGCTCGTGCCCAGGAACGTGGGCCGTCCTTCACGGAAGGCGATCTCCGCCGTTTGGCTCACGGGTCGACCGCGCGCCACGGTGTCCGGATCGCCCGGAGGAACCGCGTCCGTGCGACCCTCGCGTCCGCCGCGCTCGCGCTCGTGTTTCTCGTCGCATTGCGTGGCGCGTTCGCGGAGGCGGGAGGGGCGTCGGCGACGTCGGCCGACCCGCACGGTTTCGGTCGGCTGGACGCCTTCGGCGAAGGCGGAATCCATGCGCGCATGGAGGCGGGGTCGGACGCGGGACTCCGCGCGGATTGAGCGGAATTCCACGGAGTTTCGCACTTCTTCTTGCGCGCGCGGACGAGTCGACTAGGTTGAGCGGCCTTCGTTCGGCAGTACGGTGGCCGTAGCTCAGTTGGTAGAGCGCTGGATTGTGATTCCAGTTGTCGCGGGTTCAATCCCCGTCGGTCACCCTGGTTTTCTTCCCTCGACGACGACCGCGATTCGGACCGGATCGCGTCATCCGACGGACGGTGCGTAGACCGGGCCGAGGACGGGCCAATAGCGCGCCGTCGCCTTGTGCGCGCGGGCGACGTCCGGCGCGTCGGGGTCGCGGGCGAGCGTGGGCGCGTCGAGGCGCATCATCCCGCGCACCGCCGCCCGCATGCCCTCCTCCAGGGCGACGAGATCGTAGCCGCCTTCGAGCACCAGGGCCATGCGGCCTCCGGCGTGGCGATCGGCCACGTCGCGCAGCGCGCCGGCCATCCAGGCGAAGGCGTCCGTGGAGAGCTCCATCTGCGCGAGCGGATCCCGGGCGGCCGCGTCGAAGCCCGCGCTCACGATCACGAGTTCGGGTTTGTACTCGTCGGCGACCGGGAGGACGACGCGCTCGAAAACGCTCCGGTAGATGCCATCGCCTCCGCCGGCACCGAGGGGGGCGTTCAGCGTGTATCCCTTGCCGTCGCCGTCGCCCCGTTCGCGGGCCGCGCCCGTGCCCGGATAGAACGGGAACTGGTGCGTCGAGACGTAGAGGACGTGCGGATCGTCCCAGAACATCTCCTGCGTGCCGTTTCCGTGATGGACGTCCCAGTCGACGACCAGAATTCGCGTCAGTCCGCGCGCGCGCGCATGCGCGGCGGCGATCGCGACGTTGTTGAGCAGGCAGAAGCCCATCGCCTGATCGCGGCGCGCGTGGTGCCCCGGAGGACGCACGAGGGCGACACCTTGTGTATTCCCTTCGTGAAGTGCCTCGATGAGCGCCAAGGTGCCCCCGGCCGCGACGAGCGCCGCCTCCACCGAACGCTCGGAAACGTACGTGTCCGCGTCGAGCTGCGACTCGCGACCTCTCAAGGCTTCGAGACGTTCGACGAATCGTGGGTCGTGGACCCGCACGATTTCGTCCGTGGTCGCCGCGCGCGCGGGCAACGTGCGGAAGTCGACGCCGCTCGTCCGGACTCCGGCCCGCGCCGCTTCCAGTCGCTCGGGCCTCTCCGGATGGAGCGCCTTGGGAGCGTGTTTCCCGAAGAGCGGGTCGTCGACGAGAAAGGGCGTCGAAGCTTGGTGGGGGTGCGTCATGGGCCCGGTCGGGAAACTCTGGCACCCATGTTGCCGCGCTCGTCCACCGAATGATAGCGTTCTCGGTGGATGGATCGGACGATTCATCCTCGATCGAGCGCCGTCCGGGACGCGCGTCGCTGACGCGGGGGATGGTGCGCACAAGGGGTCTCCGAGGGCGCATGCGAACCAAGATCATCGCAGTCAACGCCATCATCGTTCTCATCGTCGGACTTTTGTCGTTCGTCGTCGTCCGGGCTTCCCTGGCGAGCGCCGTCGGCAACGTCGATGCGTTGACGGCCGAAGCGCGCCACGACGTCCAGGGCGGTGCTTCCCGCATCCAACTCGACGGCCTCCGTGCCGAACGTTGGCTCGCCGCGAAGGTGGCGGAGCCGTCCTCGAACGACCCGCTCACGAAGGCGGACCCGTCCGCGCGCGGTGACGCGGCCACCCAGCTCTGCGATTCGATCCTCGCCGCGGCGAAGTCGTCCTCGGCGTTCGAGGGTCGCCTCCCGTCCCTCGTCGTCCTCGTCGATCGGGACGGCAAGGCCGTGGGCCGCAACGGTTCGACGCTCGAGCGCGGCGAAGATCTCGGTGCGCTCTACCCGGCGATGAAGGCCGCGGTCGCGAAGGGCCAGTCCGGCTCCGACGTGTGGGCGAACGAGAAGCGCCACGACCAATTCCTCGCCTCCTACGCGCCCGTCCACGACGAGCAGGGCAAGGTCGCGGGTGCGGTCGTCCTCGCGACCACGCTCAACGATTCCGTTTCCCGGATCGCGGATACCACCGCCCGCTACGGCCTCGTCCTCGCCGTCGCCGAAGGGGACAACCTCCGCATCGTCGCGCGCTCCGCCTCGGTGATGCCGTCCCTCGCCGACGCCGTGAACGGCTCCGCGAAGAGCGTGATCACGGGCGCGCTCACGTCGGGCCACGCGTCCGCCGCGTCCCTCGGTGAGTTCATCGCCTCGGCCGCCCCGCTCGACGGCATGGGCGACGGCAAGCGCGCCGTCCTCGTCGCCGCCGCCCCCGCGACCCTCATCGAGAACGCGGGCTCCCTCGCGACGCCCATCCTCGGAGTGATGGCCCTCGGCCTCCTCCTCGTCGTGATGGGCGGCATCATGCTGGCGAACTACATCACGCGCCCGATCAACATGCTCGAGGAGGGCCTTCTCGCCATCCTCAACGGTCAGTCGGACAAGCGCTTCGAGCTCCAGCACGACGACCTCGGCGGCCTCGCGTTCCGCATCGACCAGCTCCTCAACCAACTCATGGGCGTCGAGGAAGACAACACGGACGACGAAGGTCGCCCCTCCCGCGCACCCGCCGCCAGCACGTTCACGGACGTCGATCAGAACGCCGCCGCCCAGAACCAGCAGATGGCCGCGGGTCAAGCTGCCGCCCTCGCCGCCGAGCCCGAGGGCGCCTACTACGGCCGCATCTACCGCGAATACATCACCGCGAAGAAGGCTCTCGGCGAACAGACGGACCACATCACCGAGGCCACCTTCGTCGGTCGCATCCAGAGCATGGAAAAGGAAGCGGCGGGCAAGGAAGGCAAGCCCGTGCGCTACCAGGTGAAGGCGACGGGACGCGAAGTCGTCCTGATCGCCGTCCCGCTTCCCTGACCCGGGTCCACGCGCGCCCGCGAGGTCCACCAGGGGCGACCGACCGCAGGTTGCGAGCTTCGACAGCACGGCGGTCGGACGGGGAAGTCCGGGACGAGGGCCGACGAATGCGGCGCTCTCCCGGCGCGGGCTGCCTTCGTCGGCCCGTCACTACCTTGGTCCATGGCGCTAGCCAAGGTACCGGGGGATGGTTACGCTCCCTGCCACGCTTCGCTGGGCGGGGAATCGCGCGAAGTTCGAGGATTCACGATGGGTTTTTTCGATCTCTTCAAGGGTGGCAACAAGTCCAACAAGGGGGGCGAAGGCCCTTCGAAGGCCGCTCGTGACGCCGCCCGCTTCGCCGAACGCGCCGGGGACAAGCGCGCCCAGACCTACGACCGCCAGGAAGCCATCCAGGCATTGGCCGACATGGGGACGCCGGAAGCCGCTGCCGCCCTGCTGAAGCGCTTCACCTTCGTGATTGATCCTTCGATCACCGACCAGGACGAGAAGGAAGTCGCGTTCAACGGCGTCCTCAAGGCGGGTCCCGAAGCGATCCCCGCCGTCCGTCACTTCGCGGCCACCGCGGAGAGCCTCGCCTGGCCCATGAAGGTGGTGAAGGCCCTCGTCGAGGAGGACGCGTACGTGGAGGAGCTCCTGCTCTGGCTCTCGAAGTGGGACACGGAATACGCGAAGTTCGTGGATCCGAAGGTCCAGCTCCTCGTCATGCTCGAGGAACACAAACACGAGAAGATCCGAGAGGCGGTGAAACCCTTCCTCCTCGACGTGCACGAGCCCGCTCGGTACCACGCCGTCACCACCACCTTCGCCCAGGACGACGTCGTGGCCCTGCCCGACATCCTCGAGACCCTCGGCGACGAAGAGAGCTTCCGCATCCGCAACAAGATCGCGGATTGCCTCATCGAGAAGGCGTGGGCCATCCCGGAGGACAAGCGCGCCGAGACCCGAAAGTCCCTCCCGTCCGGCTACACCATCGACGGCGAAGGATTCGTCCGCAAGCGCGAGTGAAGCGACGGCCCGGTCACGGGCCGGCCCTGGGTCGCGACGCCCGTCGGATCCAAAGCAAAACGCCCCGAGCCTTCCGGCTGCGGGGCGTCTTCGTTTCCGGAAAACCGCCGGACGGTCAGTCGGAGATGCGCGGCGCCGTCGGAAGCGAGAAGCCCACGGCGATCGTCATCATCTGGTTGAACTTGAACGTCTGGTCGTCCGAATTGACCTTGTTGTCGGGGAAGTTGCCGTTCGTGCCTGCGCCGCGGGAATCGAAGCCGGCGCGGTTCCACGAGAACGGAATCGCACGGTATTCGACGCCGACGGAGATGAACCCGTTGGCGTAAGCGGTGAGTCCGAGACCGAACGAGGGGGCGACCGCGGTGCGGCCGACGAGGGAGTATCCCGCGTCCTTGTTGCAGGCGGGCTGACCCTTGTCGCCGCAGTCCGTACGCTCCTCGAGACCGACGAGCGCCACGCCACCGTGGATGTACGCGTCCGTGTCGAAGAAGATCTTGTCGAAGATGGAGATCTTGCCGCGGAAGGGCGTGAGCACGAGTTGCGGCGTCGCGACCCACTGCATCTTCGCGGTCTGGTTGCCGAAGCCCACCTTCTTGGAGGCGACGTTGGAAGCGGTCAGCTTGTCGCGCACGGCCACGGCGTCGATCTGGTCGGTGAGGTCGGTCGTCAGGCTGACGGCACCGTAGCCACCCCACACGCCGACGCTGAGCCAATCCTTGATGCTGTACTGGAGGCGGCCACCGAAGAAGATCGTGCGGCGGTACTCGTCGAGGAGCGTGAAGGAGACGGTGGGGGCGATCTCGAAGCGGCCGTCGCGGTACTGGCGAAGTTTGCGGCCGGCGGGAGCATCCTTCAGGGGACCGGTGAGCTGGAGTTCCTGGGCCTCGGCGGCCGGCGAGAACGCCATCGCGGCCACCGCGCATGCGGCCCCGGTGAGAACGGCGAGGAAACGCTTCGTGTGCATCGACGTGGTCCTCATTTCGGCAACCGATAATCCCAAGAGAACGGCAGGAAGACGCTGATGCCCACCTGGGCCTGGACGTGGTTCGTGAGGCGGTTCTCGCCGGTCCACGTCTTCGGGTCCTGCTGCGCCGCCTGCGTCGTACCGACCGTGAGCGATTCGAGGGTCTCGTTGTAGATGTAGTCGCGGACCTCGAGGTTCGCGGAGAACCAGCGGTTGATGAAGACGCGGAGGCCGATGCCCGGGTTCACGATCGAGAGCTTCGGCGCGTACTCGAACTTGCGGTTGTCGGGGTCGATGACCGGGATGGGACGCGTGGAGATCGCGCCGACGCCACCGACGACGTACATGTCGTAGTGGAAGATGAAGTTTCCGAAGCCCGCGAACTTTCCGTAGATGGGGACGTACGTGAAGTTGAGGCCGGCGCTCCAAGCGTATTCGTTGAGCGGCACGGCGACACGGGTCGCGCGGCGGTTCTGGAAGTTGAAGTCGGAGTCACCGTTGAGCCCGGCGTACAGGTTGCCGTTGATGCCGACCGCGAGCGCGTGGGTGATGTAGTAGTTGAGCGCGAGACCCGGACCCGGGTGGCTGACGAACTGGTCGTTCAGCGTGAAGGCCCAGTAGGGCTGAATCTCGAAGCGACGTGCGCGGTACGCGTAGATCTGTTGCACCGCGTAGCGCTCGGCGTTGACGTCCTTCTTCGCCGCCGCGTTGACGTCGAGTTCCTTCGGACAGGCACTCGGATCGATCTCGCAGATGCCGCCGCCACCCGTCGAGGGCGTCGCGTCGGTGGGGGCAGGCTCGGCGGGTTTCGCCGGCTCGTCGAGCTCGATCTCGGTGGAACCTCCGGCAGCGGCACCGGCTGCGGGCGGCTGCGGTTTCTGACCTCCACCTGGCTTCTTCTGCGCGACGGCGGGCGACGCGATGAGCATCGCTGCCACGAACAGAAGCCACCTATGAGCCTGCTTCATCGTTACCCCTTCCGCTTCCACATCTCGTGCGCGGTCGATCGGCGCGCCTAACTGCTTAGAATCCCTGGGGAATTTCGCTCGTTACAAAGGCGAGCGCGACTATATCACGCAGAATTTCAGTGGAGCAATCTGTTTTCAGGCACAGGCGCCCCCCATGACCCACCGGAAGCATGGGGAGGGGAAGGATGCAGCGTCCGTCATGCTGCCCGCGACTCGTCGCCGTCCCGGCCGAACAGCGCCTCCACGAACTCGTCGGCGCGGAACGGACGAAGATCCTCCGCCCGTTCGCCGAGGCCGATATAGCGCACGGGCAACTTAAGTTCATCGCAAATTCCGAGGACGATCCCGCCCTTCGCCGTGCCGTCGAGCTTGGTCAGGATGATGCCCGTGAGGTCGAGCGCCTCCTTGAACAGCGACGCCTGGTTGACCGCGTTCTGACCGGTGGTCGCGTCGAGGACGAGGAGCGTCTCGTGGGGCGCGCCGTCCATCGCCTTCGCGACGGTCTTCCGCACCTTCTTGATCTCGTCCATCAGGTTCGCCTTCGTGTGCAGCCGGCCGGCCGTGTCCACGAGGAGGAGATCGACGTCGGAGTCCTTCACCTTCGTGACCGCCTCGAAAGCGACGGCGCCCGGGTCCGCGCCTTCCTTGCCCCGGACGACGTCCACGCCGACGCGTTTGCCCCAGACCTCGAGCTGCTGCACGGCCGCCGCGCGGAACGTATCGCCCGCAGCGAGGACGACCTTCTTGCCGTCGTGGGTGAAGTGGGTCGCCAGTTTGCCGATCGTGGTCGTCTTGCCGACGCCGTTGACGCCGACCATGAGCACCACGGTGGGCTTGCCGCGCAGCGCGATCGCGCCACCGTCGAGCGTCAGGATTCGGGACGCCTCGGCGCGGAGGGCGGCCCACACGGCGTCGGAATCCCGGAGTTCGTTCTTCTTGAGCCGATCGCGGAGCCGATCGAGGATCGTCTGCGTCGTCTTCACGCCGACGTCGCTCGTCAGCATGACCTCCTCGAGCTGCTCGAGGATCGCGGGGTCGAACTCTTTCTTCCCGCCGAACAGCGCGGTGAGGCGATCGATGAATCCGGTGCGCGTCGCGGAGAGTCCCTTCCGAACGGCGGCGACTTCCTTCTTCCCGGGCGCGGGCTTGAGGGCGGCCTCGGCGCGGGAGGCGTCCAGCAGCGCTTCGTCGGGCGCGAACATCCGGGTCGACTCGCCGTCGTCGCCGTCGGGAGCGTGCGTTCCCGGGGCCATGCGCGTCGTTTCGTCTGCCGCAGCCGGGGGACGGCTCGACCCCTTCCGGGGCGGCGGCGGGGCCTTGCTCGGGAGCGCTTTCGTCTCGGATTCGCCGGGGAGGGCGGCCGGCTTTTTCCCGAAGAAGAACGCCAGCACCCCGACGACGACGACGGCGAGGATCCCGATGATCAGCGTGCCCGTATCCATGTGTTCCGTGCTCCGGCGGCGTTGACGAAACCCGCTCCGGAGGCCCCCGCGTGACGCGGGCCCCTCCGAATCGCGGGACTATATCCGTTGCGGGTCACCCGTGCCTCGGATTCGCCTTCACGCGGGTGCCTTCCATCGCCTTCGGGTCCGCACCACGCAGGTCCCGGGGATCTCGGTCTCCTCGGGGACCCGACGGTGCGAGCTTGTCGATCGCGTCTTCCCCGTGCGCGTCGAGGGCGGTCCCACCGAACGCCGCGATCTCCACCGCTTGCGCCCAGGCGATCGTCCGGTCGTCCGCGCGGGACGCGTTGGCCACGTGCCTCGGCGTCGGCTCCGGGCGAGCGTCGAACGGCGAACCTTGCATCTTCGCCCATGCGACGAGCCGTTCGAGGACTGCGCGTCGTCGCGCGATCAAGGCCACGTCGAGCTCGCCACGTTCAGGGACGGGCTTCGCGAGGGTCTCGTGGAATGGCGCTTCGACGCGGAGGACGTCCCCCGAACGTGTCTGCACGGGCGCCAGGGAAAACGCACCCGAAGTCGCCGTCGTCGTCTCCGCGAGGCACACCGAGCCTCCGAATCCGGGTCGCTCGATCCGAACCCGCGCGCCGTCGATGCCGACACCCTCGTGCGCGTCGGCCACGTGACCGCTCCATCCGTCCCGGGCGTCGACCGCCCGTCGCACGACCTCCACCGACGGAACCGCCGCGGGTGCCCGTGCACCGGCGCGAGCGCGTGCTGGCAGCCTCACGCGACCCGCCGTTCGGGACTGGAAGAACCACGCGAGGAGTGCGAGACCGCACAGGACGAGTGGCACGTGCCGCCACGGGTTGGGTGGAACTTCGGGGACCGCGAGCGTGAGCTCCGCGCCGGGTTCGAACCACGGAGAATCCGGCGCGTACCGCACGCGGAGCGGAACGCTCGCGGAAGAGGTGTCGGGCAGCTGGACGACGAGTTTCGCGGAACCCGCGCGTACTGGAGCGGCTCCGACCACGACGTCGCCGACGCGCGCTTCCACCGTTCCGCGATCCACGGCACCGAACGGCCATCGGGCACGGACGTCGACGGTCGCCGTTCCGTCGGTGCCGCGCACGAGCGCCGCGTCCGGCGAGCCGGTGATTTCGAGATTCACACGTGCGCGTGCCTCCACGGACAGCGCCTGCGTCCGGGCGGCCAAGTCGCGGTTGCCGGCGAAGACCGCACGGACTTCCAGGAGGCCCGGAACCGCGAGCTTCTCCAACGGAACCTCGAACGTCGACCGGCCGTCGGTCTCCGACGTTCGGGACGCGAGCGTCCTGCCTTGCGCGTCCGACAGGACGAGAGGCAGACCCGCCGCGGCGACGGTGCGACCGCCGTCGTTCTTCGTCGCGAGGACGACGAAGGGGTAGGGATTGCGATCGCGAAGGATGGACCGCATGGAAGGTTCGAAGCGGAGCGTCACCGACTTCGCCGCGAGTTCGACCACGAACCTCTCGTGGGACGCGTCGAGGAACGTGGTCGCTCCGACGTCGACGTCGATGGCGTAGCGATCGACCGGGAGGGCGAACCGGACGCAGAAGCGACCTGCGCGGTCGGTCTCGACGATCACGTTCCCGTTCGACACCGTGACGGGCTTCTCGCCGTCCGCGGTACAGGACACGGCGCCCGTCGCCGCGAACCTCCGCTCGGTCGCGCCGTCGAGGAGCGCGAGCGCCATCGTGATGTTCGCACGAGGAACGATGTCGCCGCCGTCGTCGACGACGGTTCCGTGCGTCACCAGGCGCGTGCCTTCCCGTTCGACGTGCATCTCGACGCGTGTCGTGCCGTGCACGTCCACGGTCGCCGGAGCCGCGTGCGCGGTGGTCTCCGCGAGGCACGCGTGCGTCATCGCGAGCGCGAGTCCGGCCGCGAGGACTCGGGCGACGTGTGCGCGATGTGCGAGGTCGGCCACCAAAGGGCGCTTCGTGCGAGATCGGGACGTCATGCGGAGGATGCGGCGGAAGCGTGCACGTCGGACGTGCACCGTCCCACGTGTATCACCACTTTCGCACGCACCGATCGCACCCGGACGTACCCTGGATTCGTCGGACAAGTTCATGGTGGAGCTCCGGGACCGGCGTCGTTCCGAGGAGGCCGGGTGCGAACGTGGAAACGCACCGGACGCGGATCGAAGGGATCGTGCGCCCCTCCGTCCAACGATGCAGCCATGGCTTCTTCCTCTCTGCCGACCCGTTCGCGCGCCCATCGGTCGAACGTCGACACGCTTCCGCGCCAACCGACTCGCGACGCTTCGGAGACGCGTGGTACAATCGGGACGACGATGCGAACGCGTTGGCAGAGCGCCTGGGTCGCGAGTGCATTCGGCTTCGCCGTCGCGCTCCTTCCCGTCGCCCCGGACGCTTCGGCCCAAGCGCGCAACGGCGCGGCGCCCAACCGCACCGCGTTCCTCGTCGAGCGCCTCCACTATCCTCCTCGCGCCGGACAAACCGACGACTTCCGTGTCCGCACGACCGCGGCGCTCCAACTCGGCGCGAGTGACGACGACACCGCCGTCTCCCCGCTTTGCGACGCGCTCGCGAACGACCCGAACGAAGTCGTCCGTCAGTCGGGCGCGGCCGCGTTGAAGCGCCTCGGTCGCCGTTCGGCCCTCGAATGCCTCCGTGCGCGGAAGGACCTGGAATCGAGCAGCGCCGTGAAGTTGCAGATCAGCCGTGCCATCGAGGCCATCGAGGCCACGGAAGGTCCCGGTCCGGGTACGTCGCCGACCGCGGTCGTCTCGCCCGACGCACCGAACTTCGACAGTCCGAAGACGGTCCCGACGGCGAAGTATTATGTGCACATTGCACGTATCACGCACAACCTCCAGCGGTCCCAATCGGACGTGGAGAACGTGCTGCTCGGAGCGATCACGCAGAAGTTCGACGCGAACGGGAGCTACCAGCTCGCTCCCTTCCGCGAGACGCCCGATCAGGCGAAAGCGGCCCTGGCCAAGCGGAAGCTCAAGGGATTCGAACTCTCGGTCTCGATCGAGGAGACCGCGCAAGACGGGAATTTGCGCGTCCGCCTGAAGGTCGCCGTCCTCAGCTACCCCGGAAAGGCCATCCAGGGCGAACTCGGTCCCGGCGCATCGACGTCAGGAAGTGCGGGCGACAAGGGCACCGAGGATACGCTGATCACGATGTGCGCCGAGCGGGCCGTGGAGCAGTTCACGCAGAACTTCAAATGACGACGTCGACGACTTCGAGGGACTTCCGATGAGCAACTCCTCCGCAGCGCCCAAGCGGCCTTCGGCTCCGTACAAGCGGAGCATGAAGAACTACCTCATCGACTCGCGCTTCCAGCTCAAATACACGGGCATCATCCTGAGCATCGCGCTGGTCATCAGCGGAGTTCTCGGCGTGTTCCTCTACAGGACGAGCCGCGAGGTCGTCGCGCAGAGTCAGCAAGTCGTGGCCGAGAGCAAGAAGGTCTCGGACATCGTCAAGATGAGCATCAAGGACGATCCGATCTACAGCCAGAACCCCGAGCTCGGGGCGGCCGTGTCGAGTGCGTCTTCCGAGACGGACAAGAAGATCGAGGAGAAGCAGCGCGAACTCGTCCACAGCCAGGCGACGATGCTGCAGGTTCTCGTCGGCAGCCTCTCGCTCATGGTCGTCCTCATCGGGCTCCTCGGCATCGTCATCACGCACAAGATCGCCGGCCCCATCTACAAGATGAAGCTCCTGCTCAAGCAGGTCGGGGACGGCAAGCTCGTGTTCGAGGGTCGCCTTCGCAAGGGAGACGAGCTCCAGGACTTCTTCGAGGCGTTCCAGTCGATGACCGAGAAGCTCCGGGATCGTCAGCGCAAGGAAGTCGAGGAGCTCGAGGCGGCCATGGCCGTCGCGCGTCAGAGTGGCGCGAGCGAGGACTCCATCGCGAAGATCGGCAACGTCCGGGACAAGATGAAGGCCGCCATCGATCTCTGATCGCGGTTCCTGCGGACCGGCCGCACGCGGCGACTCGGATCAGTGATCGAACGTGATCGCGCCTTCGAGGATGTCGACGACGGCGGATCCGGCACCGAACGTCACGCTCGCGACGTCGATTCGGAAGCGTTCGACGCCGGCCATCTTCGCGACGTGTTTGGTCCAGAGACGATTCGCCGCCCGGAGGAGGAAACGTTTCTTCTTCCACGTGATGCTCGCGAACGGCGGCGCGAAGGAGGTCGCGCCGCGCGCGCGGACTTCCACCACGACGACGAGCGCGTCCCGACGGGCCACCAGATCGAGTTCGAGGGGACCGTCCCGGAGGTTCCGCGCCAGGATGTCGAAGCCCCTCCGCGCGAGCTCGGCTTCGACGAGCGACTCCGCGAGACGACCGCGCACCCAGGACGAAGGCGGACCCATCCACGACCCTCGACCCTTCGTCCGAGGAGTTGCGTGGGAACGTCGCGCACGCGCGACCTGCGATCGCGGGGGGCCTCGTTCCGGACCGACCTACGGTCGGGTCCGGAAGGTGGACGTCACTTGCAGTTGCCGGACGTCGGGTCGCAGGAAACGCAGGCTTCCGCCGCGTTGTACTTCGTCGTCGCCTTGATGCAGTAGGCCCCCGTGAGGCCGGTATCGAGGGGGCCGATCGGCGTCACGAGCTGCTCGCACTGGAAGCCGTCCGGGCACGTGCAGTAGTTCGCGCCGTCGTCGGTGCGACCGTCGGCGTTCGCGCAGCGGCAGGAGCAGTAGACGGCGCGATCGGAGGTGCGGCTCGCGCACTGGGCCGGAACTTCGGCCTTCTTCGACGTGTTGTTCGGGTCGCCCGTGATGGGGTCGGACGTGCCGGGAACGACGCACGGCTGCTCGGGATCGCGGGGCGTGCCGTCGGACTTCTGACCGAACTTGCAGGACACACGGCCGCGGAAGTGGTTCACGAGGCAGAGGCGCGTCTGGCACTGGAAGCTCTTCGACTCCGCGTTGACTTCCTTCTCGTCGAAGCCGTTGAACGCCGGATCGAACTCTTGTTCGGGCGTGCACGGATCACCGACTCCCGTCGCCTTGCAACCGGTTCCCGAGAGCGTGGCCACACCGAGGACCACGGACAAGGCGGCGAACATCTGACGAATCATCGTGCGGGGCGTCCTTCTCGCGCAGAGCGTTCCGGGCTGCGCGGACCATGCCAATGGGACCTGGCTGCGAGGGGGGAACGTAGTCGACGACGGGAAAAAGCGTCAAGCGTTCAGGGCGGATAGGGACGGGGTCGAGGTCGCGGCGACCGAACCCAAGGACCGGTGAGGCGTGTGCATCCGACGGGACGGGCGGCACACGGTCGTCCACCGCAGGGATCCTCGGGAGCACCGACCGACGCATCGGCGCTCCAGGGCCCCGGAGTCTCCGAGCTCCTTCCATCGGTCCATCGGTCCCTCGATGTCGTCCTCGTCCACTCCCCGAACAGCGTCCAACGTCGTCCTGAAGTCGTTCCCGATGCGCTTCGCGAAGCGAGCTCGCGCGAGGCGCATCGAGGGTGTGTCGGTCGTTCACGAACCCGCGAAGATTCCAGGCGTTTCGCCTTGACAAATGCGAAGTGCCCTTCCTACCATCGCTCGCGGCGAAGGTAGCATCTCTTCAACATCGTTGAGGTTTTTCGAAGTCCCTCGGCGGCGGTGCAGCGATGGGTCCGTCCCGTGCACTCGACGTGCGAGTGCAGAGCAGAAGCGCGGTGGTGGTGACCGTGGAGCGTCCGGCGACGGAAGCTCCGTTCTCTCGAGTGAGGAGTTTCCGTGATGCGTAATCGGCTGGCGCGTGCGTTGGTTCTGGCAACGGCCTTTAGTTTTGCAGCGACTCCTGCCCTCGCTCAGAAGAAGCGGCCCACTCCCACCAAGCCCGCGAAGCCGGCCGGTGGAAAGCCGCAAGCCGGTGGGACCACGGACATCGAGCTCGACGAAGAGCCGCAAGCGGACGCACCGAAGACCGGTGCGGCGCGCGCCAACGAGCCGGTCGCGCAAGCCGGTCAGATGACCGAGCAGGCCACGCAGGCGAAGAAGCTGTACGAAGCCCAGAAGTACACCGACGCCGCGCTCGCGCTCTACCGCGTCTACAAGGGCGAGACCGGCGACGACGAGGGCAACAAGCAGATCGCCCAGTTCAACCTGGCGAAGTCCCTCTACAACCTGAAGTTCTACCAGGCTGCCTACGGCATCTTCAGCGAGATCGCCGACCGCCCGAACCACCTCAAGTTCAACGAGACGCTCCTCTGGCTCGCGAAGCTCGCCACCGACCTTCCGGAGCCCGCCGACATCGTCGAGCGTGTCGGTAAGTACAACGACGAGCAGATCGCCCGCTTCAAGAACGACGACCAGCTCGAACTGTACTGGCAGCTCAACTACCTCCTCGGTCGGTACAAGTACCGCAATCGCCAGTACGAGGAGGCGCTCCGACTGCTCTCCAAGGTGGAGGCGAAGTCGAAGTACTACGTGCAGGCGAAGTTCTTCTCCGGCATCTCGAACGTCCAGCTCCGCAAGTCCGTTCCCGCGGTGCAGTCGTTCCAGCGCATCGTCAGCGCCATCGACGAGGGCGTCGAAGGTGTCGAGGACGAGGCCCGCATGCGCGACCTCGCGTTCCTCTCCATGGCGCGCACGTACTACTCGGCCTCGATTCGCCTCGACGAGAACAACACCCCGTCCATCGACAGTCAGAAGCTCTCCGCGGCCGTCAAATACTGGAACAAGGTCGACCAGGCCTCCGAGTACTGGCTCGACGCCCTCTTCGAGGAAGCGTGGGCCTACTTCATGGCCGGCGACTACCCGCACGCCCTCGGCAACATCCACACGATCCAGGCGCCGTACTTCCCGAACTCGTATTACCCCGAAGGCGAGATCGTCCGCGCGATCATCTACTTCTCCAACTGCCAGTACGAGGACGCGACGACGATCGTCGCCAAGTTCCAGCAGAAGTACCAGCCCATCTACAACGAGCTGCAGGCCGTCCTGAACCGCTTCAAGGGCGACAACCAGGAAGAGCCCTTCTACAAGTTCCTGAAGGACGTCCGCGAAGGCAAGGCGGAGCTCAGCGCTCGCATCAAGCCCATCGTCGAGCTCGCCCTCTCCGATCGTCAGCTTCTCCGCAACATCGGCTACGTCGATCTGCTCGACGAGGAAGCGGCCCGCTTCAAGAAGGCGCCCGGCGGCTTCCGCGATTCGCCCCTGGGCAACGACGTGAAGGACGCGCTCCAACTCGCCCGCGACATCGCCGTCCGCAACGCGGGCCAGCTCGCCCGCGATCGCTACCAGCGAAACCTCGACGAACTCTCCGAGCACCTCCGTGACAGCTCGAAGATCCTCATCGACATCACCGCAGCGCAGAAGAACCAACTCGACCAGGCCATTTTGGACTCCCAGGTCGGCGTCACCGAGTCGAAGGCGAACATCGTCAAGCCCGACGAGGAACACGTCGTTTGGCCGTTCAACGGCGAGTACTGGCGGGATGAACTCGGCTTTTACCGCCAGACGATCACGTCGAAGTGCGGGAGGTAAGGATGAAGCGCCTACTCGGTACGTTGCTCCTCGGGAGCCTGTCGGTCGCGTTCTTTCCGCGTGAAGCGCGCGCCATCGAAGCCTGCATTCCCGAGAACGCCTCGAAGACGTTGAACGCCTGCCCGAATTCGGGCCCCCAGAGCTTCAACGTGGGCTCGCGCGGCAAGGCGCCGCAAATGAGCTTCCACTCGGCCCCGCAAGCGGTCGACCTGAAGAAGAAGGAGCAGCAGCTCAAGCCGGGCAATCCGAGCGAGTCCATGAAGGCTCAACGAGACGACCGCAAGTCGGCGCTCGCGGCCCGTCAACGTGCGCTCCTCGCGACGGAAATCTCCCAGATCGAGTCCCTCTTCAAGACGACGCCGAAGAACGCGCCGGACCGTCCGACCATCGCCCGCCGCCTCGCCGAGACCTACGTCGAACTCGAAGGCGCCGCGTTCCGCGACAAGACCCAGGCGGAAATGGATCGGGACGCCGCGAAGAAGGCGAACCCGACGCTCGCCGGTCAGAAGCAGACGGTCGTCAACCAGGCGAACACGATCATGCTCGCCGCGCGCAAGAACGCCATCGGCTACTACTCGCTGATCAAGAACGACTACCCGAACTACCCGGCGCTGGACGAGGTTCTCTACTACCTCGCCTACGAGCACGAGCAGGCCAGCGACTACGCGAACGCGCGCAAGGTCTACTACGAGTTGATCCAGAAGAAGCCGAACTCGAAGTACATCCCCAACGCGTACCTCGCCTTCGGCGAACTCTTCTTCAACGAAGCGCAGGGCGATCCCTCGAAGTGGGATCTCGCGGTCGAAGCTTACAAGAAGGTCATCGAGTACCCGCCGCCGGACAACAAGGTCTACGGCTACGCCTGGTACAAGAGCGCCTACGTCTTCTGGAACAAGGGCGAGTTCGACAAGGCGATGAACGCGTTCAAGCGCACCATCGACTACGGAACGACCTTCGCCCAGGTGCCGAACGCCGCGAAGCTCGCCGAGAGCGCGCGACGCGACATCATCCCCGTCTACGCCCTCAAGGGCGATCCGGGCGCCGCGTTCAACTTCTTCCGCACGCTCTCCGGCGACAAGGGCAGCGAAACCGAGAAGACGTTCGCGATGATGAACGACCTCGGCCAGAACTACCTCGACACCGGTCACTATCCGGAGGCGATCGCGCTCTACAAGGATCTCCAGGCGCGCGACAAGAACGGCGACAAGATCTGCTCGTACCAGGGGCACATCACCGAAGCGACCATGGCCCTCAAGTCCGGCAACAAGGACGCGGTCAAGACGGAGCTCGACAACCTCGTCAAGGCGTACGGCGAGTTCAAGAACGGCAACCACTCGCCGAAGGCGAAGGAAGAGTGCGCGAACCAGGCCGCCGAGCTCACCACCGAGACGGCCATGGCGTGGCACCTCGAGACCGTCGGCTCCAACGGTCAGCGCGGCACCGGTGACCAGAAGGCCATGACACTCGCGGCGTACCTCTACAAGAAGGTCGTCGACAACTGGAACAACGAGGAATACTCGAAATTCCAGTTCACGAAGCTGGTCAAGGAAGACTGGCCGAACATCTACAAGATCAAATACAACATGGCCGATCTCCTCTACTTCCAGGAGAAGTGGGCCGAGTGCGGTCCGGCGTTCGACTCCGTCGTCGCCGAGAACCCGCAGGCGCCCGAGGCCGCCGAGGCCGCGTACGCCGCGGTGCTCTGCTACCAGAAGATCTACGACGTCGCGCACCCGAAGGGCTCCGACAAGAAGGGCAGCGGCAACCTGCCCGGTCAGGACAAGAAGGGCGCGAAGCAGAACGAGGAAGACAAGCTCAAGCCCAAGGACTTCACCGACAACCAGAAGGGCATGGTCCAGGCCTTCAACCGGTACATTTGCTACATCAAGCCGGACGCGAAGGACGCCACGGGCCAAGACCAGCTCATCGAGGTGAAGTACGCCCGCGCGCGCACCTACTTCGAGGCCCAGCACTGGGAAGAGGCGGCGCTCGCGTTCCGCGACATCGCCATGAACAACGCGGACAGGGACGCGGGCATCTACGCCGCCCAGCTCTATCTGGAGAGCGTCAACGTCCTCGGCTCCCACTCCTCGCCGCCCCGTCCCGCCTGCTACGACGACATGGCGGGTGACGTTCCGAAGTTCATCGAGCTCTATTGCACCGGCGAGAAGCTCACGAAGAACCAGGAACAGTGCACGACCCTCACCAAGATCCAGGTCGACATCCTCCGCCTCAAGGCGCAGGAGCAGGTGAAACTCGCCGATCGCGGTGGCCCGCAGGCCCTCGCGACCTACGAGTCCGCCGGCAACTCGTACCTCGAGCTCTATCGCAAGTACTGCGAAGCCCCGGTGCGGGCGAACCAGCCGCCCCAGGCCGAGCGCTGCGACGAAATCGTGTACAACGCCGCCCGCGCCTACCAGGCGGCCCGTCTCATCGCGAAGGCGATCTCGGCGCGCATGATCCTGCTCAAGCCCGAGAACAAGATGGCCGAATCGCCGTTGGCGAAGAAGGCGATCTACGAGATTGGCGGAAACTACCAGGCCATCGCCGTCTACGATCAGGCGTCGGAATGGTACGAGCGGTACCAGAAGGCCGACCCCAAGGCGGACAAGGCCGACCAAGCGCTCTCCGACGCCGTCCTCCTCCGTCTCGGTCTCGGTGACGAGGACCGCGCCATCGAGGACGCGAAGATCTTCACGAAGGCCTACGGTGCTTCCAAGCCCACCCAGACGGCGGCGATCGCGTTCGCCGTCGGCGCCCACTACGCCGACAAGGCGGAGGGCAACGAGAAGGACGCCGGCGATTGGGAGAAGGCGAAGGGCGCCCTCTCCGGATCCATGAGCCTCATCGACAAGGCCGCTCCGGACATCCAGGTCCAGGCCCACGCGACCCTCGGCCGCGCCTACGCCAACCTCAAGAAGGACGGCCAAGCGAAGGGCGAGTACGCGCGTGTCCGGGCGCTCTGGCAGAATCCGGGCGACGCGGTCCGCAAGATCAACGAGGCCTACGGCAGCGAAGATGCGTCGCAGAAGCAGCGACGCGTCGGCAAGGCGCTCAACGCCGTCGGCGAAGCGTTCTTCTACGCGGCCGAAGAGCTCAAGAAGGACAACGTCGACAAGATCAAGTTCCCCGAATACAAGGGCTCGGGATCGAAGGACGACGTCCTCAAGCACGTCAACACGAAGGTCAAGGACTGGCTCGAGAAGAAGGTCCCTGCCATCGACAAGGTCGCCGTCGAGTACAAGAAGATCGTCGACCTCCAGCCCGATGCGCCCCCGAAGTGGGTCATCGCGGCGGGTTCCCGCGTCGGTCTCATGTGGGGCGATCTCGTGGACGACTTCCGCAAGGCGCCGATTCCCGTCGCCTGGAAGAAGGACGACGAGATCCGCAACATCTACTACGACGCCCTCGACCAGCGTTCGGAGCCCGTTAAGGTCCAGAAGGCGAAGCCCGCCCTCGTGACGTGCCTCACGTACTCCGTGAAGTTCCAGTACTTCGACCAGTTCTCCCGCAGCTGCGAAGAGTGGCTCGCGAAGAACTACAAGGCCGAATACCACGTCGTCGACGAGCTCCGTGGCGCGCCGACCCTCGCGAACTCCGGTCTCGACGACAAGCCGCCGCCGCTCATGGTGGGTGGTCAGCCGTTCCACCAGCAGTCGGAAGCCCCCCCCGAGAAGCCCGCCGCCTCCGAGTCCTCCGAGGACTCGAACGGTCCGAAGGGCGCTACCGGGGGTGGGACGAAGGCCACACCGGCAGCTGGCAAGAAGCCTGCAGCAGCTCCCAAGAAACCCCGTCGCTGATCCGCCTCGGCGGAAAAGTGACCACTCCGTCTGATCTCCCGCAAAATCGTCTGCCACACCGCGAACAGTCGACATGACCCGCACGTGCGGGGGATCAGTACGGACAGGAGAAACCATGACCGGTCGGAACCGCCTCATTGCCCTCGCCACGTGTTTCGCTTTCACCGTCGGATGCGGCGGTCCGAAGCCCGAAGACACCACGGCGGGCAAGGCGGGGAAGGGGCCGATCGAAGTCTCGAAGGGCGCGAAGGAGAAGTTCGACGCCGCCCTCGAAACGTTCAACTCCCACGACAAAGCGGCGGATTGGAGCGACGCGGTGTGCACCGACGTCGCGCGACGGTTCGACGAAGCCGCCGCCATGCAGGACGGCGGTCGATTCGCCGAAGCGCTCTACGACGCGGGCCTCGCGCACCAGCGATGTTCGCAGGACAAGGAAGCGAAGGAGCACTTCCAGAAGGCGCTCACCGCCGATCCGAAGTTTCACTACGCCCGCGCCCAGATCGCCCTCTACCAGTACAAGGCGGACGGCAACGAAGACGCTGCCATCGCCGCGCTCCAGCAGGCCGTCCTCGACGCGCAGTTCCAGAACGTCCCCGCGCTCGTCAACCTCGCCCAGATGCAGATGTCGCGGGACTCGGCGACGCCGGGCGATGGCTGCAAGGACGACATGGAGTGCGCGAAGAAGAACTTGCAGCGTGCGCTCGCCATCGACGACGCGTACATGCCCGCGTTCAACCAGCTCGCCCTCTACTACTTCCAGCAGGCGAAGAAGCGCGCCGGGGGCAAGGCGCGGAAGGGTCGTTCGATCGCGACGAACGCCGCCATCGGAAAGCGCGCCGACGTGCAGCAGCTCGAACTCGCGGCCCTCGTGTGCTCGCAAGCCATCCGCAAGAACCCGAAGTACCCGCCGATCTACAACACGTCCGGTCTCATCCAGAACGAGCTCGGTCAGGTGAACGGCGCGGTCGGCTCGTTCGCGACGGCGGCCAAGCTCGATCCGAAGTTCTTCGAAGCTCAGATGAACTTCGCGGCGGTCAACCTCTCGTTCCGCGGGTTCGAGCAGGCGCAGCAGGCCTACCAGAAGGCCCTCGAGATGCGTCCGAACGACTACGACGCGCACCTCGGACTCGCGCTCGCCCTCCGCGGCATGATCTCCGATTCCAATTACGACACGCAGGTCGTCGCGGTCCAAGGTCAGCTCGACGCCGCCAAGAAGATCGACGGCAACCGACCGGACGCCTACTTCAACGAGGGCATCCTGACGCAGGAGTACAAGGCCAAGGGTCAGGACAAGCAGAAGCAGATCGGGACGCTCACCCAGGCCAAGCAGATCTTCTCCACGTTCATCGAGAAGGCCGCCGGCAAGACCGAGTACGACGGTGCCGTGAAGAAGGCGAAGGAGCGCATGGAAGACATCACCGGCGTCATCACGTTCCTCACGGAAAGCAATGACGCGCCCCCCGCGGCCAAGCCGCCGGCGAAGTGACGCCACGCATCCCCGGGAACTTTCGACGATCGCGCCTGTCGGAAGCCAGGAACCTGGGACTCTTCGCAACGTGTAGGACATTGACGGACCGGGTCACCCCGGATACAATCTCACTGTAATTGCGACGGCGGTTGACGGGTTCTTTCGAAGGCCCGCGCATCCGCGAGAGAATCAGCCGAGGACAACATGACGAAGCGTATGTGGGTTCTGAGCAGCATGGTGGCGACGATGGTCGTGTCGGTCGCGGCACCGGCGTTCGCACAAGCGCCTGCGGCCGGAGCGGCCGCGGCGGGCGGAGCGAAGAAGGAAGAGTCCTACGGCTACGAGTTTTCCGACGATCCGCTTTCCGCGGGTGGTTTCGGACCCAACGACGCGACCATTCGCGTGCGCCCCGGCCCCGTACGCACGACCCTCATCCGCCCCCGCACGTCGTTCGTGCCGGAGATGCTCAAGTCGGTCGAGAACCTCTGAGAACTTCCCGGGCTCGCGCACACGAGTCCAGGCCTGGACTGCACCGCAGATCGAGAAACGGAGCGTCGTAAGCGATGGATAGCCAAGGCAAAGCGAAGGTTGCTCTCACGTTCGCGCTCTATCAGGGCGACGAACTCCTGCGCCGCGAGACGATCGTCCAGGACATCGTCAAGGTCGGCAAGGACGCCAAGAGCCACCTGCGCGTGGACGACGAACTCGCGTCGCGCATGCACGCAGTCATCGAAGTCGCGCCGCCGCAGGACATCACGCTCATCGACCTCGGCAACGAGCCGGGAACGATGGTGAACGGCCAGCGCGTCAACAAGTGCAAGATCCGTCCGGGCGATCAGGTGCAGATCGGTTCCACGGTGATCGTGCTCGAGAGTGCGGAGCCCGCAGGCGCCACGGCCGCGGCGCCCGTCGCGTCCGCGCCCCCCGGCCCGCCGCCGGCGCCCGCCCAGCCCGCTTCGGCGCCTCCGCCTCCTCCTCCCGCTGCCGCCGCGAATCCGTTCGCCCCCGCCGCCGGAGCGAACCCGTTTGGCGGCAATCCCTTCGCCGCCACGCCGCCGCCTGCCGCCGCGAATCCGTTCGCTGCGAACCCCTTCGCCGCGTCTGCGCCGGCGGCCGCTCCGGGCGTCGCCCTTCCGATGGAAGGCGCCGAACCCGGTGCACAGTACACGTACACGATGTTGCGGAACGGTCCGGACGTGAACCCGGACGAAGTCGAGGTCGCGCACCTCGCCGCCATCGAAGTCATGGTGATGTGGGAGACGAACGTCCTCCACGTCTCGCACCTCTCGCCGCCCCGTTCGTTCTACGTCGGTGAAGAGACGGGCAAGAACGCCACCTGCGACTACTTCCTCCCGAACGAGACGCTCGGCGCCACGCGTGCGCCCATCGTCGTCGCGCGCGGCGGGTCCGCGGCGCTCGTGATCCTTCCTCGCGCGACCGGTTGGGTCGACATCCCCGGCCAGGGCAAGGTCTCGTTCGACGACCTCATCTCCTCGGGCCGCGCGCGTCAATCTTCCGAGATCTCGGGCGGTCACGACTTCGACCTGCCCGCCGGCGCGAAGGCGCGCATGGCCATCGACGGCGGCCTCGTCTTCCAGGTGAGCGCGGTCAACGCGGGCAAGCCCGTGGCGGTCGGGTTCCTTTCGAACCTCGAGCCCGTCGCCTACATCTACACGGCGCTCTCGTTCCTCATGCACATCGGTCTCATCGCGAGCTTCGCGTTCTTCATGCCGCGCATGAACGGCGACGACAGCGAAGCCATCGATCGCGATCAGATCCTCATGATGCAGAAGCTCCTCAACGCCGCCGCCGAGCGTGAGCAGGAGCAACGCGACACCGAGCAAGTCGCGGACAACGCCGACCAGAAGGAAGGCGGAACGGGCACGAAGGCCAAGGGTGAAGAAGGTCAGATGGGCAACCCCACGACCAAGGACACCGGCAAGCGTTACGGCGTCCAGGGTCCGCAGGACAACCCGGACCCGCACCTCGCGCGCGAAGCGGCCCGTCGTGAAGCCGCCGAGTTCGGAATGATCGGTCTCCTCAACGTCGGCGCCGCCGGCGACCCGAACGCTCCGACGGCCCCCTGGGGTCGTGAAGAGTCCCTCGGAAACGATCCGCTCTCGGCCCGCGGCAACATGTGGGGCGACGCGATCGGCGACTCCTTCGGTGCGGGCGGCCTCGGCCTCTCCGGCGTGGGTGAAGGCGGCGGCGGTCGTGGCGAAGGCATCGGCCTCGGCAACATCGGGACCATCGGCCACGGCGCCGGCACCGGTTCCGGTCAGGGCTTCGGCAGCGGCCACGGCAAGCTGGCAGGTTCCCACCAGACCCGTTCGCCCACCCTCCGTCAGGGCGCGACGAGCGTGAACGGTCGGCTCCCCGCCGAAGTCATCCAGCGTATCGTCCGGCAGAACTTCGGCCGCTTCAAACTCTGCTACGAGAACGGCCTCCGCACGAACCCCGAGCTCCGCGGGCGTGTCGGCGTGAAGTTCGTCATCGACCGCGAAGGCGCCGTGTCCACGGCCTCCGACGGCGGCTCGGATCTCCCGGATGCCAGCGTCGTTTCCTGCGTCGTCCGCGGCTTCTCGAACCTCTCGTTCCCGAAGCCGGAAGGTGGCATCGTCACGGTCGTGTATCCGATCGCGTTCTCTCCGGGCGACTGACCGGGCGGGCCTCCTTGCGAGAGCCCCGAACCAAGAACGAGGTGCCCACCGGTGGTGAGCACCTCGTTTTCGTTTTGGGGCTCTCGAGCCGGAAGGTGTGCCCGCGGTCGGATTGTTTTCTGCGATGAATCTGGCGATTCATCGCTCCATGCGGACGGTGCGCGGCGACCTCGCGGTGAGCGACGGCCACGTGGGCGAGGAATGCGTGGCCCACCCGGAGGTGAGCACCTCGATTCGTTTCGGGGCTCTCGTCGGAACTTCTCCGCCGGCGCGAGGATGGTTTTCCGCGATGAATCTGGCGATTCGTCGCGGATTGGCGATATGCTCCCCGCGAGTCTGCGCGCGGGCGCGCGGACGAACCTTTCGAACGAGGATGGGCGGAGCATGATGATTCGCAAGATGGTGACGGGCGCCTTGGTGTTCGCGATGGCGGCGACCACGGTCGGCTGCAGCCGCAACAACATCGAAGCCGTCAACTTGGCGAACGAAGGCGACAACTCGGGCGATCAGGCGGCAACGGCCGCTGCTCGGCCCGCTGAACTCTGCGCATCCTCGGCTCCTCGCTTGCGAAGGAGGACGCGGCAGGAAACTCGCGCCGCGGCAAGCAGGCCCGCGGCGCATCGCCGAGACCACGTCACGGCTTCTGCTACCTGAAGGGGTACATCGTCTGCACCAGAAACCCCAGCGCCACGGGTGAGGCCAGTACAGGCCGCTCCAGAGGCCGCCATCCAGCGTTGAGGCCTGCGGACGCACTGTTGCTGGCTCCAGCAGGTGATGCTCCCACCTCGTGGCGGCGAGGCCAGCGCCTCCAGACTGCTCGTCGCCAGGCCCGGCCGACTGGCTCTACGCATTCACTCGCCCATTGCGCCAGGCTCAACAGACGGCAGGCCGAGGCGTCACCAAAGGCGCTCTCTTCTGAAGCCCGGCGACAAGGGCACGTTCGCCGTGCGCACGCTCCTCGGCGACACGTACGGAGGTCCGTGGCGACATTCCCAAGGCGATCACCAGATACAGGGCCGCCAAAGTACGTTAATGCGCGATGCAACATTATAGAGGGCAGGCAGATCGCGTTCTTCAACCTGGGTGGCGCGTACGCGGCAGCAGATCCGCCGCGCAAGAACAGACGATTCAGCAACTCACACCCAGTTCGCCAAGATGATCTGCAAGACAGAGGTTAGCGACGCGGTATGCCGAGCAGTGCGCTCAGGCGCGCGAGATCGCCAACAAGATCGGCGGATCGCTTCCGTATTCGCCGACGAACGGGAGCGCTCCCAGGGTGAGCGCTCCCATTCATCGATTCACTCCGCACACGGGACGCCGCCGACCTCGTCGGCGATCGCGCGTTTGCCTGCGCGAACGACTGATTTTGTGGTGCAGATCTGTCGATTCGCACCTCCATGCGAACGCGTCAGGCTCGTCACGGCTTCCCGGGGGGCGTGGGAATGCGCGGCCACCTCGGTACTTCGGGATCGTCTCGCTCCTTGGTGCGGGCATCCTTGGGAGCCTCATGGGGTGAACGTGGCGCGGCCCCTCTTTTTCGTTTGCCTATCGTCTTTCCGCAGGGTTGTCTCGCTCGTTGGTGCGGGCATCCTTGGAGGCCTCATGAGGTGCACCTGGCACCTTCCTCCGGGCGCGCCCTTCGATTCTTCGAGGATGTTCTTGCTCGTTGGTGCGTGCATCCTTGGGGGCCTCATGAGGTGCACGTGGCGCGGCGGGGGAGGGCGTTCTCCTTGGCAAGTCATGTCAGGTGTCGAACGTGATTCCATAGACTCACGTCATGTCGCGAGTCCGGTTGCCTTTGGGACCTGAGCCGCCGTCGTTTGAGTAACCGTCAGCGTGAGACCGGGTGCCGCGGGGTCGCTCCCTCGGCGCCTGCGCCTTCCGTCGCCAGTTGGGTCTACGATAAAAAAACTGCACCACGGTCGTCGGCTTATGCAAGTCGGCCTTCGTCCGAACTATCGATTCCGTCCCGGCAGGAAGCGAATGCGGAACGAACATCACTTACGCGACGACGCTGATACGCTCGTGACTTAGCAGCGTCATCGGCATTTCATCCGTTCCTGGCGTAAAATCAATTCGTACGACCGCAGTTCGCAACATACGACTCGTTACCTCGGTGCCAGATTTCACGCAGTGGAAGTGCACGCAGTGGACGGAGGTCGGCATCGCACGCGGTGCCTGCACCTCACCGGTTGAACCGACCGAGGGCGATCGCATGGATCAACAAGCGCGCGTCTGGCGTACGCACTCAAAAACATTCGCGATTGGCAGTCGCTGGTCGATGAGCTCGAAGGCCATCGCCACCGCCGGGTCAACGCCGCAGCTTCGTTGCACCTGCGAGTCGGACGGGTCCTGGGGACGAATTCGCTCGGCGTCAAAGCGCTCGGCGCCCGCTGGACGCGTACAAGCAGAACGCGGGCTGCTCGAGGCGCTCGCGGCTGCGTTCCGTCTGCTGGGATCTCGGCAAACCAACGCATGGTCCAGAAGCTCGTGGACCTCGAGCTGAAGGTCGGAAGGACATGCTCGGTGAAGTCGCGCTCATCCCGAAGCCAGGGGACGTCGCGGCGGACATGGGCGACGGCGACAAGGCCGCCACCGCGTATGCGCGGGCCCTCGCGGCCAGCGGGATTCCAGCGAGAAACGTCTGGCCCTCGCCGACTCGCAGATCGACGCCGGCAGTTCGAACTGCCGCGTCGGCGTCGAAGCCTCCTCCAGGCTTGCCGGGCGTCTGCCGGGGACGAGCAGCCCGAAGAAGGCGAAGCTCCTCATGCGCGCCGCGCGCGTCGTACGCCGATTCGCTCCCGACCAACTCGAGTCCGTCCTCGCGAAGGCGCGCACCTGCAATCCGCTCTCGCGTTCGATCGCGGCCGCCTGCCGAGTTTCCTCGCAGAACCTGGCACGCCTGCTCGACGCTCTCGAGGCCGTGCAGGACGAGATCCTCGGTGCCACGCGCGATCGTACGCGTCGTGGAGCGCTCGCCCTCGCGTTCGGTACGCGGTGGGCCACGCGCCACCAGAACGTCGACGTCGGGTCCCGCTTCCTCGAAGAGGCCGTGACGCTCGACGCCGCGAACGAAGGGGCCTTCAACTACCTGAAGGAAGTCCTCGGCAAGAAGTCCAACGACTGGAGTCGCATCGTCGGAATCGCGGAGGAAGCGCTCTCCGGAACGGCCGACGGTCCCGAGTCCGTCTTCATGCTCGCGCAAGCGGGGTCGGTAGCTTGGCGCAACATGGGCGACATCATCCGCGCCCGCGCCGCCTTCGAACGGCTCGCTGCCATCGCGCCCGAGCATCCCGAGCTGAAGGCCTACGAGACCCAGATCGGCGGATCGGTCTCCGACGCGGTGAAGCAGGCGTCGGTCGTGCCGCCCCTCGGTTCGCTCCGTCCGCCCTCGGCCGCCCTCAAGGCCGGCGGTTCGAAGCCGCCGTCCCAGCCGCCGAGTTCCCGCGGCATGCGGAGCGCGCCTCCCGCCAGCGAGCGTCCGCGTATCCCGTCGATTCCGCCCGAGAACGTCGCACCGCAACGGGTGCCCAGCATCGTCGACGCCACCGAAGCGCGTGGAGGATCCACGCCTCCGCCCGCGCGGCAGCCGTCCATTCCGCCGTCGGCGTCGTCGCCTCCGCCTGCCCGTCAGCCGTCGATTCCTCCCGCGGCGTCGTCGCCTCCGCCTCCTCCCGTTCGGCAGCCGTCGATCCCCGACGCCGCGCCCGCCCGTCAGCCTTCCATGGCGGACGCGGGCACGGGAGACCCGGCGAAGATCGCGGAGCTCCGCGCGCTCCTCTCGAAACAGGAAGCCGCGAAGCGGTTCCCCGAGTTCGTCAAGACGCTCATGCAGCTCGCGGCCATCGTCCCCGAGCCGACGGAACGCGTCGAGCTCTACATGAAGGCCGCGGACCTGTACGTGAACAAGTTCGCGAACCAGGCCGAGGCCGTCAAAGCGTACGAGCAGGTCGTCGCCCTCGATCCGAACAACGACGTCGCGATCAACTACCTCCGCGAGATGTACGGCAAGCGTCGCGACTGGGAGAAGCTCCTCGGACTCGAGCGGCGTGAAGCCGAGAGTCTCGAGCCCGGCCCGCAACGCGCCGCGAAGTTCCTCGAGATCGCGAAGCTCGCCACCGAACGCGTCAAGAAGCCGGAAGTGTGCATCGATCTTTGGCGCGAGGTCCTCGCGAGCGACGGATCGAACGTCGAAGCTCTCGGTGCCCTCGCCGGACTCTACGAACGCTCGAAGGAGTTCGGGGAACTGGTCTCCGTCCTCGAGAAGCAGGCGGAGGTCACCTACGACGCGCCCGCACGCATCCAGATCCTCTCGAAGCTCGGCACGCTCTACGGCGATCGTCTCAACAACGACGAAGGGGCCGTGGCCGCTTGGCGCGCCCTCCTGCAGCTCGATCCCAACGACCGGAAGGCGCAGGAAGCCCTCAAGAAGAAGTACCTCGCCCTCGGCATGTGGGACGACCTCGAGGTCTTCTACGCCGAGTCCGGCAAGTGGGACGAGTTCATCCGCGTCCTCGAACAACAGGAAGCGAAGGAGGCGGGGACCGACGCGAAGATCGGCCTCCTCTTCAAGATCGCCGAGCTCTGGGCGGACAAGAAGCAGAAGCTCGATCGCGCCGCGAAGGCGTACGAGAAGGTCCTCGACCTCGACGGCGAGAGCCTCCGCGCGGCCGAAGCCCTCATCCCGATCTACCGGCAAGCGAACAACGCGAAGTCCCTCGGCAACGTGCTCGAGGTCAAACTCCGCCACGAGGACGACGCGTTCTCGAAGCTCGAGATCCTCCGCGACCTCGCGGTGATCTACGAGGGGCGCACGAAGGAGCCGCAGAAGGCCTTCGATCGCTACCAAGCCGCGTTCGAACTCGCGCCGACCGACGAGAAGACCAGCGGCGACATGGAGCGCCTCGCGAAGGCCGTGGGCGGATGGGAATCCGTCATCACGAGCTACCGCAAGGTGGTCGATCAGGCCGCGAACGACGGCGATCGCGAGCTCGCGGGACAACTGCGCCTGAAGCTCGGTCGCGTCCTCATCCAGGAAGTGAACCGCGTCGACGACGCCCTCGCGATGTACCGCGAGGTCTACGAGGCGGATCCCGACAACGAAGAAGCCATGCGCGCCCTCGAAGGTCTCTACCGTCAGGTGGGACGCTTCGAGGAACTCCTCGGCATCTACGAGAAGCGGCGCGACCTCGCCGTCGACGCGGACGAGAAGAAGGCGATCAGCTACGAGATCGCGAAGCTCTACGAGACGGAACTCAAGAACGTCGACAAGGCGGTCGACACGTACGTCGCCGTCCTCGACGACGAACCGGCCGATCCGCGCGCCCTCGAAGCGCTCGACGTCCTCTACAAGAGCCTGTCGCGCTGGGAACCGTACGCGGACGTCCTCCGCAAGCGCATCGAACTCGATCTCGGCGAGCGCGAGCTCATCGACCTCAAGTACCGCCTCGGTCAGGCCCTCGAGACGCATCTCGGGGACGCGGCCGGTGCCCTCGAGAACTACCGCGAGATCCTCTTCCTCGACGCGCAGCACGACGCCGCTCGGGGCGCCCTCGAGGGACTCCTCGACAACGCGGACATCCGCTCCGAAGCGGCTGCGATCCTCGAACCGATCTACGAGGAGCGTGGCGACGCGACGAACCTCGTGCGCGCCCTCGAGATCCTCCAGGCCGCCGAAGGGGACACGGCGAAACGCGTCACCCTCCTCCGGAAAATCGCCCGCATCGCCTCCGAATCGCTCCAGGCTCCGTCGCAGGGATTCGACGCGCTCTCGCGCGCCCTGAAGGAAGCGCCGGAGTCGCCCGAGACGCGGCTCGAGATCGAGAACGCGGCGAACGAGGCCAACTCCTGGCCGAAGCTCGTCGCTCTCTACGGCGAGATCGCGGAAGGCCTCTCCGACGCGGCGCTCGCGCGCGACTACTGGATGCGCATCGCTTCCGTGGACGAGCAGCTCGGTGAGATCGATCCGGCCGCCGCGGCGTACACCCGCGTCCTCGCCATCGACTCTTCCGACGAACAAGCGCTCGCCGGACTCGAGAACCTCTTCGCCCGCACGGAGCGCTTCTCGGATCTCATCGGCGTCATCGAGCGCCGCATCGAGCTCGCGAGCGAGCAGGAAGAGCGCGAGAGCCTCTTCGGCCGCATCGCGAACATCTACGACGAGCGACTCGGGCAGCCCGACCGTGCGATCGCGAGCTACCGCAAGGTGCTCGATCTGGACCCCACGAGCCATTCGGCTCTACGGGCCCTCGACGCGCTCTACACCCGCCAGAAATTGTGGCCGGAGCTCGCCGAGAACCTCGAAGCCCAGCTCGGCCTCGCCGCCGACGACGATTCCCAGATCGCCTTCATGCTGCGTCTCGCGTCGCTCCGCGAGACCAGCATGGGCCAGCTCGACGTCGCCATCGAGGGGTACCGCACGGTGCTCGAGCGTGACGCCACGAACGCGACGGCCCTCGCCGCCCTCGAGCGGCTCGGTCAGGCACCGGAACACGAGGTCGCCATCGCGGAGATCCTCGAGCCGCTCTACCGCCAGACGGGGGACTACGCGAAACTCGTCGGCGTGCACGAAGTCCAGGTCCGCAGGGCCGACGACGACGCGCGCAAGGTCGAACTCCTCCACCAGATCGCGCAGCTCCACGAGGACGCCGCCGGCGACCTCGCCTCGGCGTTCTCCACGCACGCCCGCGCCCTCTCGATCGATCCCGCGAACGAGACCACGCAGCGGGCCCTCGACCGCGTCGCCCGCGCGACCGGTCGCTTCGAGGACCTCGCGCGCGCCTTCGAGACGGAAGGGAAGGCCGCTGCCGACCCGACACTCGCGTCGTCCCTCGTGACGATGGCTGCCGTCGTCTACGAGTCCGATCTCGGCAATGTCGACACGGCCGTCGCCCTTTACAGGCGCGTCCTCGAGATCGACCCGGCGAACCTCAACGCCGCCGAATCCCTCGAACGCCTCTTCCGGTCGACGGAGCGTTACGAGGATCTCTCCGCCATCCTCCAGAAGAAGGCCTCCATCGTCGACGACGTCGACGCGAAGAAGGAAGCCCTGTTCCAGGCCGCCTCCATCGAGGAAGACGTGCTCGCGCGGCCGGACGCGGCCATCGCCGTGTACGACGCGATCCTCGAGATCGACGCGGAGGATCTCCGTGCGGTCGACGCACTCGTCAACCAATACCTGACTCTCTCTCGGTGGGACGCGCTCCTCGCGACCTACGCGAAGAAGGTCGACCTCACGGTCGACGCCGACACGAAGAAGCGCATCTTCTTCGACGTGGGCGCGGTGTACGAGCGCGAGAAGCAGGACACGGCGCGCGCCATCGAGACGTACCAGAAGATCCTCGAGATCGATCCGGACGACACGGGCGCGCTCGAACGTCTCGACGTCCTCTTCGAACGCACGCAGAACTGGCCCGAGCTCCTCACCGTCCTCACGCGAGAGTCCGAGCTGGCGCAGGACGCGGACTCCGGCATCGGTTTCCGCTTCCGCATCGCCCAGCTCTACGACACGCGCACGGACGACGTCGCGCGGGCCATCGAGCTCTATCGCGACATCCTCACGGAGCGTTCCGATCACACGCCCACGATCGACGCCCTCGAAGTGCTCAAGAACGGCAGCCGTGACGCCCTCGGCGCCGCGGCCGTCCTCGAGCCCATCTACGAGGGATCGAGCGCGTTCGAACGCCTCGTCAGCGTGCACGAGGTGCAGGTCCGCCACGCGGACGACCCGTTCCAGAAGGTGGAGCTCCTCCACCGCATCGCGCGACTCCACGAGGACGCCCTCGAGAACCACGCCTCCGCGTTCGACGCGTATTCGCGCGCCCTCGCGGAGGACAGCGCCAACGCCGACACGCTCCAGAACCTCGAGCGTCTCGCGATGACCTTGAACCGCTGGGTCCAGGTCGCCGTCCTCTACGACGCGGAACTCGCGAAGCTCGGCGAGCAGCCGGATCGCTTCGTCGAACTCGGTCTCCGCGCTTCCACCGTCTTCGAGACGCAACTCGAGGACGTCGACGGCGCCATCGCGCGGTACCAGAAGGTCCTCGAGGTGGAACCCGAGAACCAGACCGCCATCCGCGCCCTCGACCGCCTCTTCACGATGACGGAACGCTGGGCGGAGCTCGCCCAGGTCCTCGCGCGCGAGACGGAAGTCGGCCAGACGCCGGACGAGATCCTCGAGTTCAAGTACCGCCTCGGTCAGGTGCAGCAGCACCGCCTGAGTGACGTGGAAGCGGCGGTCGCCGCGTACCGCGACATCATCAACGCGGCGCCCGAGCACCAGCCGGCCCTCGAGGCCCTCGAAGGGCTGTTCGCCTCCGGCGTGAAGCAGGTGGCGATCGCCGAGATCCTCGAGCCGCTCTACCGCGCCAACGCGGACTGGGAGAAGCTCGTCAAGGTCCACGAAGCGCAGCTCGCGCACACGACGGGTCAGGAAGAGCGACTCGCGGCGTACTACCAGATCGCGGAACTCTTCGAGGAGAAGATCGGCGACCCGGTCCAGACCCTCGACGTGTACATCCGCGCGCTCAAGGAGTTCCCGCTCGACGAACGCGCGGGCGACGAGTCCCCGCGTCTCGCGAACGGCGTCGACGGCGGGTTCGACACTCTCGCGAACGCGTACGCCGACATCGTCGGTGTGCACACGGATCCGCTCGTCCAGCGGACGATCGGCAAGCGCCTCGCGCGCACGTTCGAAGAGCAGCTGGGCGACGTCACGAAGGCGGAGGAGACGTACAAATACGTCCTCGGCGTCGACGCGAAGGACGTCGAGGCCCTCGCCGAACTCGATCGCATCTACACCGGCCTCGGCGCGTGGCAGGAGCTCTCGGGCATCCTCGAGATGCGCGTCAAGGCGACCGACGACACGAACGACCTCGTCGAACTGTACTCGCGCCTCGGAGAGGTCTACGAGGCGCAGCTCTCCGACGTGGAACACGCGATCGTCGCCTACCGCCGCATCTTCGACGACCTCGAGAAGACGCACGAAGCGACGCTGCAGGCCCTCTCGCGAATCTACGAAGGTCTCGGCGCCTGGACGGATCTCAACGCGGTCTACGAGCGCGAGCTCGAGAACGCCGCCGGCGACGCCGCCGAGGCCGACATCCGCGCGAAGATCGCCCACCTCGCCGCCGAGAAGCTCAACGACCCGCAGCGCGCCGTCGAGACCTGGCAGAAGGTCCTCGATCTACGCGGCGAGGATCCGGAAGCCCTCGACGCACTCGCGAACCTCCACGAGCGTGGCGAGAACTGGCAGGGTGTCGTCGACATCCTCGAACGCCAGGCCGACATCGCGAACGAGGACGACACGCGGGTCAACATCCGCACCCGCCGCGCGCGCATCTGGAGCGACCGTCTGAAGCAGGACGATCAGGCGCTCGAGGACTGGAACCGCGTGCTCGACATCGACTACGCGAACCTCGCGGCGCTCCGTTCGATCGCCGCGATCCGTCGCCGTCAGGACGATCCGAACGAGCTCACGCAAGCCCTCCACCAGATCGTCGACCGGGCTTCGTCCCTCCTCGACGGCGAGGAACTCGTGGAAATCTTCCGCGAGATGGGCCGCACGTACACGCAGCGGCTCGAGCAGCCCTTCGACGCCGCCGAGGCGTGGAAGCGCCTCCTCGACGTCGCGGCCGATTTCGAAGCATTCGATGCCCTCGAGACCATCTACCGCGCCGACGAACGCTGGACCGACGTCATCGACGTGAAGATGCGGCGTGCCGACGCCCTCGAGGACGCGACGCAGAAGATCGAGGAACTCCGCTCGGTGGCCGCGCTCTGGCGCGACCAGGTCGGCGAGGCCGATTCGGCCCGTCCGGCCTACGAGAAGATCCTCTCGGTCGATCCGGCGCACGACGAGGCCTTCTTCGAACTCGAGAAGCTCCACCGCGAACAGAACCGCTGGGAGCCGCTCGTCGAACTCTACCTCGCACGCCTCGAAACCCGCGAAGCGGTCGCCGATCGCACGGCGCTCCTCCGGAACATCGCCCACGTGTTCGAGGAGCAGCTCGGGGACAAGAACCAGGCGCTCGACGCACTCGTCAACGCGCTCGCCGAAGACTTCCACGATCGCGAGACCGCTCGCTACCTCGAACGGATGGCGCAAGCCACCGGGCGTTGGGGTGAAATCATCCAGACGGTCAACACGTGGCTCACGCAGCAGACCGAGGCGCGCCAGAAGATCCGTCTCTGCCTGCACCTCGCCAAGTGGTACGGCGACGACCTGAACCACCCCGAGTACGCGCAGCCGTACTACGCGCAGATCGTCCAGCTCGAGCCGAACAACGTCGGAGCGCTCCGCCAGATGGCGCAGTTGTTCCGCAAGTCGGCCAACTGGCAGCAGCAGGGGACGACGCTCACGCGCGCCCTCGACGTCGCCGTCACCGACGGCGATCGCAAGGAGATCCTCACCGAGCTCGGTGAACTCCTCGACGGGCAGATGGGCCAGACCGACCAGGCCGTCTCGAACTTCACCCGCGCGCTCGAGATCGACCCGCACTTCGTGCCGGCCATCGAACAACTCGAGCGCATCTACGGTCAGCGCGGTCAGAACAAGGAACTCGTCGACGTCCTGCACAAGAAGGTACCGGGATTCAGCGAGCCCACGGACATCGCGACTACCAAGCTCCGGATCGCGTCGCTCTACGAGTCGAACCTCAACGATCCGGGCCGCGCGGCACAGATGTACCGCGAAGTTCTCGACCTCGACGCTTCGAGCATGCAGGCCCTCCGCGGCTTGGCACGCGTCCTCGAGGCCACCGAACAATGGACCGACCTCGTGAAGGTGCTCGAGCAGGAGCTCGACGTCGTCGCGACGGAACGGGAGAAGGTCGACCTCCTCAAGAAGATCGCCTGGCTCCACGAGGAGTTCTTCCTCAAGTCCGATGTCGCCGCCCAGCGCCTCGAACAGGCTCTCGAAATCGACCCGAACAACGACGAGGCGTACGTCGCCCTCGCGCGCAACTACCGGAAGCTCCGGCAGTGGCACGACCTCATCGCCGTCTACGAGCGACACATCTCCGCGGCCCTCGACAAGAAGACGAAGGTCGACCTCTACGGATCCATCGCGACGGTGTACGCCGACGAGATCCAGGACGTGGATCGCGCCATCGACGCCTACCGCAACATGGTCGACCTCGACGAGCAGAACATCGGGGGTCTCGAAGCCCTGTCGAAGCTCTACGAGAAAACCGGAGACGCGGCCCAGGCCATCGAGGCCATGACGCGGGTGGCGGAGCTCACACCCGACACGAAGCAACGCGTCGAGGCCTTCTACCGCATCGGCAAGGCGACGGACGAGAAGCTCGGGGACCGTGTCTCCGCGCAGGATCGCTACGAGATGGCGATCGAGCTCGATCCGGCCCACTTGCCGTCCCTCGCGGCCCTCCGCCAGATCGCGGTCGACAACGCCGACTACGACAAGGCGGCCCGCTTCATCGATCAGGAACAGAGTTACACGCAGACGCCCCGCGCCCGCGCGCGGCTCCTCGTGGAACTCGGCAAGCTACGCGAGGAGAGCCTCGGCGATCACGCGAGTGCCATCCTGGCTTGGGAATCGGCCCACGAGGTCGATCCCGAGAACGAGGACGCCGCGATGCCGCTCGTGGACGAGTACATCGCGACGGAGCAATGGGAGAAGGCGGAGCCGCTGCTCGATCTCCTCGTCCGCAAGGCCGGCAAGCGGGAACGTTCGGAGCAGCACGCCCTCAACAACAAGTTGGGTCAGGTCTCGGCGGCCCTGTCGAAGGACGACAAGGCTTGGAAGGCGTATTCCGCCGCCCACCAACTCGACCTCACCGACCAGACGACGATCCGTGGTCTCGCCGAGGTCTCCTTCCGCCTGAAGGACTGGGGCTCGGCGCTCACGAACTACCAGAAGGTGCTCACGGCACTCGGTGAGGAAGAAGCCGAGCAACGGGCCGAGGTCTACTTCAAGCTCGGTTGCGTCAAGCGGGAGCAGGGCCAGGCGAAGCAAGCCATCAACAACTTCGACAAGGCCCTCGCCGTCGACGCGACGCACCGCCCGACCCTGGACGCCCTCGTCTCCCTCTACACGGAGCTCAAGGACTGGAAGCAGGTCGTCGCGTACAAGCGCCAGGTGCTCGACAACGTCTACGACGGGGACGAGCGCTTCAAGATGCTCGTCGAGATCGGCGACATCTGGAACGACAACGACAAGAACGCGCTCAAGGCCATCGAGGCCCTCGAGGAGGCGCGCGACCAGCAGCCGAACAACCACCCGCTGCTCCACAAGCTCCTCGCGCTGTACCAGGCGACGGAGAACTGGGCGAAGATGATCGACACCATCACGGCGATCGCCGAGATGGAGAAGGACCCGATCCGCAAGAGCAAGTTCCTCTACACGATCGCGCAGCTCTATCGCGACAAGGAGAACGACTCGGATCGCGCCGTGGACCTCTTCAACGAGGCCCTCGATCTGAACCCGACGTACCTCGAGGCCTTCGAGCGCATCAACAAGATCCTCACGCAGAAGAAGGACTGGAAGGCCCTCGAACGCGCGTTCCGGAAGATGCTCCGTCGCCTCTCCACGGCGAACGCCGGCAACCCGGATCTCGAGTTCAACCTCTGGCACAACCTCGGCCTCATCTACCGCGACCGCCTCACCGACATGAACAGCGCCATCGAAGCCTTCAAGATGGCGACGCGGTTCAAGCCGGACGAGGCCGTCGAGCGTCAGATCCTCGCCGAGCTCTTCGAAGCCACGGACCAGATCGAGGGCGCGATCGGGGAGCACTCGATCGTGCTCCAGAAGGATCCCCTTCGCGTCGATCCGTACCGGAGCCTCTACAAGCTCTACACGCGCATGCACGAGTACGACCGTGCGTGGTGCATGTGCGCGGCGCTCGCCTTCCTCAAGAAGGCGGACGACGAGGAGCAGAAGTTCTTCGAGGACTACCGCCCGCGCGGCATGATCCAGGTGAAGAGCAAGCTCGACAACGAGCAGTGGGTGAAGAACCTCTTCCACAAGGACGAGAACATCTTCATCGGCAAGATCTTCGAGATGATCACCCCCGCGGCGATCCAGGCGAAGATCCGGCAGCTGCAAGCGTCGAAGCAGCTTCCGTACCTCGACAAGAAGTTCAAGCAGGACCCGGCGACCAGCACCGTCACGTTCGCGAAGACGTTCGGTTGGGCGGCCCAGGTCCTCGGCATCCCGACGCCGGAGCTCTACGTCCACAACGATCGTCCGGGTGCCCTCGCGGCCGTCGCTTCGGCGCCGGTGGCGAGCGTGGCCGGTCAGACCGTGCTCACGGGCTTCACGCCGCAGGAACTCACGTTCATCGTCGGCAAACACCTCGCGTACTACCGCGGTGAGCACTACATCCGGAACCTGTTCCCGACCATGAACGAGCTCAAGGTGTTGCTCTTCTGCGCCATCAAGCTCGTGATGCCGGACTTCGCCGTGCCTGCCGAAATGGCGCAAGCGGTGACGACCACGGCGACGGAACTCCAGAAATACATCCAGCCGATCCAGCGCGATTCTCTTCGCCTCGTCGTCCAGAAGTTCATCGAGGACGGCGCGCGCGCGGACTTGAAGCGCTGGATGCAGACGACGGAAGTCACGTCCGCACGTGCGGGCCTCCTCCTCTGCGCGGATCTGGAGATCGCGAAGAAGATCATCGCGGCCGAACCGCAGCTCCCGGGCGATCTTTCGCCGCAGGACAAGATGAAGGAGCTCCTCGTGTTCTCCGTCAGCGAGCAGTACTTCGCGCTGCGGAAGGCGCTCCAGATCGCGGTCGGCTGACGGAGCCGCCTCGTCGGCGGACGGGAAGGGACGAGGGGCGGTCGACGCGAATCGGCCGCCCCTTTCTCTCTTTCAGCTCCCCGCCGTGGCCGGCGTGCGACTCACGATCCGCCAGATGGCGCCGGCGAGGTCCGAGAGATCGATCGGCTTGCCCAGGTGGAGCTGGTAGCCCGCTTCCATCGCTGCCGATTTGTCCGATTCGCGTGCATAGGCCGTGAGCGCGATGGCAGGTGTCTCGCGATTCGGGTCGTCGACCCGGGCTCGGAGCGCCTTCATGAACTCGAACCCGTCCATCTCGGGGAGGCCGACGTCGGACACGATGACGTCGAACGGCCCCTGGGCCGCGATTTGGAGTCCCTCGAGCGCGTCCCCGGCCGTCGTCACCTCCGCACCCTGCATTTGCAGGACCTGGGACATCATGTCGAGCGCGTCCGGATTGTCGTCGATCGCCAGGATCTTCACGCCCGCGAGAGAATTCGGCACGAACACCTTGGTCGTCCCGGAAGACTCCGCGGCCGGACGACCGTCGTTTTTCGCCAGGAGCGACGTCATGGGCAGTCGGATGCGGAACACCGAGCCCTTTCCGGGGCCGTCGCTCTCGGCCGTGACGTGACCGCCGTGGAGTGAGACCAGCTTCTTCACGATCGCCAAACCGAGACCGAGCCCCTGGCTGCGGCGGTTCATCTTCGAATCCTGTTGCCGGAACGGGTCGAACAGGTTCGGGAGGAAGTCCTCGGCGATCCCCTGACCGTCGTCCACGACGCGAATTTCCACGTCCGATCGGACGCGCTCGACGTGGATTCCGACGTTTCCGCCCTTGGCGGTGAACTTGAGTGCGTTGGTGACGAGGTTCGTGACGACCTGCCGGAGTCGCATGGCGTCGCCGCGGATCGTCGTGCGTCGGGAGTCGAACGACGTGACGAGTCGGATGTTCTTCGTCTCGAAGGCCAAGGCGTGCGCGTCGACCACCTCTTGGACCACGAACCCGACGTCCACGTCGTCGACCTCGAGGGTGACCTTTCCGGTCGTCATCCTGGACACGTCGAGCAAGTCCTCGACGAGGAGGCGCTGGATCTCGACGTTCCGAGCAATCACGTCCAGGGCGTGCACTCGCTTCTCGGGACTCAGGTCTCCCGACTGGAGGAGCTTGGTCCACCCTCCGAGGGCGTTGAGCGGCGTGCGTAGTTCGTGGCTCACGGTCGCGATGAAGTCGTCCTTCGCACGATCGGCGCGCAACAGGTGTTCGTTCATGTCCCGGAGCGTGGCCGCGCGCTTCCGTACGCCGCCGAGGATCACCCTCCGCAGGTTCGAGACACTCTCGACGTGCCACGGTTCCCAGGGCTCGGCCTTGCCCTTCACGACCTCACGCCACAGGGCGAACGAGCCGCGCGGCGTCAAGCGATCGGGGCGACCGTCCTCCCTGGGCGTGACCGACTTCCGTGGGTCACCGGCCCAGTCGACGACACGTTCCACCGCCGGGCGGAACCACAGGATGTACTCGCCGAGATCGCGCGCGATGGCGACGGCGAGGACTCCTGCGGACCGGACCGCCCAGCTCTCCTCCTCCGATTCCGTCTCCGCGGCGGGACCGAACTCGCTCGCGAGCGCGTGCGTCGCATAGACGTCTTCCGGGCGCTCCTTGAGCCACGCGACGAGTGCGCGGAGCCTCTCGATGCCCGGCGTCTCCCCGATGCGTCGGATCCCGTCCTGGAGGACGACCGCGGCCCCCTGCGCACCTGCCAGACCGAGGAGGGCAGGGGAGTCGAGTCCGTCCAGTAGTTCTCCGGCGATCGCGACGGAGCGGACGAGTTCGGCTTCGTGCAGCTGCACCTTGCGATCCCGCTCCGACCGGTCGGCCGCCTCGACGAGACCCAGGTGCCAGGAGAGGTTGGTCGCCATGTATTCGGCGGTGTCCCGGAGAGCCGTCGGGACGACGAAGGGACCCGCGTAGTGGTGGCACGCGATGAGTCCGGCGAGCTGGCCACCGAGGACGAGGGAGATCGACATCGACGCGGTCACGCCCATGTTCCGCATGTACTGGATGTGGATCGGCGAGACGCTCCGGAGCACCGAGTGGCTCATGTCGAACGGTCCCGGAGGAGCGTCGGCGGAGGAGAGGATCGGCACGGGTACCGCCTGGACATCGCCGATGAACCGCAGGTGGTTCACCGTGTAGAGGCGACGCGCCTGGGCAGGGATGTCCGACGCGGGGTAGTGTTGACCGAGGAACGGCTCGAGGTCCTCTCGCCGGGCTTCGGCGACGACCTTGCCGTTCCAGTCCGCGTCGAAGCGGTAGACCATCACGCGATCGAAGCCCGTGAGTTTCTTCACTTCCTCGGCGGCGACCGAACAGAGGCGCTCCACCGTCATCGCGGAGTGGAGCCGCATGACGCTCGCCCGGAGGCGCGGATCGAAGCTGCCGAACTGCGGATCCGTCGGGTTCGCATGGCGCTCCAGCTCGATCACCAGGGACGTTCCCGTCCGGTGCGCGTTGACCCCGAATACGGCCCCGGTATTCGACACGATGCCGAAGGGATTCACGGCGCGGAAGGAAGCGGTCTCCCGGAGGGCGAGCAACCGAGCCCCCGAGTTCGTGTCGACATGGTCGAGGAGTGAGCGGCCCAGCAGTGCGCGAGCGTCCACACCGAGGAATTCGTCCGCGTTCGAGCTCACGCGCACGATCGTCAGCGTCTCGCCTTCGCACGCGAACAGCACCCCGTGGGGCTGGATGGACCCTGGAATGTGGATGGGTTCGCTCGCGCACGCGTCGAGATCGAGCTCTGGCTTCGTGGCCGGAGAGTTCGGGGGGGTCATCGGCGCCTCACGATTCGCAGGACGGCGTGATGGCTCCGTACTTCGCGCACGCGTCGGCGTAGGCCGCGAAGGTCGCGATCGCGACGTCGATCGAACGGGCGCGCTCGGCGGGCGACGCGGTCCGACCCCAGGTGTCCAACTCCGCGATGAACCGCTTCCATGCGGTTCCCGTTTCGGTTCCGCGGAGCGTGAGATACCGGAGGGATCGGCCGCCGAGCGATAGACCCGCGTCGACGCGCCGCGCGAGCACCATTCCGCCGAGCGCGGAGCCCTCCATCACGTAGGCGGCGCCGTACGCGTCCGCGAGGTTCGCGATGGTCGGCGTGACGACGGCGGCGTCCGGTCCGGCGACGTCGAGGCTCGCGAGGTCGGACGCGAGGGCGTCCACCCGGGAAGGCCCGGTGTGTTCCGGAAGGAATCGCGCGACCGCCGGCTCGAGGGTCTCGAGCACGGCGAGCGAAGCCCGCAAGAACGCCACGTATGCGTCACTTTGGTCCGGCTCGTTCCCCAGTCGCATCGCCGCGTCGAGATCGCGGTGGCTGCGGGAAGTGGCGTTTCGGAGACTCTGGAGAAGGGAAAACGGCGAAGAAAGGTGCGGGGTCGTCGCGATCACGGCGGTCACCAAGCACGCTCCACGCCACCTCCCGAAGGGCGCGACGGGACGTGAAAAAAGTCCTTGGTCCACCCTTGCGCACACCCGACGACTTGGTATGCAGGCGGTTCGCGTGGCGAGGATCACGGGGCTGGAACCAGCTACCGCGCCTCGCGCGAACGGTGTCCGACGGAGGCGAGCGAAAGCCGCGTTCGGCGGGGGCCCCCAGCTTCGCGCTGGCCTGTTTCGAAGGAGTCGTCGGAGTTCTCACCAACATGTCCACCCTGGTTTCCGTCCGGAACCTCGCTTTCCTCGCTTTCGTCTCGTTCAACCTCGTCGCTTGCAGCGCTGCCTCCGTCGAGGCGACCGATTCCGAAGGATCCGCCGAAGCCGCGGTCTCCACGACCGCCCGCTTCGAGTCGTTCGTGGGACAGGACGGTCGACATTATTGGAGCCTCGTCGCCGGCAACGGCGAGAACGTGCTCCGCTCCGAGGGCTACGCCTCGAAGTCTTCCGCGAACGCCGGCATCGCGTCCCTCGTCGCGAACGGCGTCGACGCGGAATCCTACGAGACGAAGCTCGCCAAGAACGGCGAACATTACTTCGTCGTCAAGGCGGACAACGGCGAGACCGTCGCGGTCTCCGAGACCTATTCCACCCAGTCCGGCGCCAACCGCGCCGCGCGCACGGTCCGCGCTCTCCTCCTCCGCACGGGGCACCCCGTCCAGTCGACGCCCGCCCCGAAGGCGAAGCGCTTCGAGACGTTCCTCGGCGAGGACGGCAAGTACTACTTCCACCTCCGCGCCGGAAACGGCGAGATCGTCCTCGCGTCCCAGGGCTACGCGACGAAGAGCAACGCCACCCGCGCCATCGCGACGGTGAAGGCGACCGGCATCTACCCCTCCAACTACGAAGTCGTGGAGACCATCGACGGGCAGTGGTCGGTCCGCCTCGTCTCGTCGAACGGCGCGATCCTGGCCCGCGGTGAGAGTTACGTCTCGAAGAGCAACGCGAACCGCGCGATCGACACGATCACGGAGATCGTCGTCGGCGGTCCCATCCTCCAATAATCACCCCTCGGACGACGAGTTCGCTCCCCGGCGTCCCATCGGCCTACGATGCTCGTCGTGGAGCGAACTTCCCTCGTCCGGTACGCGTGGCTGTCCGTCTCGGCCGCGATCGTCACCATCGCGCTCAAGGCCGTCGCGTGGGCGCTCACCGGCTCGGTCGGCCTGCTTTCGGACGCACTCGAGTCCGGCGTGAACCTCGCCGCCGCACTCCTCGCGGTGTTCGCCTTGCGCGAAGCGGAGAAGCCCGCCGACGAAGAGCACGCGTTCGGCCACGAGAAGGCCGAGTACTTCGCGAGCGGCGCCGAAGGGGCCCTCGTCGTGGTCGCGGCGATCGCCATCGTCGTCACGGCGGTGCCCAGACTCCTCGAACCGAAGCCGCTCGGCAGTCTCGGGTGGGGGTTGGCCATCTCGACCGCGGCGTCCCTCGTGAACTTCGCCGTCGCGCGTGTCCTCCTCACCGCGGGGCGACGCGCCCGTTCGATCACGCTGGAGGCGGACGGACATCACCTCATGACGGACGTGTGGACGTCCGCCGGCGTCCTCGTCGGAATGGCCCTCGTCGCCGTCACGAAGCGCCCGATCCTCGACCCGCTCGTGGCCATCGCGGTCGCGATCCACATCCTCCGCACGGGATGGATCCTGCTCGCCCGTTCGGGACGTGGGCTCATGGACACGTCCTTGCCCGCGGAGGAGAGGGACGCCCTCGCCCGGACACTCGATGGCTTCGCTGCCGAAGGCATCCGGTGGCACGCCCTCAAGACGCGGGCCTCCGGGACGCGGCGGTTCGTCTCGGTGCACGTGCTGGTGCCGGGGAATTGGACCGTCCAGGCGGGGCACGATGCGCTCGAACGGATCGAAGCGGCGGTACGGAAGGACTTCGAGAGGTGCACGGTCTTCACGCACCTGGAGCCCGTCGAGGACTCCCGGGCGTGGAACGATTCCGGCCTCGACCCGACCAACGGGCGCGCGCCCTGAGCGGCGGGGACCTCCCCGCCTGAATCCGCGCAACCGGCGGACGCCCCTGGTCGATCGCACGGCAATGACCACGGACCGGCCGTCCCCCGCGCGCGCCCGCGAGTCCGGCGCCACGCTCGAACTCGCCGTCGACGATCGCCTGTTCCCTCTCCAGCTCGAGCTCCACGACGGCGCGGGCATCCGCGTGTTCCCCGTGAGGACGGGGACCACGACCGTCGGAACGTCGCCCGCGTGCGACGTCGTGGTCGACGATCGGGCGGTGAGTGCACGGCATCTCTCCCTCGAATGCCATCCCGACGGCGTCCTCGTCCGGGATCTCGGTTCGAAGAACGGCACGTTCGTCGGCGGTGCCCGGGTCCACGAGGCCTGGGTGGGGCAGGGCGCGGCGCTGGTCGCGGGGCGGTCGGTGCTCACGCTCGTGTCCTCCGCTTCCCACGACGACGAGCGGGCCGGAGCTCCCCTCGAGGGCATGCGCGGAGAGAGCGGCGTCATGCGTCGTCTCGCGGGCCTCGTCCGCCGGCTCTCCACGCACTCGTTCCCCGTGCTCGTCGCGGGAGAAAGTGGCACGGGGAAGGAGCTGGTCGCTCGGGCGTTGCACGACGAAGGGCCCCGGAAGGGGAGACCCTTCGTCGTCCTCAACGTCGCCGCGCTCCCCCGTGAACTCGTCGAAAGCGAACTCTTCGGGCACGAACGTGGGGCGTTCACGGGGGCGGTCGCGCGACGGGCGGGTGCCTTCGCGGAAGCCGAGGGCGGCACGTTGTTCCTCGACGAGATCGGGGAGCTGCCGTTGGAAGCCCAACCGAAGTTGCTCCGCGCGCTCGACGGTTACGAAGTGCGGCGCGTGGGCGGTTCCGGGAGTGGACGTCGCACCGACGTACGCGTCGTCGCCGCCACGTGTGCTCCCCTCGAGAGTCTCGTGGCCGAAGGTCGCTTCCGTCGGGACCTCTACCATCGACTCGAGGTGTTCATCGTGCGCGTGCCGCCGCTCCGCGAGCGGGCGGTGGACATCGCCGCCATCGCGAAGGGCCTCCTTCGCGACCTCGCGGACGAGTTCGGTCCACGGGAACTGTCGCCGTCGGCGACGTCCGTCCTTCTCCGGCATCCCTGGCCGGGGAATGTCCGCGAACTCCGGAACGTGCTCTACCGCGCCATGGATCGCACGGCGGGCCGTTCGGTCATCGATGCTGCCGACGTCGAAGCGGCGTTCGGACGCCCCGCCGGCCCACGCACGAAAGAAGTCACGCCCCGCTTGGCGAAGGCCCTCCTCGCCGAACACGAGCACAACATCACGCGGGCGGCGCGGGCCGCAGGTGTCCCGCGCACGAGTTTCCGCAAGCTGGTCGCGTCCTGACGCGGACGTCACCGGCCGCCGAACCCTTGCCACGACCGGCGTGGCGCGCTCTGATGCGCGTCGATGGCTCCGGCATCCAGCCCTCCCGAGGCGAACGTCGTACGCGTGCTCCGCGCCGTGGGGGTCGCGGTGTCGTTCGTGGCGGCTTCCGGAATCGCGGGATGCACCTGCGCGCGGAAGGACACGACACCCCTCACCGACGCGGGCCCGCCCGTCGTCTCCCTCGACGCCGCCCTTTCCGGCGCGACCCAGAAACGCGAAGGGCTCTCCTTGCCCATCGCCGCGGCCCACCAGAAGACGGGAGAAATCGTCGCCGCTGGCTTGTCGGCGAAGGAGCGCGCCGTCGCCGTCGTGGTGTTCGACGCATCGGGCAAGTCCGTCGCGAGGACGCGCGTCCTCGAGGACGTGAAGTGGACCGCCGACGCCGATCTCCGTGTGTACGACGTCGGGGACGCGGCGCTCGTCGTGTGGCACGGAAACGTGGGCGGCAAGTTCGAGGCGAGGGCCGTCCGCGTCTCGCGGAAAGGGGAGCCCCTCGGCGAATCGTTCGCGATGGACGTCCCGAGTTGCGCGCTCGACGACGGCGTCGCGTGGAGCGAATCGCAACCTTCGGGGGCGGCCCGAATCCGCTCGAAGATCTGGAAGGCGGGCGTGGCCGTCGACGATCGGACCCCGACGTTCGAGGATCCCTTCGTCGTCGCGTGCGGCGCGAAGCGCGTGTTCGCGCTCGTGCAACCCGAGGGCAAGCCGCCGTTCGTGCAGATGTCCGGAGGAGGGGAGCCTCCCCGCGTGCTCCACCACTTCGCGGCCACGAACGAGGCGGAGGACGCGCCCGACCCCTTCGCGTTCACGACAGGGGACGAAGTCGGCGTCGTGCGCGTCGGCGAGGGCGGGTCGTTCGTCGTCGGGTTCGGATCGCCCACGACCCCGTTCACCGTCCACAAGGAGTTCTCCCAACGCATCCGCACCGAGGACGACGTCGTGGCCGTCGACGCCGACGCGAAACGGGTCGCCATCGTCTTCACGCGGGAGGAGGACGCGCGGTGCGACCCCAAAGAGGGCGGAGCCACGAAGGTGTCGGTCATCGACGTCGACAGGAACGGCATGCGGGACACGCTCGTGGAACTCGCGCCCTCGACCTGCGGCCGCGACTTCGCGCCGTTCTGGACGGGGACCACCGCGAACGGTCTCGTCGTGTCCTGGGCCGAACGGGACCGTCGTGCCGCGAAGACGTCGGCGCCCATCACGGCCATCTTCTCGCGGTCGCTCGCGTCCCCTGCCCGGAACGCCGGCACGACGTCAAGCCATCGCGGCCGACGGCGTCGCCGACGCGGGATGCGACGCGACGAAGTGCTACACCGTGGCCCTGCTCCGGCGCCGAGCGGCGACGTGATGGACCCGGCGACCTCGTCGTCACGTCGTTTCCGTGATCAGGGCGGTCGCCCGCGCGGATCGCGAGGTGATCAGAACGAACCGCTGACGCTGACGCCGGTGACGTTTCCACCGAACACGGGAGTCACGACGGTCTTTCCCGTCGTGTCGGGGCCGGCCGCGCGCTTCGGGCCGAAGAGGAGCCACCCGAGGGCGGTCGCCGCGCCGACGCCGCCCGCGATGAGGCCGATGTTGGCGACGGTGGCGTCGGTGTCGACGGTCTTGTTGTTGTCGACCAGCGTCTTGCACGCCGCGCCGAACTTCTTCACGTCGGCCGCGTTCGTGGAGGCGCAGATGCCGTCGCCGCCGCCGTTGCTCCGGATCAGATCCGCGACGCTGTCGGCGTTGTCCTGGGCCTTGCCCTTGAGGATTCCGAACGCGAGCGCCGTGCCGAATCCACCGACCGCGACGATGCCGCCGAGCACGACGGGAACGTAGGTCTTCGGTGCGGAGAAGACTCCCGGACTCGAGGTGCCTTCCGCGTGGTCCGGCGGAGGCGTCGGGTCCGTGGCGGACGGCGTGCCGGACGACCCGATCGGAGCGGACGGGGCCACGGGGGGCGGCGTCGGACCCGCGTTCGTGAATCGTGCGACGGCTTTCTGTCCCGCCGTGACCGCGAGGGTCTGTTGGTCGGTGAAGCCGGTCTCCGTGCGGACGCGGACGGTGTGCGTGCCGGTGTCCACGTCGACGGGTTCGGACAGCGGAGCGGTGCCGACCTTCTCGCCGTCGATCTGGATTTCCGAGTTGGTCGGTGCGCTCACTTCGATGCGCCCGATCTTCTTCCGCGCGTCGGCGAGGCCCTTCTCGGCGTCCGTGCGCTGCGTGGCCGACACGTTCGAGGACTCGCGGAGGAATTGTTGGATGTACTTGGCACCCTCCAGGGGGTGACCCGATCGCACGCAGCTCTGACCGAGGTTGAGCAGGACGGCCGGATGCTTCTTCAGCGCGTACGCTTGCAAGAACGACGCGCGCGCGGCCTCGTAGCGTCCGCGATCGTAGTGTTCGACGCCTTCCTGGAACCGGGCACGTGCGGCCTTGGTCGTCGCGTCATCGGCGGCGAGGGCCACCTTCGGAAAGGGGAGCGTCGCGGGGGCCAAGGAAACGAGGAGCGTGAGCGCGATGGCGCGGCATTTCATGGAGGGACCGTCGAGGAAGCGGAAGGCGATCAGAAGGGAGTCTCGCGCACGATACCGCCGGCGGGCGGCGGAGGTGCGGGTTCGTGCACGGGAGGTGAAGGAGACGCCGCCACGGGAGCGGGACGGGGCGTCGGACTCGGCGCTCGCGGTGTCTTCACGGGACGAGGGGCGGGTGCGGGAGTCTGCGCGGGGACCGACTTGGCGGCGACGGCCGCGGCCGCCTTGGGGGCCGCGGGTTCCTCGGGCTTCGGCGTCGCCTCGACGACGGCAGGTACCGGGGCCGACTTCGGCTCCGCGGCGACGGTGGGCACGGAAGGGGGCGTCGTCGCGGTCGCGGTGGGCGGCGTCGGAAGTGCGGCGACCGGAGGAGGCGGTGGAACCGGGGATTCCGACGGCCGGAGGCGGGGCCGGAGGAGCCGGGAACGTGGGCGTCGTGTTCGGACCCGCGGCGAGGGGAGGCGCGTTCGTCGTGCCCAGGAGGCGATCGCGGAACGTGAACGCCGCACCGCCGCCCCCGAGCAGGAGGACCGCGACGAGGAACATGCCCATGCCGCCCGACTTCTTGATCTTCGGGAGAGGCTCGTCGTCGTCGAAGGCGACGGCGGCCGAGCGGCGGTGGTTCCCGGTCACGATCGGCGGGGCGCCGGAGCCGTCGTCGATCTCGACGTCGACGTGGCTCGGCATCTGTTTTCGCGCCGAGGGCCAGAGCGATTCGCGGGCCGTCGGAGGTTCGGTCGCCACGTTCATGCGGGAACCCAAGGGCGTCGGACCGGCTTCCACGGGAGCCGCGGCCGTGCCGTCGATGATGACGGAATCGGGGACGTCCTCGACGACCGCGCGTTTCGGCGGCGCGTGCGGCGCGATCACGAAGGACGAATCGCTCTCACGCAGGGGCTTCGGTGGGGGAGGCGCGGCGAGGTTCGGAACTTCGGGAAAGGCGTGACCGCCCGGGGGAACCGGGATCGGCAACGTGTTTCCTGCGGCACCCTGGATCGGCGCGACCGGCGCGATCGGCGCGACGGGCGCGGGACCGTTCGCGGGCCGAACGGACGTCGGCGGGGGCGCGGGCGTGCCCTCGATCTCCCACGACGGTTTCATCCGGGACGCGAAACGCTCGGCGTCCTCCACCGAGATGCCCGCGGGCGTCGTCTCGGCCGCGTGGATGTCGGTGAGGGGGCCCGACGGCGAATCTTTGGTCGGGCTCTCGGGCGAATTCGCCATGGCACATGTCGCCCTCTCGTCGCGGCCGACGGAGATCGTCCGCCGCGCGAAAAGGACTCACCTGTCCAGAGCTTACCATCCGTCCTTTCGCCTCACAACGAAGCGGTGAACGTGGTCGAACCGCGGTTCAGGTAGGGAAAACTACTGTCCGAATTCGCGGGACAGGGCGTCGTCCCATTCGTCCGCGACCTTCGCCACGGTGTCGAGCAAGTCCTCGAACTCCTCGTAGTCGAGGCCGGAAAGGCGACGGAGCGCGCGGACGTTCACCTCGTCCTTCTGGCTGTCGATGCCGAAGGCGGCGTCGCTCGTCGCCAAAAAGGACAGTTCGAGCAGACGGCGGTAGAAGGTTTCCCGACCCGTCAGCGGCACCCGCAGGATGGGCGCGAGGAACAAGAGGACGCCGTGATCTTCGAGGACGTTGACGCCGACGGTGGCGGAGCCCTTCGTGACTTGGGTGTATCCCGAGGCATCGAGCGGGGCGACCGTGAGCGAGGAGCGCTTCGCGAACCGGGCGGCGTAGGCGTTCACCATGCTTCGCGCATCGACGAACGTCGTGCCATCGGATCGGTCCACGTACACGGGCGGGAGCTTCGTCGACATGGCCCCGAGGGTACCGCCGTCGCGCCACGATGGGCGACCATTCTTGGCCTGGCCGTCGCCGCGGTTTCTCCCTGCCTTTCCGCGTGCACGCGGACGTCGGACCCGCCCGCCGTCGTCGATGCCGCCACTTCCGGGGACGGGATCGACCCTACCGTCCGCGCTCTCGCCGAGGGACGTTCCGTGTTGCCGTCGCGCGCCGAAGCGTCGGCCATCGCCCAGTCCCTCCGGGCCCGCGCCGAACGCGAAGGTGCGGGACGAGCTGCCGCTCGCGCCCACGTCCTCGCCGGCGCCGTGTTCGAACGCATCTACCGCGCGGAGGGGCGCGCGTCCGACGCGTCCGAGGCCGTCGACGCGTACCGTTCCGCGGCGAAGACCATCACCGCGCCCGAAGCGTGCGACGCGGCGACGCGCGCGGCGACCCTCGAAGGGGAGTCGAAGCACGATCCGGGAACGACCTACGCCGCGCTCTACCGGGCCCGTGCGCGATTCGAAGGGGACGTCGGAAAACGTGCCGTCGGCGTCCGCGTGTGCGCGTGGACTCTCCTCACGGCTGAAGGAACTCGTCGCGTTCCGACCGGAGGACCACGTGCTCCGCGCCATCGACGCGGACCTCGCGAGGGACGGCGTCGTCGATCCGAAGGCCCGCGTCGCCGCGCGTGGAACGGCGTCGCCGTCCGCACCGGGCGCCTCGGCCGCACCCGGCGATTCCGCGCCGACCGCGCCGCACGTCGAACGCATCGAATCGTGGCCGGGCGCGAAAGCGTCGCGCATCGTCGTCGTGCTCTCGGCACCGGCGACGTACCGGGTCGAGGAAGGTGCGGGAGCGGGAGACGGCGCCGTCGTGAACCTCGAACTCGACGGCGTGTCGCTCCCGTCGGGGAAGGGCACGATCGACGACGTCGCGCTCCGGGGGATGGTGAAGAAGGTCCACACGGAGGCGTCCCCGACGGGGACACGCGTGACGATGTCCCTCGCGGGAAACGGGTACCGTCGCGCGTTCCACCTGCTCGAGCCGTACCGCGTCGTCGTCGACGTGGCGTCCCGCGCGCCGAAGCCCGAGAAGGCGAGGGGGAAACGGGTCGTCGAACGTGTGGTCCTCGATCCGGGGCACGGCGGGTTCGACCCGGGGGCCGTCGGGTCGTCGGGGCTCAAGGAGAAGGACGTCACGCTCGACGTCGCGAAGCTCGTCGCGCCGGTGCTCGCGAAGGAAGGCATCGTCGTCGCCATGACCCGGGACGACGACCGCGCCGTGACCCTCGAGGCGCGCACCGCACGTGCGAACGAGTTCAACGCGGATCTGTTCATCTCGATCCATTGCAACTCGAGCGAGGACCGTCGCATCCACGGCGTCGAGACGTACGTGCTCGACACCACGAAGGACGACATCGCCGCGCGCGTGGAGTCGAGGGAGAACGCCACGAGTCGGGCGGCGTCGGCGGAGATCGGGTCGCTCCTCGCGTCCATGCGCCTCGCGGACCAGGCGACCCGCTCCACCAAGTTCGCGCACCTTCTCCAGAGGGCTGCGGTGACGTCCCTCCGGATGGACCACTCCGGGGTCTCCGACGGCGGCGTGAAGACCGCCGGGTTCTACGTGCTCGTGGGAGCGCGCATGCCGAGCGCGCTCTTCGAAGTGAGCTACCTCTCGAACCCGGAAGAGGAGATGCGTCTCCTCTCGGCGGACTACCGCACGCGCCTCGCCGACGGCATCGTCAACGCGGTGCGTGCGTGGCGCGACGGTCGGTGAGATGCGAAGGCGTTTCCGTCAGCCCTTGTAGCCCCAGAGCCAGGACACTCCGAGGACGTCGCCGGGGCGCGTGATCCACGAATAGGCGCCGTAGAGGAGGTAGGTCTGCGGGTTGTAGGGCGACAGCCACCCGCCGAAGGTGATCTCGTTCAACGCGTCCTGCGCGGCGGGGTCTCCATTCGCAGCGGCGACATTGAGTTGGTAGATCTCGTACCACTGGCTCGCGTGGTAGGTGACCTCGAAGGCGAGGACGCCCCAGAGTCCCGACGAGAGCATGGCCGTGCCCGCTGCGGCACCGGCGGTACCACCCGCCGCGGCGGTCCACGTGCCGTAGGCGATGGCACCATCGACGAGGGCGCCGGCGGCGATGCCGGCACCGGCGTGGGCGAAGGGATTCGTCACCCCCGCGGATTTCAGGGCGTAGCTCGTGAGGAAGGCGGCACCGACGCTCGCTCCGGCGCTGCCCAGCGAGAAGCGCATGGACGAACCGTTCAAGCCGTTCATGACCGCGGCCGCACCGAACGCGGCGCCGAGGGCACCCGCCTCGCCGGCGACGGACTGCCCGGCGTAGCTCGCGATGAAGCCCGCGAGGAGACCACCCGCGCCTCCGCCGAACGAACCGACGTGGACGTTCCCGAGGCGCGCGAAACGCGTCATGCGCGAGGCGCGGGCTTGGCGTTTCGCGACGGCGCACGTGTTGTGCACGAGGGTCTGGTTCGTGCCGACGAAGTAGTTGTGGGCGCCCTGGACTTCGAAGTTGAACGTGGGGCGCGAGCGCTTCGTCGATTCGGTGGACTTCACGGTGGCCGTCTCGCCCGAGAGCGTGACGACTTCGTTGCCTGCGGCGAGCGCTTCCGCATGGGTCCATCCGAGTCCCACCACGAAGAAGGGGTGTTCGTCGGTGGTCTCGAGGCGTTCGTCGTGGCCGCCGCGCGAGAGCGTCACGAACCGTGTCGGACGAGGTGGGTCCGCCATCGTGTGCACGACCCGATGGAGCTCGGGGCCGTCGTCGCCCATGCTCCAGACGTCGTCGCCTTCTTCGACGTCCTCGATGCGCTTTCTCCCCTTCGCCGTCGCGATCGCCGTGCCGGCCACGAAACACTCGCAGGGCGCGTTCCGGAGCAGCTCCTCTTTTTCCGCGTTGTTGAGGATGTGTTCCACCGTCTCCGCGAAGATCATCGGTTCCGGGCCATGGAGCAGGCGGTACGTCTTCTTCTGGTTTTCCGCGTCTCCGTAGAACGTCGCGTTGAGCGATGCATTGTTCGCCGACGTCGTGGCGACGCTGATCCTCTGTCCGCCCTGGACTTCCATGTGAATCTTCAGACGGCCGTCGCCGTCGACGGTGATTCCACCCGCACGCTCGACGATTTGGCCGAAGCCCGCGTCGGCTCCACCGGCGAGAACGGCGGCCCGCAATTCGGGCGCACTCGAGATGGTCGAGTGGCCGGCGTCTCCGCGCACTTCCCTGGGAACCGGTGACCCGTCGCGGAACGTCGGATTCTTGTAGGCCGGATTCGGGACCCCTTCGGCGGAGAGGTTGTTCGACGGGGCCCACCCGTGCCAAACGCGGACGACCTTCGCATCGCCACCTGGCGCATACATCTTGTCGTAGAGCGTGTACGTGACGAACTTGATGTGCGTTCCCGGTCCGAACTGGGCGACCACGGGGGCGGTGCCGACGTGGATGTCGGGTGTGGACGCGCGAGACTCCCGACCGACCGTCAACAGGACGAGGAACGCGAAGAGCGCGATCGCGAGACGCGTAGCGGTGAGACGATTCCTCTTCATCCCTTGTACCCCCAGAGCCAGGAGACCCCGAGCACGTCGCCCGGCCGAGTGATCCACGAATAGGCGCCGTAGAGCAGGTAGGTCTGCGGGTTGTAGGGCGAGAGCCAGCCGCCGAACGTGATTTCGTTCAGGGCCTCCTGCGCCGCGGGGTCGCCGTTGGCGGCGGCGCGATTGAGTTGGTAGATCTCGTACCACTGGCCGGCGTGGTAGACGACTTCGAAGGCGAGGACACCCCAGAGGCCGGACGAGAGCATGGCCGTGCCGGCAGCAGCACCGGCGGTTCCTCCCGCCGCGGCGGTCCACGTTCCGTAGGCGATGGCGCCGTCGACGAGGGCGCCCGCCGCGATGCCCGCTCCCGCGTGGGCGAAGGGATTGGTGACGCCCGCGGACTTCAGGGCGTAGCTCGTGAGGAAGCTCGCACCGATGCTCGCGCCGGCGCTTCCGACCGAATAGCGCCACGAAGCGCCACCCAGGCGGTTCATGGCGGCCGCGGCACCGAACGCGGCACCGAGAGCGCCCGCTTCGCCGGCGACCGATTGCCCGGCGTAACTCGCGATGAAGTTGGCGAGGAGGCCTCCGACGCCGCCACCCACGCTGCCGACGCGCATCTGACCCAGCCGGGCGAAACGCGTCATCCGGTTCGACGTCGCCGTGCGTTTCGTGACGGCGCACGTGTTGTGCACGAGGGTCTGGTTCGCACCGACGAAGTAGTTGTGCGCGCCCTGGACTTCGAAGTTGAACGTGGGGCGCGAACGCTTCGTGGACTCGGTGGACTTCACCGTGGCCGTCTCGCCCGAGAGGGTGACCACTTCGTTGCCGGCGGCCAGGGCTTCGGCGTGGGTCCAGCCGAGGCCGACCACGAAGAAGGGGTGTTCGTCGGTGGTCTCGAGGCGTTCGTCGTGCCCGTTGCGCGAGAGCGTGACGAAACGCGTGGGTCGTGGAGGATCGGCCATGGTGTGGACGACCCGATGGAGTTCCGGCCCATCGTCCCCCATGCTCCAGACGTCGTCGCCTTCCTCGACGTCCTCGATCCGTTTCTTCCCCTTCGAGGTCGCGATGGCCGTGCCCGCCACGAAACATTCGCAGGGCGCGTTGCGCATCACCTCCTCGAACTGCTGCTTGTAGATCTCGGCTTCGACGGGGTTCAGGTGACGCGTGTCGCCGTTGATCGCCGTCGCCTTCGTTTCCCCGTGGATGTGCTCCATGAGGGACTGGTTGACGCCCGACTTGATCTCGACGTCGCCGATGAGCCCGCCATTGCCGTCGACCGTGACGCCGCCACCCCGGGAGATGATCCGCCTCCAGTGGACAGGGAACTCGATGTCCCCGTTCTTCATCCGGGCGAGCCCTTGATCGACGAGTTCCTGACCCGCGACACCGAGCTTTCCGCTCTCGGGATCCGCGCCCTCGAAGAGGAACATCTGGATCCGCTTGTGACCTCCGTTGCCCTCGACGGGATCGGGGACCGCGGTTCCATCCTTGAACGTCGCCGGGTGGTAGTAGTCGACGGGCTGGCCGGGCCGGTACTCGTTGTTGGAGGGCGCCCACCCGTGCCACATCTTGACGACCTGGGCGTCGCCTCCGGGGACGTAGGGGCGATCGTACAAGGTGATCGTGACGAATTTGAGGTGCGTTCCGGGCCCGTAGTTCGCGAGCGCCGGCGCCGTGCCCACGAAGACCTGGGGCGTCGACGCGCGACTTTCACGCGACCACACGAGAGCGACGACGAGCGTCGCCAGCGCGAGGAGGAATCGCACCTTCGTCATCGTCCGCTGCATCGTGTCACTGCGCGGCAAAGTCGTACCCCCGGAGTCGGATGCGGTCGGTGCGCGTGTCGGTGACACCGGCCGCGGGTGTGGAGGTCGTGACCTGCGTGCCGAGGATCACGTTTCCCGTGCTCGCGAACGTGTTCACGGTCTCCTGCTTGAAGCCCGAGTACTCGACCGTGGTCTTCTTGATACGCCCCGTGACGGGCTCGAGCTCGTGGGTCGTCTTCGTCACGAGAGGCGCTCCGTTCTCGCGGACCGTCTTCGCTTCGGAACTCTTCACGAGGAAGAGCTGGGGATCCTCGTCGGTGGAGAGGTTGGTCTTCTCCTTCCCGCAGACGGACGTCGAACTCGTCGACGTCGTCCCCGACGGGCGGCGATTGGTGACCGTCGCGATTTGCGCGGTGGGGTCGTTGGTCTTCCACTCGCGACCGCGGGTGTCGTACTCCCGCGTGTTCCAGCCGACGTTGCCCGGCGCGATGTTCGCCACGGGTCGGAGGAACTTGTCGAACACGATGCTGGACGTGCCGCCCCCGAACGTCGTCGCTTCGTGGATCGTGAAGACGCCCTCGGCGTTGCCCGAAGACGCGGCGCCCAGCACCACCCGCTTCTGGGTCGTCCGCGAGACGACAGCTCCCTTCGGATTCTTGTGTCTCTCGACGATGTCGTAAGGTATCTGCGACGCCCACCCGATCGTGTTCCAGAAGGCCGTGTCGGTCGGGGGATGCCCCGTCTTCTGGTACGTCGTCTCCGTCTCGCCGTCGGCCGTGACCTCGCGGACGAGCATGTTGTCCGAGTCGTAGCAGCGCACGGCGTACCGGACGTCGGAGACGCTCGCCGATCCGATGCTGGCCCCGCTGTCGGCGACGCCGGCGTCGGCGCTCGCCTGGAGGTCCGCGTCGAGCGGGGAGTCGTCGCCCGGGCCACCGTGACGCGTCGCCACGCAGCGTCCTGCCGGCCGGCCGTCGGACGGCCGGAACCTCTCGGTCACGCCGGTCGTCGCGACGCGGGTTCCGAGTCGGTATCCGGCCTGGTTGCGGAGCGTCTTGTACTCCGTCCCGGTGACGACCTTGTCCTGGGAGTGATCCCAGACGCCGGCCGTGTACACGCGGGTCTGGGGGACCGCGTCTCCACCGAACTTGGTGAACGACGTCGCTCGGCCGAAGCCGTCCTCGTCCTTCTCCGAGACCGTACACGCGAACGGGCGGGTGGCGTACGGGAACGTCGCGGCCCCGTCGGCGAGGTCGCCGCCACCGCAGGCCTTGTACGTGAACGTGAGGTGCTTGTCCTCCTCGGGATGGCTGGAGACGGCCGCGTGGATGATCTTCTTGAGGCGACCGTCCGCGCGGTACTCGTACTTCGTGATGTCGTCCGACGGCGAGGTGAGGAGGTTCGGAAGGGGAGGAAGGCCTGGCGCCGCCTGATATCCGATCTCGGCGAGCTTTCGCCCCTCGGCGCCGTACTTCTTGAGCCGGCCGACGTTGGCGGCGTCGCTGCTGTCGAAGTATTCGTAGTTCGTCTTTTCCTGGAACGGACCGCCGACGCCTTCGGCGTCCACGGTGATGCTCTTCACCGCGTGCGTCGTAGCGTCACGCTCGAAGACGCGGCTGATGATGGTCGGTTGCCGGTAGTCCCGGATCTCTTCGAGGTACCCGTTCGTGCGACGGTATTCCGTCACCCTGCCGCGCGGCGGGAACATGGGGCCGTTCGGTCCCGCGATGCGTTTCTCCATCGAAGCGAGCCCGTCCCCGGATTCGCTCACGCGCCAGACGACCGTGTCCATCGTGGAGGCGGGGTCGTCCTTCGAGAACACGGCGTAGCTGCCGTCCCGTTGGATGAGGAGCCACTTGGTCGCTTTCTTGAAGTTCTCCACCGAGTCCGTCGACTCGCTGAGCCTCTCTTCCGCACCGCCCGCGCCGCGACCGATGGCCACGAGGTCCTCGTAGAGGTAGGGCTCCGGCGCCCAGAAGCCAGCGCCACCGCTCGCGAGCGTCGTCCATCCGTACTTCGCTTGATCATGACCGTGGAGAATGGTCACGACCTTCTCGGTCTCGTTGAGGACGAGGGTCATCTCGTCCGCGAGGGCGCAGCCGGGGCCAGATTCGAGGCGGTCGGCGCCCGGAGGTGCGCTCGCGCCCATGCCGCTCACGGGGCCGGCGGCCGCGCCCGTGTTCATCACGAGGTTGCCGAAGGCGAAGGAGAGCGTTCCCATGCAGGCGTTGAACGAAGGCACCGAGCCGTAGCTCGTCGCCCACGCGGGCTCCTTGCCGTTGCGGCAATCGAGCACGCCCGCTCGGGGGGCCGCGCTCTCGTCCGGGCGCGTGACCGGCTCGGGAACTCCCGCGTCCGAGACGGGACCCGAACCGCCAGCGCCCGCGGCGCCGCCGGAACCGGCCGCGCCCGCCGCACCGGCCGCACCCGAGGAACCTGCCGCACCTGCGCCGCCGCCCGCGCCGCCGAGGCCGGGGCCGCTGGGCAGTCCGCCGTTGGAGTCTCCCGTACCGCCCGCGCCGCCCGTGGACGGAGGCACGTACGACGGAGACGCGCTGGTGCTGCATGCGCCGAGCAGACCCGCGGTCGAGACGCTCGCGACGGCGAGACACGCGACGAGCGCGAAGTTCGAAGGGCGACCGAATCGGGGACGCGAATGGTGGGTCATCGGAGCCTTCGTCGGAGAGGACAGGGAAGAGTTCTCGGAGGTCATGATCGGCTCACCGCGGGTTGTCACAACCAAGGGTTCCGGAGAGGCACGGCGGCTGCGTGCATTGCTGACTGAGCCACTGGCGGTTGTGGGTCGACTGGTAGGAGTCGATGAACCGCTCGCGCGTGACGTTCGGGTCCGCGATGAAGGACCGACGGCAGATCAGGTTCGGGTCCGTCCGGAGGTTCACGCAAATTCCAGCCGTGTACGGAATCGTGTTGGCGCATCGCCCATTGCAGACGCACTGCTCGTCGACGTAGCAGGTGGCTCCGCTGATGAGAGGGACGGTGTACCAAGGGCAACCGATCCGCGGTGCGAACGAGCGCTCGGAATTCTCGAGGCGTTCGAAGTCCGCCACGGAGTTCGTGCCGTCGGCCTTGATGTGGCCCCGCTTCTTCGGACCGAGGTAGCTCTCGTTCGGCTCGTCGGGCCCGCCGATCGTGTCGTACTCGTTCCAGACTCCGCCGACGGTGACCTGTTCGCCTGCCACCGCGATCGTGTCGGTGCGCTTGAGGAGCGCGTTCGTGTTCGGCTTCATGCCGGTACCGGCGGTGTGCGCGAACGTCGCGTCACCCCACTTGTACGTGGACGTTTTCGTCGCGCCGTCCTCCGTATGGCGGTGCGTCAACATGGCGCCCGTCCACACTTCGTACGTCGTGTCCTTGGCTTCGTCGGGTGTGCCGGTTCCGGTTTGCGCACCGTTCGTGCGTTGTCCACCCTTCGCCGTCGTGGACGCGGTGGCTTTCCGGCCGCCGTTCGGAGGCGTCACGCCGATCGACGCGAGGGCCGCCGTGACGTCCGCCGAAGGCATCTCCGGGTAGTAGGTGAGTTCGGTCGTCGTTCGGGCGCCCGACGCGTTGAGCACGCCGCCGCAGTACTCGGAGTTCGGATCGCAATTGGTGACGTCGGGCGTCGCCGAAGCCTTGTCGACCGCCTGCGTGCCTTCCGTGCTCGCACCCTCCGTGGCGACCTTCTTGGGTCGGCCGAAGAGCGGATCGCGGCCCGTCATCCACGAGGTGAGTTCGCTCGCTCCGCCGGTCTCTTCGACCTTCGTCTCGGCCTCGCCCGAACCCGGAACGGCCGTCGTCGTCTCGGTGACCGTCGTGCCACCCGCGAGCGTGGTGATGCGCTTCATCGCGTTGCCCAGCTCGTACGACGGGCAGTTCCCACCCGGTCGGCAGATCTCGCGTTCTTCCGTCTGGGTGACCGTCGTCCCGGAGAACTTCGTGACCTTGGTCGGGAAGAGCGGGAAGAGATCGACCCCCGAGAAGTACTCGTACTTCTCCGATTGGCAACCGACCGTGAAGTTGTTCAGGCGACCGAACTTGTTCCAGTCCCGGTCGTAGACCGCTTCCGTACCGTCGACGTCGATGGTCTTCGTCAACTTGTCGCGGCGCGAATTCGCCGCCGGCGCCATGTCGCCGTACTCGTTCTTGATCGCGCCACCGGTCGGGGGACGAATCTCGATCACGCCCAACTGGATATTGCAGCCGACCGCCGAGTCACATGGGTTCGAGGCGCTCGGCTTCCGGGCCCCGATCCACTGGATGTCCTTCTCGGTCGGGATGCCGTGCGTGTCCGTGATGGTCACGGTCGTGATCCCGTCGGCGCTGTTCGACATGGGCGTCGACACCTGGAACGGGACGTCGTTCTTGTACCAAGCCTTGTAGAAGATACCGGTGTTGGTGTGCTGGAAGCGGATGTTCTCCCGGTCGTAACCGGTCTCGAACGACACCATCTTCAGGTGCGGCGTCGCGAGACGGACCTTCTCGTACCCGAATTGGATCGAGTTCGCGGCGGAGGGGCGCTTCTGATCGAGACGGTTCGAGCCGTTGAAGCCGACGCCGGGCGTCGCCGTGAATTCGCCGCGGTTGTCCTCGATGAGTCGGAGGAACTTGAACTGACGTTCCTTCGAACCCATGTAGTAGAACGAGAAGACGGGCGGCCGGCCGGTGTCCGGATGGATCGTCCCGGGGAGGATGATCTTCGAGAGCTTCCAGTCACCGGCGGGGCGGATCTTGTTGGAGCAGAAGTTCTCGTCGTTCCAGCACGAGTCCGCCGTGGGGCTGCCGCAAAGACGCTGCTTGCAGTCCGACACGAACGCGCTCGACGGGAACCAGGTCGACGCGTCGTACCAGTTCGAATCGCACCGGTAGGCGAAACACTCCTGGTCCGGGGTTGCATAACGCTCGAGGTCGCAGAGGCGGTCGTAGCAGACGAGCGGGCTGGTGCACTGCTCGGCGGCCCGGTCCTGCTTGCAGTCGACCGTCTTCGCGTTCGCGTCCTTCCATTGCCAGATCGTGCGCGAGACCGGGCGCGACGGTCCTCCCGCGGCGGGCACGGAACCCCACGTGGTGATCATGCCGATCATGTAGTCGGCGGCCATGCGGCCCGTGACGATGCGTCCGTTCGAGGTCACTTCCGTCCGCGTGTACGACTTGATGATCTCGTACGTGTCGGTCGTGCCGTCCTTCAGACGGGACACGGACATGAGCGCGTAGCGCGAGCCCGTCGCGCCGTCGTCGGAGAGGACCTCCGGGCCCTGACCTTCGCGCTCGAACAGGTTCTGAGTGCCGTTCGGGTACGTCACGAGCATCTGGACGCCCGCGATCGTGACCTTCACACCCGGTTCCTCGGGACACACGAACTGGGAACCGGGCGGACCGAGCGTCGCGGCGTTGTCGGCCGTGCATTCGAGGAAGTCGAGACCGTTCGTGACCTCGAGGCGCTTGCCGGCGGAGTCGCTGGACTTCGACCAGACCATGCCGCGCCAGTCGTCGAGGTGCCACCACGTGTTGCCGTACAACCAGACGGGCAACCATTCCGGGAACACGTTCGACGAGACCATGTTGACTTCACGGAGGACGAACGCCGTGCGCCACGCCTTCGGGTTCGCGCCGACGATCATCTCGCCACGCGTTCCCATCGGGATCGTGGTGAGCGGCAAGCCGCGATCGGGCGCCAACCCGAAGTGCTTCACCGTGGTCATCTCCTGGTTGTCGTTGAAGAGGGGCGCAGGCTGCCCCTGCACGTCTCGATGGAGCGGGGACATCTCCACCGGGGAGATGTCGCGGCCCGCGAAGAGTCCCGTCGAGAGGACGACACCCAGTGCGACCAGCGGAGGAAGGATTCGTCGGTTCACGTTCATGAGAGTAGGTGGTGAGAATCGTGACGGCTGGCGGAACGCACCGCACGCCGATCTTCGAAACTCGAATGGGACACCTACAGCGCTCACGCCGACGTCCATCGGCGCGCCGCTCTCACGGTGAACGCCCGTGTGTGCTCGTCGGCGACGCGAGTGCGACCCGGACGCGACCCGGTGACGACTCAGGCGCGACGCGACGGCGCGGCTTCGGGAACGAATCGCTTGCCGCGGAGCACGTAGCGCGAAAGTCCGGGAATCCGGCTCGTGGCGACGTCGTGGTCGGGATCTCCCGGGAGCACGAGCGCGACGGTCGTCTCGTCGACACGTCCGTTCTCCGTGGTCACTCGGACCATCTTCGGCAAGATGATCGACAGGTCGCTCCCGTGGGCGAACGCGAGCGCATCGTCCACGTCCGCTCGCCCGACGAGGAGCTCGAGCGTCCGATGGGTGGGAGGAGCGAGGACGATCTCTTCCGCATCGAAGCGCCGGAGGAGCTCCGAAGGCGACGCCCAGAAGCTCGCGGTCGTCTCGTGTTCGTCGTGCACGCCCTCTTGGCCTTCGGGGAGCGCCGCGAGGAAGAAGCGCGCGTCGAAGCGACGCGCTTCCGCGATCGGCGTCACCCAACGCGCGAACGGAACGAGCAACGATGCGTCGATCGTGAGTCCACGGGATCGCAGGACGTCCGCGAAGGGACGTGCTTCCTTCACGAGCGCGTGGCGGAGCAGGACGGCCTGGTCGTGATCGAGGGGCACGCCGCGCGAAGGGACGATCGCCGCTTCTTCGAGCGACTCGCGGCAGGCGGCGACGTAGAGAGCCCGGAGCGCGTCGGCGTCGTCGGCGAGGGCGCGTGCACGCGGCGAGGCCGTCCACGGATCGGTGTGGCCCGCGAAGACGGGATCGCGGTCCGACGGATCGACGGCGCCGCCCGGGAACACGACGGCCCCTCCGAGGAAGCGGCTCTTCTTGTTCCGTTCGACACAGAAGACCTCGATGCCGCCCTCGGAGGCCGTGGCGTTCCGGACGAGGACGAGGGTGGCGGCGTCGCGCGTCGGGACGCCCGTGCGGGATTCGTCGAGGTCGAGCACGATCAGGGAATCCTCCTCCGCATCCGCTCCGCGTCGGCGTGCGCTCGGAGGAGTTCCTTCGCGCGCGCGCCGTCGAAAAGACGCACGGTCATCGTGCCGCGGTCGGTGCCGGACGTCGGCGCGCCGGACGACGACGGGCCGAACGTCGCCAGGGCGATGGATACGCCGATCTCGGGACGAAGCGCGTCCGTCGCGCGACCCGGCAGTTCGACGACGGCGTGCGCGACACCGAGACCCTCGAGGACGCGGCGGAGGAACTCGGTGCTCTCCCGCGCACGCGCCTCGTCGAACTCCGTGGACGATCCCAGGCCGACGACGACGATCTTCCCGAACGGCAGTTCGGGTTTGCCCGGCATGAGCACCGGTTCGAGCCAGGAGCCCTGGACGAACGCCTCCGTCGCGAGGCGCGAGAGACGTCCGGCCATGCGCCAGTCCACGAGGTCGGCGAGTCCGCGGAAGGGGCGGACGTCGTCGAAGATGCCGAACGCGAGGGCGTCGGCCTCGGTTTCGTCCAGGGCGTCGAGTTCGGGAGGGACGGTTTCGAGCAAGGAGCCTCCCGGCGTCGCCTCAGCGATCGGTGTCCTTGCGGCCGAGGTTCTCGGCGACCTTGTTCAGGACACCGTTGACGAACGCGCTCGATTCCTCGGTTCCGAAGGCCTTCGCGAGCACGACGGCTTCGTCGAGGATGACCGCGCGCGGGACGTCGGTTCGGGTCGCGAGCTCCCACGCGCCGAGGCGGAGGAGGTTGCGGTCGACGCGCGACATCCTCTCGAGGCGCCAATGGGTCGACGCGTCCTTGATCTTCGCGTCCACGCCCTCGAGATCGGCGGCGACGCCGCGAACGGCCTCGTCGGCGTACGCGCGACCCTCGGGGTCACCTCGAAGTTCCTCCAGTAGAGTGCGATCACGTCGTCCGCGCTCGCGCCGGAAGCCTCCAACTGGAACAGCATTTGAAGGGCCGATTCGCGGCCTTCGTGACGGGCACCCATGGCGGGATCCTCGGATCAGAAGTCGTGGGAGGAGAGCGCCTTGCCGAGGCTCACCATCTCGATGGCGGAGACGGCGGCGTCCCAGCCCTTGTTGCCCGCCTTCGTGCCGGCGCGCTCGACGGACTGCTCGATGGTGTCGGTCGTGAGGACACCGAACGTGACGGGTACGCCCGTGGACATGGAGACCTGCGCGACGCCCTTCGAGACTTCGGACGCCACGTAGTCGAAGTGCGGTGTGGAGCCGCGAATCACGGCGCCGAGGGCGACGATCGCGTCGACCTTCTTCGACTTGGCGAGGCGGGAGACCACGAGCGGCGTTTCCCACGCGCCCGGGACGCGGACGACCGTGACGTTCTTCGCCTCCGCCCCGTGGCGGACCAGGGCGTCGATGGCGCCGTCGACGAGGCGGTCGACGATGAAGGCGTTGAAGCGGCTCGCGACGATGGCGAATCGCGCGCCCTTCGGGACGACGAGGTTTCCTTCGACGTGCACGGGCGCTTGCGCGGGGGCGTTGGGGGGCTCATGGGGACTTGCAACCTACGCCAACGGGGTCGGCGATTGAAGGGGAACGCTCTCGGCCACCTCGAGGCCGAAGCCCTGGATGCCCGCGATCTTCCGGGGGTTGTTGGTGAGGAGTCGGATCTTCCGCAGTCCGAGATCGGAGAGGACCTGGGCGCCGAGGCCGAATTCCCGGAGGGCGTTGTCGCCGGACGGCGCCAGGACCTTCTCGCGCTGGGCCACGTACGCCTCGAGCTCGCCCAGCAGGTTCTGCCGCGGGGAGGTAGACGAGGACGCCGCGTCCTCCGCCTCGATGCGGGTGATCGCCTCACGGGATGGCGTCCTCCGTCCCGCACCGTGGAGGCGAAGGTGTCGGCGACGACGCTGCCCGTGTGCACCCGGCACAACATGGGCTCGGGATGATCGATTTCGCCCTTCACGAGCGCGATGAAGTGGCGGCCGTCCGGGGCGGTCTCGTAGATGGACGCGTTCCAGGTGGTCCCGGTCACGTCGAGCACGATCGGGTGCTCCGACACCTTGCGCACGAGGCGCTCGGTGATGAGGCGGTACTGGATGAGATCGGCGATGGTGAGGATGCGCATGCCGTGCTTCTCGGCGAAGCGCTCGAGATCCGGCATGCGGGCCATGGTGCCGTCCTCGTTCATGATCTCGCAGATGACGCCGGCGGGCGTGAGGCCGGCGAGGCGGGCGAGATCGACGGACCCTTCGGTCTGACCCGTGCGGACGAGGACGCCGCCGTTCCGCGATCGGAGCGGGAACACGTGGCCGGGCGTGACGAGGTCGTCGGGACGGCAGGTCGGGCTCGCGGCGACGCGCGTCGTGTGCGCGCGATCCGCGGCGCTGATGCCGGTCGTGACTCCGTGCGCGCCTCCACGCTCATGGTGAACGCCGTACCGAGGGCGGGCCGCCGCGGCCGGGAGCGTTCATCATGGAGAGGCCGAGACGGTCGACCTGCTCTTCGGTGAGCGTGAGGCAGATGAGGCCACGCGCGTGCGTCGCCATGAAGTTGATGGCTTCGGGCGTGACGAGCTCGGCGGCCATGCACAGGTCGCCCTCGTTCTCGCGGTCCTCGTCGTCCACGAGGATGACCATCTTGCCGTGGCGGATGTCCGACAACGCGGCGTTGATGCGTTCGAGGAGCTTCGGATCGATGGGCGAAGTCGTGGGGGTCATGGTGCGACGTAGCCTGCGCGCGTGAGCGTCCCGAGGAACGGATCGTCCGCGGGTCCGGGGGATTCCGTGTCGTCGACCTCGGACTTCGCCTCGAGCGCGCGCGCCACGTAGCGCGCGAGGACGTCGACCTCGAGGTTCACGTCGGCGCCGACGACGAGGGCGTCGAAGCCCGTGACCGATTGCGTGTGCGGCACGATCATCACGCGGAAGTGGAGGCCGTGCACGGCGTTGACCGTGAGGCTGATGCCGTTCAGGCAGACGGAGCCCTTCTCGGCGACCAGCGGTGCGAGGCCCTTCGGCAGGACGAACGTGAGTTCCACCGACGTGCCGACGTTCCGCTTCGTGGTGAGCTTCGCGATCCCGTCGACGTGACCTCCGACGATGTGACCGCCGAGCCGGGAGCCGACTTTCGCCGCCCGTTCGAGGTTCACCCGCGCGCCGGGAGCGAGGCGTCCGAGCGTGGTGCGATCGAGGGTCTCCTGCGAGGCCTCCGCGACGAACGAACCGTTCGGCAGGATCTCCTGCACCGTGAGACACACGCCGTCGACCGCGATGGATTCGCCCAGCGCGAACGGGTCCGCGTCGACGTCGAAGGACGTCCCGAGGACGAGACGCGCACCCTTCGGGCGCGCGGTGCGCTCCCGGACGGTGCCGCGGCATTCGACGAGTCCCGTGAACATCGAGGGGTACGTAGTGAAGGGCCCCGCCGGCGTAAAGGACTCCGCGTGACGTGGTGGCCGTGCCCGGGCCTTCCCGGGGCCGACCTCCGTGCTTGCGCCCCGACCGCGGGCGGAGGAGACTCCGTCCCCCATGGGAAATTCGCAAGGTCGGAGCCGATTTCGGCGGGCTTTCGCGATCGCCGTCGCGGGCGGTCTCGTGGCGACGGCCGCGGCGTGCGGTCCGAGCTTCCAGGCCGTGTACGAGGGGGATTCTCGTTTCGAACGGTGTTACGCGCTCGACGAGAGGGCCGACGCGCCCATGGCCAAGAAGACCGAGTGCTGGCGTGATTGGGCCCTCCACTACACGTACGGACAGACCCGCGACCGCGTGGACTACGCCGTCGCCCGGTACCGCGCCCTGTCGCGCATGCCCGGAGCGCCCACCGACGAGGCCATGATGGCCGCCGCACCCGGAGTCGGCGTCACCGATCCGCGCGTGTCCGCGCCGGCACCCACCAGTGCCTTCGCGCCCCCGCCCAACACCATGCAGGTGGGCGACGGCGGCGCGCAGGCTCCCGCGTGGGATCCGGCGAGCACGCCCACCGCCGACACCGTGACCGTGCCGCCGCCGGGTTCGGATTGTTCCGTCGCCTGCGACACGACCTGGAAGAAGTGCAGCGGTCACTGCACGGGCGAAGCCTGCAACGCGTGCGGCTCGACCTACAAGAAGTGCATGCGCGGTTGCTTCAAGGACGAACCCGCCAAGAAGTCCCCGGCGGGCGCGGCATCCTCGGGCGCGAAGACGCGCTGAGTCGCCGAATCCGCGAATCAGGGAGGCGCGACGGCGTCCGAGGCGTCCGTGGTGGTCGCGTCTCCGGGCGTCGCGTCTCCGGGCGTCGCGTCGGACAGCGTGGCATCGGCAATCGCGGCGTCGGAGGACCCGTCCGCCCCGGATTCGCGGGAACCATCCCCGCCGTCGCCCGCGTCGGGATCGATCGGCGGTTTCACGACGGGCGCGAAGCGGAGGACGACGCGCAGGTAGTAGCTCGCGCAGGTCGCGTTGTAGACGTTCACGCCTCCGGCGCGCGCGTCGATGAACTCGGCGAGGTTGCCCGTCGCGACGCTGAAGTTGTCGGGCGCCGTACCGGGCGCGGGATCGGCCAACGGTTCGGGGACCGGGCTGATGTACGCCTCGAAGCTCGTGGGGACGCGATCGTAGAAGGGGGAGACCACGAACGCGATCGTTCGGGCCGCGCGGTAGTCGAGCCACACGCCGTCGACGGCTCCGCTTTCCCACGTGTTCTCGTCGACCATGCGGCCTTCGCCGGGACGATCGCCGTAGACGACGAAGTCGCCTTCGCACGCGCGGTCGTAACACGCGACTTGGCTCGTCGCGCCGATCGCCCCGAGTCCCACCGCGCACACGATCGCGGAGAGGGCGGCCCGCTTCGGACGATCAGCCACCGAGGATCTCCGCGGCGCGCATCGCGTGGTAGGTGAGGACGATGTCGGCGCCGGCGCGCTTGATCGACGTGAGGATCTCCATCGTCGCGCGATCGAGGTCGATCATCTTCGCGGCGGCGGCGGCGTGGACCATCGAATACTCGCCCGAGACGTTGTACGCGGCGAGCGGCAGGTGGGTCGAGGCGCGCACCGCGCGGATCACGTCGAGGTAGGCGAGGGCGGGCTTCACCATGAGCATGTCCGCGCCTTCGGCCTCGTCGAGCGCGGCTTCGCGGAGTCCTTCGCGGGCGTTGCCCGGGTCCATCTGGTAGCTCGCGCGATCGCCGAACCGGGGTGCGCAATCGGCCGCCTCGCGGAACGGTCCGTAGAACGAGCTCGCGTACTTCACCGCGTAGCTCAGGATCGCGGTCGATTGGAACGAGGCGGCGTCGAGCGCGCTCCGGAGGGCGGCGACGCGGCCGTCCATCATGTCGCTCGGTGCGACCACGTCGGCGCCCGCCTTCGCGTGGACGACGGCCATCTCGGCGAGGATCGCGAGGGTGGCGTCGTTGTCGACGTCCATGGAGCCGTCGGGCATCTGGTGGAGGACGCCGCAGTGGCCGTGATCGGTGTACTCGTCGACGCACACGTCGGTCATGACGAGGAGATCGGGGACGGCGTCCTTCATCGCGCGGACCGCGCTCGGCACGGGGCCCTCGGGATCGAGTCCGCTCCGGCCCTCGGGGTCCTTGGTCGTCGGCAGGCCGAAGAGGAGGACGGCGCCGATTCCGCGGGCGGCGACTTCCTTCGCCGTCGCGGCGGCGTCCGAGATCGGGAGCTGGAAGACGCCGGGCATGGTCCCGATGGGACGCTTCGCCGTGAGGCCCGCGTGGAAGAACAGCGGGAGCACGAAGTCCGACGGCGCGAGGGACGTCTCCCGGACGAGCGCGCGGAGAGCGGCCGTCCGGCGGAGTCGGCGCGGGCGAATGATCGGGAAACCCATGGCGCCGAAATAGCACGCGTCCGGCCAAAGCGGCTTACTCTTCCATCGGACGCTTCCGTCCTCGGACGGGGACGGAACGCGAAGGAGCGCGTCGCGATGTTCTTCCCGATCGGTCACGAGGACCTGCGCACGCGGCGGCTGCCGGTCGTGACCCTCGCGCTCATCGTGGCGTGCGTGCTCGTTCACTTCGCCATCGCCGCCCTCGGACCCGGCGACGGACCCGCTCTCGGCGCGGCCGCCGCGGTCGACCAGTTCCTGGACGACCACCCCGGACTCGAGCCTCCCGACGACTGCCGCGCCGCCCTGAAGCTCGTGCAGAAACCATGGGCGATGACGGATCCCTCCCGCACGAAACCGAAGGCCGCGGGAACCTCCCACGACGACGGCGCCGAAGACGACGCACGGGACGAGCTCGCCGCGCTGTGCACGAAATACACGGACGCGGTCGACGACCTGCCGTTGCACCGGTTCGGCTACGTGCCGGCACGACCGCGCGTGCTTTCGCTCGTCACGAGCCTGTTCCTGCACGGCGACGTCTTCCACCTGCTCGGCAACATGTGGTTCCTCTTCCTCGTCGGCATGAACCTCGAGGATCGTTGGGGCCGGCCGATCTTCGCGACGTTCTATTTCGCGTCCGGCGTGTTCGCGACGCTGGTGCAGTCCCTCGTGTCCCACGGGAGCACCCTGCCGATCATCGGGGCCTCGGGCGCGATCGCGGGGGTCATGGGCGCGTTCGCCGTCGTGCTTCCGAAGACGCGGATCCGGATCGCGTACCTCTTCATGTCCCTCCGACCGCGGACGTTCCAGGCACCGGCGTGGGTCGCCCTCGTGTTCTGGTGCCTGTTCGAGGTCGTGTACGGGATCCTCGACCTGGAACCGGGGGTCGCCAATTGGGCGCACGTCTCGGGGTTCGTGTTGGGCGCGGGGCTCGCGTTCGGGGCCAAGAAGAGCGGGTACGATCGGAAGCTCGATCGGGAAGTCGATCGGGAGGCCACCCTCGGCGACGATCCGCGGCTCGAGACGGCGAACCTCCTCACGATCCGGGGGAAGGCCGTCGAGGCCGTGGCGATGTTGCGCGGTCTCGCCGAAGAAGCGCCGGAGAGCGAACACGTGTTCGAAGCCCTCCTCAAGGCCGCCAAGCTCGCCCACGACAAGGACGCCATGCTGCTCGCGACCAAACGTCTCATCGACATCCACCTCGACGCGGACCGGCCGAAGGACGCGATGGCCGTCTACGAGGACGCGAAGCTCTCCGGGGTCGCCTCGCTCCTCGCGCAAACCACGGTGCTCAAGGTGATGGGCGCGAACTCCCGGGGATTGTGAGCACATCCACCCACACGACGTTTTCCGCGTGAAACGGCCGCACGAAGCTTGCCGAGCGGACGAGACGGCGCGATCGTTCCTGCCGTGAACTTCACGCCGCGCACCACGTTCGTCGCCGCCGCCTCGGGTGCGACCGTCTTCCTCGCCCTCGCCGCCGCGTGTGGGACGCGCACCGATCTCGGCATCGACGAACTCGTGCCCGGTGCCGACGTGCCTGGAGGAGACGCGGCGCCCGGCACGGACGCGCCGGTGTCCCTCGACGCCACCACCGACGCGACCGCCGACGGCGACGCGCGCCTCGACGCACCGACCGACGTCGTCATCCGCGACTCGCTCGTCCCGTTCGACGCGCCGACCGATCGCATCATCGACCGCTCCGATTGCCCGGACGCCGCGTCGACCCTCGTCTACGTCGTCACGACCTCGAACGAGCTCCTCAGCTTCTTCCCGCCCACCGGCGCGTTCCGACGCATCGGCATCCTCGCGTGCCCCAACGCCAACGGCGCCACGCCGTTCTCCATGGCGGTCGACCGTCGGGGCGTGGCCAACGTGCTCTTCAGCGACGGTCGCCTGTTCCGCGTGAGCACCGTGAACGCGGCGTGCACGGCCACCACGTTCCAGCCCCGCCAGCAGGGTTTCGAGACGTTCGGCATGGGGTTCGCCACGAACGAAGGCGGTCCCTCCGAGACGCTCTTCATCGCGGCCGACGGATCGAACACCGCCTCCGGGCTCGCGACGATCGACTCCCAACTCCGCGTCAACCCGATCGGTTCGTTCGTCCCGAACATCGCGCGCGCCGAACTCACCGGAACCGGCGACGGACGCCTCTTCGCCTTCTTCGCCAACCCCACCGACTCGCGCACGTTCATCGCGGAAATCGAGAAGACCACGGCCCGCGTCGCTGCTCAGACGAGCCTGCCGGGCGTCGACCTCGGCAACGGCTGGGCGTTCGCGTTCTGGGGCGGCGACTTCTATCTCTTCACCGCTCCGGCGGGATCGTCCACCATCACGCGCTACCGTCCCACCGACGGCTCGCTCGCGGCCGTCGCCCGGTACCCGTCGGTCATCGTCGGTGCGGGCGTCTCCACCTGCGCTCCCCAGTGATCGACGGCGTTCGCGTCCTCGTGATGCGGTCCGACGGTCAAAGGAGCGCCCTCGAGGAGCTCCTCGTCGCGCGCGGGGCCGTTCCGGTGGTCGTGCCTCTCCTCGCGTTCCGGGCGATCGGCGACGCGGAGGCCGTCGTCCGGACGGCGGCGACGATCGGTACCCGCGACTGGGTGGTCTTCACGAGCGCGAACGGCGTCGCCTTCACCGCGCGCGCGATCGCGGCGAGTGCCGGGGCGCGCGAGGCCGTCAGGCGGGCGCGGATCGCCGCCATCGGACCGGGCACCGCCGCGGCCGTGCGCGGAGCCGGATGGGCGACGACGCTCGTCGCCGAGGAGTCGCGTGCGGAAGGGCTTGTGGAAGCGCTTCTCCAAGCGGAGGCCGACGCTCCTTCCGGAACCGCGCCGCGCGCCGTGCTGTTCCGCGCCCTCCGCGCGCGGGACGTGGTGCCCGACGCACTTCGCGCCGCGGGGTGGACCGTGGACGTCGTGGCGGTCTACGAGACCCACGTGCCGGAAGGTGCCCACCAGAAGCTCCGGGAGGCGCTCGGACGCGGCGAGGTCGACGCGCTCGTCCTCACGTCCGCGAGCACGGCCGAACATCTCGCGGACGCCCTCGCGGGCGGCGAAGGGGGAGCCGCGGACACGGCTCGGCTCCTCGCGGGGACGAAGGTCGCCAGCATCGGCCCGGTGACCACGGCGGCGGCCGAAAAACGTGGGCTGCGAGTGGACGGCACCGCCAGGGCGTATACGATGAGTGGGCTCGTCGAACTGCTCGAAACCAGGCTCTTCGCGCGCGCGTGATCGATCGAACGTCTCGCCGTCACCCCGGGTGTGTGCCGTGAATCGAACCGGAATCCTGAAGCTCGTCTCCGCCGCCTTCCTTCCTGTCCTCCTCGCGACGTCGGCATGCTCGACGAGCGTGAAAGGCACGAACGACAAGGCAGGCAAGCAGTTCGACGGCACGGCCCTGGGAAACAAGACGTCGGGGGGGACGGAGACGACGGGCGATCCGGGGACCGACACGAGCGGGGGCACCGCGAACGCCGCCGAGGTGACGGCAGCCTGCCAGCGAGCGGTCTCGATCCTGGCGAGCAAGGCGCAGGCGTGCGGACTCGACTTCGACACCGCATACAGCCAGATCCAGAGCGAACTGACCGCGGGCTACGGCTGCGACTTCGTCACGAAGTACACGGACAAGTCGAGCTACCTCAAGGAGTGCGAAACGAAGTACTACAACACCGTCTCGTTCTCGGAATGCACGAAGTACGCGAGCGGGGGAGAAGTCGGCGCCAACTGGCCGTCCTACTGCAGGGTCCCCTTCGAGCCTTGAACCGCGAATGTCCCTGAGCTCGCTCATCGTCCAACGTGGTGTCGCGTCGATGCGGCAGGTCGAGGAGGCGCTCGCGCGGCAAGTGATCCACGGGGGCGACCTCGTGACGAACCTCCTCGAGGTCGCCCGCCTCGACGAGGGCGCGCTCACGCAGCTCGTGGGCGAGTCGGTGGGCATCCAAGCGGCGAGTCCCGGACCGATTCCCGCTCCGAACGATCGCGCGATGCGGCTCGTTCCGGGAGACGTGGCGGACAAGCGTGGTTTCGTCCCGCTCGCGGCCACGGGGGACGTGCTGACCGTCGCGGTCGCCGAACCCCTCGCGAACGAGGTCCTCGACGAACTCGCGTTCGCGTTGGGTCTCCACGTCGATCAGCGCATCGTCGCGGGCTTCCGCATTCGCGAGGCGCTCTCGGCGTTCTTCGGCCTGCCCCTCGACAAACGCATCGCTCGCCTCCTGAAGCGGGTGCAGACGGCCACGCAGGTCTCCCTCGAGGGCGAGGCCTTCGCGGCGCTCTCGTCCGGTGCGATCCGGATCGCGGACACGTCCTTCTCCGCGTTCGAAGCGGAGACGGCGGTGCGTGGGAAAACCGACGTGCGCGAGTCCCGCGACACGATCGTCACCCCTCCGCCTCCGGTCGACACGGCCGCGGAGGTGGTCTCGCCCGCGATTCCGCCCGCACCGAAGACGGTGGTGGCCCCTCCGCCCGCCGGTCGTCCGGCGCTCGTCGTCCGCCACGGCACCACCCCGCGCGCGGCCCGCCGGCGTCGTGGACCGATGACGCTCGAAGGGGCGCGCGCCGAGATCGCGAACGCCACCGACCGGGATTCGCTCCTCGACCTGTTCTTCGATTTCGCACGGCAGTACTTCGAGTACTCGGCGCTGTTCATCCTTCCCGGCGACATCGCCGAAGGACGCGACGCGTACGGACCCGGGGCCTCCCGCGAGAAGGTCGTGGGCCTCGGCGTGCCCCTCGATCTTCCCGGACTCCTCGCGACCGCCCGTGATCGGAAGACGGCCGTCCACGCGACGCCCGACGCGACGTCGGTCGACGGCGTGCTCCTCGAGGATCTCGGTCGGCCCACGGACGCCACGGTCGTCGTCGTGCCGGTCGTCCTGCGCACACGTGTCGTCGCGCTCCTCTACGGCGATTCCGGCGAGCTCGGGGTGGATCTGGCGCAGGTCGCCGACGTTCTCGCGTTCGCGGTCGACGCCGGCAAGGGCTTCGAGCGCATCCTCGTGAAGAAGAAGAAGCCCGCGGCGTCGCTCCCGCCGGGCGTCGCGGAGGCCCCCGATTCCAAGGTGTCCGTCGGGGACGCGGAGGAGATCCGGTCCCTCGTCCAGCGGCTCGTCGCGAAGGGTGCGGACGCGTACGTCGAGAGCGAGCTCACGCGCCGCGCCGCCGCGGTGTTGCCTCTCCTGATGGAGCACTTTCCGGGACCGCTCGTCGTGAGCGAGTCGATCTCGGTGCAGCGTCTGCCGCGCGTGGCGGAGTGTGGTCCCATGCTCCGGATCCTCGCGGCCACGAAGGCGCACTCGTTGCCGTTCGTCGTCTCCGAACTCCTCCGCGTGGAACCCGCGCGGAGGTTCTGGGCCGCCGTGCTCCTCGCCGAGATCGGCGACGCTTCCGTGATCCCCGCGCTCGCGCCGCGCATCCTCGACGAGGACGAACGGACGCGCAAAGCGGTCTTCCGTGCGCTCGGAGCCCTCGGTCGTGCGGCGCCCGCCGAGGTCGCGTCCGCCGTCGCCGCGTTCGCGACGAGGCCTGGCGAGGCGCTCCACAAGCGCTTGCTCGCGGTGTTCGCGCTCGGCGAGACGAACGCGCGGGACGCCGTCCCGCCGCTCCTCGCGCTCCTGGAAGATCCGGACGGCCGCGTCGCCGCGGAAGCCGGAAAGTCCCTCGTGCGCCTCACGCACCAGGATTTCGACCTCGACGTGGCCGCGTGGCGGACCTGGTGGGAATCTGCCAAGTCGCGCTCGCGCATCGAATGGATCATCGACACGCTCGTGCACCCCGACATCGAACGTCGTCGCGAAGCGATCGACGAACTCCGGGCGACCACCAACGAGTACTTCACCTACGCGGAGGACGCGCCCGAGCGGGAACGTCTGAAGGGGCAGGAGCGGTACCGCGATTGGTGGGCCGTCGAAGGTCTGCGCAAGTTCGGGACGTGAAGGCGCGGTCCCCGACGTTCTCGTCCGTCGTCGCCGTCGCCGTGATCGCGACGACGGCGGTCGCTTGTGCGGGGCGAACGGAAGGAGCGATGCACGCGGCTCCGGTTCCCGCGGGTTCGTCGACGCGCGCCGCTTCGGCCGCGCCGATGCCGGTCCGCCATCCGTTCGGCGACGACACGGGCCCCGCCCACGACGCGCGGCGCGCCGATCTGCTCGCGCGCGGCGCCGAGCGGGCCATCAAGTGGAACGAGGTACCTCCCGGCCGGTCGGAGCGGTACGGCCGCGCGACGGTCCTCGTGGACGCACCCATCGACGTGGTCGAGAAGCGGGTGCTCGACTTCGGCAAGTACAAGACCTTCGCGCCGACACGGTTCCGGGTCTCGCGTGTGACGGACCGGACCCCCCTCGGCACGAACGTCTACATGCAGCTCCCCATCCTCGACGGTCTCGTCACGCTCTGGGCGGAGTCGCGATTCTCGTGGGCCACACCCGCCGGCGCCGACGAACGTTGGATCGAGAGTACGCTCCTGCGTGGAAACCTGAAGTCCCTCCACGCGGTGTGGACCATGTGGAAGGTGGATGCCGCGCGCACGGAGCTCGAGATCGATCTGAGCCTCGTGCCCCACGTTCCGGTGCCCGCGGACGCCTCCGACGAGGAGCTCCGCGACGCGGCCGAAAAGGCCGTCCTGGGCATCGCCACGCGGCGCTGAGCGTCAGCCGTCCGAGGTGCCGCGTGCGTCGTACCGGCGCTTGCCGACGGCGAGGACGAGGTGGATCACCGTGAGCATCGCGAACCCGAACGCGAGGTCGTTCGCGGACTCCGCCGTGCCCTGGACGAGGATCCGGATTCCCTCGTCGCCCGGATGCTCGTGGGTCTGGAAGTATCGGCTCGTGGCGATGAGCCCCGTGACGAAGCCCGTGACGGACGCGAAGAGGACGCACTTCGCGAGGGACTCGACGAACCGGAGGACCTTCGTGTCTCCCCGGACGGCGAACTGGAACGCGGTGACGATGGCGAGCAGGCCGAAGACGAGGATGGGCCACATGCCCCATCCCCCGTCGCGAAATGATTCGAGCATGGTGGGTGAGTCCTTTCGTGGGGAACAACGGGGCGGCGGACGTGTCGTGACCGACCGGGAGGACGATTTTTCGCGGACCGCGAAAGATCCGGTCACGAAGGCCCGGGACCGACGTTAAGACGTCGAGGGTCGCTCTCCCGCATGGAATCGACGGAATGCCCCACGAAGGATCCCCCGAACCCAGACCGAGCCCCGAAGGTGCCGAGGTCGCCCGACGTGCGCTCGTGGCCCGCCTCCGTGCGAGTGACCCGTCGGCGTTCCGGGAGGTCCTCCGCGCCCACGGGGACACGCTCTACGGCTTCCTCTTCCGCCTCGCGCGACGGAAGGACGTCGCGGACGATCTCTTCCAGGAGACGTGGCTCACGTTGGCGGAATTCGCCCCGCGTCTCGCGGAGGACACGCGCATCGAAGCGTGGCTCTTCACCGTCGCCCGGAACGCGTACCGGAGCCACCGGAGGTGGGCGTGGATGGACGTGTCGCGGTTCCTGCTCCAGGCCGATCCCGGGACGCACGATCCCGGTCCCGCACCTTCGCCCGAGGAGGATCTCGGTTCCCGGCGCGCGATGAGGGATCTCGACCGGGCCCTCGCGACGCTCTCCGCGGACGATCGCGAGATCCTCCTCCTCACGGCCGTGGACGGACTCGCCCACGACGAGGTGGCGAAGCTCCTCGGCGTCTCCGCCGACGCGCACCGGAAGCGCCTCTCGCGGGCGCGGAAGACCCTTGCCGACGCGCTGCGGGTCCTTCAGAACGAGAAGACGAGACCATGAGCGCACCCGACGACCTCCCGACCGACGTCGACGACGGAGCCCCGCTCCTCCTCGATCCCGTGCGTGCGCCGGAGGCCCTCCTGCGGTCGGTGGAGCGTCGCGGGGTCCACGTGTTGGCGGGAAGCGGGCGATCGCCGTATCCGCGCTCGCTGCGCGTCCTCGTCGTCGACGTCGGGATGGCGAGTTTCTCCGTCGTCTATCTCGTCTGGTGCGCCCGCACGATCGGCCTTCTGCCCTGACCGTTCACCGCGCAGGAGCCATGCAGGACGGTCAGCGCGCGAACACGCCCAAGAAACCGTCGGTGCCGCCGAGCTCCAGGAGGGGGGCGACTCCCTTCGCGAGGGCGACCTCGCTCGCGAGCGTCCCCACGAGGGCGACGGCATCGTCCGTGGCCACGATGCGCGCGATCCGATCGGCGTCCTTCTTCACCGGGAGGAATGCGACGTCCGAGGCCGTCCCTCCGGGGCCGACGAAGAACGTGTAGAGTGCACGTCCCTCGAAGGGATGCCCGGCGACGTCGAGGGTCCCGTCGCCGTGGCCTCCCGCGACCACACGGCCTTTCGTGTCGACGGCGAGGGCGGTGAGCGAGGCTCCGCCGGAAGACCGCACGGTCACGAGGTTCGTCCGTTTGCCTTCGCGAGACACCGAGCCCACGAGACCCGCGCCCGCCCCGGGGACCTCGATGGTCGTGCCGTTCCACGTCGCGTTCGCGTACAGGGAGCCGGCGAAATGCACCGCGCCGTCCTTCGCGACGACGACGGCCTCGGGGTTCACCATCGACTCGCATCCGACGGACGATTCCCAGCGCACGCTCCCGTCCCGTCCGAGCTTCGTGAGCGTGAGCGCGTGGGGACCCGTTCCGGCGATCCCGCCCGCCGCCGGGACCGGGAGGGCGAAATCGGAGAGGACGTAGGCGTCGCCCGCGGCGTCGAGGGCGACGGCGCCCGCGAGATCGGTGCCGGCGTTGCCGAAGGTCTTCTGCCACGAGCGATCGCCCACGAGGGTCCACGCGGCGACGAGGGCGTCGGTGTCGCGACCGATGCCGGGCGTCGTGGCGGCGCCGTCGGACTTGCCGAGCACGCCGGCGACCACCACGCCCCGTTCGTCGACCGCGAGGGAGAATCCGCCGTCGTCGGCGTCGTTGCCGAGGGCCCGCGTCCATTCGGGTGTCCCCGAAGGCGCGAGACGGGACACGAAAAGATCGGAGGCGCCGCCGTTCCCCGCGGTCGTGAGTTCTTTCTTCCCGAAGTCGGCCGTGGCCATGAAGCTGCCCGCGACGAAGATCGAACCGTCGGGGAGGAGCGCGACGGACTGACCGCGATCGGTCTTGCTGCCACCGAACCGGCGGACCCATCGGAGCGTACCCGTGCGCGCGTACTTCGCGACGAAGACGTCGGAGCCGCCGCGACTCGTCAGCCGCGTACCTCCGAAGTCGACGGTGTCCTCGAACGAACCGGTGACGACCACGTCGCCGTCGTTCGCGAAGGCCACGCCGCGGACGGCATCTCCGGCGAGGAGCGCCCCGATCCGTCGCGCGCCGACGAGCCGCGCGTTCGCCACGAGCGAGCCCCGCGTCACGCCGTCCTTCGAAGGTCCGGACGCGACGGATCCGGGAGCGACGGGGCCCACACTTCCGGGACCGCCGCAGCCCGTTCCCAGCGCCAGGGCGATCGCGGAGGCGACGACGCGGAGACGCACCGATCCGGCCCGATCAGCCGGGGCGCGAGACGCTGCGCCGCCAGTCGGTGGGCAGGTCGAGGAAGCCTTCGCTGTACAGGTAGTCGTAGATCGCATCGCAGAAGAGCTCGCAGATGTCGCTGAAGATGTGCGGGTCCGCCATGAAGTGCAGCGTCTCGTCCCGGAAGCGACCTTCCTTCGCCTTCAAGCGGCGGCGGGTCTCCTCCTCGGCGAAGGCGACGAGGCGCACGAGGAACTGGAGTTCGAACGCGTGGCGGAACTTCGCGAACAAATCCGCCGAGACCTTCACCGTCGTGCGGGCGTGGCCATCGGCGAGCTTCGCGCTGCGGACGACGGCGGCGGACATCGCGGGGATCTGCGGCGGAAGTTCCTCGACGAAGAAATCGAGGAGCACCTCGCTCAACGTCTTCACGAGGGCGTTGAGCTCGGGGGTGGTGCGCTCGAGGAACGCGTCCCGGCGCTCCTTCACGAAGTTCGCGAGCTGGATCTTCGCGCGTTCGTGCACTTCGGGCGTGGCGAACTCCATGCTCGCGAGTTCGGCGCGCACGTCGGCCTCGCGGCGGAGGAGCGCGTAATAGAGCGCCTGTTCGGCGAAGCGCATGGTCTTCGCCTTCGGGTCGGAGGTGGTTCCCCGGAACTTCTCGGCGAGTTCGCTCTCGAAGAAGAAGCGGGCGAAGCGTTTCGAGACCTCGGTGAGTTTCCGCTCGACGACGTTCGTGACGCGGCCCGGCCGGAACATGCGTTCGAGGGTGGTCGTGAGCGATTGCACGAGCTCCGACTCGAGGGCGGCGCGATCGAAGGCCGGAGGAGGGTCGCTCACCGTGCGCGCCGCGATGCGGAGCTGCTGGAACTCGGCCACGACTTCGGCGGTGATGGCGTCGAGCTCGGGACTCGTGGCGAGATCGGCCTTGTAGTGGACGACGCGCGCTTCGACCTGTTCGTCCCGGAGGGCGAGCGCGATCTCGGCGATCGACTGCTTCGCTTCGGTCGACATCCGATCGAGCTCGTCCGCCGTGGAGGCTTCGGCGTCGCGCTGCGAGGTCATGAGCGGCGGCATGGAACGCTTCGCGCGCACCATCGTCGTCTCGCCGAGGGTCTCCTCGTCGGGCGGCTCGGGAGGACCGGGCGGACCCGGGGGACCCGGCGGCCTACGCCCGCCACTCTTCGGACCTTCCATGGCGGCGAGCATACGACGGAACACTGGGCCCGGGAGCCGAAAGAACGCGAACGCGCCGTCGTCGGTTGCGACGATCCGAACGTCCTCGCCTCGTCGGGGGACGCGAGCGCCGACGGGGCCGTTCCGGGAGGAGCCTGCACTCCCGGGTCCACCGCGATGGCCTCCGACGGCTGCGATACCTGCGCGTGTTCGGACGGAGACGCTCGGAAGTCCGGACCCCCGAAACACGACGGCCGACCCCTCGGAAGGGATCGGCCGTCGCGGGTGCCCCGGACTACGTGCCGTGACTCAGCGCACGTAGAGCTGCAACGCGTCCTGGGCGCCTTGCTGCAGGTTCCACTTGGTCGTGTCGCCGACGGCGTGGAGACCGAAGCCGTTGTTGCACGCGTGGTAGATCTCCGGGAAGCCCTTCGGGCCCGGCGGGCACGAGTACCAGATGAAGGAACTCATGCCGCCGCGCGGTCCGAGGAACTGCGTGTTCGTGTCGACCGGCGTGCCGACCGCGTTGAGCTTGCGGCCGTCGCGGAGGTTGATGATCGGCTGCGTGTTCGCGACCGTCGTGAACGACTGCGTCGCCGCGAGACCCGCCGTGCGGAGGTGGGCCTGGGTCGACACGGCCGCGATCGCACGGACGAGGGCGGCCGGGAGGGCGGACGCGACGCCCGGCAAGGCCGGGATCGTCTCCGCTTCGCCCTGGATGCCCGAGGCGTTGGCGGCCGAGTCCGAAAGCAGCGTGAAACCACCGCCGTCGGTCGTCATGTCGCAGTAGACGCGCGTGTCGGGGTACGACTCGTTCGGCGTGATGGAGTAGAAGCCGTCGGTCGCCGTCGGGATGGCCGTCTTGATGGCCTGGCAGGACGTGTAGACGGTCGCGACCTTGACCTTCAGGTCGCCGCCGTTGGAAGAGATCGCGTTTTCTCCGCAGCAGCCGCCGCCGGTGAGGTTGGCGACGAGTCCCCCGAAGAGCTGGGTGGACGATCCGGATTGGCCCGAACCGGCGGGCGTCCACACGACGGAATCGTCGATGGCGAGACCGGTGCCGCGGAGGTCGACGTTCGCCGTGCCGCGCGGGAAGTCGCAGGCGCAGTCACCCGTGCGGGCGTAGGAGAACTGGCCTCCGACGAAGGGGCCGCCGTTGATGCGGCCGGAGGACGTCGCGTACGTGTAGTTGTCGCCGTCGATCAGGCCCGTGGAGGGGTCGAGTGCGACGCGCGTGAAGCGCGTCGTGACCGTCGTCGAACCGTTCTCGCCGTCGAGACGCGTGGCGTCGTACCGCGAGAAGTTCTGCGAACCTCCGGTGTTGGGCAACACGAGGTACATCTTCGCGTTGGCCGAGCCGACGTTCACGCAGTTCGCGTGGAAGACCTTCGTCGCGTCGCCGCCGAGGGCGAAGAGCGTCGACCGATCCTCGTAGGCGTTCGAGAGATCCGAACACGACTGGGGCATCGGGAACATGCGTCCGATGGAGCCGTTGCCACCGAGACCACCGAAGGTGCGATTGCCGAAGCCGCCGCGACCGCCTTCGATGGAGACGCCCGCGAGGCGCACCACCGTCGGGGAGACGATGCGGACGGAACCACCCGCGCCACCGCCGCCCGGACCCGAGAAGTCGTAGCAGGAGGTGTTGGAGCCGGTGTTCGTGCAGTCCGGCGCCGTGTCGCCGGTGCCGATGGCACCAGACGCGTCGACCGAGCCGTTGACGATGGTCGCCGCGGCCGACTCGAGCAGGATGATGCCGCCGCCCGCGCCACCGGCGCCGCCTTGCGGGTTGTCACCCAACGTGTCGTCCGTGCCGCCCGCACCGCCGCCGGAGCCGAAGAAGAGCTTCGACAGGGTCGGGGAGCCGTACGCACCGCCACCCTGACCACCGCAGTGGGCCGTGGAGCGTGTGCCCGATTCTCCGTAGCCGCCGCCACCGCCCGGGAAGCCTTGCGGGCCGCATCCGGAGTTGTCCCCGAAGCCGCCGCCACCGCCGCCCATCGCGTTGCGTTCGTCCCGCGAACCGACGCCGGAGATGGTCTCGCCCTGCGCGCCGGTCGTGTTCACCGTCGTGACGGTCGCGCCTCCCGCGTACCCGGCACCCTTCATCGAGACGGTCCCGATGACGGTGATCGCGTCGTTCGAGTGGATCGAGAACACGCCGCCCTTGCGACCGTCCCACGCGTTCGCCGAGAGCGTCGCGCCGAAGCCGACGGTCACGGTGGAGTACACGGGAACGCGCTGGAGGACGACACGCTGCTGGTTGGCGAGCGCGCCGATGTCGGCGTCGTCCGCCCCGCTGCCGTAGTTCTTCGTCTTGGACGCCGTGAACGTCACCACGTTGCCCGCGACGGAAGCGACCACGAGACGCTCGTAGTTGCCGACGTTGAGGGTCGACGACGTGGTGCCACGGAGGTTCATGAGGAGGAGCTGGTCGCCCGCGACGAGGCAGCCGTCGGCCACGTTGCCGGCGAGCGTCGCCGTCGTGCCGGTGAGGCTCGCGACGGAGTAGCTCACCATGTCACCGCCGTCCGCGCAGGTGCGGCCGTTGGTGTTCGTGGTGGAGAGGTTCGTGTCCGTCGTGACGTTCAGCGGAGCGAAGACGCACTGCGAACCGGAGCAGACGCGACCGCCCGTGCACGTGTTCCCGCAGGTCCCGCAGTTCGCGCCGTCCGTCGTGGTGTCGGCGCAGTACGCCGGTTCCATGCCGACCGCCGGGCAGGTGGTGAAGGGCATGCACGAAGGCGCGCACGTGCCGCCGTTGCAGAGGAAGCCCGGCGCACACGCGTTGCCGCACGCGTTGCAGTTGGCCGGATCGGACTCGAGGTTGGCGCAGTAGCCCGGGCCGTTCTGCTCGGCGCAGAAGCTGAATCCGGAACCGCACGTCGCCGTGCAGGTGCCGCCGACGCACGCCTGGCCCGCGGCGCACGCGTTGCCGCACGCGTTGCAGTTCTGCGAGTCGTTCTGGAGGTTGGCGCAGTACTCGCCCGTCACGCCGCCGTCGCCGCCGAACGCGGTGCACTTCGTGTTGCCGAGCGCGCACGTGAGGACACATTCGCCGGCGGTGCACGTGTGACCGGCGCCGCACGCGTTGCCGCAGGTGCCGCAGTTCTGGTTGTCGTCGGCGGTGTTCGCGCAGTAGGTCGCGCCCTGGCCGCCGTCTCCGGCGCCGCCGTCGGAGGTGCACGTCGTGAGGTTCGACGCGCAGCTCGTGGTGCAGGAACCGTTCGAACAGACCGTGCCCGCGCCGCAGACCGTGCCGCAGTCGCCGCAGTTCTGGTTGTCCGTCGCGACGGTGGAGCAGGTGCCGCCGCAGACGCGCTGACCGGTCGGGCAGGTCGTCGAACACACGCCGGAGACGCACGCCTCCGAATTGCCACAGCGGTTGTCGCAGTCGCCGCAGTGATCACGGTCGGACGTCTTGTCGACGCACGACGTGCCGCAGGCGCTGGTGTTCATGGGACAGGCGGCGGCGTCGACCGCGGAGTCGGTGGACGCGTCCGTCGCGGAGTCCGCGGCGGAATCGCGGGACGCGTCGATCGCCGCGTCGGTTCGGGCGTCGGCTTGGGCATCGCCCACCGTCGCGTCGGTCGTGGCGTCGGCGGCGCCGCCGTCGCGGTTGGACGTCGATCCGTCGACCGAGGTCGATCCGTCCGTCCCGATGGGACCGGTGGACCCGTCGGTCGACGCGTCGCCGATGAGTCCCGTGTTCTGGGACTCACCGCCGCACGCGGCGATGCTCAGCAAGGTGAGGCACGATACGACTCGACTCAGACGACGCATTCGGGGATTCCTCTCTCGTGAAAGTCGGCCGTCCCCCGTCGGGACGGAGGCGCACGATCGACGTCGGGTGCCGCGACGCACGGCTTGCGTGGCGTCGCGCATACGTGAAGGGGCGCAAGGGTCGCATGGACGCGGTCTACGCCGGTAGGCCGAATTCATGGCGCTCCGCGTCGCAGCGCGACCGTGGCGATCCCGAGAATCGTGCGCGTTCCCGGTGTCCGTCCAAACCGACGTTCCCTCGCGCGGCGACTCCACGTAGCCTCCCGACGCCATGAACATCCTGGTTCTCGGTGCGTCGAAGGGTACGGGCGCGCTCTGCGTCGCGTCGGCATTGGAAAAGGGCCACCGCGTGACCGCGTTCGCGCGGACGCCGTCGAAGCTCGCCCTCGATCACGCGCACCTGACGAAACTCACCGGCAACTTCCACGACGAGGCCTCGGTGCGCGGTGCCGTGAAAGGGCACGACGCCGTCCTCGTCACGGCCTCCGTCTCGTCCCTCTCCGAGTTCAAGACGACGCCCGACTACTTCTCGCGCGGGACGCGATTCGCGATCGACGCCATGAAGGAGTTCGGCGTGCGTCGCCTCGTGGTCCTGAGCGCGTTCGGCGCCGGCGAGAGCGCCGTGGGCGCGGGATGGCTCTTACGTACGCTCATGGTGAACCTCCTCCTGAAGCGCCCCTTCCAGGATCACGACGTCCAGGAAGCGGCGACGATGTCGAGCGGTCTCGAGTGGGTCATCGCCCGTCCCTCGCGACTCACCGACGGTCCCGCGAAGGGGCGCTACGTCCGCGAGACGGATCCGAAGAAGGGCGTGCCGTCGGCCATCTCGCGGGCGGACGTGGCGGACTTCATGGTCGAAGCGAGCGTGAGTCGGGACTACGTGGATCACGCGGTGTCCCTCGGCGGTTGACACCCGGGACTGGATCGTCCGCGAACCGGGAAAAATAGGGGATTTCGCGACGTCGCCCCGGTGCGATGTCCGACGCGGCACAAGACGGCGCACGGCCTCTTGCGCCTCCCCACACCCACGCCGCCCGCGGGATGTCGCGAAATTCGCGCGGAGGACCGGACGGACACACGGAGCGACCTCCCGGCATTCCGATTGCTTCGGATCCTTCCACGTCCGCGGGATCGCGGGCGCTCGCGGCTCGCCGCGGAAGGGAACGTCCGACCATGGATTCGAAGGCGCGTCTGCAACGGGTGTTCGGTTCGATCGCCGCGATGATCGTGGGAGCGGGCTGTGGCGGCTCGATCGGTTCGGGGTCCGAAGGCGCTCCGCAGTCCGATGGAGGAGCCGTCGGGGACGGTTCGGTCGCGCGGGCCGCGGACGGAGGCGTCGCGACGGTCCTCGATCCACCGCCGGACGTGTTCCTCGACGGGGGCACCTTCCATCGCGACAGCTTCACGGAGAGTCTGTGCACGACCACCTCGATCCTCGACGGCGTGGAGACACGGGAGCCCTTCGACTTCGTGGAGCTCCTCGAACTCGCCGTCGCGTCGACCCCCGCCGAAGCCACGTGGAGGACGCTCGGGCACCGGGGCGTCGCGTGCGGCGGTGCGAGCGATCCGGCGCGATGCCTTGCGGATCTGGCGACGGCGCGCTCGTTCCGTCCCGGCACGGACACGTCCGGATGGTCGCTGCAACCGGGCAGCCCCAACGGCTTCCGTGGCACGCGCGCGCTCGTCACGACCAAGGGAGACGTCGTCACGTTCGTGAGTGACGCGAAGGTCGCCCTCGCGCTCTTCGCACCCGTCCGGACACCGGCGACCGCGCTCTTCCTGGTGCGCGCGTTCTCGTCCTACCGAATCGTGTGCGACGAGAGCCGTGCGCAGCCCGGAGGGCCGCCGTACCGGTTCCTCGTCTACGACGACGACGCGTGCTCGCAGCAGGACGTCGTCCTCGAACTCGACGGAAACGGCGCGAGCGAGGTCGTGTGGCGTGGCCCGAGCCCGCTCTCCGGTCCCTGCAGCGCCGGGCGTCGACCGGAAGGACTCGAAGAACGTCCGGCCGCCGGCCCTTCGGCGGTCGCGACCTGGCTCGCGGACACGGCGTACCTCGAAGCGGCCTCCGTCGTCGCGTTCGAACGCCTCGCGGACACCCTCGTGGCGCTGGGCGCGCCCCGGAGTCTCGTGGAGCGTGCGCGCGTGGCCGCCGAGGACGAACGCCGTCACGCCGTCACGATGGGTGCGCTCGCCGGACGGTTCGGGGGTGTCACGCGGGAGCTCCGCGTCGCCGACGTGCCGGTCCCGTCGGTCTACGAACTCGCGCGGGACAACGCGGTGGAAGGCTGCGTGAAGGAGACGTACGCCGCGCTCGTCGCAGCCCTGCAGGCGAAGCGCGCGACGGCACCCGGCGTGGCCGTCGCCATGGCGACCGTCGCCGAGGAAGAACTCTCCCACGCGGCCTTTTCGTGGGACCTCGACGCGTGGCTCTCGGAGCGCCTTTCCGAGGACGAGCGTGGTCGAGTCCGCACCGCCCGCGTCGACGCGTTCCGCGCGCTGCGGCATGCGGCCTCCCACGCGCCCCACCCGGACTGCGTGACGGCGCTCGGCGCTCCGTCGGCGGACGAGGCCGTCCGGATCGTGGACGCGCTCGCCGGCGATCTCCTGGTCTGATCTACGGACGCGTCCAAACTTTCGGGTGACACGCCGCACGCAGACACGGTAGATTCCGCCCCGCCCACGGGATCGCAGGGGAGCGATCGTGGTGCAGGAGTCCGCGACGATGTCCACACGTCCGTTGTTCCGCGTGCTGTTGCCGTGCCTGGCGCTCGTCGTGAGCGTCGTCAGCTGTTCGTCCGTCGACGCGCCGACCCAGGCCACGCCGACGCCCGACCTCGGCAAGCTCTCGCAGGCGTTCGGGACGAACGGATGCGCGGACGGCACGCGCGAAGGTTTCACGAGCCTCGTGACGTACCCGGGCATCGCGGCCTGTTCGGGCGGCTTCAGCGTGCCCGGCGTGCTCACCACGACGACGCCTGCATGCTCGCGGGGTGCCGGAAACTCCGGAGCGAACCCCACGGGGACGGGATGCAACATCGCGGACCTCTGCGGCGAAGGGTGGCACGTGTGCCGGACCGGCGCCGAGGTCGCCACCCGCGCGCCCTCGGGATGCGACGCGACGATTCCCACGAGCCGGTTCTACGCGACGCGCCAGTCGTCCACGGGATGCAACGCCTGTGCGACGGGAACGAGCACCGCGGTCGGATGTGCGGACCCCGCGAGCTGCACGACGAATTGTCTGCCCACGGCGGTCACCGCCAACGACCTCTACGGCTGCGGAGGAAGCGCGGCGGTGATCGGCGGCGCCTGCGGCAACCTCAATCCCAGCGCGAACCTCTGCGCCAACCTGCCGTCGGGATGGGCCTGCGGCGCGAGCGGCACGGCCGAAGCCACCAACGTCACGGTCACGTCCGCGACGGCCGGAGGCGCCCTGTGCTGCATCGACTCCTGCGCGCTCGACTCCGACTGTCCCACGGCCACGCAGTATTGCGACGGGCAGACGTCGACCTGTGCGCCGAAGCTCGCCAACGGCACGGCCCTTCCCAACGACGCGCCCCTGCACACGGCAGGAACGTGCACGACGCCCGTGGGACTCGCGATTTGCACGTCCGGCGTGTGCGACACCTCGGACAACCGGTGCGGGTACGCCAACGGCAGGGGGCCGTGCACGACGATCAACGCGGGCACCGTCTGCCGCTCCGGCGCATGCTCCTCGAACCTCACGTGCATGCCCGCGGGTGGGTGCAACGTCGACGCGGACTGTACCGGGACGCAGTTCTGCGGTTCGGGAAACACGTGCCAGGCGAAGGCCGCCACGGGCGTCGCCATCCCCGGCGGTGGAACGTGTGCGGGCGGGACGTCGAACCGATGCCTCTCCGGCGTGTGCGACGCCGACAACGTCTGCGGCCACGCCAATGGCCAGGGCGGGTGCACGAACGGGAACGCGTCCGGCACGTCGGGAACCTGCCGCAGCGGCGTGTGCGATCCGTCGGCGAACGCGGGGGCGGGTCTCTGCCGCCAGTGTACGTCGGGCAACCTGACGAACTGTTCCGGCGGGACGCCCCTCTGCGACTCGGCCACCTTCACGTGCGCCGCGTGCAACGGGGACAACGGGACCGGCACGACGGCGACCTGCGGCGCCGGCACTCCCTACTGCCCGGGCGGGGGAGGAACGTGCACGTCGTGCGGAACCTCCGGTGGCACGGCGACCTGCACGGCCATGGGCGCGACCCACTCCGGCGGCATCTGCCAAGCGACCGGCGCGTGTGGCAACGCCTGCGTGAACGACGGCAACTGCCTCGCGGCCCAGTGGTGCGACACGGGCGCGTCGCCCAACGCGACGTGCACGGCCGACCTCGCCAACGGCGTCGCCATCCCGAACGTACCCTCGCACACGAACCCGACGCTGAACGGTGTGTGCACCGTGCAAGCGGCGACCGCCGTGTGCACGAGCGGCGTCTGCGACACGGGCGACAACCTCTGCGGCTTCGCGAACGGCACGGGGCCGTGCACGAACGGCAACGCGGCGGTCGTCTGCCGGTCGGGAGCGTGCTCGACCAACGGCACGTGCCGTCCGGCGGCGGGATGCAACGTCGACGGCGACTGCTCCTCGAACCAATGGTGCGACACGGTCGCGCACACCTGCCAGGCGAAGGGCGACACGGGCACGACGATCCCCGGCGGCGGCACCTGCACCGCGGGAAATTCGAACCGCTGCTCGAGCGGTGTCTGCGGCGCCGACAACGTCTGCGGTCGTCCCAACGGCGAAGGCGGATGCGTCCAGGCGACGGCGTCGGGAGCCAGCGGCACCTGCCGTAGCGGCCTCTGCGACGAGTCCGCGGGCGGTGGCGCGGGTCTCTGCCGCCAGTGCACCGCGGGCAACACTTCGAATTGCGCCGTGGCGACGCCGTTCTGCGACGCGAACACGTTCGCGTGCGTCGCATGCAACGGAGACAACGGCACGTCGTCGTCCGCCACGTGTCCCGCCAACGCGCCTTATTGCCCCGGTGGCGGTGGCGCGTGCACGACCTGCGGCGCCTCGGGCGGCACCGTGACCTGCACCGCCGGCGGCGCGACCCACGCGGGCGGCGTCTGCCAGGATTCGGGCGCGTGCGGAAACGCGTGCGTCGGCGATTCGAACTGCGCATCGACGCAATGGTGCAACACCGGCGCTTCGCCCAACGCGACGTGCACGGCCGATCTCGCCAACGGTACGGCCATCCCGAACGTGCCTTCGCACACGAACCCCGCGCTCACGGGCGCGTGCACCACGGCGGCGGCGAGCGCGGTCTGCGCGAGCGGGGTCTGCGACACGACGGACGACGCCTGCGGATACGCCAACGGAACCGGTCCCTGCGACGGCGCCTCCGCCGCGACCGTGTGCCGCTCCGGCACGTGCTCCCAGAACGGCACGTGCGTGGCCTCCGGCGGATGCAACGTCGACGCGGATTGCTCCGGCGTCCAATGGTGCGACACGACGGCCCACACCTGCCAGGCGAAGGGGCCGACGGGCTCCACCATCCCCGGCGGTGGCGCGTGCACGTCCAACGCCTCGACCCGGTGCCTCTCGGGCGTCTGCGACGGAACGACCTGCGGCCGCGCCAACGGCCAAGGCCCCTGCACCACGATCAACGCGGGCGGCACCGCCGGCATCTGCCAGAGCGGCGTGTGCAACCCCGCCGGCAACAGCGGGAACGGTGTTTGCGTGCAATGTACACGTGCGGAGTCGAACGGATGCACGGGCACGACGCCCGTGTGCGACGTCGTCACGAACACGTGTTCGGCCTGCAACGGGGACGACGGCACGCAAGCGAGTGCGACGTGCCCGGCGACCTCGCCCTACTGCCCCGGCAACGGCGGTGCGTGCACGACCTGCGGAACGGCCGGCGGCACGACGACGTGCACCGCGCCCGGTGCCGTCCACGCCGGCGGCGTGTGCCAGGGAAGCGGCGCGTGCGCCACGACCTGCACGCTCGACGCGAACTGCGCCTCGACCCAGTGGTGCGACAACGGCGCGAGCCCCATGGCCCTCTGCCGTGCGGACCTCCCGAACGGCGCCGCCATTCCGACCGTTCCGACGCACACGCCGCCCTTGACCGGAGCGTGCACGCCGGAAGCGGCCACCGCCGTCTGCGAGAGCGGCGTCTGCGACACGACGGACGACGCCTGCGGATTCACGAACGGCCAAGGGCCTTGCACGGTGCTCACCGGGCCCCTCGTCTGCCGCTCCGGTGCGTGTTCGACGGACGGCACGTGCCGCCCGGCGAACGGCTGCAACGCCGACGGCGATTGTTCGTCGTCGACGTACTGCCGCACGTCCACCCACGAATGTGTGCCCCGCGCGCCGACGGGCAGCCCCATCCCCGACGGTGGCGCGTGTACGAGTGGCACGTCGTCGCGCTGCCTCTCGGGCGTGTGCGACGGCACCACCTGCGGTCGCGCGAACGGGCAGGGACCGTGCACGACGACGTCGGCATCCGGTCCTTCCGGCGTCTGCCAGAGCAGCGTCTGCGATCCGCAGCTCGGCGGCGGCGCGGGACAGTGCGTCCAGTGCACGACGGCGAACGCGGGCGCGTGCGGCGGCGCCACGCCCATCTGCGACTCCGCCACGCGCACCTGCGTGGCGTGCAACGGCGACGACGGCACGGCCGTGACCGCGCCGTGCTCCGCGAGCGCTCCCTACTGCCCCGGCGGTGGCGCTGCGTGCACGACCTGCGGCATGGTCGGCGGTACCGTCACGTGCGCGGACGCAGGTGCGGTCCACGCCGGCACGACGTGCCAATCGAACGGCGCCTGCGCCACGGCGTGCACCGGCGACGGCGACTGCACCGCGATCCAGTGGTGCGACACCGGCGTGTCGCCCGCGGCCATCTGCCGCGCGGACCTCGCGAACGGCGTGTCCCTCCCGAACGTGCCCAGCCACACGATGCCCGCGCTCACGGGCATGTGCACGCCGGACGCCGCCGCCGCCGTCTGCACCAGCGGCGTCTGCGACACCGGCGACGACGCGTGCGGCTTCCGCAAGGGAACGGGCCCGTGCAACACCGTCAACGCGCTTTCGGTCTGCCGCACCGGCGCGTGCTCGACGAACCTCACGTGCCGCACGTTCGCCGGGTGCAACGTTCTCCGGCGACTGCCTCACGTCCTCCTTCTGCGACGTGGCGAACGACGCGTGCGTGGCGAAGGGAATCACGGGCTTCGCGATTCCGTCCCAGGGCACGTGCGCGGCCGGCACCTCCGAACGTTGCCTCGCCGGCGTTTGCGACACGGACAATCTCTGCGGCCACGCGAACGGCATGGGTCCGTGCACGCCGCAGGACGCCACGGGCCCCTCCGGCACGTGCCGGAGTGGTGTGCAACGCCATCGGACTCCCTCTGCGGACTGCCGCTCGACGCTTCGTGCGCCCAGAACAGCGACTGCCGCAGCGGTCACTGCAACCCGGGCACGCGCACGTGCGGTCAGTGCCAGACGGACTCGGATTGTTCGTCGGGCAACTTCTGCGACGCGGCGCGCGCGTGCGTCCCGCTCTTGCCGAACGGCCAGGCGTGCGACCGCGCCGCGCAGTGCGTGAGCGCCGCGTGCGAAGGCGGTCTCTGCGGCAAGGCGAATGGACAAGCGTGCATGCGGGACAACGAGTGCCAGTCGGCCAACTGCCTCGGCGGCACGTGCGGCGTTCCCGTCCCCATGGATGGCGGCGTGACGGACGGCGGACGTGACTCCGGCGCCACGGATTCCGGCGCGACGGACGGCGGACGCACCGATGGCGGCGCGGACGCGGGGCGCACCGACGCCGGATCGTCGGACGCCGGATCGTCCGGCGACGCGACCACGTCGACGCCCGACGGATCGACGGCGGTGTCCGACTCCGGTTCGTCGTCGAACGGGCCGGACGCGACCCCGAACGGATCCGATCTCTCCGGCGGCGGATTGGCGTGTGCCGCCTCGCCTGATCGCACCCTGCCGGAGGCACGTTGGTCCTCGGACCGTTCGCGCTCGTGGGCCTGTTCGCCTTCCGCCGACGTCGGCGCGCGGCCTGATCCCTTGACGTAAGGAGGACGCGCGGTCGATGCTGCTCGGATGAGCTCGCCCCGATCGCGCCGCCTTCCTTTCGTCCTCGCCACGGCGTTCGTCGCTCCGTCGCTCCTCGCGGCGTGCTCCCTCGCGATCGACTTCGACGAATCGAAGATCCCCAACGGCACGTACGGGGACGCGTCCCTCGACGCGCTCGGCGACGTCGCGCGCGACGCACTTCCCGAAGCGGCGAGGACGGACGCGGCCGCGGATGCCTCGTCCACCGACGCCGCGACCGACGGCGGTTCCCGGGACGCGGGCGTCGATGGCACCGTGAACGACGGCGGGTCGGATGCCGCCATCGATGGGACGGTGAACGACGGCGGGACGACCCAAGATGGCAGCGCGTCCCAGGATGGGAGCACGTCCCAGGACGGCAGCTCCGGCAGCACCGACTCCGGCTCCGACGGAAGTGTGGTCGACCGCATCACCGGCTTCGCCTACGCGCCCACCGCCTTCTCTCCGGCGGTCATCGCGCAGTGGGCCGTGCACTCGACCGGTCAGCTCACGCCGCTCACGCCCGCCACGATCACGCCGGGCGAGTCGAACCCGACGTCCCTCGCCGCCACGCCCGACGCCAAGTTCCTCTACGTGACCGACGGCGTGGCCGGGAAGATCTCCCAGTACGCCATCGCGACGGACGGAACGTTGTCGCCCCTCACGCCGCCCAGTGTGGGAGGTCTCGTGGGCGACGCGGGGTTGACTCCGTTCCCCGCAGGAATCGCCATTCATCCGTCGGGCCGCTTCGCGTACGTGACCCGGAACAACTCGAACACGGTCGCCACGTACTCCATCGGCACGACGGGCACCGGTGGCGAAGGCACGCTCACCTTCGTTCGCGAGACGCCCACGGGCGGAGGTCCCACGGGCGTGGCCGTGACGCCGGACGGGTCCCTGCTCCTCGTCGTCGACAGCACGTCCGACGCCGTGAGCGTGTTCACCATCGACGCCGTCGGCGCCCTCGCTCCCTCGCCGACGCCGACGGTGACCACGGCGTCGCTGCCGAACCGGATCACCGTGTCCGCGAACGGCAAGAACGCCTACCTCACCCATGGCGACTTCCTCGAATTCAAGAACTCCCAATTCGCGTTCACGGCGAAGCCGGGCGTCGCCGTCGATCCCGACGGCGGCACCCTGCCGAGCGACGGCGGGAACCTCCCCGACGGCAGCGTCTACGTGCCGCCGCACACGGCGCTCGAACCGCTCACGCCTCCGGCGGTGGCCGCGGACGACACGGGAACCTTGCTCGTGGCGAACCCGGCGAACAGCTTGGTCTTCGGCGTGAACACGACCGCGTCGACGGTGTCGCAATATTCGGTCGCGTCGAACGGCGCGCTCTCGCCGCTCACCCCGGCTTCCGTGGCCATCACGGTCGACGGCGGCGCGAGCACCCTCGGCGACATGGCCCTCGATCCCACCGGATCGTTCCTCTACGTCGCCAACGTCACCGGCAACGTCGTCCACCAGTTCGCGGTCGCGCCCTCGGGCATCACCCCGCTCACGCCCTCGTCCGTGACGGCCTACCCCGGAAACGGACGATTCCTCGTCGTCGCGAAGCCCTGACGTCGCCTTCGCTCGGGGGATTCGCGTGAACGACGCACCGGCCGGTGTCTTCGAGATGCTCAAGATGTGCGGCGGCTTCGGCTGGCTCGCCGTGTTGCTGGGACTTCTCGGAGTCGCCCTCGGCATCGCGGCGGTCGCCGTGGCGCTCACGGCCGCGAACAAGCGCGTGGGCCTCGTCGTCGGGGGCGTCGCGTTCGTGGTCGGTACCTTCGCGGCGAGCTCGGGTGTCGTCGGGAACGTCCGCGGCAACGCCGTGGTCGAGGAGGCCCTGCGTTCGGCCGGGGCCTCCGGATTGGTCGACGCGAGTCAGTTGGCGCGAATCCGGGACGAGGGGCGACGGGAAGCCGGCATGTGCCTCCCCATCGGGGCCGTGTCCGGTTCCCCCGCGATCCTCCTCGGCCTGGCGGCCTCTGCCGCCGCCTTCGTGCTCGGACGCGGCAAGAACGAAGGCGACGCGCGTCCCGGCGCGTGACGCTCAGTCGGCCTTGCAGACGAGGGCGCGCTTCACGACGCGTCCCGTGCCGATCTTCACGCGCGTGGCCTCGCCGCCCTCGTAGTCCACGGTGAGCTTCACTTCCTCTTCGCCGGAGGTCTTCGCGCGCGTGAGTTCGACCGTGCCCTTCTTCGGACAGAGAGAGAGTCCCCAGCCGCAGACCTCGACCCCGGTCACCTTCTTCGTCCACGCGCGGCCGCCGAGGGTGCTCTCGGCCTGACCGTTCCGGGTGAGGCACTTCGTGCCCTCGTCGTAGGCGAGGGTGAAGTTCGCGGCGTGCGTGAAGGTCTTGCCCTTCGCCGTCGTGCCCGACGACTGGCCTTGCCGCGTGCGTTGCCACACCGTGCCCGCCTTCGAATAGGTGACTTGCGACTCGAAGCTCACCTTCGCGCCGTTGATGGCGAAGTTCTCCGCCTTGTGCGTCACGCGGAGCGTTCCCTCGTCGCGCTTCCACGTGGAGACGACGGTGCCGGTGTACGAGACGAGTCCGAAGGGGCCCTTGCATCCGTCGAACACGTGGGTCGCCTTGCGTTCGTTCGACGTCCCCTCGAGGGTCGACGTGATGCACCCCGCCGGTTGGTAGAAGAGCCCGGGGTTCACCTTCACGCGGAGCCAGAGCTCGACGTCGCCCGTCGACGGATCGACGACGCCGCCCGCTCCGGCGAGGTCCGCTCCCGAGAGCGTCGCCTCGAGGCCGGACTCGTTGGCCTCGTCGGTGCTCGACATCTCGTCGTCGTCCTCGACGAGCGCGCTCGCGGAGGTTCCGAGTCCGTCGTCGTTCGCTCCGGCACACCCCGTCGTCGCGAAGGCGGCGATGGCGCCGATCGAAAGCACGAAAGCGAAGGGCGAGCGGATCGTCGGGAACGTCATGGGAAATCTCCTCGGGTTCAGGATCGAACGTACGCCTCTCCCGAAGCACGGAGAATGCCGACGCATTCGTCGCGGCGACACGGGGACCCGGGGCGACTTCCCGCACCGAAACGCCGCGAATTTCGCGGACGATCGTCTGCCTCCCACCGTGGGCGACGAGGTCGGACGAACGCGGCGTGAAGGCACTTTCACGGAGGGACGTGATCGGCGGGTCACACCCTCGGGGAGTCGTCGCGACGACGAATCACGACCGTCGGCAGCGCCCGGCGACCCGAACCGCGGCTGCCGATCGTCCCTTCGGCAAGACGATGCGCAAGGAGGATCGGTGGGGGCTCGCGGCGAGGAAGTCGAGTGCCGAGGTCGGAGGCCGATGCCGGCCCTTCGAGCGTCAGGGGTTCGCGACGACGAGGAAGAGACCGCCGCTCGGATTCGCCGTCACGGTGGCGGGCGAGAGCGGGGTGAGGCCCGTCGGCGAGACCGCGAACGGGTGGATGACGTTGCCCGTCACGTTCACCACGTAGGCGAAGGCACCCGTCGGATCGAAGGCCACGTCGCCGAGGGCGACGGCGCTCGCGTCGGCCTGGAGGGAAACGCTCGGCGAAAGGACCGAGAGGGTCCCGTCGACGCTCCCGATCGCGAATCGGGACACCGTGGCCGCACCCGCGTTCACGGACAGGGCCGACGTGCCCGCGCGGTTCACGGCGACGACGGTTCCGGTGTCTTCGACCGAAACCGTGGCCGGGGTGAGCGGCGCGAGCTTTCCCATGCCGTCGATGGAGAACTGGGACACGACGGCCGGATTCAGGACGTCGACGTGGGTCACGTACGCGTTCTTGCCGTCACGGGTCACCGTGATGCGGTTCGGCAATTCGGCCACGGCGACGGTGGCGGGCGTGAGCGCCGAGAGCGTCCCGTCCGGCGCGATGGCGTATTGGGAGATGCTGTCGGAGATCGAATTGACGACGAACAAGTGCGTGCCATCCGGTGTGACGGCGATTCCCGAGGGAGAAGACTGGGTGGGCGCGGAGCCGTTCGCGACGAGGGTTCCCGGTGTGCCGGCGTCGGCGTCGTCCACGATGCGGTAGGAGAGCACCGTGTTGGTGTCGCTGCTCGCGACGAAGGCGTAGTGACCGTTCGGGTGGACGACGATGCCGGAGGGGTAGTCGGAGGTCGACAGGGTGGCCGGAGACAGCGGGGTCACCGCGCCGTTCGAGCCGATGGCGAACTGTTGGATGGTGTTGGCTAGGGCGTCGGTGACGTAGAGGAACTTGGCGTCCGGCGTGGCGGCGAGGGACGAAGGGTTCGAGTCGACCGCGACGGTGGCGGGGCTGAGGGGAGTGAGCCGACCGTCGGAATGCACGGCCCATTGGGCCATGACGGCGGGTGAGAAGACCGTGGGCGCGTAGGCGAAGCCCGTGACGCGATCGACGTTCCCGGAATCGGTGGTGCCGGAGTCGGTGGTAGCCGAATCGGTGGTACCCGAATCGGTACCTCCTCCGTCGGCCATGGTGGCGTCCGTACCGGCATCGTTCACGGTGGCATCGGTTCCGGAGTCCTTCGCGCCCCCGTCCGCACCGGCCTCCTTGGCTCCGCCGTCCGCTGCCGCGTCCGCCGAGGCGTCCGTCGATGCGTCCGGCGCACCACCGTCGGAAGCACCGACCACCTCGAGGCTGACCTCGACGGTTCCTTCGGCGTCTTCACCCCGATGGGCGAACCGGTAGCGGCCCGACCCGACCGCCTTGCCCGTCAGCGTGACGACCTTCGCGGGAGACGGGGACGAATCGGAGAGTTTGGCCGCCTGGAGCGAGACCGTGGCGACGGTGGAAAGGTCGGGTCCTGCGAGCTTCACCGCGATGGCGTTCTCCATCGAAAGGAGGGGGACGCTCGCGCACGAGGCTGCCGGCGTCTCCGTGTCTCCGTAGACCGCCAACTGCCGTTCTTCGCCGACCCGGAGGGTGAGCGAAAGAGTCTGAACGGGACTCTGCGCCGCTGCCGACACCGGAATCGCCGTGGCCGTGAGGCTCTTCGAATCGCTCCGGGTCGCCGGAAAGGAGCCGTTGGTGTCGAGCGCCCAACGGAGCTCGCACGCGTCGACGTCTTTCGTGTTGGCCACCGTGGGGCCGCAGGCGGCGAAAATCGCCGTGGTCGAACCGGAAGCGAGGGCAGCGAGGGCGAGGAGTCGGTGGGTGCGTTTCACGTTCCGAAGGATCGCGCCCTCGCGCCTCGGCCGTCAATCACCCTGCCGCCCCGTTCGTCGGAGGCACCCCGCTCGGAGACGACCGGTTCCGGACGACACGGAGCGCGCGTGAGGCTTCGGGCGACCGCTCTTGGCTTCGTTCCCGCCGTGCCAGGGACGGTGCACGAGGAGGTCACCGCCGTCCGGCCGATCGGACGGGGACGTGCGCCGCTTTCGAGACACCTCCGTCCCTCGGATTGTGTACCTTGCGCCGCCATGATGCGACGCAGGACGGGGTGGGCTTTCGGGATCGGACTCTTCATGGCGAGCTTCCTCGCCGCGTGCGCGAGCGACGACGCGGTGACGGAGGAACGCTTCGGCAAAGCGGAGTACGCGCTTTCGTCGGGAATCCGGATCAGCCAAGTGTTCGGAGGCGGGCAGTCGACGTCGACGTCGAATCCTCCGCCCTACCGCTACGACTACGTGGAGCTGTTCAACGGAGGTCAGACGCCCGTGGACGTCGCGGGGTGGACCATCCAGTTCGCGGGTACGAGCACCGCGTTCTCGAGCCTCAACCTGAACGTCATCCAGCTCTCCGGTGGAGGTGGTCGCAGCTCCATCATCCCTCCGGGCGGGTACTACCTCGTCCAGCTCGGCACCGTGGGAACGTCCGCCGGCGCCGTGGACCTGCCGACGCCCGACGCCATCGGCGTCTTCGACATCACCCAGTCGAACGGCAAGGTCGCTCTCGTCTCGGACGCGCTCGTGCTTCCGCTTTCGTGCACGACCGGGTGCGCGACCGCGTTCGGAGTCGTGGACTTCGTGGGCTACGGCACCGCGAACGACTCGGAAACCGCGGCCGCGCCCGCCGCCAGCTCCAACCTGGCCGCGACCCGGAAGAACGGCGGTTGCACGGAGACGGACAACAACGCCTCGGACTTCCAGTCCATCGCCCCCAATCCGCACAACTCCCGATCCGTTCCCAATCCCTGCGCCGGTGGCGGCGTGGACGGCGGCGGAGCGGTGGACGGCGGTTCGTCGAGCGACGGCGGCGGCTCGTCGGACGACGGTGGACTCATCCTTCCCGATGGCGGCGGCACGTCGGACGGTGGCGGCAACGACCTCGACGGCGGCAGTGCGTCCGACGGTGCCGGCTCCGGTGAAGACGGCGGCGGCACGAACCCGACCGACGGCGGCGGGATCTTCGACGGCGGCGATCCTCCGGCGGACGGCGGCGGAAACGACGTCGACGGCGGCGGAGACCTCGACGGAGGATTGCCCCTCGACGACGGAGGCTTCGTGCTTCCGGACAGCGGCGGTTCGACGGACGGCGGATCCTCCTCGGGCGACGATGCCGGCGGCGTGCGCGACTCGGGTTCGTCGGGAGGCGATGCCGGTGGCGTCCGCGATTCGGGATCGTCCGGCGGCGACGCGTCGTCGGGAACGGACGCGGGAGGCGTCCGGGATTCAGGATCGTCGGGCGGCGATGCGTCGGCGGCGGATTCGGGCGGCGCGCGGGATTCGGGAACGGGCGGTACGGATTCCGGATCGAGTGGCACGGATTCGGGGACGGGCGGCACGGACTCCGGAACGAGCGGCACGGACTCGGGGACGACGGGCAACGACGCGGGCTCGTCGGGCAGCATCGTGGACGCGGGCCGCGACGCCGCGGCCGCACGCGACGCGGGTCGCGATGCCGGGGACGGTGGCAGCGACATCGACGTGATCCCGGGCCAGGACTCGGGCTGCTCGTGCTCGGAAGTGAAGAGCACGGCGACGACGCGAAGCGATGCGACGCTGGTGTTCGGCGCGATGGCCATGGTCGGCGTGTGCGTGACGCGCCGGCGTCGTCGTCACGGCTGAGAGCGCGGCAGGCGGAGCGCGTTCAGGCGACGAGTCCGAGTTCGCGGAGTCCGGTGCGGGCCGCTTCCAGGCCCGGCCGCTCCGCGGCGGGAATCGTCGCCTCTTCGCCGCGGAGGATCGCGGCGAGCGTGGGCGTCACGGGGCCCGTGACCAAGCGACCGCCCAAGGCGGCGACGAGGAACGGGCCTTCGACGTTCTCGAGCACGACGTAGAACCCCCGCGGCGCGCGGCGGACGAACGCGGGCACGGCGAACCGGGGTTCCGGGTTCACGACCAAGGCACGCAGGATCGCGAAGGCGCATTCGGCGCGGGCGGTGGCGACGGCCGTCGGTCCGAGGTCTTCTTCGGCGAAAAGGCGGAAGGCGTCTTCGAGGGGAGGCCCGAACGCGTCCCCGCCCGCCATGGGGGTCCACGCGGCGAACGCCGTCGATTCGGCGAAGGCGAAGGCGAGTTCGTCCGGATCGACCTGGGCGTCGTCGAATCCGTCGGCTCGTGTGCGGGGCCGTTGGCTCGTCCAGAGCGCCATGGTCTTCGGGAACGCGTCCCGAAGACTCCCCACGCCGCGGTGCGAGCGATCGAGGACCGATCGGCAGGCGAGTCGTGCGGAGCTTTCGAGCTCGGCGGGGTCCAGGGTTGCGAGGTCCGCTTCGTCTTCCGGATCGATGCCGAGCGAGGTCCGCTCGCCGGCCAGGAACCGGAGCCGGAACGAGCGCCGAAAGAGGAGCGCGTGGAGGACGTCGTCGAGGGTCACGCCGCGATCTCCCGGGCCGTGGCGAGGAGCGTGTCGAGGGAAGGCGTGGTGGCGGCCACGAAGGTGCCGGCGGCGTCGAACACCGGGTCCTCGTAGGTGACGGCGCGGAGGTTCGGGCAGAGGCGCGCGAGGCGGCGGAGCATCGCGAACTGATCGGCGAGGAGGATGCCGTGGTGGCGATCGTGGAAGCGATCGTCCTCGATGGAGCATCCGGAGAGGTGGATCTCGAAGCAGCGATCGAGCGGGAGCTTGTCGAGCTCGTCGAAGAGCGCTTCGCCGCGGCGTCCGCGGAGCCACTGGTAGGAGAGGAGGTGCCCGGTATCGAGGGTGACGGGCACGTCGGCGTCGTCGGCGAGGCGACGGAAGAAATCGTAGGCGTGCATCTTCCCGAGGACGAGCGCGGTGCCGTCGGAGAAGCCGGGGAACTCGATGACCATGGGCACGGGCAGGGCGTCCTGCACTTCGCGGGTATTGGCGATGGCGGCCCGGAGCCCGCGCTCGGTGAGGTAGGGCGCGAGGGGATAGGGAAGGGGGGTGCCGTGGATGGACCAGAGCCCCACGTCTTCGTTGACCCACGCGAAGTCGTAGCGTTCGACGAGGGCCCGGGTGAGGGCGAGGAGCTCGCGGCGATCGCTCGTCTCCAGGGCGCCGAGGTTCAGGGCGGTGTGGTGGAGGGCCCGGACGGGATAGAGGTGCCCCACGCGGGCGAAGAGATCGTCGTAGGCCTGGAAGTAGCGGGAGGCGTCGAGGGGCCCGCGGTCCTTCGGTTGCCACGAGACGAAGAGGTGCCGGAAGTGTCCGGCCTGCCGGGTGAGGAAGGCGACGAGCCCGTCGGAGGCGACGTCGGTTCCGTCGGGCCGGGAGAGGAAACCGCTCCCCCACGCCACGTCGAGCCCGACGCCGAGCTGGAGGTTCGAGGGGGAGCGGGGAACCATCAGGGCTTGCGGAAGGCGGCGGCGATGCGCGCGAGCTTGGGGCCGAAGGGCGCGTAGTAGCAGTTGGGATTCTGTCCGGGCGCTTCGAGGACGAGATCGCCGAGGGAGACCATGCGGAGCGCCTTCAGGGCGTCGAGGTTCTGGGCATCGGTGTCGTAGCAGTGGCCGGTGGTGGCGATGGTGTCGTCGAGGGAGACGTCGGCGGCGGCGGCGACGGCGGTGCGGGTGAAGCGATCGAGGTTGGCGGCGGCGCGCCTGTCGGCTTCCTCGCGGGAGACGAACTCGCTCTCGTGTCCGGGGCAGGGGAGGTTGTAGCAGTTGGCGTTCTCGGGGATGTCGACGAGGACGCCGCGCACTTCGAAGACCTGCAAGTCGCGGAGGGCCTGGAGGTTCTGGTCGACGGTGCGGGCGGGAGGCGTGGGCCTCGGGGAGCAGGAACGGGAGGCCCGGCCGCCGACGATGGCCTGGGCGGTCGAATCGTCGGAGGGGGAATCGGTGACGTCGGCGTCGGGCGCGGACGCGCAGCCGGTGAGGGTGACGAGGGTGGCGAAGGTCGCGAGGGACGAGCGGGTGGGCATGGTCGGAGTCTCCTGAGGAGGACCAACCTGGCGCGGGAGAACCGTGCGGACAATCGATAGTATTGGGACAATACTGTACGAGAACGAGCGATAATGTCCGGACGCACGACGAGGGCCAACGGGACCCGGCATGGGCCGCCAAACGCTTCGCGCCATTCCCGCGCTGCCGCCCGCCGCCTCACGACCCCGTGAACGTGCCCGTGAACCTGAACGTGCCCGTCCACGTGCCCGTACACGAAATCGCTCCGAGCACGACGACGCCCTCGACCCGAAATCCCGTCCGCCCAGCGAGACCCGTCGGGAGCTCGGACTCCGCCGTCGCGAACTACGGGGGATCGTCCGAAAACAAATCCTTCTCGATCAGCAGATAGACGAGCGGCGAGAACGATCCCACGAGCACCGCCCCCGCGAACATCGCCCAAGCTCCCCGGGTGGACCGCTTCCGCCGTCGCAGCTCCTTCCTCACGAGGAGGAAGAGAACCAAGGTGGCCACGACCAGGTCGAAGAACACCTGGTACTCGGACTGGACCTGGAACGGCGGGAACGCCCCGAGGGGATCGCCGCGGAGAGGCCCACGCCGTGATGGCCGTGTGGAGGGCGAGGAGGGTGAGGAGGATCGGGCGCATGGCACGACGGGCGTAGCACGGAGCCCGGTGCGAGGCGGGGAGGGCACCACGGGCCTGGCCGAGGCGCGAACGAAGGACGCGGGAGAGCGCGCCGACCCGCGAAGGCGATCCGTGAACCGGCCGAGGCGGCGTCGATGCGAGACGCCCGGCCCGGGACGGGGCGCCGCGAGGACGCGCTTTGCGCCGCGATTTGCCCCTCGGAGGAGAACGCCGCGCCGCCCCCGGTCGATCCTGGAGGAACCGCTTGACGACTTCGGTCCGCCCCGACTACTCAGACCCTGCGCGGTGGAGCAGCCTGGTAGCTCGTCGGGCTCATAACCCGAAGGTCGTAGGTTCAAATCCTACCCGCGCAACCAATAGATGGAGCACGACGGCTTTCCCCGGAAAAACGGAGGAAGGCCGTTTCGCTTTCTGGGGTTTGAACGGCGTGGGGCGCTCCCTTGGGGAGGCGCTGGCGGAGCCGTTCGTCGTTGACCTGCGACCCCTGAATGGAGGAGCTCAATGAGCGCGGGGTTGAACTTCTGCCCCGAGTGCCGAGCGCGACCCATCGCCCAGGGCGGGAGGAACCCGGCTCGGACCTGCAGCCGAGATGGGTGCAGACAGAATCGGGCTCGTCGAATGAAGCGCCGCGAGAAGTTGATCGCGTCGCTCACGACGAGGCCGTCGTTCAACTCGTCACCGAACGAAGAGCTTCTCCTCGCGCGCGTACTGAGGCGGCGCTTGCGGTCAGGCAAGTTCATCACGCGCGCGTCCGTGAGCGCTGAAGCGTTCAAGCACGGCATTGAGATGAGCGAAGACCGCATCAACATCTTCCTCGACGAGCTGGTCGCCGACGGTGTTGATGAAACTGTGACACCTGCGGGCGAGCGCATGTACATCCTCGCGCGCGCCATCTCCCACGGAAACCGCGCAAAACAAGGCGAATCGGAAACAGTGACACTTTCGACGGGCGCTCTCTCTAAGAAGGGGGCGCGAGCGTACGGGGGCCCAGGGGGTCATAGGGAGAAGGACCTCGTACGCTCGCTCCCCCATCGCTCCCGGCGACCGAGCGGCAAGCTCGGTCAGCCCGCCGACGCAGGAGGCGAATCCCCGAACGATCAGACCGCAATCGCGGCCTGGCGATCTGCACATGCCGCCCTCGGCGGAGACCCCAACGTGAAGTGCATCGCGCCGCTGCACCTCGATGGCGGGACTTCTTTCCGAATCAACGCGCCGGTGGCGGGATGGGACCTCGCCCTCCGCCGGCTTGCACGCCCTGGACGCCCACCAAGAACCATCGACCTCATCGACGGTCAGACCGGCGAGGTGCTGACTGCTTGGGTTGGGCGCTGCGACGTCTTGAAAGGGATCAACATCATCTTCAGCGACGACGCGCAGCTCAGGGTAGTTCCCCGCACGGGGCAGGCAACCTTGATCGCCAAGTCAGGCGCTCTCTGGAGGGACGGCGCGAGCGCTTGGATGAGCACCTGGCTCGACCGGGTGACGAGATGGCTCACTGGCGGGGCTTGCCCATCGCCGCTGCACGCTGCCGCGCTCGGCTGGTCAACGGTTCACCTGGAGCTCGCCTCCGACTTCACCGGGCTCACCCTCTTCCACGACGACGCGCAGCGCTTCATCAAGGGTGGTGGCGATGTCGAGGCGATTCGCTCAAGGAATCCGAGAGCGGACGGGCAGGCCGAGACCATCAACATCGGCTCACGCGCCGAAGACCGGCTGGCACTGAGTACCCACGACAAGTCGGGGCAGTTACGGTCGAAAAAGAGGAACCCGGCGACTTCTGTCTACGCCCCGACTTGGGCGGTGAATGAGTGGGACGGTGAAGCGAGCGTCAGGCGTGTCGAGGTTCGAGGCAATGGCCGAGCACTGAACCTTATTGCGCTCGAGGACCCGACGGTGACGCTAGATCTGACCGACCCCGCGAGCCTCTTGGACCACGCGGTGCTCGGCGCGTTCTGGCTCCACGCGACGATGACAAGGACTCGCCTGCGCGCACCAGACGCAGAGACGACTGACCCCCGATGGCTCGCCGTTCAGGCTGCGGGAGGGATCGCACGACCACAGGTCCGCTTCGCCCAAGTGCCACGCGACCAGACCCGCCGCCTCGACCTCGCCGAACGAAGGGAGCTGGCTGAACGAGAAGCGGCTCGCAAGCTGGGTTCCGCACTCGGGCTTTCGGGAACGGACTCTCTCGAGGAGCTGCTTGCCCGCCTCATAGAGCGTTCCGAGTACAAGGCCGCGCTCCGAGTGAGCGCTTCGAGCGCTCGCGATGACGTACGGGCAACCCTTGGTGAGCATCCCCAAGATGAGGATGCTCACATGTTCGAGCCCGGTGAGCACATCGCTTCCGAGATTGTGCATTGCCCGACCGCGAAGTGCCCTTCGGCTGGCGACGATGGGTCAGGTGCATAGCCTTGGATCGCGAGTGGAAGGCGACGCGCAAGCACTCGATTCAGATCATGAATCCAATCGATCTCGCAGCGCTTGCGCCCGCCTACGCCTAGTTTTCCCCGAGAGTCGCCCTTTGCGAGCGGCGCATGGGAAACATCATCCGCGCCACCGGGGTAAAGACCCGTGCTTTACCCCGGCGACCGGCGCGCCCTGCGTCGCGACTTGCTCTCGCCTCCGGTCCAGCGAAGGGGAATGGGCGCGCGCTCGAGGCGAAGAAGCTCATCGAGTTGGGTCAGGCACATCGCGAGCTCCTCGCCGTCCCCCTGCTCGGGCATCTCGTTCATGATGCGCGCGGCGATCTTAAGCGCGTCTCGGAGCACGGTGTCGGTGGATGGTGAGCGCTTCGGTTTGGCCATCCTTGATCGTCCCATTGCCCACGGGACGGACGACCAAGACCGCGATGACCGCGCGACTTCGGTGGTTCAAGAACGCAGTCGTCGGTGAGGGTCGGTGTTGTACATCTCGCGAGCACGTACTGGACCAACGATGTTGACGCGCGCAGGTGTACACGCACCGAGCGGTCTGCGTACGCGGGGGCGCGGTCGTTCGATGTCGTTCGCGGACGCTTTGCGTGAACTCGTGGTCGCTTCCGTGGCGAGTGCGACGATCAATCATGCGTCCTACCCGTCCTGGTCGACCCGATATCGCCGTGGCAAGTCTTCGCGTTTCCACAACCGAACAGCACCTCGGCCCCGAAGCGCAGCGCGCCGCGATCGAGGCATGGGCCCAGCGGGAGAACGTCACCGTCGTCGCCTGGCACACCGACCAGGGCATCGGCGGCGGCAGTGAACTCGATGAGCGCCCAGGCCTCGTCGCCGCGCTCGCCGACCTTCGGGAACATCGCGCAGGTGTGCTTGTCGTCTCGCGCCGCGACCGCCTTGCGCGAGATGTGGGCGTGGCCATTGCCATCGAGCGCGCAGTGGGTCGCGAGGGAGCTAAGGTTGTCTCCGCCGACGGTACCGGGAACGGCAAGGCCCCTGCCGACGAGTTCATGCGAACCGTCATCGACGCAGCTGCCCAGTACGAGCGTGCGCTCATCCGAGCCCGCACTCGCGCCGCACTCCAAGCCAAGCGCGCCAGAGGGTATCGCGCCGGTGAGGTTCTCTTCGGCTTCACCGCCGACCAAGAGGGACGCCTCGAACGATGTGAATCGGAGGAGCGCGTGCTCGAGGAGGTTCGACGGCTTCGCGAACAGGGCCACTCCCTACGTTCGATCGTTCGCGCGTGCGCGGCGCTCGGGTACACATCTCGCGCTGGCACGCCCCTCGGCCTCACGCAGGTCGCACGGCTCGCCTCGCGAGCCGTTCAATAGAATCGCTCTTTCGCGATCGGGCCGTGACAGAATTGGGCACCACTGCTGCCTTGATCACGCCCGCATCGCCCTTCAACGAGGGCGACCCGTTTGAAGTTGAGGCGGCCCCAGATGTCCACGAGGGTCGGCTCTCGTCCGGGCGCGGGACCCTCGCTTTTTGTACACGGCACTTTTCGCGATCTCGCTCCGCTCGCGACGTGGTGTCACGAGCGACATAAGAAGCGGCCTACTTCGCGCCGCGCTCGATGCTCTTCTTCAGTCGCATGACCTCGGCGCGCTTGTAGAGGCGGTAGCCGTTGATCGGGTGCCGGTGCGGCGTGAACTTGCCGGCGCTGTCCCAACGTCTAAGAGTCGGCATACTGACGCCCAGAAGCTCGGCGGCCTCGGAGATGGTCAGCAGCGCAGGAACCCTATCGGTTCTGGCAGGGCGAGCCACGCGGAGAAACATAACCAACCTTGATCGCAGGAACAAGCGCCGATAGATTCGTTGGCCATGCTCAGGGGGCGACAGCTACGGTTGAACAACGGAGAAGTCTCGCGAAGGGGTGGCCTTCCGTGACCACCGTGGCGTCGAATGAACTGGAGGTCGGAAGCCTGGTGCGCGCGCGCCAGCGCACGTGGGTTGTCGAGGCCGTGCGCGGAGCGGAGGGCGCGGCGTCGGTCGTGGACCTCGCGTGCGTGGATGACGACGCCTCCGGCGATCGGCTCTCGGTCATCTGGTCCGCCGAAGTGGATGCGCGCCTCGTGCCTCCGGGGCGAAGCCTCATCAAAGAGGGCGTGACCCCCGACGATCCGAGGCTCTTCGCCGCATATCTCAACGCGCTCCGCTGGGGCTGCGTGACCTCTACGGATCCGGGCCTCTTTCAAGCCCCGCTTCGAGCCGGAATCATTCCGAAGAGCTACCAGCTCGAGCCGCTACGCAAGGCCCTCGCGCTTCCGCGAGTGAATCTCTTCATCGCGGACGACGTCGGGCTCGGAAAGACCATTGAGGCGGGGCTCATCCTCCAGGAGCTTCTTCTTCGCCAGCGCGTTCAGCGTGTCGTCATTTCGTGCCCGGCCTCCGTACTTCTCCAGTGGAGAGACGAACTTGCTCAGCGCTTCGGTCAGACGTTCGTCGTCATGGACCGGGCGTACGTTCAGGCCCGACGGCGTGAGCGCGGGTTCGGTGTGAATGCATGGACAACCCATCGAGCGTTTCTCATCAGTCACGCCCTTCTTCGCGATGAGGATTATCTCGTTGGCCTTCGAGAGTGGCTTGGCACGTTCTGTCCGGGGAGCCTTCTCATCCTCGACGAAGCGCACGTCGCCGCGCCCGCCTCCGAATCTCGTTACGCCATCGATACGCAGATCACTCGTGCGGTGCGCGATGTTGCCAAGCGGTTCGAGCACCGGCTGTTTCTTTCGGCAACGCCCCACAACGGCCACTCCAATTCGTTCGCGTCGCTCATGGAGATTCTCGACCCCCAACGTTTCAATCGAGGGGTTCCCGTCAAGAGCGCTGCCGCGCTGAAGCCCGTAATGGTTCGCCGTCTCAAGGGGGAGCTCCGTCCTCACCTCGGCTCCGAGATACCCGAGCGCAAGACGATTCAAATCGATCTCAAGAACCTTCCGAAAGACACGCCGGAGCTGGTGCTCGCGGAGAAGCTCGCTGCGTATACCGATATCCTGGAACGCAAGCTCGCGGGAGCTGGCAATCGAACCAAGAGTCTCGGCAAGCTCGTGACCATCGGCTTGCAGAAGAGACTTCTTTCGTCGATCGAAGCCTTTGCCACCACGCTTGCGGTACATCGGAAGAACGCTGCAAAGACCATCATGGCCTCGATGCCGAAAGGCTCCGACCCGCCGATGGCGCTGTCGCTGTTCGACGAGGACGACGACGAAGACCGGACTGACGACGAACGGTCCGAGATCGAGTCCGCCGAGGTTGCGCGAGCAACGCGGGCTGGAGCCACCGCCGAAGACGACGCGCGCGCGAAGAAGTTGCTGGACGAAATGTCAGCCCTCGCCGAATCCGCGCGAGACCGGCCCGACGCAAAGATGCGGGCGTTGCTCGACTGGGTCCGGAAGAACCAGTGTCCGGACCTTGGTGCAAAGCACGCGAAGTGGCTGCCGAAGCGCGTCCTAATTTTTACCGAGTACGCCGACACCAAGGAGTACCTCGGTCACCAATTCGAAGCGGCTCTTCAGAACACCGACCGAGCCGAGGATCGTGTTCGGGTCATCCACGGCGGTATGGACGAAGAAGACCGCGAGCAAATCAAGCAGGCATTCAACGACCCAGCGAGCCACGTTCGCATTCTGATCGCGACGGACGCCGCGCGCGAAGGCGTCAATCTCCAAGCGTGTTGCTCCGACCTCTTTCACTTCGACCTCCCGTGGAATCCCGGGCGCATCGAGCAACGGAACGGCCGCATCGATCGGACGCTTCAGCCTGAGCCCGAAGTGCGGTGCCACTATTTTGTGTACGCGGAACGTCCAGAGGACCGTGTTCTCGAGGCGCTGGTGACGAAGACGGTGCTCATACACCGGGAACTCGGCTCGCTCTCCCAGGTCATCGAGCAACGCATCACGCGAACCCTTCGAGGCGGCATTCAGCGAAGCCAGGCTGCCGAGTTGGTATCGGCAATCGCGACCGCCGATGCAGTGGCAAAAGACGAGCGCTCCCAGATCGTGGCCGAAGAGCTCGAGCCCGCTCGCAACAAGGAGGTAGTGAAGGAGCTCGACGAACTGACGAAGCTCGACCAGAAATCGCGAGATCATCTCCAGCTCACCTCGATCCGCCTTCGCGATGTGGTGAACCTTGGGCTGTCCCTCGCGGGTGCATCGCCGTTGGTCCCGACTTCGAAGAGTGGCGAGTTCTCTGTCCCGGACGTCGACAAGCTAGCCGCGAGAGATCCAACGTGGCGAGAGATCGTCGACACGTTGCGACCACCGCGACCGAGGAAGATGCCCGACTGGGAGTGGCGGTCGACGTGTCCGGCGCGTGCCGTCAGTTTCGAGCCCTCCACGACGCTGGCCTCCGAGAGCGTTCAGCTTCATCTCAATCACCGGCTCACGCAGAAGGCGCTCGCGCAGTTTCGCGCGCAGGGGTTTGCCGAAGATCGGTTGTCGCGCGTGACCGTCGTCTTCGACCCAACGCATGCGCGCAAGCGTGTGCTGGTTCTTGGGCGACTGTCGCTCTACGGCGCGGGCGCTTCACGCCTCCACGAAGAGGTCCTGGCGCATGCGGCCTACTGGGTCGAGGGCGATGACCGCACTCGCCTCGAACCCTTCGCCACCCAAGAGGCTGACCAGAAGGCGTTGGAGTCGCTCCTGTCGGTTCTGGATCGACCCGAGCACCCGAAGGTGCCGAAGCACATCGTCGATCTCGTGATGAAGACCGCGACCGCTGACGAAGCTGCCCTTTGGGACAAACTCCGTGATCGCGCGCACATGAGAATCATCTTTGCGGAAGAGCGTCTCCGCATGCGCTCAGTGGCCGAATCCACAGAGATGGACCGCATTCTCAAGGCGCAGAAGGCGAACATCGAAAAAGAACTGGCGAAGCGGGGCAAGGGTGCCGGGGCCAAGGAAGCGATGCAGCTCGCGTTGCCTTGGCTTCCGGAAGAAAAGTCTCAGAAGGAGCAGTACGACGCCGACTCCAAAGTTCTCGAGAAACGCCTCGTGACCTTGGAAGACGAACTTCGCGACGAACCCAGTCGCATCAAGGAACTCTACGACGTAAAGCACCACCGACTCGAACGAGTGGGTCTGGTCTACCTGTGGCCGACAACCTCATGAGAGACGTGAACGAAAGACTGCATCGTGAGTGGATCGGGATGGCCCAGCCGGAGGGGTTGGTCGTCACCACGCCCGCACTGAAGGCCGCCGAGGCCAACGTCACATGGCCCGTCGTCGAGCTGCAAGCCGCGCTGAAGGAAATGGCGGGCGACGCGAAGATTGTTCTCGACCTCGCGGGATTCGGCCGGGAGATCCTGGGTTGGTCCGACGAATTTGTCGTCGAGGCGACCGACCTGCACGACGCGCTTCGCGTCCCCTTGGAAGGGGGCGAGGTCTTATCTCCCTCGTTGGCCGTGCGGTCGGCCGACGAGCCGAATTCCTTCGTGTTGCTCGTCAGCCGGACCGACGCTTGGAAGGCCGATCTCGACGCGGCTTCGGACAGCCAGCGCTGGACGGCAACACCGCAGCAGAAGTTTGAGCGTCTTCTGCGTGAGACAGGTGTTCACGTCGGCTTGCTCTCGAACGGAAAGGTCTTTCGCCTCGTCTACGCGCCCAAGGGGGAGAGCGCGGGATGGATCAGCTTCCGACTCGACGACATGCTCTCCTCAGGGGAGGACAGCCGTTACCTCCTCGGGGCGATGCACATGCTCCTCAACGAGCGGCGGCTTCTGTCGCTCGACCCGTCGAAACGGCTTCATGGTCTTCTCAAGGCGAGCCGGGACTACCAGAACACCGTCTCCAATGCCCTACGCTAGCAGATCCTGTCGGCCCTGCGCGAGCTGCTCCGCGGCTTCGAACATGCCGACAAGGTCGCCGGCGAGTCCATTCTCCGTGAGCTGCGAAGGGAAGCGCCGCACGAGATCTACCTCGGGCTCGTGACCGTGCTCATGCGTATGGTGTTCGTCGTCTTCGCCGAAGAGCGGGGCCTTCTCCCCATGGAGAACGAACTCTATGCGTCGTCGTATTCGCTGACACGACTGTACGCGCAGCTTGTGGAGGACCGTGGTCGCTTCGGCGATGGCATGGATGACCGCTACGGAGCATGGGCGCGGATCATCTCGCTCTTCCGCATTCTTCACGACGGCGTTCACGCTGCGGATGGTCTGACCCTGCCGGCACGTCGTGGCGATTTCTTCAGCGCTGACGCCTACCCGTTTCTCGAAGGTAGGCCGCGAGGAGTCGCCCGTCAGCGGGATGAGGTGCTGCAAGTTCCCCGAATCAGCGACGGCGTCATCTACCGCGTTCTTGATCAGCTCCTCGTGCTTGCTGGCGAGCGACTTCAGTACAAGGGGCTCGACGTCGAGCAGATCGGTAGCGTGTACGAAGGGCTGATGGGGTTCGAGCTGGAGGTTGCGGAGGGACCGTCGCTTTGCCTCACGCCCCAGCATGTCGTCGTGAACCTCGAAAGACTCTTGCGCCTCCCCGCTGCCGAGCGAGTGAAGACCCTCAAGACCGAGGCCGGGCTCGACCTGAAGGACAAGGCTGCCACCGAGGTGAAGAAGGCCGAATCCATCGAGGCCCTCCACGCGGCACTGTCAAAGAGGATGTCGTCCCGACAGCCGGGTCTGATTCCGATGGGCTCTCTTTTTCTTCAGCCGGGCGAGGAGCGGCGAAAAACGGGGAGCCACTACACACCGAAGTCGCTCACGGCTCCCATCGTCGAGACGACTCTGCGACCCATCTTCGAGCGGCTCGGGCCCGAGGTGACACCGGCGCAGATTCTCGACCTCAAGATCTGCGATCCCGCGATGGGCAGCGCGGCTTTCTTGGTCGAGGCTTGCCGCCAATTGGCGGATGCCCTCGTCGCCGCCTGGAGGCGCACCGGAACCATGCCGGAGCTTCCACCCGATGAAGATCCTGTCCTGCACGCGCGTCGCCTTGTGGCGCAACGATGCCTCTACGGCGTGGACAAGAATCCTCTCGCAGTCAGCCTTGGCAGGTTGTCGCTCTGGCTCGTCACCTTTGCCAAGCAACATCCCTTCACGTTCGTGGACCACGCGCTTCGTGCTGGTGATTCGCTCGTGGGTCTAACCCGTGAGCAAATTGTGGCGATGAGTCTCGACGTCGGCGCGGGCAAACAGGTTGGGATCACACGGCCCGTCGTCGAGGAAGCGGTCAAGCGGGCGGAGCAGCTCCGCAGGGAGATTCACACCATTGGCGATCCTCCGGATACCGAGAGGCTCGCGGCTCTTTGGCGAGACGCGAACGAAGCCCTCGATACAGTTCGCGCTCTTGGAGACCTTGTGGTGGCGGCGTTCTTCTCAGCCGACTCTGACAAGACCCGCCGAAAGGCGATGGACGAGGTAGCGGGAAAGGCGGCCGAATGGCTCCAGACCGGCGCGCACGACGCCACGCTCCGAGGCATGCTCGCGGAGCTGCGGGAGGGACCGAAACCGATTCGCCCATTCCATTGGGAAATCGAGTTCCCTGAGGTTTTCGCCGAAGGTGCGGCCGCAGCAGGCATCGGAGGCACGCAATGAAGCGGGGTTTCGGAGCCATCGTCGGCAATCCCCCATGGGTGTCCTATGCCGGCCGCGCTGCGCAGCCACTTGACGACAGGCTCCGTGGTTACTTCACCTCGTTCTACGAAGGATTCGGCGGCTACCGAAACCTCCAGGCTCTCTTCGTCGAGCGTGCGGTTACTCAGCTCCTCGCACCTCAAGGACGTCTCGGAGTTATTTTGCCCAGCTCGATGGCCGAGCTCGATGGCTACGGTCCCTCGCGCGCGATCCACGATCGTTTTGCGGAATGTGACACGGAGCTACCCGACCTCGGCGAGGACTCCTTCCGCGGAGTCTCGCAGCCCTCGATGGTGCTCCGCTCGACGCGCCGTGTGGAAGAGCGCGAGGATACGGCGGGCGAGACCTGGCCAATCGCGCGTCCGGATCTCGATGCGGGTGCACTGCGCATTCTCAGGGAACTCGAAGGCGAGGTGCTTCCGCCGACCCTGTTCGGTGAGCGAGGACTGCAAAGCTCGGGTGACGATGTACAGCACCTCCTCGAAGCGCCCGGTCCCGGAACGGTTCCCATTCGTGTTGGCTCCGACATCAAGGCTTTCCACCGTTCCGTACCGTCTCTCAACGCCGAAACGGCTTGGTTTGGCTCGCGGCTTCGCGCGGCTTCTGAGTGGGCGAACGTCAAGGTGCTCATTCGCCAAACTGCGCGCGTCCCGATTGCGGTCCGTTCCGATGGTGGGGCTTTCCGCAATAGCATCCTCGCCGGCTTCGAGGATGCAGACCACCCAGCCGACTTTCTTGTCGGGTACCTGAACTCAACGCCCATCCGCTGGTACCACTTCAACTGCCATCGCGACGCACGCCTCGGGATGCCGCAGGTGAAGATCGGGCACCTCCGCTCAATCCCAACACCTCGCGACAAAGGGGTCATCGCGGCACTTGCGGACCTTGGGGCCACCTGGTCGAAGCGGAACAGCGGGATTGACGACGACGACCAAGCACGCCTCGACAAGATTGTGGCGTCGGGACTCGGTATCCGTGCAGACGATCTCGCACGCATGTGCCGTGACGCGGTGGCGTGGTCATGAGCGGAGGCTTCGACGTGATTATCGGGAACCCCCCGTTTGCTGGAAAGAACAGCATCTTTGCGACGGGTGGTCAGTCGTACGCGTACCTTCTGATCGATCTCTTCCCGGGGGCCCATGGCAGCGCGGACTTGGTCGCCTACTTCTTTCGGAGAGCCTTCCAGCTATGTCGAGAAGGCGGGACGCTTGGACTCGTCGCAACGAATTCAATCGCGCAGGGTGATACGCGAACGACAGGCCTGACGTGGATCTGCAGGCACGGAGGCACCATCTACCAAGCCTGGCGTCGGGTCCTGTGGCCGGGCTCGGCCGCAGTGGTTGTCAGCATCGTATGCATAGTCCGGTCGGACCAGTCGATCGGAATGGCCCGCTCGCTGGACGGCCGACCGGTCGAGCGCATAACGTCCTTTCTCTTCCACAGGGGTGGCCATGAGAATCCGGCCCCCCTGCGAGCGAACAAAGGGCGCAGCTTCATCGGAAGCTACATCCTTGGGCGCGGCTTCGTCTTCGATGACGAAGACGCAGCGGCGACACCGGCAGCTGAGATGAACCGTCTGTTTGAGCAAGACGCACGCAATCGCGAGCGGGTCTTTCCGCTTCAGGGTGGGGAACAAGTTAACGACGATCCGGCGCTCGAAGCGCGCAGGTTCGTCATCAATTTTGCTGATATGTCGGAGGAACAGGCACGGCAGTGGCCCGATCTACTGGCGATCGTCGAGTCAAAGGTTCGGCCAGAGAGAATGAAGCTGGGGAACAACGGCGATGCCCGTCGTCGTAAGACCAATTGGTGGAGGTGGGGGCAGTATTCCCACGCCCTGTTTGCAGCGATGAAAGGCCTGAGTCGTGTTCTGGTGAACTCACAGGTCAGTAGTCATTTGGCGTTTGCCTACCAGCCCACGAGTTACGTCTTCGCGCACACGTTGAACGTCATCGCCTCAGAGTCGCCCACCATGTTTGGTGTCGTTCAGTCAAGGGTGCACGAGTGCTGGGCCCGCTTCCTTGGTTCCTCGTTGGAGGAGCGGCCTCGATACACGCCATCCGACTGCTTCGAGACGTTTCCCTTCCCCGTCGCGTTTGAGAGTGACGTTGCCATCGGGGAGATTGGAACGCGCTACTACGACTTCCGACTCGCGCTGATGTCGAGGAACAACGAGGGACTGACGAAGACGTACAATCGCTTCCACGATCCCGACGAGCGCTCGCCCGACATCATGAGGCTCCGCGCGCTACACGCGCAGATGGATCGCGCGGTGCTCGACGCCTACGGGTGGAACGACATTCAACCCGTATACGACTTCCGCGAGCAGCTCGATGAGCGCATCAAGCTCACCTGGTCGGACGACACTCGAGACGAGGTGCTCGCAAGGCTCTTGAATTGAACCGGGTGCGCGCGGAGGAAGACGCGAAGTCCACGACCGCCAGTGCAGGTCAGAAGAAACCATCAGGAGCTGCGAAGAAGGCGAGCTCCACGAAGAGGGGCTCGAGGAAGTCCTCTCCCGCCGCTACGGCAACCGGCGATCTGTTCGGTGAGGGGGAGAAGTAGATGGCCGAATCTACCGAACCACCGAAAATATGGCCGTTTCAGGATGAGTTCGTTCGTGGGGCGACGCAGCTCGTCCGGCACGTATTCAAGCGGATTGGGGCAAGTGTCACCCCTGCTTTGGCTTTCGTCGGGATTCCGAGCTGGAAGGAGGAAGAGTATCCGCTGCTCGTCGTCCCGTCCGAGGGACTTCGTTGGAGCCCCGATACGTCTACATGGCTGAAACTGATCGAAGCAGAAGCCAAGAAGACCGAGGACTCAAAGAGTCTGATGCTTTGGGCGACACGGTCCTCGTATCGCGCGATTGCCATGCGAAAGGTTGTTGCCGACGATCTCGAATCGCACGATCAGAAGTCAGCGAAGCGAACCTTCATCTCCCAAGTCGCTCAGATGTGGAACTACGACGTACTCGCGGTCTTGGAGTTCGACGCCAGTTCGTTGAACCAGCACGCTTCGACTTCTAGACCGTCGGACGACGGCAAACGAGACGTGAACGTGGGCCTCGTCGTCGCCTCGGCCGAGGCTGCTCTCGAACGGATCTTCCATGAACTCTGTAAAGGGCGCGCGGCGATGCGCGGATTCGTCGAGCAGCGCGACGTGGACGACGTGCTTCGCGATGCTGGCGAACGACTGCTGCGCGCAGTGCAGTGGACGGTGAGGGATAGCGTTTTTGGAGAGAATCTGTTCGAACGCCTGAACGTGTTGTCCACGCTGCCCTATGAGGGAGCGGAAGGGCGCGGCCGCATCGTCTTCGAGAGCAAGAGTGAACCGAGCAAGCGGAACCTGACGTTTTCGGACGCCATTCCGCTGCGCGAGGCTGTCTGGGCCCGGAAAACTCTCCAAATGGCGACGGACAATTCTCCGCTCGCTTGCGACACCGAAAAGCTCCTCGGCATCGGCGATGGAAGCGCGAAGGCTGGTCGGTTTTACGTTCGCTTCCAAGGTCAAAATCGCTGGCAACTGGGTCACGGTGAGCGCCTCCTTGCGGAGATTGCGTTTGGGCTTCCGGCACTGCCTCGCCAGCGGCTCAGGAGAGAGCGTTTTGACGAAGCGTTCGTTCGCGTATTCGGTGTGGAAGCTGTCGGGTCGAACGCGGTCTGGGATCTGATTGAGGCGGCCCTGAAGCAGAAGCGCGGGACGATGGTGGTGGTCTCGGATGATGCTGCCGGCGAAGCCACTCGATTTTTCGGCCAGGCGATTCGCGTCGAACCCACACTACTCACTAGCGACGTTGCTCTGAGAACGACCGAAATCGATGGTGCAGTGTTGCTTGATACCAGCGGAGTATGCCACGCCATCGGCGTTATTCTTGACGGCCAGGCAAGTTCGAAAGGAACCCCATCGCGGGGGGCGCGTTTCAACTCAGCCGTTAGGTACGTGAATGATCGTCCCGGCCGCCTTGCGGTTGTCGTCTCTGAGGACGGGCACGTTGATCTCTTTCCCAGACTTCGACCTCGAATAACCGTCACTGAATTGGCGAGCTTGCACCAAACGGTTGCAGACCGCCCGAAGGACGCGCGGCCGCCACCCGAGGTAGTTGCAGCGGCGACCCGGCTCGTTCGTTTCTACTGGGAGTACACCCTTGCGGATGAGCGGAAGCAGATTCTGGATTGCGCGCGGACCTCATTCCTTCGTCTCGGAGAGGATGAGGATCCGTTTTCAGAAGTCTACGACGAGCATGACAGCGACCTAATTGACGACGCCGAGAAGGACGAGACCCGAGAGGGGAAATGAAGGCTACAGAAGTTCGTAATCAGTTGGTTTATGCCCTCCGCGATGACCTCATTGGTCCAGACGCTGACGACGCGAAGGACAAGGTTCACCTCACCGAGAGCCTGTCCTCGGCACCGTCGCACTGGTACCTCACCGGCTTCCTCGCCCCGACGGCGCAGAAGCCCGAGGACAAGGAAGATGAGGAAGGCGGAGACGATCTTCAATCCGCGCTTGACGACCCTTCTGATGGCGAAGCGGACGCTCCGATTGCGGCTCGCCGACCCGTGTTCCCGTCGAGTCTTGGCGTAAGCGTCCTCGTTCCCAAGGAGGCAAAGACCATTGCGGCTCGAGTGACCTACGGGACATACCTTCCGGCGGCACCCATCAAGGACGAAGAAGGTCCGCCGTCGAGACGTACTCCGAGCAGTCCGCCGCCCGACGATGAGCCGCACGTACGCATGACGTGGACGCGCACACCTCACGAGCACAAGGTCTCGATTCCCCTCGACGGGAAAGAGAGATTTGACGTTCCTCTCGATGGCTCGGAAGGAATTGTCCTTCGCGTGGTCCTGCGAAACGTTCCCGAAGGAGAGCGCGGACTCGTTCCCAAGGGAACCCGCTACGCGACCGTGTTTCTCGTGAACCAGCGAACGGCGTACGAGAAGCCTGAACAGGACCGCGGTTTCATCTTTCAGGTCGACCTTTCGTTGAGCTTCGAGAGTTCCTTCGTAGCGCGCCCCAACCTTCGCGGTGCTCAGAAGAGCGACGACATCGACGAGCGCGTCGGCGATTTGCAGTACCGAGATTGCTTCGAGTTCGGCGTCGGCCACGGGATTTCGGTCCAGGCGACGACCGAGGGAAGCGGCAGCGCCGTTCGCTGTTGCCGTGTGTCGACATCGTGGCTCCCCACGGTCGAAGTCGAGAAGGTCGTGCCGTCGCAAGTCGAGCAGGTCGAGCTTCGAATGCCGGAGCTTGCGGCTCTCAAGGATGGCGATGCCCTCCGCCGGGCGGTTGGAAATCTCGCAGCGGCCTACTCTGCTTGGATAGGCGGACAACGAGGGAAGCTCGAGTCCGATCTGTCGGACGCGCGACGAGAGACAGCGGACGCACTCCTCAACGCGGCCAAGATCGCGAAGGATCGCATCGAGGCTGGCATCAAGGTCTTGGCGGAGGATGGACGGGCGTTCGAGGCGTTCTGCCTCACGAACAAAGTCATGGCGTCATCCCAGTTGCAGCGCGAGCGCCAGAAGAATCCGGAGAAGGTGAAGCGCGGGGCGTTCGTTCCGACGTGGTACCCGTTTCAGCTCGCCTTCTTGCTGATGAATGTCCCGGCCCAGGTGGATCCAAGGCTGAAGGAGAGGGACGCCGTCGACCTCATCTTCTTCCCCACCGGCGGCGGAAAGACCGAGGCGTATCTCGGCCTCGCAGCCTTCACGCTCCTGCTTCGAAGACTTCGCCGGCCGGGTCTGCTCTCAGCGGGCGTCACGGTGCTGATGCGCTACACGTTGAGGCTCCTCACGCTCGATCAGTACGAACGCGCCGCCGCGCTCGTCTGCGCGCTCGAACTCGAACGACGCAGTCAGGGCGACCGACTTGGGACGCACCGATTCTCAATTGGTCTTTGGGTCGGAAAAGCCGCGACTCCGAATCGCTTTGGAAACGACAAGGACCGCGACGAGACGACGGCGCTGAATCGGGTGAAGGCTTTCCGAAAGGATCCGGCGGACAATCCGTCGCCCATCCCGCTCGACAAGTGCCCATGGTGCGGCGACGCCTTCAATCAAGACACGTTCGATCTCGACAGCTACAAGTCGCCGACCAAGCTCCTCGTTCACTGCACGAAACCGGGATGTGAATTCGGAGCGAAGCATGGTGGCCTTCCCGTGCTGGCCGTAGACGATCAGATTTACCGTGAGCTTCCGTGCTTCCTCATCGCGACCGTAGACAAGTTCGCAGCGCTCCCCTGGGTTGGGAAGACCGGCATGCTGCTTGGGCGCGATGTGTCCCACGCGAACGCGGCGGGCTTCTATGGGCCGGGCCAGCGGCCACCGGATGCGAAGGCGCTCCCCGAGCCTCTGCTCCCTCCCGACTTGATCATTCAGGATGAGCTGCACCTTATCTCGGGTCCGCTGGGTACCCTCGTTGGTCTCTATGAGACGGCGATCGACCATCTGACCACGCGGATGGAAGGGACCGGGAAGACTCAAGTTCGGATTCGACCGAAGATCGTGGCGTCTACCGCGACAGTTCGTCGAGCGCTGTCGCAGATTCAGGCCCTGTTCGGTCGTGACCGCGTGGATGTGTTTCCTCCGCCGGGCCCGGACCGCCGCGATTCGTTCTTCGCAGTGACCAAGCCGCCGTCCGAGGTCAACGCGCGCCAGTATGTCGGGCTCGCCGCCCCGGGAAGGAGCATGAAGGTGCTCCTCATGAGGAGCTACATCGCCGTGCTCGCATCAGCGAAGAAGGCGTATGAGCAGGACCCGCGGGCAGCCGATCCGTACATGACGCTCGTTGGCTACTTCAACAGTCTGCGCGAGCTTGGCGGCTCGCAGCGCATTGTCGAAGACGAGGTGCGAGCCCGCCTTTTGCGCGTCGGGCTTCGGCGACGAGTCGGTGAGACCGCCGCGTACTTCTCAGAGCGCGCCATCGATTACGAGTGCGTCGAGTTGACGAGCCGTCGCGACACCGACGAGGTGAAAGAGGCAAAGGCGCGCCTCGACGGAACGTTCTTCGAAGCATCAAAGGAGCACGCCCCGGTGGATGTGGCTTTGGCCTCAAACATGATCTCCGTCGGCGTAGACATTACGCGCCTCGGATTGATGGTCATCTGCGGTCAACCCAAAACGACTGCCGAGTACATTCAGTCGTCGAGCCGCGTCGGTCGAGACCCTGGTCGTCCGGGACTGGTCATCACGCTCCTCAACGTTCACAAGCCGCGAGACCGCTCGCACTTCGAGCACTTCGCCACGTATCACGAGTCCTTCTACCGCGGTGTCGAGGCCACGAGCGTTACCCCGTTCGCGCCGAGGGCAGTGGATCGAGGCCTTGCCGGATTGGTGGTGGCACTCGCACGGCTTGGGGATTCGAGGCTCACGGCACCGGATGATGCCGAGGCGATCACCTCGGTTCGCCCGGACTTGGCATTCGTTGGGCACGTGCTCGCCGCCCGCGCCGAAGCGCACAAGAAAGGACACAACGACGACGAGCCCATCGATGACGTCAAGGCAACGCTGAAGGCGCGCATCGATGCGCTCCTCGACAGCTGGGTGGTCGTCGCGAAGAACGATCCCGGCAAAGACGGGCTCGCCTACCAGCGCTACGCGGACCAAGCCTCGAAGCGCCCCTTGTTACGGATGCCCCTCGACACCGACCTGGTCGGGTGCGACCAACACGAGCGAAAGTTCGTGGCGAATCGCTCGATGAGGGACGTGGAGGGCAGCACCGATCTCTACGTCGCCAAGCTCAAGGACAGCCAGCTTCTTCTCGAGAGGGGGGAATCATGAGTCGAGAGCTTTGGAAGGAGGGGGTTCAGTGGCGAGGGATTCGCCCTGACGGGGCCATTCGGCATAGTCAGCTCGTTTCGACGTATGGGCCGGGTGCGCTGATCGATCTCGTCGATGACGCCGCCATCGTTGCGGGACTGAGCTGGTGGTCACGAGGTGAGCCCATCATCGAGGACCGGCTCCTCGGACTTCTTTCAAAGGAAGCCGACTACCGCAACGTCCGGCTCTACGCACCGCCTCCAACCGCAGGACGGGACCTCGAAGACCCCAACCGAAAGTGGATCAAGGTCTTTCGGTTCCCGGAGTGGTTCACCTGCCAGAACGAGAAGTGCTGGGCCGACTCGGACCAGCCGCCCCGCAAGGACGGCGCGAAGCCGCGCCGACTCCTGCGAATCAACCAGCTCGATGACCACAAATGCAAAGGGGTCCGGAAGCGCTCACGGAAGTTCCAGCCCGTGCGTTTCACGCGCGCCTGCCGTTACGGTCACATTGAGGACATCAACTGGTTCGAGCTGGTTCACGTTCGTCGAAAGGATCCGGAACCCTGTCGGAGGATGGTTCTCTGGATTGACGAGGCCGGTGCGAGCGGCGACCTCGGTGACGTGCGAATCGCGTGCAGCGGCTGCGGCTCGTCGCTTCGAATGAGTGTCGCGACGCAAAGGTTCACCAAGGAGAAGGAGCCGACGCTCGGCTTCTGTCAGGGTCGACGACCGTGGATCGGCGGGGAGGACAAACGCGAAGACTGTCGAGAGCCGATGCGATTCTTGCTTCGCTCGGCATCCCACGCCTTCTTCCCGGTCAACGCGAGCGTCATCCACATCCCCGATCATGACGCCGAGGCGCGAGACCGAATCACGAAGGTCATAGACCTGATCTCGGATGTCGAGTCCGTCGAAGAACTCGAACTCTTCCGAAAACGTCAGAAGCCGGTGCGCGAGGGGTTAGAGGGCATCCCCTCGAAGACTGCCTACGCAGAAGTAGTTCGACGACGCGACGGCCAACCCCTCATCCAAAAGAAGCCGAAAGAGGCTGAGGTCGAAGTTCTCCTCTCGGCCAACGAGGAGAAGAACAACGACCGATTCACGATCGTTGGGGTGCCACTGCCCAAAGGCCGCAAGGGAGCCATCTCTCTCGTGGACAAGCTCGCGCTCCTGCCGCGCCTCACGGAAGTACGTGCGCTCGTTGGGTTCACGAGGTTTGAGCCGAAGAGCACCGACATCGACGGAGACCTCGACATCGGTGCCGAGGTTGCTCGCCCCGACGATCCCCTGACGTGGCTCCCGGCGGTTGAGAATCGCGGCGAGGGGTTCTTCTTCTCCCTCCGCGACGCCGCCGTCTCGGAATGGGAAACGAAGCTCGGTGTTCGGACTCGCGAAGACGAGTTCAAAGGTGGCTTCAAAGCATGGCAAGCGCAGCGCGATGATCGAAAGAAGAGTCGGGACGACTTCGCCACGGTTCGCTACGTCTTGCTGCACTCCCTCTCCCACTTGCTGATCACGGCCGTCTCCCTCGAATGCGGCTATGCAGCGTCCTCGATTCGAGAGCGCATCTACGCGGGAGCCGGCGGTTCGGGAATTCTGCTCTACACGGCGTCCCCGGGGGCCGAAGGCTCGCTGGGTGGCTTAGTTGAGGTAGGCCGTCGCCTCGAACGCTATCTCGAGCACGCCCTCGACCTGGGGCGGCTCTGTTCGAACGATCCCGTTTGCGCGGCCCATCGTCCTGACCACGAAGCGGGCGGCTCGGACCGATACCTCGAGGGGTCTTCGTGTCACGGCTGTTTGCTCATCTCCGAGCCGTCCTGCGAAAGGATGAACACCTATCTCGACCGCACGCTCGTTGTTCCGACGGTCGAGTCCTCGGAAGCCGCCTTCTTCGGTGGTTTCTGATGGCGTTCGACGATTGGCTCAACGAGGCCACGCCCTCGGATCTCGAAAGCCTCGCTCAGGCGCTGCTCGATGGTCGCATCCCAGCAGCGGAGTCCGCTGCGTCGATTCAGCGAGCCGGCTTTGACGAGGGGGCCATCGGTCTGCTCAATGGGATGCGCGGTACCGACTCGGCCACCGCCGGTTGGTTCCTGAAGCGACTCGCCGACGAAAGACGACGGGCTGACGATCGTTACGCCGCGATGGCGCGCTTGGTCTGGAGCGGGCCACTCGATGATGATGAAGCGCTCAGGGATACCGGCGCGGTACTGGACGACCTGTTCGCGAGGGCACGGCACCACGTCCTCTTGGCCACGTACGCCATGTGGGACGGCCGCTCGATCTTCGGAAAGCTCGCTGAGACGATGCGAGCAAACACCTCGTTGACAGTGGACTTCTACGTCCACCTCAAAGAGGCAATAGGCAGCGAGGAACGTCACGCTCGAGCGTTCGTCGAGAACTTTTCACGCAAGCATTGGCCGGAGGGCGTGCGCCTCCCCAACTTGTACTACGACCCCCGCACGCTGAAGGGTGGGGTCTCCCTTCACGCCAAGTGTGTCGTCGTGGATGGCGAGCGGGCGTTCGTCACCTCGGCCAACTTCACCGAGGCGGCGCAGGAGCGGAACATTGAGGTCGGGGTGTTGCTCGACCATCCCCACATGGCGAAGGCACTGGTGGAACGCTTCGGGGGCCTACGGGACGCGGGAATTCTGAAGGCAATGACGGCCGGCGGGTCGAGCGCCTGACCCGAGCCTCGTGCTTGGGATCGCCAGGAGCAGCCTTCCTTGCACGATCCGATACATCGGTACATAATTATAACTACCGATGAATAGTACGGACCCGCTTTCAGCCCAAGGAGTCCTTCGCGCCCGCGACGCCGAAGCCCGTGGGCTTGCTCGGCCCGAGCTGGCCCGGCTGGTTCAATCGGGGGAGCTCGAGCGCGTGGGTCGCGGGCTCTACGTGCCCGCCAAGGCGAAGATCACCGAGCACCACTCGCTGGTCGAGGCCGCCGCCCGCGTTCCTCATGGGGTCGCGTGTCTCCTCTCCGCCCTTCGCTTCCACGGCATCGGCACGCAGAACCCGCACGAGGTCTGGCTCGCCATCGACGTGAAGGCGTGGAAGCCGGTCGCGGACTCGCCACCGCTCCGCATCGTGCGCTTCTCCGGGACCGCGCTCACCTACGGCGTCGAGGTCCACAAGCTCGAAGGTGTGGACGTGCGCATCACGTCGCGCGAGAAGACCGTGGCCGACTGCTTCAAGTACCGAAACAAGATCGGTATCGATGTCGCCCTCGAGGCTCTCCGCGAGTACCTCCGATCTCGGAAGCGTTCGATTGACCAGCTCAACAAAGCGGCGGAGGCTTGCCGCGTCGCACGGGTCATGCGCCCGTACCTCGAAGCTCTCGTATGAAGCCGCCTCCAACCAACGTCGCCCACTCCGTTCGCACGCCCCTGCTCACGTTCGCGAAGGCTGAGGGCGAAGAGTTCAACTACGTCCTGATCCGGTACGCGCTCGAGCGGTTCCTCGCGCGCCTTTCGAGCTCGAAGCACCGCGAGACCTTCATCCTCAAGGGGGCCATGCTCTTCCGAACGTGGTCCCCGCGAACGCACCGGCCCACGAAAGACCTCGATCTCCTCGGGCGCGGTGCCCCTGATCCCGCGCGGCTTGCGGGACTTTTCGCGGAGATGTGCGCGGTCGAGGTCGATGATGATGGCATCGTTTTCGACCCGAAGAATGTGAAGGCTGCTCGCATCAAAGAGGACGCAGAGTACGAGGGCGTCCGTGTGACGTTCACGGGCAAGCTCGGGACCGCGCGCCTCGAACTCCAAGTCGATGTCGGGTTCGGCGATGCCGTGAGCCCCGAGCCTATCGAGATCGAGTTCCCGACCCTGCTCCCGATGACGGCACCGAGGCTCCGGAGAGCGCTCTGTGGCCTCGCAGAGTTGTAGTCCTCCCTCCAGATCGCGATCTCGGCGCGAGTTCGGGCCAGGGTCGGAAGGGAGTTCTGCGAGAGGCACTCGTCGTGGAAGTGCCCGTGCAAGCTCTTGCCGTGGACGATCTGGGTGCGCTTGCCCGGTAACGCGAATCGCATCTCGACACCGTTCGCGAAGGCCGAGCCATCCACCGCGCGTCAGATGAATTCTGGGCCGTTGTCGACGATGACCGACGACGGCAGGTTTCGAGTGACCCGCAGGGTCCCGAGTTCCCGCACCACGCCAGCGTCAGGGAGGGACTCGTCCACCGCAATGGTCAGACACTCGCGTGTGAACATGTCGACGACGTTGAGCGTCCGCAGACGTCGCACGTTGTTGACCCAGTTGTGCGTAAAGTCCATGGCCCACTGCTTGTTCTGTTGTATCGGTCGAGGCAGCGGCGGCGGTAACTTGATTCGAGGCTTCTTGCGCTTTCTGCGCCGGACGCTGAGTCCTGCGAGTCGATAGAACCGGTAGAGTCGTTTTTGGTTGATGCGCTCTCCCTCGCGCCACAGGAGCACGTGAAGGCGGCGATAGCCGAAGCGGGGGCGCACAACGGCCAGTTCCCGTAGACGACTGAGCAATCGCTCCGAATCGCGACGACGAGACGCGTGGCGGTAGCTCGAGCGCCAGGTGCCGACGAGAGCACACGCTCGACGCCGACTGACTCCCTGCGACTCGCACATGAACCTGACGGCCTCGCGCCGCAAAGGGGGCGCCACCACTTTTTTCCCAATGCGGCCTTGAGCGCCTGGTTGTCGAGGCTCAGGTCCGCGACGATCTGCTTCAGTTGACGGTTCTCTTCTGACGGTTCTCTTCTTCGAGGCGCCGCTTCTGAGGTAGGCGCGCTCCGCATCACAATCCATCGACCTCTTTTCGGGGGGCGGCTCAGCGCGCTGGTACCCTATGGCATCCCCATGCCTTTCGATCCCAACAACGACATCGTCAAGCGCTGCCTGCGAGCCATCGCCGTCGAGACGACCGACGCGACAGAGGCTCAACGCATCGCGCGCGACGCCCGGGATGCAGCAACCGACGACTTCGAACGATTCCTCGCGGCCTACCATGTCGCTCGGTTCGAAAAGGACCACGCCGAGCGAATTCGCTGGCTGGAGACGGCGCTCGCGTGCGCGACGCGGAGTGGCGACCTCTCCGCGCGTACGGCGCTCGGAGTTCTGCACGTGAAGCTCGCCGAGGCCCACGAGGAATGCGGGCATGGGGAGCAGGCTGCGCAGCAGCGCGCGCTCGCCGAAGAGGTCGCACACTTCGCGGAGCGGGACCCGGGGCCCTTCTTTCACGGCACCCGAGCGGACTTGCGAGAGTCCGAGCTCCTCACGCCCGGCCTACGCTCCAACTACCAAGCCGATTTGGTCATGAATCACGTCTACTTCACGGCGCTCGTGAACGGTGCCGGTCTCGCGGCCTCTCTGGCAAAAGGGGAAGGGCGCGAGCGCGTCTACCTCGTCGAACCGGCAGGCAGCTTCGAGGACGATCCCAACGTCACGAACAAGCGCTTCCCCGGAAATCTCACGCGCTCGTACCGGAGCTCGGCTCCGCTGAAGGTGCTCGGTGAGGTAATCGACTGGGCCAAGCGCTCGCCCGAGGACATTCGAGAGTGGAAGGATCGGCTCGCGCGCTCGAACGGCGAGATCATCAACTGACGTGCGGCCGCAGGCAGCGTTCGAATGTGCCCCGGCCGCATCGTGTCCCCAACATCAGCGTGCCCCATTCACTTCGACGTCTTCGATGACCTCTCGGGGGAGCGAAGGTCGCGATTCGGTCCGCACCCTTGCCTGACTGCCGACGTCTGAGTCCCGTTCGAGATCCCTATGCGAATCTTCTCGTTCCGATGGCCTTCCGCGCAACCGCACCGCGTTCTCTGCGCCATTGTGTTGGCGGACGCCGCCCTAGGTTGCAAGTCTACGCATCCGTCGCAACGTGACTCGTTCGATGCGGGTGCGACGTCGACGACCGCCCCCCTCGCGGCCAGCGCGCCTCCGCTCCGGGCTCCCGGAGGTCCGACGCGCGCCCAGATTTCCGGCGTCCCCTACCTCGAACACATGACCGGCGGAGCCCTTCCCGACGACCGCGTCCCCATGATCATCGCCCTTCACCCCATGGGCGGCGATCCCGTGGACCTCCTCCCCATGTTCTCCCGCTACCGCCGCCGCGCGCGTTTCATCCTGCCTTACGGCCACCCGAGCGGCGGCATGTACGTCTGGTTCCCGTCCGTCCGTGAAGACGTCGACGCCTCCCTCGTCACCCGCGAGACCGATCGCCTCGCCGCCGTCCTCGCCGCCCTCGTCGCCTCGCGCCCGACTCTCGGCAAGCCCCTCGTCACCGGCTTCTCTCAGGGCGGCACCATGACCTTCGCCCTCGCCGTCACCCACCCGGAGACCCTGGCGGCCGCATTCCCCATCAGCGGCCTGCTTCCTACGTCTCTCTATCCATCGATGGCGTCGACATCGTCGATGCCTTCGCCTCGCGCCTCGATCCTACCGCCCGTCTCCGCCTTCCACGGCGCCTCCGATCTCGCCGTGCCCACGGCAAGCGCACGCGCCTCCATCGCCGAGCTACGGCGCTCCGGCTATTCCGCGGAACTCCGCGAATACCCCGGCATCGATCACACCACTTCCGCGGCCGAGGAAGAGGACATCGCCGAATCCCTCGGACGCGCGGCGGACCTCCAGGCGACCGCACCTCAGTAATACGTGTCTTCCCCCTCCCGTGCGAAAGGCCGGTGATCGCCGCTCTCTCGGACGGCCCCTCGCGAAGGGTTGCATCGCTCGCCCGATGGCGGCAATAGAGCCGCGGGCACTCGCGCCCGTCCTCGAGAACGAGCTCACCATGCGCATACCCGACTCCCTCAGGTCGCTCGTCGACGAGGGCATCCTCGAAGAGGTGGTCCGTCCTCTCATGAGCGGGAAAGAAGCCGAGGTCTTCCTCGTCATCTCCCAGGGCCAGCTCCGCGTGGCGAAGGTCTACAAGGAAGCGCACAACCGAAGCTTCAAGAATCGTGCGGAGTACACCGAAGGGCGCAAGACCCGGAACTCCCGCGATGCTCGGGCGATTCAGAAGCGTTCGAATCACGGTCGTGCACAGGACGAAGCGGCGTGGCGGTCCACCGAAGTCGACATGATCCACCGGCTGCATGCGGGGGGCGTGCGCGTGCCGACGCCCTACGCGTTCATCGACGGTGTGCTCGTGATGGAGATGGTGGCCGACGCCAACGGAGACCCCGCACCGCGCCTCGCGGAAGTGGGCTTCGAGCGAGACGAAGCGATTCGCGTGTTCGATCATTTGATCGGCGAGGTCGTGCGGATGCTCAGCGCAGGAGTCGTCCACGGCGACCTCTCGGACTTCAACGTCCTGATGTCGGCGACGGGGCCGGTCATCATCGACCTTCCGCAAGCGGTGAATGCCGCGAGCAATCAAAACGCCCGGAAGCTGCTCCTTCGCGACGTCGAGAACCTGAAGCGCTTCCTGACGACGTTCGCACCTGACCAACGGCCCGGTGCCTACGCCGAAGAGATGTGGGATCTCTACGCGCGCAGCCTTCTCACTCCCGAAACGCGACTCACCGGGCGCCACCGATCTTCGGAGCGAAAGGCGAACACGTCCGACGTCCTCGCCCTCATCGGCGACGCGAACGTCGACGAGCGAAAACGTCGCGAGCGACAGGGCAGGGGAATGCGCGGCGTGCCGGCCGAGCAGGCTTCGCAACCGCCGCACGATTCAAGGCAGCGCGGCCCCGGACAGCACGGTCAGGGACAGCGAGGCCGGGGACAGCAAGGCCAGGGACAGCAGGGTCAAGGACAGCGAGGCCACGGACAGCGAGGTCAAGAACAGCGACGCCACGGACAGCGAGGTCAAGGACAGCAAGGCCAGGGACGACCGCAACACCAGGGTCCACGTGGCCAGCCACCGCGCCACGGACAGTCGGGCCAAGGTCCGAGAGATCAGGGGCAACGCGGCCCGTCGTCTCCCCCGCGAAGTCCTTCGCACCCCCGGGCCAACGCGCCGCGTCCGCCCGAGGCTGAACGACCGCGCGAGGACCGCACGTCGCAGGCGCCGGCCGAAGCACCGGGCCCGTCGCCGCGGCGGCCCGTGGTCATCTCCATGGAGATGGACCCTCGACGTCACCGTTCGCGCAAGCGCTCGTAGACGCGACCCCGAAACCCGAGCAGGACATCGCCGACGCCCCCGGACGCGCCGCCGACCTCCAGGCGACCGCGCCTCAGTGGTACGTGTCTTCCCCCGCGAATTCGTTCGTCGCCCAGTAGCTTCCTTGCGTGGTCGCGTCCCACCGCGCGTCGACGCACTTGGGTGAGGTCGTCACGTGTCCCGAGACCGTGCCTCCGCGGTTCACCGTGCCGGCCCCTGTGAACGCACCGTTCACGATGGGCATGGGGCCCGCGGCGTCCGTCGTCTCGTACGCGAACGCGTTCGCCACCACCACGAGGGCCGTGGGCGCCCCGCTGAACCAGGTCTCCGCCTTGTATTCCGAACATCCCGTCACGGCGTGGCACGAGCGGGAGAGCGTGCGCGACGTGCCGAAGTCCAAGGGGGATCGTGTCGCGCCCGTCGTGAACCAACCGCGGATGTCCGCGTCCGTCGCCGGCGTGCCTCCGCAGACGAAGTCGCCCGGAGGCGTGGGGAACACCGCGCGCGGAACGACCTCCTTCGCGTAGCCGACTCCGAGGTCGAACGATTCGGTCACCGAGCCGTTCGCGTTCGTGCGCGAGTCCACCTTCGACGCCAAGGAGAGGCACATGCGCCCGTCCATTCCGCGCGTCGCCCGCACCTTGTAGCGGACCTTGGACGACGTCGAACTCTCCTGGATCTCGGCTTGGAGATCTCCCGAGGTCGCCGGCGTGAGAACGACCTCTCTCTGCCCGGACGTGGAGCGCACGTTCGAGAGGAACAGGCTTCCCGTCGGATCCACCGCGAAGCCCACCTCGAGCTCCTGCGTCACGAACGTCGATCGGCTCCACGCCGTGCACCCGGTCGCACCGTTGCACGTCCGGACGACACCGGTCACGGCGAGCACCCGGCGCGTGTTGTTCCAGTTCGGCGCGTTCGTCGGGAGCACCGCGCCGTAGCCTTGCGGAACGTGTTCGAGGATCGACGCCGCGTCGAGGGGCGTGCCCTGGCATTCGAAGGGGGCAGAAAGTCGCGCCGGGTCATCGAGCTCCGGATCGTTCGGCACGGGAGGCGGGCCCGAGTCTCGGGGCGGGGTGCCGCTGTCCGCCTTCGGCGCGCCGCCGTCGACCTTCGGCGTGCCGCTGTCCGCCTTGGGAGTTCCTGCGTCGGGCTTCGTCGATGCGCCGTCGCGCGTCGCGGCGGCGTCCTTGGGGGCGGAGACCGAAGCGTCGGCGCCTTCGATCGCGTCCGGATCGACCGCGATGCCGGCGTCCCCCGCGGCGGCGTCGTCGGCCACGGCGGAGGGGGTCCCGTCCGTCTCCCCCGAGCACGCCACGACGAGGGGCGCACCGGCGAGGGCGAACGCGAAGGGGACCACGAAAGAGCGGGACCAAGAGCGAAGCGAGGGAACCATGGCACCTGCGAAGAGCCACCCCGCGGGTCCAGGTCGCACGCATTCGTCCGTAGACCCGTCTGATTTCAAACGCCGAACGCCCATGATCCTTCCTCCCGGTGTTCCCCGCCGCGTGTCGTCCTCGGCGCCGTCGTGGGCGGTTGGGTACCACCCAGAAGAGGAGTGCGCTCGCACGGCACCCACGGGCTCCGTGTCCCGTCCTCTGCGACGTGGATGCGCGTTTCCATCGAGAAAACAAGGCCGATCGCGAACGTCCGGAGCGTCGCGCGGATCGAGGCGGCGTCTCCGACTTCGGATCGGGACGGCTCCATTCCTGAACGACGTCGCATTCTTGCGCCCGCGTGACGATTCTCGACTCCGTTCTTGCGCGCGTCGTGCACGTCCCGAACGCTCGGCGGAACGCGCCGCAATGCTTCTGAGCCAACGTGTGCCGGGACGGCTCCCCCGGTCCGAGGGATTTTCTTCGACCACCCTCGCGGAATCCTTCGATTCCCGACGTTTTTCATCCCCGCGCCGCGTCCGCGGGGCGGCCCGGACCGTGCACTTCCCCGAGTCATGAAATCTCTTCTCCTTGTCATGGTCGTCGGGATGGTCGGTTGTTCGCAGGAAGTCCTCCAACCCGTCTCGCCCGACGGCGGCTCCCACGAGGGCCCGTCCGAGGACGCCTCACGCACGACCTCCGACGTCGGGCCGCCGAAGTCGGTGGAGGAGGTCCTTTCTCCGGAACGTCGGGTCACGGTCGCGTCGGGACTGTACGGACTCGTGCAGTTCGCGGGCGACGTCGTGGGGAGCGACGGGACGCTCAGCAGCGGGGGTGTCGCGGATCACGACGTCTACGTCTATCGCGGCGACACCGTCTTGAAGGCCGTGGAGGCTGCGCCGCTCCCCGTCGCCTCGGCGAAGACCGACAAGCACGGCTTCTACGAGATCGCCCTCGAACCCGGCGCGTGGCAGGTGTGCGCGGCGTGGACCAACGGAGGCCGGATGCAAACCGGCGAGTGCGCGCGCTTCAACGTCGCCGCGAACGGCCGCGTGCGCGCGGACTACTGCCTGTGCATGCGCGAAGCATGGACGGTCGACGGCGAAGACGCGAAGAGTTCGTCGACTTCGCGGTGACGAGGCGGGCACTGAGCGACGACGGACATTCCGGGGATTTTATCCCCCCCCATGGGAATCCCTCCCTCGGGCACGCGACACGTTCCTCTCCGCGGTCGCGGAGGGCGGAGCGACCGCGCGCGGTCGTCGGAGTTCAGATGCGGCACATGCCGCCGACCCGGTCGCATGCCGCGGTCCCTGCGGCGCGACGGTACCCGCTCCGCACGCCGGCACGTCGCGTGGGCCACACGCCCGCGACCGAGGGATGGCGCGTGCAGAGAGAAGTGTTCCCGTCGAACGAGTAGCCGTTGCACGTCGTCGTCTGGAGACAGGAAGCTGCACACGCGTCGAGGTTCGCTTCACGGCGCACGGTGGACCCGGGGACGTCGTACACGAGATCGCCGACGAGACGCACGTCGCCCATGGAGCGGAGGATGCGCGTCACGTGGAACGAGACACTCGTGTATTTTGCACGAAGCGCCCATTCCAAACGGACTCCGTGGAGCACGCCGTGCACGACCGGGCGCGTTCCCGCGAGCGTGTAGAACGGTCCACCCGAGTCCCCCGGATTCACGTCGGCGGAATCGGTGAGCAGGTGGCCGTCGGCGTCGTCGGACGAGTACACCTTCGAGGTCGTGGAGCGGAGCTCCATCGTCGGATTGAGGTTCCCGTCGTGCCTGCCTTGGCCGACCATGGTGCCGCTCCGTGCGTTGCCGAGGTACGACGACGCGAGCGTCGCGATCTCGACCGGCCAGGGAACCGGGGCGTCGAGTTCCAGGACGACGAAGTCCGCGAACTTGCCGTCGGAGTCCCGCATGCCGGCGTCCCAGTTCGACAACTCGGACAGAAAACCCCGAAACGGAAGCTGACTCGGGTCGACGCCGTAGGGCATGTACACGGTCTTCACGGTCCGCGACACGTTCGGCAGGGGAACCGAACCCTCGTAGAAGAGGACGACGTCGTTCGCGGCGTGCAGGCAGTGGGCCGCACTCAGGACGTGCCGCGGACCGATGACCGTGCCGGTGCAGAACCCGAACGAGACCGTCGTGTGGTCGAAGAAGCTCGTGGGGGAGACCGGCCGGCCGGACCGGATCGCCTCGGAGACCGAGCCGAAGCGATCGGCGTCCGCGTCCGGGTCCGCGGCGGTGGCCTCCGCGGGAAGGTCGTCGACGTCGTCGGCGGTGGCCGCGCTGCACCCGGGCAGCGTGGCCCACACGGCGAGGGCGAAGAGAGGAAGGTGCGACGAAGCGAAGCGGCCCGGGAACGTCGTGGTCATGTCCCGCACTCTGGAGGATTCCCGAGGGCGGCGCCTGTCACCCGAATGGGGACATGGCATCCTGGGGGGGCGAGAGCGCCGTCGGGAAAGGGTCGCCGCTTCGTCGTCGCTGGGGGCCGCGCGTCCACCGAGCGCAGGCCCGACGGCAGCCATGTCGAGGTCGTCTTCTACGGCCCCGCCAAGCGCTCCGCCGGCGCCATCGAAGTCTCGTTCGGACCGCCGCGCCCGCGACGCGGTTTGCGCTGAAGCGCGCGATCGCCCTCGCCTAGAACGCCACCATCTCGGGATAGTGGAAGACGCCCGAGGCCGTCGGTGGCTTCATGGACGTGGCGACCATGGCCTTGGCGATCTGCTGCACCGTGATCGACTTGAATCGGGCGGGTGTGGCGAACGCGAAGAGCGGGAGGACCTTCGCCAGGACGCCCGGCGTGTGCTTGGAACCGAGGATCATGGCGGGCCGGAAGATGCTCACCACCTCGGGCCCGCTCGCCTTCACGGCCACTTCCGCTTCGCCCTTCACGCGGTTGTAGCGCGCCATGCCCGCCGCACCCGAGCCGGTCTCGGAGGCCGATGCATCGGCGCCGGCCGCCGACATGAAGGCGAGATGCTTCACGCGCCCCGAGTTCTCGAGGGCACGCGCGAAGGCCTCGTTGAGGCGTACGTCGACGGCGCGGTGCTCGTCGATCGTGAGCTTCGCCGTGCCCGCGCCGATGCCGAGGACGCTCAGACCGACCGCTTCGCCCGCGACGTCCTCGAGGGCCTTCGCGGTGGCGGCTTCGAGCGAAGCGGCGTCCATCGCGGGAACCTGCACTTCGCGGAGCTCCACGCCCGCCGCCCGTGCGCGTTCGACCTGGGAGGTTTGGGAGCGGCGTACGAACGTGACGACGGACGAGAACGCCCCGCAGCGGAGGAGCTCGTCGAAGACGGCCTCGCCCACGGAGCCGGATGCGCCGAGAAGGAGTGCGGAACGCTTGGGAGGGGTCGTGGCGGTCATGGGCGGATCACCCGGAGTGTAGCGTCACGGGGCGTTCCGAGGGTGGGCGCGTCGAAGCGTCCTCTCCGTCGACCCGGACGGTCACTTCAGGGATACGACGTCCGGCACGCCTTGATGTCGGCGTGGCTTCCGCCGCCCACGACGACGCACCGAACCACGGGCGTCGCTCCGCTGCTGGTCGCGTGGGCGCCGTCGTCGGTGGTGGCGGGCATGGCCGGGCAGCCGCACTTGGGCAGCGAGGCCGCGAGCGCGTCGATGCAGGCCTTCGCTTCGCTCTCGTGACGGGTGTGCACGCCGACGATGCGACCGTTGCCGCAGCAGTCGGTGGGGTACGTCACGATCACGCAGTCGGAGTCGTTCGCGCACTCTTGGAAGGCGCGGGTCACGCCGTTGTTCGCGCCGAGGCACGATTCGCCGCCGCCGTCGGGCTGGACCCCGGAGTCGACGGCGCCCGAGTCCCGGACCGCGCCATCGCCGATCGAGGCGTCCTCGACGCCGCCCGTCCCGCCGTCGGCCTGTCCCGGCGTGGACCCGCCGCAGGCGACGAGTCCGAGGAGCAGCGACCCACCGGAGAATTTCGTGAAGCGTGTCATGGTTCCTCCCTACCGTACGACACATTCGTCGGCGCCGTCTCCTCGCCCACGACTCGAAGCCCCGGCAGGTTTTCCGCGGACCCGTGCGCTCACCCGAAGTCGCGGACGATCTCCTTCATGGCGCGGATCCCCGAGAGTGCGCCGCCCTCCATGAACCCCTGCCACGACTCGAACGCGTCGGTGGTCTCTCCGGCGAAGTACAGGTTGCCCTGGCTCTTCGCTTCGTTGCCGGAGATGGTCGTGAAGTATCCGGGCGCGTTCGCCGTGTAACTTCCCCGGGCCAGGGGGTTGCTCGGCCAGTGCTCGAGATGGGCCACGATGCGACCCGCGGCGTCGCGACGGGCCCGCGCGTTCGCCCCCGGGAACACGACGTCGAAGTTCGAGAGGAAGTTCTCGGCGTTCTTCTGGACGCTCGAGGCTCCCATGGAGACGCCCAAGGCACCGCCCGTGTAGTCCGTGATCACGCCCCGCGACTCCGAGGCCTGGCTCGGGTTGGCTTCCCAGGTGCACTGGAGATAGGGCATGTCCGTGTAGACCGCGCCGTTGGCCCCGACCTCCACCCAGGGTCGACCCGTGAAGCCGACCATCAGCTTCGCGTTGGTGCCGTAGACGGTGTTCTGGATCGCGAACCGTTTGGGCGCGGTGAGGCCCACGCTCGATCCGAAGGTGACCTCACGAAGGAGGTTGAAGGGCAACGCGAGGACCACGGCGTCGTGGGTGGCGGTGACGGTCTTCGTGCCCTCCTTGAAGGTGAGTTCGATGCGCCCTGACGACAGCTTCTGCACCGCCACCAGGCGCCGACCGAGCTGGATCTGTCCCGGGAGTCGCGCGGCGAGGCCGTCCACGATCTGCTGATTTCCACCGATCACGTGGTAGCGCTCGTCGCTGAAGTTGCCCCAGAGACGGAGCTTGCTCTGGCGCGACGCCTTGATGAAGAGGAGGAACGCGAGGCAGCTCTGGAGCTCCGACGGGCGACCGTACTCGATGGTGTACGCCACGTTGAGGAGCTTCTTGATGTTGGGAGGGGCGCCGCGGGAGTCCAGGTATTCGCGGAGACTCATCCTGTCGAGTTGCTGCTCGAAGGGCGTGAAGGCGTCCGCCGTCGGCGTGCCGATGCGCCGCAGGTCGTCGCGCATGGCGTCCACGAGCACGCGGTATTCGTCGACCATGGTGCTCTCCGCGATGGCCTGCCCGCCGAAGTGGTAGCGGGTGTCGCGGACGGGTTTGGCCACGTCCTCGAGGGCCAGGCCGAACTCGCGCGCGTAGCCGATCATCGTCTTGTGGGGCGTGTCGATGAGTTCGGCGCCGCGCTCGATGGTCTGGCCGGGGAAGAGCCCGCCCATGGACCAGATGCGGCCGCCCACGCGATCGTTGGCGTCGTGGAGCGTGGCGATCGCTCCTGCGCGTTTCAGTTCGTACGCACACGCGAGACCGGCGATGCCCGCGCCCACGATGCCGACGTTCGCGTTCACCTTCACGAGGGGCGCGCTCGCGCGACCGAAGCGATCGGCTTCGTCGCCCGCGTCGGCCGCGCAGCCCACCAGGGTGCCCGTCGCCAGGGACGCCGCGCCGAGGGCGGCGATCTTCAGCGCCGCACGACGGTCCAAGCGTGCCCGTTCTTCGTCGAGGGCTTCACGCGCGCTCCGAGGGGAGCCGGCCACACGCAAGGTATCGAGCAATCGCGAAAAGAGAGGAGTGCGCACCATGCCGTCCATGTGTGCAAAGGGCGTGCGCTGCCTTCCGCGGGCAGATCCTCGCGGATTCGGTGGGGCGGGGTGGCTCTCCGGGCCGGCGGCGAACCAGGTACGCCGGCCGGACGACGGGAGTCCGCATTCCCATGGGCCGCCACGTGCCCCCGGCGCGTACCTTCCGGCTTCCGCGCCGCCCGTCACGAGCCGCGGAGATCTCCCGGCGTTTCGGCGTTCGACGGCGAGGTCGTGCGTGTCAGCGATCCACGGCGAGGTAGCGCGTGAGCATGTCGGCGATCTCCTCGACGTACGCGTCCTCGTTCGGTGGCGGGTGCAGCGTGCAGTCCATCGTCAGGTACCCGACGGTGCGCAGCACGACGCGCGCCGCTTCCTGCGTTCGTTTCGGTCGGATGGTGCCTGGCGTCGCGACCTCGGTGAGCACGTGCGCGAGGGGGGCCTCGAAGAGGCCGCCGAGTCGCTGGCAGATCGCGGAGTAGCGCACCGCGAATTCCTGATCGCCGCCCGGCCCGAGCGCGGCCTTCACTCGGCGGAACGCGGCGATCGTCTCGGGCACGACCGTGCGGAGCACGTCCGCGACGGGCACCTGGCTCGCGGCCGCGTCCCGGATCCGCGGCATCATGCGCGCCACTTCGGTCGCGATGAGGCTCTCCTTCCACGCCACGAGAAGGGCGTCCCGCGTGGGGAAGAGGCGATACAAGGATCCCATCCCGACCCCGGCCCGCTGGGCGACGGCGCGGACGGTGACGCCGACCTCGCCGCTCTCGGCGACGATCCGTCCCGTCGCTTCGACGATGGCCTCCGCGGTCACGGTGCCGCGTTCGTGGACTGGCTCGCGGGGAGCTCGTGGACGCCTTCGCGCACCCATACGAGCCAGTCTACACCCACCGCCGTCACTCGATGCGCGTGAGCTCGTCGAGCTGCTTCGTTTCGTCCGAAGGCGGAGCGCCGAAGCCGGCGAACGCCATGCGCAGCTTCGTCGGGATCGGACCGACGGCCGGACGTCCCGCCCGGTACGCGAGCGTGAGTTCGATGAGGGCGCCGTCGACGGGCCGGTAGTCGTGCGCGCACGCGATCTTCTGGATCTCACCGGCGGGAGTGAACGTGAACGCGCACTCGAGTTTGTCGTCGACGAGCACCTCGGTCGCCGGGCCCGCCCCGGTGCGCGGGTCCACGGTCAATCGCACCACGGCGTGGTACACGTCCGGTCCGCCCGGCACGCGCGTCAACTCGACCTCGGTGAAGGCGCCGTCGAGACGCAGATCGTTCCGCTCGAACTTGAGATGGTCCGGAGCCACGCCGGCGCTCGACTGCGCACCTTCGGTCTCCCCGGCCGACTCGGTCGTCTCCGCGGTACAGCCCTGCAGACTGAAGAGAGCGACCGCACACCACGCCAACATCCTCGATTTCATGGACTCCTCCGACGACGGGCGTGCGCCCGCCCCGCGCCATCGTGGCGCGGTGACACTCGGAACCTCCGGTCGCGCGCATCGCCGAGCCTCATTGCCCGTCCCGTCGCGCGGCCGTCGTCCGACATGTCTCGGTCTACGGGAGGGCGGCGTGTAGGCAACCGGCGCACGCCCATGTTCCACGTGCTTCGCCTCCACAATCCGTGGCGATATCCGCGGGTTGGGGAGGGGGAGGGAAGATTGCTCCACTTCGCGAGTCCGGGAGGGCGCGTCGCTTCGCCGGCGACGATCGTCGGCGACCCGATCGCGAACAGGGTGGCGCGGCGCCGCTCACGCCTCTTCGATCACCACGGACCGCGAATGCCGGAGCGCTTCGTCCACGAGGGCTCGGAACGCCGTCGCCGCGACGGCCGACCTTCCATGGTCGACGAAGATGACGCCGTCCGGGGCCAGCGAAACGTCGTACGCGGGCCAGGACGAATCCGGGACGGCGGGCGGGGGAAGGCGAGCGGCGAGGGACGCGAGCGAGAAGTCCTTCGGAAGCGCGAAGCGGATCGTGTACTCGAAGCCCATGGAAGCGAGCGTACGTGAATTCCCGTGGGCGCTCGCGACGTCCATGCTGGTGTCGTCGAGCCTCCTCGGCGCGGCACCGTGGCTCGTGGTGTACGCCATCGCGAGGCGTGATCGGGCGCGGTGGACCCTGGCGAAGGTGGCCGAGTCCTGACGCACGCCTGGCCTGCGCAGTGACGTACGTCGTGCTCGCGCGACGATGGACGTCCGCGGCGCCCGCTCCGTAGTCGCCGTCCTTGGCCCGTCGGCCTCGATCCACGCACGTGCCGAAGGCACCGACCCCGTCCCACCCTCTCCTTCCAATCACCGACGCCGACGCTCGCCGAGGTGGTGCGATCCGGATGTACGGCTAAGGTGAAGGGTGCGCGCGCGTCCGGGGTGGGTGGTCGTCGGCGGCGTGGCAGCGCTCTTCGCCGGCTGCTCGTCGCGGGAGTCCACGTCGACGACCGCCCCCGAACTCGCGAAGCCCACGGTGACGCTCCACGACGAGTGCACCGGCCTCGGGTTCTACCCGCCTCGGTTCAACCAGCCCGTGCCTCCCGTGGACGGCAGTTGCCAGTACGCGCTCGGCATCGCCAACTACTGTCCGACCGGCGCCGGCGTGTGGCCCACCCGCGGCTTCGACGATCCCGAATCCGAGTGTTGGTGCAGTGGGGGATGCGATCCGGGACCCGACGCCTCCGCTCCCGACGCCGGCGCCGATGCGGACGCGGAAGCGGGCGCGCCCCTCTGCTCGACGGAGCCCACCTATCCGCCGCCCCAGACCCTCGACACGGGCCGCCTCGAGCTCGGCTACGACGTGCCCGAGCCCGCCGCCGGCTTCGTCTGTGGCCAGCTCGCCGCGATCCCCTACGTGGGCCAGGCGCTCTTCAGTCCCGGGGGCGGACTCGGATTCACGGTCGACATCCAGGCGCAGGAATCTTCGCAATGGAAGCCGACGTGCGTCGAGGAGACGTCGACGTCGTTCGCGGCGGGCATCACCGTCAACATCTGCAGCCTCGAGGCCATGGGCCGGTGGGAGCGCACGCGGGGTCTCAAGAACCAACGGTGCGTGAACTGCGATCCCGAGCCGGCGACGTGCGGCGACGTGGCGTGCCGCGACGAATCGGAAACGCAGACGCGCCAGGCGTCGCTGTCGCGGACGTTCGCGATTCCCCTCGGTTCCTCCGGCTGCGGTTCCGCGCCGAGCAGCCGCTGGATCGATTGGATCAAACGCAACGTGAACGTGTCGGCCTCCTTGGGAGGCGGCTGGACGGGAACCGGGCGCGATTCGCTCCGCAGTCCCGGTCCCGCGACGTGCGATCAAACGTGCACCGCGTGCGACACGCGTTACGACAAGAACTCCGTCTTCGTCCAAGCGCGAGGCACGGCCTCCATGAGCACGCCGACGTGGGGCGGCATCTCCGGCATGGCGTCGGTGAGCGTGTTCGGACGCGCGGGCGTCGGTCGTGAGGACGAGACGTCGACCTGCGCACCGGCGTGCGGTGGCTACGACGCGGAGGCGCTCGTGTCCCTGCGCTTGTCCGTGTCGGCCGGCGCCTTCGGATACCGCATCGGAAAATCCGTCGGCTACACGTGCCAATGGCGGAACTCCTGGTCCACCTGCCCGAACGCCAACGCACAGAACCGCAACGTGTGCCGTTGGTCGAACCCGACGGACCCGTGACACGACGCCCATGACCTCCTCCCGAACCTCTCCTCGAACCCGTGCCTTCCGCGTGCTCCGCACGGCGTGGCCCTTGTGCACGGCGCTCGCGTGGACGCTCGCGGCGTGCGGAGATTCGCCCGGGTCGGACGTCACGCCCAAGGACGGAAGTGCGGTCGACGCGACGGGCGAAGTCGGAGCCCGCGACGCCGCGTCCTCCGACGGCGCGGCGACGGGAGACGCTTCTTCGAAGGATGCCTCCGCCACCGACGGAGGTGCGGACGCGACGGTCCAGGATGCGGGAGCCGACGGAACGGCGTCCGACGCCGGCAGGGACGCGACGCTCTCCGACGGCGGATCGGACGCGGCCGAGGACGGCGCGCGAGGCGACGCGAGTTCCGGCGAAGGAGGCGCGACGGGCGACGCGTCTTCGGACGGTTCGTCCTCCACCGACGGAGCTTCGAACGAAGGCGGCGGCGACGGCGCGCCTCCCCTCGACGAAGGACGCGGCCAGTCGTGTCAGGACCCGTTGTCGCTCGCCTCCCGTGTCGCCCTGCGCGAATTCTTGGCGTCGGACCCGCCCCTCCTCGCCATGTCCGGGGATCCCACCGAGACCGTTCCCGACGGCAGCGTGGGCCTCGTGCGGAGTGGTGCCTACGGTCACGCGCTCGCGCTCCGGGTGGGCGCGCAGTCCGTCGTCGTTCCCGGTTCCGAAGGTGCGCTCGACGTGGTGGGCGGCACGTTCGGCGGAAGTGGTCTCCACGTCCTCGCGTTCTCGAAAGCGCAGCTCACGGCCCGTGCGCGCTTCGGCGGGAAGATCCTCCACGACGTCGGCGCGTCCGGTTGGTCCCTCGAGATCCGCGTGATCGATCCCGCGGGGCAGATCGTGGCCTCCCGCTCCTTGCCCCATGCCACCGAGTCCGTGCTGCCGCTCGCCGTGGAGGTGAAGGCCGCGGCGAACACGGCGAGCCTCCTCGTGCAACTCGACGAACGCCCCGTGCCCGGCGGTCGTATTCGCGCCCAGCGCGATCCGTCGCCCGTCTCCATGCAGGTGGTGGACCTCGTGTTCGCGTCCGGAACGCTCACCGTCGACGAACGGCCGAGCGAACGGGTCACCGAATCGGACATGCAGTACCTCGCCGACGATCTCATCGCGGCCCCCACGTGCCCCGAGGAAGGCTGCGGTCCCATCCTCGACGCCCACGGCCGCGTCGTCGATTGTGGCGGCTGCGTGGGCGACGAAGTCTGCGCCGGCAACATGTGCCACGCCGCGTCCGCCTTGCCGAACGGATGCATCCCGAAGACGTCCCTCGAACTCTGCGGCCCGGGGGCCTGCGGGCGCCACTACGACGGTTGCACGGCCATGGTGGATTGCGGCGGCTGCGCGAACGGATTCGTGTGCGGCCAGGACGAGCCGGGCGTCTGCGGCGACGCCGACACGAGCCGGCCCGAGGACGTGCGCGCCGCCTTCGGTGGGACGAAGGTGTGCGGTTGTTTCACGGACGAAGTCGGACGCACCGTGGAGGTGGCGTGCGACGCCGGCGAAGTGTGCACGGCAGGAGTCTGTCACGCGCCATGACGACCTCCCTTCTCCGACCGAGCCGACGATCGTCCTGGGCTGCGCGCGTCGTGGCGTGGGGCGCGCCACTGACCCTCGTGGGGCTCGTGTGGTGCGCCTCGCCCAAGTCGGCCGAGTCCGCGCCCTCGACCATGGTCGGCGGCAACCTGCCCACCCTCGACACGGACGATCCGACCTTCGACGACGGACCTTCGGCGAACTGCCCCGTGGACGCCGGGTCGCGGGACAGCGGGACGAAGAAGGCCAACGGCGAGCCGTGCACCAACTTCAAGGAGTGCGAGTCGGGGTTCTGCTCGAAGATCGTCTCCAAGGGCCGCGGTGCCGGCTTCTGCGCGAGCTGCGCGGTTCCCGTGTGCAATACCGTCACGGATCACGGCCAGGACGTCGTCGTGATGTGCACCGCGAACTCGGGCGCCCTTCGATGCACGACGGCCCGTCACCATCCCTGCGCCGGCTCCCACGACAACCTGTACTGGGAGCGGTGCTTTCCGGGTCGCCGTCCCGAGACGGGACACGGCGTCCGCTGCGAAGGTGGCCCCGTCACGTCGTCGGGCCCGTGTTCGAGCTTCCCGGAAGCGACGACGAATTGCGGCGACCCGGGTCCCCACGAGTCGGGCGTCTGGGACAACAACACGCAGCTCTCGCCCCTCTGCAACTGACGGGCGTCGCGGGTCCGTCCCGGTGACGTGACGAGAGCGTGCGATCGCGGTCCGCTCGGAGCGTCAGCGCGCGTCCCAAGGGAACGCGCCCGAGCGCCCCGGGCCGAACGATGCGGAGATCGCTCCTTCGCCCGTCGCCGACGGCGCGGACTTCCACGACCAGAGGCGATTGCGACCGACGACGACGTCGGCCTTCGCGAAGGGAACGACGAAGGCGTGGACGTCGTCCCATCCTCCGATCCTGCGGACGAGGCCCTGCGACTCCCTACCTGCGTCGCGCGCGTCCCTCGGTGGCTCGCGGAGGCAGGGAAACGGACCGCGCGTGAGCGCCACGTCCACGCCGTGGAGGACCGCGAGGGCGGTCTTCGTCCTCGGCGTCCAGCCTCCCATCGTCCAACGGAGGACGTGGGAGCCCGGCTCGGAAGGTCCCGATTTGCCCCAGGTGATCCCCGTCGGATCCGCGATGGCGAGCAGGAGGACGACGGGCTCGTCCGCATGGAGCGTCGTCTCGAGGATCGCGTGCACGGCGTCCGAATCCGGGACACGGGTGACGCTCCACGTTCCGGGCGCGAGCGTCACCTCGGGATCACGGAAGCCGTGACCCTCGACGAGGGACGCGAGGCGACGCACCGGATCCATGGGAGCAGGCTAGCACCGTTCGAGGTGCCGCCCGAACCGACGCATGACGAGCAGGTGCACCAGGGCCTGCGTGAACACGTAGATGAACCACGGCAGGCGCGGCACGAAATCGTGGATCGCGGCGAGCACGAAGCGGCCGCCGAGCACGCTGCGGAACTCGAGGCGTGGGCGGGTGTTCGGGACTTGGCGGGCGAGGAGACCGTCGGTCACGTAGAAGAGCTGCCGATCGTCCGCGCTGCGATCGGGCGCGTAGGTGAGGACGAGGAGCGGACGTCGCACGGGCCACAGGAAGAACCGGCACGACTCGGTGGCGTCCACCTCGACGCGGAGGAAGGGCGCGAGGAACGTGGGGAGCCAACGGGTGTACTCGTGGGCGACCCAGCGTGCGCTCTTGCCCGGCGGGAGCGGGAGGCGCTGCACCGAGCGGACGCGGGAGAGCCGTGCGGGCTTCGGCGGGGCGGCGAGGGCTCGGCTCGGGGCGGGGGAGGTGTCACGTGTACGTGCACGTTCACGTTCACGTCTTGTGGATTCCTCTTCTTCGAGGGCCTGCGTGATCGAGGCGCGGAGGGGGGTCGCATGGAGACGCGCGAGCTTCTGGAGCACGAGGCCGTCCCGCGCCACGAGATCGTGCTGCAGGCTTTCGGTGAGCGGACGAACGAGCTCGCGGGAAGCTCCCGTGATCACGCTCACCCACAGCAAGGAGAGGTTCACGGAGCGCACGGGGAGCGTGAGGATACGCGTACGCTTGCCGAGGACCTCTCCGGTCACACGAAGCATGTCGGCGTAGGAGAGGACGTCGGGACCGCCGACGTCGTAGGCCTTGCCGGCGAGCTCGGGATGGTCGAAGGCGAAGCGGAGGAGGGCGACGACGTCGGGAAGGGCGACGGCTTGGGTCATGGACCGGAGCCATCGGGGACCCACCATGACGGGCAGGCGACCCACGAGCCGCGTCATCATCTCGAAGGAGGATCCGCCGGCGCCCACGACGAGTCCGGCCCGGAGCGTGGTGACGGGCGTGCCGTAGGCGCCCAAGGTCTTCTCCACTTCGAGGCGGCTCTCGAGGTGCCGCGAGAGGGACGTGCCGTCGTGGGGCGGGAGGAGTCCGCCGAGGTAGGTGACGTGCCCGACGTCGTTCTTCTTCGCCGCACGCGCGAAGTTGTCGGCGCAGATGAGATCCATGTCGTCGAAGGTGCCTTGCGTGAGGCGGGCCGACGGCATCATGGAGTGGACCAAGTAGAAGGCGGCGTCGGCGTCCGCGAGGGCGGCTTCCGCTTCCTTGAGGTTGAACAGATCGCAGGAGCGGGTCGTGACGCCGGTACCCTCGAGGGAGGTGCCGCGGGTGAGGGCGATGACGTCGTGATCGGGGCGGAGATTCGCCGTGAGCGCGCGGCCCACGAAGCCGCTGGCGCCGGCGAGGACGACGCGCTTGCGCACGGGCGACGGGGGGCCGCTCATGGTCGAGGTCTTTCGGGCTTCGTCGTCACGGGGATCCGAGTACCACGGCGTCCGGGCACGGGCACGGGCTCGGGCACGGACACGGGACGATGGGCGGTTCGTGCGACGGGACGCGGCGTGGCGGCATCGCAAGGAGGGGGCGCCCGCGCATGCTCTGGAATCTCGTGAAGTCCACGGAGTGGAAACCGTTCGCCGAGCTCGTCTCGCCGTCGTTCTTCGACGTCGTTCCCATGCGCACGCTTTCGTCCGAGCTGGGCAAGCTCGTGGCGGCGCGGTCGGATGCGCGGGGCTTCGAGCGTGCGGTGGCCGAGCGGGACGGCGCGCTGGTGCGTTCCGGGATCGCCGTGCGCGTGCGCGCGGAGGATCCGAAGGTCCACGGGGCGACGATCGCGGATGCGAAGCGTCGCGGTGCGAGGGTGCTCGCGCTCTACTTCCACCAGATCTTCGACGAAGGGACGGCGCTGCTCGACTTCCGGAGCGAGCGGTTCAGCGAAGAGGGGGAAGGCGACGACGCGACGACGGTGTGGCGCCCGAGTCGGGTGGTGGCCTCGTTCCGTCCGGAATTCCGGGGAGCCATGCGAGCGACCTACCGTGGCTTCTACCGGGAGGACGACGCGCTCTTCCGTCAGGGCCTCACGGCCCTCGGCGTCGCGAAGGCGGAGGACGCCTTCCGCGCGCAGTTCGGAGAAGGAGACCAACGCGCGGTGCGGTTTTCGCGGTCCGACTTCCAAGCGAAGTTCCGGGACGTGTTCGTGCGGTGCCGGGACACGGGTTCGCGCATCGACGGCGCGTTCCTCCCGCTCGGCCTGGGACTCGCGACGCTCTACGAACATCTCGAGAGCCTGGGAGAGCCGTTCGACGTGCGCGCGGCCTACGAATCCGTGGACGGCGCGCCGTCGTGACGGCCGTGGCGTCCGGGTTGGCAGACCGGGCAGTGGTACATGGTCCGCTGCGCGACCGTCGATCGCAGGATCCCTGATCCGCACCGCCGGCACGTGCGGCGCTTGTAGACGTAGAGCTGCTCGCGCCGGGAGCGCGGAGCGTGCCGACGTTCGTCGAGGGGAACGGTGACGATGCGGTTGGCGGAGACGCCGCGGGCGAGGAGATCCTTGGAGAGCGACCAGATCGCTTCGAAGGTGGACTTGGGGACGTCCTTCCCAGGCGTCGAGGGGTGGAGACCGACGAGGAACAGGATCTCGGCGCGGTAGACGTTTCCGAGGCCGGCGATCACGGATTGATCGAGCAGCAGCGCGCCGATGGCGCGACGCGATCGGTGGATGCGCTTCCAGACGTCGGCCGATCGCGTGCGCCCGGACAGAGGATCGGAGCCGAGGCGCTCGCGGAGGCGTGCGTAGGCGAGGTCGTCGACGAGGGCGCAGGCGGTGGGGCCGCTGAGGTCCCACGCGACGTCGTCGGCTGCGATCCGGAGTCGCACGGAGGGGCGAGGTGGTGCACCGGGGCGGCTCTTCTTGAAGCGCCCGAAAAGGCCGAGGTGCACGTGGACGCGGGCGCGATCGAAGTCGAGGAAGAGGTGTTTGCCGACGGCGAAGGCGCCGGTGAGGATCGTGCCGTCGAGGGAGGCTGCTTCCGGGAAGCGTCCCTGGGGCGAGGAAATGCGCACGGATTTGGCCGCGAAGGTGCGCGCGAGATCGCGGGCGAGGCGGTGGATGGTGTGACCTTCGGGCATGGCCTCGTTGGATGCCGCGAGCTCATGGGCGGTTGGCGGTTCGCACACGGTGGAGGCGGTAGGCGCGGAGCGACGGTGAGCACGCGGTTTGCAAACGCCTCCCGACATGCTCCCGCTCTCCTCTCTCTCCCGAACGGTTCGCTCTCTCCTCGCGATCGCGACGTGCGCTCCGGCCACGTTCGCCGTTTCCGGATGTGCCCACGATCCGCACCGTCCCGATGCGGCGTTCGTGGCGAGCTGTTCGCCCGAGGCGGCAGAACTCATCACGCGTCCCGACGCGATCGCCGGCGTGGAGGCCCATTGGGACCTGCGCAAGGACCAGCTCGAGCACCACCTTCGCGGGGCGAAACTTCACCTCGCGGCGCCGACGGACGCGGCGCAGTTGCAGGATGCTCTCCGGTGCAAGGCGGCCCGCGCGGAGCGAACGCCGCCGTGGGAGGGGAAGGGGCCGCTCGAGGTGTCGGAGAAGATGCCTTCCATCGTCGTCACCACGAAGGGGACGCAGACGACGGTCGTGATCGAAGGGCTCACCGATGCGGAGGGGGAGAGGATCCTGGCGAGCGCGAAGAGGATCGTGGGGAGGGAGTGACGGGGCTGCCCCTCGTCGCCGGAACTCCTGTACGCGCCGCGCGCGCATCCGCCGACTCCGCGGACAGGGGAGCGTGCGGCTGAAATCACGATCGTCGCGCTTCGCACCCTCGTCGACGTTCCGCGACGGACCGCGGTCGGTGAGGTTCGCCGAGCCGGAGTTCGCGCTCCTGTGCGTGCGCGAAGATTCGAAGACCCCCGGGGAACCTCCGAGCGCAGCGGGTGTCCATGTCCTCCATGGCGCCCTCTTCCGATTCGCGACCTTCCACCCCCTGGCGCGGCCTCACACTCCAGGCCCTCGCGCTCCTCCACGTCCTCTTCGTCCTCCTCTTGGGCCTCCACGAGGGCGACGCCTGGCTCCGTCTCCGTCCCAACTTCGGGAGCGCGAATCCCCCGGACCTCCTTCTCCTCACCCTCTTCTGGTCCCTCGTCTTCGGATTCGCACTTTTCGTCGTCGGTGCCGTCGTTCGCACCCTCGAACGCGCCCACCTCGCCGTCCCGCGATCGGTCTCCGCTCTTCTCCTGGCCCTCGGCCTCTTCGGGACGGTCCTCGCTCCCGCTTCCGGATTCCCCGTCGTCGCGTTCGTCGGCGCCCATCTCCTTCGACGGCCCTGACGCGCCGCCTCGGGCCACTTCGACCTCCGCGCGCTTCGCTCTCAGGGACCTTCGTCGAGGTGGTCGAGGCAGGACGCCGCCGTCGTGTCCGAGCCCGTCGTGTCGTGGGCGCGGACCTCGAGGAGCGTCACGGAGTTCGTGCTCACGACATGGCCGTCGGGGAAGGACGTGTACGGAGCCACGCTCCGTCCGGTCAAGGCGACAGGGCCCGCGCGTCGCCCGTCCGCGACGCCCTGCCGTGCGCGAACACCGCGGATGCGATCCGCCGTCTTCTCGTCGTAGGCCATGGTCGTCACCTCCGGTCGAAACCGAGTCTACGCGACAGGGCGGCCCGCACGGCGTCCGAAGGAGCCGTCCGGAGCGCCGTTTCATGATGGGGCCGCGCGCGTTCCGTTTCGCCGGCACGTCCGAGGAGATCCGCGAGCACGGCGCTCCACATCCACGACGTCGCGAGCCACTGCGGAGGATCCATGGCCTCCACGATCGCGAGACCCGCCCGCGGGCCCTGCGCTTCCGCCACCGCCACGGCCCGGTTCAACGTGTGGAGCGGGGAAGGGGCCGCGGTCTCGAGGCATGCGTACCCTTCCGCGATGCGGTCCCACCGCGTTTCGGCCATGGAGGGCGCGAGGGCGTGTTCGGCCGCGATTCCCGCTTCCGCGTGGAACCGGGAGAACGTGTCGCCCTCGGCCGAACGCGCGAGCCATTCGAGACCGGTGCGGATCGCGTCCGTGTCCCAGGTCGACCTGTCCTGTTCCTCGAGCAAGAGGAGCCCTCCCGCCGCGTCCATGCGGGAGGAGAAGCGCGCCCCGTGGAGGTGCATGAGGGCCACGAGGGCGGACGTCTCCGGTCCCCCGGTCGCCGGATGTTCGGCGAGGAGGATCGCGAGCCGCGTCGCCTCGTCGCAGAGTTCCCGTCGGAGGGGCGCGTCCGCGCGGGAGGAGAGGTACCCCTCCGTGAACGTCACGTAGAGGACCGACCGGACCACCGGGAGCCGCGACGCGAGCTCGGCCTCCGTGAACTCGGCGGTCGATCGCGGACCTTCCCCGAGCACGGCGCGGGCTCGCGCGAGGCGCTTGTAGACGCCGGCCTCGCCCGTGAAGAGCCGCTCGGCGATCTCGCGCACGTCGAACCCGCACAGGATCTTGAGCGCGAGCACACCCTGGGATTCCGTGGGAATCCGAGGGTCACAGCACACGAACAGCATCCGTAGGAGATCGTCCCGCACGTCTCCGGCGAGGAGCACCTCGGGCTCCGCGAACTCCGTCGGCGCCGCGACGGGACCGTGTTCGGCGAGGAGTCGCTTCCGTCGGGACGTGCGGCGAAGGTCCTCCACGAGGCGACGCTCCGCCACGCGGAAGAGCCACGCCGAGGGGTCGTCGGGGCGCTCGCTCCTCGTCCACGTCTCGACGGCGACGAGGAGCGAACCCTGGACCGCGTCCTCGATCGCTTCCAGGTGCGCCACGCCGAAGCGGCGCGCGAGCACCGCCACGAGTCGTCCGTACTCGTGGCGGAAGAAGTGATCGGGGAGGGCGAAGGTCATCCCGCGGTGTGGATCTCGATCACCTCGACGCCGGAACCCGGTCGCACGAGGCCCGGACATTCGCGCGCGATGTCCGCCGCCTCGTCCGCGTTCGCCGCCGTCACGACCATGTACCCGCCCACGAGCTCCTTCACCTCGACGAACGGTCCGTCGGCGTCCGGCGGGGACGTGACGAGCTTGCCCGCGCCCAGGCGACCGCCCATGTCGGTGAGGTTCGCCTGGAAGCGTTCCCGCCAGGCGTTGAACTTCGCGTACATCTCCTGCATCTGGGCCGGGGAGGGTTTCTCGTTCGTCGGGGAATTCTTGGACAGGTTGCGCTGCAAACACAGGTACTTGGGCATGGTCCGGTCTCCTGGATTCGCGGGCGAGGATCGCCGCGAGTCCTCCTTCGACGCGCGAGCCCCGGTCGTTTGGACACGGTGCTCGGAAAAGGGAAGCGGCCTCGGGGACGCGGACGAGAAATCGAAACACGGTCGCCCTGCCGGCCCCGAGCGCGAGCCTACTCCGGGACGGCTCCTCGCGCGCGCTTCGTGGACCGTCCCCCCGTCCCACGTAGGATCCCGCGGGGCGGGATGCGCAGCGGCGGGGCCGGCTTCGTCCAGTCGTCCGTTCGGATCCACGCCTTGACGTGACCCCACGGGCCGACGACTCTTCCGGCCCCCCATCCTCTTCACGCCTCCGGCCCGAAGACGTCGTCCTTCGGACCCGGGTGTCCTCCAAAGGAACGTCGATCATGCTTCGAGACGCGCGCACCCTGGCCTTTGCATTCTCGGCGGCTTCGCTGCTCGGCATCTACGGATGCTCCTCGGGTGGCGACGCCGGCACCGGCCTCCTCGACGGCAGCGCGCTCGACGGCAGTGTCGCCGACGCCAACGTCGTCGACGGCAACGTCTCGGGACGCGACGCCACGGTCGAAGCGGGACCCCTCGACGCGTCGCGCGGAGATGCGGATGCGTCGAGCGCCGATGCCTCCACCGGCGACGCCGATGCCGCCCCCGTCTGCATGGGCGGTGCGATGGCATGCCAGGGCGCGAGCGACTGTCCCATGCCTGCCGGCGAGTGCGTCGTGCGGACGTGCACCGCCGGTTGTTGCGGAACCTCGAACGTCGCCGTGAACACGGTCACGACGGCCGGACAGACGGCGAACGATTGCCAGAAGACCGTCTGCGACGGCTCCGGGTTCACCAAGTCCATCGCGGACGACGACGACAAACCCACGGCCTCGGACGACTGCCACGTCGGTGCGTGCAACGCGGGAGTGCCGGCCCAGACCCGACGCGCCAAGGGCACCACGTGCACCTCCGGCGGCGGCAAGGTGTGCGACGACACCGGTTCGTGCGTCGCGTGCAACGTGGACACCGACTGCACCAACTCCGCGACACCCCGTTGCCAGGCGGGAACCTGCGTCGCCGCCACGTGCACGGACGGCGTGAAGAACGGGAGCGAGACCGACCAGGATTGTGGCGGCACGTGCTCGCCGTGCGCGGTGGGCAAGATCTGCGGCGGGTCGAACGACTGCACGACGGGCGTGTGCAACGGCACCTGCGCGTACAAGGCGCAAGGCAGTGCATGCACCGGCGCGGGCCAGTGTGGGCCCGCGGGATCGGACTTCTGCACCGACGGCGTGTGCTGCGCCACGGCGTGCAACGGGACGTGCGAAGCGTGCTCCGCGAGCAAGAAGGGGAGCGGCGCCGACGGCACCTGCGGTGCGATCGCTGCCGCCTCCGATCCCGACGCGGAGTGCACGGACGACGGCGCGGGCTCCTGCGGACACACCGGTTCCTGCAACGGAGCCGGAGCCTGCGACACCTACGCGGCCGGCACGACGTGCCGGGGAGCGAGCGGCGTGTGCGACGTGGCCGAGACCTGCACGGGCACCGGCGCAGATTGCCCCGCCGACGGGTTCATCACGAACACGACGGTGTGCCGCTCCTCCGCCGGTTCGTGCGACATCGCCGAGACCTGCACGGGCACGACGGCCGCGTGCCCGGTCGACGCGTTCCTCCCGAACGTCACGGTCTGCCGCGCTTCGTCGGGCGTGTGCGACACCGCCGAGATCTGCACGGGCACGACGGCGGAATGTCCGGCCGACGTGTTCCTGCCGAACATCGTGACGTGCCGCGCAGCGTCGGGCGTGTGCGACGTGGCCGAGAACTGCACGGGCACGACGGCGGCGTGTCCGGCGAACGGCTTCCGGCCGAACGGGTTCACTCCCGCCGCTCTCCAGACGCCTGGCGATTGCCAGAAGATCATCTGCGTCGGAACGAACGCGACGAGTGTCACGTCCGCGAACGACGTCACGGACGTTCCCGTCTCGACGTCCCGTTGCTTGGTGAACGCCCGCTGCGACGTCGCCGGAGGACCGGCCACGCCGACCTTCGATCCCGCCGCGACGGGAACGAACTGCTCCTCCGATCCCGGCCCGGGAATCGTGTGTGGCAACTCCTCGAATCCGGTGATCGCGGGAACGTGCGTGGACTGCAACTCGGACGCCGATTGCCTCTCGATCAACGACGCGGGCGTCCTCACGTGCAACACGTCGACGGGCACCTGCGAATGAGGTGACGGGGCGGCTCCGTCGACGTCGGACCTGCGTCGAAGGAGCCGCGTCGGAGGGGTTCGCGTCGCGCGATCCCGGGCCAGGATCGCCACGCCTTGACATATAGCCATTGGGAGATATGACTATGTGGCTATGAATGACGCTCCGCACCTCGACCGCGTGTTTTCGGCCCTCGCCGACGCCACGCGTCGCGCCATGATCGAACGCCTGGTGCTCGGGGAGGCGACCGTCTCCGAGCTCGCCGCTCCGTTCGATCTCCGTCAGCCCACCATCTCGAAGCACCTGAAGGTGCTTGAGGAAGCCGGACTCGTGACCCAGTCGCGCGAGGCACGCAGCCGGCCACGGCGCATCGCCCTCGGTGAACTCGCGAAGATCGACGCGTGGCTGGCGCCCTTCCGCGCCCAGTGGGAGGCGCGCCTCGACAACCTCGTGGCCCACCTCGAACGAACGAAACCGATCGCGTCGAAAGGTCCCGCGACGCCGAAGTCCCCCTCGAAGAAAAGGAACCCCCGCCGATGAACCTCGACACGAACCGCTCCCGCATCGACTCCGCCACGCACACGATCCACTTCGAGCGCACCATCGACGCCTCGCCGGAGCGCGTCTTCGATTCGTGGACGAAGGCCGAGAACGTCTCCCAGTGGTGGGACCCGTCCGGCAAGCCGCTCGTCGCGTGCACCATCGATCTGCGCGTCGGCGGATCGTTCCGCTTCGTGACCGACGGGCACGCGCCGCCCTTCGAAGGCACCTACAAGACCCTCGAGCGCCCCGCGAAGCTCGTCTTCGAGGCGCTGGGATCGGTCGGCACCGTGTCCATCGAGAAGCGTGGCGGGAAGACGCACCTCCACGTCTCCATCCGCTGCGCCTCCGCCGAACACCTGGCGCAGTTCCAGAAGATCGGCGTCGATCAGGGCACGAACGTGACCCTCGACAACCTGGCCGCGTTCGCGGCGAAGGCCCCGAACTGACGCATCGTCCTCCCGGGGGACGGCGTGAATCCTCCCGCGCCGAGACGCTTCGCCGAAAAAGGGACGAAGCGCACGGCGTCGGGGGGATGCCGTGCGCATCTCGGACCTCGACGAGGTCCGGGTCGCCGTCGTCCGCGGCGAAATCGGGGCCGCTCGGAGCCCGCCGTCAGGCGGTCGCCGTCACGGGAGCTCGCCGGGATCGTCGACCGGCGGTTCCTCGATGGGACACTGCGGCGGGTGGAAGCACCAAAGATGCAGCGTGTGGCACACCTCGTAGGTGTACGGCACGGGGCCTTCGAATCCCTCGGGCGGGGGCGTCCAGTCCTCGATCTCGTCGCACGTGCCTTCCTGCGTGCTCGGCTGGGTGCACGTGGTGAGATCGCACGGCCCCGTGGTCTCCGTGATGCACTGGGTGTGCTTGCATTCGACTCCCGAGCGGACCGTGCGCACGAGGCTCCCGTCTCCCGCGTCCGCGTCGGCGGACCCGTCCGTGGTGGCGCCGTCCGTCGACGTACCGGCATCCGCGACGGCGGCCCCGAGGGCCATCTGCTCGCGCGCGAGCGACGGCGATCGTTCCGACGCGCAACCTCCGGCAACTCCCAAAGCTGCCACGGCGAGCAGCGAGGCCGCTGCGATGTGATGACTCCCCATGTCGTCTCCTCCTCGGTCTCGGTTTCGTCGCGCGCCTCGGACGTCGTCGACGTCCCGGAGCGCGCGAGGAACCGTGGAGAGTAAGGACGGCGAGGGGGCCCGTGCAAACCGGCCCGCGCCGCACGTTCGCCGGACGTGACGGTCCGTATCGAGCGGGAAATCACGCCCGTTCGTGAACTACCGACGAGGCTCTCCGGGCAGGGTGAACTTTCGGACTTCGATCTCGGAGCGCCCCAATCCTGAACGACGTCGCGGTCCTGCGGCGGTCGGACGATTCTCGCCTCGCGTTCGCGACGCGATGCGCCTCACATCACGTGCTGGAGCGCGAACGTGCCCGAAAACATGGCCGACGCGCCGGCGAAGGCCGGCGACGTCATCGTGCCCGAGAAGCGACCCACGAACCTTCCTCCGAGCGTCGCCTCCTCGGTGAACTCCACCGTGCACGTCGACGCCGTCCACGACCCCGCGTTCGCACCGACGGCGTCCAGGAGCGTGATGCGCACGAGGCTCGTGCCGTTCGTCACCGATCCGCCTTCGCAGGGGTAGGAGCCCTTCGCGATCGTGACGGGCGAGGTCATGGGCGAAGCCACCTGGAAGTTGATGCGCACGTTCGGATAGCCGCCGCCGGCGAGTTGCGTCGCGTGGGCGCCGACGATCGTCGTGTCGAGGTACTTCTTGCCGTTCTGCGCGCCGGTGCTCCGCGCGACCACCGCGGTGTTCGCGTCGTCCCGCGATTGGCCGTCCACGACCCAGTGGATCCCCGGACCGCCCGCCGCGGCGTCCGAGGTCGTCGATCCGTCCGCGACCTGTCCGCCGTCGGTGGACGAAGCGCCCGAATCGGTGGCCGTCGTCGTGCTCCCGTCGGTCGTCGCTCCGGAACCGGAGTCGCCCGACGCCGAAGCGTCCGGATCGCCGGACCCCGACGTGGTGGCGCTCGAACACGCCGACCCACCCAGCACGACCGACGAAAGCACCAACGAAGAACCGAGCGACCGAAGGAAACGCGTCATGGTCCCGAGTCTACCCGAAGGTGGACGTCGAGGTGAGCCGTCGGGGTGGGTGTCGATTCCTCGCGGCGTCGCGCCCCGTTCGCGAACGGAAGGCGCCGCGTCGCCCGGCTCGCGGACGTCGTCGGCATCGTGGTGCCCACGCGCGCGCTCCTCGGTGACGACGTCAGGTCTTCGCCTTCACGTCGAAGACCCACGTCACGCCGAACCGATCCGTGAGCATGCCGAAGCCGGCACTCCACGGCGACGCGGCCAGGGGCTCCACGATCGTCCCGCCTTCCGCCAGCGCGTTCCAATAGTCCTTCATCTCCTCGAGCGAGTCGCAGCTGAGGGACTGGAAGAACGTCCGGTCGGTGATCGTGGTGCCATTCTCCCGGCGCGTGGAGCCGGCGTTCGTCGTCGCGCCGTTCGGCGGCGAACCGGGAACGTCGTACGCCATGATGCGGAAGCCGTTCGGGCTCTCGACCTGACCGAAGACGACATGGTCCGCTCCGGGCGCGTCCTTCGGCATGCCGAACGCCGAGTACGGAACGAGGGTTGCCTCGCCGCCGAACACGGAAGCGTAGAAGGTGAGCGCTCGGTGAGCGGTGCCGCGGAAGTTGAGGTGCGTCGTGGTCTGGAGGGACATGGGGCTCCTTCTCGTTCGGAGGTGAACTGCCGAAAGAGTCTTACCGCCCAATGCGGTCAGGAACGGTCCTCGATGGATCGCGTCGCCACGCGATCCCGAGCACCCCCACCTCCGCGCGCGGCGCGGACGGACGCGATCACTTCCGGCGTCCGCCGCCGTTGCCGTTGCCGTTGCCACCCGACGTCGTGCCCGGCTCGACGCAGGTCTTGTGCTCGACGCACGCGACGGCGCCCGTGTTCTCTTCTTCTTCGCACTCGTAGCCGGCCGTGCAGCTCCAATCGACGCCGCAGTGGAAGCGGGGAGCGGCGGGCGCGCCGAAGGCGTCGACGTTCAGCATGCACTGCGAGCGGTTGTAGTAGGGCACGCTGCAGTAGGCGGTGACGAGATCCGTGCCCGTCACGCAATCGGAGTTGGACGTGCACTCCTTGCCCGCGATGGCGCGGGCGGAGGCGAAGGCTTCCGGGTTCGACGACCAGACTTCGAGGGCCTTCTTCCACTCTTCGGTCTTGGCATTGGCGGCGGCGGTCAGCGTCGCGGGGATGCTCGCGCGCGGCGGCTCGTTGCCCGTGCAAACGGGCTTGTCCTTCGACGAGGTACCGTGCGTCGACTCGCGTTCGCCGCGCTTCGCGTCCGAGCCTTCCGCACCCACGACGGTGCCGGCGTTGCCACGGCCGAGTGCGTCGGCGTCGGTGCCGAGGTCGGGCGAACCGATTTCCGACGAACAGCCGGCGACGAGGGCGAGGGAGACGAGGGAGAGCGTGAGCGATTTCATGGGAGTGTCCTTGGAGTGAGTGGGAGACGTGGAGCTCGTTTGCGCCACGCCGAGAACATGCCCACCCAATCCCCACCCCACCACCAACCCCCCCTGACGCCCGTGTGGGGATTCGAAATTCGGAGAAATAGTGAAGAGTCACGAGTGGTTGTGCGCCTCGTTTCGCGAAGGGCGCCGCGTCGCCGTAGGGCAACGGCGACGCCCGCCGTACGACGCCGCCGTCAGACTTTCGTCGCGCGCACCGTGAGGCCGTTCGTCCGCTCGTAGTACGCGAGGTAGTCCTTCGGCGTGTTCATGCCGATCACCTTCGCGACGGCCGGCAGATCGAGATCGTCCAGGGTCTTGAAGCGCAGGCAACACTTGCCCATGTCGAGGCGCTTGCCGGCCTTCCTGAACGCGGTCGTGAGGATCTGCGCGCCCGTGGGCTTCCTCGCGTCGTCGTACATCGCCATGAGGTAGAGCGCGTTGTAGTTCTTCTGCGCGCCGAGGCCCACGTACACGAGCGGTTGGCCGTTGTACGTGTCCGGGTACGTGGCGAGCGGGATGCCCCAGTTGATGACGCCCCAGTTCATGAACTCGGCGTAGTCCTTCGCGATGTGCTTTTTCACGAACGCGCGGGCCTCGTCGATGACCTTCCGCTTCTCGGGCGTGAGCGAGGCGAGGTAGTCCGGGACCGTGGTCGCGCGGCTGCGCGAGGACTTCGACGCGGCCTTCGCTTTCGATCCGGTCTTCGCTTTCGATCCGGTCTTGGCTTTCGGGGCCGACTTCGGTTTCACGACGGACGTCTTCTTCGAAGCGATCTTCGCTTTCGCGGCGGTCTTCGTTTTCTTCGCGGCCATGGGTCCTCTCAGGCGCTCGTCCGGCGGCGAGGGCTCCGGATCGGTGGTTTCTTCTTCGCCGGCTTCTTCGGGCTCTTCGGCACGGTGGCCACGAAGGTGAGGCTGCGCTCCACCCACTTCGCCATGGCCTTCGCCGTGCGGTAACCGGCGGGCGCCACGAACACGTAGCCCGTGAGCGGACGCCCCGTGAAGTCCATGGGGCGCACGTGGGCTTCCCCGAGCGCCCTCTCGTAGAGTACCGGGCCGACGCGGACCATGAGGTCGTCCTTCGAGAGGCCGACGAACATCTTGCCGTCGAGGAGGAAGGCGAGGCCGCCGAACATCTTCTTCTCGCTCACGTCCATGCGGGGACCGATCGCGTCGCGAATGCGGTCCGCCGTCTTCTCGTCGTAGGCCATGGGGGCTTCCTCCGCGGAGACCCAGGGTACGCCCGTGGGGCCGTCCCGGAAGGGCGGCGAACGGTGGAGAATGCGGTGGTACGTCCGTATCCCACATGGTCCGCCGCGAATCCGAACCGGATCATAAGAACGTCGGTGTTTCGATGGTTTGGGAGCGGAAACGCCGCGGCCTGCTCCTTGCTGAACGGGATGCATGCGACCCACCGCGCCGTCCTTCGTCCTCGCGCTTTCCGGTCTCCTCCTGGCCTCGGCCGTCACGGCCTGTGGTGCGGCTCCGGAGGATGGAACCGCCGCGTCATCGTCCGCGAGTGCCGTCACCGAAGGTGAAGGGAAGGATGCCTTCGCGACCCCCATCCACGACGACGACAGCCCGGACGTGACCGTGAGATTTTCTCGTGCCGTGACGCTCTACGGCGTCGACGAGACCGAGTCGGCGAGCACGTTCTACATCGACGGCAAGACGGACGATGCCGGCCCGCTCCTCGTGCGGCAAGTCGCGTGCACGGTGCGCGGCGCGCCCGGGGCCCGGACCATTCCCGTCGGCGAAACGATCCGCGTGAAGCTCCTTCGCCGACGGATCGACACGGTGGACGGCGAGACCACGACCATGGTGCACCTGATCTTCGACGCCAACGAGGGCGGCGTGAGGACCGTCGAATGCTCGCGAAGCATCCGCCGGAACCAGCAGGCCCTCACCATCTCGCTCCAGGACGTGCAGGACGCGTTCTGGCGGGAGAGGTCCGGGGCGGCCCTCGTGCTCACGGCATCGGGCGTCCAAGCCTCGCCCACGTTCTGAGCGGTCGACCCCGACGGCCGTTCGCCGGTGGCTCGCGTTGCCGGCACCGGCGCATCCGAACTTCCGGAAATCGCTCCCCGAAGCGACCTGGATGTCGGTTCTCCGCGACCCTCGGGACGCGGGCGCATCCAATCGCCTAGGCTCCCACGTCGGGAACCCTGGGATCGGATCGGAGGGCATCGGGTGAGCGACGACGTACCGGCCGGCTTCTGGCGGCGATCCAAGGCCGTTCTCTCGCTCGCCGCAGGAGTCGCGCGCGAAGAGGTGAAGCACCAGGTCCGCTCGAAGCTCGCGACGGCCGAGGTTCCGGGCGCTTCGGAACTCCGCGCGCGCATCGAGCAAGCCAAGCTCATGGCGGAGAGCCTGGGGCGGCTCAAGGGAGCCTTCATGAAGGCCGGGCAGCTCCTTTCCATCGACGCGAGCGATCTGCTCCCGCCGGAGGCGCAGGCGATCCTGTCGAAGCTGCAGGGGGACGCGGAGCCCGTCGACTTCGAGGTCCTCCGCACGGTGCTTCTCGAAGACCTCGGTGCGGAGCGCATGGCGCGTCTCGAAGGTCTCGGCCCGAATCCGGCGGCCTCGGCCAGCATGGGCCAGGTGCACCGCGCGCGGGTCGACGGAACGGACGTCGCGGTCAAGATCCAGTACCCGGGCGTGGCCGCCAGCATCGACGCCGACATCGGACTGCTCGAAAAGCTCGGGGCCAGCTGGTCCGCCGTCTCGCGCACCGACATCGATCTGTCCGGGACGTTCGACGAGCTGCGCGCGCTCCTGCACCACGAAGCGGACTACGTGCGGGAGCGCACGTACCTCGAACGGTTCCGCGCCCTCGTCGCGGACGACCCGCGGTTCGTCGTGCCGCGCGCCCACGCCGAACTCTCCACGTCGCGCGTGCTCACGATGGACTGGGCCGAGGGCATCCCCCTCGGCGTCCACGTGCAGCGGGAACCTCCGCGGGAATGGCGCACCACCTTCGGCGCCGACGTGCTCGACCTCTACTGCCGCGAGTTCTTCGAGTGGGGCGTGGTGCAAACCGATCCGAACTTCGGGAACTTCCTCGTACGCCCCGGCGAACGCACGATCGTGCTCCTCGATTTCGGGGCCACCCTCGAATACGACGCCGCGTTCCGCGCGGGCTACGCGGACCTCCTCCAAGCGGTCGCCCGCGGAGACTCACGTCGGATCGTGGACGCGGGCGTGGCCTTCGAATTGGTCGACGCGAGGGAGTCCGCGGCCACGAAGGATCTCTTCGTCGAGATGCTCGTGGGGTCCGTCGCGCCGTTCCAACGCGGTCGTCAACCCTTCGCGTTCGGTGACGCCGCCTACGCGGCCCGCTCCCAGGACGTGACGAAGCGCTTCATCCGGAGCCTCCGGTATTCGCCCCCTCCGCGGCGCATCCTCTTCCTCCACCGGAAGCTCGGCGGCCTCTTCCAGCTCCTCAAGCGCCTCGACGTGACGCTCGATCTCACACCCTATTGGGAACGCATGCTGGGAGGCCCGCCGCCGGAAGCGTCGCCGTCCGCCTGAACGAGCTCCGCGCCGCGCCGCTCATGCCGCGCCGCTTCCGGCCGGGGGTCGTCCCCGATCTTCACGAGGGACGCCGGTCCCTCGGGACCCTTCCCATCGACTCACTTCGCCGTGATGCCGTTCACGCCGTCGAGTTGGCACAACGGCTCGCTGTCTTTCACCGCGTACACTTCGATCACGTAGGAGGTGCCGGACACGTACTCCGGAAACGTGTACGAGCCCCCCGTGGTGCTGCCGTCCACGATGCCGTTGAAGAGCTCCGTGAGGTCCTTCGCGTCCTTCGGCGCCTTCGACGCGAGCACCGCGTAACGGGTCGCATCCGGCACCGCCTTCCACGAGAACCCGGCGGCCGTAGACGAGCCCGAGGCCGTCAGACTCTGGGTGCACAGCTTGAGCGTCTTGGGGATCGTGACGCCACCGACCACCTTGGAGCCCGACGCGGACGTACCCGAGTCCGCCGCCGAACTGGAATCGCTGCCGCCGTCGGAGGACGTTCCGGGCGTGGATGTCTCGCTGCTGCAGGCGGCGAGGGGGAAAGCGAGGAGGAGGACGACGACGAAGGACCGGGGAAGGGAGGGGATCGTGCTCACCCCTCCATGCTACCGGGGACGACCGGCCGGTCGCCGAACATTTCGCACGCCCCGTCACTCCGTCGCGCAGACGAGGCCGCCGTTCTTGAAGACGTGGACCTGGCCGCTGCCCCGGTTCACGATCGCCACGTCGACCTTTCCGTCGCCGTCGAGATCCCGGGCGTGGGCCATCCAGGACGCATTTCCCGCGGCGTACGTCGTGCCGGTCAGGAAGGCGCCCGTTCCCGTGTTCACGAGGACGGTCGCCGTGGGTTCGTTCTGGTTCGCGGTCACGACGTCGAGCTTGCCGTCTCCCGTGAAGTCGCCCAAAGCCACCGATCCGGGACCGTCGCCGACCGGGAAATCGGTGGCGCTGGAAAACGTTCCTCCGCCACCGTTCAAGAGGACGGAGACCGAGTCCGCGCGCCGATTCGACGTGACGATGTCGAGTTGACCGTCGCCGTTCACGTCGCCGAGCGCGAGGCCGAAGGGACCGGACGTCGTCGGGAAGTCTTCCTTCGCCGAGAACGCGCCGTTTCCGCCGTTCCGGAGAACGCTGACCGTACTGTCGAACACGTTCGTGACCACGATGTCGAGGTCGCCGTCACCGTCGACGTCGCCGAGGGCCACGCTCCAGGCACCCATACCCGCCTCGTGGTCCACCTTCGCGGCGAAGGACCCGTTCCCGGCTCCGAGGAGGACACTCACCGAGTTCGCACTGCCGTTCACGGCCACGAGGTCCACCTTGCCGTCGCCGTCCACGTCCCCTGCCGCGAGGCCGTTCGGGTTGGTGCCGGTGGGGAAGTCCGTCTTCGCCCCGAACGTCCCGGTACCTCCGTTGAGAAGGACGCTGATCGTGTTGTCCAGCGTGTTCACGAGGGCGAGGTCGGGCTTGCCGTCCCCGTTGAAGTCGGCCGCCGTCACCCCCTTCGGAACGTCCCCGGTCGGGTATTCCCTCCGGGAACCGAACGCGCCCGTCATGTCCTGGAAGTAGACGCTCACGTGGTCGATTCCGGTGTTGCTCACGGCCATGTCCAACCTGCCGTCCCCGTCGAAGTCCGCCGAGGCGATCGACTCGGGGACGTTCTCCTGCCCGAACACGGAGGGGACGGTGAACCGGCCCATTCCCTCGTTGCGTAGGAGCGTCACGGACGATCCGCTGACGCTGGCCACCGCGACGTCGAGTCTGCCGTCTCCTTCGACGTCCGCCACGGCGACGACGTTCGGGGAGTCCACGGTTCGAAAGTCGACGGGTGACGCGAAAGAGCCGCCGCCGCCGTTCCGGAACACGCTGACGAGGGCCGAATTCTCGTTCGCGATCACGAGATCGCGCGTTCCGTCGCCGTCGACGTCCGCGAGGACCACGGAGCTCGGACGGCCTCCCGTCCCGAGATGGGTGCCCGACGGGAAGGTTCCCGTCCCCGAGTTCGGGAAGACGGAAACCGTGTCGGATCCGGCGTTCGTGACGACGAGGTCCACCGATCCGTTTCCGTCCACGTCTCCCGCAGCGATACTGGAAGGTTGGGCCCGGGTCGCGACATCGACCTTCGGGCCGAAGGTGCCCGTGCCCTGGTTCACGAACAGGCTCACGGTGTCCGCATCGAAGTTCGCGACGGCGAGATCCGCTTTCCCGTCGCCATCGAAGTCCGCTGCGGCGACGGCTGACGGGAACGCACCGCTCGCGTGGTCCACCTTCGCTCCGAAGGTCCCGGTTCCGGAGTTCCGGAACACGCTGACGCCGGAGCCTTGTCCGTTCGCCACGACGAGATCCCTCTTTCCGTCGCCGTCCAGATCCGCCGCGGCCATCGCCACGGGGAGGTCGCCCGTGGCGTAGTCCGATCGCATTCCCAAGGCTCCGGTCGCGCCGGCGAGGAAGACGTTCACCTGGTCTTCGGAGGGGATGGTCACGGCGAGGTCCGACCTGCCGTCGCCGTCGAAGTCCGCCGCGAGGACCGCGCTCGCGCCTCCCGTCGTCGCGTACTCCGCGCCAGGAAGGAACGTTCCCCGGCCGCTGTTCATGAGCACGCGCACCGTCGCGTTCGCCCCGTCGGCCACGGCGAGATCGGGATTGCCGTCCCCGTCGAAGTCGCCGATGGCGACGGCGCGCGCGCCGCCAGGGAGGGTGAGGAGCGGGAAGCCGCCGAGGTCCACCTGGTTCGAGCAAGCGCGGCACACTCCGGCCGTGCAGGAAGCATGTATGCTGCACGTGTTTCCGCAGCGGCCGCAGTTGGTCGCGCTCGTCTGGAGATTCGCGCGGTAGGGGGCGCCGCCGTCGATCGTGCAGGTCGTGTCCGTGCCGCAGGAGACGGCGCCGTCCATCGTGGCGCCATCCGTGGCCCCGGTGGATCCGTCGGAGCCCCCGTCCGTCGTCGCGCCCCCGTCGCCGCCGTCGGTGGGCAGCGTCGCGTCGCCCGCGTCACCTGCGTCCGTCGTCGCGCTGCCGTCGCGCGTTCCGCCATCGCCCGAGTCGGCGCTCGTCGTCGCGTCCGTCGGGGTACCGCCGTCGCGCGCGATCGTCGCGCTGCCGTCGCCGCCGGCGTCGGTCGTGTCGGAAGGAGGGTCCCCGGCGCCGCCCGAGGACGAGCACGCGGTGACGAAGGCGAAACCAAGGACGACGGCGGCGGAAGCGTGGATTCGGAATTTCACGGGCAAGGAGGGTCACACGGCCCGCGCCCCGCAGCGAAAATTTCGGGCGTTCGACGGGATCCATCGGAATCTCACGGATTGCCTCCGTTCCCGTGCGACCGACGCTGCGACCCTGGCTCCTCGGAACGAGACCGTCGTTTTCCGCGTCTCGAATCGAACCCCCTGGAGCCTTCCGATGCCTTCCCGCACGTCTTCGCCCTCCCTTCCGAACCGGCCCCTCCGCCCGTGGGACCTTTCCTTCGCGGTGCTGCTCGCCTTCGCGGGGCTCACCCAGGGGTGCGCCACGGCGGTCTGGCATCCGCGCGTGCAGTCGGTCGCGGGCGAGTACAAGAACACCGAGGCCATGAGCGAGAAGGCGGACGCGACGCCCGAAGGTCGGGCCGACGCCGTGAAGGCCATCGTCAGCGAGCTCCCTCCCGGGATCACGCTCAAGGACGATCTGCTCGAAGTGGACGCGTCCCGCTACGAAGTGCTCGGCAAGGTCTCGGCGAAGCCGGCGGGCGAGTTCTTCTACCCGTACCGCGAGTCGTGGCGGAAGCCGGCCTGCTATCCGCAGCGCGTGCTCGTCGTCGCCACGCTCTACCTGTGGATGGCGAGCCCGACGTCCTGGCCGTGCTTCATCTCCGAGGGATCCGTCGACGATCGACGGGACCGCATCGTCGAGGCCATGAAGCGCGCGACCCACACCCTGGGCGGCAACATGGTCCTCGTCGGAGGGTTCGGCGGCACGTTCTCCGTGTCGGCCACGTCGAAGACCACGGCCGTCGTCCACGAAACGGAAGCGACGGAAGGCGTGGGCTGGGCCATCCGCGTGAAGACGCCGGGGGCCACGCCTGCACCCGCACCGACGGTCGGGTTGTCGCTCTGAGTCGGACGTAGGGGCGCTAAAACCACCAGAACACGAGACGCGCGTCGGGACCGAGCGTCGCGAGCAACGCGCCCATCGTCGTGATCCACGACGCGGCGTCCTCGGAGAACGGTTCGCGCTTCCCGTCGATCCTGTAGCCGGCCTCGAGGTCGTACCGCGCGAAGTCCTCCGCGGTCGCCCAACCTGGTTCGCCGTAGTGCGGGTCCGCCGCGTGCGTGAGAGCGTCGGTCACTTCGGGGGAAGCGTCCTTCGGCGCGCCACGGCCACCCGCGAGTCTCGTCCACGTTTCCTCCTCGTCCTCGTAGCCCGCGAGCACGTGGAAGACTTCCGAGCGACGCGCGGTCGAGAACGCGAACGGGAACGTGCGATCGTCCACGACGAGCCCGTGCACGTGGAGCGACGGGGGGAAGGGGAGCGTCGTGGCGTGGAACGTGCCCTCGTCATCCCGCCGCTCGATCGCGAAGCCGATGTCGCGTCCCATGGGCGTACCGTACACGACACCGGGCGACCGCCGGACGTGCGCGTCAGGAAGTCCCCGAGGGCTGCCGGTGCGCGTGCAGCCACCGGTACGCGAAGTCGTAGAGTTTCTCGGCCCGTCCGTACCGACTCGGGCCCTGCGTGACGTAGCGCAGCGTGACCTTCGTTCCACCGATCGTGATCGCCACGTCCACTTCGCCGTCCGCGAACTGATCGCGCACGAAGAGGTCGCCGCCGACCGAGGCTTCCGTCGCCCAGGCGCGGAGTTCCGCCAGCGTTCCGACGTCGAGCGCCCGTTCCTCGAGCACCTTGCCATGATCTCGGAGCGTCGCGGTGCCGCGGACGAGATCCACGTCGACGTTCCAGAAGACGCCCGCTGCGGCTTCCGAAATCGAGATCCGATCGCCTTCGTCGCTCATGGGGCGAGTGTATCCCTGTTCCGTCGCGGCGATCGCGCACGCTCGAGCTCTCCCGATGCCGGAGACGCGTCGGGCGACGTGCTACGTTCGACCATCGCCATGATCTCGCGCCTCGCACTCTTCGAGTTCCTCCGCGCCCAGAAGTGGGCCGTCGAAGCTTCGGTCGCCGCGAACGGTTCGCCCCAAGCGGCCGTGATCGGCGTCGCGATCGCGAACGGGTTCGAACTCGTGTTCGACACGATGGGCGACACCCGCAAGGCTTCGAACCTGAGGCGCGACCCTCGCATCGCCCTCGTCCTCGGGTGGGACGAAGGCCAGACCGTGCAATTCGAAGGGCTCGTCGACGAACCGGGCGGCGACGAACTCGCGCGGCTCAAGGCCGTCTACTTCGCGAAATTCCCGGACGGTCCCCAGCGCGAGTCGTGGCCCGGCATCTCCTACTTCCGGGTGAAGCCCGTGTGGCTCCGCTACTCCGACTTCCGCGGCTCCGAGCCGAAGGTGCTGACCTTCGACGGCGCGTCCCTCCGCGACTTCGACGAGGCGGCGGCACGCGTCTCCGATCCCGACGTCGGCTCGGGGGACCGGGTCACGCGGTTCCTCGGGTAGCGAAGGGCGCGACCGAAGGTCACTTGAGCGAATCGCCGAGACTCGCGGCGAGATGATCGAAGAGGAGCCTCCCCCTTCCGTTCCGCTTCGTGTCCTTGTGCATGACGAGCCACACGCATCGGAGATCGGAGAGAACGGATATGCACCGCTATGGCCGCTGGGACGGTCGATCAACGGGTGCGCGACGTTCAAATGCCTCTAAGTCGAGTACTGCGTTTCGAATCGATCGATAGTCGTCCGCGGGCACTTCGACGAACGCACTAGCATCCTCATTTTCAACTTGAAACAAGCCCTTTGGTTCCTTTGCGGTCGAAACAAGTTCAACATAACAACCATAGTCAAGTGCGTAGGCGTCGAATCGAACTCCAGGTTGATCCTTCGCGGACACACCTTTCTTCACGACGTGCAGGACGCGAGAATCGAAGAGTGAAATGATTAGCGGATGAGACGTTCCTCCACTGCCCTGCAATACAAGGCACGCTCGAGCACGTCGTTTGCCGATAACCTCGTCAATGACCCAATTTAAGAGATCGCGAGCATTCTTATCGGCAACTGCATTCTCCTTGTCGCGCTGATACCACGTTCGCGCGGCACCGCGCACATGCGCAACGGAAACTGCGGCAGAGTTCGCCCGCTGAACTGCGAGAGATACGATGTTGATCGCGTCGCGAGGAACTCCCTCAGCAGCGCGCACGAACTCGTCGAAGGCGTTTCTCTGCGTGAAGACGCTGGTGATTAATTCATCGGCGGTTCGTGGAGCATCCGCCTGACGACCCTCTTTGACGTACACCGCTCGAAGGTGTTTGAAGAGGAGTTCTCGAAAAAAGTTCTTGGCACGGTCGGGATCATTTCCGAAAACCATGAAATCGTCCAGGTCGACGTCTGCCGACATGTCGGCCCCCACTTCGATTCCTAGATAGTCTCCCTCACCAACAGCAATTCGAAATCGAGACCTTTGTTCGATTGCGCCAAGTTTGACGGTGATTCCCTGCACGGGTAGTACGGCGCGCCTTATGAAGTCAGCGAGCATCGGTTGAAGTTCGAGTGGAATTGCGCTCCATTCGTCCAACAAAATCCAAATCCGACTGGCGGGAAGTCTCGAGCCGATGTCACGCAAAAGCCCGCTGACCGCGCCAAAGTGAACTCGGTGATGCTCGACGCCGACTTCCTTAACGCGTCGTTCAGTTTGGTGAGAGGCCGTCGCCTTATCGCTGGCGCTCATCGACATCGAGGGCTTGCTTCCGATCGTAGCGGCAATTCCGAATGCCCCCTCATCGATGGCACCGTCTGTTCGTTTGGTCTCAACTTCGACAGTGCCGACGACCCTGATCGTCGTGACCTCGTCTGCAAGTTTATCGAGCAACGGGAACACTGATTCGTCGCCGATTACGTCCGATTCGAGACCAAGGGTGTATCGTTCGAGTGCATCGGTAATTTCCGTCAAGACGTCAACCAGAAGCCGTGTGCCACGTTCCTTCAGGGGGACGTTTGGGTCGGTGTAGATGCCGCCTGTCGAACCCAAGACCCGGGCATCGAGATAGATCGCGATGTCGCCGTTCCTTCGCATCGACTCAGCGAGGTATTTCAACGCATGGGTCTTGCCGGTGCCTCTTCGTCCGAAAAGAATTTGATGGTCGATTGACGAAAGAAGAGTGAATAGCGGACCTGCGTCGACAAAAGTCTCCGTGAGCACGTCCGGCTCGTTCATCTCAGCTCTCTTCGTCAGCTTCATGAGAGCCGTGTGGGGACTAAGCGTCATGTCGTCACGCTTCGCTTCTTGATGAGTGAAGTTTCGAGGGGCCCGGACGATGGGGAAAGGGAATCATCGAGGTCGTCATGTCTTCATGTCACTGTCATGACTTGCTCCTCTTTCGGGAGAATACGATCGTCAGCGGTAAGCACAAGGTGACGATTCGCGCCTTCTTCCGGAGGAATTGTGCGCCTGCCAGTGCGAGCGTTTCTCGATGTTTGCTCGACGCGTATTTGCCATGAATCCTGGCCCGGCATCGCCTACTTCCGCGTGAAGCCCGTGTGGCTCCGCTACTCCGACTTCCGCGGCTCCGAGCCGAAGGTGCTGACCTTCGACGGCGCGTCCCTCCGCGACTTCGACGAGGCGGCGGCACGCGTCTCCGATCCCGACGTCGGCTCGGGGGACCGGGTCACGCGGTTCCTCGGGTAGCGCTTGACGCCGCGTCCGCGCGACCCCCACCTTGCCCCATGCGTTGGGATCCCGGACACCAAAGTGACGACGTCGAAGACCGCCGGGGCGAAGCGCCCGTCCGCGGCGGTGGCGGAGGGCTCTTCGGCCTCTTCTTCCTCCTCGCGCGGACGCCCCTCGGCGTCGGTGGGGCGCTCCTCGTCGTCGGAGCGATCGTGGCGTTCGGATGGATCCGCGGTGCGCTCGCACCGCCCGATCGCGCGTCCGACCACGCGCCTTCGCGGGGAGGGGTGACCTCGCAGGCCGAGGACCGCGAAGCCGCGTTCGTCTCCTTCGTCCTCGACGACGTGCAGGCCACGTGGGAGCGGGAGTTCGCCACGCTCGGAAAGCCCTACACGCGCGCGAAGCTCGTCCTGTTCCGAGACTCCACGAACACGGCCTGCGGCGTCGGCGAATCGGCGACCGGCCCGTTCTACTGCCCACCCGATCGCCGCGCGTACCTCGATCTCTCCTTCTTCGACGAGCTCGAGACGCGCCTGCACGCGCGCGGCGACTTCGCGAAGGCGTACGTCATCGCCCACGAGCTCGGTCACCACGTCCAAGCGCTCCTCGACGTGAAGGCCATGAACGGCGGCGCCGCCAAGAAAGGGGCCGACGGATCGTCGGTGCGTCTCGAACTCCAAGCCGATTGCTACGCGGGCGTGTGGGCTCGCTCGACGTCCAAGCGCGATCTCCTCGAATCGGGCGACCTTCCTTCCGCGCTCACGGCCGCCGCCGCCATCGGGGACGACACGCTCCAGAAGAAAGGCACCGGCGTCGTGCGTCCCGAGTCGTTCACGCACGGCACGTCGGCGGAACGGCAGCGGTGGTTCAAGCGCGGACTCGAGAACGGCGTCGCGGGGTGCGACACGTTCGGCGCGACGAAGCTCTAGACGACGACGCCCCGGAGTTCCTGGTAGGAAGGAGCGATGGCCATCGAAGTCTTCTGGGGAAGTGGGAGTGGACCTGCCTGGCGCGTCCTCCTGACGCTCGCCGTCAAGAACGTCCCGTACGAATCGCGGCTTCTCTCGTTCTCGAAGGGCGAACATCGGCAGGAGCCGGTCACGTCCATGAACCCGCGCGGGAAGGTGCCGGTCCTCCGCGACGGCGCCTATTCGGTCTATGAGTCCCTCGCGATCATGACCTACCTCGATCGCAGGTTCCCGACGCCGCCCCTCTTCGGGACGACGCCCGAGGACGCCGGCACCATCCTTCGCGTGATCATGGAGCACGAGTGCTACGGGGTCGCCGCCATCTCGGCGTTCAGTCGACCGCTCCTCTTCGGCAAGCTCGACGCGCAGCGGGATCAAGTCCTCCTCGCCATGGACGGCTGCCAGGCGGAGCTTTCGTCCCTCGAGCGGCGCTTGGCCACGTCGCCGTACCTCGCCACGGAATCGCTGTCCGCCGCGGACCTCTTCGTGTTCCCCCAGATCAAGGCGTTCGAGCGGTCCCTGGGCAAGCCCGGTGCGGACAGCCTCGGCCATCCGTTCGGTCCCCTCGCGACCGCGTTCCCCAGCCTCGTGGCGTGGTGCCGAAGGGTGGAGTCCATCCCCGGATACGAGGCGACCTATCCGCCCCATTGGCGCGAGGGCTGACCGGACGCTCGTTCCCTTCGTAGGAGCCGTCGCGGCGTCGCACGCACGCACGCACCCTCTTCGGCCGGGTCCGCCGTTCGCGAGTGTCGTCCTCGCCCCGGAACCGATACGCTTGCAGAATGGATTCACGGCGCTCCACGTGTCTCGTGCTCCTCGCGTCCGTCGTCGTCACGATCGCGGTGTCCTGCGGCCAGGGGTCCTCCGGCGCTTCCCCGGAATCGAAGGACGCCGGCGCCGATGCCCTCGTCTTCGACGACGTCTGTCCGGCGGGCGCGTGCGCGCCCTGCGGGACGTCCGCCGACTGTCCTTCGGGAACCGTTTGCGCTGCCGTGCGGAGCGGTGAGCTCACCGAAAATCGATGCGTCCCGGACGGTGGAACCGCGGACGCGTCGACGGTGGACGCCGGCATCCCGGGCGTCGACGCGGCGACCTTCGACGCGTCCCGCGGGAACGACGGAGGCGGAAGGGACGCGGCCGGACAAACGGGGACCCTCGCGGATGCGGCCACGGACGCCGCGGACGGGAGTGGGGGGATCGTGTGCAGCGATCCGTCGGTCATCCCCACGACGACCGTGGTTCGCTACGTGCGCACGGTCGCCACGGCGCCGTCGTCCGCCACGAACCTCTCCGTCTTCGGCAACCGGCTCTACGCCCCCGATCCGGACGCGAGCGGTGGAACCCTGTTCGACCTCACGGATCCCGCGTCGCCCACCGTCGTCGGGGCCCTGCCTTCGCCGGTCCAGGCTGCCCGGGACGTCTTCGTGGTGTCCCGGGACGAGGTGATCTTCGGCAACAATTACCAAGGACTCGCGATCGTGGATTTCACGAACGAGAGTGCGCCCGTCCTTCGCGGACAAGTCGCGTGGTCCATGTCCCAGCTTTACGGTGTGGTCGCCCGCGGCTCCCGTGTCTACGCCGCGAACGCGCCCGGTCTCGGGTCCCCGGACGACTTCGCGATCGTCGACGTCAGCTCCAAGACCTCGCCCGCGCTCCTCCGCACGTACGACGATCCTGCGTCGCCGAACGGGGACGGCGGAGACCGGGCCACCGGACTCGCCCTTTCGGGCAACACCGTCTACCTGAACTACACGTCGAGCAACATGGCGATCCTCGACGTCACGAACGACGTCATCACCCGCGTCGGGACGATTGCCATGCCGCCCCATACGCTCGGGCTCAGCTGCGTCGGACGCGTCCAGACCCCTCTCGTCGTGGGCTCCACGCTCTTCGTTCCGCGATGCGCCCAGGGATACTTCGCGTATTCGATCGCGAACCCGACCGCGCCGACGTTGCTCGGCACGACGTACGAGCCCGCCTGCCGCGTGGAGCCGCGGGCGTTCGACATGCGCGGTACGACGGCCGTCGTCGTCGCGGGGTCCCACGTTCGCGTGTACGACATGACGAACCCGACGCGTCCCGCGCTCCGGGGACACATCGACCTCTTCCCCCATCAGGGATCGCTCGGCCTGCAAGACGTGGCACTCTCCGAGGACGGGCACCACGCCTACGTGTCCCTCGTGAGGGACGGCATCGCGGTGCTCGAGATTCTCTGAGCGTGGCGCGGACGGCGAACTCGCGTTCTGCGTCGATCACGCGTCGCGTCGTCCCTCGGGAGTGGCTTCGCGCGAGGTGCCCCTTGCGCGTCGCGAATCCGGACGTAGAGTGAGCGGACTATGATCTCGCGTTCCTTCCTCTGAGAACCGCCCGAGCCGCTCGAGAACGTGCCCGTCGCATGGCGATGGGCCTCTCGCGCTCGCAGGCATCCGGTTCCGGGAAGGCGCTCGAATCCGCGGGGATCCGCCGTCGCTTCGTCACGTCCACGTCGTGACGAGCGCCCGCGGAACGTCGTGTCCGTTCGTTCGTGCCGACCCGGAGGATGTCGTCGGGTGCCCTTCGTCCCACGTCCCATCCACGAACGGAACGAACCATGACCTCCTCCCGCACGAACACGTCCGAGACCTCCTCCGACACCCTCTCCACGTTCCCCGAAGGGCCCGACGAACGCGCGTGCTACGTCGCGTCCGTCGGTCCCGACCGGGATCCGTACGCCCGCGAAGCCCAACTCGCGGAAATCGTCTCGCTCACGACCACCCGCGGTCACCGGATCGTCGGCAGCGAAATCCTCCGACTCGTGGAACCCCGCGCGCGGACGTTCCTCGGGAAGGGAACGGCCGAAGCGCTCGCCGCACGCGCGCGCGCGGCCGGCGCCACGATGCTCGTCCTCGACGCGGAACTTTCTCCTTCGCAGACGCGGAACCTCGAGGAGGTCACCGGCATGCCGATCTGCGATCGGGAGGCCGTCATCCTCGGCGTGTTCCTCCGTCACGCGCGGACGCGCAAGGCCCGCATCCAGGTCGACATCGCCGAGCTCGAATACCTCCGCCCGCGCATCCGCGGTGTCGGGCTCGACATGGACCAGCAGATGGGTGGCTTGCCGGGCGCACGCGGCCCGGGCGAGACGGCGTCCGAACTCCTCGCGCGGAAACTCGACGGACGTCTGCACGAACTCAGGAAGGCCCTCCGGAGGATCGAGACGTCGGGCCGCACCCAGAGGAAGGAGCGGAACGGGGACGACGCGTGCAAGCGCATCGCCCTCGTCGGGTACACGAACGCCGGCAAGACCTCCCTCATGAACGCGCTGACCGGGGCCGATCTTTCCGCGAAGGACGCTCCCTTCGAGACCCTCGACACCACCACACGGAGTCTCACGCGGCACGGCGGCGACGTGATCCTCAGCGACACGGTGGGCTTCATCCGTCGGCTCCCCGACCGTCTTCTCGAAAGTTTCGAGTCGACGCTCGCGGAAGTCGCCGAAGCCAGCCTCCTCGTCCTCGTGGTGGACGTGTCCGACGTCGAACGGGCACTCCATCTCCGCACGACCCGCGATCTCGTGGCGAAGGTCGGAGCCGGAGACGTCCCGCGCCTCGTCGTCTTCACCAAGGCCGACCGCCTGATCACGGCGCCGCGTCCGGCCGAATTGGCCCGTTTGGCGGGAGGAGATCCGTGGGTCTTCCTCTCCACGACGGACCGGGAGGCCGTCGCCGACCTCGGGTCACGACTCCTCGAGGAGGTCCGGAAGGGAGAGGACGAAGTCACCGCGTTCGTTCCCTGGGCAGCGAGCGATCGCCTCGCGCTCGTCTACCGGACGTGCCGCGTCCTCGGGAGCGTCCCGTCCGACGAAGGGCTCACGCTCCACGTACGGGGCCCGCGGAAGGTCACGTCCCGCATCCGCGAAGGGGACCCCTCGCGAACGCGGGACCGGGTGGGCCCTCAACCGTGACGACTCCCCCGTTCGTTCCGCGACGTCGCGTATTCCACGGCGTCGCGGAGGGACGGGGGCAGGTCGTGTTCCACGAAGTCCCGCACGTAGGAGAGTCCGCACTTCTCCATCACACGCCGCGATCGCAGGTTTCCCTTGGCCGCGATGGCGAAGATCGTCTCGACGCCGAGGTCGCGAAAGCCCTTCTCGACGAGGGCCTTCGACACTTCGGTGGCGAGACCTCGGCCCCAGAACGTCGCTTTGAGCCGGTAGCCGAGCTCGATGCGCGACGTGTCGTCCGGCGTGGACCGCGAAGGGCGAAAATGGAACCACCCCATGAACGCCCCCGAGCTTCGTTCGATGGCGGCCCAGAAGCCGAACCGGCCGCCGTGCTTCACGCGCAAGGCCTCGATGCGCCCGAGGCCTCCCTGCACGTGTTCCCGCGTCGACGGCACACCTTCGGTGAGAAAGCGCATCACCTCGGGGTCGCTGTCGAGTTCGAAGAGGTGATCTTCGTCGTCGGCGTCGAACTCGCGCAGTCGGACGCGTTCCGTTTCCAGGTAGATCGAGCCCATGGGCTACCCATGGTTCGCCCGCGTCAGCGACCGGTGGACGCCTTCGACCGCCGTCGCGCCACGAAGGCCGCAATGGCCGCGAGGCCGAGGAGGAAGAGTCCCGGACGTTCGCCGACGTCCGCGCCGTTCACGACGCGGCACGAGCATCCCGTGGAGGGATCCGTTCCGTCCGTGCTTCCGTCGCCGCTCGCCGCGGCGTCGCTCGACGCGCCCGCGTCCGAACTCGCGGCGTCGTTCCGCGCGGCGGCGTCGCTCGCGCCCGTCGTTCCGGAATCACGGGGCACGGCGCCGTCCGCCACACTCGCGTCCCCGACCGTCGCATCCGCCGAACCGGCGTCACCGACCGAGCCGTCGGCCCCCGTGCCGCCGTCCGTCGTCGCGCTTCCATCGACCCCGGTGCTGCCATCCGTCGTCGCGCCGGAGTCCACCGACCCGTCCGACGTCGCACCTCCGTCCGAGCCCGCATCGGGCGCGGCCGTCACGTCCACGTTCACGGTCGACGAATCGTTCGTGGTCATTCCGTCGACCACGTCTCCCGCGATCGACACCGCCACGGCGAGCGTGCCCGACGGGGCCGACGGATCGACACGGAGTCCGAGCTGGAAGTTCGCCGCGCCCGCGGCGAACGAGGTCGCGACGCAGGAGAAGGAACCCGCGGCACCCACCGCCGGAGTGGTGCAGCTCCATCCCCCCGGCGCCGTCATCGACTCGAAGGTCGTGCCCGTCGGCAGGGTGCCCTTCACTTCGGCGTTCGGCGCCGTCGCGGTCGCACCCGCCGAGATCGCGACGGTGAACGTCGACCCCGCCGCCACCGCCATGGTCGGTCCCGACGCGGAAATCGAGAGGTCCGAGTTCGGGCCGCCGAGCGGCGCGTTGTACGTGGCTTGCGTGCCGCACGCGTCCGTCACCGTGGCCGTCGCCGTCGGGCCGCACACGTCGACGATGGCGCTCGTCGTGGCGCCGGAGGGGGACCAGGACACGGTGTACGGTGCCTTTCCGCCGGTCGGATCGACGGAGGCCGACCCGGTGCAGCCGGCCGCGCGGGAATCCGGCGTCGTCATGCCACGGGGATCGAGTGCCGCCGGGCCGGTGACTCGGCCTTCGCTGCGCACTTCGCAGCCGTTCGCGTCGGCGACGAAGACCGCGTAGGTGCCCGGGACCAGGTTCATGACCGCCTGGGCCGTCGCGCCGTTCGACCAGCGGTAGGAGTACGCGCCTGTCCCGCCCGTGGTGGCGACCCTGGCGGAGCCGTCCGCGTCTTGCGGACACGACGCCGGCGTCGTCGTGACGACGGGAACGATGGCGCTCGGCTCCGTGAGGGTCACGCCGGATCCCGGAAGTTGGGCGGATTCGGCCGCCGCGTCGGTCACCGTGACCTGGTAGGTGCCGGCGGCCAGGTTCGCGATCGTGCTCGACGTCTGTCCGTTGGACCAAAGGAACGTGTACGGCGCCGTACCTCCGGTGACGTTCAGCTCCACGCGTCCCGTGGACGTCCCGTTGCAGGAGGGGTCGACTTGGAGAGCCACCGAGACCGTCGGCGCCGCGAAGACGGCGGAGGACCAGAGGAGACCGAGGGCGGACACGAAGATCGTGGGAAGGCGGCGCATGGTGCGAGGATACCGAACTTGCGTCCAGGTCCACCACCTCCTTCTCGACGGCCGACCGCTTTCACGTGCCGATGCGGCCCCCGTCGTCCTTCGTGATGACGACCGTGGCCGAGCGCGGGCGGGCGTTTCCTCCGTCGGGCCAGTGGCTCGTGTACTTCGCGGGCGTGCCGACGTCGTCCTTGAGCGTCGTCTCGCCGGGGTGCTGGATGTTGACGAACATGGTGCGGCCGTCCGGCGTTTCCGTGACCCCGGTGAGTTCGCAGTCCACGGGTCCGACGAGGAAGCGCTTGAGCGTCGCGGTCGTCGGCTTCGCGCCGCGTCGGGTCGCGATGGATCGCGAACCCGCGTCGCCGCCGTCCGCGTCGGTGAGCGCGTACGACAGGGGCACGCTCTCCCCGTCGCCCACCTTGCCCGGAAGGGCGGCGAGCATCATGCAGTTGGTCACGTCGGTGTACGCGGAGTCGTCCGTCTGGATCCAGCACACGCCCGTGTAGGGCGAGAACCAGAGGCCGTCGGGGCTCGAAAAATCGTTGTCTTCCGTCAGGCCCGAGAGGTTCACCGTCGCGCCGTCGGCACCGGACTCGGCGCCGAACAGGTAGACGTCCCACGTGAAGGTCGTTGCACTCGGTTCCCCACCGGTCTCCGCGAGGCGGAGAATGTGGCCGTTGACGTTGCCCGTCTGCGTCGAGGTGCCACCGTCTTTCGTGGGCTTCGAGTCCGCGTAAGCGCGCGGGTTCGGCCCGTCGGTCAGCGTGGGCGTCCGGCGCGAATTGTTCGTGAGGGAGAAGTAGACCTCCTGGGTCTTCGGGTGGACCGAACACCACTCGGGGCGGTCCATCTTCGTCGCTCCCGCGGCGTCGGCGGCGATGCGCGCGTGGACGAGGACGTCCGCCAGATCGGCGAACGCGTACTTCGCGTACCCACTCACCTTGGGGTTCGCGAGACTGAGCTCCTCCCAGGTGCCCGTCCCGTCCGCGGCGAACTTCGCGGCGTAGAGCGTCCCTTCGTCGAGGTACTTCGATCCGACGGCGATCCGATCGGTCGCGTTCGCGTCCGCATCGGACCATTTGGCCTTCGATACGAACTTGTAGATGTACTCGTTCCGCGAATCGTCCCCCATGTAGACGACGAGGGACTTGCCAGCCTTCGGGTCCTGGAACGACGCTCCTTCGTGGGCCATGCGGCCGAGGGCGGTGCGTTTCTGGACGCGAGCGGTGGGGTCGTACGGATCGATCTCGACGACGTAGCCGAAGGTGTTCAGCACGTTCCGGTAGTCGGTGGTCGCGTCGGTCCCCGCCGTCTGGCTTCCGTTCCAACGGGCGTAGGCGTCCTCGGTGCCCGCGCCGTCCCAACGCTGGTTGAAGGCGTTCGCGCCTTCGGTGGCCCCGTAGCGGGCGAGCGCCACGACGGACTTCGCCGTCGCACCGCCCCGCGCCGTGTCGTCGCCCGCCGCGCGGTACACGTAGCTCGCCCAGTTCTCCTCGCCGCTCAAGAGCGTTCCCCAGGGCGTGACGCCGGTGCCGCAGTTGTTGATCGTGCCGCGCGTGGCCGTACCGCCCACGGAGTACTTCGTGGCGACGATCCCGTTGCCGCGAACGGGGCCGGCGAGCTCGATGGGCGTGGACGCCGTGATGCGGCGGTTCCGTCGCGACGTCTTGTCCACCGCGAACTTGCCGCCGACCTTCGCGATCTCCACGAAGCTGAGACCGTGGGCGCCCATCTCGCGATCCACTTCGGATTTCGGCCGCGGTCCGGGCACCGCCGGCGTCGCGCCGGACGGATGAAGCGCCCAGTCCACGACGTTCTCGTGGTTCATGCCGAGCACGCCCCGGGAAGAACCCGCGGGGTCGCGCTTCGTGCCGGCGGCGTCGAGCCCGAAGAATTCCATGCCGTCGTGCTGATCGCCGGCGCGGTGATCGAAGTCGTTCGTGGTGCCGTCGTTCGGGTACTCGGTCGTCGCCATGTCGAGAGGATCGCCCGTGCGGTAGAGCACGGTGGCCGTGTAGCCCATGGGCACGGTGAGCACGTCGGCGACGCTTTTCGGCACGGCCTTGAATCCGAGGAACGGAGGTTCGGCCGCGGCGTCGGCGTCGGCGTCGGCGTCGCCCATGTCGGCATCGGCCGTGGCGCCGTCGGCGGCGATTGCGGAATCGGTGGCCTTCGCGTCCCCGGTGCCGCCGTCCGCGCCGGGCTGGAGCGGATCGGACGAACCGTCGCTGCACGCGACGAAGCTCAGTCCTCCGAGCAGGCTGGTCGCCATTCCTCCGAGCATGGCTCTCCTGGACACCCGCCTCGAGGCCACCTCGAGAAGGTGAGGGTTCGAACTCGTGTTCGCGTCGCCGCGGACGTCGGGGGCGTTCCAGGAATCGGACTTCATGGGGCCGAGACATAGGCGCCCGATGTGACGTCCGCGCGACGATGGCTCGACACGGTGGCGACGAACGACCGCGCGCGGGACGTCGGGCCGATCGTCGTGGGGGGCACGGTTCGTCTTGCGTCCGCTCGTGCGGAGCGCTCTCCTCTCCCGCGTGCTCCGTCTTCCCGTGGCCACCGTCTCCATCGCCCTCGTCACGACCGTGGCGGGGTGCGCGTCCCAACTTCCGCCGAACGTTCCGGCGCCGGTCCGTCAGGCCACGCCCTCCACGGCGACCGGCCTGCGTGCGGAGCTGCGCGGCCCGAAGGGAGCCACGTACGATCCGAAAGCGATGGGGCCGGGTGGACGGACCGTGTCGGTTCGTCTGACCGCCGAAGGAGCCGCACCGGTGACGTTCGGAAGCGTGCGTTTCGCCTACCGGGCGACGCGGGAAGGGGTGTCGTTCCCGTGCCGTGAGCACGAGGGCGGCTCGTTCTCCGCCCGTGAACCTTCGTCGCTCGCGCCCGGGCAATCGTTCGTGTTCGAACGGGATCTCGATTGCGCTCTGCCCCTGGTCGGAACGTACGACGTCGAGGTGGACGTCCTCCTCGGACGTCGTCCGGAGGGAGGTCCCCTGTCGGTCCTTCGCGCGGGTTCCTTTTCCTTCGCGTTGACGCGCGGCGACCGAGGAGCTCCGACCGCCGTTCCCGCCGTTCCCGGACTCTTCGCGCTCGCCGCGGGAACGACCATGTCCCGACCCATGTCCCACGAACGGTGGATGCGGAGTGATCACCACGTCCTCGTCGCGCTCGTGAACGGGGGTCGTGCTCCCCTCGAACTTCCCCGGGTCCGCGTCTCGTTCCAGGTGTTCAAGGTAGGATCGCCGGTTCCCTGCGGAGGCGAAGCCGTTCCTGCCGAAGTGCCCCCGACCCTCGCGCCCGGAGCGACCTTCGTCCTCCGCGCGCCCATTTCGTGCGCGCCCTCGCAGGAGGGCACCTACGAGATCGTCGGGCGGCTCCTCCTCGGCGAATCCGAGGAACCGCTCGAGGTCGGGCGTGTGCCGCTCCGTGTTTCCTCCGACGCGCTGCTCTTCTCGCCCGCCCTCGGCTCCGGCTGGGGAATCCCCGCCGGCGACGCACGCTGAGTCACGGCCAGGTGACGACGATCCGTCCGTCGATGCCCGCGTTCGTCACGCCCGTGAACTTCACGCCGCTGCCGCCCCTGCCGGCGTTGTCGCCGTAGTTGGGGTTGTTCGTGCCGGCAGGGGTCTCCCCGTTCGGTCCGGCGAAGGTCGTTCCGCCGAGGACGGGCGAAGAGAGACTCACGTACCCCGACCCGCCGCCGCCGCCACAATCGCCGCCGCCGCCGCCACCCCCGTAGTATCCGCCGCCGCCGCCGCCGGACATGGAGACGGTGCCGTCGCCTCCCGTCAGCATCGCTCCGGCCGTACCGCCGGGACCGGCCACGCCGCCGGCGCTCTGCGTTCCGCCTTGTCCACCGCTCGCGCAGTTGGTCGTCGCGTTGCCCCCGGTGGCTCCACCGCCGCCCGCCGCCGTGTTCCCGGTGTGGTAGCCCGCGCCGCCGCCGCCGCCGGCCATGAAGAGCGCGTTCGTGCCGATCGCGACCTGACTCCGGCCACCGCCGCCGCCGCCGTAGTTGGCGCCACGCCCACCGCCGCCGATGGAGCCCAGGCTGCTCCCGCCGTTGACGCCGGCGTTTCCGCCGCCGCCGACCAGGAGATCGATCTTCTGGCCCTTCGCGACGACGATGGACCCGTTCGTGTATCCCCCGCCACCGCCGAACACGTTGTTGCCGACCGAAGCGCCGCCACCGCCGCCCCACAGGTCGAAGGTCAACGTGTTCACGCCGTCCGGGACGGCGAACTGGTACGAGCCCACGGTGCCGTAGACCTTCTTGCACCCGGCGACGGGGCAATCGCACGCGAAGGTTCCGGGGAGGTTGCGGCACGTGCCCGTTCCGCAGGGGGAGAACCCGCACTCGTTGATGTCGACGCACGTGTGGCCGTTGTCGGGCGTGACGTAGCCGCTCGGGCAGGTGCACTGCACGATGGGGGTGAACGTGCAGCTCGCGATGGGATCGCATCCGGCCTGCACGCATGCGTTCGACGAGCCGCCGTCCGAGGCGTCCGCGCCCGTGTCGGCGGCGGCGTCCGTGGGACCGGAATCGCTCGCGTCGCCGGAAGCGCCGGCGTCGGAGCCCGAGTCTTCCGTGGTGGACGCGTCGGAGCCGGCATCGGTGGTCGTGGACGCATCGGAAGCGTCCGAACCCGCGTCGATCCCGGCATCGGTGGCGCCCGTCGCGTCGGAACCTGCGTCGGTGGCGGCGGCGTCGGTCCCGCCGTCCATGGATGCTTCGGTGGTCGCGTCCGAGGGGGTCGACGAATCCGTGGCCGTGTCGGCGCCGGCGTCGATCTCGGCATCGACGGTGGCGTCGCGCTGTCCGCTCGACCCGTCCACGGAGGAAGCGGCGTCCCCGCTCGGCAGGGCGGAGTCCGCGGTCGACGCATCCGAGGTCCCGCCGCCGTCGTCGTCGCCTTCGAGGAACGTCAGGTTGTCCGCGCCCACGACGAGCTCGCATCCGCCCACGCCGAAGAGGAGCGCGAAGATCGCGACGGCACGGAGACCGGAGCGCGTTCGCCCGGCGGCGCGTGGAGGAATTCGAACCGTCCGCATCCCGTTCCCCATCAGAAGCGCCCCGACACGAAGGCGCCGGTGCCCGTGAAATACGCCTCGACCTTCGACGGCTTCGGGTTGCGGGTGAGCACGCCGTACACGCCGACTCCCGCGCCCACGAGACCGACGGCGAATCCAATGGTGGAGACGTGGCTCAACGTCGCCGCGGCCTGGGCGTCCGGCTTGGCGACCGGATCGCACACGTTGCCGTCGCAGGACTTCTTGGCGGCTTCCACGCGCGAGATGGCCATGAGGCCCGTGATGGTTCCGGCGACGAGTCCCGCGGCCCCGGCTCCGAACGCGATCTTCGCGTAGAGCGGCACGCCTGGATCGGAGGCGTCCGGCGGAGGAGGGGAGGTCGTCGTGAGGATCGTCGGCGCGTCGCCGCCGTGGTTCGTGACGGGCGGCACGGAGGCCGTCGCCGGAGCGGGCGCGCCGGGACGGGCGGGCCGCAACGCGAGATCGACTTTGTCGTTGGCGCGTTCGGCGATCGTGAACGACGTCGTCAGGTCCTCGTGCCCTGGCGCCTTCACGACGACGCGATGCATTCCCGGATCCACCTTGCGCTTGATCTCGCGGGACGTCACCACGACGGCCTCGCCGTCGATGGTCAACTGGGGTGTGACGTTCGGATCGCCGCCGAGGATGCGGAGAGTGACGCTCGGGATCCGGTCGCCGATGGTCGCCGTGATGGTCGTGCAGCTCTGACGGGCGTCGGCGAAGGGTTTGGGTTCGGACGGCTGCTTGGGATAGGCCAGCGTGCGCCGGCATGCTTCCTTCGCGTCGATGAGGCGTCCCGCGGCCGAGAGCGCCTTCGCGAGCTCGGCGCTCGTCGTCGGCACGTGCATGATCGTGTCGGCCTCGGAGTACGCGCGAACCGCGTCGGCGAACCGCTTCTCGGCGAACGCGCGGTCCCCGTCGTCCATGAGCGAACGGGCCGATTCGCGATCGGCCGCCGAAGGTGTGGAAGGAGCCTGGGCGGAACTCACCCGAGCCCAGGCGAGGACGACGAACATGAGGGGAACGAAGGGCCGCTTCATCGAAGGTCCGTGGCTCCGAGGATACGGCTCTGCCGTGGGCGTGGAAAGCGAAAGTCCGGTTCCCCGAAGGACGCTCTCCCACGTCTCCCTCCCTCGTCGCCAACGTCGAATGCGGCTCGGAATCCCCCCTTCGACCCGGACCGCGTCGCTTGGGGACTGCACGGGAAGTGGGATACGCTCGAGGTGGCATGACCAGCACGGCCTCTCCCGAAACCGAGCAGGCGGACCTGCGGATCGGCACGACCGTCGCGGGCAAGTACGTCGTGGACGGCATCATCGGCGAAGGCGCCATGGGCACCGTGCTCTCCGCGGTGCACAAGGAACTCGACGAACGCGTCGCCGTGAAGTTCCTGAAGCCCGAGATGGCCTTGCACGAAGAAGCCGTGCAGCGCTTCCTCCGCGAGGCGAAGCTCGCCGCGAAGTTGAAGAGCGATCACACGGTGCGCGTCTTCGACGTCGGTCGCACGGAGGACGGCGCTCCGTACATGGCGATGGAGTTCCTCGTCGGCGGGGACCTCGAGGAGGAGCTGCGACGCCGTGGACCTCTCCCTCCGCGGGAGGTGGCCGACTGGATCCAACAGGCGGTCGCGGCCCTCGCCGAGGCCCACGTGCTCGGGATCGTGCACCGGGACCTCAAGCCTTCGAATCTCTTCCTCGCGACCCGCCGACGCACGAAGATCGTGAAGGTCCTCGACTTCGGCATCTCCAAGCTCGAGACCGAGAAGGCCTCCCTCAGTCTCACGTCGACGCGCGCGATCCTCGGCTCACCTCTCTACATGTCCCCGGAACAGATCCGGAGTTCGCGTTCGGTCGATCACCGATCCGACCTGTGGTCCCTCGGCGTGGTCATGTACCAACTCCTCACCGACCAACTCCCGTTCATGACCGAGGAGGACAGCGTCGGCGAGTTGTTCGGTCTCATCCAACACACCGAGCCTCGGCCGCTCCGAGCCGTACGACCCGAGATCGATCCGGGACTCGAAGCCATCGTCATGCATTGCCTGAAGAAGAACCGCGACGAGCGGTTCCCCGACGTCGGAAAGCTCGCCGAAGCGCTCCAGGCCCATTCGAGCGCCACGTCCGTCGGACTGGTCGAATTCACGAAGAACGCGGTTCGCTCCCTGCCGCCGCCGGCGAATCCGTCGCTTTCGGAACTCAAGATTCCCGTGAACGTGCCCGCGAACCTCCCCCTGCCGAAGATCGTGGGCGAGTCGGGCAAGATGGCGCTCGCCGCCACGGCCACGCGGAGCTTGCCGCCGAAGGGCGTGATTCCCGTCGCGACGCCCGCGCCCCACGTACGCGCGACGAACGCCCCGTCCCACCCCGTGAACGGGCTCGGACCCGCCAAGGTGCTCGCCCTCGCCGCCGCCGCACTGCTCCTCGTGATCGGAGCGGGGTTCGCGGCGTTCAGGATGTCGGCGTCGCCGAAGGAGGCGAGCGCGAGTCCGGGCACGACGGCGGACGTCCCCGTCGAACCGCCCAAGGTGCCCGCGTCCGCGGTCCCGAGCGGGGTGGTCCCGAGCGCCGTGGTCCCGGGCGAGCCGTCCGCCGTCCCGACCGTCACGCCGACCGCGGTCGTCGCGCCGTCGACGGCTCCGACCGTTCCGCCATCGTCCCCGCACGTCGCGAAGGGGACGTCCAAACGGGCGACGACGGACACGCCCGTCGTGGCATCGAAACCGGTCTCCCGACCCGCGAGCGCTCCGCCCCCCGCGGCGCCGAAGGATCGCGGGTTCTGAGGTCAGGGCCGCATCTGGTACGTGTTCGCGAAGTCGTCCTGGACCACGTTGGCGACGCCGTCCTCTGCCGTCACGACGAGGTCCTCGCTGGGGACGCGGACCTGGAACCGCCAGCCGGCCGGAAGTCCGAGCCGCTCGGCGAGGGTCGGGAGTTCGCCCTCGGTCTGGGGACGCGTCTGCGTGCTGTACGACTGCATCACGAACACGCGACCCTCCGGATCGACGAGTTCGTGGACGGCGGCACCCGCCACGAAGCGCACCGTCGTCTTCCGCTGGATGCGACGGAGCGTGTACGGCGCCGAGATCGCGAGGAGTTGCGACGTGGGAACGGAGATCGTCGCCACGCGGCGCATGGGAACGGTTCCGAACGTCGTCGTCGCCGGGTCCACGAGCTCTCCATTCACGAACGCGTCGATCATCCAGTAGCGGGGACCGTTCAAGATCGCCTGCGTGACGCCGAGTTGGGTGGCGATCGTCCTCGCGTCGAGCGCCCGCCACGCCTCGTCCGGGCAGTCGCCGAGTCCCTGCGTGTTGTAGACGTCGACGTGCACCGTCCCGGTGTCGAGATCCGAGGTCAGTGCGAGCACTTCGCAGTACCGGGTTCCTCGAAGTCCCGAAATGAGGTCATTCGCCGATGCTCCGGCGTCCGTCGCCGCGTCGGCCGCCGCCGCCGCCGCGTCCGACGTCTCGGCCGGCACGGTTCCGTTCGACGAGCAACCGATCAGGAGGACTCCCCACGCGAGCGTTCGGAACCGCACGGATCCAGCGTGCCATCCTTCGGCGCCACGTTCCAGCGGCGCGCCGCGGCGCGGAACGACCGCCCGGTCGCGGTCACCCCAGGGCTCGAACCGACACGGTCACGCGGACATCGGGGCGGATTCGGAGCGCGCCGAACATGGCCCGGAAGGGACGGATCCCGAAATCGGGCTGTGCGATCGTGACTTCGGCGACCCAACGGTCGCCACGCCGTCGCGCGACGAACGCGAGCGGTTTCGTCCGGCCGAGGATCGTCAGTTCACCCCGGATCGCACACGTGTCTCCCGCCGGCTCCTCCACCGTCCCCTCGAAGCGAATCGGGAGGGCCGCCTTTCCGTCGAAGACGCTTTCCGAGACGTGCCGCACGATCGTCGCGCAATCCTTCGCCGAGAGGATGTCGCGACGTACGATTCCTTGTTCCACAGTGCCGACGACTTCGAACGACCCCGGGTCGAACGTGGCGGACACGCGCGTGCCGTCGTCGGAGATGGCGAGTGCGAAACGCCTCAAGGTGAGCTCGAGATCGTGCGCGACGGCGGCCGCCACCCCTTCCTTGAAGGTGTGGATCGTCACCGTCGCGCCTTCGGTGCTCGCGATCGTCACGGCGGCACGGTCACGCGAGATAGTCCTCCCCATTTTCGACGAGTCGGAAGTGGAACGGGAGGATCTGCGCCTCCTCCCGCTCGACGAGGAGGGAGAGAAGGTCGGTGCTCGTGACGAGCCCCACGAGCCTGAGTCCGCGTACCACGGGGACGGCGTCGATCTTCCCGTCGATCATTCTGTCGGCCACGTCGGAGACGCGGGCATCGAATTCGCAGGTCTCGAGCGGGGTCGGAGTCATCGCGTCGATGACGCGCACGTCGCGGGGAACGTGAAAATCGCCCTGGGCGTCGAGTGTACCTCTCCGGAGGACGTCCCTGTCCGAAAGCATGCCGAGGAGCGCGCCCGCGCGCACGACCGGCAGATGCCGGATGCGTTCGCGGCTCATGATGGACCAGGCGGCGTGGAGGGATTCGCTCGGCGAGACGACGAGCACGTCCCGGGTCATGGGGAGGGCGGATTCGGGTTGCATGCACGATGCGAGAGCAAAGGCCGGGCCATGGGCACCCCCACGCGAGGTGTCGAGGTTCTCGCGTGCGCTCCTTCCCAAAATTGCGTCTCGGTGCAGGAACCGCGTCGTGTCCACCCCGTCGACTCTCCGTCGACGGACGAACGCACCGGCCGGGCTAGCCGCCGGAGAGGTGCGAACCCGGGCGTCGGTCGTCGCGGACCATCGGAGTGGGTATCGAACGAATTCCGAGCACGCGCGTTCCCACGAAGGCACCGAACGCCGCCGCCAGGAGGCTCGGCAACGCGTGCCCGACGGCCACGTGCGTGACGTGCAGAGCGGGGCAATGGAGGTCGACGAGGACGCTCGCCCAGGCACCCGCCGCCGCTCCGTAGGCCGCCGCGGCGGTGCGCGGATGCACGGGATCCGATCCCCGGCGGGTGACGAGGAGCGCACCGAACGGACCCGCGGTCATCACGAGCGTGGCGACGAGACACGCGATCGTCGCGCGCGCCGAGGTTTCCGGCACGTTCTCCGCCGACGCCCCGAAGAGCGTCGCGACGTGCGTCGCCACGAGTACGGGAGCGAGGAGAGCCGTCGTCCATCCGAGCACGAGCGTCGGCGCACCGAGGGATGCGCGTCCCCGACGGAGCGCGACGAAAGACGTCGCGATCGCGACGAGCACCCACAGTCCGACACTCGCGACGAAGAGCCCCGTCGAACGGTCGCCCACGCGCACGCCGCCGTAGACGACGAAAGCGACCGAGGTCGCCAGGACGCCCGCACCGAGGACGACACGATCGCGCCACGCCACCTCCGACCGGACGGGAGCGCGCCGTGTCGCGAGGTCCGCGCGGATTCGTGCGCGCAGGGTTTCGAGGGAAGGGTTCATGGGCGTTCTCCTCCCAAGGCGTCTCGGAGCGCGGTGTACGCGCGGTGTGCGCGGAGTTTCATGGCCGTCACGGTGGCTCCGACCACGCTCGCGGCTTCGGCGATGGAAAGACCGTCCCGCTGCACCAGCTCGTACGCGACGCGCTGATTCTCCGGCAGCGTCGCCAGGACGCCGTCGACGCGCGCCACGAGTTCGTTCGCGGCGACGCGATCCTCGGCACTCGGTCCGTCGTCGGTGGGTTCGAGGCCGACATGGGAGTCGTCGTCGAGGCTCGGGCCCTCGAACCTCCTCCTCCGGATCGAATCCAGGAAGAGACGCCGCGCGATCGCGAAGGCCCAGGGCACGACCTCGGCGCCCGGCGTGAACCGACCCCGCGCTCCGTGCATCCGGAGGAACGTCTGCTGCAGGAGGTCGTCCGCCCGCGAAGGGTCCCGCGTCAGCCGGAGCAGGTGGCCGTGGAGTCGCGGCGCGAGCCCTTCGTAGAGCTCGTCGAATGCGGAATCGTCGCCGTCCGCGTACCGCTCCATCGCCCGATCGAGATCGCTCACGGGCTCACGAACCGGGTCCGCGAGGAACGCGAGGACCCACGGAAATGACGCGGGAGCGCCATGGGCGAGGGAAGGGACCATGCTGGAAGTCACAGTGTCAATACGTCGACTGGACCTCCCGGTTTCGCGCGCGACCTTCGCCCCTGTTTTTTCCGCGCGAGGTCGGCTTCCTCCGCGAATCGTCCCGGTCCCCGAAACCTCCGGGCTCCTCGGGCGTACCCCCCTCGCACGTCGGGCGCTGGGAGCCCCGCGGCACGGGCACAGGGAGACGGATCATGGACCTTCACTTGGCAGGATGGACCCTCGCATCGGTACTCGGTCTCGCGGCCCTCTCCGCGTGCGGCTCGGAGACGTCGTCGGCGCCGTCCGACGGCGGAACGAGCGCGACCTCGTCGGACGGGAGCACGTCGGTCGCCGACGCGGCCACGGTCGATCTCGCGCCGGGTCCGGAGACGCCGCCGACGAACGGACCCGAACTCGAGACGTGGCTCGCCGCGGGCCACTACAAGTCCTGGGCATGCGAGCCCGCGCCCCACGCGAGCCGTCGACCCTCGGCCCACGCGATCAACCGCATCTGCTCCAACGCCCTCGTCGCGTCCTTCACGGGAACGGGCGAGAGGCCTGCGGGATCGGCGGGCGTGAAGGAACTCTACGACGCGACCGGGACCGACGTGGTCGGCTACGCCGTGTACCTGAAGACGAAGCCCACGAGCGCGGGCGGCGCGAATTGGTATTGGTACGAACGCCTCTCGAAGGACGCGAAGACGCCCTACGCCGACGGCCTCGGAGTCCTCCCCGACGTGAACTCCAAGTGCGTCTCGTGCCATGAAGGCGCGGGCTCCGACGCCGCCCACACGCCCACGCCCGGCGCTTCCGACCAGGTGTACACGCAGGTGAAGTGAGGGCCGTGCCTGTGCTCTCTCCCGGAACGAGAAGGAGCGCCCGACGGTATCCGCCGGACGCTCCGTGATTCATGCCGTCGTCCGGCTCACTTCGAGCGGATCGCGATCGTGCACTCCTTGCCCTTCGCGTCGCACTTGATCGAGAGCTGGTTGCCGCGGGCGTCGGGTCCCTTCGACACGAACGAACGCTTCGAGTCCGTCACGTCCTCGGGGGCCATGAGCGTGGAGGCGAGGCGGCGCGCGAGGCGCCCGTCGAGCGTCACCTTCGAGGTCTTGCCGGAGACGACCGGCTTCTTGAGCGTGATGGTGCACTTCCTGGACGACGTGCACACGACGGCAGCGGCCGCACTCTCGAAGCTGCCGTTCAACTGACGCGAGAGACACTTCGCGTTCGACTCACGGAGGATGACGACGCTGCCTTCAGTCGTGACTTCGGGGTTCTCGCTCGGGACTTCCGCGCACGGATCCCCGGAGGGAGGCGGACGGATCGGATCGGTCGGGTCGCCCTCGTCCGGCTCGGTGTCCGTCGACTGGGTCGCGAGGCCGCCACACTTCTGCATGCATTTGCCGGCGCCCTGCACGGCGTCGTCGTCGCCCTCGACCTGCGCGAAGCAGTCGAACACCTTCGCGTCCTCCTTGGTGCAGTCGCGCGCGGGGCCGAAGAGCTCGGGCTTCTTCTGTGCGAGGCGTCGATCGTTGAGCTTCCGGAGATTCGCGCGCTCGGGGATCCACTCGGTGTTCATGAACTTCACGACTTCCACCGTCTCGTTGGTCGTGCGGTAGGAGACCGTCGGCTTGCCGCCGAAGTAGCCGAAGTTCCGCACGTTCCACGTGCTGCCCTGGGCCTGGTCCCGCGTCGTGTAGCCGGTGATGCCGGCGGGCACCGCGAAGCGTTCGGCCGTGCTCTTGAGACCGAGGGTGAGGATGCGGGAGCTCGAGGTGTGGCAGCTCACGCAATCCATGTTGAAGAAGTGGGTGGAGTCCGGCTGCTCGACGGCGAAGGCGATCTTCGCGGCTTCCGGCTTCGAGAGCGGGAGCGCGAAGAGGTCCAGGGTCGAGACGGGGAGCTCGGACTTCGGCAGGACCTGCTGCGCGTCGAGGAACGAGAGCTTCTGGGAGACGGTCTTCGCCTTCGGAAAGGCGGGCATCGGCAGAGGTTGCCATCCCTTCGTGGGCATGATGCGTCCCGCGAAGAAGGCCCACGGTTCCGGCCCACCGTTCTCGAGACCCATGAACGCGACGCTCTTGGTCGACTGCCCCGAAGCCGCTTCCGCCTTGGTGGACAAGGCGACCGTTTCCGCGATGAAGTCCTTCACGAGGGCGCCGATCTTCTTCGGGTCCTTCTTGAGGCCGGGGTGGACGCCGAGCGTGCGTCCGACCGTCGGCCCCGCGACCTTCGCGGACTCGTCACGGATGGCTCGGAGTTGGCCCACGATGCGACCGGTGACCGCGTCGAACGTCCCGGCCCCCGCCTTCTCGAGCGAGCTCTTCGTGCCGAAGTTGTAGACGAGGTGTGCGGTGAAGTCCTGGTCGGAGCCGGAGACGAAGGGCTGCGCGATGAGGCGTACCTGCAGGATGCACTCCGAGATGCCGACCGCCGCGAGGACCGGGTCCCCCGCGATCTTCGTCGTCGGGGCGCAAGGATCGAACCGCATGCCGACGATGCGCCAGTTCGCGCGCTTGTCCTCCTCCGCGCCGAAGTCCACCCGGGGCGTGGTCTTCGCGAACGCGATGACTTGATCGAACGCGTCCTTCGCGAGGAGAGGCGCTCCGGCCTTGTCCGTGTCGTCGAGCGTGAGCGCGGGCTCGGGGAGGCCCTTCTTGTCGAGCGGGAAGAGGATGGAGACGTCGTTCACGTCGAAGAGGGGACGCGCGGCTTCGGCCGTGGTCAGCGCTTCGGCGGCGTCGTCGGTGACGGTGGGGTCGGATTGTCCTTCCACGTCCGCGGAGGAGCAGGCGACCGAGAGGGTCGCCGCGCTGGCCAGGGAACCGAGGAGGAGAGCGAGTCGGGTCGGTGTGCGCATGTGGGTGTCCAAAGCACCTTGTATGCCGCGTCACGGACGCCGAATTCCCGCCCTACGGCGCGTTGACGCGACGTTCCGTCGCGACGTCTTGAGGAGCGGAGGATCCGGTCGCGCGTCGCGGGACGGCGGCCCGTTTTCCGGCGCCTCAGGGACGGGCGTGTCCCGGTGCGTCCGGAATCGCGTGACGACGCAGCACGTCGGGCGCGATGCGATCCGTGGCGCGCACGTGGGTCGCGTCGAGCACGACGGGAGGAGCGACGCCCGCGGCCTCGGCTTCGCTCCACCGCGCGGAGCAGAGGCACCAGCGATCGCCCGCGCGGAGGCCCGGAAAGCCCGGACGAGGGGTCACGAGATCGTTGCCTTTCTCCCGTGTGAAGGCCAGGAATTCGGACGACACCTCGGCGCACACGACGTGGGAGCCGACGTCGTCGGGGCCCGTCGTGCACGATCCCGTCCGCGACCATCCCGTCCGCGGTGCGGTCGAACACGGCGCGAGAGGCGTCCCCGAGACGTTCGTGTCCGATGCGCGCGCCTCCACCGCGGGAGGGACGGCGCAGGATGCCGCGGGTTCCGGGCGAGGCCGGCACGCAGTTCCCGACGGCAGGACCAACAGGGTGCCGAGGGCGACCCCCCGACGTACGACGCGAAAACGTGCCTCGGAACCCATGGATCTCCCTTCCGATGTCCGCAGGCGTGCCTTCGTTGCGCACATTCGTTGCCGCGACGGGTCGACGTCACCCGCGCGTCCCGATTCGTCCCGTACGCGATCGACCCGCTCCCGTACCGTCCGCCCGATGGGGGGATGACGACGGGCCGTCCTTTCCGTTCGAAGAGGGATTGGCCCATCTCCTCCTCGAGCTTGACGATCGCGTGGAGCGTGCGGTGGCGCTTCAGCCCTTCGTCGCGAGTTCGTGGAGGATGACGCCGTTCCCCTCGCTGTCGCTCACGTTGAGCATGCGGCAGCGAGGTCCGTGCACGACGCCTCCGTGGAAAGCGACGCCGGCCTTCGTGAGGTGCTTCATGACGGCGTCGAGATCGGCGACGTCGAACGCGATGCTCGCGCCGCCCGGCTCCTTCGCGCACGCCGGGTCCGGGTGCTTGAAGAGAGCGAGGCACCCGCCGCCCGGCAGATCGTATTCGGTCCAGGTGCCCTCGGGAGACGAGAGACCGCGCGTGAGACCGAGGACGCCTTCGTAGAACCCGCGGGCCCGTTTCGCGTCCTTCACGTGGAACATGGTGAAGGCGACCTTGCGGAGCATGGACGGGGCCGCCGCCTTCTTCTTCGCAGCCTTCTCCTTCGTCGCCGCCTTCGCTTTCGCGCCGGGCTTCGCGATCTTCGTCGCCTTCGCGCTCGACGTCGCTTTCTTCGCGACCTTCGCCGTGTACGTCGAAGCGCTCGCCGACTTGGTCGCTCTCGCCTTCGTGGTCGCCCGGAACGCCAGGCCTTCCTTCGCGAGCCACTTCTTCAACGTCGGGAACGTGGAAGGGCCCACGCCGTGGAGCCCCGCGATCTCCGCCTTGGAGAACGTGGCGAGCTTCCGGACCGAGTCGATGCCCGCGCGGTCGAATGCGCGACGCGCAGGGGCGGAGAGTCCGTCGAGGAACGAGGGGGACGCGGAAGTCTTCGTGCGGGCCTTCATGGGAGGCGAAGGTACCGCAACCGGGGCCGACCGACCCGTGTCGGATCTTCGCAAAGGCCTGCATTTTCCGCCTTGCACCGTACTTTACTGTGTGGTTAATTGACCTATCGGTTAATTACGAAGCATGTCCGAAACGCGCGATCCCCTCAGCCTCACGTTCGCCGCCCTCGCCGATCCCACGCGGCGCGCCTTGCTCGCGCGCCTGTCGCGCGGTGAAGCGTCGGTGACCGAACTCGCGCGCCCGTTCCTCGAAACGATGAGTCTCCCGGCGATCACGAAACACCTCAAGGTGCTCGAGAACGCCGGCCTCGTCACCACGACCCGGGACGCCCAATGGCGCCCGCGTCGCTTGAACGTCACCCCCCTCGTCGAGGCCACGGACTGGATCGAGGAGTACCGCCAGATCTGGGAAGAGAGCCTCGACCGACTCGGCGACTACCTGAAGAGCCTCGGTACCGCCGCGTCCGCACCTCCTTCGCCGGCCCCGCTTCCGGCGAAGACGCCCCCCGAATCCCCGGCTTCGACGAAGCCGTCCAAATCCCCCAAGCACCCGAAACCAGGAGCACGTCGTGGCCAAACGAAATGACACCAAAGAGATCACCATCACCCGCATCTACGACGCACCGCTGAAGGCGGTCTGGGACGCGTGGACCGACGTCGAACAGGTCGCGAAGTGGTGGGGACCCCGCGGCTTCACGATCACGACGCACGGAAAGGACCTGCGGGCCGGAGGCTTCTGGGACTACACGATGCACGGTCCCGACAAGGACTGGCCGAACTACACCGTGTACCACCAGGTCGAGCACCAGGCCCTCCTCGTCTACGATCACGGCGGGACGAAGACCACGCCCCCGCTCTTCCGTGTGACGGCGAAGTTCGCCGCGGTCGAAGGTGGGAAGAAGACCAAGCTCGAGATGAGCATGGAGTTCGAGTCCGTCGAGAAGGCGCGCGAGTCCCGTGCGTTCATCAAGAAGGCCGGCGGCGAGTCCACCTGGGATCGCCTCGGCGAGTACCTCGAGAAGACGATCCACGGCCACGAGCGGTTCCTCATCAACCGTTCGTTCGACGCGCCCATCGCCACGATGTGGAAGATGTGGACCACGCCCGAACACGTCGCGAAGTGGACGCCCCCGACGGGCGCCACGATGCAGTTCATCGAGGTCGACATCCGCGCGGGCGGAAAATCCCGCTATTCGATGACGACCGACACGGGCGTCGTCATGTACGGTCGCGCGAGCTACCTCGAGCTCACCGAGCCGAACAGGATCGTCTACACGCAGGAGTTCTGCGACGAGAAGGGCAACCTCTCGCGCCATCCGTTCGCGCCCACGTGGCCCGCCACCATGCTCACCACGGTGACGCTCACCGAAGAGGGCCCGGACTGCACGCGGGTCACCGTGAGCTGGGCACCGCACGGAAACGTCACGGCGGAGGAGCTCGCCACGTTCGTCCAGGCCCGCGCCGGCATGACGGGCGGTTGGACGGGATCGTTCGACAAGCTCGAGGCCTACCTCGAGACGTCGTCCCACGCCTGATCCGGACGACACGCGACGAGGGACGTCCGGAATCGTTCCCTCGTCGCATCGCGTCGCGTCCCGTGCCTGGGGGTCCCGTTCGACCCGCCCCGTTCCCACGATCGCGTTCGACGACCCGCGCGTGCGCCACGACGTCGGGATACCCTCCTTCGATGTTCCGCTGGTGCGCCTACTGCCTCCGCTTCCTCGGGGAGAGCGCTCCGTGGGCCGACTTCGCGTCGAGTCACGGCGTATGCTCGTCGTGCGAGGGCACCGGGTGCATCGATGACGCGGAAGCGCTCGCACGGGTCCGACCGGTGATCGAGCTCGGCGCCGAGCTCCTCCGCGTCGCCGAACGGGGCCTCGACCTGGAAGGAGCCGGAAGCGTCGCGACGCGGTTCCTCGAACGGGGACGCGCGCTCGGTCTGCGTCCCGCGGACATGCTCCTCGGCGTGGTCCAACCGGCCTTGTACGAAGTGGGGCGTCGGTGGTCCCAGGGGCTGCTCGATGCGTCGATGGAGGCGCGCCTCACGATCTTCTGCGAATCCGTCCTCGACGCGCTCGTGGTCGACCAGATGCACCGGGCGCCCCCGGTCACGGGCAGGACGTCCTTCTTGCTCGTCGCGGAAGGCAACCGGCACACGCTCGGCATCCGAATCTTCGGATTCGTGCTGCGCGAGTCCGGTCGGGACGTCCGCGTCGTCGTCGACCCGCAGGAGCCGTCGTGGGTCGCGAGGCTCGTGCGTGCCATGGACGCCGACGTCGTCGGAGTGTCCTTGGCCGATCCTGCCGACGTCGCGTACGCGGGACGTGTCGCGTCGGCCTTGCGCGACGCAGGATTGGACACGCGTACCGTGGTCGGAGGATTCGGTGCGCGCGATCTCGCGCCCGACGCGGTTCCCGAGGGCGTCCGCGTCGTCGTGTCCTTCAGCCAGCTGTGAGCGTCGTCCTCCCGCGCATCACGACGCCCATCACCCGCACTCGCCCCCCACCGCGTCGCCGCGTGGTACGCCGCGCGCGGGACTCCTTGCGCTCATCGGGGAAAGCAGGACGCGAACCTATCCAGCCGATCGCGACGGCCGAGGACCTTCATCCGGTGTGTCACGACGGCGACGAAGGCGCTTCGCTTCCCGGTGACGACGCGACGGTCACGGCATGGAGCGCGGCGATGGCCAGGTTCGAGAGCACGACCGGGTTCCGGATCGAACCGACGGTGAACGGGGTCAGGAGCTTGTAGACGATCTGCACCGTGAGCAGTCCCAGGGCGGCGTGGACGTCCGGTCGGAACAGGAGGAGCACCGAAACCACGAGGATGGCCACGTAGATCGCGAGGAGGATGCCCCGTGCGGGGGACTTCGGGCCGTAGGCGTCCCGCACCCACCCCGCGTCTCGCACCAAGGACACGACGACCGGGACGAGGACGGCGACGTTCGTCGCCAGCGAGAGCACGAGGAGGGTGGGGCCACGGTCGTTCCCCATGGCTCCAAGGAGTGTCGGCATCCCAAAGCCTTCCCACAACGAAAGACGATGCAAGTCATCGTTTCGTACGGTGCAAGGATGCTTTCCGACGGTCCTTTCGAACGTGACCCGAGGCGGGGTCCGTGGGGTCGAGCCGGGTCCTCGGCTTGTCGTGGCGCTCGCCGGCCTTCTCCGAGGCCGCGCGCGCGAAGACGTCCCGCAGGAATCGCTGTCCCGGATCGGCGTCGACACGGGGATGCCAGACGAGGCTCAGGGCGTACGGCCGGAGCTTCAACGGTACCTCGAGGATCCGGAGGCCCAGGGAGGCCTCGTACCGACGCGCGATTCGTTCGGAAATCGTCAGGAGGTAGTTCGTCTCCGACGCCATCTGGAGGGCCGTCAGGAAGTAGGGGACGGCGCGCGCCACCGTCCGACGCAGTTTCCGTTCGGCGAGCACGTCGTCGATGTAGCCGCCTGGTAGGCCACGGGGCGCGACTTGCACGTGGGGGATGCGGACGAAGTCCTCGAGTGTGAAGCGACTTCCGATCTCCGGGTGACCGCGTCGCGCGACGCACACGAACCGGTCGGTGAGGAGCTGGCGATGGATCATCTCGTCGGGCAGCTTGCCGTAGATGCCCACGGCGAGATCGGACCCGCGGTCACGGAGCCTCTCGACGTCGTCCGGCGCGTTGGGCACGAAGCGCAACGCGACGTCCGGCGCTTCGTCGGCCAGGATGCGGTCCACCGTCGCTCCCAGGACCGTGAGGACGTAGTCCGTCGCGTGGATCACGAAGGTGCGTGACAGTTCCCGGGCCACGAAAGGCTTCTCGGGTTCGAGGGTTCGGCGAGCCGCTTCCACGACCTCGTGCACGCGGGGTTTGAGGGCGAGTCCGCGTGGCGTGAGCAACATGCCGCGACCGGATCGAACGAGGATGGGATCGGCCATGCGTTCGCGAATGCGGGCGAGGGCATGGCTCATGGCGGGCGTCGAGAGACCCACGCGCCGGGCGGCTCCCGTGACGCTCCCTTCCTGGAGCAACGCGTCCAACGCGACCAACATCCCGAAGTCCGAGGATTCCATGGATCGAAACTATGGCGCTCGACCCTTTCATCCTGCAAGAGGATGCGGCACGCGGCGCGGCGGACGTCGCCGGCAGGCCGCCCCGTGCGTCGTGGCTCGTCGGTCGCGACACACTCCCGGGCCGTCTCGGCTCCACGTCCTGCTAACGTGCCTCCCCGAATGGTCCGAGCGCACGTCGTGATGTCCGTGGTCCTCGTGGGTGCGTCCTTCGCGCATCCGGCGTTCGCCGGCGAGCCTGCACCCCGAGAGGCTCCGTCCGGCGAGCCGGCGCCCGCCGAACCTCCGTCCTCGGACGACCTCCGGGAGGTGGAGCGCCTCCACGCCGAGTCCCAGGATCGTCGTCGGACCCTCGCCACCGCCGTGCTCGTGGGGGGCGCTACGAGTGTCGTCGGCGGGGCTCTCCTCATGGTCCCCGACGGGGACGATCAGGCATGGCGTTTCGCGGGGTTCAACACCGTGATCTTCGGCGCCATCGACGCGGTGATCGGTGGGCTCTCCCTCCGCGACGTCGCGAAGGCCGACGAGGCCTGGAACGCGCCGGCGGCGGCCGCCGCCCGACGGACACGCGCGGGGCTCTCCCGGACCCACGCCGCGGCCCTCGCCGACGCGCGGAAGGAATCCGTGGCGTACGCGGTGAACCTCGGCCTCGACGGCGCCTACCTCAGCGTGGCCACGATGGCCGTCGTTGTGTCCCGTCTCGGCGTGAGCCATCCCGATCGATGGTTCGCGAGCGGCGTGGCCATCGGTGTCCAATCCCTGTTCCTCGTCGCCGTCGACGTCGTCGGAATCACGAACGCCGGCCGGACGCATGCGGGCCACGTCCACGCGCTCGTGCCCCAAGTGGCCGTCGTTCCGACGGCGTCGGGCACCGACGCGTACGTCGGCATCCGTGCGGCGTTCTGATCGGGGCATTCCTCGCCCCACGACGCGACGACCGGACCGTCTTGACGGAAGTGGGCGGCGGCGGAACGGTGGCGCCATGTACGAGATTCGTCTTCCCGCGGAGCCCCTCCGGGAGCACATCGAGAACTATTGGTTCGTGTCGGCCCCTCCCGAAGCACCGGTCGACCTGCGCGTCGACGTGTTCGTGGACGCGCGGGCGGACCTCATCTTCAACTTCGGGGCGCCCTACGTCCGCGCGGAAATCGGGGGTCGATCGCGGCGGATGTCGCGGAGCAACCTCGACGCGCAGCGGCTCGTTCCCATCCGCATCGCGCAGCGCGGGGCGGTGCGGACGAGTGGTGTGCGCTTCCGACTGGGCGGCGTGGGCCCCTTCACGCGGAAGTCGTTGGCGGACTTCACCGGCAGGACCCCGGGTCCGAGCGTCGTGTTCGGAAGCGGAGCCACGATCCTCGAACGGGAGCTCGCAGCGACCGCCGATCTCGACGCGCAGGCCTCCCTGCTCGATCGCTTCTTCCTCGGCGCGAGGATCGACGACGAGGCCCTCGGACCGTTCCACGTCGCCGCCCGCGCCGCGGTCGCAGAAGACGGTGCCGTTTCCGTGGAACGCATGGCGGAGATGGCTCGGACGACCGTTCGCCAGCTCCAGCGATCGTTCGTCCGATTCCTCGGGATCCCTCCGCGGACGCTCACGCGCGTGCTCCGTTTCCAGAAGGCGATGCGCATGCTGATGCGCGATCCGGAGGGAACCTTGGCCGACGTCGCTTCCGACGCCGGCTACTTCGATCAAGCCCACTTCGTCCGCGAATTCCGTCGCATGACGGGCGGCGTACCTCGTGGCTACCGAGGCTACTTTCCGGAGAACGGTCCGTCCGACTTCGCACCGAACGTCGTCGTGTTCGTACAAGACCGGCCTCGACGTCGCCTGTAGGACCGATCCTGCCCGCGCGAACGACGGGGAGGGGAAGAGCGTCATGACGAAACGAACGGCCGGCAAAGGTACGAAAGAGGACCCCTGGGCCCTGAAGACACCACCAGGCACGTCCGAGTTCACCCTGTACCGGGACGACTCCGTCGATCCCGCGCTCCTCGTCTGCCAGGTCGGGGCGACGAAGCTCACCTACCTCGCGCGCGTCCTCGACGACATGGTCGCGATGCTGAAGAAGCACGGCGACTGGATGCTGCTCGGATCCTCCGACGAATCGAAGGACCCCCCGGAAGGAAGCGTGGAGGCGTGGGGGCGCTCGCCGAAGAACCCCGTGCGCGGATGGTACGGCCAGCGCAAGGGCTACCGAGGGCGCCTCGCCATGTACGTTCCGCCGCTCCTGGAACGTCTCGGGAAGGTGGAACTCGAACACGGCCCCAAGAACAACCGCGTCCGGGCGAAGTGAGGCGGCCGTGAGCGAACGCCACGAGTCCACGTTCTCCCTTCGCACGACCGTCCGCGTCTCCATCGGCGCGGCGCCGAGGGTCGTCTGGTCGAAGCTCACCGACGCGGCGGCGTTTCCCACGTGGAACTCCACGGTGGAGAGCCTGGAGGGGCCCATCGTCGCTGGCCAGCGCCTCGCGATCCGCGTTCCGGCGGCGCCGGGACGTACTTTCAGGCCGCGTGTCGTCGTCTTCGAGCCCGAGCGGCGCATGGTCTGGGCGGACGGCTTCGCGCCGCTCTTCCGCGGCGTGCGGACGTTCACCCTCACACCCGACGGAGCGGGGACGACGTTCGAGATGGCCGAGGAGATCCTCGGTCTCATGGTGCCGCTCGCGAAAGGAAGCCTCCCCGACTTCGGCCCCATCTTCGATCGCTACGCGGCCGACCTGAAGACGGTCTGCGAATCGGGCTGACCCCGGGACGCGCGGCATTCCGCGCCGGGCGTGATTCCGATAGCGTCCCTCCATGCGCTCGCTCACGGGAACTTCCTGCCGCCGCCACTCCCTCGCTGCCGCCACCTTCGTCCTCGTCTCCGCGCCCACGGCCGCGTCCGCCACCGATTGGTACGTCCGCGCCGGCGCTGCCGGAGGAGGCGACGGCACGCGCGCCAAACCGTTCGCCACGATCCGTCCGGCCGTCGCGGCGGCTGCCGTGGGCGACCGGGTCCTCGTGGCGGAGGGCGACTACGCCGAATCCGTGTCCATTTCGGAAGGACCGAGCGAGCTCCGGGGCGGTTACGCCTCCGACTTCGCTTCCAACGATCCGCGTGCCCACGTGACACGAATCCGCGCGTCCGGTCCCGTCGGCGTCACGTTCACCAACGCCGGCACCACGACCCTCTCGGGGTTCGTCGTCACGGGCGCCTCGCTCCACGGCGTGCAGACGACCGGCGGAGTGCCCACGATCGAGGACAACGTCCTCGAACGCAACGGCAGCACGGCGGCCGGCGATCGGGGAGGCGGCCTCTACACGAGCGGCGGAGAGCCCCACGTCGTCCGGAACGTGGTGCGGAACAACACGTCGGGGCGTGGCGCGGGGATCGCCATCCTCGGCGGGCGCGACTACGTGGTCGACGGCAACGTCGTCGAAGACAACGTGGCCCACGGCGATCACGGTGGTGGCCTCTACCTGAACGGCGTCGGCCGCGCATCGAACAACCTCGTCCGCCGCAACGAGATCGGACGCACCCTCGACTACGGCTTCGGCGGGGGATTCTACGTCTTCAATCCCAACAGCCGCGCGACCCTCTCCCACAACGTCGTGACCCAGAACTGGGCGGCGTCCGCCGGGGGAGGCGAATTCGTCGACGAGGCCGCGACGGCCTTCCTCGATCACGAACTCATCTACGACAACGAAGTCTCCCAACGGGGCGGCGCGGGCATCTACGTCGACGGCCTCGGCGAGCCCGACGGAGGATCGAAGGCGACCCTCGATCACTGCACCGTCGCCCACAACAAGGGTGGAACGTCCACGGGCGGAAACGGCATCCGCATCGCCACCGAGTCGCAGGTCACGGTGACGAACTCCATCTTCTGGGGCAACGGCGACGACTTCCTCGTCGGCGATCCGCTCGTGCGACTCGACATGCGCCACTCGATCTCGAAGGAGGTCGTCTCCGGGACGGGCAACCTCCAGGTCGACCCGCTTTTCGCCGATCCGGATGCCGGCGACTTCCACGTCCGTTCCATCGCGGGTCGCTGGGACCCGCGCTCCGGGGACGGGGGAGCGTGGGTGCACGACACGGTGTCGAGTCCGGCCATCGACTCGGCCGATCCGGCCGCACCGTTCGCCGCGGAGCGTGCACCGAACGGGGGACGTGCGAACCTCGGCGTCTACGGAGACACGGATCAGGCGAGCTTGAGCGGGGACGCGGCGGTGGACGCACTCCCGCCCGCTCCGTCGGACGCCGGCGTGCGCGACGCGACGGTCGGTCCCGGACCGGACTCGGGAGGGAATTCCTCCGCCCGTCCCGACGGCGCGTCGCCGACGCCCTCCGACGCTTCCTCCGATGGGAGCGTGGACGGATCGGGCGCGGATACCGACGCGCCGTCGACGGGAGGGGGCTGCCGGGCGGTCCCCGCGGCCGACGGCGACGGGAACCACGCCGCGTGGATCGCGCTCGGAGTGTTCGCCGTGGCCGTCGGGGTCCGCGCGCGATCGCGTCGCGCGACCGTCAGATCCGCTTCGCGGTGACACCGGGGCAGTGATCGACCTCCCAGAAGGGATCGCTCACGACCGTCGCCGACGCCGCGTCCGGTGCGGCGGGCTCCACCGCACCCGGGCCGATGACGGGTGCGAGCACGTGCACGGTGCCCGGAGGCGGGCAGACGAGGAGCGTCTTCACTTCGAAGGCCGGGCGCTGCCCGGACTCCACGCCGAAGAGGGTCGTTCGCGTCCCCGTCACCCGACCTATCCGGTCGGACGTGAACACCTCGCGCTGCGCGTCGTCGAGCAGGAGCTCGAGACCCCCGTGGTCCGTGAGCAGCATCGCGCCCGTGCTCTCGCCGCCGATGCCCATGACCTGCATGAGCGTGCCGTCCAAGGTCTCGATCTCGGCGGGAGCGGGGAGCGATCGCTTGATCTGGGAGATGGGGCCCGGGAAACCCGGAAGCGTCTCCTCGAGCACGATGGCCCCGGCCACCCGCGTCTCGCAGGTGCGGGCCCGGTGGTCGTCGAGGGCGATCGTGGCGAACTGGTCGGCCTTGCCGTACGGCCGGCCGGTCTCCGGGTTCGTCCCGCGCAGCGTGGCGACACGACGCTCGCCGGAGTAGCGCACCGATCCGCAGCCATCCGTCTTCGCGGTCACCTTGTACTCGCGGACGTTCGGGTTCACGGCGCGTCGGCACAGACCTTCGATGCGATCGGTGAGGCGGGCGCGCGTCGTCCGGCCCCGCTTCAGGAGCTCGACGCTGGTGACGTCGATGCAGAACCCCTTCGGGTCCGTGACGTCGAGGGCGTACACGTCGAACTTGCCGAGGGAGGTCTCCGGCCCGGCGACCACGGCGTCCTCCGACGACGTGTCCTCTTCGGACTCGGTCGCTCCGCCACATGCGGCCGCCGAGAGTGCGAGGAGGGCGAGGACCGAGTGCATCCCGAACGAATGGGTCGTCTTCATGGCGTGGCAATCCTTCTCCGCGCCATCGGCGATCCGAGGCGCAGCGGCGAGGGGAGGGTGGAGGCGCGCGTGGGATCCTTCGCGCCCCCGATGCGAACGAGCCGTCTGGGGCCCTTCACGTCGGCGGCGCCATCCCGCCCGCCTCCTAGGTGTGACCCAATGTAGGTGTGACGTCCGCTCCGGATTCGGACGGCCGAATTGCCTTGCGATGTCGGCCGCTTCCGGAGTCCAGGGACACCTCCATCCGGCAGGCGCCCCGTCTCACCCCTCCGGCGGGATGTCGAAGTGGAGGACCTCTTCGCGGGTCCCGAGGGACTCGTAGAGCGCGATGGCCGGGGCGTCGCCGTGGTCGGCCTGGACGTACATCACCCACGCGCCCATCGTTTTCGCGATCCGTCCGAGCTCGCGGAGGAGGGCCGTGGCGATCCCGCGGCGACGGTGGGAGTCGCGCACGGCGAGGTCGTAGACGTAGAGTTCCGCGCGCTCCTGTTCGAGCTTCTCGAGCGCGTACGCCACGAGCCCGGCGACCACCGTGTCTCCGTCCTTCGCCACGAGCACGACGACCTCGGGCTTCGCGAGCAGGCGCGCGAGGTAGGCGTCGGACGGCTTCGCGCTCCGGTAGGACACGTCGTCCTCGAACGCGATCGCGAAGACTTCGTTCAGGCCGCGCATCGCGTCCGAGTCCGTCGCGGCGCGACGGTGGATCGGGAGGGGCATGGTCCCAGGGCGTACCCCGGCTCCGTCCGGACGTCGCCGATTTCCAGGGACCCGTCCCGACCTCGTCCGTTCGCATCGGAAAGAGGCCCCGCGGGCCGACGGCGTGCGTACTCTGTCCGGGTGACAGCACCCGGCGCGTGATTCGCGCCAGAACTCCGTCTCACCTGCGAGGTCGGCTCACGGACCTCGTGGATTCGTCCCCCAGGAGATTGCCCCGATGAACCTTCGTGTCCTGCCTTTCTCGCTCCTCACCGTGATCTGCGCCGCCTGCACCGTCACCACCGAGACCACCTCCGACGGCGGCACCGACGGCGGCGCGACGTCCGACGCCGGCACCGCGGGCGACGGAGGTACGGCCACGGGGTGCGACTTCGGCGAGCCGAACAACAGCCGTGAGACCGCGAAGGTCGTCGAGCTCGGAACCGAGTACGCGGCGGTTTGCATCGGCGGCACGGCCGACCCTGCGGACTTCTTCGAGTTCACGGCTCCCGCGGACAACGCCGGCGGTTACGTCCAAATCCAGCTCCGCAACGTCACGGGATGGACGAGCATCGAGGCGTACGCCGTTTCGGACAACGGCAAGTTCCTCGCGCACCAAGGCTCCGACGTCGGCGCGAACGTCGACGGCGTGTTCACCGTCTCTCCCGGCGCGAAGTACCGGGTGAACGTCCTGCCGTACCAGGAGGCCGACAAGGTCACGAAGTACGACATGAAGCTCGTCTACACGAAGGTCGTCGACACCTACGAGCCGAACAACACGCGCGAGACCGCCAAGGCGATCACGAAGGGAACGCCCATCATGGCGTCGCCGGCCATCGTCGCCGTCGGCGAGGTGCCCACGCCGGCCGAAGGGGACGACTGGTACTCCCTCGATCTCGCGGCGGGCGCGACGACGGTCGCCCTCACCAACGTGCCGTCGGACTTCTGGGGCGGCGTGGAACTCACGAACGCCGCGGGAGTCGTCGTGATGCAGAAGCCCGCGTCCGACAAGGGCGCGAGCGTGACGATGGAGGTCCCCGCGACCGACGTTCCGGCGGGCGCGTACCGCGTCCGCGTCTACCCGTACCAGGAAGGCGGCTACCGGAGCGCCGTGGGCAGCACCGTCTCGACGCGACTCTCCGGCCAGTACACCCTCACCGTCACGCAGTGACCCGGGCGCTCGCCCGGCGCTCCTCGGCGACGCTCCTCCGGTGCGAGGGGCGTCGCCGATTCCGTTTCCGCGGGGTCGCAGGGAGTCGCGGACCCGCTCACGCGAAGCGCGAGTCGAGCTTCGTGAGCTGGCTCGTGAAGCCTTCCTTCTGCATCTCGGTGAACTTGGCGTCGTGCATGCCGTCGAGGGTGACGACCATGCGGACCTTGCCGCCGCTCTCGGAGAAGTCGACCTGGATGTCGCTCAGGTACGGTTCCACGCCGGGTAGGAAATCGATCACGTTCCGGAGGACGAGCCGCGACCGTGGCGTGATCTCGTGGAACGACGAGTTCGTCGGATGGGACTCCGGGGCGCCCATCTTCTTCATGGCGGCGACCATCTCCGGCGTCGCGGCGATCATGTCGTACCGGAGCGCGCCCCCCGGTTTCGCCTCGAGCACGTGGACCTCGACGCGGAAGCCCTGCGGTCCCCACCACGATTCGAACCCGTCCTTCGTCGTCCAGAGGGACCATACGTCCTCGAGGGACGCGGTGTACGTGCGTTCGACGACGACCTTCGCCTGACCCGACAGCGGACTCTTCGCGATCATTTCTTCACCTTCCGTTCCTTGGTTTTCCGGGCTTCCTGTTTCTTCGCGAGTGCCTCGCCGAAGCGATCGAGACGGGCTTCCCACATCCTCCGGTACGGACCGAGCCACGCGTCGAGATCGCGGAAGGGTTCGGGCCTCAGCGCGTACAAGCGCTTCTGCCCGTCCGGCCGGACGGTGACGAAACCTGCGTCGTGGAGGATGCGGAGATGGCGGGAGACGCCCGACTGGTGGACTCCCGCCTGATCGACGACGTCGCCCACCTGCCGTTCGCCGGCGAGGAGAACCTCCACGATGCGACGCCGCGTGGGGTCGGCCATGACGTCGAAGAACTCGATGTGCATGGGTGTGTATATGCACCATGGTGCATTCATCTGTCAAGGTGCCATCGCGCGCCTCGATCGTCGCCCGTGGTTCTCCCGTTCCGACGGAGGTTGGGCTACCTTCGACCCGTGATCCCGCGCACGATCGTCCGGACCGTCGTCGGAACGGCCCTCTCGGGGGGCGCCCTCGTCGCATGCGCGCAGGCGGAACCCACGGCGGTCCTCGTGAAGGTGAGCGCCCAGGTGCGGGTGCGTCACGTGCTCGTCTCGATCGACAACTCCGACGGCACTCTTGCGCATTGCCAGGACTTCGACGTCCTCGATCCCCGAGTGCCGTCGACTTCGAAGGCTTCGGGAGCGGAAGGCCCCTTCGCGCTTCCCGTGACCTTGGCGCTCGTCCCGGCCGGAACGCACGAGGAGGCGTCGTTCCGTGTCCGTGTCGACGGTTACCTCGCGGGCGGCGACGGCACGACGTGTGCGTCGTCGACGCGCCGCGTTCCCGACGTGCGCGCGGAGGCGGTGAGCCGATACGTCGAAGGCGCCGTCGTCGAGCTGCCCATGCCGCTCACCCTGAGCTGCCTCTTCGCGGAGTGCGACGCGGGAACGACCTGCCGCTTCGGCCGATGCGTCGATCCCCGGATTTCTCCGGATGGACTCGAGCGTGTCGCCGCCGGACGTGCGGACGGGACGCCGTGCGTCTCCATCGACACGTGCGAACGGGTCGCGCTCGGAGCTCCTTCGGGTCCCGACTGCGCGTACGATCTCTCCGCCGTCCCGAACGCGGCCTCCCTGGTGCCGTACGTCGTCTACGCGCTCCCGGGATCGACGGACCGGTACGTCGAGTTCCTGGACGCGTCCGAGTTCGACGTCGCCGGGGAAGGCGCTTCCCGGAACCTGCGCCTCCCTCCCGGCCTCTGCAACTTCGTACGCACCGGGGTGGTGACGGACGTCGGCCTCGGCGCGCCGTGCCCGGCCATCCGGAACCGGGCCATCTGCGCGGAGTCGTATTCCGCCGCCAGCGCCGGCGTCCTCGGAGAGACGTCGCGGCCCGTGTCGGACGCCGGTGCGGGCGACGCGACCGTCGGCGACGCGACGCTCGGCGACGCGACGATCGGCGAAACGGGCGCCGAAACGTCCGTCGACGCGGGAGCGGACGCGTCCGTCGGCGACGGCGGTCGCGACGGCGAGGGCGGATCGTCGACCGACGATGCGTCCGTGGACGCGACGTCGGACGCGCCTTCCTCCGAGGGCGGCGCCGGAGACGGAGGGGACGGCGGAACGACGGACGGCGGTTCTTCGCCCTGCGGTCCCACCTGCTGCGGCGTCTGCACGTCGGGGCCGTCCTTCGTCTGTCTCGAGGAGGTCGGCAACCTCGACCGGACGCTCGCCGACGCACGGAACGGCATGGCGTTGTCCGGAGACGGCGCCCACCTCGTCTTCCTGTCGAACCATCCGTCCGGGCTTCCGGCAGTCTTCACGCTCCACACGGGCGAGAACTCCCTCACCGAACTCGGTTCGGCCGGCGGCGCGAGGCCGATGGCGCTCACGACGACGACCCAGTTCGCGGCCGTCGGGACGGTCCTTTCGCTGAATCCGACGTCCGACATGACGATCCAGATCGAGCCGCTCCCGGGGGTGCCGCGGCCGCAGGTCCAGTTCTTCGAAGCGCCCGGAAAGGGCCACGCGAGTCTGCTCGCCAGCGACGGCCAGTACGTGTTCGCTCTCTACCGTGACCCGAACTCCAGCGTGCAACCTCCCTGGGTGGTGCAACGCATCGAGCCTTCGAATGCGAACGCGATGACGACGATCACGAAGTCCCTCGACGGGCTCCGATCGTCCACCATCGGGTCGCCCCTGGAGATGACGGCCGTGCGCAACGCCGCCCTCGTCGCCTTCCGGGACGTGGGGGGCGCCGAGACTCTCGTGTACTTCGACTTCGGGTCGAATCTCGCCCCGGCTATCGCGTCGCTCGCCGCCGGACTCGAACTCACGGGGCTCGCTCCGTTCCCGAACTTCGGAGGCGAGCCCGATTTCGCCTTCGTGCGCACGGATGCCGTGAGTTTCGAAGTCGCGAGGTGGGTCCCGGGGGCCGACATGGAGCCGGGCGCTCCGTCGTCGTATGCGTCGCCGGCGCGCGGCCTCGCGTTCGTCGACCACGCGGGAGGTGGCCCGCGGTACGCGTTCTTGGGCTTTTCGAGCACGCCGTCGCTCTTCCGGTCCACGGCGATCCTCGTCGATTCTTTCGCATCGCCGGAACCCTCCGCATCCAATCTCCGGGCCTCCTCGCGATGCGCGTACTGGATTGGGGACTCCGCCGGATTGGACCCCCGCATCCGAACCAAGCGGATTCCGGCGCCTCCCTGAGGACGCGATCGGGATCCGTCGATGGTGCCGAGCGATGCGGTAAGCTCCGACGCCATGCCGAGCCCGATCGCCGCGTTCAACGCCGCGCAACCCGCGCCGTACAAGAAGATCTGCACGACCCTCGCGAAGCTCATCTCCGCCGGGTTGCCCGAAGCCGAGAAGAGAATCTGGCACCGGCAACCCGTGTGGTTCGACGACGGGAACCCGCTCGTGGGGTATGCCGTGCGGAAGTCGGGAGTGCAGCTCCTTTTCTGGAGCGGCCGCGCGTTCGGCGACGCCGACCTCGAGGACGAGGGTTCGTTCCAGGCCGCGCACGTCCTCTTCACGAACGCGGACGACATCGACGCGAAGAAGATCGCGAAGTGGCTCCGCAAGGCGAAGAAGATGCAGTGGGACTACAAGAACATCGTCAAGCGTCGCGGGAAGCTGGTGAAGCTCGGAGAGTGGTGACAGTCCGTCGGATCACCGGAGCGGCGCCTTCGCCCATTCCGGAGCGTCGACGGGGTCGGGACGTTCGCCCGTGAAGTCGGCGAGCACGCGATCTTCGGAACCCGCACGCGCGTAGAGCCGTCCGTCCCGCGCGAACACCAGGCGCCCCCGCCGATCGCGGCCGGCCCATTGCGCACCCTCGACGTCGTCCGTCGACGCGTGGTGCGGTGCGGGACCGTCGACGATCCGGAGGCCCCGGGGAGGGAAGTCGGAGTGCGAGGCGCCCGCGCCGCGCAACGTGAGCGTGCGGTCGTCCACGAAGCGACCGCCACCGCCGTAGGTCGTGCCCATGGGCCAGAGCGCGAGGGCGTGGAGCCAAGGCGCTCGGCTCACGGCGGTCCACGCGTCGGTGGTCTCGGTCCCCAGCTTCCGGCCCTGGAACGCGGCGACGACCAGGAGCTGTCCGTCGGGCGAAGATCGCACTTCTCGGCGTAGAATGCGGCCGCGGAACCACGCGCCGCCCGTGAACTCGTCCCGGTCGGTGTTCCACGACGTGATGCGCGTCCACTCGGAAGGTCCGCGTCGGATCACCACCGCGACGTGTGCCCGTGCGGCGAAGATGACGAACAAGCGGGGAGGGGAGGGCGCCGCCGTCACGAGGCACGACGTCGACGGACGAAGGCCACGAGGCCGACGAGGCACGTCACGAAGGCCCGATAGCCGCCGCCCTGCGCGTCCGCGCCACCGACGGATCGGCACGCGCACGCGTTCCCGTCCTCCGGAGCGATGGCGTTCCGGGGCTCGCAGACGCCCGACGGCGTGCACACGTTCGGAGAGACGCAGTCGTCGACGGACGCGCAGGTCGGAAGGCAACGGCTGCCGCGGCACGCGTAGGGCGAACAGTCGACGCGCCGTTCGGCGTCGAGCTTGAGGGTGTGGTCGTCGATGCAGGACGTCCCGGCGACGCACGTGCCCGACGCGACGTCGCACGCGGAGGCGGCGTCGCAGTCGGCGTCGGAAGCGCACCGCGATTTGCACGCGTCCTCGCCGCACGCGTAGGGGGCGCACCTGCGCGTGACCTGGGTTTCCGCGGTCGTGCACTGACCGGCGCCGTCGCACCGCGCTTCCCGGGTCTCGACCCCCGCGACGCAGGAAGCGGCGCGGCAGACGACCGCGTCTCCGGCATACCCGACGCACGTGGCCCGATTCCGCGCGCCGACGCACGTGCGCGCGCTGCATGCGTCCGTGCCGGTGGAGCAGGCCGGACGACGTCCGTGGGGAACTCCCGCGACGCCCACGCACGTGCCCGCGGAGCCGAGCACGTCGCACGCCTCGCATTGTCCGGCGCATGCCGAGCCGCAGCAGACGCCGTCGACGCAGAAGCCGGTGCCGCATTCGTCCGGACGGGTGCACGGAGCGCCCGCCACGCTCGAAGGCACGCACGCCCCGTCCTTGCAGACGTTGCCGTTCGAACAGTCTCCGTTCGACGTGCACGCGTCCGTGCACGCGCCGAGGCCGTCGCACACGCCGGGCGCACAGGTCGGCGTGCCCGCCTTGCCCCGGGCCACCGGAGTGCATTGGCCGGGGACGACGTCGCACGCGACGCAGGACCCTTCGCACGTGGACGAACAACAGAGGCCGTCCACGCAGTTGCCGGTGGCGCAGACGGCGCACGGACTCGACATGCAGTCGCTCGCGACGTCGCACGCCTGGCCCACGACCCTCCGAGGCAGGCAACGGCCGTTCTTGGCTCAGTAGGCGGACGAGGTGCAATCGACGTCGGCGGCGCAATCGCGCGGGCACTCGGCGGTCGTGCCGGAACACGTGTTCTCGTGGCAGGCAGCGGCCGTGACTCCCCGCGCTTTCAACGTGCACGTCCCGGGTGTCGCGACGCACGTCTCGCAGGGTTGGCCGCATCGGGACTCGCAACAGGTTCCACCAGAGCAGAACCCGGAGATGCACGCCGCGTCGCTCGTGCACGCCGTCGCGAGGACGTTCTTGCACGCGCCCGTCGCGTCGCACGAGGACGAACCCGCGCAGGAAGGAGCGTCGTCCTGCGAGCGGAGGGCCGTGCACGAACCAGGGGTCGCGGAGCAGGTTCGGCAGGCCCCGTCGCACGCCGACTCGCAGCACACGCCGTCGACGCAGTGCCGACTCTCGCAGCGGGCGTCCGCGTCGCACGCGGCGCCGTCGACCGCGCCGCCCCCGACGATTTTCGCGCGCACCTGGTTCGATCCGAACGGAGTTTCGCGGATCGTACGGGAGTATCCGACGAGGACCCGTCCGCTTCCGAGTGCACAGACGGAGCGGGAGTTCACGCTCCCGTCCGCGAGGACGACGCCGCCGGGATCGAGCACCACTCCGTCGTCGATCCACGCGAATCGGACCACGCCGGCTTCGGACCACGTCGCCACGCTCCGTCCCGGCGAGCCGGTGGCGACGATCGAGGAAGGGACGAGGGGTTCCGACGTCACGGACAGCGTGACGGGGCTCGGATCGAGGACGGTCCCGTCACTGCCGAACCGGACGAACACCAGGCGACCGGTCGTCAGGTGCGATGTCGCGACGTAGGAGTGCCCGTCCCAGGTGACGGCGATCGTCGACGCTTCGGTGGAGGTCGTCGCCAGCCGCACCGGGGCGGCGTCCAGCGCGACGCCGTCGGTCCCGAACCGCCTCGCGACCACGCTCCGAGCTCCACGGATCGATTGCGTCCACACGGCGACGAGGTTCGTACCGTCCGAGGCGAGTCGCGCGTCGGAGTTGAGCAAGGCGGTCGAGAGCGTCGTGCGCGCGCCCGGGAACGAGGTGACGGTGTCGTACGGGGTGACCTGGATCGCGCCGTCGGCGGTCGCATACGCCACCCAGATCGTGGAACCCGACCGGAGAAGATCCGGTGCACTCGCGTTGGCCGGACCCGCGGGACCGTCGAGGACTCCGAACGCGGTGCCGATGATCTTGCCGTTCGCCCCGATTCGTCCGATCCCCAGACCCTCCGGCTCGAACACGGAGTCGCGCGCCGCGAACGACCAACCGCTGGGTGCTGGAAGGAGGGCGAGGACGCCCTGGAACGGCGACGGGTTCGGGAGCGCGTCGGTCGTCGACGGACGTCCCGCGGCGTCGACCTGTCCCGAGGCCACGCTCACGGCGAGGTTCCGGGTCCAGGTCAGTTGGGAGACACCGCCCGCGCACGCGACGACGGGCGTGGACTCTTCCGCAGAAGGTGACGCGACGAACGTGGTCGACGGCGCTGCCGTGTTCGTGACGTCGAACGCGACGACGCCCGGGACCTCCGAGATTCCGGTCCGTCCGACCCAGGCGGCGATGCCGGACGTGTCGTTGATTGCGAGTCCGGTCACGGCGGTGTTCGGACCGGCGGTGATCGGCGACAGACTTCCCGACCTCAGATCGATCGCATTGCCGAGGGAATCGACGCGCGAACCCACGAGGACGGTGGCGTCGTTCCGATTGAAAGCGCGGGCGGCGAGGTACACGTCGGCACCGATCGCCGAAAGTCGCGACGTGCTGTGCGTGGTCCGGAGACTCGCCGACGTCACGGCGAGGGGGGCCTGCGGGACCAGATCGGTGCCGAACACGCGGAGGACGAGCCGTCGAGGAGCGCTGACGGAGGCCGCTTCGTCCCATGCGACGTAGATTCCGGAGCTCGCGAAGGCGACGGAGGGCTCCGTCGCGTCGGCGGCCACGGGCGCGGCGATCTCGGTGTCGCTCGCGGTGAGCGGACCCGATTCATCGAAGACGCGCGCGAAGATCGCCGTGCGGCCCGACGCCGAACCCGGTCGTGCGGCGACGGCGACGCACTGGCCGACGGGCCGGCACGCGAGATCGGAAAGTCGTCCGGCGAGGAGTGTCGTCGGTGCCGCACCGATCGACGTCCCGTCCTCGCGGAGACGCAGGGTCCGTACGGAGTCTCCGTCGTCCCAGGCCACCGCGAAACCGTAGTCCGACTTTCCGACGCGGACCACGGTGGGAAATCCGGTCGACGTCGTGGCCAACGTCCGCGCCGCGACGAGCACGTGATCGTCCGAGTCGAGGAGGGCGACGCGAATGGCACCGTCGGCGTTTCCCCACGCGACGAGCGTCCGCGAGCGTGTCGCCGCGACCTGGACCGGCGCCGTGGGATTCGGCTCGTTCGCGACGAAGTCTCCGACGGGATTCCGCGTCGCCCCCCGGTCGTTCGTGCGCGAAACGAAGACGCCCCGCGTGTCCCACCATCCGAGCACGAAGTTCGAACCCGACCACGTGATTGACGTCGGTGCCATGATCCCGACGGGGGAGCTCGGGGAGAACGCGAGCTCGCTCGAGACGGCGAGCGCTTCGTTCCGGCGTTCCGGACGAGGACGACTCGCCTTCGGTTCGTCGTTCGCCGAACACGCGGCGACCACGCTGGCGCCGAACGTCGCGGCGACGAGGAGTCGTAGGGGCGCGCCGGAGGAAAGGCTCACGTGCCGTCCTCCTCGGCGTGACGTCGACGGACGCGTGCCGCCACGACGACGGAACCGAACAGGAGAGAGAGAGCCATGCCCGGATGCTCGTCCCCGTTCCGACCCGGGGCGGCGATCGAACATCCCTCCTCCGCAGGCGCTTCGACGTCCTTCTTCGGGGAGCACTTTCCTGCGCCGTCGCACACGCTCGGCGCGGCGCAATCGTCCACCGAGGTGCACGACGTCCCGCACGAACCTGCGCGGCACAGGTAAGGCATGCAGCTCGCGAGCGTGCCCACCGGGGATCGCACCGTCGTCGAGTCGGCGCACTCCGCCGGCTTCACGCAGGTCCGGGACCCCGGCTCGCACACGAGGCCGTTCGCGCACTCTCCGTCGACGGCGCAGGCGGTTTTGCACGCCTCGGCGCCGCATGCGAAGGGCGCGCAGGACCGTGTCCGCGCGGCGGAACACCGTCCTTCGCCGTCGCAGGTGGACCGGCTCCTCTCCACTCCGCCTTCGCAGGACGATGCCCCGCACGTGACGTCGCTTCCGACGAATCCCGCGCACGTCCGCGGGTCGATGCCGTCGCAGGCCCGCGCGCGGCAGGGTTCTCCCGGTGTCGTCGGGCACGCGGGGCGCGCCCCGGACGGCACGCCCGCGACCGGACTGCACACGCCCGGTGCGCCTTCCACGTCGCACGCCTCGCACTGGCCGTCGCATCGTGCGTTGCAGCACACACCGTCCGTGCACGAACCGGAGCTGCACGCTTCGTCGAACGGGCACGCGACTCCGTTCGCGAGGAGGGGAACGCAGGCGGCGCGGGTCCGGTCGCACCGAGATCCGTCGTCGCACTCGGCGTCGTTCGTGCACGCGGTCGGGCAGGTCGTCGCGACTCCGTCGCAGACCGCGGGAGCGCAAGTCGGGAATCCGGGGTTGCCGCGCGGGAGGGGCGTGCACGTGCCCGGCACGATCGAACATGCGTCGCACGCACCGTCGCACGCGGTGTCGCAACAGATGCCGTCCGCACAGAAGCCCGTCGCGCACACGCGGCACCCGGCTTCCCGGCAGTCGAGCGTCGCGTTGCACGACAGACCCGACGGGACGCGTGGCTTGCATTCGCCCTGTCGGTTGCAGAACGAGTTCGGGCCGCATTCGCCGTCGGAGGCGCACGTGGACGCGCACGACCGCGGAGATCCGCTGCACACGTACGGAGCGCACGCGGCGGAGCGTCCCGGATCCCCCGCGGCCCGTTCGGTGCACGTGCCCGGCGTCGAGGAACACGTCGAGCACGGAGCATCGCACGCGGAGTCGCAGCAGACGCCGTCGACGCAGTGTCCGGTCACGCACTCGGTGTCGAGTCGGCATGCGGCGCCACCCCGCACTTTGCATTCGGCCGTCGCCGAACACGTCCGCGTTCCCGTGCAGTCCGGCGTGTCGTCCTCCCCGCGGACGGGGCGGCACGTTCCCGGGGTGGCCGAACACGTGGTGCACGGTGCGTCGCACGTGCTCGTGCAGCAGAAGCCGTCCGCGCAGTGACGCGTGCCGCAGTCGGTGGCGCTCGTGCACGCCGAGGCCACGGCGCGGGTGGTGACGAACCGGGCGACGAGGCGTGGCGCGCCCGCGGGCGAGTCCAAGAATCGGGTGTACGCGACGAGGGCGGAGCCAGGCGTTCCGCTCGCCGCGAACGCACCGTTCCCGAGGTTCGACGTGACCGCGTCCGAGACCAGGATGCCCGGAGAGTCGAGGCGAACGCGACCGAGGAATCCGGAGAGCTCGAGCCGGAAGAGGGCGTCCGTACCGCCCGCCGTCTGCGAGGCCGCGAGCGCCGTCAGTCCGAAGTCGCCGCGTGCGAACGCGGGCGTCGAGCTCGGAAGGACGTCCGTGGCGACGACGAAGTCTCCGCTGTCCCGCACGAACCCGCCTTCGTCGAGGCGGACGGCGTAGGCATCTTCGGTCGACGCGGGAGCGGCTTCGGTCCACGACACGAGGAACGCGTCGTTCGCCCACGTGGCGCGGACCGAGCGCGGTCGGGCCGAGCCGGTCACGAACCGACTGCCGGTCGCCCGGAGTCCGGGCCCGAAGAAGCGCGCGGTCGTCGCACCGAGAGCTTCGGACACGAGCGCGACGGCCCGATCGCTAGACGCGATGGCGAGGCCGGTGGGCGCCAGGACGTTGCCCGTCTGGATGTCGACGGCGTCGAAGATCTCGATCGGTATCGGCCCCTCCCCGATCCTGCCGTCGGCGTCGAGGCCGGCGAGCCACAACGTCGTTCGTGCGGCCGTCGCTCCGTACCATGCGGCGACGTGTCGTCCCTCGAGGTTGGCGACGACGGGGGACGACACGGTCTGCCTGTCGCCGGTCACGGGATCGTCGGCCCCGAAGTCGGTGACGGTTTCCTCGAAACGATCTTCCCCGTTCCGGAGGGCGATGCGGTGAAGCTCCACCCTGTCTCCCGCGGCCGTCACGAAGGCGCGATCGGCGGCCCGATGGCCGGCGGCGCTTCGAACCTGCCGGTCATGGTGTGCGCAGTCCCGACCGTCGGTGCGCCGGTGGCGTCCACCTGACGGACGAACTGGACGTCGGACGACCCGACGCGCTCGTTCCACGAGACGAGGAAGTTCGGACCGTCGGCGACCACGTGAATCGGCGCGGACTGTCCTGGGAGTGCAGGGACGAGATCCACGGGCACCCGGCCTGTGGTCGACGGTGCCCCCCCGAAAGGAATCGACACTCCCCGCGCAGGGTCCCGACTCCAGGCGAGGAAGGCCCGATCGGACGTCGACGCGAGGGCGTATGGAAGCGAGCTCACGTTCGTCGCGAGGACGACGCCCGCGCCGGAGGCAGAATCGGGAGCCGTTCCGTTCGCGAGGAGGCGGGCGCCACGGACGTCCTCCGCGTCGCGCCACGTGACGAGGATGCCGTCGTCCGTCGTCGACGTGGGCGTCGGAGAACCCGTTCGCGGAACCCGCCAGGGCGATCGGCGTCGCGTCCTCGACGGGAGGCACGAGCGTTCGTGAGACCCGGACGACGCCGACGCTCGGCGTGGGCCCGCGATTCGCGTACGTCCACGCCACGTAGGCGCGACGGGCGTCGACGGCGACCGCGAGTGAACCCGCGTCGTTCCGAAGCACTCCCAGATCGAGGGGGACGACCGACGTCGTGCCTCGCTCGAACCACGCGCCCCGCAGCCCCGTCGTACGCGGCGCCACGACCTCGCCCCAGACGACGAAACACGTCGCGCCGGAACACGCGACCGCGGGATCGCGGGTGGTCTCGTCTGCCGTCGTGAACGACGCACCGTCGGTGACGGCACCGGTTCGTGCGTCGATCCAGGTCACGCGCGCGGGGGACCGTGAACGCCTTCCCACGACCACCCACGCATCGGGTGTGGCCGCCAGGGCCGGCGACGTGTCCACGTGGTCGTCGAGGATCAGGGGCGCACCGTCGATGTACGTCCCGTTCGAGTGGATGCGCCGCGCGGTCACGTGTGCGGTGTTTCCGGCGGTCCAGAGGACGAGTGCTTCGTCCGTGGCCGGACGCGCGGAGACGTGCACGCGGCCCACGAGGGCCGTGGACGCAGGGTCGCTGACGACACGGCCTCCGGGGTCGAGCACCGTTCCGTCCGTTCCGACGCGGCCCACGAGGACGCGCCCGGGCGACGTCCACGCGTGCAGCCAGGCGGTTCCATCGAACGTCGACGCGATGCCGTCGACCGGGACACCCGCGGCGGGATTGCCTTCGAATCGGATCTCTCCCGAAAGCAACGGAGCGCGGGCGGTACCGGTCGTCGCGAGACCCTTCCCGAGCCGCGGAGCGATCGGACTCGAATCGCAGGCTCCCGCCATCGCCAGGACCACGAGCGCGGCCGTCGCCCCCGACCTCGTTAGCCGTCGCGTCCGTCCCGCGTGCCTCGTCGATCCTGCCAACCTCGACTCCCCCTTGCGTTCCCCGGAGTTTCCCATAGGCGCGCGGGCGAGGCTCGATTTCCGACGTTCTCGTGCGCTCGGGGCTCGTTCGTGTCCCGAGGGACGTGGCGCCTGCCGTCCGCGCACACACGCTCACACGCGCCGGCGACGATGGTACGCTCCTGCCATGGGTCGGATCTGGGTACGCCGTTTCCTCGCGACCCTCGCGGCCTCTGCCCTCGGCGTCGCGTGTTCGTCCGCGGATCCGACGGCGGTGCTCGTGAAGGTGAGCGCCCAGATGCCGCTTCGTCGCATCGTGATCGAGGTGACGAACGGGGACGGGGCCCGCGCGCACTGCCAAGCCTTCGACGTCGCCGCGCCGGATTCGACCGCCGCGCCCGACGGGACGAACGGCCCGTTCCCCCTCCCCGTGACCCTCGCCCTCGTTCCGTCCCCCGGACGGAAGGAAGCGACCTTCCGCGTCCAGGTCGACGGCTACCTCGCCGCCGGCACCGGCAGTGAATGCTCCGCGACGTCGCGTCCCGTACCGGACATCCGCGCCGATGCGGTGAGCTCCTACGTCGACGGCGCCATCGTCGAACTCCCGATGCCGCTCACGCTGAGTTGCTTCCGCGCCGAATGCGACCCGAGCCTCACGTGCCGCTTCGGTCGGTGCGTCGATCCGTCACGCGCCCCCGGCCTCCTCGATCGCGTCGCGTTCGGCGAGGCGGACGGCACGCCCTGCGCCACGCTCGATGCGTGCGCGACGGTGGCCCTCGCGCCTTCCACGAGTCCCGACTGCGACTACGACATCCCGACCTCCGCGGACGTCCCGTCCCTCGTGCCGTACGTCGTCTACACGTTGCCCGGTACCGTCGAACGTCACGTGGAGTTCCTCGACGTCTCCGAGTTCGAGGTCGCGGCGACGGACGGTCGGCGGACGCTCACCTTGTCCCCCGGACTCTGCAACTACGTGCGCGCGAACGTCATCGCCGAGGTCGGCATGAGCGCGCCGTGCCCCTCGATCCGGAACCGATCCATCTGCGCGCCTTCGTACGTCTCGGCGAGTCGCGCGGTCCTCGAAGGGTCCCCGACCGGCACGGGCGACGGGGGCACTCGCGATTCCGGGCTGGACGGTGCGTTCTCGGACGCGGGCGCCGGCGCGGCCGAGGACGCGACGGCGCACGACGGCTCGTCGGACGCCTTCGCGAGCGACGCTCCGACGGGCGACGGCCCGGTGTCCGACGGCGGGTCCGGGGAGGGAGGACCCGACGACGGAGGTGCCTCCGATTCGGGCGACGGCGACGGCGACGTCCCCTCCGACGGGGGATCGGATGCCGGCGACGACGCGGGCACTTCCGGCGACGGCGGCGACGGAAGCGCCCCGAACGCACCCTGCGACACGTCGTGTTGCGGGCAATGCGAACTCCGTCCCCTCCCGACGTGCGTGAACGAACTCGGGAGCGCGGCGATCCCCACGGCCCTGAGCGCGCTCGCCCTCTCCGACGACGGCCAGAACCTCGTGTTCCTCCGCCACGAAACCACGGGCGTGGACACGGTCGTCCATCTCGACACGACCACCCACGGGGTGACCGCTCTCGGCGAGCTCTCCGGCGATCCGCTTGCCGCCGTCGCGGTGACGAACCACTACGCCGTCGTCGCCCGGACTCCGACGACCAACCCGATGTACGACATGATCCTGGCGATCTACGCCTTGCCGGGCGCGACGGCTCCCATGAACCCGAACTACGCGGTGCCGATCCGGGGACACTTTCCGATGATGGCGTCGGACGGCGTGAGCGTGTTCCTCCTGTACCGGAATACCGAGGCGGGCCCGGCCATGCCGTTCGTCGTCCAGCGGATCGACCCGTTGGCGCCCGCGGGCGGCGTCGGGACCGTCGCTCTCGACGGTGCCGTGTCGTCGACCCTCGGGCAACCCCTCGCGATGGCGGCAAGCGAGGAGTCCGCCCTCGTGGCGTTCGGCGTGCCCGGCGGTGCCCAGGCGCTCGTTCACTTCGACTTCCGATCCGGCGGTACCACGCGGATGACGACCCTGTCCGGCTCGGGAATCGTGTCCGGGATCACGCGTCGCCCCTCCACGAGCGGCGCGGAATTCGCGTTCCACCGGAGCGACGCCGCGAACACGTCGATCGCCTCGTGGCAACCCGCGTCCGGATTGCCGGCGAGCTCGGCGACGCTGTTCCCTCTCGAGTCGAAGGGCATCGCCTACGTCGACTACCCGGGAGGGGGCGCGCGCTACGCGACGCTCGGCGGGACCACGCGACCGACCGTCCTCGACGTCCTGACGAACGCGTTCACCCCGGTCGCGAACGCCGAGACGGCGGCGTCGAACATCGTCGCGAACGCGACGTGTGCGTACTGGATCGGAGACGCGACGCAGCCTTCCGGCAAGGTCCGCACCGCGAGAATCCCGGCGCGCTGATCCCCGGAGATCCGTCCCCGGGAATCGCCGCGCGTCAGCGCGCGGGCGTCCGCGAGGAAGCGGAAGGCGCCGTGGCCGGAGCCATCACGGCCGGCATGGCATCGGCGGAGGACGACGTGGGCGTGGAACTCTTCGAGCATCCCGCGACGAGCGCGAAGGCCACGGCGGCGACGAGGTGCCGTCGGCTCACGGTCCGATCGTCTCGCGTCCGCATTCTCCGCACTCTGTCACGTTCACATTCCCGTCGCCGGGCCGAAAGTGTCCTCGACCGACGCGCGGGTGACGGGGCCGAAATGCCCGGGAAAGAGCCACGACGCGGAGGGGGCGATCGTGCCGAGGAGCGTGCCTACGTCCCGTCGATTGTCGTCCAGATCGCACATGTAGAAGTGCACGCTGGTCCCTCCGCCGATCACCTTGCCGCGGAAGAGATCTCCGACGAAGGCCGCGTCCGAGAGCGCGACGACGACGGAGCCCGTCGTGTGTCCCGGAAGGTGCACCACACGCGCGGGGATTCCGGTGAGTTCGGCGAGATCGAGGGTGTCGTCGACGACGACGTCGGCACGGACGGGCGAATAGGTGGCACTCTGATCCTCGTCGAGCCGATCGCGTCCGGTGGAGTCCGTGGGGCAGAGCTTCTCGTTCTTGCCGGACGCGAGCATCCCCTCGTCGCCGTGACCCGCGACGACCTTCGTCCCGTACGTCCGTTGGAACCAACCGGCGCCGCCTGCGTGATCGGCATGACCGTGGGTCACCACGATGGCGCGGAGACGGGCGGGGTCGACCCCTTCCGATCGGATGTCGTCGGCCAAGGCCTGGGCCTCGCGTTCGTACCCGGAGTCCACCAGGAAGGCCGCGTCCTTCCGGACCACGAGATGGGCGTTCGAATAGCCGCGGCGGAAGGTGTGCACGACGGTGCCGTCGGCCAGGGTGCGTGAACCGTGGGACGTCGAACATCCCGTCACGAGGATCGCCGTCACGACGAGGTGCGCCCACGAAAGCGCGTTTCGGGCGTGTGTCATCGCTCGAACGTTTCACGGGCATCGTGACCGGTCAACGTGGTGCGCAGTCCGTGCACCGGGGCGCACGTGCCGCGCCCGGAGTCGCGGCATGTGCCGTGGGAGCGACGCGGTGTCGCGCGGATCGCAAGTTGCAACGCCGAGGGTCGCGAGAGGTCGACATAGGACCGTCGTTCGAGGGACCGCCATGACCACCACACTTCCGAAATCCATCCTCGTCGCCACCGACTTCGGACCGACGTCCGAGCAGGCGCTCGACTACGCCATGCATCTCGCTCGGGCGGTCGGTGCGCGCGTGACGGTCGTGCACACCTACGACATCCCCTCTGTCGGGCTCGCCCAGGGCGCGCTCGTGGGCACGTCGGAAATGATCGCGAGCGTCGTCGCCGACGCCCAGGCTGCCCTCGACGGGGCCCTCGCCCGACGGAAAGACTCCGGGGTCGCCATGAACGCGCTCCTCGAATCGGGGGATCCGCGGGAGGTGATCCACGCCGTCGCGGAGAAGATCGGCGCCGACCTCGTCGTGATGGGCACCCACGGCCGCCGTGGTCTTTCCCGATGGCTCATCGGCAGCGTCGCGGAAAGCGTCGTACGAACGTCGACGCGTCCCGTGCTCACCGTGCGAGGACCGAACGGGACGTAGCGCGACCGACGTCACCGCCGCCGTCCAACCGGACGTGCGGGGAGTCGGCGAAGCTGCCGCTCACTTGCACGCGGGATCGGGCACCGCTTCTCCGAAATCCGCCTTCCGGGAAGTGGACGTACCGCCCGGGTGGTTTCGTCGGTAGCCGACGTGGGGCGTTCCGGCGGCGTCGAGCACGACCGAGTACGCCTGGCCGACGTCGGACGAAATCCGCGTCGCGACGAACGCATCGCCGACCTTCTTCGCGTACGTGGGGACGCTCTCGGCCGTGTAGACCACGTGGACTCCGCCGGAAGGATCGACCGCCACGCGTCCGATGCTCTTCGCCCGTGACTCCGCGACCACGGACGTCTTCCACGTGCCACCGACGTTCGTTCCGTAGTGGACGCCGCCTCCCCCGAAGCCACGGGAGAAGAGGACGTGGGCGCCGCGACCGTCGACGGCGAGCGTGCTCCCGGTGTCGAGCTCCGTGGGCGTCGACTTCTCCGCGGGAGTCGACGATGCCACCTCGTCGAACGCGAACGCGCCACCGTCGGAAACGCCGCCGTCGGCGAGGCTCGGGACACCGACGAGAAGCGTCGTCGCGTCGACGGTTCCTCGGACCATGGAGACGTGGGGGACGTCGTCGGGGCCGACGGCGATTCCGTTGACACATTGGCCGCTCCCGCACGCCATGCGCGGCAGCGCGATGGAAGACCACGCACCCGACACGTCGTTCGCGTACACGGCCGTGCCGAGTTTGCCGAGGTACACCGCGTGCGCGTGACCGCGGGAGTCGAGTGCCAAGAACACCGGCGCGGTACCCACGTCCGCGGCGATGACTTCCTGGTTCCAGGTCGTCGTCCTCCACGCGTGCATGGCGTTCTTGCCGAGGAGGAACGCGACGTGAAGGACACCGTTCGCGTCGAAACTCGCCGTCATCGGCTGCCCGAAGAGGTCCGAGGCCGTCGACGACGTCACGACACTCTCGGACTTCGGCGTGCCTCCCTCCATGGTCACGTGCGCGAGCGAACCACCTCCGGAGACGAGCAGGTGGGGCGCGCCCGTCGCATCGAGGACGAGCGTCGCGGTGGATTCGTTCACGGCGGTCTCGAGCGTGACCATGGGGCGGAGGACGAAGCCACAACCGCCGTCCGTACCGGCGTCGTCCGCGATCCCGCCACCGTCGATCCCTGCCTCGTCCGAGACCGTCGCGGAGGTGCTCGAAGTTCCGCACCCGGCGGCGAACGTGAGGGTCGTCGGCACGAGGAGGACGAGGAGAAGTCGGGTCGGTCCCATGGAGGTAGCGTCGGGCGTGTCCATGTACCGACCATAGGCGAATCGCGGTCGTTCCGAGACATGCTCCCGCCGGGCGAAGCGAGAAGACGTGACGTGGCGTCCCGAACGGCGACGTTCCTCCGGGAATGACGCATAAAGACATGAATGTCTCCATTCCGTCGCCGACGTCGTACGTGGTGGGAGAAGATCCGAAGGCTCTTTAGGGTCGGCTTCCGTTCGCCGTCGAAAGGCGGCGCTCGGAGGGTTCTTGAACATGAAATGGTCGTCTCTCGTGTCTTCCGCGGTCGCTTCGTCCCTGGCGATCGCGTGCAGTGTGCAATCGAACGCGGAGACCGACGACGTCATCGTCGGCACGCAGGAATCCTCCGTCATCGGGGGCCAGACCTACGCGGGTCATCCGGCGGTCGTCATGTTGAGCGTCGACGGTCCCGGCTATTACGGAACCTGCACGGCGTCGCTCATCGCTCCGGACACCGTGCTGACCGCGGCCCACTGCGTGGAAGACTACGTCGCCAACCGCGAGAGCGGTCGCGTGTCGAACGCGCCCGTCCCCAACCGGAACGATGCGTCCCAGTGGACGAAGGTGTCGAGCGTCGAGGTGCATCCGAAGTGGCCGACCCAGAGGTTCATCAACGAGGGGCACGATTGCGCGATCCTCAAGCTGGCGAGCCCTCTCGCGGGAGTCACGCCGCTGCCGGTGTATCGCGGAACGAATCCGACGCAGGACCTCGCGGCGGGGACGCCCGTGAAGATCATCGGCTACGGCAACAACGTCGGATCACCGGGAACCGGGGCGGGCACGAAGCGGTACGCCGACTCGAGCATCGTCGCCCTGCGCGACGGGACGATCGAGGCCGGTGCTCCGGGGCGCACGTCCTGCCAGGGGGATTCGGGCGGAGGGCTGATCGCGACCATCGACGGCCGTGAGCAAGTGATCGGCGTGACGTCGTTCGGACCCCAGGGATGCACGGGCGTCGCGTCGTGGACGAACGTTTCGGGGACGTGCCTCGATCTCGTCCGGAAGTACGTCCCGGATGGGCCGTGCGTCGCGCAGTGTTCGGGCAAGGTGTGCGGCGCCGACGGTTGCGGAGGGACGTGCGGTACCTGCGGGACCGACGAGATCTGCGCCGCGGACCAGACGTCCTGCGAGCCGAAACCCGTGTGCGTGCCCACGTGCGACGGCAAGTCGTGCGGGGACGACGGATGCGGGGGCGTGTGCGGCACCTGCGGCGACGACCAGACGTGCTCGGCCGGAACGTGCCAGGATCGTCCGAAGTGCGGCGAGACGGAGCCCAACGACACTCCCGCGACGGGCAACGAGCTCTGCGCGGAGGGGACCTTCTCCGGGACGGTCGCTCAGGGCGCCGTCGACGTCGTGAAGACCCGCGTCGCGCCGAACCGCACGTACACGGTGAAGTGGGTCGGCGCGACGCCGAACGCCACGTTCTCCGTCTACAAGGTGTCGGGAGGCACGGCATCCCTCCTCGGATCGGGACCGTACCTGTCGGTCTTCACCGCCTCGGGCGGCGACTACTACGTCAGCATCCGGTCGAACAACCGTTCGAGCGTGAGCTACACGTTGTCGTTCGAGAAGTGAGCCCTGAGGATCGGGCGCCGCAGTCGCGCCTGGTCCGAAGACCCGTTCGCACGTCCTGCTCTCTGCGCAAGGATCGAGCAGGACGCGCGTGACGAGGAGGCGACCGCGTCCGATTCGTCCGGTTTCGACGTGTTCCTCCGTTCGACGCTCTCGGGAAGGAGAATGTGCGTCGTTGGCCACGGACTTGCTGAGGGAGCAGCATGCGCCTCCGCTCCCTCGTCCCGCTCTCCGGTGTCCTCCTCCTTCCTGCCTGTGCGGGAGGTCCGTACGGACTCGACGCGGACGCGACGTCCGCCGTCTTCGCGGATGCCGGGAGGACGCAGGGCGCGGTCGCCGACCGCGGGGAGGGCGTTTCCGCGGACCGAGGCGACGTGGATCGTTGCACGAGCCCGGCGGAGGCCATCTTCGGCAACGCGCTCTGCCTCTGCGAGAACTTCGGAGGCACGGGCAACCTCCTCGTCACCGGGGGTGAGTCCGGCAGCCTCGGCTCGGTGGGCGTGAACGGCACCACGGTGCTCGCCGCGAACACGCGCGTCACCGGATCGTGGGCGAGCGGAGGTTCGGTGACGGCCGCCGGCACCATCGACATCGGCACGAGCCTCTACACGCCGAGCGCGGTCTCCGTGGGTGGACTCGTGGCCGTGGGGAAGGACCTCTCCATCGGAGGGAACCTCGAAGGTTTCGGCATGCTGCGCATCGGTGGCGCCCTCGGTCTCGGTGGCGAGATGCGCCTGCTCGGCATGACGAGCGCGACGAAGGGCCCTACGTGCCCCGCTACGAGAAGCCCTGCGCGTGCGACGATGCGAGCCTCCTCGACGTCGACGCGGCGGTGGCCGCGGCCGCGACCGCGAACGACAACGGCGCGAAGGGATTCGCGACGCCGTTCCCGCTGCCCGCCCGACGTCACCTTCACCACGGGTCGCTACCTCGTGGAGACGCCGAAGGGCAGTCGCCGTGCGGCGCGTGCGGGTCGATGGCGCCGTGGCTCTCTACGTGACGGGCGCGTTCGAGAATTTCGGCAACGGCGCCCTCGAGTTCACGCCGGGATCCTCGCTCGATCTCTATCTCGGCGAAGGCGTGCGATCCCTCGGCAACTTCTCGGCGGGCAACCCGACCCACGCCGGTTCACTCCGCATCTACATGGGCGCATCCCAAGACGTCACCCTCACCGTGGGAAACCAGGCATTCCACGGACTCGTGTACGCGCCCAAGGCGAACGTGCACGTGGTCGGCAACTCCCGGTTCCGCGGGGGCCTCTTCGCGCGCACGCTCGCGAACGTCGGCAACCTCGAGATCGCCGGCGTTCACCCCGTCGACTCGCCGACGACGCCCTGCGGGACGCCGAACGACGGTTCGGGCAGCCGGACGTCCGGCGGTGGGTCCGAGGGGCTCGGCGGCGCGAACGGGAATGCTGGCGGTGGCGCCCAGGGGGGTGGAGGAGCCGCCGGTTCCGGCGGTGGGTCGTCCGGCGGGGGGGGCGTCGAGCGGCGGTGGCGCGTCGAGCGGCGGTGGCGCGTCGAGCGGCGGTGGCGCGTCGAGCGGCGGTGGCTCGTCGAGCGGCGGCGCGTCGAGCGGCGGAGGACTTGGTTCTGGAAGTGGGTCCGGAAGTGGATCTGGAAGCGGGTCCTCCACGGGCAGCGGATCCGGAAGCGGTACGTCCGTCGGCCGAACGCCGGAGATCCGCTGAGCGCGCTCCGGACCTCGGTGCGCGGCACGGTCCGCCGCGCCCGGGACGTCGTGGTAGATCGGACACCATGTCCGCGATCCCGCTCTACGGTTCCGTCCCGGCCTTCGGCGCCCCCGATCTCTCCCCGTTCGTCGTGAAGCTCGAAGTGTGGATGCGCCTCGCGGGCCTGCCGTACGTGAAGCGCCAGGGGAATCCCATGAAGTCGCCCCGCGGCAAGATGCCGTGGGTCGACCTCGACGGCGTGCTCGTTCCGGACTCCCACGTCATCCTGACGACCCTCGCGGCGCGGAACGGCATCGATCTCGACGCGACGCTCGACGCCGACCAGCGTTCCCGCGCCCACGCGCTCCGCCGCATGCTCGAGGACGGCTTCTACTTCGCGCTCATGCGATCGCGGTGGCAGGAGGAGGACGGCTGGGCGGCCCAGGTTCCGGCGTTCTCGCGCGCCCTTCCGGCGTTCGTCGCGCCGCTCGCCGTGCGGGCCATCCGGGGGACGATCCTGAAGACGTTGAAGTCCCAAGGCACGGGTCGATACACGCGTGAGGAGTTCTTCGAGAACGGTGCGGGGGATCTGCGCGCCGTCGCGCAGGCCCTCGGCGATCGACCGTGGATGTTCGGCGACGCGCCCACGAACGTCGATGCCACCGCCCTCGCGATGGTGTGGTGTTGCCAGGATCATCCCGTGGACTCGCCCCTCCGCGCGGCCGCCCGCGATCCCCGGCTCGTCGCCTACGTGCGTCGCTTCCGCGACGCGCACTGGAAGGACGCCGCGTTCTCCTGAGGGCACGTCGCGCACCGTTCGCGGAGTAGGGCATCCTCCGACCAGGTACGACGAAAGCAACGACCCGTTCGCGGCGCCCGACGCCCGGGCTCATTTCGTGGGGTTCCGTCCCGTATCCTTGGGGGAGGCGGGGTGCCCGTGCGCTCCGGACGGAGAACCGCATGCGGACCGCGTGGATCCTGCTCCTCGGATGGATGGTCGCGATGGTGGCGTGTGCGCCCCTCGCGCCTTCGGAGGACCGTGCGGACTCCGTCGCGTCCGGCGCCGCGACACTGCCCCTCACGGTGTCGGACGGCTTCGACCTCGATCGCTCCACGCCGGTGGGCGAGCGCGACGCGTTCGCCGTGTCGAACGGGAACGTCCACCTCGTGGTCTGGACGGACGTGCGCGGAGGCAACACGCGGCACGTGTACGCCACCATCGCCGGCAACGACGGGGCGACCTTCTCGACGAATTCCGGGACGCGCCTGTCCACCAATTCTCTCGCGCGCGAGGACTTCGCTCCCCGCGCCGCGTGGAACGGGAAAGAGTTCTTCGTCGTGTGGAACTCCCGCACCCTCGCGACCGGCGACGTCGACGTGAACGGCGTTCGCGTGAGCGCGACCGGGGCCGTCGTGGGGGCGGTGATGTCCGTCTCCACGGTCGCCGGATCGAACCAGACCGACGCCGACATCGCGTGCCTTCCCGGGACGACGGCCGCGCCCGGACAGTGCTTCGCCGTCTGGCAGGACGATCGCGAAGGAACTGCCACCCGCCGAATCTACGGAATCTTCTGGTTCGCCGACGGCACGCTGAACGCCGCCGCGGGGACGGGCGTGCGCCTCGCGACCATCGGAGGAACCGACGAACTCCTGCACCCGCGCATCGCCGCCCGCACGAACCACTACCTCCTCACGTTCGCCATGAGGCCCACCGGGAGCCAGGACACGTGGACGGGATGGCTCGCCATGCGCGGCGATTCGACCCTCATCGGCTTCGACTACCTCCGTACGAGCGCCGGCTTCGCGAACCTCCAACGCAGCCTGGTGCCCGCCGATTTCGGCGGCCTGCACGGCTACGTGATGGCGTACACGTTCGCGCCCAGCACGGACCCCCGCGTGGGGACCCGTGTGAACCTCGCGTTCGTGGACGAGGCGGGCGACTGGAGACTCGGCAGGATCGCGGCCAGCACGACGACGCCGGCACTCACCGAACCTTCGGTCGGTATCGACTCCGGGGGCGCGTGGGTCGTCGCGTGGAAGGCGTTCGACGCCTACGCCGTGGGAAACCCCGGTGCGTTCGACGTCTTCATGCTCCGCGGCGGCGTGGACGCGGCCGGGACCGAATTCACGACGCCCGGATTCGTCGCCGACGTCATCCCCGACGTGCGTGAGGGCTTCGACCTCACCCTCGGAGCTCCCCAGGTGGTCACCGGTCTCCGGCCGGGTGCGTTCGCGAACGTCGTGCTCGCCCGCGCACCGCGTCCCGGCGCACCCGCGGATTCGCGCGTCGCGTTCGCGGCGATGGCCGGGGACTTCCTCGACGGCACCCGGCCCGCGCACCGATCGATCACGCTCCAGCCGCAGTCGGCGCCCCACGCCGCCAGCGACGGAACGGACTTCCTCGTGGCGTGGGCGTCCACCCATCCGTCCCCTTACACGGGCCCGTCGGCCAACCTCGCCACCTACTTCAGTCATCTCTTCGTCCAGCCCGTGTCGGCGACCACGGGGCCGGTGGGCGCGCCCGTCGAGATTTCGGACGGCCGGTTCGATCGGCGCGCGCCGAGCGTCACGTTCGACGGGACCAACTACCTCGTCGTCTGGCAGGACGGCGAAGGGCCCTGGACCGTCAAGGCACAGCGGTTCGGCGTGGACGGTCGCCTCGACGAGCGCCATCTTCGTCGTCTCGCAACCGGGCTTCCAATCCCTGGATCCCGCCGTCGCCGCCGACCCCGCGACCGGGCGCGCTCTCGTCGTCTGGAGGAGCAAGACGAGCCTGAACGACCCGCTCGCCCTCGTCATGGGAGCCGTCGTCTCGTCGTCGGGCGACGTCACGGGTCCCTTCTCCCTCACGAGCGTCCCGTTCCTGTCGACGACCGTGGCCGTTTCCGCCGGCGACGACGGTCGCTTCCTCGCCGTGTGGGATCATCAGTCGACCGCGTCGACGCCGCTCGAAGTGAGGAGCGCCCTCGTCGACGGCGCCACGGCCACCGTGGTGGACCGACCCGCGAGCGGTCCGTTCGTCGGGACGATCGTGGAATCGAACCGTGCCCACGCGCAGATTCCGAGCGTCACGTTCGTCGGCGGCGCGTACCTCGTCGCCTGGGAGGACACCGGAACGATCTCGCCACCGGATCCGGGTTCTCCATCTTCGCCTCCCGGGTCACCCGCGACGGCGTGCCGCTCCGTGATGCCACGGATCTCACGAAGGGCGAGTACGGCAACCACACCGGCGTGGTCGTCTCGTCCATGGGCGACCGCGCGGTGGCCTCGTGGTGGCGCGGAGTCTTCACGACGACTCCCGCGTCGGCGATCACGTCCTTCGTGGCCAGCGGGGCGGGACGGCCGTGGCGGTCCATCCGGGGCATCCCACGGGCTTCCGCTCCGAGGTCGACGTCGACGGTGCGCGGCTCCGGGACGTCGCCGTCGCGAGCAACGCGCACCGTCGTGCGCTCGTCGTCGCTCCGGTCCGCGGAGAATTCTTCGGCGGCGGGCCCCTCCGGGTCCGGTTCGTGGACGGTTTCGGGAGTGCGTGCACGAACGCCGTCACCGATTGTCCGCCCGGGGGCGTGTGCGTGGACGGTGTCTGCTGCGACGGCGCGGTGCGGCGACGACGCGTGCTCCGTATGCACGGTCGCGAAGGGGCCTCGTTCGACGGCACGTGCACGCCCCGTCCCGTCGACACCGTGTGCCGTGTCGGAAGCCGGTCGGGATCGTGCAACGGCGCGGGAACGTGCGAACTTCCCGGACCCGACGCGGGAACCGACGCGGGTCGCGATTCCGGGGCCGACGCGTCGGCCGACGCCTCGGACCGCTCGGACGCGGCGACGGACGCGTCGGACGGTTCGGTTTCCGTCCCGGACGCGTCCGACGCGTCCGCCGCGCCCGATGGCACCGACGACGCCGCAGGATCGGACGGCGGGTCGGACGGTGCCGCCCTCGTCGACGCCCACGCGGACGCGACGGGCGGAGCGTCCGGCGACGGCGCCGTGACGGACGCGACGTCGTCGTCACGGCCCGATTCCACCGCGCCCTCCTCCGGGGACGCGTCGTCCACGTCGGAGGCCTCCGCCGGACCCGACGAAGGGGAGGGGGACCTGCGCGTGCTCGCTCCCCGGGCACCGTCCTCCGGGACCACCGGGCGCGCTCGCGCTCGTCCTCGTCGCCGGGGCGATCGTCCGGAGGAAACGGACGCGTCGCTTCGCGGGCGCCCTCGCCTCGGTCGTGGCGTCGCTCGTCGGATGCGACGCGTCCCCTCCGCGCCCGACGCCGGAACCCGGGCCGCCCTCCGTGTCGCGCGGGGCCGCCGCGCTCGTGTCGGACGAGATCTCCCTGTCGCGCCCCGAGGTCGGTCTCGCACCGAATCTCCAGAGGCGCCCGTCGATCGCGAGCGACGGGACCGACTACCTCGTGGTGTGGACCGACACGCGACGACGACCGAACGACGCCACCCTGGCCGATCTCTACGCCACGCGCGTGCGGAACGACGGCGTCGTCCAGGATCCGTTCGGCATCCCGCTGCCCGGGAGCACCACGTCGCCGACCGAGCGCCCGGCCGTCGGCTTCGACGGGACGAACTGGCGTGTCGTGTGGTCGTCCTCGGACGGCGCGGCGGGGGCGACACCGAAGCTCGTCACCGTACGCGTCGGCCGCGACGGCACCGTGCTCGACGCCGCACCCGTCGTCGTCGACCCGACGTCGACTTCCGCCGCCGAGGAGGTTTCGGCCCGGTGGAGCGGCACGTCCTTCCTCGTCGCGTCCACGAACCACGACGGCGCGTCGTACGCCGTCGCGGTGCGTCCGATCGACGCCGCGGGGACGTCCACCTCCGCACCCGCTCCCGTGTTCGACGGTCCGGGGTCCAGGGGGAAGCGGCACTCGCCGCCTCCGGAACCGGGGCGTGGATCGCGTGGACCGATCGCGGCACCGACCCCGCGGGGGACGTGCGCGCCGCCGAGCTCTCGGCCGACGGTCGGTTGCTTCCTCGGCATCCTTGGATCTGGCCCTGGGCGCCGTGGGGTCGACGCGGCCGGCCCTCACCGCGGACGCGAACGGCCTCATCGCCGCGTGGCAGACCCAACTCGACGCGCTCACGACGTCGGTGACCTTCGCGGGGTGGGACGCGACCGGCCGGGCTCGCTTCCCCACGCGCACGCTGCTTTCGCGCACTCCGTTCGGCGCGGCGGACCCGGCCGTCGCCCACGGCAGCCTCGACACCCTCGTCGTGTGGGCGAGCCGATGGGACGCGTCCCGGAGCGTCCCCCCGTCGATCCAAGCCGTCCGCGTCGACGCCTCGGGCGCGGTGCGGGACGCGTCGGTCCTGCCCGTCTCGAACGCCGCGAAGGTCGCGGGGCATCCCTCCGTCGCGTCGAACGGGAGGGATTTCTTCGTCGCCTTCGAAGCCGGTCCGAGCGACGACGATCTGCACGTGGCCGGCGCGCGCGTCGACGCCACCGGGCGTGTGCTCGACGCGCGGGATCTCGCGATCTCGACCTCGGCGAATTCCGAGGCGACGCCCGCCGTCGCCTTCGACGGGACGAACCACCTCGTCGTGTGGTCGGACGCCCGCCTCGGCCACGACAAGGACCTCTACGCCGTCCGCGTGGCCCCGGACGGCACCGTACTCGACAGGGAACCGTTCCTCGTGAGCGGCACGAGCGGCGATGCCGTCGAGCCCGACGTCGTCTTCGACGGCACGACCTTCCGGATCGTGTGGGCGGACGGACGGAACGGCGCCTACGACGTGTACGGCACGCGGGTCACCCCTGCGGGCACGGTGCTCGATCCCGGGGGCGTCGCGCTCGCGTCGTCCGGTGGGGAGCAGCGACGCCCCCGCGTCGCCTCCGACGGAGCTTCCGTCCTCGTCGTGTGGGAAGACGCACGTTCCGGGGTCGACTTCGACGTCCGGGCACGTTTCGTCGCGCCGACCGGATCGTCCCCCTCGCAGGAGTTCGCCGTCGCGTCGTCCGCGGGGGATCAGCGAGCGCCTTCCGTGGGCGTCCACGACGGCACGTTCCTCGTGGCGTGGCAGGACGCACGACTCGGGACCGTCGACGTCCGCGGCGCACGCGTCGCGTCGGATGGAACGGTGCGCGACACCACGGCGCTCGTCCTCGGACGTTTGGCCGCGAACCAGGAGTCGCCCTCGGTCGTCGCCACGCCTTCGGGCTGGGTCGTCGCATGGTCGTCGTTCGCCCGGGTGCGTTCCGAGTCGGACCTCGCGTCCGTATCCGTCGCCGCCGACGGCACCGTCGGGACGGCGCGGATCGTCGTGTCCGGGACGGGCGAAGAGAGGAACGTGCGACTCTTCGACGCCGCCGACGGAGAGAATCTGCTCGCCGTGTGGGAGGACGCCGGCGCCACGGGCCGGGACGTCCGCGCGGCGCTCGTGACGTTCGACGGCGCGATCCGGACCGGCGGCTCCGTGGATCTCGCCACGTCTCCCGAGGACGAGAGCGCCCCCGCGGTGAGTGCCGCTCCCGGCGGACGCGCGCTCGCGGTCTACACGCGCTTCGACGGCGGTCCGGGATTCGGCGCGACCCGCGTCCGCGCGCGCACGTTCGACACCGGTGCGGCCCTCGGCAGTCCCTGCGCCTCCGCCGGGGAGTGCCGCTCGCGATCGTGCGTGGACGGCACGTGCTGCGCGTCGGCGTGCGACGGGGCGTGTTCGACGTGTGCGACGCCCACGGGCGCGTGCGTGCCCGTGCGGAACGCGGAGGACCCGGGAACGTGCGACTCCGGCCTTCGTTGCGACGCCGACGCGGTCTGTCGTGCGACGGTCACGACCCGGTGCGCTCGCCCGACGGATTGCCTCAGCGGATACTGCGTGGACGGAGTCTGCTGCGACTCCGCGTGCGATGGCGGCTGCGACGCGTGCAACCTCGTGCCCGGCGTGTGCACGGCGGTCTCCGCGGGCAGCACCGGATCACGACCCGCGTGTGCGCCGTTCGTCTGCGACGGCGTGAGCCGCGCGTGCCCGACGGCGTGCACGAACGACGCGCAGTGTGGCGCAGGGCTCTTCTGCGCCGCGGGAGGACGCTGCGTGCCGAGGCGCGACGCGGGCGCCACGTGCGATCCCGGGACCGAATGCAACGACCCGTCGCGGTGCGCTCCGTGCGCCGCGGGCGCGTGCGTCGACGGCGTGTGCTGCAACCGTGCGTGCGAAGGTCAGTGCGAGGCGTGCGACGTGCCCGGTTCCGTCGGTTCCTGCGTGCCGGTGGACGGCGCACCCCACGGAGCGCGCACGGCGTGCGAACCGGGGACCGACACGTGCACGGCGAAGGTGTGCGCCGGTCGCGTGAACGCCGCGTCGTGCGTGTTCGTGGCTTCGGGCGTTCCGTGCCGGGGAGCTTCGTGCAAGGAAGGCGTCGAGAGTGCCCCCGCCACCTGCGACGGAAGCGGTCGTTGCGGATCGCCGGGCCAGGGGACCACGCGTGCGTGCGCGCCGTTCGCGTGCGGCGCGGACGCCTGCAAGACGACCTGCGCGACCGACGACGATTGCGCACGGGGCAGCACCTGCGATCGCGCGAAAGGGACGTGCATCAGCGGCGCCCTCTGCGTCGACGCGAACACCCTCCGGACGGCGAGCGGACGCGAGGTGTCCTGCGGACCGTACACGTGCCAAGGAAGCGCGTGCCGGACGACGCGGGCAGGTCGAGGACTGCGCCGAGGGGTTCTCGTGCGACGCGGACGGGCGGTGCGTGACGTTCGCGGCCGCGAAGGAGGAGGCGGCTGCGCCGTGGGCCCCGACGCGCGGGGCGCGGCACGGGCGTGCTTCCGTCCGCGGTGTTCGTGGGGCTCGTCGTCGTCGGTGCGTTCGCGCGGCGCCGTCCTCCTCCGGGGGGTCGGCCTCGCCGGTGGACGGGGACCTTCCGGAGGGTCGCGACCCTGGCCGTGGCCGTCCTCGGCGTCGTCCTCGCGGTCGCGTGCGACGCGTCCCGCGGGGCGACGACTCCGGCACCGGCCCGCTCGACCTTCGCGTCGGTGACGGCCGAACGGGAACTTTCCGCCGTCGCGACGGGCACGGTGCCCTTCGAGGTCGGATCTCCCCACGGGGCTTCCGACGGTACGAACACGCTCGTCGTGTGGGTCGACCGACGGCGCGGCACAGAAGAGGACGACGCCTCCGTCTACGCGGCCCGCGTGTCTCCCTCCGGCGTGGTGCTCGACCCGGCGGGGATCTTCCTCGCGCGCTCCCGCACGGCGGCGTCCGCGCCGCGCGTCGCGTGGAGCGGTTCGGCCTACCTCGTCGTGTGGTCCGACCGCCGCTCGGGAAGCGAATCGGACGTCTACGGCGCCCGTGTGTCGCCCACGGGGCGGTCCTCGATCCCGGCGGGTTCCCGATCGCCACGGCGACGAAGGATCAACGGGAACCCGCGGTCGCGTGGAACGGGGTCGACTGGCTCGTGGCGTGGGAGGACGCGCGCGGAACGGAGGATCGTCCGACGTCTACGCCACGCGCGTCGCGTCCGACGGTTCCCTCCGTGACCCGGGTGGCTTTCCCGTCAGCGTGAATCCCGCGCGCGACGCGTACGTGCGCCTCGCGTGCACCGCCTCCGACTGCATGGCCACGTTCGTGCGCGAAGTCGACACCGGCGTGGGCGGTCGCCTCGCGTTCTTCGCCGTCCGCGTCACGGGCGCTTCCGTCTCGCCCGTGGAAGTCGGGCTCCCCTCGAGTCTCGCCGCCGCGTGGGGTGCGGTGACGACCGACGGCACGGGGTACTTCGTCTCCTGGATCGACTACCGGTTCGTCGGTTCGACGCTCACCGTCGAGGTCTCGGGCGCGACCAGTGACCTCGGGTGGCGTCGCGTCCGCACGCATCCCGGTGGCGACGGCCGTCACGGATCCGGCGAACCTCGACCTCGCGTACGACGGGACGAGCTACGTGCTCGCGTGGCACGACGTGCGCACCCTCGCCGCCGGATCCGCCGGGTACGTCGCGCGCGTGTCCCGTGCGGGGGCCGTCCTCGACGGAATGGGAGGCGTGCCCGTGGCTCCGGCCACGCGCGAGGAGTCCCAAGTCGCCCTCGCGGTCGGGGGGACCGGGACGCTCGTCGTGTGGCGCGACACCCGCGAGCCCTACTCCCACATTCGATCGCGGCGGCTGTCGTCGGCCGGTGCGCTCGCCGCGGACGACTTCGTCGTCTCGACGGCCGGCGTCGCCCAGCTCGAACCGACGGTGGCGAGCGACGGGGCCCACGCCTTCGTGGGATGGATCGAGAACCGCGCCGCGTGGACCGACGGCACCCTCCTCGTCCGGAGGATGACGCCCGAAGGGACGTTGCCCGACGGCGCGCCCACCGTCGTCGCGCCGGGGATCGGCCCGGATCGGCGAGCGTTCGATCTGGCGTCGGACGGCACGAACGTCCACGCGTTCTTCACCACGGGGGGGACGACGACGGTCTCCGCCGTGAAGCTGCAGAGTACACGTTTGAAGCCGGACGGCACGCTCCTCGACCCGGCCCCTCGCGAGCTCGCACCGGGACGCGGAACGATGCCCGGCCACCCGCGCGCCGCGTGGGGCGGAGATCGGTTCCTCGTCGTGTGGGACGAGAACGCCCTCGCCGCTCCCACCGAGAGGGACGTCGCCGGCGTCCTCGTCGCGGCCGACGGTACCGTCCTCGTGCCGCCCTTCCTCGTCTCGAGCGCCGGGTCGTCGCAGTACGCGCCTTCCGTGGCGTGGAACGGAACGGATTTCGTCGTCGTGTGGCTGGACGATCGCGGCGCCGCTCCCCGGAACCTCCACGGCGCACGCGTCCGCCCCGACGGTGCGGTCACCGACCCTGCGGGGTTCGTCGTCTCGACCTCCCTGAACGCGGTGAGCGCTCCGGCGCTCGCGACCCTCGGCACGGACGTGTTCGTGGCGTATTCGGGCTCGTCCGGGGGAGCTTCCGACGCGGACGTCTTCGTCGTGCGGATCGATCCCACGGCCACCGTGGGGACTCCTTGCGCGTGACCTCGGCGTCGGGCGCCCAGGATGCGCCGCGCGTCGTCGTGCCCGCGGGCGACCGTCGACTCCTCGTCGCGTGGAGGGACCGTCGCACGGCCGGTCGGTCGTCCGTCTTCGCGTCCGTCGTCTCCCCCGACGGCACCGTCCACGACGGAAATGGGTTCGCGATCGCGGACGACGGGGTCGACGTGGGCTCACCGTGCCTCGCGCCCTTCGCATCCGGAGCGGTCGCCGTCGCGTACCTGGCCTTCGACGATCGCGCCGACGTGCAGGCCCTCCGCGTGCGAGCCCGCGCCCTCACGAGCGACACGCCGGACGGCGCACCGTGCACCGCCGCTTCCGAGTGCGCGTCGCGTTTCTGCGTCGACGGCGTCTGCTGCGCGTCGGCGTGCACGGGCACCTGCCTCACGTGTGCGGTCACGCCGGGCACGTGCACGCCCGTCCGGAACGCGGACGACGCCGACTCGTGTCCGGGAGCGCGCTCGTGCGACGCGACGGGCCAGTGCCGCGCCCGTCCGGCGGAACTCTGCGCTTCGGACGCCGATTGCGTCACCGGCCACTGCGCCGATGGCGTGTGCTGCGACCGGGCGTGCACGGGGGGTGCGAGGTCTGCGACGTGACGCCGGGCACGTGCACCGTCTCCGCGAAGGGCACCACGGGCGCGAACCCCTCCTGTCTCCCGTTCACGTGCGATGGCGTGCACGGCGCGTGTCCCTCGGCGTGCGCACGCGACGCGGACTGCGCGAGCGGCGCCTTCTGCTCGGCCGCGGGGACGTGCGAACCCCGGAAGGTCGCTGGTTCCCGTTGCGACCTCGACGCCGATTGCGCGGAGAGGGGAGTGTGCTCCGAGTGTGCGTCCGGATCCTGCGCGTTCGGCGTCTGTTGCAACCGTGCGTGCGAAGGGCAGTGCGAATCGTGTGCGGAGCCGGGAAGCATGGGCACGTGCGTGCCGGTGGACGGCGCTCCCCGCGACGGAAGGCCGGCGTGCGCCGCGTCCTCCGACGGGGGCGACGTGTGCGGTACGCAGGTATGCGCCGGTGCGCGGAGCCGGTTCGCGTGCTCGTTCGTCGGCGCGGACGTGACGTGCAGGACGCCGGTCTGCGCCGACGGCAGGGAGACCTCGGGCGCCGTGTGCAACGGCTTCGGAAGTTGCGGCCGTGCGGACGACGTGGTCGGTCGTTCGTGCGGGTACCCTACGCGTGCGGCGCGAACGCGTGCCGCACGTCGTGCACGGACGACACCCAGTGCGCCGCGGGCAGCCGGTGCGAAGCGGGCGTGTGCATCGCGCCGTCCACCTGTGCGGACGAACGGACGGTGCGATCCCCTCTCGGAGGCACCACCGATTGTGGGGCGTACCGCTGTGCGGGCGGCGTGTGTCTCGCCTCGTGCACGAACGTCGACGACTGCGCGTCGGGAAACCAATGCGACACGTCCGGCAGGTGCGCGCCTCCCGACGACCCGGGCGTCGCCGCCGACGCCGGAGGTTGCCGGAGCGTGGGAGGCGCTCGAACGTCGGCGCGATCATCGGGCGACCTCGCTGGACTCGTCCTGTTCGTGTTCGCGCTGGCCCGCGTGCGTCGACGAGGGTGACCGCGGGGAGCGCTCCCGCGGGATCCGCATCGCCGGGAGTGCCGGAAGTCGAACGGAGGCTCCCGGAGAAACGCGAATTCGATCCGGCGGTCGACGGATTCGCCACGACCTGCTGTACGCTCCCGATTCGATTCGATGGCAAGGCGAAACCCACCGACGACGACCGCGGAGCGCGCCCGGAGACGATGGGCCGTGTGGGGCGTCGTCCGGTCGTTCGCTCCCGCCACCGTCGCCGTCCTGACCGTCGCCACGGCGTGCGGTACGTCGGACCCGACGGCGGTGCTCGTCAAGGTCTCCTCCCAGTTGCCGGTGGGCCGCGTCCGCATCGAGGTGTCCAATTCGGACGGATCCCGCGCGCACTGTCAGGCGTTCGGCGTGTCACCGAGTGCGTCCCTCCCCACGGGAACCCCGGACGCGGACCTCGGGAAGTTTCCGCTTCCCGTGACGACGGCCCTCGTCCCGAACGACGGTGGAAGCGGCGGGACGTTCCGCGTGCGCGTCGACGCGTGGCTCGCGAACGATCCCGAAGCCGACTGCGTCTCCCCGGACGCGCCCGTTCCCGACGTGCGGGCCGAAGCCGTGAGCTCCTACGTGAGAGGATCCATCGTGGAACTCCCTCTTCCGCTCACGTTCAGTTGTTTGCGCGCCGAGTGTGATGCGGGCCTGACGTGCCGATACGGCCGGTGCGTCGATCCGCGTCTGTCCCCCGAAGGGCTCGAGCGTGTCACGTTCGGCGAGAACGACGGCACGCCGTGCGTGTCCCTCGACACGTGCAGCCACGTCGCCCTGCCTCCGACGTCCGATCCGACGTGCGTGTACGAACTGCCCGAAGCGGCCCGTTCGCCCTCGCTCGTGCCCTACGTCGTCTACGCGTTGCCCGAGACGGAGGCACGGCACGTGGAGTTCCTCGACTCCGCCGAGTTCGATCTCGCCGAGACCGGCGGACGTCGCACGCTCACGTTGGCGCCGGGCCTCTGCACCTTCGTCCGACTCGGCGTCGTGACCGACGTCGGTCTGAGCGCCCCGTGTGCGGCCTTCCACGATCGCGCGATTTGCCCCGCGTCCTACGTCGCGGCGAGCCAGAGCGTCCTCGACGGGACGCGTCCTCCGGACGATGCGGGCGCGGACGCGCGCCGATGCCGACGCCGCCCGCCCCGAGGATGCGTCGGTCGACACCGGGGTCGACGCGACCCTTTCCGACGGAGGCGACGGCGGCACGGACGCGGCGATCACGGACTCCGGCGGCGACGGATCGGTCACGGACTCCGGCGGGGACGGATCGGGCACGGATTCCGGTGGGGGCGGCCCTTGCGACGTCACGTGTTGCGGCGTGTGCGTGATGACGGGAACGCCGCACTGCGAATCCGTCGTCGGCACCGCGGCCTTGCCGGCGTCCTCGAACGCGATGGGGCTCTCGAAGGGCGGAGCCGATCTCGTCTTCGTGCGACGGGACGGATCCGGCGCACGATCCGCCGCTTCGCTCGACACCGGAATGCACGTCCTATCCGACCTCGGCAGTGCCGACGCCGAGAGCCCGGTGGCCGTGGAGGTCGCGCGGCGCGTGGCCGTGCTCGCGGGCACGCCCGTGGACGAACCCACGTCCGACATGATGTCCGTTTCTTCCCGCTGCCCGGCCAGGCGACGCCGCAGGTCGCGTTCCTCCTCCTGCCGGGGCAAGGACACGTCCCCATGTTGGCGAGCGACGGCGACCACGTCTTCGCGTTGTCCCGGGACCTCCGCGGTGGCGCCCGTGCTCCGTGGATCATGCAGCGCGTGGATCCCTCGAACGCGGTCCCCGGAGCGACGTCCCTCGTCCTCGACGGTATGCTCTCGTCGTCCATCGGATCCCCGGTCGCGATGGCGGCGTCCTTGGGCTCGGTCGTCGTGGCGTTCTCGGTCGCCGGAGGCGTCCAGACGCTCGTGAACTTCGACTTCAACGGAATGCTGAGCACGCGGACCTTCAGCCTGGGCGCGGCCCCACCCCTCTCGGCCACGATTCCCGTGACGGGTCTCACGTCGAATCGCGACGCGCCGACCTTCGCGGAGTTCTCCTTCCTCCGAGCCGACACGTCGACGTCGAGCATCGCCACGTGGGTCCCCGGTTCCTGATGGATCCCACGCCGGGCATCCTGATCGCCGCCCCGATGGCGCGCCTCGCCTACGTGGACCAAGGGCCACCGGACGCGCGCTACGCCACGTTCCTTAGCTCCGAACGTCCGGGAATCGTCGACATGAACGGCCTCGGGACGACCGGTCTGGGACCGTTCGAAACGAGCGACGCGCAGATCCTGGCGTCGCCGCGATGCCTCTTCTGGATCGGCGCGGCGCAATCCCCGACGCCCCAGGTGAAGGGACTTCCGGTTCCGGCCCGACCGTGACGCCGTTCCTGCGGTTTCGCCCGGAGGACGCCGGCCGTCGCCAGGATCCGCCCGGAAATTCCATTCGACGAGGGTGTCTGCTACGACCGACAGTGCCATGAACGCTCTCCGTCGCCCCGACCTTCGCTTCGCATCCCTCGTCCTCGCGACCGCGTGCTTCGCGCTCTCCGGAGGTTGCTCGGACGGGGCCGCGGATGGATCGGCCGACGCCGGAACCGTGGACGGCGGCGGGACCGACGCCCGCGCGACCGACGGCTCCGTGGGGGACGCGACGACGCACGACGGAGGCGCGACGGACGGAAGCGTCGTCGACGCAAGCCCGCACGACGGAAGTGCGACGGACGGAAGCGTCGTCGACGGAAGTCCGCACGACGGCAGCACGACGGACGCTGCGACGGATGGAGCGACGACGGACGGCTCGGTGACCGATGGCGGAACGTCGGACGGCAGCATCGCGATCGACGCGGGACCGACGGAGTGTTCGCCCGAGTGCGGATCGTCGGAGGTGTGCGTCCGCAAGCAGTTCAACGGCGGCGCCGTACGAACGCCGGACGACGCGGGAATGTGTCCGGCGGGCTACCACGTGAACGGCGGCTTCTGCCAAGCGGATCCCACGTTCGCGTGCCGCCCGCGGCCCGTCGCGTGTGCGACCACGCTCTCCTGCACGTGCGCGTCGAGCGTCTGCGAGTCGTACATGTGCACGGACACCACGGACCGCCAGGTGAACTGCGTCCTCAACGCGCCCTGACGGGTCCGAACGACGCGCGTGCAGCCCCTGCGCCGACGGCGCACGGAGCGCGCGCCGACGTCGCCGGACTCCGACGTGTTCCCGAAATGCCGCGCGCCGCCTGCGGTTCGCATGTTGCAAAGGGAACGTGCGTGACCGCACCGTCGGACATCGACCTGAAACACGCACTCCTCCGGCCGGGCGCCTTCGGCGGCGACGATCCGGTGGAGCTCGTGACGACCCACGGCGCATGGGTGTTCCTCGTCGGAGACGACGTCTTCAAGGTGAAGCGGCCGGTGGACCTCGGCTTCCTCGATTTCCGCACCCGCGACCGGCGAAAGGTCGCGTGCGACGCCGAAGTGCACCTCAATCGACGGCTCGCACCCCATGTCTACCTCGGGGTGGTGCCGGTCGAGCTCGGGGCCGACGGGCGCGCACGCGTGCCCCGGCGAGGCGATACGACGCAGCCCGCCGAAAAGGGGAACGTCGTCGACTGGGCCGTCCACATGAAACGGATGTCGGAATCCCTCCGTGCCGACGAGCTGCTCCGGAAACATGCCCTCGACGGTGCGGCCATCGACAGGATCGCGGAGTCGCTGGCTGCGTTCCACGATGCCCTTTCATGCAGACGGAGGGCGCCGTTCGGTACGGATCCCGCACGATCCTCGAGGAGAACCTGGAGGAGACCTTCCCAGACGGCCGCGACGATCGACGCATGGCTCGCACCGGAGGAGGCCGAAGACCTCCGTCGTTGGCAGCGATCGTTCCTGCGAGGTCACCTGCCGCTCTTCGAGGAGCGCGTGGCGAAGGGCCGCGTGCGGGACGGCCACGGCGATCTCCAAGGTCTCGAGCACGTACCTCGAAGGCGACCGGGTGACGATCCTCGACGGCATCGAGTTCAACGAGCGCTTCCGGTACGGCGACGTGGCGTCGGACGTCGCGTTCCTCTCCATGGACCTCGCGAAGCACCGTCGCGTGGATCTGGCCGAGCGTTTCCCCTCGCCACCTACGCGCGCGTCGAACGACTTCGACCTCTACGCGGTCGTGGACTTCTACGAGAGCTACCGCGCCTACGTGCGCGGCAAGGTGGCCTCCATGGTCGTGGCCGATGCATCGGTGGACGAGACCACCCGGCGTCGCGCATCGGACGACGCCCGCGAATACTGTGCCGCGCGCGCGGTCGGCCGCCGGAACCTCGCACCCTCCGTGGTCGCGGTCGGCGGTGTCATCGCCGGGGAAGAGCACCGTCGCCACGTTCCTCGGGGGAGGTTCTGGCGGCCTGGTCGTCGACGCCGACCGTACGCGGAAGTTCATGATCGCGCGCCGCTCCGTCGAAGAAGCTCGACGAGGCGGCCTGGTCTGGAGCGTACGACCCGGGCTTCACCGAACACGTGTACGAAGAGGTCCTCCGTCGCGCGGAGGTCGTCTTTGGCCTCCGGTCGTCCGGTGGTGATCGATGCGTCGTTCCGATCGGCGACGATGCGTGCGGCGGCCCGACCTCGCCCAGAAGTACGGCGCTCCGTTCCGGTTCGTGGAGGCCGGACTCCGAAGTCGGTGTGCCGCGAACGGCTCCGGGAGCGGGAGATCCATCGTGGCGTGTCCGACGGGCGCATCGCCATTTTTCGACGACTTCGCGCGCTTCGAAGCCATCGAGGAGCTCGTCGCCACCGAACACCTCGTGCTCGACACGACCCGCGCCATGCCGGCGAACGAAGCGTTCCTCCGATCGCAGCTGGACGTCTGGCCCGCCGGTCTCGACGCCTGAACGACCCTCGAATTCCCGGCCGAGTCGGGGTGGCGTCCTCCACGCCCGATCCGCGTCGGGTCCGGGGTGCCACCGCGTTTCGCGGGTCCCCCGCGCGACCACGACGGGACGGGCGCTACCCTCCGCCATGCCCGCTCCACGTCCGACCGACCGTTTCAACTCCGCACGCTCCGTGTCCGAGGTGTCCGGAGGGTGGTGGTCACGACGGGACTCTGCCTCGTCGCCGCGTGCGGATCGAACGCGCGCGAAGACGGTGCACTCGGCGATGCGGGGAGCCGGAACGCGCCCGTCCGATGCGGACGTCGCGGAACGTCGCCGAACGAAGGGACGCTTTCCCCGGGACGGCGGACACGTCGACGGAGACGAGGGCGGCGAGCGGGAGACGCTCGACGTTGGCGACTGACGCGGCACCGCCCGTGGAGGTGGACGCGGGGACGGTGACGGGGACTCGGACGTCGTGTCCGATGCTCCCTCGGAGGGATCGCGGGGAGGCGTCCGCCGACGCGTCGGTCGATGCCAAGGTCGACGCAACCTCCGACGGCGGAAGCGACGGAGCCTCCGACGCGGATTGGACGCGCGGGCGGGCCCCCGACCCGTGCACCGTGACGTCCGCCTTCACGGACGAGTTCGACGCGGACGGTGGACCTGACGCGTGCTGGCGGCCGATCTTCCTCGGACCCTCCCCGCGGTGCGCGCCGGAACGGCGTGCGGGATGCTCCTCCACAACGCCGTGCGACCGATCGCCCGTTCGTCGGCGACCGTGTCCGTGAGGCTCGTCCTCGATCCGATCACCGATGCCACGCCGGGCGTGTGAGCGTGGTGTTCGAACTCGCCGCGGACGGACGGCCCGTGGACGGTACGAATTGATCTCGGCGTCGTTCTCGCGTTCCACCGGCCTCGACACGTACGTGCTTTCCGCCTCCACGGAGTACAGGCAGGGGACGAGCGCCGGATCATGAGCCCGTGGCGGTGGCAACCGTTCCCGATCGTCCCGCGGAACGGCGAACGAGCCCCGGATGTTCGAGCTCCGGGTCAGCCTCGACGCGTCGACGAAGACGCCTCCTCGGCGAGCTGCGCGCGACGATCTCGCCGTGGTGGCGTCGAACGTTTAAGGTGCTCCGCGGGACCTTCCTACCTCGCGTACGCCCATGCGGGCTTCACGGTCGGACGTGGGGCGGGCGCGTTCGCCGAGGGATGCATCGCGTCGGTCACGATGACGAGCCCGTGAGACCGAACGGTTCGGACCGTCGGCTTCGCGTGCTACGCTTCCGGGCGTGATCCATCGCCGCATCCTCCCGACGCTGCTCGCTCCTCGCGGGAGCGCAGGTGCGCGGGAAGTGGAGCCCACCGGCATCGCGCTCACGCCCCGCTCCACCGTGCTCCTTCCCTGGCCTCCGTGGTCCTCCGGTGTACGGAAGCCAGGGCCGTCTCGACTTCTGCGGCATTTACCCGGTGGACGAATCGCGGACGCCCGGCGACACTCCCTGTCGCTCGTGGACACCCGCTCCACGCTCCATCTGGTTCCCTCGTCCCCGGGCTTGTCGAAGGTCCGCATCGTCAGCGAGCTGTTCGACGGGACGTCCTCGACCTGGCTCGCGTGCGACGGGGCCGCCGCGTCGCGTGGAACGGCCCTCGTCCGCAAGGTGGCGATCGCGACGTTCGCCGAGGGACGCCTCTTCCCATTTTTCGCTCCTCTTCGATGCGCGTGTCTCGGCGTGACGGAATGCGACGAGACGACGTCCACCTGCGAGAGGGGACGGTGCGTGTCCGCCCGGGTATCGGAGTCGGGTGGCGTGGTCGACGGCGAAGGCGCCTGCTTCGATCTCCGCGCGTGCCCGACCCTCGAACCCATGAAGGCCGGACCTTCGCCGTGCACGTGGCTCGCCCCGCGCCCGGCGTCCGAAGGCTACGTGGCCGTCACGTTCCGGTTGGAGGGACAGGGAGGGTCGTCCCCGTCGCGCGGTGTCACCGTGATCGATCCCGACGACGTGGTGGACAGGGGAGCTTCCGGCGCGGGCCGCCTCCTCGAGCTCTCGGGAACGGCCTGCGCGCTCGCGTCGAAGTCCGCCGTGGACGGCGTCCACTTCGGATACGCGTGCCCTCCTCCGCGAGCGGGGCAGGGGCTCTGCGCGACCGACGCGTCGTCGGCCTCGTCCTCGGCCACCTCGGCATCGGCCATTCTTCTCGGCACCCTCGACTTGCCGGTTCCGAAGGCCGACGGCGGGACGAGTTCCCCCGACGGATCGACGGACGCGTCGACGTCCCCCGACGGCACGCTCGCCGACGGAGGATCCGACGCGTCGAGCGCCGACGCCGGCGGTCGGGACGGATCGTTCGCCGATGCGTCCGACGCTTCCGGATCGGACGGCGCGACGACCGACGGCTCGAGCTCGGAGGATTCGGGTGCCGACGGCTCCACCGGGGAGGGTGGCGGCGTTCCGGGGCGTGGCGTGGAATGTCCGGTGGGCTCCGGAACGTTCTGCTCCAGTCAATCCGGAACCTATTGCTGCGGATCGACGGCGGCCTGCGTCGTCGGGGCGACGTGTTTCGTCGACCGCATCCAATGCGACGACGCGAGCGACTGCGCGTCGGGCGAGCTCTGTTGCCGGAAGGAAAACGGGCCGTACACGGCTTCGGTGTGCACGACGGAGATGGACTGCTTCGGAACGAGCGCCGGACGCGAAGTGCTCTGTTCGGCGGACGACACGCGCTGCCCGCCAGGGAGCCAGTGCCTCACGGTCCGCCCGGAGGCGCCGGTCGCCCGCACGGCGTGCGTGCCCTCGCTTCCCAAGATCGAAGTCCGGTGTCCGCTCGGGGGATCGCCGCACGCTTCCTGCTCGGGGATGTCGAGTTCGTGTTGCGAAGAACCGGCCTCCTCGAACTCGAGCTCCTGCGTCTCGCCTTCGTCCGTCTGTCCCGAGTTCCACGACAAATGGGAGTGCGACGATCAGCGGGACTGCATGTCCGGCATGGTGTGCTGTTTTCCCCAGGTGCAACCGCGGGCCTCGGCGTGCGTACCTTTGAACCAGTGCCTGGGCACGTCCGCCGTCGTCGGGTGCAGCGATCAGGATTCGAGGTGCCCGGCGGGGTACGCCTGCGGTCCCGTCGACGCCGTCCTCGGCGGATCGCTCCAACGCATCTGCAAGGCGAATCCCTGAGTCGCGGATTCGGCCCCCTTCCCGACGGTCATCCGGAAGCATCTCCCCGCAGGTAACGCCGGAACAGATCGGTGACCTCGCCGTCCACGGCGTCGTCTTCTCCGGCGGGAACGCCGCGAGGAAACTCGTGTACGAACTGGCCACGAGCACGCTCGCGAGGAGCTTCGCGGCGACCGCGGGCGTCGTCACCCGCATGGCCGTCACGTCGGAGGCTCCCGCTAGAAGATGCCCTCGATGATGTGGGCGATCGTGTCCCATGTGCTCGCGGCGCAGTTCGCTGCGGCCCACCATGTCCACGAGACCGGCGCCCGCGCTCCCGCGCGAACACGCGGAGCTCGCGGTTGATGGCGACGACGACCCGGCCCATTCCCGCTTCGACCGGCAGCTTGTCGACGACGATGGCGCGCTCGAGGGCCTCGAAGCCTGCTTGCAGCGCCCGCTCCCACGTCGACTCCGCCCACGCCGCGGACGGCCTCCTTCGTGGGGAAGTATTCGTACACCGAGGCGGTGGAGACGCCCGCTCGCGTGGCGATGCCGGGAATCGTGACGGCTTGATCCCGATGTCGGAGGCGAGCCGACGCCGTGGCTTGGACGACGGCGTCGACCAGGGCCTTGCTGCGCGCTTGCTTGGGAACTTTTCGCGGCTGACGTCGATCGTCCACGGGCCGATGCTCGCACGGTCGCGCGGGCGCGTGGAAGTTCGGAGGGCTCCTTCAGCCGTCCGTCGCCGGCGGCGGGGGTGGCCCGAGAAACATCTGGGTCACCATCCACGCTGATCGCGCGCTCTTCGTCCTCGGTGAGTGCGCCGGCGCGCACCACGCGCTCGTGACCCATGAGGAGGATGGTGCGGATCGCGAGCCGGGTCAGCATGGGAAGATCCTTGTCCCGAAGGCGAGGCTCCACGTCCTGCATCTCCGACAAGCGCTGCGCGAAGACTTCCGAGGCCATGTCGATCATGCGCGAGCGTTCTTCCTTCCGCGACATGTCGATGGGGACGTTCGACGTCGCCGCCAACACCGAAAGCATCTCGAGACCACGCAGCGCGAGCTCGAAGATGCTCCGTTCGGGGGGCGTCCGTTCCTCGTGCATGGTGGCCGAACGCGCGAGCGCGGCCTGCAACAGGTTGTCGAACGAGTTCTCCTCCCACGCGGCGAGGAGCGCTTCGCGCGTCGGGAAGTACTGGTAGATGCTCGCGACGCCGACACCCGCGAGTTCGGCCACCGCGTTCACGCGCATGCCGTCCACGCCGTGCTGGGCGATGACACGACGCGTCGCGTCGAGGATGAATCGCACGGTGGCCCGACTGCGGTCCTGCGTCGGCACCTTCCGGGGCTGCTTTTTCTCGTCCACGGACGCCAGTTTACCGGCAGCGCGGCGCGTCGTGGATTCCCCGTGCACCAGGCGCGGAGATTTCCGAGTGCCGAACGGGTTTCGGTGCCGTGGATCGTCCGTAGGTGCCGGAGAGTACGGGGCAATGGGGCGATTCGGGACGTAAGCGGACACGGACTCCTTTCACATCAGACTGAAGTCCGAACATGACGACTCCTTCCCTTTCCTTCGCCTCCCGCGGGCTCGCGCTCGTGGTCCTCCTCACCCTCTCCCTGTTCGGCTGCTCGGCCGACGCGGGCTCCGAAACGGAAGGGGGAGGCCAGGTCACGAGTGCCCTCGACTCCAAGTCTCCCGGCGCGGGCCCCCTCGGCAACAAGTGCGCGTGCGAGGACCTCGCGTGCTGGAGGAAGGAGACCGACGAGAAGACGGTCAAGCAGTTCGAATGCGCGAAGAGCGCCCTCGATGCCGCGGCCACCCTGAGCTCGGGCGGCTCGAAGATCGCGCTCGACACGGCGTCCGGCATGGCGGAGATGGCGGCGGCGCTCGGCAAGAACGACGGCGAGCTCCTCACGTTCCTCCAGAACGTCGGCAAGGGGACCGCGAACCTCGCGAAGGAGCTCGCGGGGGACACGTCGCTCGGCCAGTGCATCGGCAACGGCAAGGCGGTGGTGAACGACGTCCTCGCGATCATCAAGGCGTCGAACGACATCGCCAAGAAGCAGGGCAACCTCGACGCGGAGGCCCTCAACAAGATCATCGGCATGATGGGCCGCTCGCTCGACGCGACGTTCAAGTTCGCCGGCGCCATGAACGAGTGCATGAGCCTCGCGGGAGGCAGCAAGAGCACCATGGTGCAGTCGTTCCGAGCGTTCCTGAAGGCCTGGGACAAGGTGCTCGGCACCCTGAAGGCGGCGCTCGCGATCCTCGAGTGCGGCCCCACCATCGCGCAGGGCGGTCAGGTGCTGGTCGGCAACGCATCGTCTCGCCGACGACCTCGACAGGCCAAGCAGAACAAGTCCCTCCAGGCGTCCGCGGCGTACGTGGGCTCGCGCATCTTCAACCACGCGAAGTACACGGGCTGCACCGAAGCCGTGAAGGACAACTTCTTCGCGAGCGCCGACACCAAGCTCGATCGTTGCCGGAACGCATGCGGGTCGCTGGTGGACGGGTACGTGCCCGAGAACAACCCCCTGCAACGGGGCTCGTGGATCGAGTCGTGCAAACTCATGTGCTCGGGCACGTTCGGCAACAACGGCAACACCCAGATGTCCTACTGCGACGACGTGAAGCAGGTGTTCCACGTGTCGCGCACGTTCCGTCACATCTACCTGGAGGACGGCTCCTCGGGCGAGGCGCGTCTCCGCGCGGTGCAGTCGCGGCGCCACGACGTGGTGACGGCGCTCCGCGCCATCGACGACAACTGGTCGGTCGTCAGCCCGGACGACGATCAGGCGTCGTTCGAGGATCTCGCTTCGGTGATCGGACGCCCGGAGGGCCCACTCGCCCTCGAGGCTGCGGCGCACTTCTTCACCAAGTCCTTCGCGCAGGGCGATTCGACCTACTTCTTCCAGCTCCTCGAGACGGCCGGTACGGACGGCGCGAACCCGGACAAGGTCTTCACGCGGGACGAAGTGCGCTGGTTCCGCGACGAGGTGTCCGAGTATTCGGACGACTCCGAGATCGGGCGTTGAAACGGGACCGGGGAGGACGGACACCCTCCCCGGGACCATTCCGAGGAAGCATCGGGGCCGGGGTCGTCCGTATCCTGAGGACGTGTGCTTCTCCTTCCTTCGACCGGCGCGTGCGACGAGCGTTCGCCCTCGCCGGCGCCGCCGGTTTTGACGACCGCGATCGCGTGCGTGGGGCTCGACGGTCTCCAGGGCGCGGAGGGAGACGATGGCGGTGGGGACCTGCCGAAGGACGCCATGGCCGATCGCACCGCCGTCTGACGCGAGGGGCGAGGGCCCGGTCGGGACCGGTCGACTCCTCCCTCGGTGACGCGAGGCTCGGCGACGCACGACGGCGACCAGGGGACGGTTCGACGACGGGGGACGCGACGGCGACCGGGGACGGTTCGACGACGGGGGACGCGACGGCGACCGGAGACGGTTCGACGACGGGGGACGCGGAGGGACCGGACGCGTCGATCCCCACGGACTCCGGCACCACAGTTCGGCCGCTCCCACCGACGCGTCACGTCCGACGCCAGGAGCGCCGAAGGCGGTGCGGACAAGGCGTCGGACGCCGCGATGGACGCCGCCGTGGACGCCACGATGGACGCCGGTGCGCCCCTGTCGCGCGCCCGGTGCGGTCCTTCGCGACGTCGAGCTCGGGACTCGGGAGTCGACACGAACTTCTTCGTGGGGTGGCGCTTCGAGGTGCCCGCCGGAGGCATGCACGTGCGCGCGGCGCGGCGTCCGCCGCAAACGGCCGGCGTCGGCGGCGACGATCAGTTCGCCGCGCTCGTCGCGCTCACGGGAGCCCACCGATCTCCCCGACGCGACGAACCTGACCGGCAACGATCTCGGTCGACGTCGCTCATCCCGGTGCCGGCGAACACGTCGGGCGAAGTCTTCGCGAACGTGGACCTGATCCTCGCGCCGGGCTGGTACGCGGAGTTCTTCGGAACGGGCAGCTTCGGATCGCCGGGAGGGTTCGTGAACCTGCCCGCCGTCCAGAACACGCTGTGCGCCAACACGCTGCCCGCGCTCTCGATCCGGCAGTCGGACGGCAACGTCCTCTACGCCACGTCGGCGCCGCACCTGTTCCTCGAACACGATTGATTCGACCGAGCTCCGTCGGCTTCCCGGGCGCGCCCCTAGCGCGCCTCGAAGGCGTCGCGGACGCGCGCGAGGTTCTCCCGCGCCGCCTCGAACCGGGGCTCGAGTTCGAGGGCCCGCGTGTAGGACCGCATCGCGGGTTCGAGGCGTCCCTCCCGTTCGTAGGCGACGCCGAGATTGTGGAAGGCCCGCGCGTTCTTCGGCGCCTCGCGCGTGCTGGCCTCCCAGAGCGACACCACGCTCCGGTATTCGAGGTTCCGGCGGACGGTCTGGACGACGAGGACCCCGATCACCGCGATCGTGGCGAATTCCACGACGCGGCGGCGACTCCGAGCGGCCCACTCTTCCACGAGGACCCCGACGGCGAGGAAGAGCCCCGCGTTCGCGACGTAGGCGTGCCGCTCGTTGATCACGTCGACGCGGGAGACGAGCACGAAGGGCACGAAGGTGTGGAGGAGGAACGCGAGCACCCCGAAGCTCACGAGGGGACGGCGGTTCCGTTCGGTGAACCCGAGGATCCCGCAGGTCGCGACCACGAGCGCGCCGGTCCCGACCGCCAAGGACGAAGGCTCGGCCCAGAGTCCCGGATCGATGCACGGCCTCGCGAGCAGGAACCATCGACTCGCCAGGTACGCCATGCCCGCGAGCTGGTGGGCGACGGCGTCCGCGAAGGCGCGCTGTCCGACCGCCCCGTCGAGCAGGACGAAGGTGGACGGATGCACCAGGAAGAACACGGCCGCGACGAGGACGAGCCCCGCACCGACGGCGATGCGTCGGCCGACGTCGCGGCCCCGCACGCCCTCGAGGAGGACGTCCCAAAGGACGAACGCGGCGAGGAGGACCACGCTCGTCTCCTTGGTGAGGATCGCGAGCGCGAGCAAGGTGAGGGCGGCGACTTCCCGCAAGAAGGCGTGCCCCGAACGGCTCCGGAAGGCGCGCACCCGGAGGGCGAGCAGCATGAAGGTCGTCGACAGGGCCGCGGAACGCCCGCTCACGTAGGTGACGGCCTCGGTCTGCATCGGGTGCAACGCGAAGAGCGACGCGCTCGTCCACGTCGCCCACGTGCCGAGGCGCAGGGCGCGCGCGAGGCTCACGACGAGCGCCACGTTCAGGAGATGGACGGCGAGGTTGCCGACGTGGAACGACCAGGGCTCGCGGCTCACGAGCGCGGAGAGCACCAGGCTCGCCCGGAGGACCGGGCGGAGACCGCCGTCGGGGACGAGCTTGCCGGCGGCCAGCGCTTCGGAGAGCGGTCGATCGTCGAACTGGAACGGACTCGCGAGGGCGACGGCGTACGCGGCCGCCGTCGCGACGACGACGAGGCACGCGACGACGGTGGAGCGCGTCCGGACTTCGGTGCGCGCCGCCGACGACCCCGGGGTCGTCCTCGGCGATCACGTCGACCCCTGGCGCCCGGCGGCGGAGCGTCGGGGCCGTGGACGAACTTCGTGACGATGCGCTTCACGCGTGCCCAGAGGCTCTCGGGAGCGGACGTCGTCGTGTCCCGTCGCGCGCTGGCGGGAAGCGGCTGCCACGTGCAGAGGATCTCCGGTTTCCGTTCGTCGGGCTTCTGCGTGTAGCCCTTCACCGCGTTCCGGAGCAGATCGTTGCCCGCGCGGTGGGAGGCGATCTCCGAACGCGCGAGGGTACGCGCGTCGGCGGCGGTGCACGCGGTCGCGTTCACGAGGCCCACCTTGCACCCGATCTGGAGCTCGAAGGTCGCCGCGAAGCCCGCGAGGAGCGTGGGCGGGTGCATCACCTCGTGTTGGATGGTGGCCTCGACGACGTCCTTGCAGAAGGCCTTGCAGAAGCACGGATCGAGGGACGCCGATCCGACACCCGTCACGCCGGCGATCTTGGTCGCGCTGTTCACCGCCGGGTCGTACCCCTCGCACGTCGCGAAGCGTGCCGTCACGCGGCCGTCGCCCGAGAACGACTGGTTGAAGAGCGCGCGCGCCTGGGCCGTCGATCGGGGACCGGTGGGCGTGGCGATGGCCTTGTCGACCGCCGTCCAAGCGTCCATGGCCTTGTCCTGGTTGCGGAGGTACATCTCGACGAAGGGGGCGTCGGCGCACGTGCACGCGGGGCTCATGCTCCGGCACGCGGAGTCGGTGACGAAGTGGGACGGGATCCCTTCCTGGGCGCCCGCGGCGGACGGCAGGACCGAAGCGAGAGCGGCGAGGGCGACGGGCAGGATGCGACGGGCGATCATTGGCGTGCTCCCAGGTCGTGCGCGACGACGCGCGTGGGCCATCCGGCGGGCGGGAACGGGACGGCCGAGAACTTCGTCGTCACGCTGACCACCTGCGTCTTGTCGACGAGGTGCTGGGTGACCTCTTCGAACGTGCCGTCCTTGAGCGTGAACTGCATGGAGACCTCGTCCCAGAACACGGTGCACGTGTTCTCGCTCATGAGGCAGGTCTGGGTGATGCGGTAGTAGACGTCGTCGCCGTCGTAGTGGGCGAAGGTGACGAGCTTGTCGCCTTCGAGCTTCCGATAGAGCTCCGCCATCCGTCCCGTCGCGCCGTCGACGGCCTTCGCGGGCAGGGGAACCGTGTCCTGCTTGAAGCCCGACGGGTTCGCCGTGTCGACCGACGAAATCTCCGCCGTCGTGGCCTGCCACACGGAGGTCGTCGCCCGGCACGTTCTCGATCCGGGGACCGCCCGAATCGCCCGCTCCCGCGTCGCTCCCGCGCCCGGGTTCGAGGAGCTCGTGTTCGACGTGCACCCGAGGAGCGCCGTCGCGATCGCCGCGCCCGCGACGAGTCGACGCGGAGCGGAGGCTCGTCGAGGTGCGAGGAGGGGGAGGCGCTGCGGCGAGGACGAGGGACGTGGAACGGCATGGCGGCAGCTTAGGCGAAGCGGCTGGTGCGTTGGGGGAGTCGTGCGAGAGATGATCGCGTCCTCGCCTTCGAGCTCACGAACGACGACGCCGCGGATCTGATGACCCGCGCGGCGTTTCGTCCGGGGAGCTTCGTGCGGACTCGGACGCGTTCACGCGCCCGCGTCAGGCTTCACCCTGGAAGCGCACGACCGTGTCGATCACGTGGATGACGCTGCTCTTGCAACCGATGTCCGTCTTCGTGATCTTCGCCTTGTCGACGTACTGCCGCCCGCCGCGGAGACGGCGAGGGACTTGCCGTTCACGGTCTTGGCGGAGGTGACCTTCACGACGTCGGCCGACGACACGTTGCCCGGCACCACGTGGTACGTGAGGATGGCCGTGAGCTTCGCCTTGTTCTCGGGCTTGAGAAGCGACTCGACGGTGCCCGCGGGGAGCTTGGCGAAGGCCTCGTCGGTCGGCGCGAAGACGGTGAAGGGACCGTCGCCCTTCAGCGTCGTGTCGAGATCGGCGGCCTTGAGGGCCGTCACGAGGGTCTTGAACGAGCCCGCACCTTGCGCGGTCGCGACGATGTCCTGCGTGGACGCGGGGGTCGTGGTCGCGGACGCGTTCGCCGCCGTGGCGGCGGGAGGCGTGGACTCGCCGCAGGCGACGAGGGACGCGGTGAGAGCGAAGGAGGCGAGGAGGGACGGCACGAGCTTCACGAACGTCATGGGGAGTTCTCCGTGGAAGAGCCTCGCGCGCGAAGGCGCTGCGGCGCGCGGCATGCGCACCCGAGAGGCGGGCTCTCTCCGTTGCGAACGTGTAGATGCTGCCGTTCCGGACGGGGCGCCGTGAGCGGTTCGGGGCTTCACGAAGTCCTTCCGCGTGTCCCGGCGGTCGTCGGGAACTGGACAGGGCGCGGGACTTCGACGACCGCCGACGCACGCGCGGAAAGAATGACGCGCGTCCTTGCGCGCCCTGCTTCCAGGACAGCCGCATGTCCGAAGCGCGCCTCCGAGGTGGCGCGCCGCGTGCAATCTGCACCTGCCATCCTACCACCGAGGTCCGCGCCGAGTTGGGGCCTCCCGACGAAAGGGCGTTACGGTTCCCTGATGATGAAGACGGCCCCGCCGATGGAAGCCTGCCCCGATCGGACGCCGCGGGCAGCGAAGCGTCCCGTGTTCCGTCCGCCAAGCGACGCCTGGGTGGCGCGCATCGTCTCCGGTGTCGTGGTCGTCGCGGCGATCGCGGCCGGCGTCGGCTACCGTTTCCGGCCGAAGCCCGTGACCGCCGCGGACGTGACGCGCGGCAATGCCGATCGACGTCTACGCGACCGCCACCGTCGAGGCCCTGGACCGCGTCACCGTGAAGGCGAAGGTTCCCGGATCCCTCCTCGACTTGAACGCGCGGGAAGGCGACACGGTGAAGAAGGGTGATCTCCTCGCCGTCCTCGACAGCCTGTCCCTCAAGTTCCAACTCGACCGGGACGCGCGGAGCAATGGGCGGCGTCGCGCAGCAGGCGGCCACGGTGAAATCGCCCCAGGTCGCCGTGCTCGAAGCCCAAGCCCGCATGACCGAGGCGAACCTCAAGAACGCCGGGCGAAGAACTGGTCACCAGCGGCTCGGTGGCGTCTCGGTTCGGCGGCGCCCGCCGAACTCGAACGGGCCACCAACGCCGTGGCCCTCCACGAAGCCCAGCTCGCGTCCCAGCGTGCCCAGGCGAACGCGCTCCGTATCGATCTTTCCGCTGTCGAGCGGCTCGAACGCGGCCGTCTCCGAGCTCGCCGCGAAACTCTCGGACACCGAAGTGCGCGCGCCCATGGACGGCGTCGTGCTCGCACGGCTCGTGGAGCCCGGGGAGCTCGTGCCGGCGAACGGAGCGCTTTTCCGGTTGGGAGACGTGTCGAACCTGGTCCTCGAATGTGCGGTGGACGAAGCGGACGTGGGGCGACTCGCCGTCGGCAAGAAGGCCGCCGTGTCCCTCTACGCGTTCCCGAAGCGCGTCTTCCACGGCGCCGTCTTCGCCATCTTCCCCGACGCCGATCGCGCGAAGAAGTCCTCTTCCTCGTGAAGGCTCGCGGACGCCCCCGCCGAGCCCGGAGCGGCATGAGCGCGGAGGTGAACTTCCTCGTCGACGAGCATCCGAACGCGCCTCGTCCCCGCCGACGCCCTCGACGCCTCGAACTCCGTCTGGGTCGTCCGGGACGGCCGCGGGACAAGCGCACCTGGTCACCATCGGCATCCGCGACATGCTCAAGGTCGAAAATCCTCTCGACCTCGGCGAAGGCGACCGCGTCGTGACTACGGCCTGGACACGCTCACGCCGGCGCGCGTGTCTCGGCGACGGTGTCCGCGCTGCAGCGGCCACCGCGGCACCGAAGTCCACGTCGTCCGGGGGTTCGTTGTGAGCTCGGACGGTCCGCGAAGGGCCGGGCCCACGAGGCGCGGACCATCCTCTTCGTGGCGTTCCGTCAGCTCTGGGACAGGAAGCTCCTGAACGGCATCGCCGTCGGCGGCGTCACCCTCGGCGTGCTCACGCTCATCGCCATGAACGGGATCATGCAGGGCTTCCAGCAGAAGTTCACGCAGTCGATCCTGAAGATCAGTCCCCACGTCATCCTCTACGACACCGAGCTCCGGCCCGAGCCGCCCATGCTCGCGCGCTACGCGGGCACGGACGTCGCCACGCGCATCGCGCACCAGGTCCCCTCCGAGCGGCAGGTGCGCATCAAGCGGCCCCACGAGATCGTGCGTGCGCTGCGAGGGCTGCCCGAGGTGGAAGGCGCGGCGGGATCCCTCGCCGGCATGGTGCTCATCGAATACGGCGGCAAGACCAAGTCCATCGATCTGCGTGGCATCGACGTGGTGGCCCAGGAGAACGTGACGCCCATCCGCACCTACGTGCAGAAGGGGAGCTTCGCGATCTTCGCCATCGCCAGCGACGGCCTCGCGGTGGCGGGCGGCGTCGCCCAGGATCTGGGCCTCGACGTGGACGACGTGGTGCACGCTGCCGCGCCGGGCGGCCAACCCATGGACATGAAGGTCGCCGCCATCTACGAGGCCGGCGCCCTGGGTCGACAAGGCCCGCGGCTACACCGTCCTCCGCACGGCCCAGACCCTCCTCGGCCGTTCCGACACCATCGGACGTATCGAGGTCCGGCTCCGATCCGGAGAACGCCATCGCGGTGAACGAACGGGTCGAACGGATGTTCGGCTACGACGGGGAGAGTTGGAAGGGGAGGCGAACGCCAGTCTCCTCGGCCTCTTCACCATGCAGAACATGATCGTGGGTTTCGTCGTCGGCGCCATCCTGCTCGTCGGCGGCTTCGGCATCCTCGCCATCCAGATCATGATCGTGCTCCGTGAAGCAGCGGACATCGCCATCCTCCGATCGGTGGGCTTCCGCAAGAGCGACATCCTCCGCATCTTCCTCGTGCAGGGTGTCGTCGTGTCCTCCTCGGCGGCATGCTGGGCGACGGCCTGGGCAAGCTGGCCATCGTGCAGCTCTCGGCAAGCTCAAGGTGCACACCGAAGGCCTCGTGAAGAGCGACACGTTCCTCGTGTGGGAGGACCCGAAGCCCTACGTGTGGGGCGTCCTCTTCGCGCTGGTCGTGGGCGTGACGGCGTCGCTCCTTCCGGCGTGGCGCGGCTCGGAAGGTGGAGCCCGTGGACGTGCTCCGAGGACAGATCGGATGACCGCGCCGGCCGACATCGTCGTCGAGACCCGGGGCGTCACGCGATCGCTCGGAGGCCACGGCACCCTCGAGCAGGTGATCCGCACGACATCCACCCAGATTCCGCGGGGCGAATTCCGTGGCCCTCATGGGCGCGAGCGGCAGCGGCAAGTCCACGCTCCTCTACCTGCTCGGCGCCCTCGACCGACCCACCGAAGGGGAGATCCGACTCGACGGCGTGGAGATCTCGAACCTGGACGACGACGACCGCGCGGCCTTCCGCAACGAGCGCCTCGGCTTCGTGTTCCAGTTCCACTTCCTCCCCGAGTTCACGGTGCTCGAGAACGTGTTCCTCCCCATGGTGCGTCGGGGTCGTGTGGACGAAGCGAAGCCCGGGCCTACGACGCTCAAGGCTCCTCGGTCTCGCCGATCTCTGGAAGCGGAGACCGGGTCAAGCCAAGGGCCAGCAGCAGCGCGTCCATCGTGCGGGCCGTGGCGAACGATCCGGTCCATCATCCTCGCCGACGAGCCGACGGGAAACCTGGACTCGAAGAGCGGCGCCCTCGTGTTCGACATCTTCGGATCCCTCGCCCGAGACCAGGGCCGCACCATCGTAATGGTCACCCACGACGGCGCCTTCGCCGAGCGCACCGACCGGCAGATCAAGCTCCGGGACGGGCGCGTCCTCGAGGACGTGCGGCAACGGTAACGGAGGGACGGTAGACTCGGGCGTCCTGGAGGTTCCATGCGTCCGAACGAGTCCCCGATCCCGCGCGTGTCCGACGTCCGCGATGCACTTCGCTCCTTGGGCGTCGTCGCGGGCGACACGGTGATGGTCCACGCGAGCATGCGCCGCGTCGGGCCGGTGGAAGGAGGCGCGGCGGGCGTCGTCGATGCGCTCTCCCGGGCCGTGGGGCCCGAAGGCACGGTGCTCATGGTGCTGAGCGCGGTGGAGGACGTCCCCTTCGACGCGCGAACGTCGCCGGTGGACGTGGCGGACATGGGCATCCTCGCCGAAGTGTTCCGCACGACGCCGGGCGTGGAGGTGAACGACCATCCCGCCGATCGCTTCGCCGCGCTCGGCCCCGGCGCGGAGCATCTGCTCCACCCGACGCCGCTCCACGACTACCACGGTCCTGGATCGGTGCTCGAGCGCTTCACGGTCGCGAAGGGCAAGGTGCTCCGTCTCGGCGCCAACGTGGACACGGTGACCCTCACCCACTACGCGGAGTACCTGGCCGACGTGCCGGACAAGATCCGCGTCCGACGTCGCTACGTGCGGGCCGACACGGGGGAGCTCTGGATCGAGAGCCTCGACGACACGGACGGCATCGCGACGTGGAAGGGCGGGGACTACTTCCCGCGCATCTTCCTCGACTACCGCGCGACCGGCGCGGTGCGCGTGGGACCCGTGGGCCGCTGCGAGGCCGAACTCTTCGAGGCCGCGCCCTTCGTGGCGTACGCCGTGGCGTGGATGAACCGGGAGCTCGGCGCCCGCTGAGCGCGTCGCGCCCGTCCTGGGCAGACCATCGTTCCGCCGGCGGGAAGTCCGGCATCGACGTGTGAATCGCCGCGAATTCGCGGTGGATCACGCGGACCCCGGCGGCGCCGTGCCCGCGCGCGACGTGTGAGTGCTTCGGAGGTTGCCTCCGTAACCCGCGGGAGTCACGGGCGATTCGGACGCGACGGCGTACGAGCGGCGCTTCGCGCACTTTCCCACACATTCAAGGGGTGCCGACCTTCGGCCCGAACCCGAACCTCTGGAGGGAACCCCCATGAACGTCCTTCGATTCGTCTCGCTCAGCCTCGTGTCCCTGACCCTCGCCGCGTGCAGCGCGACGACGACGGACGACGGAGGATCGTCGTCGGCGGCGCAAACGACCGACGCGACCGAAGGTGCGGCGGTGAACGAGGCGTGTGCGACGCCGCTCGGTCACGTCCGGGTGCATCTTCCCGACGCGAAGGTGGCGTGCGACGACCACGACGTCTCCACGTTCAACGTCGTCCGGGATCGGAAGTTCGAGGACTGGGGCTGCCGGGTGACGTTGGATCCCGCGACCTGCATCACGTCGAAGGTGTGCACGGACGTCGCCGTCGACGGGGAGCGGCGCATCGAGATGAACGACAAGCGGTACTCGCGCGTCGTCGGACCGACGCAGATCAACTACTGGTACCAGTACGAGAACCTCGACGAGGCGACGCGTGCGCCGATCGCCCTCCCGGTGTGTGCCTCCGAGTCCGGCTTCTCGGTCGTCGTGAAGGAGGAGATCAAGGACGGCATGGGCGTGCTGCGCTCGTGCACCTCCGCGCCGGGCCGCTACCGTGCGAGCTACGCGTTGGCGAAGGGATGCGATCCGCTCGCGGACGGCGTGATCGTGCTGGACGAGAGCTTCGTGAAGTCGAGCGAGGAATGCGTCGTCACGACGGACGCACGCACGTGCTCCACGACGCGCCACTGCACGGTGCACTTCGTGGACGGCGAGGACCGTTTCACGCAGACCTATACGTCCGTGACGGTGGACACGGACGGGACGATCGTGGGCATCACGTCGCCCAAGAAGACGGTGAACGATGCGACCGGTGCCGTCGTTGCCCCGACCGCGTGCGACGCGGAGCCGTCGTCCTTCGTCTACACGAAGATGTGACGGTCGGAGACGACACCCTGGGACAATCTGGCGCAGCATCGCCCCACGAGCGCGCCGTCGACACCGTGGTAGAGTCGCGCGGGTCGACGCAGGACTGCGGCAAGGTGACGCCCATTCTCAAGCCGGGCGACGCGCGACGTGATTCACGAGGTCGCCGCGGAGATCGGCGCGGACCTCATCGTGATGGGCACCCACGGGCGCCGAGGCATCGCGCGCGCGCTCCTCGGCAGCGTGGCCGAGAACGTCGTGCGCATGGCGGACCGTCCGGTGTTGACGGTGCGCATGGGGAAGTAGGGCGGCCGACTCCGATCACGGGCCGATGGGGTTACGTCCGACCGTCCATTTTCTCGAGCACGGCGACGTCCGCGAGATCTTGGGGTCGCCCCGACGCGCGCTTGTTCGCGAGGAGATCGGCGCGCGAGATCACGGGAACGTCCAAGTCGCCGATACGAACCACGTCGGCGCGGGCGATGGTCGTGTTCGTGTCGATACCGTCGGCGCGACCGAGGATGTCGACATGCACGGGGGCGACCCCCAAGTACACGATGTCGTCCGGCGCGAGCACGCGAATGGCTTCCACCACGGATGCCGGCGCACCGAAACGGGAGAGGGCCGTCGCCGCCCGCTCCAAGTTCTCGGAGTCTCGCGCCACGAGGAGATCGAGATCTTTCGTCGCTCGCGGCTTGCCGTGGAATCCGACGGCGTAGCCGCCGAGTACGACGAACCGAACGTCAGCGCGAACGAACTCCGCCAACAGATCTCTGAAGTCGGGGTGGAGGTCCATCGTGTCCTGCAAAGGCTAGAGCCTCCAAGGTGAGCGGCCAAATGGCCCGGAGTCGTTCGACCTTCGGGACGGCGCTCCATGCGCGCAAGTCCACGGCTTCGAGTTCGTCGAACGACCGCGCGACGCCGCCGACCCACGTCGCTCGACGCCGGGCTGCGGCCGCTTCGGGCGTTTCTCGTTTCACGCGTTCAGAGTAGCACGGCCGGCGACGTGCGGCCCGGGAGCGGCCCGGGATCGAAGGGGGCCGCGACGTCGTTCCCCGCTAGCGCTTCGGAGGCGCGACCTTCGCGGGCGCGGAGGACGCGACGGCGGCCCCCTTCGGCGCGACGGACGCACCCTTCGGCGTGGCGGCTCCCGCAGGCGCGGTCTTCGACGATCGCAGCTCCCGCAGCCACCCCTTCACCTCCGCGGTGTTCGGGTAGCTCTTCGCGACGCCTTGGAACGCCATCATGGGGCAGTCCTTCGACGCCTCGAAGACCTTCTTCGCGACGACGTTCGTGGTCTTCCGATCGAAGACGACCACCTCCCAGTCCTGCAGTTGCTGTTGGAGGTCCTTCGTCTCGGTGCCGCTCTTGCCGGTGATCTTGTAGCCGGGACACATCTTGCCCGTACGCGCTGGCGCGTTCTCCTGGGTGGCGACCCAGTCCACCTGGCGGAGGGTCTTCGCAGGGCCGAGCACCTCTTCGGAGGTACCGAGCCACGCGATGCTGTGTTCGGTCGCAGCCGGCGCCGCTTCGTCCGACTTGCCGAAGGTCACGGGGCGATTCCGTGCGGCCGTGAGGGCGGACTTGATGCCGTAGGAGAGGGCGACGTTCGGCAGCGGGATGGATGCGCCCACGCCGTTCGCGAACGTGAGGACGGCAGGAACACCGACGGGCATGCGCGTGCGGTAGTCGAGGGCTTCGGTGGCGGAGACGTCCGCGAGTTTGTCCGCGAGCGAATGCTTGATGGCCACGAACCCGGTGGGGCTGGCCGTCCCTTCCTCGGTTCCCAGGCGCACGCGGGTGCCGGGCGGGAGCTTCTCGAGGCTGAGGGTGCACTGCAGATCGGACGCGAAGAGGGATCCGGTGGCGTCGATCTCACGGAACGAAAGTTTGGTGTCGGCCCAGACGGGGGTGGGCGCGGTCTTCGGCAAATCGTCGTTGCTCACGAGCGCGGCGCCCACGGACTTGTGGGATCGCTTCGCCGCGAGGAAGGCGCCTCCGCCCACGATGGCGAGGAGCGTGACGACGACTCCGGCCACCAGGGGCGCCTTCGCCGACCCGGGATTCGACACCACGACGTAGGGAGCGGCTGGCGGAGGAGGCGCCTGAGGCGGCTTGGGCGCGCTCACCTGCGATTCGAGCCCGCAGTAGCGGCAACGGACACGGGTGGCACCTTCGGCCACTTCGAGGGGGGCGTGGCAGGTGGGGCAGGTGATGGTTCGAAGTTCGACGGGGCTCATCCTGGGCCCAGGATACGTGAAGTCGTGGGGGACGCGGGGTTCTGCTCTATGCTCGGGAGGAGTTCCCCGAGGAGGCGTGCACCATGGTCCGAGGAAGGGTTGTCGCGGCGTTCGCGGCCGTGAGTTCGATCGGGATCGTCGTCGCCTGCGGATCGGCGGTCACACCGGACGACCCGTCCCCGGCCGACGCGTCCACGGCCGACGGATCGACCTTCGACGGCACCACGTTCGACGGCACGACGACCGGCGACGGCGGACCTTCGTTCGGCAACGACGGCGGGCCCACCGCCTGCGTCCGCGGCGAGGCCTGCACGGGCGACGGCGTCTGCGTGGCGGACGGCGTGTGCTGCGCGAAGGAGCGGGCGTGCGGTGCGAACTGCTGCGCCTCCGGGAGCGCGTGTTCGTTCGGCGCGTGCGTGGTCCCGGGCAAGGCGTGCGTCGACGCCGCCGACTGCGCGGCGACCGAGATGTGCGAGTACGCGCTCGGCGATGCCGACGCCGGCACGACGCCCGTGGACGCCGGCAGCGCGTGCACCGGGACCCGCACGGTGCGATCGGGTCGCTGCATCCCGCGTCCGCCGCGCTGCGCCGGAGGGGAACCCGAAGGCACGTGCCTCCAGAAGTGCGAAGTGCGTCCCACCACGGGCGCGTTCACGCCGGTGCTGAAGCACTCCTGGGGTCAGGCGGATGCGGGCAGTACCAAGGACAGCGTCATGATGTCGCCCATCGTCGTGCAACTCGACGACGACAACTGCGACGGCCGGGTCGACGAGCGTGACATCCCCGAAATCCTCTTCACGACGTTCACCGCGGGACAGTACCGATCGAAGGGGAACCTCCACGCGATCTCCATCGTCGATCGAAACGACGGCCAGGGCGCGCGCGTGGTGGAGAAGTGGACGACGCCCACCATCACCGACGAGAACGTCCGGCCTTCGGCGCAGCTCGCCGGTGGGAACATCGACGGCGTGCCCGGGAACGAAATCGTCGGCTGCATCTCGAACGACGACGAGAGCAACGGGCGCGCGCGGGCATTCCGTGCCGATGGCAGCGTGCTCTGGACGTCGGTGGCGCTCACGTGCGCCACGCCCGCGATCGCGGATCTCGACGGGGACGGCAAGCCGGAGGTCGTCGTCAACGACGCCGTGCTCGACGGGAAGACCGGCGTCGTGAAGTTCACGCTCTCGGGCGCGTCCGAGGTCACCGTCGCCGATCTCGACGGCGACGGCTCCCAGGAGCTCGTCTCGACGAGCGCCGTCTGGAACGCCCAGGGTATGCGCGTCGCCAACGCGCTCGCGAACGACGTGACGGGCGGAGCGTTGCCGGTGGGCCGGTACGTCGGCCTCGGAGATCTCGACAAGGACGGCAAGCCCGAGATCCTCGTCGCCCACACGGCGATCCACGCGCTCAGCGTGTGGCAGTTCGACACGACCATGCCGTCGGGCGTGCGGGTGGTGCGGCGCACGGTCGACATCAACGGATCGCTGGCACCGGAGCTCTGTCCCGACGCGAGCGCGGGTCGCTCGTCGGGAGGTGGCCCCGTCACGGTCGCCGACTTCGACGGGGACGGCACGGCCGACGTCGCGCTCGCGGGTGGCGTGGGGTACGTCGTGTTCGACGGCAAGAAGCTCATGAACCCCGCCGTCCCGGGTCCCGACACCGTGATGTGGACCCGGCAGACCCAGGACTGTTCGTCGGCGGCCACGGGCAGCTCCATCTTCGACTTCGACGGCGACGGCCGCGCGGAGGTGGTCTACTCGGACGAGCAATACCTCCGCATCATGCGCGGCAGCGACGGCGCGGAGCTCTTCAAGGTCTGCAACACGACGGGGACCTTGATCGAGTACCCGCTCGTGGCGGACGTCGACAACGACGGCCAGGCCGACCTCGTCGTGGTCTCGAACTCGTATTCGAGGATCACCTGCCCGGACGACGGATCGAAGCAGTCGGGCGTCCGCGTGTTCGGCGACATGGCGGGGAAGTGGGTGCGCACCCGTCGCGTGTGGAACCAACACGGCTACCACGTGACGAACGTGGAAGAGGACGGCACCATCCCCAAGCGCGAGCTCCAGAACTGGAAGGTGCCGCGCCTCAACAACTACCGGCAGAACGTGCAGCCCCAGGGCGAGTTCTCGGCGCCCGATCTCGTCGTCACCGCGCAGGCGGCGTGCGACGGGAGCGGACGTCTCTCGGCCATCGTGCGCAACGTGGGCGAGGCCGCCGTGGCGGCGCCCGTGGCCGTCGGGTTCTACGGCGCGTCGGGCACGAAGATCGGATCGACCGCGACGACGCGACTCCTCTATCCGGCGGAATCGGAGACGGTGTTCGTTCCGGCGAACGCGGCGGCGGGGGCGACGTTCACGGCGGTCGTGGACGACGGCATGCCGGCGCACCCGTGGAAGGAGTGCCGGGTGGACAACAACCGATCGGCGCCGGCGTCGGTGGGCTGCGCGACGCCGCGGTGACGGGCTCCCGATCGACGTGAGTGGAGCGTGCGTCCGGGCGCGCAACTCTCCGAGATCCCACGCGAGTTCCGGGTCGCGAAACGCTAGTGGTTGGGTGAAGGTCGAGCTGCCACCTTTCCCCACATGAAGATCCCCTCCTCGCCCCTCGTTTTCCTCGTCGCCAGCACCGCGGCACTCCTCGTGACCGCCTGTTCGTCGACCGCGAACGAGGCCAACGGTGCCGCCGTCGGTACGGGCCCGCAGATCCCGGCGGCGAACGTCGGCACGTATTGCAGCGGCGTCGGCACGAGCCCGGGCGACGCGGCGTCGTTCACGGAGAAGACGTGTCCGGCGGGCCTTTGCGTCGCCGATGCGCGGAAGGACTTCGCCACCTATTGCTCCGCCGACTGCACGTCGAACGCGTGCCCCAAGGGCTACGCGTGCGAGACGCTGAAGCTCGGAGACGTGCCGCACGTGTGCCTGCGTGACGGAACTCCGTTGGACGATACCGCTCCGTCGACGCCGGCGACGGGGTCCACGAACGCCGATGCGGGGACGGGCGCGCCCGTCACGACCAAGCCCCAGCCCCTCGGAACCAAGGGCGACGCGAACGCGGACGGGACGATCGACGTGGACGTGAGCGCGCGGGGTTCCCACCGGTGCATGGACGAATGCGTCACCGCCGGGGGCGAGTGCACGTACGGCGCGAACGGCTCCGGCTTCGTGACCCGCGTCGAACCCAACGGGCAAGTCACGGGCTACCAGCTCACGTGCACGGACCGGGAGAACGACCAGGCGCCGACGTCCACCAAGATCAAGGCCATGACCTGCTACTGCAAGAACCTCCCGCCGGCACCGGAGGTGCGGGTGACGAACCTGACCGACAGGCCTTCGTGCGCGGCCGTCTGCGAGTCGTGGGACATGACGTGCAGCGCCAAGCGACCGAGCGCGGAGTACGGGAGTGCGGACGCGTCGAAGCGGACGGCCCTTTCGTGCACCGCGCAACCGAGTGCGACGGCGGATCATGTGATCTGCGCCTGCGAGACGTGAAGGGACGACCCGCATTCTCCGTCGTCCGAACTTCCTGAAGCTGGGGCCTCGCCATGCGTCTCCTCGTCGCGCTGTTCGAACGCTTCTACGTCCTCCCCCGCGAACGGCGCCTCGGTCGCGCGCTCGGTAGGCTCGAGCGCGTGCGCGGCGCCCTGCTCGTCACCTCGCCGCTCTGGCTGTTCGTGATCGTCGCGCTCGTGCGCAACGGGTTGCGTGGCACGTTGCATTGGTGAGGACGCGTCCACGCTCGGAGGCCCTCCGTTCATGGGCACGCCCACCCTGCCTAATGACGGCGGAATCGTGCGGCCTCACTGTCGGGACGGGGCCGAGATCGGACCGACCCCGCACGAAATCACGGTCTCCCCGAGACTCGGACGTGCCCGCCGACGGGACGTCTGGTAGCCCCCCGGCGCACCGGATGCGTGGGGTGTCCGGACACGTACGGATTGCGTAGAGGAGAAACGAATCATGTCGCGAATCGTCCAAGGAGGCTGGGTCGTCGTCGGTGTCACGCTCGTCGCCGCCCTGGTGAAGACCGCCACCGCTCACGCGGAAGGCGCCGACCTCGCCACCGGCTCGGCCCCGGCGTCGACGGCCGTGAAGGCGCCGACCGCACCGAAGGCGACGACGGCCCCGGGAATCGCTCCCGCGATCCCGACCACGAACCCGACGACCCATTCGGTGACGCGCCCCGAAGATCCGCCGCCCACGTCCTACGATCTCACGGGCGACGTGCACTGGACGGCCGTGTCCGGCGACACGCAGAGCGACAACCGGGTCGTCGGTCTTCCGGACGCGACCGCCCGCGGCATGGTCAGCATCCGTTGGGCGGAAGCCATGGACCGACCGTGCCGCTTCGTCGTCGGTACGAAGGGAATCAACAACGCTTCCGCGACGGAGACTTACGACGAGAAGTTCTGCGACCGGGATCCCGGAGTGGCCGTGAACAACTCCGTCTCCCGGCTCGGGGCCAACGAATTCATCACCGCGCTGCAGGTGATGACGAACGACAAGAACGACCCGAGCGACAAGAAGGTGAAGGGCATCCGCGTCTGGGGCCGCATCCTCGATCGCCGGGACGGTTCCCTCGGCGCCGAACAGGGGCCTTCCGAGGACCGGCTCCCCAACGGCAAGGACTGGGCGAACAAGGTGTCCTGTCCGCAGGGTGAGGTCGCCACCGGCATCAAGGTGTACCACGGCCACTTCGTCGCCCTAGGAATCGCCCTCGCGTGCAAGAAGGTCTCGAAGCACTGACCGTTCCCGCGCCGCGCACGGCGTACCCCGTCGTGCGCGGCGGTCCGGTGTCCGCGATCGGACGCCCTCAGTTCATGGTCACGCCCGCCCTCTCGAGTAGATCGCACTCGGCGTTCCGGTAACCGTAGAGGGGCGCGGGATGGGGCGAGAGCTGCATCGTCGGCTCGAAGAAGGACGACGTCGGCATCCACGTCGTGGACCCGGGAAGACTCGGGACGCCCTTCGACGCGAAGGAGCCCCACGCCGTGGCCAGGTTCCGTTCGACGGTGGGATTCGCGAGGAGCGGACCCAACGCGCTCCCGTGCTGGAACAGGAACACGAGCTCGATGCCGTGGAACGCCGGGATCGGCGCGATCGACGGAAACGGAAAGACGTAGCGGTACGCCCGCGGGCCGTTCGGTTTCGAGAAGGTCCGTGCGATGCGGCGGGTGGCGCACCCGAAGGTGGTGTCCGTGCCGAGGGCGCCGAGGGCGTTCGCGTAGGAGCCGTAGGCGAGGGGCGAATAGGCGGCTTCCACACGCCACCGTTCCGCAGGCGGCGTGATGCCGGCGATGACGGTCTTCCACTCCTCTCGTGTGTTCTGGAAGACGAGGGCCGGCATGTCCTCCCGGTTGTATCCGACGACGAGGGGAACCTCCGGGCCCCGGGCCAAGGTCGCTTCGGGCCGTTCGACGAGCACCGTGCCGTCGATCACCGGGCCGTACGCTTGAGCGGCGGGGAGCGCGGGCCCGTCGTCCTTCGGCATGGCGCGGGTGAGTCGCTCGGGGTCGACGGCTTCGAGGCAGCGACGGACGGCGTCGGCGGAGGCCTTCGGATCGCACCCGGCCGCGGCCGTCACCGTCGCACCCACGGAGGCCGCGACTTCCCGCGTCACCGCAGGGCACCATCCGCTTTGCATGATCGCGCGGTGGAAGAGTCCGCGGGACCCCGGCGACGCCATGTGGGCGCACACGCTCATGGCTCCGGCCGACTCGCCGAAGATCGTGACGTTCGACGGCGTGCCGCCGAAGGCTTTCGCATTGTCCTTCACCCACCGGAGGGCGAGCCTCTGATCGAGGAGCCCGAAGTTGCCGACGGTGGATCCGTCCGCCACGCCGGGGTGACCCAAGAACCCGAGGGTGCCGACGCGGTACTGCGCGACGACGATCACGTGACCCGTGGCGCGGGCGAACGCTTCCCCGTCGTAGAGCGGGATCTGGGGCATGCCGTAGGTGGCGCTCCCGCGGCGAAAGCCTCCCCCGTGGAGGAAGACCATCACGGGGCGATCGGTTCCTCCGGGGCTCCACACGTTCAGATGGAGGCAGTCTTCCTTGCCGACGAACACGGCGGCTCCGGGAGCGGCTCCGTCGGAGGTGTCGTCGGCGAGTTGCGGGCACGCGCTCGGTTGGTTCTTCGCTTCGAGCACGCCCGCCCACGGCGCCCGCGGCACGGGGGCTCGCCAACGTCGCGCGCCTTCCGGGGACTCGGCGAACGGAATGCCGAGGTAGGTCCCGACGCCGTTCGCGACGGTGCCCCGCACGCGTCCGCCGGTGACGGTCACGGTGTCCGAAGGCGCGGGCCCGGCGAGGCGTCCGTCGTCCGGAGCCGAGGTCGCGAGGGCGGACGTGGTGGACGACGACGGGGCTTCTTCGGCGGAGGTGTCGGCGGAGCATCCCGTCACCGCCGTCGACGCGATCGCGGCGAGGCCCACGGAACGGACGAGGAGGGACGGGATCGGAAAGCGACGAGGCGAGGTCACGAGGAGTCTCCCGGCAAGACGCGCCCCGGAGCGGGACGCCGTGCCATCGGCCATTGCACGGACGGGGCCACGGCGATTCCCCTGGAAATCACGGTGTCCGTGCGCCTCCTGCAGCCTCGAGCCGACAGGGCCGGCACGAGGAATTGGCGGCGCGACCCGACGTCGAGGTTCGGGATCCGGACGTGGTACGGTTCCGGAGGAATGACCGACGCGCGAAGCCCGAAGGGACGAGTGTGGGTCGCCGGTCTCTTGGCGGCGGGACTCCTCGTCGGGTGCGAATCGGCTCCGCAGACGGGATTCCTCGTCGCCTTCAGCACCCAACTGCCCTTGCGGCGCATGGTCGTGCGCGTCTTCGACTCCGGAGGGGCCCTCGCGGTCTGCCGTGAGATGGATCTCGACGCCAAAGACCGCGCGCCGCTCCCCGCGACGCTGGGACTGCAACCCGCCTCCGGAGTCTCCGAGGGCCGGAGCGTTCGCGTGATGGCCCTCGGCTACTTGGACGGGAGCTCGGGCTCCTGCGCCGACGCGAACGTGGAGGCCGCGGACATCCGCGCCGAAGCGAAAGTCACCTACGTGGAGGGCGAGGTCCTCGACCTTCCGCTTCCGTTCACCTTGAGCTGCCTGAAGGTCCGTTGCGACGGAGGCGACGTGTGCCGTCACGGACGGTGCGTCGGCGTCGGCGTCGACGCCTCGAAGCTGTCGCGCTCGACCTCCGGAAGCGTCGAAGGCGCGGCCTGCTACCGGCTCGAAGCGTGCGGCGGAGCGACGGAGCTCCGTGCGCCGAGGACGGGCACGTGCATCTTCGATCTTCCGGCCGCCGTGAGGACCGACGATCTCGTACCGTACGTCGCCTACGATCTCGGCGGGGACGTGGAACCGGCGGCGGAGTTCCTCTCCACCGAGGACTACGCGCCGATCGAAAACGGTGCCGCCCTCGAATTGTCCCCGAGCCTGTGCGCGCTCCGGGACGCGGGCGTCGTCCTCGCCGTCGGCGTCGCCACGCCCTGCGAACCCCTCGGCCGCGAACCCATTTGTCGCGCGTCCCTCGACGAAGGGGCGCGCATCGTGGAGGCGGGGAGAGCCACGGGCCCAGAGGTCGACGCCGGCACGACCGACGCCGCGCGTCCCGACGGCACCGTCCCCGATGCCGGAGCAGATGGGGCGGACGGCGGTGTGGACGGCGGTGCGGACGGAACCACGCCCGAGGGTTCGACGTCCGACGCATCGACGTCCGACGGCTCGTCCACCGACGCATCGGCGACCGATGGTTCGGACGGGGGCGGGGGTGCGTCGGACGCCGGCGGAGATGCTTCGGACGCCGGCGGTTCCGGCGACGCGTCGGGCGGTGGCGGCGGCCGACCCACGAACCAGTGCCTGCAAGGGTCCGATTGCTGCGGCCTCTGCATCAACGAGACCTCCGGTCCGCGATGCTACGAGACGTTGGGCCCGTCGTTCGGTCCCACGCCGCTCCGCTCCAACGTCGCCATGAACGGCGAATCCATCTTCTGGATCTCGGGAACCGCGGACGCTCCCCTCGTCAATCGCGTCGTTCCCGGCAGCTCCATGATCGTCGAGTCCTTCGCGGCGGAAGGGCCCGCGCCCTTCGGCATCGTGACCGTGGGGCGCGACGTGCTGGTCGTCGGTCGCTTGGGCACGGGCGGTCGCGCGCGGATGGACACCTACGACCTGACGCAATGGCGGGGCGCCCCTCCCGTCCCTTTCGACACCGGCGACGACAACTACGTGCCACTGCTCGCGAGCGACGACGCGTCCGCCTTCCTCGTCCGACGGAGCAGCGCCGGGACGACCGCCCTCAACACCGTCTCGCGGCTCGTATTCTCCGGGCCTTCCATCGTCACCTCCGTTCCCGCCACGTTCACCGAAGTCACGAGCCGCGTGGACTTCCTCGCGGCCAACGGGAACGCGGCGGCCCTCGTCGTCGAAGGGAGCGGTCGGGTGCACCTCGCCACCGTGGACTTCGACGGCGCCGTCACGATCGCGAACGACACGACGGCGGGAGGGCCAGCCTTTTCATCGATTCTGGGCCTCGGCGCGGCGACCGCCGGAAGCCGTGCGTTCTCGTTCCTGGGCGTCGACCTCCCGGGGATCGTGAGCACGCTCCACATCCAGCGACTCGGAGTCGCACCGATGGCGGCGGGCTTCGGAAGTTTCCCGGTCACGGTCGTCGAAGCGGCCGTGACCAACAGCGTGTCCGACCCCGGGCTGGTCGTGATCGACGAGACCGCGCGCACGGTGGCGAACCACGTGAGTGCCACGTTGGACATCTACCCCTTGGCGACGACGGGCGCGAACCCGTCGTCCCTCCGGGTGTCGGGTCGGTGCGTCGCGTGGGAGGAGGACGACGGCATGGGCGGCCGCGTCGTTCGCGCGGCCCCGGTGGCGCCGTGACGTCGCTCGCGGGTCGTGGAGCTTCCGGGGATCGCCGTCCTCGCGTCGGCACCCGGACGGTCAGCGCACGATCCCGGTTCCGAGCACCGCGTGGGTCGCGGCGTCCTGCACGAACGCCACCACCATGGACTTCGCTCCGTCGTTCGACGTGGCGGGACGCGCGATGGACCCCGAGCCTTCGGGCGTCCGCATCTCGAACGCGCGCGTGAGGGAGACGACCACGGGGCCGTGGCGCAGCGTACGTCCGGCGTTCTCGCCGCGCGGGACGGCGGTCGTGTGCCCGCGCTCGGCCACGGCCACCCAGACGATGGCGTTGGGACTCGTGGATCCGCGGACGAGGATGCGGAGCGTGTCGCCGTCCCGCTCGAGCCGCACGCTCGCATGGGGCTTCGAGGACGCGCGCGCGATGGCCTGGGTGGCGAGGTCACGGTTCGATCCGACGAAGGAGTCCGTGCCGTCGACCACCATCTGCGGCGTGAAGACGCCGGTGCCGTCCCCGGCGTAGTCCCGCTGACGAAGGGACCACGCTGGCTTCGAGAAAGGATCCACCCAGCCGAGCCGGTTCCAATAGTCGACGTGGAATTCGAGGGCGACGATCGTCCCGTCGGTGGAGGCCCCGTCGAGATCGGCAAGAAGTTCGTCGGCCGGCGGGCAGCTCGAGCAGCCCTCCGAGGAGAACAGTTCGACGAGGACGGGCGCGCCCTTCGCGTCGACGCGAACGGGCTCTCTGCCTGTTGCCGAAGCGGCTTTGCACGCGACGAGCCCGGCGGCCGCGGCCGCCACGAAGAAGGTCAGGGAAACCTGCCGAACCCGGTGGACCATGGATAGGGTACGCGCGGGCGGGGGATTGGTTTCGCAGGGGGGAGGACGGTCCTCCGCACTCCTCTTCGCTCGGCCGCCCGGCGCCCATCCCCTGGACATCCCGCACCTTCGACCCCATGGATCGAAGGTGGCATCCCGGTACCGAGGGTTCCTCGGTAGAAGGGCACGATGAAGCTCCCCGAACCGCGCGCCATGCTGCTTCTCGATGGGCTCGGCGCGCTCGCGACGGCGTTCACGGTGGGGCTCGTGTTGCCGCAGGTCGCATCATCGGTGGGACTCGAGCCGCGGGTGCTGGGGAGCCTCGGTCTCTACGGCGTCGGGTGCGCGACGTACTCGCTCGGGTGCTGGCGGATCTTGAAGGCGCACTGGGCCCGTGCGCTGACCGGCATCGTGGGGGCGAACCTCGTGTACTGCGGGATCACGGCGTCGGTCGTGGCGACGCGGTGGGAGGCCCTGACGTGGCTCGGGGTGGCGTACTTCGTGGGCGAGATGGCGGTGATCGTGGCGCTCGTGGCCGTGGAGATCGCGGTGGTGCGGGCTTCGGCGCGGGGGCGCCCGTAGGGCCCCGCGCGGAGGAGGGGCGTAGGACGCGGCACCGTTCCACGAGGCGCCGAATCTCCCCGTGGACCGACCGCGCACGCGGCCTCGGCCCACGCGTGCGAGTTGCCCGCCTGCTAGGCTCGAAGGCCATGGATCTGGGAGCGAGATTTCGCGCTGCGGCGACGCTCCTCGCGTCCCATCGCGACGTGCTCGACGGTCGCCCTGTCGCCCTTCCGACGGTGACGTTCCCGAAGCGCTCGCCCTGCGGGGCTGGAGTTCCTACCTCCTCGAACTCGACGAAGCCGCCGTCGACACCTTGGAAACGCTGGGCCTCGAGGCTCCGTGGCCCGAAGGCGCACCGACCTCGCTGCGCGATCTCGCGAACGACGTTCGGGCGGCGTGCCGCATCCCCATGGCGCCGTCCGTCGCGAACGCGAGCCCCCGTGCGCGACGCTTCGAGACGCCGAGGAAGCACCGCCAGGTCGAGGCGTTCGCAGAACGGATCGTACCGCTCGCGAAGAGGGCGGAGCGTGTGGTCGACGTGGGCTCGGGACACGGACATCTCACCCGGGCCCTCGCCGACCGTCTCGGCGTGCCGGTGCTGGGCCTCGAACGCGACGAAGCTATCGCGCACAAGGCGCGCACCCTGGCGGAGTCCGGGAGCGCCACGTTCGCCGTCGCCGACGTCCTCGCGGGGGCTCGGGCTCTCGTCACGCGATTGCGTCGTGGGTCTGCACGCGTGCGGCGAGCTCGGCGACGCCATGGTGGAAAGCGCCGCGCGTTCCGGGGCGTCCATCGCGCTCATCGGGTGCTGTCTCCAGAAGCGCCGCGCCGCGTCTCGGTCGCCGCTCGCGTGGGACGCCGAGGGCGACGACGTCGGGCGAAGGGCACTCGAATTCCCGAAGTTCCTCCTGGGTCTGAGCCACCTGACGGCCCGGGAGGAAGGTGTGGAGACGTCGCGGGTGGAGAACCTCCGCGCGCGCGAGCGGCGCCTCGCGCTCCATCGGCTGCTGCGCGAGGCGGGTGTCGCCCTCGCGCTCGGTGCCGAGATCGAGGGGTTGAACCGGAGGGCCGCCCACGCGCCGCTCGACACCCTCGTCGCGCGCGCGTTCGAACGGCGAGGGCTCGCGGTTCCCGGTCGCGCGGCCCTCGATGCCGCCGCAGGCTGGGCGGCGATGCAGCACGGGCGCATGCGTCGCCTGGCGCTTCCGCGCTCCCTGCTCGGACGCTTGCTCGAGGTGTTCGTCCTCCTCGATCGCGGGTGTCATCTGGAACGTTCGGGGTTCGCGGTGGACGTGAGCGTCGCCTTTCCGGCGGCGGTGAGTGCGCGGAACCTGGCGCTCGTGGCGGCGCGGGCTTCGTGAGGGGAGCGTATGGGAGGTCGGTTGCTAAGAGGGACGTCTGCGCCGCAGGAGACCGCGTAAGGACGAGGCAGTCGTCCTCGCGGGGAGCGACTCAGCCGACGTTGCTCCAGCGCCGAACCCATTCCGGTCGCAGCGGCGTACCGAGCTTCCACTCGATGGAGATCGGGCGTTCGCCTTGAAAGCGATCCGGCGTGACCGGGCCGAGGAATCGAAAGGCGCACGTGATGCCCCGTTCGTCCTTCTTTCGTTCCCGGACGAAGAGCAGGGGAACGACCTTCTCCTCCGCCAGGCGGAGGTGTCGACGACCCTTCTTGTCCTCCTGGCGCGTATCGGCCTGGGATTGCCAGTGGAACCGAAGTTCCGACATCGGGAAGTCCTTGTACCGAAGGTGCTCGTTCGCGACGTCCCCCTTCTCGAGAGTGACCAAAAGGAGGTCGTACCGCCCGCCGCAGACCGATTCGACGCCTGTGTAGAAGTTCCGGTAGGTCCCGTCCTTCTGCGTGATCACGTTGAATGCCGCGGAAAGCTCGGAGTCTCGGTACCGTGCGTGGAGGACGAGGGGAATGTCGGGCTCGAGAAGCGTGGTGCGAGGAAGAATTTCGGCACGCTGCTCGAGGACGGGAGGAGCTGACGCACTTCCTCGCGGAGCGCCTCGTGCTTCCTCCACGCCTCCATTCGATCTCCGAAGCGTGAACGCGCGAACTTGCCGTAGAGCGAAACGAACAACATGGACGCGAGCCGCGTCTCCGCTTCGGACGAAATGGGGTCGCTCTTCACCAACCGGGCCCACATGCGAAGGCGCACGGGGTCATCGACTTCCAGAAGCTTCTGAACATTCTCCAACGCGCCGCGCTCCTCTTCGCTCTCGGGAAGTTTTCCGAGCTTCACGTCGGCTCGGAGGGAGGTCCACGAACGCCCGTCGCGATACAGATCCAAGGGATCGACCTCAGTCTCCCGGAGGAACCCTTCAAGATCCCAATTCTCCTCCCGGTGGGAGTTCAAGAGCTCCCGCATCTCCCGAGCGTTCGAAGGAATCGCGCGCTTCACGCTCTCGAGGATGTGCTTCTGGGACTGCTCTTCGATACGCACGACACATCCGGACGGAAGGCGACCCGATCCGGTTTCGAGGAAGGATCGAAGCTCCCGCGGAGTGAGTCCGAGGAGTCCGCGAAGGTGGCGATCGAACCGAAAGCGAGGGTGCTGGCGCCCGGTGAGATCGAACACCGTCAGCACGTCCTTGTTCCGAGAGCGGCGCAGACCCCGACCGAGCTGCTGGAGAAAGACCGTGGAACTCTCGGTGGGACGCATGAAGAAGAGCGTGTTCACGTCGGGAATGTCGACACCCTCGTTGAAGAGATCGACCACGCAAAGGACCTGCACCTTGCCGGACTTCAAGTCTTCCTTCGCGCGCTCCCTCTCGTCGCGCGGAGTTTCGTGCGTCAGGGGGCGCGCGACGAGACCAGCATCCCGAGAGAGACGCTCCGCCACGACCTGTGCGTGCGCCCGGTCCACGCAGAATGCGAGTCCACGCGTTCGCTCAGGGCGAGCGATGTGATCGCGAATCGCACGCAACACGGTTCGAATCCACATGTCTGCGCTCGTGACGAGGCGATGGGAGACGTCCGAGTCCACGTATCCGCCGTTCCACTTGGCGTCCGACAAGTCCACGCCTTCGGTGTCGAGCACGAAGTACCGGAAGGGAACGAGGACGTTGGGGATGGCGTTCCAGATCCGAAGGTTCCCGACGTAGGGTGCGGGAAAGTGGTCCTCGTAGAGTCGACCATCACTGCGCTCGGGCGTGGCCGTGAGTCCGACGAGCTCCCGCGGGCGTAGGCGACGAAGAAGGACGTCGTAGGAGGTCGCGGCCGCGTGGTGCACTTCGTCGACGATGACGTGGTGAAAGTGCTCGGGGTCGAGCGTTGCGGAGTCCAAGGATTGGATGGACGCGAAGACGTGGCGGTAGTCCGAGGGCCGAACGCCATCGACCCAGAGCTCTCCAAAGTTCGGCAGCTGCAAGACGTTCCGGAAGGCGCTCCGCGCCTGTTCGAGGATCTCCTTGCGATGGGCGACGAAAAGGAGCGTTTCCACGGTTCCCGCGCGGAACAGTCCCTCGAAATCGAACGCGCCAAGAAGTGTCTTCCCCGTGCCGGTGGCCGCGACCACGAGGTTCTTGTGACGCCCCGCTGCGCGAGCCTCTTCAAGTTCCCGAAGGATGGGCTTCTGCCACTCCTTCGGTTCGACGTCGATGAGGCTCCCCTTGTGCGGACGTTCCGCTTCCGTCAGCGCGCGAGCAAGTCGCGTCCGAGCGGCGTCGCTCCCGTCGAACGGCTCGAACTTGTCGCCGTCGTTCCAGTAGCTCTCGAAGACCGACGCCATCTCTTCGACAAGGTCGGGTTGCTCGGCTTCCGCAATGCGAACGTTCCATTCGAGGCCGTCCGTCTGGGCCGCATGGGACAGGTTCGAAGAACCCACGTAAGCCGTGGAGTAGCCCGTGTCCCGATGAAAGACCCAGGCCTTGGCGTGGAGACGTGTGCGGTCGTGATCGTAGGAGACGCGAACCTCGGCACCGAGGCGATGGAGGAGCTCCACGGCCTTGAAGTCGGTTGCGAACATGTACGTGGTCGTGAGAACGCGAAGGGGGCGACCACGGGCACGGTGCCTCTCGAGCAACGGTCGAAGGCGATCGAGCCCGCTCAGCTTGATGAAGGAGCAGAGGAGATCGATGCGATCCGCGCTCTCGAACTCCGTGGCGAGGTGATCGAGCACGCTCTCGCCCTGGGCATTGGTGATGAGCGTGGAAGCGTGGAGGGATCCGCGGGGGGCCGTGGCTTGTTTCACGGTTTCCCCGTGGACCACGGGATGGACGCGCTTCAGGAGCTGAGGAAGGAGTCGAAGCTCGCCGTCCACGAAGGCCGATTCGGACGCCAACTGGTCGAGGAGCCGCCCAACGATTCGAAGCTTGTCGGAAGCCTTTTTCTTCGATCCGAGGGCGATACGTGCCGCTTCGCGGAGGAGCGCGATGAGCTGTTCGTCGACTTCGGAGTCATCGCGAACGTCGCGGAGGTCGACCTGGCCGGGGAGGAGACGGGCGAGGTCTGTCGCGCGTCGCTCGGAGACGAGCTCGTCGTAGATGCCAACGGGAAGGCCCGTGGGGCGGCGGAGGGAAGGCACGGAAGGAGCCTAAGCTGGAATCAGCCCTCATTCCCGGCAGATAAAGAATTCAAAGGAAGGTGCACGGAACGAAACCAGGCGATTGCGAGCGCAACTTCCAGGAATTGAGAGGTCCGAAACCGTCAGGCAGTTCACGTCCACGATCACGCTGTCCCGGTCGACGACCTTCATCTGCTTCTGGCTCACGTTCCCACCTCCGCGTCGTCCGCTTCCTCGTCGTCCTCGGGAACCGCGTCGCTGGTCGCGACCGGCGCCTTTCCCATCGCCCGTTCGACGAGTTCCAGCAGGGCCGACTTCCGTGCGGCGAAGAAGGCCTCGAACGCGTCCTCGCGCAGCAGTTTCGGATCGATCGCGTGGCTCGCGAGGATCGCGTCCATCGCCCGGTCGTCGAGTTTCACCTGCGCGTGGTCCTGGAGTTGCGCGAGGTACTTCGAGGGCGCACTGCCTCCGATCATCCGATTGGCTTTGTACGAGATCGCGGTCTTGTTGACGATCGAGTCACAGACTCGCTTGGGAACCCCGTGGCTTTCGCACCACTTCTTCGGGAAGACGTGGTGGATGTCGAGTTTCACTTCGTCCCGATCCAGATCGATCATCCGCGCTTTCCAGAAGAAGTCGCATGCTCCTTCCCGTTGAAGGAGCACGTAGAGACCGCGGTACGCGGCGCTCGTCCGTGAACGAAGCGTCTCGAGACGATTGGGATTGAATCCGGCGGCCTGGACCGTCGCGGGCTCGGCGGCGTCCTTGTCGTGAATCCATGCGAGGAGGTGCTGAACGTCGAGCGCAATTCGAGACTCGACGGCTCCGCCGTACAGCTCTCCGAGCACTCCGCACCAGAACCAGCGTGCGATCTTCGTCTTGATCCGAGGTTCCAGCCACCGCTCGCCGAGGTGGGCGAGAACCACACCGAGTGGCGTCAGTTGCGTCCGATAGGGCAGGAAATTCGGATGGTGCAGGCCCTCGCTCCGCAGAAAGCGTTCCGCCTCCTCCATTCCCTTCGTCAACGGGTCGGCCCACTTGTCGTAGGCCGCCCGCGGAAGTTCGAGCATGTGCTCGCGCTTCGCGGACACCGCGGCGGCTTCCTTGCTCGAACGGCCGGAAGCGAGGTCCTGGGAGCGCTTCTCGAAGGAATGCAGGAGCGAGATTCCCTGGAGAAAGTCGGTGGGCTGGAGGTCGCGGAGAAGAGGCTTCTTTCCGAAGCGTGCCTGCCGACCCGTCTTGCCACGCCCGCCGAACCAGTCGTCCCGCAGGTTGAATCCTTCCGCAGCCCACGTGGCCGTGATGAGCTCGAACACGGAGAGGGGAACCCCTCCCGTGTTCACCTTCTCGAACACGAGACATACGGCCTGCTTCGAGGTCTCCTTCTTCAGTCGGATGACCGGCAGGGCGTAGTTGCGAAACGGTTCGACGATCAGCCTCCGGAACTTCATGAACCGGGCGAGACGTTCCGGCGCGTGATCCGCGAGCAACTGCTCCCACTCGTCGGAGTTCAGGATCTGGCTGCACGGGAAGTGGAAGGCGTCGATTTCCTTCCGCCTGCTTCCGAGATCGAGGCTGACTTCGCGACCGAAGTTCGTCCGTCGTGTCCGCATCTCGTCGACCGCGACGATGGCATCCTCCAAGGACTCGGGACCCTGGAGCGCCTTCTCGATGTCGAAGTAATAGTGGAGCCGCAGGTTCCGCTTCTTCGCGTCGCGCGTCGCCACGGGCGTGTCGAACTTCAGGACCTGGGTGAGGGACGTCAAGCGTTGTTGTCCGTCGAGGATCAGTTCTTCCGCCGTCGTACCCGCCGGAAGCTCGACGCCCTCCACCGCGCGTACTTGGAAGCGCGACTCGCCCCCCATCTCGAGGATCATCACCGCGCCGATCGGGAACGACCGCGCGATGCTCACGATGAGCGAACGAATGTGATCGTCGTCCCAGACCCAACCGCGCTGGAAGTCCGGGAGCTGCAGCTTCCCGCCGACCACTCGCGCGAGCAGGTCGCCGAGCGAGGTCTTCGTCGAGTCGAACGTGGACATGATGTTCCCCCAAGTCGGTCGCGCGTCGCGAGCGTTCGTCGGGTCGCGCAGGCGCTTCGTCTTCCGGACGCGTCGTCGCGGTCGAACCAGTCTGACCTTTCGTCGCGTCGGCGATCAAGACGTCGATCGACTTTCGATCCGGGGGCGGAGGTGACCCTGTCTCCATTCGCTACAGAGTTGTCTCGGTCTTGGACAGGGGAAGTCTTGTCAGGTGCACGCAAGATGTGCGGTCCGGTGCGCAGGGAGCATTTTCGCGTCGAGCTGCGACCGGATGTCGCGCCCAGATTCGAGGCGAACGGACTTGACCCGTCGCGCCCCGCCCGCAGTTCCACTCGCGTTCCGCTACGTCCCTCGGGCGGCGACCGCGAGCACGCTACGTCCGGCAGGCTCGCCATCCGCCGTTTCCGGCGCGACAACTTTCCGCCCGGCGTGCCGGACGACGAGTCCAGCACGGCGGCGACTCGGGGGCGGACATGGCGCCGCGTCGACGTATGTCCCGCAGCTCACTACGCGACGTACGGCCTCACGAGTGCCTCGCCGATCAGGCGATTCCACTGCCCCACGAGTGCGTGCGCGAAGTCCTTGTCGTCGAGCAGCGCGCCGACCTCGATGTTGCGGGTCTGTCCCCGATCCGTGAAGTTCGCGGACGTCACCAGCGACCACCGTTCGTCCACGACGATGCATTTGGCGTGGATGCTGGCCCAATCCGCGAGGGGACTCTCGGCCCGAGCATCGGTGTAGATGTTGGGTCGTGGAGATCCGAACGTCCATGCGTGATCGAAGAATTTGCTCACGCTCGCTCGAACGAAGTCCGTGCTGCGAAGCGCGCGCTCGTTGTAATCGACCTCGACGTCGAGGAAGAGGTCCGCGCGAACGCCACGCGTCTGCATCGCAGTGTGAAGCGGCTCCAAGATGTCCGGTCGATCGAATCGGTATCCCGCGATCATCACGTGGTTCTCCGCTCGCCGAAACAGCTCCGCCACGACGACGGACGTATCTCGGGCCGCCGAAACGCGCGCCTCCGGGCCGGACCATACGAGCTCGTTGCGAGGACGTTCGTTCGCGGCTCGTTCCGCGAGCGCGACTTCGACCACGGCACGAAGAGCTCGCGCCTCGAAGTCCGCGTACGGCGCCATCGCGGGGACGAGATGCCCGAGACCGAGGGACATGAGCCCCTCGGCGCTCACCGGACTTCCCAGCCGACCCGTTTCGAGGCCGCTCGCGAGGCGCTCGAGGTCCGACGAAGAGAAGCCCGTCAGCGCCCGCTTCAAGGCCGCTGTCCGAAGAAGGCGAGGGAAGGATCCCGTCCCATGGTGGGAACCACGAGGGCGCGATCGAGATAGCGATTGCCCCGCTCGCAGGAGCACTCCGCGATGAACAGGCAGCCGTGGCACGCCGCTCCTTCGAGGTAGTGTTCCGCCGGGTCGTGATCGGGAGAGTGCGACGCACAGACGGGGTCGTTCGAGCAGAGAACGCCCATGTCGAACGCGCGTCGTAGGTGCGCCCCCAGTGACCGCCCCTGCTCGACGAGTCCACCTAGGGTTCCCTCGCTGCCGGCGCTCCCCGTGGAGAGAAGGATGCCCGCCATGGGCATCGGGTCGTTGCTCGGCGCGCAGTAGATGCGCTCGCGAATGGCGCTCGCCGCGTATCCGCACTCCAGGAGATCGCGGAGATCAGCAGGTGGGCGATGGAGTGCAGAAGGTAGAAGCGAGCGCCGAGAAACGGCGGCGCCTCGTCGCGATGTCGATTTTCGAGATCGTATCCCGCGAGCAGTTCCTTCGCGCGCGCCAGGACGGCCGGGCGCTCCTCCCAAGCACGTACCGCTTCCTCGCGGAATTGGAGGAAGACCCCCTCCCCGAATACTTCCGTGGCGGGAAGCCACTTCGGCGTCAGACCCAGCGGCGCCGTCCGCACGTTGATTTCGAATTCGCCCTGAAGATCCGCAGCAGGAGCTGCAATGCGCGTGAATCCGACCTGAGCGCGAACCTCACGAAGCTTCTTGATCGCGACCACCGCCGAAACCGAAGGGGGCACCTTCGAGTTCGGCACGATGCGCCGCGCGTAGAATGGGGCTCCCTCCGGAGGCAGGTCCCCCGAAGCCTCGGCAGGCTGATCGAGCAGAACTCGGAATTCCGCACTTCGAAGTGCCTCGTTGGAGGTCGCCGCATTGCGCTTCGCTTCGATGGCCGCCATGAGCGTGGCGTCGTCGACGCCAGCCAGCGCAGCATTCCCCGCGACGCGCTTCTGCTTTCGAATCACCCGAAGATCGTCGAGCGTGGCGGTCTCGAAGTACTCCCAAAGCAGGTCGAGGGGTTCGGTCAGCGGAGACTCGTCCAGGGGAATGGAGAGCGCGCTCATCACCTGCGCGAAGTAGCTGTTGCTCGCGGTTCGAACCAGAAGCCTCTGCTTCTGATCGCAAGGAACACGGCCCTCGCCTCCCAACCAAGGTTGCTTCCCGGAGCACGCGGGATTTGCTTCTTCTCGTTGAGCGTCCGCGAGACGGCGTTCCTTCCGGCACGACGTGCAACGGACGAAGATGTCCGCAAAGTCGCCGGAGGCACCTTCGACGATCTCGAGAAGCGGGTTCGAACAATCCCGCTCGTAGTGATGGGCGAACCCCACCCACGGAAACTCGTCGAGGTGGCCGTTCTTGCAAGCGACCACGAAGCGACTGGGAACGCACTCCGTCGCCTTCGACTTGCCGCGGGTGCAGTCGTGGATGTAGCGCGTTCCCTTGCGCGTCAGGGTGTGGGAACGGCGAAGGGCCCGACACTCGTCGTTCTGGCAGACGAACCACTGCGGAAACTCGAGCGAAAGCACGCCCGCCTGGCGCGTGGGCTCCTGATCGTTTCCTTCCGGAGGCGCGCGAAACGCATCCTCCTCGGCGAGCTTGCCGCCGCGACGTCGAATGGCATCCCGGAGGCGAGGCTCGTCGATGCGCTTGTACGCGCCGCCATCGTACTTCCAGAAGTCGAGACCGCCGACGACGATGGCCGAGTCGATGAGATCGACCATGGCCCCGGGTCCGAAGGTCATCACGAGCTGGCTCTGACGAATCTGCCCATCCGGTCGGGATTGGATCGTCTTGCTGCCAAACGGCTTCCGCGCGGCCATCAGGAACGCCCTCCCAAGTGCGATCGTTGGACCCAAATGTGCGTCGACGGTTCCACGTCGCGCATGGACATCGGCGCGACGAACCGATCCTCGTCCGTGCTGTCGCCTTCCTTCTTGAGCTTCAAGAGAGCGCGCCCGGAGCCCTCCAAATCGAAGTCGGAATACACACGTTCGCCTTCACCGCTTCGGGCCTTCGCCATGAGCGCCTTCCACGTGTCGAGAAGACTCGCGGCGCGACGCGTGAACGTATCGGAGATGCGAGACTGCTCCAACGCCTTGTCTTCGATTCCGTGAAGCGGTTGTTCCGCGGCTCGCTTGGCCAGGGCCGAGATGACACGTTCCGTCAGATCGCGGCGGGTTCCGACGTCCATCGCGCCGTGCGGAGGCGTCATGGTTCGATCGAGAAGGCGCGTCATCGCCACCAGCACGCCGGCGAGTCCCCGGTCGAGCGCCGGCCCCGAGAAGGGCGTCAGGCTTTGGACCTCCACGAAGCGGTAGAAGCTCTCGTGGTAGCTCCCGAAGCGCTCGTAGTGGGATCGATCGCGGGGCTTGGCCACGTTGAAGCACGTCACGACGAGACCGGGCCTCGTTGCGTCCCGCCCCACGCGGCTCGAGGCTTGGATGTACTCGCTCGTGGTCTTCGGTTGCCCGGCAACGACCATGACCCCCAAGCGATCGATGTCGACGCCGACGGAGATCATGTTGGAGGCCAGGAGCACGTCCACGCGGTCGGGCGTGTTGAAGTACGCATCGAGGCGCGCCTTTGCCGTGGCGATTTTGGCGGTGCTCTCGCGGCTCGTGAGCTCCACCGGTTCCTGTTGAATGGTTCGGTTCTTGAACCAGGGATTGGGGCCGCTGTCTTCGGGCACACGCTCCTCGATCTTGAGCACGCGACCTCGGACCTCGTCCTCCACGAGTCGCCGCATGCCGCCGAGCTCGCGGAGCGAATTGAAGTAGCCGGCCACGGTCATGTACGGGTCGGCGCCCGTGCGTGCGTTGGCCTTCTCGTCGTAGACCTTCGCGGCACCCGCCAGGAGATCGACGTACGTTCGCAGGAGGATCGCTTTGAGCGCGCGCCCCGGGGCTGCGACGCCGATGTAGAGCCGCCCCGGCGACGTTCGGTCCACGGTTCCGAAGAACGTTTCCCCTTCGTCGATCCCCGGAGGGGGAAAGAGGGAAATGGGCCGATTGAAGAGCGCCTGCACTTGCTCGGTGGCGCGTCGAACGGTCGCTGTCGAAGCGACGATCTTGGGCTTCAAGAACGCGCCCTTGTCTTCCCGCGTGCACAGGGCCTCGATGGCCGTCTCGTACAGGCCGACCATGGTGCCGAGCGGTCCCGAGATGAGGTGAAGCTCGTCTTGAACGATGAGTTCCGGGGGACGGAGTCCGTCCGGAAGGGGATCGGCGCCCTTGGCCGCCTTCGAGTTCGGTCCATCGATGGGCCCGAAGAACGCTCGCCCGAGGCGCGCGTGAGCCCGGCCGAACAGCATCCCCGTCTCCCCGCGCCACGGCATCATGGCGAACTTGTCGACGGTGCCGACGACGAACGATGGCAGCTCTCGGTAGATTTGTTCGTCCACGAAAAGCACCGGGATGCCTTCCGGGTGTCGAGCGGCGGAAAAATCGCACTCCGGGTTCAGACACGCGACGACCACTTCCGTCGGATTCGTCCGGTTCGGGCCGACGGTGAAGCAATCCTTCTCGATGCCGGTTCGACACCACGGACACTTGGTCAGCGGAAAGGGCGACGGCGCAGACTTCGAAGAACTGTTCTTGTACTCGGTGATCTTGCGTGCCACTTCCTTCATCGTGTTGGCCGTCGCACTTCGGCCGACCCAAAGGCCCACGGCGAATCGGACGTCACCCAGACGCGCAGGATCCTGGCGTCGCATGGTCTCGAGTGCGCAAAGGACCGTCGCCGCGCGACCCAACTGGTCGAGGGTCAGGAGGCGAAGGGTGTACCGAAGCAGGACGGCCACTCCGAGTCCCTTGTCCGGTCGTGACTGGCCCCGGAGCCGCCGTAGGACGAGCGTGAACGCGATGAGGCCGAGGTAGGCCTCGGTCTTTCCACCGCCCGTGGGGAAGAAGATGAGTTCGACGTTCTCGCGAAATGCGTCCCGCTCGTTCTCGACGCTCGCGAGGTTCATCACCACGAAGGCCAGCTGGAACATGCGCCACGTGGGGGGCGCCTTGCCTTCGACGTACGTCTCGGGGCTGCGCCTCCGGGCGTAGGTGGCAATGGCGCGGTTGGCCATCGTGAAGGCTTCGAGGACGTCGCGCTTTTCGATGAGGGCGGCGATGCCGGCTTCGATGCGCCGCTTGGCCTCGTCGGCCGCGTTCATGAGCGAAGCTTGCGTACCGCGCCGTTCGTCGGAGTCGATGCCGTCCCGCCGTTGGCGCTGCTCGGCGATCCACGTTCCGTAGAGCGCGGGCAGTGCTTCGAGGGCGCCGCGGACGGTGCTCGCGGTCAAGGCACCCAGAGCATCCATCTCGAGGGTGATGCCGTCGGTCTTGTGGGTGACCACACGGGGCACTTCCACGCGAGGAATCCAGGTCGTTCGGAGGCGCGACGCTTGCTTCGCTTCGTTCGTCGCCACCACCTCGACGGCGACGTTGTGCCCCACGCCCCATTCGAACTTGTTCCGGAATTGGAGATCGGCCACGCGATCGTCCCACTCCAGGGTCTTTTCGTCCTTCCGATTGGGGCGAGGACAGAACCCCGTGGCGCACGCGACTTCGAGGCTGACTTGAAAGATGTACTCGGCGTCGAGTCGACCCCGGTCGCCCGGCGTGCGTTCGTTCACGAGAAAGAGGGAAAGGGCGCGACATCCTTCGGGGAGCCCCTGTTCCTTCGCTCGAGGAACCACTTCGAGCTTTCCCTTGAGCACGATGCCGACCGCTCCCCCGACGGGAAGGCCCTTCGCCAGCGCCTTGGCATCGAGCGGCACGGGGACGACAACAGGCTCCCAGCGAACGCGGCGCCACTGGGTCTTGCGCGACACTTTCCCGTCGTCGCCCACGGGATGTTCCGGCGTGTACTCCGCGAAGCGAACGGTGGCTTCCACACTGCCCGAGCCCGCAGTTGGAGGCAGGAGCACGCTCATGCCCATGGAGGCAGGGAACACCTTGGGCTGCTTCGCGCTCGGTTCGGCCGCGGCGGCCTCTTCTTCGGTTTCGTCGTCGCCGGCTTCCGCTTCCTCTTCGGACGTGGGGTCCTCGGTCTCGCGACCTTCGGCGGGAGCGAGGAAGCCCGTGAGGTACCAACGGCGGGGAGGGAGCTTGAGGATCTCGGGCGGCGCGTTTTTCGGATCGGCCCGGTGAAGAAAGGGCCCGATGAGATCGGCCTCGAGGGCGCCGATGAGATGTTCGCGAACGTGTGCGGTCGACGTGGGTTCGGACATGGGCCTCTCGCGCGGAAGTCGGAGGGAGAGGATACCTAGAACCCATCCACGTGGGCCGCGGATGTGGTGCCGTACGGAAGAGGGTGGACAAGACTTTCCCGGAAGGCAGTCACCGAAGGTCTACCGGGTCG